>NZ_CP090557.1:2700000-3900000 GCF_021484805.1 Tellurirhabdus bombi | reverse complement strand
CCAGGCAAACGATTTGGCGGATGGACGCCTGGGGTCGGACACGTGGAGGCGGTTGCCTTTGGGCATTACCACCAGCACGTGCTGATTCGGAAACAGCAGTTTAAAGCCCGTTCCCTGCTTGCCCCCATACCGAAGTTTTACTTCTTTCCGGTCGCTGCCGTAGGTATAAATAATGTCGGTGCGTTTTGTGCCATCTGTCCAGAATGAAAGTGACTCGTAGGCCTGGCTACCCGGTTCTCCGTAGGCGTAATTGGCTACCTTTTGCGCCGTAGCCAGCGTGGTACTGGCCAACAGCAGAAAAAACATGAGCAGAATAGACGGCATGCTTTTAGGCAAATGAGTGAATGAATAAATGAGAGAATGAGTGAATAAAGAATTGAATTTCAGTGTATTTATCCCATAAGGTAAGTTAAAGTGCTGAAAATCGACTAAGTATTCGCTCATTCAATCAATCGCTCATTCGTATAAATTGTTTAGATCGGCCGCCGCTAACTCGACGAGTAAGCCGCTAATTTTCTGCGTGACATCCTCAAAATAGCGTTTCCCTTTTTCGGCGGTAGCTTTTTTGGGGTTTCCAATTCCGGTGTCTTCGGTCACCTGCGACCATTTCCGTTCGGCCCACGCCCAGCCTTCGCGGAAGCCCTGCACTTTCCATTTTTTGGCTATGCCATCACCGGCTTCATCCAGCGGAGTGACCAGATCGGGGCGCAAATGGAGGAGTAAGCTGGTTTCCATCTCATCGGCATGATCGCCTTTAGGCTCGTCGAAGTACTTGCTTTTGTCCAGCGTCTGAAACCAGGAGCAACTAGAGAGGAGCATGTTGGGGTAACGAACGCCGAGTTCGCGCAGCATCGTCCGAAAATCGTTTCCGCCGTGACTATTCAGAATCAGCAATTTGTGAATACCTTGCCGGTTCAGTACCTCCACAATGTCATTCAGGACGGCCAGTTGGGTGCTGGGATGCATGTTGATATCCAGCAAAATATCGGTCTGGCCCGTATTTACCCCAAATGGAATCGTAGGTAAAACAATCACTTTGGCGCCTTGTTCCCAGGCAAGTCGGGCGGCTTCGGCAGAGATTGTGTCCGCTTCGATCACATCCGTCGCGTAAGGCATGTGGTAATTATGGGCTTCGGTAGCCCCCCACGGCAAAATGGCCAGGTCAAAGCGGGTTTCCTGGATTTGTTTCCAGTTGGTTTCGGCGAGGATGTAGGGACGCATCAGACTAAACAATATTGGTTAAAAAAGATTGACAAGTTTAAAGAATTAACGCTTTAGAATACCATGTCTTATTTTCAGAAGACTTTTCAATTGCCCGCTTATTCGCGCGGCTTTCACTTGATTACCCCGATTGTGGAACGCGAATTTGCAGAAATTCGCCAAATCCGCGTTGGATTACTGCATGTATTTATTCAACATACATCGGCCAGCTTAACCATCAACGAAAACGCGGACCCCACTGTGCGGGAGGATTTCGAAAGCTATTTTAACCGCGCCGTACGCGAAAACGAACCCTATTATAAGCACGACTACGAAGGCTCCGACGACATGCCGGCTCATATAAAAGCATCACTTTTAGGCAGTTCCGTGAGTATTCCGATTACCAATGGACGGCTAAACCTGGGCACCTGGCAGGGAATCTACCTCTGTGAACACCGCAACCAGGGTGGCCGCCGGACGCTAGTCGTGACCGCATCCGGCGAAATTACCCGGCCCAAATAAAAGCAAAGCTCGTTAAAGCAGACTGGCCAGAGCCGCCTCAACGTCGGTGACGGGCAGTTGGCAGGTCCGGTTGTAACACACATAAATGGCCGTTTTGCCGTCGATGGTCGTGCGTTGTTCGAGCAGGGGTAAGGTGCTTTCTGTTTCGGTACCCGCCAGGACTTTATTGGGGTAAAAGCGCTGATCAAGCTCCTGCCGGAGCGCCTGAGCATCTGGCCCAACAACGGCAATTTCGGCGGTCGGCTGTACCCGCAACGCGTAAAGGGCAGCCCAGTTGGTGAGGTAATCGGCGTTTTGGGCCAAAAGGGGCAGAGCGCGGCCTAGCATCTCTTCTACTCGCTCGCTATATTCTGGCCGGTCGAGCAGCAGGCTCAATACGTACAGATTATGCGCCATCATAGAATTGGAGGCCGGAATGACGTTATCGAAAACCTCTTTCTTGCGGGCAATCAGGGCCTCCCCGGAATTATCCGTGAAAAAGAACAGGCGATCTTCGGCGTCCCAGAAGTGATCCAGCGTGTAACGGGCGAGCCGGTCGGCTTCGGTCAGCCAGCTTTCGTCGAAGGTAGCCTGATACAAAGCTAAATACCCATCGATGACGGCGGCGTAATCTTCCAGGTAAGCCGTAATGGTGGCTTTGCCATTTTTGTAAGAATGCCAGAGTCGCCCGGTCTGCGGATCGGTCATACCGGCTAATAAAAACTGCGCGTTCCGTTGAGCCAAGGTTAAAAAAGAAGACTCCCCAAATACCCGGTAGGCCGTCACCAATCCTTTCAGCATCAGACCGTTCCAGGAGCACAGAATCTTGTCGTCCAGACCGGGCCGGATTCGTTTGTCGCGCTCGGCCATTAGTTGGTAGTGGGCTGTCTCTAGCTTTTGCTGAAACTGTTCGGGCGTAAAATTCCAGTTTGCCGGAAAATCAGCGTTTTCCTCGCTACGGTGCAGAATGTTGCGTCCGTGTTCCCAGTTGCCTGCCTCTGTTATTCCGTAAAAAGCTGCAAACCAGAGGAAGTCATTACCCAGAATCTGCTGAAGCTCAGGCATGGTCCAGGTATAAAATTTACCTTCTTCGCCCTCGCTGTCAGCATCTAGCGCAGAGTAAAAGCCCCCTTCAGGACTGGTTAACTCCCGTTGCAAAAAGGCAATGGTTTGAAAAATGGTCTTGCGGTATAACTCGCTTTTTGTCAGGCTATAGGCTTCCGAATACAGCGTGAGAAGCTGCCCGTTGTCGTACAACATCTTCTCAAAATGGGGGGCAAACCATTCGTCGTCCACTGAATACCGCGCAAACCCGCCTCCCAACTGGTCATAAATCCCACCCAACGCCATGCGGTCGAGCGTCAGCCGAATGTGCTGAAGCGCTTCCTCTTTTTGGGTCAGGTGATAATACCGCAGAAGAAACGAATAAATGCTGGGCATCGGGAATTTGGGCGCTCGCTGGGGGCCGCCTTTTTCGGCATCGAACGATTGCTGGAGTTTAACAAACATCCCATCCAGCAGTTCCTGTGTGTAAACCGGCGCGTCGTCTTTGAGGTAATACTGTTCGGTTACGCTCATGTTCAGGTGCCGCGCAAAGCTTTCCGCCGACTCCGCTAATTGCTCATTCTGGTCCGTAAAAGCATTATGAATACTGTTGAGCAACTGAATCCAGTTCCGGGGTGGAACGTAAGTAACCCCGTAAAAAGGTTTGGCATCGGGCATCAGAAAAACGTTCAGGGGCCAGCCACCCTGCACACCCATGGCCTGCACCGATTCCATGTAAATGGCATCGACATCGGGGCGTTCTTCCCGGTCTACTTTGATGCAGACAAAGTGCTGGTTCATGACCTCGGCTACCTGTTCTTTCTCGAACGATTCCCGCTCCATGACGTGGCACCAGTGGCAGGCGGAATAGCCAATACTGACCAGAATAGGCTTGTTTTCGTCGACGGCTTTCTGAAGAGCTTCTTGCCCCCAGGGAAACCAATCGACGGGATTATGGGCGTGTTGCAGCAAATAAGGACTGCTTTCCTGACTAAGACGATTTGACATAATAGTAGATCGCTGTGCCGATTTTCGACCAGCCGCATAGAAGCAGTAGTGAATGAATCAGCGCGTAATCAATAGTTTTTTCTGTGCAGTTTTCTGGCCGTCCTGAACGCGGATGATGTGCAACCCGGTTGGGAACGGCGCCATGTCCCATTCTAACTGCACAGCCCCCGAAGAGGTTCTAACTTTCTGGCTTTTCAGGAGCTGCCCCGCCAGGTTAATGAGTTGCACGTCTACCGTTGGGCTGTTGGCTGTTGTATATTGAATCGTCGTGTGGGTAAAAGCCGGATTGGGCGAAACAGACAAACCGGCGGTTGATTCAGGCTCCAGGCCGACAATAACGGAGAGATCAAATTTGCAGAGGTAGGTTTCTTTGCCGGTTAAGGTAATCTGCGTGCTCCAGTTTTTGTAGCGGACGGTCAGGGGTGTTTTCTCGTTGTCGTTGGCGTAAGGATTTTGGGCAGCTACTAGCAATTTGTTGTTCTTGAATACGCCCCGCCAGACGGGCAGGCGCTTGTCCATCAGCTCCGGAGCGGGCGTTTCGGCAACCAATTCGTACGTGCCCTCAAACATATCCGCGAATGTTGAGAGGCGATACAGGCCATGAATAAAATGCTCGTAGGCCGCCATTGGCCGCTCGGCATCCCGAAAATTGGGTTCTTCCCAAAGCCACAGCCCTTTGGCACCGGCAAAAAACGGAAAGATGGCGCTGGCCTCGGCCATGAACGGCTGGATGAATTTAGGGTAAGAACCGCAGCAGTCGTGGTAGCGCATCCAGGCGATGGGGTGGACGGGTTTGCTACTCCAGTTGCGATTTACTTCGACCTGAAAAAGCAGGTAAGCCAGATAGTCACCCGCTAACGGATTGGGGTAATCGTAGTAATAATAAATCGATGGCTGAAGAAAATCGAGTTGCTCGTGGAAGGCCCCGCCAATTTTGGTTTCCGTGGAATCTTTAAACAGAAAATTAACGCGGGTTAAATTGGTTGTCCAGTCCTGCCAGGAATTACCCACCACATTCAAATACGTATTTCGAACGGGAACATCGCTATAGGCCGTTACCTTAACACCGGAAAAATCACCTTTCTGGCGCAGAAACCGGATGGCTTCGGCGTACAGGTCAACCATATCCCGTTTGTATGTTTTTAGGAAATCTGTGTCTGGCAATTGGCGGTATTGAGCGGGTGTCTGTGGATTGGCTTTCAGGCGGAGAATTTGGGGATCGGTTTCCAGAACCCGTTCATAATCGAGCATCAATGTACTAAATCCGGGAAACCAGCGCCCCAGCGTATCCTTGCCAATGGAGTGGGCTTTCAGCCAGTTTTCCCACTGGGACCGGTATAAGGCAGTATCATTACCCCAGGGGCTTTCGAGCGTCTCCCAAGGTTGATTTAAGCCATAGGCAACGCCGTAATAATCAATGGCTTGTTGTGATTTATTGGCACTTGTTTCGTCATTGCGCAGGCGGGTTAACTGACTAAAACCCCGTTGTAAAGGCGCAAAAGCAGCCTCTCCCAGACGCGGCCCACCATAGATCAGCTGAAAAGGCAGTTTAAACGCTGGGAATTTATCCCAACCAATTGAATTCGTTGTACTAACAGGTTGAAATACAAATGGTTCGCTGCATTGCTCTTGTCCCAGCGCCGGCAAAACGGCCAGGGTGAAAAATAGCATACGCGCCAAAGACCATTTTTTAAGAGGATAAAGCGGCATAGACAGGTATTTCCCCCAAAACTACTAATTTGGCGGTGAAATTGTGGAGAAAGCAGATATTCCTACCTTTTGGCATTATTTTAGTAAACTATTTCGTTGTCTTTTTATCAATATTCACCTTCAGTTATGAAACGCCTGAGTTTTCTTGCCCTATTGTTGGTTGCCATGAGCATGGTTGTATCTTGTAAGAAAAAGAATAATCCTGAGCCGATAAGCCCATCCGACCGGACAGAAGTAGTAGCGGCACGCCCCTGGAAGCTAAATCAGATTACAGACACCCAGGGAGCGATTATTAACCAAAACCGATTTGACTTGGTGACGCAAGCGATTTTTGGCATGGAGTTTTTGTTCCAGAAAAACAATATTGTCCGGGCAACCGATGCCAACACCAAGCAGGTGCTCAACGGAGGAACCTGGTATTTGGTCGACGAGGGCAAGTCTATGGACATCGAAGTAAGCCAGTTTAAAGGCCGTTTTGAGATTATCTCCCTATCGAATAGCAAGCTGGTCTTGAGAAACAAAGTACCTGTGAACGGGGTGTCTACGGATGCCAACATGGAATTTCTGCCCTCCCTTTAACGCTATTTTCAGACGCAGAAGCTGATTTGGGCACGAATTGAGCCAAGTCCCGGATTGATTGTAAAATCATCCGGGATTTTTTTATATACTCGGCCTTTATTCCTCAACCTTGGATATATTCGCCCGCTCATCCTTCTAACCCCGTTTCAATGAAAAATGTCCCCCGTGTGCTGAACGCCTGGTGTCTTTACGATTGGGCTAATTCAGTGCACTCGCTGGTCATTGTCTCCAGCATTTTTCCGGTTTATTTCGAGGCTACGGCCGTCAATGCGGCGGGTGGTCCCGAAATTGATTTTCTGGGCTTTCCCGTCAAAAACTCGGTTCTTTTCTCCTATGCCGTTTCGAGTGCGTTCTTGCTCATCGCCATTCTGAGTCCGTTCTGTACGGCGGTGGCCGATTACAGTGGTCGCAAAAAAAGCTTCATGCGTTTCTTCTGTTACCTGGGGGCCATCAGTTGCGCACTGCTTTATTTTTTTACGCAGGAAACCACCACGTTTGCCGTTTTTTGCTTCATGGCGAGTTTGGTCGGCTGGAGCGGCAGCATTGTCTTTTATAATTCCTATTTACCCGAAATTGCTACGGAAGACCGTTTTGACCGGCTTAGCGCGCGCGGCTTTTCTATGGGGTATATCGGCAGTGTGCTGTTGATGATTTTTAACCTGACCATGATTCTGTTTCCAGACTGGTACGGTGGTATTTCCAGCGGCATGGCTTCCCGCATTGCGTTTCTGACGGTGGCCATCTGGTGGATTGGGTTCGCGCAGATTCCGCTGCGGATCCTGCCCGATGGACAACGGCGAAACGATACTTTAGAAAGTGGCTGGATTTTCAACGGTTTTCGGGAACTGCGCAAAGTTTTCTCGGAGGTGCGCCGCCATACGTTGCTGAAACGGTTTCTGCTGGCCTTTTTTGTGTACAACATGGCGGTTCAAACGGTGATGTACATCGCGACGATTTTTGGCAGCGTCGAGCTGAAATTAAAAGCCCAAAGCCTGATCATCACCATCCTGCTGATTCAGCTTATTGCCATTCCCGGAGCCGTGCTGTTTGCGCGGCTGTCGGAGCGCTTCGGCAACACCTACGCCCTGATGGTGGCCGTGCTGATCTGGATTGGTATCTGTACGGGCGCTTATTTTGTTAATTCCGAAAATCAGTTTTATGCCCTGGCTACCGTGGTGGGTTTGGTGATGGGGGGCATTCAGTCGCTGTCGCGGTCGACTTATTCCAAACTGGTGCCATCCTCCACAAAAGATACAGCTTCGTATTTTAGTTTTTACGACGTAACCGAAAAGCTCTCCATCGTGATTGGAACCGCTATGTATGGTCTGATTGAGCAAATTACGGGCAGCATGCGAAACAGTGTACTGGCCTTATTGCTGCTTTTTGTGGTTGGATTGCTGCTTTTGTGGCGTATTCCCTCGCAAAAAGTTTACCGGGTCGATTTGCAAGCCAAGTAAATTTGGCTACTTTTGCACACCCAAATGGCGCAGCATGTGTCCAGAAAGGATGTTAGCTCAGTTGGTTCAGAGCGCCGCCTTGACAGGGCGGAGGTCAGCGGTTCGAGCCCGCTACGTCCTACTTAAAAGCCTCAGACTCTTAGCAGTTTGAGGCTTTTTTTTTGCCGCCCGCGCTCCTTTCCCCCGGAAACTAACTTGAACAAACCTTCTTTTGGCGGGTTAAATAATTGTGTTTAGGTTAGCCATTCGCTTCATTTTTCCCTTCACGCTTTTAAAATAATGAGTACTAAAACCGAATCAATTGAAGAATTAGGCATCAATACCGTGCGGGTATTATCCGCTGATGCCGTTCAGAAAGCCAATTCTGGTCACCCTGGGCTACCGATGGGGGCGGCGCCAATGGGACATGTTCTCTGGGCGAAAACCATGAATTACAATCCCGAAAATCCCGACTGGCCCAACCGCGACCGGTTCATCTTGTCGGCCGGGCACGGGTGTATGTTGCAGTATTCGTTCCTGTACCTCACTGGTTATGAACTTAGTTTAGACGAAATAAAGAATTTCCGCCAGCTCGACAGCGAAACGCCAGGTCACCCGGAATATGGCTTGTCGAAAGGCGTTGAAATCACAACGGGTCCGCTGGGGCAGGGCTTTGCCAACGGGGTAGGCTTTGCCATCGGCATGTATCACCTGGCTGCTCGTTACAACAAGCCTGATTTTCCACTATTCGATTATAAAATTTACGCCATTTGCAGTGATGGCGACATGATGGAAGGCGTCACGTCTGAGGCGGCTTCGATGGCTGCCCACCTGCAATTGGGCAACCTGATTTATTTCTACGACGATAACCACATTTCCATCGAGGGTACAACGGATCTGACGTTTGACGAGGATGTGGCCCAACGCTTTATGGCCTATGGATGGCACGTGCAGGTCGTACCCGATGGTAACGATCTGGAGGCGCTGTCGGAAGCACTGAAAGCAGCCCAGGCCGAAACCAAGCGGCCTTCTCTTATTAAAGTGCGCACGCACATTGGCTACGGCAGCCCCAATAAAGCGGATACGGCTGACGCGCATGGTTCTCCACTCGGCGAAGATGAAGTAAAACTGGTAAAGAAAAACCTGGGCTTCGATCCGGATAAATCGTTCGACGTGCCCCAGGAAGTACTCGACTACTACCGCAACGTTGGCAAAGAACGCGCCAAGAAAGAGCAGGCGTGGAACGAGTTGTATAAGCAATACAAAAAAGAGTATCCCGAACTGGCCGAAGAGTTTGAGTGGGTTAGTAATGGCAAACTACCGAAAGGCTGGGACGAAAAGCTGCCGGTTTTCAAAGCGGAAGACGGTAAGATAGCTACTCGGAAAGCGTCGGGGGAGGTGCTTAACGCCATCGCCGACGGTTTGCCCCACTTGATCGGCGGATCGGCGGATTTGTCGCCATCGACCAATACCGACCTTAAAGGATATAAGTCTTTCTCTTCCGAAAACCGGGAAGGACGAAACTTCCACTTTGGCGTTCGGGAACACGCCATGGGCTCAGTCCTGAATGGACTAGCCGTTACCAAAGGAATTATTCCCTACGGAGCGACATTTCTGATCTTTTCGGAATACATGCGACCACCCATTCGCCTGGCAGCGATCATGAAAATCAGACCGATTTTTATTTATACGCACGATAGCATCGGCCTTGGCGAAGATGGAACCACGCACCAGCCGATTGAACAGCTTATCTCGTTGCGGGCTATTCCTAACTTGGTTGTGATTCGTCCGGCGGATGCCAACGAAACGGCCCAGGCATGGCGCGTGGCGATTCAGCACCCGGGCGGACCCGTTGCCATTATATTAACTCGTCAGGGACTGCCCGTGATTGATCAGGATAAATACACCAAAGCAACAGAACTGGAAAAAGGGGCGTATATCTTGTCGGAAGCAGATGGCGAACCGCAACTTATTCTGATGGGGACTGGCTCCGAGGTATCGTTGCTGTTGCAGGCGCAGGAAAAGCTGAAAAGTGAGTCCATTGCGGCCCGCGTGGTAAGTATGCCCTCCTGGGAGCTGTTCGACCGGCAGGAAGATAGTTATAAAGAGTCAGTTTTCCCGAAAGCGTTGCGGAAACGTCTGGCGGTGGAGGCAGGGTCGGTGCTTGGTTGGCATAAATACGTCACCGACGAAGGAGATATTATCGGGATGACTACCTTTGGGGAGTCGGCGCCCGCCGAAGATTTATTTAAAAAATTTGGCTTTACAGTGGAGAATATCGTGAAAAAAGCCAAAGCTTTGCTGGGCAAATAAGCCAGCATCTGCATCTAAACGTTCATTCACCATGAAAGTAGGAATCGCCGCCGATCACGGAGGATACGCGCTTAAGGAAATTATTCGCCCTTTTCTAACTGATTTAGGCTACGAAGTCGTTGATTTTGGCGCCTATCAGGAAGATAAACTGGACGATTACCCGGACTTAATTATTCCCCTGGCCCGAGCCGTGGCCAGCAAGCAGGTTGAACGCGGCATTGCCGTTTGTGGCAGCGGGGTGGGGGCAGCCATTGTCGCCAACAAGATTGCTGGCGTACGCGCTTGCCTGATCAATGACCATTTTTCGGCGCATCAGGGCGTGGAAGATGACGACATGAACCTGCTTTGTCTGGGTGGCCGGATAACGGGTTTTCGGGTAGCGGAAGAATTTATCCAAACATTTCTGGAGGCAAAATTTACCGGCGCCGAACGGCACCAGCGTCGGTTAGAAAAGGTTATCCAGTTAGAAAACGAATAGCGGATTGTTTGTCTTGAATAATTCGTTTGTACTTACCTATTCACCATCAATTACTTATCAATAATGGAAAACAAAGTTAAACGTATTCATGATTTCGACCAGAGCATCTGGCTGGATTTCATTGACCGGAAAATTATGGACTCCGGCGATCTGCAAAAACTGATCGACGAAGACGGTGTTCGGGGTATTACATCGAATCCGGCAATTTTTGAAAAAGCGATCAGCAGTAGTTCTGATTACGACGAGGATATAAAAAAACTGGCGCAGGAAGGGAAAAATGACGAAGCCATTTTCTACGCCCTGGCAGTGAGCGATATTCAACGGGCGGCTGATATTTTCAAGCCCGTTTACGAAGAAGAAGAAGTAAAAGGAGCCGATGGCTACGTGAGTCTGGAAGTGTCGCCACACCTGGCCCTGGACACGGAAGGAACCATCAAGCAGGCGCTTGAGCTCTGGGAAAAAGTAGGACGGGATAACGTAATGATCAAAATTCCGGGCACTGCGGAAGGGTTGCCAGCCATTCGCAAAGTCATCAGCGAAGGAATCAACGTCAATGTAACGCTGCTGTTCGGACTGGAACGCTACGAAGCCGTGACGGATGCCTACCTGTCGGGTCTGGAAGATCGTCTGGCGGCGGGCCAGTCCATCGATGGAATTGCGTCGGTAGCCAGTTTTTTCCTGAGCCGTATTGATGTGATGGTTGATCCATTGCTGGATGAAAAAGGCCTGGGTGAGTACAAGGGCGAGGTTGCTATTGCATCGGCCCGGAAAGCCTACGAAATTTACAAGCGGGTTTTCGGTAGCGAACGCTTCGCTAAACTTGAAGAAAAAGGCGCTAGACCGCAGCGGTTGCTCTGGGCCAGTACCAGCAGTAAAAACCCTGCTTTCTCGGATACAAAATACGTGGAGGCGCTGATTGGGCCAAAAACCGTTAATACCGTGCCGATGGAAACTTTGGAGGCATTCCGGGATCACGGCGATGCGCAAAGCCGTCTGGAAGATGATCTGGATAAAGCGACTAGCTTACTGGAAAAACTGAAAGAAGCAGGCATCGATCTGGCTGACGTTACGCAAAAGCTGGAAGATGAAGGCATCGATAAGTTCAACAAACCCTACGATAAGCTGCTGGAAGCTATCGGCACGCAGAAAAAAGCACTCCAAAATGCCTGATCATGGATCTTGCACCCCTAAAATTCCTTTTTCTTGATATAGGTGGTGTGCTGCTTACCAATGGGTGGGGGCACGAGTCCCGGCAGGCGGCGGCCAGCGAATTCGGCTTTGATTATGCCGAGATGGATGTATTGCACGATTTTATGTTCAATACGTATGAAATCGGTCGAATTACGCTGGATGAATACCTGGATACGGTCATATTCAATCAACCGCGCGAATTTACCCGGGAGGATTTCAAAGCATTCATGTTTGCTCAATCGCAGGAATTACCCAATCTTCTGTCGTGGCTTATTGAGTGGAAAAAGGAAAATCCGCCTATTCGCATCATCTCGATCAACAACGAGGGTCGGGAGTTGAATGAATACCGCATCAAAAAATTTAAACTGCACCGCCTTTTCGACGCATTTATTTCTTCCTGCGAAGTTGGTATGCGAAAGCCCGACCCCGGTATCTTTCGGTTGGCAATGGGCATTGCTCAGGCGCGTCCTGAGCAATGCATCTATTTTGACGATCGTTCGATGCTGGTAGAGGCCGCCCGTAAATTGGGAATCAAAGCCATGCAGCACAAAGATTTTGAATCCACTAAAACCATCCTGGAAAAACTGAAAGACGAACCGATAAACTTGCATGAGTTAAATGGCAGAGGCAACCTATAATTTTGGAATGATCGGTCTTGGTACAATGGGCCGTAACTTGTTGTTAAACATGGCTAGCCACGGAGTTCCGGTGGCGGGTTATGACATTAGTGCCGCACAGGTTGCTTTGTTTGAAAAAGAAGGCGAAGGCAAACCCGTGAAAGGATTTACCAACCTGGAGGAAATGGTTCAGAGTCTGACCAAGCCCCGGGCGATCATGATGCTCGTGCCCGCCGGTAAGCCGGTTGACAACGTAATCAGCAACGTGAAGCCGTTCTTGAAGGCAGGGGATATCATCATTGACGGCGGAAATTCGCACTTCACCGATACCGTGCTTCGGGACCAGGCTTTGGATTCGGAGGGTTTCCACTTTTTCGGTATGGGTATCTCCGGAGGGGAAGAAGGCGCGCGGAAAGGCCCCAGCATGATGCCCGGTGGCGATAAAGAGGCGTACCTGACCCTGAAACCGATCTTTGAAGCCATTGCGGCCAAAGTGGACGGTGATCCCTGCGTAACCTACGTCGGGCCGGGCGCGTCAGGCCATTTCGTAAAGATGGTGCACAACGGGATTGAGTACGGATTGATGCAGCTTATTGCCGAAACCTACGAGATTCTGCGTAAGGGCCTGCAACTGGAAGATGCTGCCATTCAGCAACTTTTCGCCAAATGGAACGAAGGGCGTTTGCAGTCATTCCTGATCGAGGTTACCCGCGATATTTTTATGGTTAAGGCCGAAGGCGCTGACCACCTGCTGGTGAACGACATCAAAGACCAGGCCCGTTCGAAAGGTACCGGGAAGTGGACCTCGCAGGTAGCGATGGATCTGGAAGTACCCATTCCAACCATTGACATGGCGGTGGCCATGCGCAATCTGTCAAAGTACAAATCGGTGAGAACCGAAGCGGCCCAGTTATACGGCGATAAAAAACCAGTACTCAACGTCGATCAGGAAGCGTTTCTGAGCGATTTGGAACAGGCGCTTTATTTCAGCGTAATTGTGACCTATGCCCAGGGCTTGCACCTGCTGACGCGGGCATCGGCTACCTATAGTTACGACCTGCAACTGTCCGAAATTGCCAAAATCTGGCGGGGAGGCTGTATCATTCGGTCGACCTTATTGAACGATATTTACAATGCGTACAAAGCCGAGCCTAATCTGGAGAATCTGTTGCTGGACGGTCAGGTGAGTACCTTGGTTCAGGAAATTTTACCGGCTACGCGTTCGGTGGTGTCTACTTCCCTGGGGGCGGGTATTGCCATTCCGGCTTTGGCGGCTTCGCTGACTTACTTCGAAACGTTCCAGAGCGAGAACATGCCGTCCAATCTGATCCAGGCGCAACGCGATTATTTTGGTGCTCATACCTACGAATTGATTGGAAAAGAAGGCGTATTCCACACCAACTGGATGCCTTTGCCCAGCAAGCCGTAAAACCTCTTTTTAAATGAAAACAAACAGTAAAGCCGAACCAACCGTATTTGTTATTTTCGGTGGAACGGGCGACCTGGCCTGGCGTAAACTAGCGCCAGCCTTGTACAATTTGTTTCTGGATGGATGGCTGCCCGAACACTTTTCCATCATCGGGACCGGACGTACGAAACTGAACGACGACGAATTTCGGGAGAAGCTCGCGGAAGGAATCAACAAGTTTTCGAGAAACGGGAAGATCAAGAAAGAGCAGTGGGATGTCTTCTCGAAGAATGTCTATTATCAGGTTTCTGATTTAAATAACGCAAAAACGTACCAGGAACTGGACAGCCGGATTCAGGCCTACCAGGAAGACTGGAAGCAGAATGCGAATGTGATTCATTACCTGGCCGTTTCGCCAAATTTCTTCCCGATTATTGCGGAGAATGTGGCAAAAAATGGCTTGGAAGCCTAT
Source organism: Tellurirhabdus bombi (assembly GCF_021484805.1). Classification (NCBI taxonomy): domain Bacteria; kingdom Pseudomonadati; phylum Bacteroidota; class Cytophagia; order Cytophagales; family Spirosomataceae; genus Larkinella; species Larkinella bombi. The sequence continues at coordinate 3,886,043 of NZ_CP090557.1, read as the reverse complement.
GCCGAACGTACCCGGATTGTGATCGAAAAACCATTTGGACACGATCTCGAATCGGCAAAAGCGTTAAACAAACTGCTACAGGGCTTATTCGACGAACGCCAGATCTACCGCATCGACCATTATCTGGGCAAAGAAACGGTGCAGAACATCATGGCTTTCCGTTTTGCCAATGCCATTCTGGAACCGCTCTGGAACCGGAACTTTATCGAACACGTCCAGATTTCAGTAACTGAGCAACTCGGCGTTGAAGATCGGGGCGGGTATTACGACGGCTCGGGAGCAATGCGGGATATGGTGCAAAACCACATTCTTCAATTGCTTTGTCTGATCGCGATGGAAGCGCCCATTAATTTCGATGCGGATGAAGTACGCAACCGCCGGGTAGACGTGCTCCGGGCCATGCGGCGATTCACAGGCGAAGAAATTCAGAATTCAGCCGTTCGTGGACAATATGGTCACGGCTGGATCGAAGGCAAAGAAGTGGCTGGTTACCGCCACGAACCCGAAGTAGCCCCCGATTCAAACACGGAAACGTTTGCTGCCGTCAAGTTCTTTGTGGATAGCTGGCGTTGGCAGGGCGTTCCTTTCTACGTGCGCACGGGCAAGCACCTGAGCCAATCGGCTTCGGTTATTACGATTCAATTCAAGAGCGTGCCGCACTGCGTTTTTCCGCAGGAAGCCATTGAAAACTGGCAACAAAACCGACTGATTATCAGCATTCAGCCCGAAATGAGTATTCGTCTTCAGGTACAGGCCAAGCGGCCAGGTCTGGAGATGGTTCTGAATCCGGTGGATATGGTATTCGATTACAGTGGCACCTACGAAGGAAAACCGCCTGAGGCGTATGAAACCCTATTGCTAGACACGATGCTGGGAGACCAGACGTTGTTTATGCGGGGCGATCAGGTCGAAGCGGCTTGGGAGTTGATTATGCCGATTCTGCACGCCTGGGAAAATAAAAAGAGCCTGAGCTTTCCGAATTATACGGCGGGTTCCTGGGGACCTGAAAATGCCGAAGCCCTCATTGCCCGCGATGGCTTTCACTGGTTTACGCTACCTTTAAACGGAAAACATTGATGCAGGAAATAGCCATTTATATTTACGAAACAGCCGACGAAGTTTTGCTGTCTTTGGCCGATTCTTTTGTGGATATGGCGCAGAAAGCCATCGACGAAAAAAGCGAATTTACCGTGGCTCTTTCGGGGGGAAGCTCGCCCAAGAAATTGTATGAGCTGCTGGCGTCGTCGGAATTCAGCAGCCAGGTGGATTGGAATAAGGTTTATTTCTTTTTCGGGGATGAGCGCTACGTGCCCGCTGACGATCTGGAGAGTAACGCCTTGATGGCCAAAAAAGCCTTGTTCGAGCCACTGCGCATTCCTGCCGAAAACATCTTTACGGTAGACACAACCTTGCCTCCAGCCGAAGCGGCAGCAAAGTATGCCGAAGTGATTCAGACTCGTTTTCAGTCTGATAAAGCCCGTTTTGATCTGATCTTGCTGGGTTTGGGCGATGATGCACACACGGCTTCGTTGTTTCCGAATACGTCGGTTCTGGCCGAAGAGGCGGCTACGGTGAAAGAAGTTTTCTTACCAGAAAAAAACGTGTATCGCATCACGCTGACTGCTCCTCTGATCAATCAGGCCCATCAGGTTGCCTTTTTGGTTTACGGCGAAAGCAAAGCCGAGGCGGTGCATATTGTGCTGGAAGAAGAGAATAACTTTGAAAAATACCCGGCTCAGCTCATTGATCCGATAGATGGAGAAATGCAGTGGTTTTTAGACGAGGCTGCGGCTGCCCGTCTGGAAACAGAAGCTGAAGACGACGAATAATTTTAGTGCGCGAAGGAGACTTCCTTCGCGCACTGGCTTTTGGCCGGTTTACCGGAAAAAATAAACCTTGGCAATCTTATCGCCAGCGATGTAATAGACGGCCACTGCATCAAAAGGATCGGGGCGGGAACCCGTGATGTGTTCGTGGTCGATCACCACGTTGCCCTCTACAATTCGGTTGCGCAAATCGCAGTGCAGCTTGGTTCTCGTCTTGAACATGGTGGCATAAATAGTCCGCATCTGCTCCTTTCCCTTCGCGATCAGCTTGTGCTCCGGTAACGAATAAATCGCGACCGTATCGGCATAAGGTTTCAAAAAAGCTTCTACATCACGGGCATTGTACGCGTCGAGTTGCTGCTGGGCCAGTTGCTCGGGAATTGTCTTGCTCTGGGCTTGCAGGTGCAAAGACAGGCCCCCGAAGAGAAGAGTCAGCAGGAAGGTGAAAATAGGACTGAACGATTTCATCATGTAATAAATCAATGGGTAAACCTAATAACAGCAAATAACAACAAACGAAGGCATATGGTCAAGGTTATTTTTGGCTAACTTATCGCCCTTAAAGATAGAAATAATGGAGAAAATAGTGCCAGATATAAAGCTGATTGCTACCGACATGGACGGGACGCTGCTAAACACCAAAGGCGAGCTTGGCCCGACTTTTTTTACGGTATTCAGCCAGTTGAAGAATCAGGGAATTTTATTCGCAGCAGCCAGTGGCCGTCAATTTTTCAACCTGCAAAAGCGATTCGATTTAATCAAAGATGAGATGATTTTTATCGCGGAAAATGGCAGCTATGTCGTTTACAAAGAGACCGAATTATTGGTGCAGGATTTGCCCGCCGACACCGTTAAGGAGCTGATTCAGATAGCGCGGACTATCCCGAATACATTCCCAATTATATGCGGAAAAAAACGGGCTTACATCGAAACATCAGATCCCGAACTGGTAAATCGTCTACGACTGTATTTCGAACGCTTTGAAATCGTGAATGATTTGCTCGACGTTAAAGATGACCAGTTTTTGAAAGTTACCGTCTGTGATTTAAGCGGTTCTGAAAAAAATAGTTACCCGTATTTTCAGCACCTGAGCGATGCATTGCAGGTGAAAGTTTCGGGGCCAATCTGGCTGGATATGTCGCACAAGCTAGCCGATAAGGGCCGCGCTCTGAACGTGGTGCAAGCACATTTTGGCGTTACTTTCGACCAAACCATGGTGTTCGGCGATTACCTCAACGACCTGGAAATGATGCAGCAGGCGCACCATTCGTACGCGATGGCTAACGCGCACCCCGACGTTAAAAAAGTAGCCCAGTTTACGGCAAAGAGCAATGATGAAAACGGGGTTTTGGAAGTTATAAGCGAGTTTCTGGACCAAACAGCCGATCTGACTGCCTAGGCCGCGCTGGTCATTACGCGAAGCTTCTGGTTTTGCTGGCGAATCCGTCCGCAGAGAATGCGGATGATGTTGCGCATTACTTCTTCGCGTTCATCCATTAGGTCGTAAAAATCGTCCTGGTCAATGCGGAACAAAGTCGTGTCGGAAACGGCTACTGCCGAAGCCGAGCGGGGTTCGGCATCGAGCAGGGCCAGTTCGCCGAAGAAATCGCCTTTGCCAAAAACAGCCAGTTCCTGCGTTTCGTCGTAGATACCAACCCGACCGCTGAAAATAATGCACATGTAAGTACCCAGTTCGCCTTTTTTGAAGATTTCCTGTCCTTCCGAATAGGTTATCTCTTTCATAATTGGTGCAATACTGCTCAAAACGGCTTCGGGCGTTTGGGAAAACAAAACGTTATTTTTAAGAATAAAAACCCGTTCTGTAGCGGATATAGTCGACGATGTAGCGGCAGAATGACTCATAACTAATTGGTTGAAGGCCGGATTTTTCGTAATAAAAGTGGCAAATAGTACGGGTTGCTTATCTCGGAATTGCAATAGAGAATCAAGAGCATTTTCCTGAATAATCGGGTTGTCGTGATTGATATAGGCAGGCAAATGCTTTACGTCATCCACTTGATGCGTAAACATTTGCCGCAAGGCCATCGCCACCGTCCAGTCAGAAAATTGCGTGGTTCCCTGTTGGATAATATACGATTGAATTAACGTAGTATCTTCAAAATCATCCAATTGTGCATCAATCAGCCGGACTTTATCGGCCAAGGGCAATGGATCGGTTAACACTTGCAGGCAGGTATAAACCGGGCGAGGAATGAGGTTTTCCAGTAACTCCAGGGAGTTAGCGCGCCGTTCGGCCGAAAGGTGGGTCAAGCTAAGCCGAACCGCCGTGACGAGTTCCCGATCATAAAGCTGTGCTAACAGATAGCAAACGCGTTGCACTAAAACCTGTAATTCGTAGGTCAGGCAGTGGGTTAAAGCACTGTCTGGCTGAGCGTTACTTCCGTGCAGGAGGCGCTGTGCGAACCGGATTTCTTTGTCCAGCAAGTGCTCGAAAACGGCGCTAAAAACAGGCGAAGTTTCTTCCTTCAACGCTTTCAGGGCGGCAAGGCGAATGGTCAGGTCAGGGCCTTCGGTCAGCGAAACAAGCAGGCGCTGCGCTTCGGGTAGATGAAGGCGCTCGCCAACGGTAATGAGCCGAAGCACCAGTAGCCGGTCTGATGACTGTTGCAGATTGGCCTGTAAAAAAGGTAAAGCCTGACCGCCCATTGCCGCCAATTGCCGGACCGCACTGCGCCAATGTTGCTTGTGGGTTAGAAACGGAAGAAGCAAGTCCGGCGCTTCGTCAAGAGGCAAGGCCGATGTAGCAGCCAGGGCCGCCGTTACCAAAGAAACCTGATCACTTTGTAAACACGCTTTCACAAAAGCAGCGTAGGGGGTAAGTCCTATGGAGCCAATGCATTCCAGCGCCGCTAGTTTTTCGATCAATAAAGAACTATTGCATAGAGCCTCCAGGCTGTTGCGGGCGGGTGCGTACGTGGGCCGGTTGCGCAAAAAACCCTTGATGGCTCCTTTGCGCGTAGCCAGATCGGGAACACTCACCAAATCCTGTTGGTAAGAAGATGCGTTTGTCAGGTTTCCAATTAGTTCTGCGGCCAACTCCCGGACAGCCGGATCTGGGTCATGCAGCGCCAGAATGTGCACTTTTTCGGTGGGAAGCGGAATGGAAAGCGTTTGGTATGCCTCCAGTAAACGATGCCGGACCCGCGCATTTTTGTGCGTCCAGAGGTGAGTCGTTTGGTGGCCCAACGCGTGCGGGTGGTAGGTAATCAACCAGTCAATTGAGTTAATAACCTCTTCGGGAACATCGCTTTGCAGGGTAGCAATGACAAGACCGGTTGCTTCGTCGGGTAAAGCGAGCTGATCAGCCGTCAGAAACCGCCGTCCCAGGGCGTCGTGCAGGCTATTTACATACTGGTCATAAGTGCGCCGAACGGCCCATAAAGCAGCCAAACTAGCCAGCGCAATGCCACCAATCAAAAACCAGTCGATGTTTTGGGGAATGTGCCGCAGCAGAAAAATAAAAATTCCGCCGAGCGCCATACCCAGAGGCTCATAAAAACTCTTGGCCAGTGTATGTCCTTTGAGCCGTTGCTGGGGAGGTAGAGGCTGGAATAAAACCAGAAAAACCGGATCAAACAAGGCGCGGCGGACCACCTCGAACACCAAATAAAGCCCGCAATAATAAATCATTAAACTGGTTTCGTCGGGAAAACCAATGGCAATAACTCCGTATAAAACCACAATGACCAGGGCCGCAATGGGTAGCAATCGCAACGTGCGCAGGATACCGAAGCGGTCGAGGGTTCGGTGGGAGGCTACCAGCTTAACCACCATGGCAAGCAGATAAGTAATGGCCAGAATAAAGCCCAAATACTGCATCACAACCGCCTGGTCGTGAAATTTATACTTGACGTTAACAAAAAAAGCGTATTCAACAATGGTGGCCACAACTGCAATGAAAAGCACATTGAGACACATCGCAAAAATGAGTTCGCTGCCACCAAACAACTGCTGGACCAGTCGGAGTTGGGGCCGCCGGGCCGGACGTGCCGGCTTGTGTGCTGCGTGTACATCGTGCGAATGAATGGTGAGCCGAACCGTGTAAAGCGCCGCGCCGTAAAAGCCGAACGCAATAATTAAAAGCAATCCCAGGTAGCTATGACCGTGAATCAGCGCGGCCAGCACGGCACCCAACGCCTTGGCGGGCATATCTCCCGAACTAATCACACTAAACAGCCGCTTGCTTTGCCGAACGTCGAAAACCAGCGCGGAAATCCCCCAAAATTCAAGATTTGTTAATAAATAAATGGCCCGATAGCCCACCATAATGGCAATGGCCATCGCTACCGAATGCCCAAAAACAACAAGACCGATGATGAGGCCCGTCAGAATGATAACCGACCAGAGCACCCGAACCACCAGTTTCTGAAGCGATAAGTGGTGCTCGAAGTAAGCGTACAACTTGCCCATTCCCATCATGGCGAGAGCCGCAACCACATAAGCGACGGGCAAGCTGGTTTCAGGATGATTCTCTAGCAGAATCACATTTGCCGCCACGTAGACGAGAATCGTACCTAAACCCAGAAAAAAATGATGCAAGAAAAACAGTCGAACCGTTTGCGTTTCTGTTGAGCGAATGCCCATTGACCGTTGCAAACGTTGCGAAGAAGGAGAACCAATCATACTGCAAAGAAAAACAAATATCTAATTTAAGTAAATTAGGCTATTTTGCGATTTTATGATAAAAGCTTTTCCGAAATAGATAGAATGACGAATCTGCTGATCATTTTAGGTTTGAGCCGGTATATCCGAAAAAACTTACAATTGGCTACGCGCCTGCCCTTTTGGGACAGAGTTTTGGAGTTCATCGTTTTTGGTTCTCTCCTTCTGGTTATTGCCAACATTTCCGTTGAATTTACAGGCAGCGAATCGCTGGAATGGCTGGTGAAGGTAGCTACGGTTTTGTGGTCCATTCTAGTTTCTTATCCCATACTGCTTCGGGTGCTTTATTTGATGCGCGACCAGCGCCAGGCTCTTTTTGTGCTGATTGCTTCGGTTCCTATCATGGTGGTTTATACGCTTACCAAGCTGACGCAGGCCATCTCCATGTCGTTTTACCAAAACTATAAATCCTATTATGGGGGAGCGGAAGATTATGCCATCTTCTGGGTCATGATGGTTGGGGCGGGTGCCTGGCTACAGCGGCGGTACGGCGAACAGGCGCTGGAAAAAGAACGTTTGAAACGCCAGCAGGAAGAAGAAAATAACCGGATCATTGAAGCCCAAAAAGTGCAACTGGAGCACCTGGTCGCGGAAAGAACTTCGGAATTAACCAAGCAGAAAGAAGAACTTCAGCAGGCACTGATCGAATTGAAATCAACCCAGGCGCAACTTATTCAGTCGGAAAAAATGGCTTCGCTGGGAGAACTGACCGCCGGTATTGCTCACGAAATTCAGAATCCATTAAATTTTGTCAATAATTTTTCGGAAGTATCCGTCGAACTAATTACCGAACTGAAAGAAGGACCCATTCAGAAGCTGGCGGGGGATGATAAAGACTACGTGGAGGAAATTCTGGCTGATTTAACCCAGAACCTGGAGAAAATTACGCACCACGGCAAACGGGCCGATTCCATTGTAAAAGGCATGTTGCAACACTCCCGTGCCAATACGGGGCAGAAGCAGCCAACTGACATCAATGCGCTGGCGGACGAATACCTGCGGCTGGCTTATCACGGACTGAGGGCTAAGGATAAAACGTTTAATGCTCAGCTAATTACGGATTTTGCGCCAAACTTACCGAAGATCGAGATTATGTCGCAGGACGTAGGGCGGGTGTTACTAAACATGTATACGAACGCCTTTTATGCTACCAACGAACGCCTGAAAACCAAGGAAGAGGGCTACCAGCCTACTGTGAAGGTCAGCACCAGCGTCCAGGACGGCGAAATGGTCATTCGGGTGCGGGACAACGGCTGCGGGATTCCGCAACAGGTCGTGGATAAAATATACCAACCCTTTTTTACGACCAAACCAACGGGGCAGGGAACGGGACTGGGGTTATCCATGAGTTATGATATTGTGACGAAGGGCCACGGCGGCGAACTGGAAGTAGACACGCAGGAGGGAGAATACACCGAATTTACCATCCGCTTGCCGCTCGAAGTCTTGTAGGCCTTATTTTTTGTTATCTTTGACATTAATCCTGTGCTTGTATCGTGAAAAAAATACTGGTTGTTGACGATGAAACGGATGTTCAATTTTTATTTGAACAGCGGTTTCGGCGGGAAATTCGGAATCAGGAAATTAATTTTTCCTATGCCCACTCCGGGGAGGAAGCACTGTCTTACCTAACAAAGCATGAATCGGAATTTGTTATTATTCTGTCGGATATTAACATGCCGGGAATGAGTGGCTTGGAACTGCTCAAGTGCATCCGCACGACCCATCCTTTGTCTCCCCCCACGGTCATGATGATTACCGCCTACGGGGATAGTGAAAATTATGACCAGGCCATGCAGGCCGGTGCCAACGCCTTCCTGACTAAGCCTTTGAATTTCAACGAACTAAAAGAAAAGCTGAATAATACGGTATGAGTGCTAAAATTCTGGTCGTAGATGATGAAACGGATTTAGAGTTGCTCATTAAACAAAAGTTCCGGCGGCAGATTCGCGAAAAACAATATGATTTTGTTTTTGCGCACAACGGCGTTCAGGCGCTGCAGAAATTAGAAGAAATGCCGGACATTGATGTGGTACTGAGCGACATCAACATGCCGGAAATGGATGGGCTAACGCTGTTGGTGAAGATTGGGGAGATGAGCCCACTTATCAAATCGGTGATTGTTTCGGCCTACGGCGACATGGACAACATCCGGACCGCCATGAACCGGGGAGCGTTTGACTTTATTTGCAAACCCGTCAATTTCGATGACCTGGAAGTGACCATGCAGAAAACGATTCGGCACGTCCAGCAACTGCGTGAAACCCTGCAAGCCGTAAAAGAAAACGATATTCTGCGGATGTACGTCGATGAAAACGTGCTGAAGTTTATGAACCGTCGGGAGTTTGAACTCGCGTTGACGGCTAATGAAGTGATCGACGGCACGGCGGTTTTTATGGATATCTGCGGCTTTACGTCCATCACCGAACGCGAGCGACCCGACGTTGTTGTGGGCCTGATCAATAAGTATTTTGAGGTGATGGTGAAAGAAATCATTGCGCAGGGCGGCCACGTCGACAAGTTTATGGGCGATGCTGTGATGGCTGTCTTTCGGGGCGATTATCATCTAGACCGCGCTATCGAAGCGGCGCTTTCAGTCCGAAGCCACATCAACGAAATTCAGGAAGCCCTCTCGGATCAGGAAATTTTCATGCCCAAAGTGTCGATTGGGATCAATAGCGGCGAAATGATTTCGGGGAATATCGGTTCGGCTACCTTGCGGCGGCTGGATTATACTGTAATCGGAGATACGGTCAATACGGCGCAACGCCTTCAGGCAGCGGCAAAAGAAGGCCAGATTGTGATTTCTGAGAAAGCCTACAACGTAGTCAAAGAATCGTTTCAGTGCCGCTATCTCGGAGAAGTAAATCTGAAAAACAAGTCCAAAACGGTCAATATTTACGAAGTCGTAGAATAACGAAACTGGCAGGCGGCGGAAAGCTTTCCGCCGCCTGCCAGTTTCGTTGAAAAGCCATACTGAAAAAAGCGGAAATGCGTTTAGCTCATGTTTCTAATTGAATCTATGCGGCTAGCTCTACTACTTTTTTTCTTGCTGACGCATTCGCTTCAGGCACAGCTCTACAAAACGTACCAAAAGCCCCGCCGCTTTTCCGCAACGGCGGAATTGGGGGGCATCAATCCCATTATTGCCGCCAATATAGAGTATAATCCCCTGCAAGTTGGGCGGTGTTTTCTCACTTTAAGACTCGGAGTTGGTCACATGCTGACAAAATACAGCATTAATACTTTCCCCATGCTGCCACAGTGAATGTATTGCTTAACCGACGCAAAAACGCTTGCCTGCCGCCCGTTGGTGAATTAAATCAATGGTTTTTGGAAGTAGGGGCGGGTGGCTTAGCGTTCAACAAGCCCCTCGACAAAGGTGATTACCGGTTCACGCCGATTCTGGGCGTCCGGCACTACCAAACGGTTCCCTTGACAACCACTCGGTATTTCTGGAAAGCCCAGCTTACTCCCTTTATTCTGGGAAAGCTGGCACCCTGGGGCGGTTTGGGTGTTGGGCTGATCTTATAGCGTAATCTACTTGATGACCAAAAGGCCAAAAAGATTTAGCAAGCGAAACAGAATCACGGTTTTACCCATCTGAGACGTGCAAACCTGGATTGAGCCCGCAAAAAATAGCCAGTTTTTTGATAAGTTGGGGACGAGGCCGATCACCAGGCAAACAGAAGGTATTTTTGAAATGCACCAGGTGGGCACGCAAGTCAAACCCTTCGGTGAATTCTGGGTTAGTTGAAAAGGATGCAGGTCGAACGGCATGGCAGCTAGGTCAGATTTATTAGATTGCTCTAGTCAACAGAATGACACTTTACTAGCGTTTTCCGGGGGAGGATAACGACTGCAATTTCGTGATTTCTACTGGGATTTAGAAACTATTTTTAACATATTTATGTAACTATTTTTAACATTGATTTGCCTCTATGCTCTATATCTCCCAGAACCTGACTGCCCTGCGAAATCATTATCAATTACGGCTGGAAGATGTGGCCGGACTGATTGATGTTTCCCGACAAACCTTGTCTAAGTACGAAAAAGGGCAGGCTGTTCCACCTACGGATGTAGCGGGGCGATTGGCTATATTTTACAAGGTTACCCTGGACACATTAGCTTACCATGATCTTTCCCGACTAACCACTCGGCAGTTTGAGCAACTTCTTGCATCGCCCGATCCCGCGGTTCGGGGGCAGACGCTCCGAATTAGGGAGCTTATCCGCACCGTAGGGGAGGACAATGAAGAAAATATTGAGCTGGTTCCCGTGAAGGCTGCCATGGGCTACTGCCAGGGTGGGTACAGTGATGAAACGTTTATTGCCGAACTGCCCGCTTTTCGTTTACCGCTACCGGTAATTTCCAAAGAGCGTAAGTATCGTCTTTTTCCCGCTGGTGGTGACTCCATGTTACCAATTCCATCCAACGCGTATGTGCTGGGGGAATACGTCGAAGACTGGTATAGCATTAAAGACGGCGGTTGCTACGTTGTTATTTGTGAAGAAGGAATTGTCGTCAAAAAGGTCATCAATCAACTAACCAGCCAGCGCCGACTGGTGCTACACTCGCTGAACCCAGCTTACGAACCTTATGAGTTGCCGGTAGAACAAGTCCGCGAATTATGGAAATATGTGCTCTACCTGACCACCGATTTTCCCGATCCAGAACCCACGCTAGGGGCCATTCTGGGCGAAATCCGGCAGTTGCGAAACGAATTGAAAAAGCCCCATGATTGAGATCCATAAGCGAAACAAAAGTTTATCGGCGCTTAAACAAGCGAAAATTATCATTCACCGGACCAAGACGGGGTAACCGGTTAGGATTTTATCTATACTAAAGATCACTGATCAAACGGGCTAAGTCCTTTGAGGAAGAAAATCCTCATTTCCTCGCGCAATTTCCCCGCTCAACGCAACATAATTCGGTCCTATGAAGTTGAGATGATATTGACTTTGATATGTGGGTTGTCTTTCATGCACGACAGGCGTCGGTATGAAGCTGCTGATACAAACACCCAACCGGAAATAACAAAACGTGAAGCGATTTCTTCTCTTTTTCCTCTATGCAATACTCGCCATTATTCTGCTGGTGGTTGGGTTTGTTACAGTGGTTGCTACGACAACCTGGGGCCAGAACTTTGTTACGAGGCAAGTGAATAATTACTTAGCTACGAAGCTCAAAACGCCGTTCAAAATTGGTCGGATTGGTTATCATCTTCCCGACTGGATTGAATTGGAAAACATCTATTTTGAGACACCTAAAGGGGATACTTTGGTGGCTGGACGCCGAATTTACGTCAATATGGACATGATGGCGCTGTTAAAAAGTCGCGTGTCTATCAATGAAGTGGAGATGGAGCAAATCCGGCTTAATTTGAACCGTACGTTGCCCGACACTACCTTCAATTTTCAATTTTTAATCGACGCTTTCGACACGGGCGCACCGCCCACGCCAGCCGATACGGCGGCAGCACCGCTCGACATAAATCTATCGGCAATTGCACTTAAAGACGTTCGTATACGGTACAAGGATGATGTGGTTGGGGCCGATGCCAATATTTACCTGGACAGTTTGCGCAGCACCTTAGACAAGACCGATCTTAACCGCTCGCAATACCATTTGAATAACGTTGCTTTGGATGGCCTAGCGGCTAATGTGCGCCTATACCAAGGCATTGATTTGCCCCAGACGGCTCCCGCTAGCTCCACGCCAGCCAGTGATTCAATGGATTTGGCATTGGGTTCCTGGAAAGTAAACCGGGCGCGGTGGAATGTTCGCGTCGAAACGGCTGATTTTTCGACCAAAGGTTCGGTGGGGCAACTTAATCTGGAAACGGATTACTTTTATTTGAACGGGCAAAAAGTAGGCTTACGCTCCTTGTCGCTGGCTAACTCAGACATTGAGGCAGTACTCGAAAAAACAACCCCACAACCCGCCGCGAAAGCCGCTCCCGCAGAACCGGCGTCGGCGGATGCGAGTGCGGGCTGGCAGGTGATTCTGAAGCAAACCCAACTGGCTAACAACCGGATTCGCTTCGACGATCGAAATGCGCCCGTTCAGAAAACCGGCCTTGATTTTGGCCACCTGGATATTCAGAATCTGGGCTTAAACGGTCAGGACATAGTTTATAGTCCTTCGCTCATTACGGCTAAAATTCGGCAGGGTCATTTTCAGGACAAGAGTGGATTTGCCCTAAAACAGTTTAATGTTGATGCGCTGTACGGTGAAAAAATGGCTTCACTGAACAATCTGTACGTGCAGACGGGTCGTTCCATTTTGCGGGATCGTGTGGTGTTGCGGTATGATTCACTGGCGCAACTTAGTGCATTGACCAACCCGCGGGTGGCAGAACGGGTGCGCATCGATTTGAGTTTGCGGCAAAGCTCGCTGGCTGTTTCTGATATTTTGCAATTGGCGCCTTTTCTGGCCGATACGCCGCCTTTTCCCGGCAACCGGGATGCATTCATTCGCGTGAATGCGCGCTCAACCGGTACCCTGGCCAACCTGAACATTCCCGTATTTGAACTGGCGGCGTTTACCGGAACGCGGATGGTCATGAAAGGGCGAATCCGAAACGTCATGGATGTCGACCGCATTGCGCTGGATCTAACCATCACGGACGCGGCAACCAATCGCAGCGATCTAAATAAATTACTGCCTAAAGGAACACTCCCTGACTCATTCAACGTAGCCCCCCACTTGCGTTTAAGCGGTCGCGTGGCGGGTGGTCTGAACAACATCAACGCCGATGCCCGTTTGCAAACCGACTGGGGAAATGTCCTTTTTGATGGGACCTTGAACGGGTTTATGGCGGGTAAAAACCAGGCTTATAAAGGCAATATGGCCTTGCAAAACTTTAACGTAGGTAAGTGGATCGGGCAAGAGGCAACCATTGGCGAAATCAGTGCAGATGCGACGTTCAATGGGCGCGGCATTGATGTCAAAACAATGGAAACCACGTTCCGGCTAAACGTTAGCGAAGCCGTTCTGAATCGCTATCGCTACCAGCGGTTCAACGCACAGGGGCAGCTAAGCAGAGGAAATCTAACGGTGCGTGGTGGTTTGGACGACCCGAATGCGCAGATTGCTTTAAATGCCGTCGTGGGTCTGAATGCGGAGTATCCAAGCATACAGGGCGAGTTGGCGTTGAACGAATTAAATGTCACGAAACTAGGCTTCTACAAAGAGCCTCTTGCGGTGAAAGGTCGCTTTCTTCTGGATTTTGCTTCGACCAACCCAAACCAGCCGAATGGGTCTCTCATCGCTCAGGATGCGGTCATTAATTACCAAAATACAGCCTATCCAATTGATTCACTGTATTTGCTGGCTCGCACGGACGGCAGCGAAAAGCTGTTGAAAGCGGCCCTTCCCTTCGGCCAGTTAAGCCTGATCGGAAATTACGATTACACCCGTTTGTATGATCTGGTGGCGGGAGAAATTAACCGTTATTTTTCCATTCCAGATTTGAAATTCAATCCAGTTCAGCCGCCTTACTATTTCACGTTGGCCTCACAGGTGCACAATCATCCTTTGCTTCAGGCGTTTGTTCCGGGCCTGACCCGAATGGATACGGTGAAATTTGATGCTTATATTGATAATCGGCTGGATACCACCATGATCGCCCGCCTTAAAACCGGCACTATCGAATACGATACAACGGTTGTTCAGAATGTGACGCTGAACATGCTGGCGGTGGACAATCAGCTTTCGTTAGATGGCAAGATTGCGGGTGCTAAAGTCAATGACATCAATATTAGCCTGACCGAGCTTTCAGCAACGGCAGCGGAAAACCAGCTGAATTTCCGGGTGGTCAATAAAGATTCGGTAGGTGGCGAACGGCACGGTCTGGCGGGTAAAGTAGCCTTGAAGGATAGCAATTACGTAGTTCGGTTTAATGCCGAGGGATTGCTGACCAACTACCATTTCTGGCAAAGCGATACCACCGGGTTCATCCAATACGGAAAGGCCGGTCTGCTGGCCGATCATTTTCGGTTGCGCTCGGGTCAACAGGAAATTGCCATCAACAGCACGGAGCCAAAGCCCAATGCCCCGATTCGGGTCGAGTTGAAAGATATCGATCTGGGCGATATGGCGCGCCTGGCTAATCAGGACACCACGCTGGCCGCTGGGACATTAAATGGTGATGTTGAATTGAGCGATTACATGACGGCTCTGCGTTTCAAAGGAGAGGTATCGATCGACAGCCTAGAAGTGATGCAAAAGCCAATCGGGACGCTAACGGCTCAATTCACGGATGTTGATCAGCGGATTAGCGTCAATGCCGGACTGGCGGGACCTTATAACCAGGTTAACGTAACCGGTTTCTATAACCCAGAAAATCCAAACCAGGCGCTTGATTTCAAAGTTGATTTGCAGCGGCTGGATACGCGCACGGTCGAGGCATTTAGCTTTGGTCAATTGCGGGACGCAAAAGGCGGATTAACGGGTAATTTCGACATTGCCGGATCAACCTCAGCCCCTAAAATTGACGGGCAGGTCAAATTTGATTCCGTCGGGTTTACTGTGGCGCAAATCAACGCACCTTATCTGATTAACGACGAGACAATCACTTTCGACAACCAAACGATTCGCTTAAACCAGTTTGACCTGATCGACGGCCAGGGACGGAAACTAACGACCGACGGAACAGTATCACTAAAAAATATTCCTGATGTCAGCTACGATCTGCGCGTGAAAGCCAACAATTTCCAGGTTTTGAATGCGGGTCGGAAAGACAACGATTATGCCTACGGAAATGCAGCCATCACGACCAATCTGCTGGTGCGCGGCACAGGAGCAAGTCCTTCCGTATCGGGTGATATTCGGCTGGAAGATGGTAGTAACATAAACATCGTGCTACCGGATATGGGCCCTTCGGTCGATGAAGCGAAGCAGACGGTTTTCTTTATTGATCACAAGGATACCTTGGCCTTAAAGAAATACCTGATGCGCCCAAAAATTGACACAACCGATACCAAAATCAATTTTCAGGCGCTGAGCAACGGCAATATTTCGCTAAACCTGGAAGCGAGTGACAAGTCCGATTTGACCATTATTATCGATGAATTAAACGGAGATAATCTACACGCCAAAGGAAATGCGAAGCTTACGCTGGGTATGAATGCGGCGGGCGATATGACGTTGCTGGGAACCTACGACGTAACAGAAGGAGAATACTCACTGACTTACCAGGTGCTGAAACGGGAATTTTCGATTCAGAAAGGCAGCCAGATTACCTGGACCGGCGACCCGCTGAAGGCAATTCTGGACATCAAAGCGGTCTACGAAGCGTCGACGGCACCAGAAAACTTGATTGCCAACGAATCGACCAGCCAACTGTCGCAGGCGTTCCGGCAGAAGTTGCCGTTCCAGGTTGTGTTGGGGATGGAAGGGAGCCTGACAGCGCCAAAACTATCCTTCGATATTCAACTACCTAAGAGTCAGAATTACATTGCCTCCGATGAGGTGAAGAAAGCCGTTGAAGACAAGCTGATTATTTTACGGCAAGATCAATCGCAAATTAACAAGCAGGTTTTTGCCCTGCTGGTATTGGGTAACTTCATTAGCGAAAGCTCGTCGAGTTTCTTCTCGGGAAGCGGGGAAAGCAACAGCACCGAATTAATGGTACTCAATAGTGTCAGCAAAGTGTTGTCCGACCAATTGGAAAAATTTGCCTCCAACGTCATCAAAGGCGTTGATGTCAACTTTAACCTGATGTCGCAAAATGCGTACACGGCGAATTCAGGAGGAACGAGAACCGATTTGAACGTTGGGCTGTCAAAAAGCTTCATGGATGGACGCCTGACGGTGTCGGTGGGCCGCAACTTCGAACTGCAAAACAATTCGGGAATTAGCCGAAACCCGTCCGAAGTATTTGATAACCTATCCCTCAATTATAGCCTGACTAGCGATGGGCGGTATGCCGTTCGGGCGTATCGGAACAGCGCCTACGATTCGCGCATCAACCTGGACGGTTATGTAATCGAAACGGGCCTGGCCTTTGCGATTACCGTTGATTATAACCTGTTCCGTGAATTGTTCCAAAAGCAGGAGAAAAAGAACTTATGAGAAAATATAGCTTGTCTTTGTTGCTGATTTCTTTCCTGACAGGTTGCAACGTTTCTAAGTATATTCCCAAAAACGAAAAGCTTTTCTATGGGTCGGAAATCAACATGCGGGCCGATTCCACCGTCGGAAAAGACGAAACTAGTACGTTAAAAAGCCAGTTGGAGGAGTTGGCGCGTCCCAATCCCAACAGCCGCCTTTTTGGCTTTCCGTACAAGGTATGGTTTTACTATTACATTGGAGAGCCCAAAAAAGAAAACGGTTTACGCGCCTGGTTGCGCCGGAAGTTAGGCCAGCCGCCTGTGTTTGCGAGTGCCAAGGCTTTATCATCAAACTCGCTGATTTTTACGTCTTATCTGGAAAATAATGGCTATTTCCGCTCTACGGCGCAGGGTGCACTGGTTGAGGTAGAAAAGAAACCTTACTTTAATAAAGCCGTGTATCAGGTTCAGGTTCAGCCCCGCTATTACCTGGATTCCATTTCGACCGTTGCCGATTCGACGCCCGCGGGGAAGGCACTGGTGCAGGCATCAAAAGGACGAGGCACGCTCCTGAAAGAAGGCGACCCATATCGTTTTGATGTGATCAAAGCCGAGCAACAGCGGATTCACCAGCGATTCCAGCAACAGGGCTTTTTTTATTTTCAGCCCAATTACATTGCGTTTCTGGCTGATACCAACTACGCAACGCGCCGAATGCGCCTTTATCTGGCCCTGAAACCGGATATGCCCAATGCCGCAGGTTTGCAATACTACGTCCGAAATATCTACATCTATCCAAACTATACATTGAGCGTGGGCGGGCAAACCGAAGCGATCAATGACACCAGTAAGGTCAATGCGGACCGCTATAAGGATTTTTACATTTCCGATTCAACCCGATCTTACAAGCCAAAGTTGTTTGAAGACGTGGTGAGTCTCCGGCCGGGTCGCCGTTACAACAGCCGGGCGCAGGATTTAACCTTGTCCCGCTTTATCAACCTGGGAACGTTCAAATTTGTGCGCAACCGGTTTCAGCCCCTGGAAGAACGGGATTCAACGTTTTTGGATGTTCATTATTACCTGACGCCTTCACCGAAGAAATCCATTCGGCTGGAACTAGCCGGCTTGACCAAATCAAATAGCCTGGCCGGTTCCCAATTAACCCTGAGTTGGCGCAATCGGAATGCGTTGCGGCAGGCTGAACTGCTAACCATAAATGGCTACGCCGGGATTGACTTTTTCGTTGGTGGCGGCGACACGCTGGGCTTGACCAACCACCGGTTCGGTCTGGAAACTTCACTGACTTTCCCGCGTCTGGTGTCGCCGATTCGGTTTCGCTACGACCGTCGGCAGTTATTGCCCAAGACTATTCTGACGTTGGGGTATGATTTGATTGTGCGTCGGCAGCTTTACAACCTGAACCAGTTCCGAACGTCGTTCGCCTATGCTTGGCAGAAAAATGCGCAGATTGAGCAAACATTCCAGCCTTTTGGTATTGCTTATGTACGGGTTGCCAATTTTGGGCCGCGCTTCTATAACATATTAGCAACCGGGAGCGATGCCAACGCAAATGAACTATTACGTATCTTGCAAGGATCGCAGCTAATTCTTAATTCGGTCTATTCTGTAAGCTATAATTCATCGCCGCGTACTTCCGGCCGGCGAACATTCCGAACATCGTTCAACGTAGAACCAGCTGGGAACATTGCAGGCTTGCTAATAAAAGACCGCGACGAAGACAAAGTCAAAACGTTATTTGGTGTACCTATTGCCCAATATGTGCGGGTAGATATTGACAATCGGTATTATTATCGCCTATCACCGGGTATGACCTGGGCCAATCGAATAGCTGCTGGTGTAGGTGCACCTTACGGAAGCTCCAACCAGATGCCTTTTATCAAACAATTCTTTGTGGGTGGTAGCAATAGCATTCGGGCATTTCGGCCCAGGGGCGTTGGTCCTGGAATCTACAACCGTCCACGGGAAGATGGTCAAACTTTTGTCTTGCAAGACGGTGGGGGCGATATCAAAATTGAAGGCAGTACGGAGCTGCGACCAAAGTTTAATAGTTTCTTGCAGGGAGCTATCTTTCTAGACGTAGGTAACGTCTGGATGTTTAAAGATACCTTAGCCTATAATGATGGCTCCCAGTTTAGCAAAGATTGGCACAAACAACTGGCAGTTGGTACGGGGGTAGGCTTGCGGCTCGATCTATCGTATTTCGTTCTTCGCTTCGATTTGGCCTTTCCGCTGCGGAAGCCCTATTTGCCGGACGGAGAACGCTGGGTATTCGATCAGATCAGCTTCGGAAGTCGCAGTTGGCGGCGCGAAAACCTGATTCTGAACATTGCCGTGGGTTACCCATTCTAAGCCCAAAAGCAGACTACTTTGAAAAAAGCCGGCCAATAAAGTCGGCTTTTTTGTTGTTTTGTTAAGGAGAAGGCCCCATTAGTCACCGAAATCGCTTATTCGCTCCATGAAAAAAATATTGATAATTGAAGATGATCGTCGGATTGCGCAAAACATTAGTCGCGGTTTGAATGAAGAAGGATACGAAACCGATATTTCCTACGAGGGTTATAACGGGCGAAATCTGGCTTTGCAGCAAGCCTTTGATCTCGTTATCTTGGATATAAATTTGCCGGGTCTGAACGGCTTTGAAATTTGCCGGAATCTGCGGGAGGAGAAACCGCACTTGCCCATTATCATGCTGACAGCTTTGGGTGAAATTGAAGATAAAGTAGAAGGGCTGGGGCGCGGTGCGGACGATTATATCGTTAAACCGTTTGATTTTCGCGAGCTTAGCGCCCGGGTGGCCACTTGTCTCCGCCGCGCGGATCTAGTTCGCAGCCCTGAGCGGGAAGAGGTTTTGCAGCTAGCCGATTTAGTGGTGAATGTAACGACCAAGGAAGTGAAACGGCATGATACGTCGATTGAATTAACTGCCCGCGAATTTGCTTTGCTGGAATACCTGCTGCGTAATCGGGGGCGCGTGGTATCAAAAATTGACTTGAGTGAACACGTCTGGAATTTTAATTTTGATACCGGAACGAACGTAGTGGAGGTCTACATCAATTATTTGCGCAAGAAAATTGACAAAGACTTTTCGCCCAAACTAATTCATACGCGCCCTGGCCTGGGCTACGTCATGAAGGAAGACTAAAAATGCTTGCCTATGATTCCTATACCTACTCCAGACCAGAAACGCACCCGTTTTATTCCCTCAATTGCGCGGTATTTGGGGTGGAATTCATTTCAGATGAAGATAAAAAACCGGATTGCTTTACAATTTTCGTTAATTGTCGCGTCAATTCTGCTGGTTTTTTCCGTGACCATTTACCTCACTTCGGCTAATTTTCGGCAGGAGGAATTTTTCGAGCGCTTGAAAAAGAAGGCCCGCACAACGGTACGGTTTCTCATAAAAGTAAAGGAAGTTGACAAAAGTTTGCTGAAAATCATTGACCGGAACACCCTAACCGCGCTTTACGACGAAAAAGTATTGGTGTTTAACAATCAGAATCAGCTGATTTATGCTAGTGTAGACGACCAGGTTATCCACTACCAGCCTTCCTTACTGGATGAAGTGCGTCAGGAAAAAGAAGTCGAGACGTTTTCGGGAGACAACGAATTGGTAGGCTTGCTGTACGACGAAGATGGCGAGCAACTGGTGGTTCTAGCCTCCGCCAACGATCGATTTGGGAAGAATAAAATGCTTAATTTACGGTATACGCTGGGTTGGGGACTATTGGCAGGCATTGGCGTAACGGTTGTGTTGGGGATTTTTTTTGCGGGTCAATCGCTGCAACCCATTAACCGGATTAACCAGGAAATTCAAACCATTACGGCCAAAAATCTACGGCAGCGCCTTAACGAAGGCCCCAGGCAGGACGAAATTGGTCAGTTGGCGATGAATTTCAACCTCGTGCTAGAACGCCTCGAACAGGCCTTTGACCAACAGCGTAGCTTTGTTTCGCACGCCTCACACGAACTCCGTACGCCCCTGGCCGCGCTTAAATCGGAGATTCAGCTGGGTATGCGGCGAAAGCCAAGCCCCGATGAGTACACCGAAATTATGAAAAACCTGCTGGAAGATACCGACCGATTAATTGGCTTGTCGAACAGTTTACTGTTCCTGGCCCGAACCCTGGAGAACCTGGATCAATTAACCTTAAAGGCGGTGCGGATGGAAGATGTCTTGTTTCTGGCGCAGGAAGAGTTGATTTCGGCGCGTCCGCAGTATCGGGTTGCCATTGATTACGTAAATATTCCCGAAGCGGAAACCGAAACGTTGGTGCAGGGAAATGAGGAATTACTGAAGCGGGTGGCGCTCAATCTGATGGATAACGCCTGCAAATATTCCCCCGATCACCGCGTTGAGGTGCAGATTCGAACCGATAATAGCCACTGCTGGGTTGACTTCAGGGACCAGGGAATTGGCATTGATTCAGAGGGTATTCAGCATATTTTCGAGCCGTTTTACCGCTCAGGAAATGCTAAAATCTACGAAGGGTTTGGTATTGGCCTGTCTATCAGCCAACGCATTGTTGAGTTGCACCAGGGAATAATTCTGGTTGAAAGCCAAACGGGCCGGGGAAGTGTATTTACCGTTAAGCTACCTCATTTATAATTCTAATCTTTTTCTAATTCAGACCTTAGTTTTTTCTAATCTGTCTCTTACGCCTTTCTAAGGTGGCGGATTGATCTTTGTGCCGCACTTTTTGATTTATGCGGTTCCTATTCGTTTTTTTTCTTTCCTGCATTACATTTTCTCTATCGGCAGCTACGCTGGATTCCCTACGGCTTACGGTGGGTCAGGCTGATAGCCTTTTTGTCCGAAATAATCTTTTGCTGCTGGCAGAGCGCTTTCGCATAGAGGCGAGCCAGGCGGACATTATTCAGGCCAGTTTGTTTGAAAACCCTACGGTCGCCGTTGAGCTAAGTGCTTATAATTCAACTCGCAATAGAGTGCTGGATGTGGGCCGGCAAGGACAAAAAATCGTTTCCGTTCAGCAACTTCTTTATACGGCAGGAAAACGCAACAAGCGCATTGCGTTGGCGGAGGAGAGTGCGAAACTAACCGAATACGAGTTTACGGACTTGCTTCGGGCGCTTCGCTTCGATTTACGGAGCCGTTTCTACGAAAGCTATTTCCAGCAGAATACCATTCGTCGGTATGACCAGCAGATTGCTACGCTGCAAACGACGGTTAATGCCTACGAAACACAATACGAAAAAGCTAACGTTTCGCTTCGGGAACTGCTTCGCCTGAAAGCGCTTGTCTTCCAATTGCGAAATGACCGAACGGATTTAGTTTTTCAACTGGCTGAGAATCAGAAAGCCTTACGAACGCTACTGTCCATCGAACAGCCCATTACCCTCATAGTGAACGAAGCGGGTCTGACTCGCTACCGTTTGCCTGTTGAATCGGGCGAGCAGCTACGGGAGAAAGCCTTTGCAAACCGGGCTGATTTGAAAGTTAGCCAGTCTTTAACCCGACAATCTGAACTCAACTATAACTTTCAACGCGCCCTGGCTCGCCCTGACCTTAGCCTCAGCGGAGTATACGACCAGCAGGGAAGCTATATCTCCAACTACATCGGGGTTGGTGTTGCCATGAGCATTCCGGTCTGGAATCGAAACCAGGGGGGCATCAAAGCGGCTCGTAGCCAGATTGATTACCAGAAACGTCTGGAAGAGAACAAGCACCTTCAGATTGCCAACGAGGTCAGTACCGTGCTCCAGAAGGTACAGGAAGTAGAGCGGACGGTTCAATCCGTGGAGGGGCGTTTTACCGAACAGTTCGAAGAACTCAGCATTGGGGTAACCAAAAACTTCGGTAAGGGAAATATATCGCTCCTGGAATTTGTGGATTTGATTGAGACCTATAACGAAAGCGTCCGGGAATTAAATCGCCTGAAAGCCGACCGGATTGGAGCTTACGAAGAGTTGAACTATGTCGTTGGAGAGGATTTATTCCGATAACAAATTATGAAAAAAGTATTGATTCCCAGTTTTGTGGTGGCAATGGTGGCCGTATTGGCGGTTTCTTGCCAACCTAAGCAGGAGGCAGAAGAAGCGGAGGCATTTATGCTGTCTGATACCATGATGCACCGCATTCGGATCGACAGCGCCGTGACCCAGACTGTGCAGAGTGAACTAACGCTGGTGGGCAAGGTCGTCGCCGACGAAAATAAAGTAATCAAGGTTTTTCCGCTCGTTGGTGGGGTAGTGGAAGAAGTGGAAGTTGAGCTTGGGGATTATGTTCGGAAAGGGCAGACGCTGGCCGTTATTCGCTCCGGCGAAGTGGCCAACTTCGAGAGCCAGATGATTCAGGCGCAGTCAGATTTGTTGCTGGCCCAGAAAAACTTACGGGTTGCCGAAGACCTGTACGAGAGCAAACTGAATTCGCAGCGCGAAGTTATCGGCGCACAGAAAGAGGTGGAAAAAGCCCAGGCCGAACTTGACCGGGTAAAGGAGATTTTTCGGATCTACGGCCTGGGCAAAAATCCGGTCTACCACGTAAAGGCGCCTATTGATGGGTATGTGATTGAAAAAAACGTCAATCGCGAAACCCAGCTTCGGTCCGACAATGCAGACAATTTGTTTACCATTGGCCAAATCAAGGATGTATGGGTATTGGCTAATGTCAACGAAAGTGACATTGGGCGCGTAGGACTGGGGATGTCAGCCTTCATTCAAACCTTAAGTTACCCAGATCAGGTATTTAAAGGGAAGGTGGATAAAATCTTCAACGTGCTTGATCCAAACACGAAAGCCATGACGGTTCGGATTAAACTGCCCAACGACGGGCAGAAGCTGAAACCAGAGATGCACGCAACGGTTTCTTTGCGCTTTGATGAGGGCCAGCACATGACGACCATTCCTTCGTCGTCGGTCATTTTCGACAAGTCAAAGCATTTCGTGATGGTTTTTCGGGGGCGTTCCAACATCGAAACCCGCGAAGTAGAAGTGCACAAAATGTTGGGCGATGTGGCCTATATCCGAGCTGGCCTGAAACCAGGCGAACAGGTAATATCCAAAGATCAACTGCTGGTGTACAACGCGCTGAACGACTAAATGAATAAATTCATCCGATCAATTGTCGGTTTTTCGCTCAAAAACCGCTTTTTTATCTTTTTCATGACCGGCGTGTTGGTCATCGCCGGAATTGTCAGTTACCTCCGAACGCCGCTTGAGGCTTTCCCCGACGTAACCAATACGCAGATTATTGTCGTTACGGAATGGAGTGGCCGTTCGGCGGAGGAAATAGAACGGTTTGTGACCGTACCGATTGAGGTGGCCATGAACTCCGTACAGCGAAAAACCAACGTTCGCTCAACCACCATGTTCGGCTTATCGGTCATCAAAATCATTTTTGAAGATGATGTCGAAGATTTTTTTGCCCGTCAGCAGGTCAACAATCAGTTGCGAAATGTGTCGTTGCCGGAAGGGGTAGAACCCGATGTGCAGCCACCTTATGGCCCTACCGGAGAGATTTTTCGCTATACGCTCGAAAGCCCGAAGCGCGACAGCCGGGAGTTGTTGACGCTTCAAAACTGGGTTATTGATCGCCAATTGCGCTCTGTTCCGGGCGTTGCCGATGTGGTAGCTTTCGGAGGACAGGAAAAAATCTACGAAGTCCGGGTGAATCCCACGCAACTGGTTAAGTACGATTTAACGCCGCTGGAAGTATACGAGGCCGTCACGCGCAGTAACATCAACGTCGGGGGTGACGTGATCGAGCGAAACGGACAGGCGTATGTTGTGCGGGGTGTTGGTCTGTTAACCTCCGGCCAGGACATTGAAAATATTATTATTGAAGAATTGGGCGGTAATCCCGTGCGGGTTGGAAACGTCGCCGAGGTAGCCGAATCGAGTTTGCCGCGTGTGGGGCAGGTGGGTCTGAACAAATCTGACGATGTGGTAGAAGGCATCGTGGTGATGCGAAAAGGCGAAAATCCCAGCGAAATTCTAGGTCGGGTAAAAGAAAAAATCGAGGAGCTAAACACCCGCGTGCTGCCTTCAGACGTAAAGATGGTGACCTTCTATGACCGGGATAACCTGATTGAGTTTTGTACGCAAACGGTACTGCATAACCTGACCGAAGGTATCATTCTGGTAACGGTCATCGTCTTTCTATTCATGGCCGACTGGCGGACTACCGTCATTGTTTCCATCATCATTCCGCTGGCGCTGTTATTTGCGTTTATGTGTCTGCGTATGCGGGGGATGTCGGCCAACTTGCTGTCGATGGGAGCCGTTGACTTTGGAATTATCATCGACGGAGCCGTGGTCATGGTCGAGGGAATTTTTGTTACCCTGGATCATCTGGCCCACAAGCGAGGCATGGATAAGTTCAATCGCATGGCCAAGCTGGGACTGATCAAGAAAACCGGAGGTGAGTTAGGGAAGGCCGTATTCTTCTCTAAATTGATCATTATCACTGCTTTGTTACCCATTTTCTCTTTTCAAAAAGTAGAAGGGAAAATGTTTTCGCCCCTGGCCTGGACGTTGGGTTTTGCCCTTTTGGGTGCCTTGTTGTATACCCTGACGTTGGTGCCAGTTCTGTGCTCAATCCTACTGCGGAAAAATGTTCGCGAGAAAAATAACCCCATCGTCAACTTCTTCGACCGCATTGTCATGGCAGGTTTTGGGTGGTGCTACGCCCGGAAGAAGCTGAGTTTTATGCTGGCGCTGCTGTTTATGGGAGTCACGTTTTTTTCAACGACTCTGTTGGGTACGGAGTTTCTACCCCAGCTCAATGAGGGGGCTTTGTGGGTAACCGCCGAATTGCCCATGAGTATGTCGTTGCCAAAAAGCGTCGAAATGGCCAAAAACATTCGCGAGGATTTGCAGACGTTCCCGGAAGTAAAGCAGGTGCTCTCGCAGGTGGGCCGCTCCAACGATGGGACCGACCCCAACGGCTTCTATTTCTGCCAGTTTCAGGTGGATTTAAAACCCAAAGGCGATTGGGGGCGCAAGATTTCGGTGGAGGAATTAACCGACGAGATGGACCGAAAGCTGAAAAATTACACGGGTGTCCTGTATAATTATTCCCAGCCTATTATTGATAACGTAGCCGAAGCGGTGGCTGGCTACAAGGCAAGTAACGGGATAAAAATCTTTGGGCCAGATATCTACGAGCTGGAAAAATACTCCCGCCAGGTGATGAAAGC
Organism: Tellurirhabdus bombi; assembly: GCF_021484805.1. Taxonomy (NCBI): domain Bacteria; kingdom Pseudomonadati; phylum Bacteroidota; class Cytophagia; order Cytophagales; family Spirosomataceae; genus Larkinella; species Larkinella bombi. The sequence continues at coordinate 3,860,303 of NZ_CP090557.1, read as the reverse complement.
CGTGCAGGACGTGTCCGGTGTGCGGGATTTAGGCGTCATTCGAAATGTCGGTCAGCCGGAGATCAGTGTTTTGTTTCATGACAATAAAATGGCACTTTACGGGGTTTCAACCGCCGAGGCTCAGGCTGTAATTGAGATGGCCATTGGAGGGAAAACCGCATCGGTTCTCTACGAAGGTGAGCGGAAATTCGACATTCGGATTCGTTATCAGGAGCAGTACCGCCGCCACGAAGATGACATTATGCGTCTGATGGTGCCGACGATGCGGGGGGGTAAAATTCCGTTGAGTGAAATCGCCACCATTCGTAAAATGACAGGTCCGGCCTTTATCTACCGGGATTTGAATAAACGGTTTATCGGTGTTAAATTCTCCGTTCGCGGGCGGGATTTGGGGAGTACCATTGCCGAAGCCCAGCGGCGCGTTGCCGAAAAAGTTAATCTTCCCAAAGATTATTCCATCGAATGGGTGGGTGAATTTGAAAACCAGGTGCGGGCTACGGAACGGCTGAGTCAGGTCGTACCCATTAGTCTGGCGGCCATTTTCGTCATCCTGTTCATCACCTTTGGAAATGCCAAAGACGCGGGGCTGGTCTTGCTCAATGTGCCTTTTGCCCTCATCGGCGGGATTCTGGCCCTGCACGCAACCAGCATGAACTTCGGTATTTCTGCCGGGGTGGGATTCATCGCTTTATTTGGTATTTGCGTTCAGAACGGGGTGATTCTGATTTCGGTCTTCAATAAGAACCGCGCCGACCGACAACCGCTCGATGAAGCAATTCGGGATGGTGTGAAGTCGAGGGTTCGCCCGGTGGTCATGACGGCCATGATGGCGGCTATTGGACTGTTTCCGGCGGCCATTTCAACCGGGATTGGCTCAGAAACGCAGAAGCCGTTGGCCATTGTGGTCATCGGTGGTTTGATCACGGCTACAGTGCTGACCTTGCTGGTTTTCCCCATTATCTACCGGTTCTTTTACCGAAAAACGGCCATACTTAAACCCGCTTTGCAGACCGCAGAAGAATTCTAATTTTTTTCTAAGCTAGCTTTAAGTGTCCTCTAACCGCACTTGACGTATCTTCGTTAAATAACAACTGAAACGATATGTCCTGGTTAGAATATAGTAAGGTTGTGTTGGAAAAAGTCCGGTTCGACCGGCGACTTTTCCGGAAGGAGCTTAGAAAGGCTCTGAAATGGTTGTCGCACCTGGAACGTCTTCAGCTACTTAGCTGGTGCCGTAAATTATTGATTAATAGATCGAAGAAGAACCAAGAACCAGCTTTGCTGGAAACATAGCCACTGGATGAGGGTGCTTGCACGCTCGTCGCTCATGAGAGAGAAAGTTTCAGCTACGCTGAAGAGTAAGGATTGTGGTATAGCCCCTGTTTTCTGAGCAGGGGTTATCTTTTCTGAGGTCATAAACCGAAACCAACATGATGAAAGAGGCTTATCTGGTATATATCATCGATGATGATGAAGATGATCGTTTTCTAATTTGGCAGGCTTTTCAGAAAGCATATCCTGAGTGTTTGATCTTTACGTTTTCCAATGGCCAGGAGTTGGTCCATTATTTAACGGACTCATTGGGCGATTTGCCGCACTTGCTGATTATGGATTTGAACATGCCGGTGCTAAATGGTTTTGAAACCTTGAAGCTGCTGAAGAAATCGCCAGATCTGCGCAAAATTCCGGTGGTCATGCTGTCGACAAGCTGTACGGATTCGGATCGGGCGCGGTGTCATGAACTAGGCGTCGCGAGTTTCCTGGTGAAGCCAAATAGCTTTAGAGAGATGCAGCAGATGACGTCGAAATTGCATAAAAGATGGATACATGCGGGCGAAGAAACAATCGGTAGATTCTTGCCCTCCTAAGAAAAGAAACTGGTTTTTATTGCATAATTTACATTACCAATTCAGATAATGGAATAGCTACCCGATGCAATTCGGGTAGCTATTTTTGTGTTTATCGGTCGGTCTGGCCGTTTATCCGAAGGGAGTCACCGACCTTTAGATGACGCCAGTTCGGATTTTTGGAAACGAGCTGCGTGGAATCTGTCTGGATGGTCCATTGCTGATGAACGGGGTCGTAATCAATGTGCTGAATCAGCTCCGTGATCGAAGGGGATTGCCTTTGTTCCAAGTTATTGTGATCGCTGACGATTTGCCCGTGTACAAGCTGAATAATCCGGTCGGCCAAGTGGCTAATGTCCGGAGCATGGTGACTAACTAGTAGCGTTGTTGTTTCCCATTCCTGGTGAAACTGTAACAACATCTCACGCAGCCACTGGCTGGCGGTTGCATCCAACGCCGCAAAAGGCTCATCCAGCAATAGAATTTTTGGCCGCCGAACCATCGCTCGGGCTAGGGCCACGCGTTGTTTCTGCCCGCCCGAAAGCGCGGCTGGCTTTTTATCGGCAAACGGTTCTAAACCGGTTCGCTTGAGTAATTCAGCAACCAAAGGCTCCTGCCCCGAAGGTGCCACGTAGGCAATGTTCTGGCGGACACTCATGTTGGGAAACAAGGCGGCATCCTGAAAAACAAAGCCCACGGAGCGGCGCTGGGGAGAGAGGTTGATGTTGGCTTGCGTGTCCAGCCAGGGAGTGCCATCTACAGAAATATAACCTTGCCGAGGCGTTTCCAGGCCCGCTAGTAAACGTAAAAGAGTGGTTTTTCCAGAACCCGAAGGCCCGATCAAGGCGGTTAAGTTGCCTTTCGCCAGCTCTAGTTTAACGCGAAGCTCATTGATCCCCGACGCAAAAAATCGATCCATGACCGCTTCGAGTTGAATCATAAAGTTACGCGTTTATTAAACCAGTAGACTAGTAGTAAAATAGTGAAGGAAAGGCTCAGCAATAAGGCGGCGTAGGCGTGCGCTGCTTCAAAATTCAGAAGTTCAACTTCATCGTAGATGGCGATGGAAGCCACCCGAGTCTGGCCCGGAAGATTGCCGCCGATCATCAGAACCAGGCCAAATTCGCCAATGGTGTGCGCAAACGAAAGCACAATGCCCGTCAGCAAGGCGGGTTTGCAGTTGGGCAGTAGTACTTTATAAAGCGTTCGAAAAGGCGATTGACCGAGCGTGTAGGAGGCTTCGCGCCACGATGCCGGTAGGTTTTCCAGGCCCGCCTGAACCGGATGAACCATAAATGGAAGGCTGTAAATCAAAGATGCAACCACCAGCCCCTCAAAGGAAAAAACGAGTTGCAGATTGAAGGTTTCCAGTAACCATTTTCCTGGGTCACTGGTTGGGCTAAAGGCTAGCAAAAGATAAAAACCCAGTACTGAAGGTGGGAGGACCAATGGCAGACTAATAATGGTTTCGACTACAGGTTTTAAGCGGAAACGGCTCAAAGCCAGCCAGCTGGCCAACGGAACGCCAATTACAAGAAGCAGTAACGTGGTGATGCCAGCCAAGCGTAAGGTTAAAAAAATGGGTTGCCAGTCAACAGCCATGCGTTAGGGTTTGGGTAAGCGGTAACCAAATTTTTGCAATATACGCCGTGCCGGTTGAGTTTGCAGAAACTCAATAAACTGTTTGGCCGCCGCCGGCTGCGTCGTTCGTTTCAAAATAACAACGCCCTGCGCTATGGGTTGATAGTCCGAAGTGGGAAGTTCGAGCCAGCGGCCTTTCTGGCGTAGGCTCGGGTCCAAAACCACCGATTTTGCCGTAAATCCTATTTCCGCCGAACCCGTTAAAATGTACTGGTTCACCTGCGAAATGCTTTCGCCGTACACGAGTTTAGCCTTTAAGTGTTCCAGTAACTTTTGTTTTTGAATGAGCGTAATCGCCGCTTCGCCGTAGGGAGCCAGAGCGGGATTAGCAATCGCAATGTGGCGAACTGCCGGATCGGTCAGGAATTTTAAATTTTTATCCAGCTTTATTGCTCCCTGCGTCCATAAAACCAGTGTGCCGTAGCCATAAATAACTGGCGGCGTGAGCGTTAATCCTTCTTTATTGAGTGTTTGCGGATAAGAAACATCAGCCGACAGAAACACATCATAGGGAGCGCCTTGCTGGATTTGAGTTGTTAATTTTCCGGATGAGCTAACTATGGATTCCACGGCAATACCCCGGCTTTTCTGAAAGGCCGCCGATAATTCCTTCATCATAAATTGGGCGTTGGCTGCCACAGCAACCCGAAGCGGCTGAGCCACCAAACTAATAGGAAGCAGGAGGAAAAGAAGAATAATTTTTTTCATGGAGTACGAGGCGAGGATTGACTTTTTTGGGGAGGCAAACTGGATTTTTGAGTACTTAAATGGGTAAGATGCGGGTCCGAAAAGGCGGGGTTCGTAATGAATCCCTGATCCGTAAATAAATGAAGAAACGCAATCAGGTCCTGCTTTTCCTGTGGTGTCATTTGGTTTCTGCTCACGTCGGTAGGCATTAACTCAGGACTAAGCGTAGACGAAGCCTGAATATGATCACTGTAATGATCCAGAACCTCTTCCAGGCTGGCAAAGCGGCCGTCGTGCATGTAAGGGGCCGTCAACGTAATGTTGCGAAGTGTCGGAACGCGGAAACGGCCCTGGTCTTGTTCCATACCCGTAATTTCCCGGCGACCTGGATCCTTAGGGATACGATCTAAGCCATTGTTGTGAAAAACTTCCTGATAAAGTTTAGGTCCTCCGTGGCAATGCGCACAGTTACCACCCCGAACTTGGCGTTCCATGGCTGGAGCCGTCGTGAATAACTTCAAACCCCGACTTTCGGCTTCCGATAAAACGTACTGGCCCCGTAAGTAAGCATCGTAGGGCGAATTGGCGGAAATAAGCGTGCGCTCAAACTGAGCAATGGCTCTAATCATTCTTTCTGGCGTGATGATATCGGAACCAAAAACCTGCTTGAAGAGGGGCGGGTACAAAGCCATTTGTTGCAGTTTTCGGGCGGCTACTACCGCCGGCTGGCCCATTTCGTCGGGATGCGACAGGGGAATTAGTGCCTGGTCTTCCAGACTCCTGGCCCGTCCATCCCAGAAAAAGTTACGGACCCAAAGCAGATTCGCCAGCGACATGGAATTGCGGCGCGTCGGTCTGCCACTTACCCCTGTGCTAAAGGGAAGCCCGTCGGTAAACGCCCGGTGTTGCTGGTGACAGCTCCCGCAGGAAATTTTATTGGTTGAAGAAAGCCGGGTTTCGTAAAACAAAAGGCGCCCTAAGTAGACTCCTTGCTTCGTTAACGGATTGTTATCTGGAATTGTAAAACGGTTACCGAAGGCGGCGGGATAAATAAACGGGTAAGGCTCTAGCTGCGATGTCCTAGGATTTTTGGGTAAATGCAGGATCTCACGAGCCGGTGACCACGCTAGTAGCGCCATCGCTCCGATACCCGTAAAACTGCCCAATAACCACCGCAACTGCCTCATCAAGTTAGTATTTATTTAGCGAATCGAACCTCGATGGCTGCCACCTGCCGTATCCAGCGGGCGGGCTTTTTTTCGTCGGGAACAATGAGACGGTAAGGACCAACGCCCTGCGGGAGAGGCGCACCATCGGCAGCATCGGCCAGCAAAATGGTTCGAACTGTAAAATCAGGGTCGATTTCGGGCAAAGCAAACAAAACTTCGTACCCATCCGAGGCTTTCACCAAAACATATTTGGCCAGATTTTCGCCCCGGAGATCACCACCGAGTGAAACACCGGCAAGTCGCAGAATATCAACCAGAGGAACACCTTTGTAACGATGCTCTTTGCCATCCCGATCCTTGGCCGTGATTTCCGAATGGGGAAGCCCCCTGATTGCTTCCGCTGCTAAAGTGAGGGGCTTGGCCACTTCGCCGGTTACGGCCAGGGCAGGCTGAGCCCGAAGCGAAAATAGAGGAAAAGCCAGCAGAAAAGTCAAGCAAAGAAAGTACTGCTTTTGCTTGCTGAACCTTACCGAATAATTTATAAAGAGAAAATGCATGCAGGACAGGGCTGTTAGAAGCGTTATATTTCCTGCAATATAACGGTGTCTGCTATCAAGAACCAGAAAAGTAAGGTTTCCCGATAAAGAAGTTATCCTGTGCTACTTTATTGAGCGCTATCGACCGCCTGAAAGAATCGTTTTAGTTTAATCGGGTCGAGTTTTCCGTCCGTACGCACGCTGCTGCATAAGTCCAGACCAAAGGGGCGGACCGAAGCGATGGCTTCCGCAACGTTTTCAGGATTGAGGCCACCCGCCAGAAAAACAGGCACCGGACTCTGTTCGACAATCTGCCGACTGATTGACCAGTCGTGCCGCCGCCCCGTTCCGCCAAGTTCTTTTACGGCCAGATTCGGATTGCCCGAGTCAAGAAGAAGCGCATCAACTTCTTCGGCGGCGGTCAGCGCTTCGTGGAGGCTTACTTCGTCTAATACATGAATAACCTGCACTAATTTAATGCCTGGTAAGGCTTTACGCAGGGCAGCGTACGTTCCGGGTTGAACGGCATCTACCAACTGGATGGTGTTTGTCCGTACTTTTTGCTGATGGCGTATGATGGCTTCCGCCTCTGTTTCGCTAGTTAGCAGAAACGTAGCAATGGGAGGGGGCACGGTTTGGGCAATCTGAAAAATAGCGTCGTCGGTAATGACGCCTGGCCCACTCGGCATATGGCCTACCAAACCAAGAGCGGCAGCGCCATGAGCAATGGCTATTCTGGCTTCATCTACGCTACTAATGCAGCAAATTTTTACGCGGACTTTCATGGGGATTAGAGGTGAAAATGAATGCTTAGGCAACTGAAAAATTATTGGCTTTGCAACCGGACTAGTTTGCCATCCATTGTGGTGACTAGCAATTGCTTATTAGGTAAGGCCCAAATTTTATTGATCATGGCATTTGACAGTTTATGCGCCCAAATCAGCTGCTTTTTTTGAGCATCAACGGCGTAAACGAAGCCATCATCCGTAGGAATGTAAAGCGTTCCCTGGGCTTCGGTGATGGGTCCCGGCGAAATCTCGTAGCCATAGCCACAGTTGACAAACCATTCACCTTCCCCGGCGCCGGTTTTGGTGGAAATAGCCCAGACAGAATCCTGCATGCACTTTACATAAATCAACGACTTGTCTTCCGAAACGCCCATGGACTCGAAACCTTTGTGTCGGTTTGACTTCCAGATTTCCTGGCCCGTTTCTGCATCGAGAGCGGTGACCGTCCGGTCGGGGGTTTGCAGAAAAACTCGCCCGTTGGCCAACACAGGAATGCAGGCTGCTGGTGAATAATTCCGCCCTTTCCCATTGGTCCAGCGCCAGGCCAGTTTGCCCGTTTTTTTGTCTAAGGCATAAAATGAAGACCCCCAGGAGCCAAAATAAACCTTGCCTTTATCAGCAACCGGCACCGACTCCACAAAACTATTGACATCATTAAACTCCCAGCGCACAGACCCATCCCGCAGAGCCAACGCCCGAAATTTGCCTTCTGAACTTCCTAAGTAAACCGTATTTCCGTCAATGAGTGGAGAGGCCACAATGGGGTAACCAGTTTCCTGTTTCCACAACGATTTGCCCGTCCGTTTATCGAGGCAATAAATCGTCCCGTCCGTTGACGCAACGACCACGCGATTTTTGTGCAGCGCCGGTGAGGAATAGACTTTGCCCTGGGTAGCAAATCGCCATAAAACCTGCCCGTTATCGGGGGATAACGCCGTAATATAGCCTTGCGTATTGGGGTAAATAGCCACCTGTTTGTCAGCCACAATAGCGGCCCCGACATCGCTGCTATCTTGTTTCTCCCAAACTACTTTTACCTGCGGGTACTGCTCATTAACCTGGAAAGATGGGCGAGGGTAGTTTTTTTTGTCAGCCAGGAAATGGTGATTCTGGAGGAGAATGGTGTGCCAGGGCTGCTTGGTAATCATGCTCTGCCCGTCGGTTGCTTGGGTTCGCTCGGCAAAGGTTAAGGTATCGTTGGCGAGGGTAACCAAATTGTAACCATTTCCCGGCTGATTGGCGCGTAGGTTAGAGCGGCCCATCACAGCGGGAATGCCTTCGAAATTCAGTTTTTTGTTGCTATGACCGTGCCCGCAAAATGCTGCCTGCACGTTGATCTTTTTTAGCTCATCAATAAGGAGATACCAGTTCCCTAGCGCATCGTCGAGGGGGTAGTGGTTCATAAAAATGACCGGCTGGTCGGAGCCTTTCATGCTTTCGGCAATGGAACGAACCCAAAGAACGTCCTCCCGCGCGGCCAGACCCGGTGCCATACGCATGTTTGGACCACTGCCGCAGCCAATAAACCGATATTTCCCAACCGTAAAATCAAATCGTTCGGCGCCGAAAATTTTTCGAAAGCTGTTACAGCCGTTCTCCGACCACTTTGTGTCGTGGTTTCCCGGAAAAATATACCATTTTACCCGGAGGCCGTCCAGAATAGCTTTAGCCGCCCGAAATTCCTGCTCCGAGCCAAAATCGGTGACATCGCCGGTCAGGACAACAAAGTCAAGGTTGGGTAATGTATTAATGTCGTTGACGGTTCGTTGCAGGTCTTCCGCCGCCGTAACCGGTGCGCCAACGTGGGTATCCGTAACAAAGGCAAAGCGGATGGGTTTCTCTGTACTGGTTTGGGCAAGCGCGGTCTGGTAGAAACCTTGCCAAAGTAAGAAGAGCGCTAGGGAAAGAAAAGAAAAACCAAATCGGATCATGGCAGCAAGCTACAACGCAATCCTGAATTAGAGCTTACAAGGCCCTTTTTTTGTGTAAACGGCGACAATCAACAAGGGCAAACGAATGCCGTTTGCCCTTGTTGATTGTCAAAATTAAAATCGGAGAACGTTTATTTATCAAGCACTAAGCTGTCGTTTACTTCATAAATGCCTCCTTCAGTAACCAGATTAAATACCTGATCAACAACGCGGGCATCCTTTTGAATTGTAGTAACAGTGGCCATTTGATACGTGCGGGTCGCCGCATCTTCAACGAACAAAATGTCGCCTTTCACGAGCGATCCAATGGTTTTGCGGCCTGTCAGCGTTAAAACGGGATGGTTGGCAGTGCCTTCCAGTTCAATCAGACCGCTGGCGAGTACGCGGGAAGCCCAGACTTGCGCGTGGGGTAGAACCTGCACTTTCGTCAGGGAAAACTGACCTTTATGTACGTCTACGGCTTTGACCGTGTTATTGCCTAATCCAGCAACGATTTCGCCTGCTTTTACCTGGTCAATTTGTTTTTCGGTACCATCGGCCATCAATATGTACGCATCCGCCGGGAAGCAAAATTCATTATGGTCTTTTCCGGCTGAAGCCTGTTCACCACTTTTGACAGGACCCGATGATTCTTTAGAAAGCGTAAACGCCAGGCAAACAGCGAAGCCATCAGCGGCTTTAGCGGCGTCTTTCAGATCGTCAATGTACTGGCCCCAGATTGCCTTGTCCGCCTCCGAATTAGGGATGCAGATTTTTTGCATTTTACCATCTTTCGGGGTATAGTAAACGGCTAGCGATCCGATGTTTTTCATGCCCTCTGCCGCGAAGACGTTAAACATATAAATGCGGCGCTCGATGCCGTCACTGAATTTGAAGACGTAAGGTGGCTTCTCATCATTTCGGTCAAAAACTAGCCCGCCGGTTTTCAGGTACGAATCTTTTTCAATATTCTTAAAAGTCACTGCTTTTACCGACGCAAACTCGGTTGCGGTGATTCCGCGCTTAGCCTCCTGAGCGTTGGCGTAAACCGTCAAAAAAAGTATGGCAACTGCGCAGAGAATGTTTTTCATGAGTCAAAAGAGAATTAGTTTGTAATGATGCTTAGGATGGATGGTTGACTTATAAAGCTGAATAAGCCTGTCAACCGTCAAAATTAGCCATTTATGTTGAACAATTCCAAGCCTATTTACGGCTCGTCTGTCCGCCCTGCTCGCTAACGCGTTTGTGCAGGGAGGTAACCGCCTCGCGTGCCGAGTCGAGCGCGCCCGCCATCCAGGCAGTCAGGTAGCTAACGTGTTCGCCAGCAAAATAGATGTCGTCATCCGGTTCAATCAAGGCTTTGTAATGGCGTGATCGTGCCTCTGAGGACCAGTTTGCCCAGCCTCCCTGGTTGTACGGAATCTTTTGCCAGGCCAGTGAAAACGATGCCTGAAACTCTTTTTTGTACTGCGGGTGCAGCTTGCTGCCTTGCTCAAGTGCCAGGGTCTCGCGTTCTTTGGGGCTTAGGTTGCCCAGCTTTACGGCTTTGTCGTTAAAATTGTAATATCCCCACAACACCCCGCCCTTACCCAGTAGGTCCTGAGATGGATAAATGATCTGGTTGATATCCATATTCGTCTTGGACAGACCGCCGTAAATGTGATCGTCTTCTTCCCAGAAGCGGCGTTTAAACTGCAATCCTATTTTTCCCGTGTTAATATAAAGGACAAAATCCGCCGCCCGTTGAACGCGGGGGGACAAATCGGATTCAAGCTGCCGTAAAATAGGTAACGGCAAGGTGCATATGCAGTAGTCGCCCGTAACTTCTTTCGGTTTACCGGTCTTTTTATCGGTGTACACGATTCGTATACCCGGCTGCGTTTTACGGATTTCCTTAATTTCCGCCTGGTAAACAATTTTGCCGGGAAGGGCCTTTTCGAATGCTTTGGGAATTTGATCCATCCCGCCAATAGGTTGGAGCATAGGCGGTTGCTGATAAAGCGTATATTCTCCGATGTTGGAAACCGATGGGTGGAACATGCCCGAACGAATGTAATCCAATAGACGGTAGGCTTCGGTGAACTCGCCTGGTTTGTTGCCGCCGCCCTGAGGAGTTTTGTAACCGCGTCGTTCGCTAGCCTTGTAGAGTTTGTTGGGGGAAAGGTCGCCTTCGGCTTCCAAAAAGGAAATGAGTTGTTCCACGTCCTCTTTCGTCATTTCCTGATCGAGTACTCCCTGGTTGGTTGCTTTGGCCAACAGCTCAGCGGTGAAGCCCCGTAAGTCGCTGTGGAATTCGCGTTGCCGGACCACTTTATTGGCCAACTGGCCGGTACCTTCCATGTATAAGTACGCGGATTCGTTGACGTTAATGAAAGCTTCAAGTTTAAGACCTAGTTCGCGGCAATAGTGCAGCGTAATTGCGTGCGTGTGGGGGATGCGGCCAGCTCCGGCATTGTAATAATGGCCATCTTGAAAATGACAGGTTTGTGGCTGGCCACCAATCTCAGTTTCGGTTGTTCCGCCCCGCACGGTCCAGACCCGCCCGCCAACGCGGGAACGAGCTTCCAGAATGGTGCAGTCGTACCCTAATTTCCCTAATTCGTAGGCCGAGCACAGGCCAGCCAGCCCACCACCTAAAATGATAACTTTTTTACCGACAACCGTTTTTTCGGGTGCAAAAGGAGCCGCTGGTGCTTCGGGAATGAGGCCAAGGCCCATCATGGCCATGTACGACAATCCAGAGCGTTCGATGAAGTTACGTCTGGTCATTGAAAAAGTTTCAAAGAGTGAAAGAGCGAAATGGTGAAAGAGTGATGGCGGTATCAGCGGAGCATGGATAGGCCCACTTAATCGCTCTTTCGCTCTTCCACCATTTCGCTCTTTATTTTTTAGCTAACTACCTTCTGAAAGGCCCCCGTGAAGGCTTTCATTTGGTCCATAGTACCAATACTGACGCGGCACCAATGCTGCTGATCAAACTCCCACTGGCGCACGCTAACCCCTTGCTCCATCATACCCTTGGTGAAAGTCTGGCCCTTCATGCGGAGTGGGAATAGAACAAAATTAGCGGAAGAAGGCAGCCAGGTATAGTCTGATTGCTTCAAAAAGTCGTACAAGTATTTTTTCGATTCAAGCGTATTTTTTAAAGTCATTTGTTGGAATTCGGTATCCTTGATGCTGGCAATGGCCGCTGCTGCCGAAGGCGTTGAGATGGAAAAACCACCCGAGCAGTATTTACGCAGTTCTTTCAGGATTTCTGGTTTTGCCACGGCGTAGCCAACCCGCAGTCCCGCAAAGGCGTGTAATTTAGACATTGTTCGTAAAATAAGCACGTTCTGGCCTTTACGAACGCAGTCTACCATGGATTCCGTTTTAGGGTCTTTGGCGTAGTCAATGTAAGCCTCATCCACCAGAACGGTTGTCTTGGGAGACACTGTTTCGCAGAAAGATCGCAGCTGATCGGCTGGTAGAATGACGCCCGTTGGGTTATTGGGATTGCAAACATAAACCATGCTGGTTTTCGAATCGACCCGACTAGCCATAGCCGGAAGGTCGTACTGGTACTCTGTGGTTAGCGGAACTTTGTCGAAAGCGATTCCAGAGTTATCGCCCCGGTCATCCCGGTTCGAGATGTAGCAGGGGTCAGCCATCAGGATTTTACCTTTAGGTCCGTAAAGCATCAAACTGCCCATTAACAGTTCGGAAGAACCAGCACCTAATAAGATATGATCTTCAGGAACGCCAGCTTCAGCAGCCAGTTGCTTGCGCAGTTCGCCAACCACCGGTCCTGCATACATAAAAGATGAATCAACTGATTTAACCAAAGCTTCTTTTGCTTTTGGAGAAGGTCCCCAGGGGTTCTCGTTTGAAGAAAGGCGCGCTTTGATTTGGGGAGCCTCTGACAAATAGGCCTGATAAGCCAATTCGCGGTGGCGTTCCAAATAAACTGCGCCGTAAGGGCCAGATACTGAGGCTGCTTCAGCTTGCTGACTCAAGGAAGGAAGAACTAACGTGCCTGCCGAAGCCAGCAAGCCTGACTTTAGCCAATCACGACGTGAGAATGTAGATGTCATGGTATAATTTTAGTTAGTTAATGATGAGTAATAACACTTGGTACGAGGGTAAATTCATTCCTAGTTCGGTTACAACACTAAATGAGAACCAATAGCAATAATATAAAGAAAATCTCTGTTAAGATTAAAATAGTACAATAATATAGCGAGATTATTAATAAGTTATTTTTAATATTTACATCTCAAAATAAGTAAAATATAACCGTATAATACTCAAATATAGTTGTATGAGGAGAAAAATAATAGAATTTGTCTCTTATTGCAACAGAAAGCAATTATATAATATATTTTAATTTATATCAAAAAATAAGAATAAAAAATAAATTTAATGTAAAAGACTAAGTTTTTGTATTGAAAAATAATTGAAAGTAAAACTTATATTGTGATTTATGGATAATCAGTAAACAGATAACAGTATAGAATTGAGATTTAGGGAAAAGTGCAATTTGTTGTTTATTATATTCTCTTAGTTAATCATATATAGTAGCAATGCTCAAATAGATATCCTCACAACTTAAGTAAAACGCTAATAAACAGTCATTTAAACAAGGAAATAAGTAGTTGATTTGGCCTAAAAGGCAAAGAAAAAGTAGAAAAAAGTTATTTATAAATGGTCTAAATAATATATTTGGGCCATGAAAGCCATCTTACGTCGAGTTTCCTATCTGATTGGAGGTTTTTTAGTCCTCTTTAGTCTTGACAGCCACGCTCAGAATACCAGTCAACGCATTGTTTCTTTGAATGGAACAGTGACAGAAATTCTGTGTGAATTGGGGTTGCAGAACCAGATTGTGGGTACTGATGTGACGAGCACTTATCCGGCCTCAATGGAAAAAACGCCAAAAGTGGGCCATAACCGAAACATTGGAGCTGAAGCCGTGCTTGCACTTCGCCCGACGATTGTAGTTGGCGCCAAAACAAAGGCTGGTAGCGGTATGGATGTAAAACCAGAACTGGTTCAACAGTTTAATAGCGCGGGCGTGAAAACGGTGCTCTTTGAGCAGGAGTACAGCGTTGCCGGTGCCAAGAAAATGATTACGGAGATTGCCAAAACATTTGGCGTTTCAGCAAAAGCGGCGACCGTCATTCGGAAGTTAGATGCCGATCTGGCAAAAGTTAAAAAGCCTTCCAAGCCCCAAAAAGTGCTGTTTATCTATGCACGTGGCACCGGGACCATGATGGTTTCGGGTCGTAATACCCCCATCGAAAAAGTCGTTCAACTTGCAGGGGGGCAAAACGCAACCAATGATTTTGAAAACTTCAAAGCGCTTACGCCCGAAGCGCTGGTGACCGCAAACCCCGATGTTATCCTGTTATTTACCAGCGGCTTAGAAAGTCTGGGTGGCATGAATGGACTGCTAAAGGTGCAGGGTGTTGCGCAAACAAACGCGGGGCGTAATCGCAAAGTAATTGAAATGGACGGGCAACTGCTGACTGGTTTTAGTCCTCGATTGGGGGTAGCACTTCAGGAGCTTAGTAAAAAACTGGTGAATTAGTCCGCAACCCATTTATTCTACCTGAGTCATCATGCAAACAGAACTGCAACCTACCCAAGCCGTACCAGTCCCGAAGCGATTCGCCCCCAAAAGCCCGCGCGTGCGTGGTTGGTGGCTGAACAGCCTGTTGGGGGTTGTGCTCGTGGTGGTGATGGTTTGGGCGGTAGGGGTAGGAGCCGTTTCAATTCCGATACCGAACGTGCTGGCCATCTTGCTGAAGCAGATTGGTTTGACCGTGGGCACGTTTGAAGAGCAACAGGAAACGGTTTTGCTGGTAATTCGTTTACCACGTATTCTACTTGGTGTACTGGTGGGGGCGGTTTTGGGCGTATCGGGGGCGGCCATGCAGGGTTTATTCCGGAATCCATTGGCTGACCCTGGCCTGGTGGGTATTTCATCCGGGGCGTCGCTTTTTGCGGTCTTTATGATTGTTCTCCAGATAAAACTTTTCAGTGAACTATCCGCTTTGGCGGGCTTATACGCCCTATCGCTGGCGGCATTTACCGGAGCTGTTATCACCACTTTAATCGTCTATTTCCTGTCCAGACGCCAGGGCCGGACGGTGATCGCAACCATGTTGTTAGTTGGTATCGCCATTAATGTGCTTTGTGAGGCGTTGCGGGGTTTGATGGTGTATATGGCCGATGAAGCTCAATTGAGGGCCATTTCCTACTGGAGCCTGGGGAGTCTAGGCGGTGCCAGTTGGGAGGTCCTTCAGGTGGCCGCGCCCTTTCTGCTGATTCCGGTGCTTTTGATGCCACGACTTAGCAAACCAATGAATGCCTTTGCGCTGGGCGAGAGCCAGGCGGGGCACTTGGGGGTCAATGCACCCGCGCTGAAACGGAACGTGATTATTCTGGCGACGATGGGCGTCGGCGTGGCGGTTTCTGTATCGGGCGTTATTGGGTTTATTGGCCTTGTTATACCGCACGTAATTCGCCTGATTGCCGGGGCTGATCACCGGAATGTGATTCCGGGTTCTGCCTTGTTGGGGGCCGTTATCCTGACTTTATCTGATTTGCTGGCGCGGACCATTGTGGCGCCTTCCGAATTGCCAATCGGCATCATAACGGGTCTGATTGGAACGCCTGTATTTCTGTATATGCTGATAAAAGGCACAGGTGAAAAAATGGCCTGAGTCGCTAGTATCAGTCGCATTTAGAAACGAAAAGAATGCTACAAGCAAACCATATTACGCACACAGTTGGCCGGAAAGTGCTATTGGACAATGTCTCGATAGCCGTAAAACCGGGTGAGCTGGTGGCCGTTGTAGGCGCAAATGGCGCCGGAAAGTCGACTTTACTGAAAACGTTAAGTCGAGATATGGTGCCTACACAGGGAGATGTTCTGTTAGACGAGAAGCCCGTTCGTCAGTTTTCCAATGTTGAGTTAGCTCGTCGGCGGGCCGTATTGGCGCAGCAAAATCCGTTGGCGTTCAATTTCAATGTTTACGAGTTAGTAATGATGGGTCGCTATCCGCATTTTGATGGGCGACCCCGACCCGAAGACATGGCAGTGGTTGAGGCAGTGCTGGAACAAACGGGTATCAGTCACCTGGCCGAACGGTCGGTGCCTACGTTATCCGGCGGTGAGCAGCAACGGGTGCATCTGGCCAAAGTACTGGCCCAGCTCATGACCGCAGAGGAATTAGTGAGGCCGAATGAAATTATCAGAACGGCTAAATACCTGTTATTGGATGAACCAACAACAGGCCTTGATCTTTATTACCAGCATAGTTTATTGGAAGTAGCCAGCAAATTAACGCAGCGCGGTTACGGTGTTATTGCGATTTTACACGATCTAAATTTAGTGATGCAGTACGCCAATAAGGTATTGTTACTCAAAGGAGGCAAAACACTGGCTCTGGGCAATCCGGCTAATGTTTTAACGCCCGAGACCATCCTGAAAGCGTTTCAACTGCATGTTACCATTGTCCACCAGCCGGAGCTGAACTGTCCTTTGATTGTTCATAGCCGGCAAAACGCATCCATTCCCGTCACTCCTCAAACTTATTAAACGTATGACAACGACCACTCTGGATTTAAAAAAACAATACGAGGCTTTCAAAGCCGAAAACCCGAAAGTGCGCATCCGCGATGCCGCCAAACAATTGGGCGTCAGCGAAGCAGAACTGGTTGCTACCGGAATCGGTGAAACCGCCACAAAGCTGGAAGGGGATTTCAAAGAGCTGCTGAAAGAAGTGCCCACGTTAGGCTATGTGATGGCACTGACCCGCAACGAAAGCGTGGTGCACGAACGGAAAGGAGAATACCTGAACGTGTCATTCAACGGGCATGTTGGGCTAGTTCTGGGTGAAGATATTGACCTGCGTCTTTTCATGATGCACTGGAAACACGGGTTCGCCGTTCATGAAAACGACCGCAAGAGCTTGCAGTTCTTTGCGGGTGATGGCGAAGCGGTTCATAAGATTTACTTAACTGATCAGAGCAACGTTGAAGCCTACGACGCTCTGGTTGAGAAATACAAAGCCGCCGATCAGGCCAGTGACCTGGTTATTGAGCCAAAAGCTGAAGCCGCGGAAGAAGATCAAGCAGATACGGATATTGACATGGCTGCTTTCCAGCAATCCTGGCTGGAATTAAAAGACACGCACGAGTTTTTTGGTATGCTCCGCAAACACAAGGTTTCCCGGTTGCAGGCGATGCGTCTGGCTCCCGAAGGCCATGCCGTGCCAACCACGATGGCGGCCGTGAAAGACGTGTTTGAAGACGCATCGAAAAGCGGTCTGCCCATCATGATTTTCGTCGGTAGCCGGGGTTGCATCCAGATTCATACGGGCGAAGTGCGTAAACTGGTGCCCATGGGTCCTTGGTTCAACGTACTCGATCCAAAATTTAACATGCACTTGCGGGAAGACCACGTAGCTTCTGCCTGGGTCGTGAAGAAACCAACCGTGGATGGCGTAGTAACCAGCCTTGAATTGTTCGATGCGGAAGGAAATCAAATCGCGCTCATCTTCGGAAAACGTAAACCAGGCGTTCCGGAGAAAGAAGAGTGGCGTGAAGTGGTTGCTCAGAAAGCCGTACCCGTACTTGAATAAACGCAAATAATTCGCTTCGTACCCAGATGAATAAATCTTTTGTTGCGGTTGCCCTGCTGGTTGGATCGGCCTTTTTGTCGGCTTTCAATCCTGTATCAGCGCAAACCTTATCGCCCGTTACTATTAAAGACCTACCGGCTGATCCGGCTAATCCGCAGGGAGGGCAACCCGGCGTTGGATCGGGCAAATACACGCTTTTTAGCCTGAAAGACGGGAAGCAGGTTCCCAATAGCGATTCGTCTACGGCCAAATGGGATGTTGGCTTTCGGGCAACAACCATCATTGTCAACGGAGGTGCAGGCCGCGTGGGCAAAGGCGGTGCTGCTGTACAGAACGGCACATTCGATGCCCTGACTGCCGTTCCCGAAAATGTTGTCTTTGCGCAGGATGAAAGCAGTAAACTGGCTATTCTGACAGGCTCGGGCAACGGTTGGTACACCTACGGGGGAGGAGCCATTACGCCAACCGCCGACAAAGTGCTCCTGATTCGGACCGCAGACGGAAAGTACGCCAAGATGGAAATTCAAAGCTACTACAAAGGCGGTGATGCTGGCGGAGAAAGCCGCTATTATACATTCCGGTATGTTTACCAACCCGACGGCAGTAAGAACTTAAAATAAATAAGTAAGCTATAGACGGAAAATAAAAAAGGCAGTGTCAATGACGCTGCCTTTTTTGGTTGCCTTGATGCCTGTTTAAAAGCAGCATCAAGAATTGGTATGAACGTGGGAAGTTTGTTTCATGAGCAATCCCAACCAGTTAGATCGGGATTGCGGAACTCAATTAAGCTCCTTTTTTCACTAACTGATATTCGATGTTCGGATAACCCCGCTGGCCACCGTCGGCAGAGGTAAAGTTGACAAACTTCAACTTGTAAACGTTACCCGAAGCATCTTTGATGACGTAGAAACGATCCGTTTTAACGCCCGTTGTGCCTCCGTTTGGTCCACCGGTTGCCCGCCAGTTACCACCAATCACATTGCGATCTTTCTTGAACGCCGTTGCGGCAATGTTGCTTTCTGCGTAAGCTGCGTACGTAACCGTGCTGGTCAATACTTCCGCGGCTTCAGTGCCACCTAAGTGATTAATAAGCACATAGTCAGAGTAAGTGTAAGGGACAGACATCGTTGGGCTTAGGTCTGCTTTATACGTAACAAGTGACCATTGAATATCCCAGTTTGCTTTGGCTGGCTCTACTGAAACGGCTCCTTTGTCGAAAGCAACGTAGCTGAAGTTATGCGTAGCATCTTTGGCGATATCCAGGGTCTTGAAGGTTGTTTCGGCGATCTGGGCGTACTGGAGCGTATAACCCGTTCCTTTACGGATAACGCGAATCTTGTACCAGGGCTTCGCTGCCGTACCCGGATTGATGATGTACACTTTATTGTCTGCATCCGTCGCTGAAATGGCCTGAATCACCGTTTTCGTAATGTCACCGTCTACATTATCGACCAAATCCATCGTGCCAAGACCCTGACCGATAGCCGTTGAGGCTTTGAAACCTGCCGTATCAGCCGCCGTTACCTGCGTAAGATCCGCTTTCGTCAGCGCTTTCGCCGAAGCACCAACCGTGCCGTTGATGATTACCCGGAAATCAGTACCGCCGTAAAAGCCCAAATCCCAGCTGTTACGGGCAACTGCCGTCTGGCCGTTGCTGCTCAGGTCAACAAAAACAGAGTTAACTGCCGCCGCGCCGCCTTCACCACCGTTCAGTTTAAGCTGAGAACCAGTTGACGTAATGGAAGCAAACTTCAGCGTAGCCGCATTTTTCTGGCCCAGTAAAACCGGCGGGGTAGAGGATTTAATCGTAAACTTAATGGATTCGGTACCGTTCAGGAACAGGTTAGCCCCTTTCACTACCTTGAAAGAACCGGTGCTGCTACCCGCCGGAATGGTTACGGTCAGGTTATTGTTGGTGGCTGCCGGTTCCGTTGTGAATTGCGTGCCGTAGGCAATGCCCGTTGGTTGCAATTCAATCACGATTGGCGTAGCGGCATCCACATTACGGCTCAACGTCAGCTTAATTTCGGCGTTCGGCTGGTTTGCATCAAGACCCTGCTCCGTAACATCAAATTGTACCAGGTTATCGGGCAGCGGGGGATCTTCCGTTTTACAGGCATTGAACGCAGCTGCAACCGTTAACGTAAGCAGAAACGAGCGGACTTTTTTCATGGTTGTGTTTATTTTATTCATTCTTGTTTTTTGGTTTTTACGTATTAAAAATCACTTCGACCATTGGAAATTCAGGCCTAGAAAGTAAGAGCGTCCGTAGCTAAGCGGCACGGCTCCTCCGGTCGTATGGGCTCCCGAATCGGAAGCGGTATTGTTAAGGCGGGTAACATTAAAGAGATTCTTAGCCCCACCAGTAAGCGTTATATACTTCATGAAAACCTTGCTGACCGTGAAGTCTGCCCAATGATAAGCGGCTGTTTCAGCTAGCCGGGTAGTCGGGCTTCCTTCGGCGTTGGCCGAGGTTTCGTAGGAAGGTCTTTTGCCGGTATACTTATAAAAGAGGCTTACTTTGGTTCCGATTTTCGAGATATTGTACGTCAGGTTGGAGTTCAGTTCCGGCGACCAGACAAATTCCGGTAAGCTGCTGTCATCTTCAATAAAGCTGTTGTAGCGCCCGATGTAACTGAACCCCAGAGTGGCCGAAAAGTTTTTGTGGTAGAGGGTATTGTTCAGTGTACCACCCGTGGTTTTAAAACGGTCTACATTGATGGTGGTGGTAACGGTTGGGTTCGTCGGATCGAAGCCGTAGTTAATCAGGTTGTGAAAATCGTTATAAAACGAATTCAGCGTCGTAGAAAGTCGCAGCGAACTGGTGGCGATCACCTGCCAGGTTAAGGACCCGTTGATGCTGTTGGAGTATTCGGCTTTCAGGTTGGAATTGCCAATAATGGAGTGGCTGGCATCAAAAAAGTTAAAATACAATTCCCGCAGGGCAGGCGAGCGAAAGCCTCGGGCGTAAGCCATTCGGAAATCAACTTTTTTGCTTAGTGTAATTTTCGCGTTTAACGACGGAATAACAGGCGGTGCATCGTAAACCGAATTTTTGATAAACCGCAAACCGGGCCGCAACGTAATGGCTGCGGTTGGTTTGATCTCTGATGATACGAAAAAGGCGTAGTCATTGATGGCTGGTGAACCCAAAATGCGGGCTCCCGAAGCATTTTCCATGTTGATGTCGATACCTGGTTGCAGGGAGATCGCCGACGAGATTTTGTATTGTGCGGTCGTCCGGAAAACCTTACTCTGAAATTCCGATAAATCCTGTTCGCCCGTTCCTAATGAAAGTGTACGGCGGCCCGTATTCAGATCGATGTTGGTCGTTTGGGTGCGGCGGTCATAATCGGTAAACGAGACAATGCCGTTCCATTGCAGGCGATCGTTGACACGCCAGTCTCCCTGAAGCTGGTGTGTAAAACGGTTCGTGATAAAGTTTTGATCCCGTGCCTGGTTGGTATTGCTGTTTACGGGACCTTCACTATTAATCGTCTCGTTTAGCGCGTCCAGACGGTACCAGACATTGAACGTTTCGGTACGGTAACCAATCTTGGCAGCTCCCAGTAACTGTTCTTTAGGTTTCCAGTCCTTAACGCGGCCCACAGATTGCCCTTGCCAGCCCCCGAAATCGTTACGAGTCCCACTAAACAAGCCATTCCAGCCCGATTTTTGAAAGCTCAAGCCTAGATTTTGATTGTGCACACCCGCCTTCGAAAAGGGGCTGTATTCTTTACCGGCTGTTTCTTCCTGAACTCGGGCGCTAACCGAAATTTGTTCATTCCCTGGCTTACGGGTGATGATATTGATAACGCCCGCCAGCGCATCCGAGCCATAGGAAACCGCCATCGGGCCTTCAACAATTTCAACGCGCTCAATGGTATTAATGTCAATTTGATTTAGACTTTCGCGGGTATCGCCCCGGTCGATCAGAGGAACGCCATCCAACAGAATTTTCACATTTCGCCCGGACATGCCCATGAGCTGGATATCAGAAGTGCCAAGCGTCAGGTCGTTGGTAAAACGAATACCCAGTTCGTTGTTCAGGACACCCGCCAGGTTGGTAGCTGCCCGGAGCTGAATCCGTTCCCGGTCGATGGTGCGAATTTGATAAACCGACTGACGAAGCGATTGCGGTTCGTATTGGCCTGTTACAACAACATCTTTTAATTGCTGCGTACTTTCTTTTAAGAGGGTAGTCGGAACTTGAGTTGATTCGCCCGCCTTGATCAAAATGCGCCGCGTTTGGGTTTCCATCCCAACCGATTGCAATAAGAGTGTGTAGCTTCCGGCTGCGGCTTCTAGTGTATAGCTTCCGTCTGCTTGGGAGAGGGTCGCGAATTTAGTGTCTTTAAGGAGTACGGTAGCTGAAGCCGCTGGTTTCCCATCTTGGCCAAGAACAATTCCGCTAATAGTTCCTTTATTGTCCTGGGCAGAAACAAGCGTCGGGAATAGCAGCAGACAAGATAAATAGATGAAGAGGTATTTCATTAAACTATTTATTCTTATTAAGACTGAATATAAATTTCAGCAAAGGTACAATTTCATTTGAGCAATACCACAGTTTTGCAAAACTTTTGATAATTAGCTAAAAATGAGGAAGATGACTAGGGGGAAGTCTACAAGAGAATTGGAAAGGCAGGAATTTGAGGCCTATAAAAAGGACGACTTGATAGTAGAGCCAAGGCCTGACAAAAGGGTTTTGTAAGCTATCTCAAACTGTAGATGAATAAAAGGCCTGGTCTTTACGAGTTATTATGACATAGTTTTTCAGGCTCTGATACTTCAACAATCGGAGCCTGAAAATACAGTACTTTGAACGAAGTTTAGGCCGCCTACCTCAGGGCTTACAAGCCATAAAAGGCGCTTTCAGCCAGGAGAATGAAAGCGGCGACAACAGTAATGAGTAGTCCCCACTCAATAATTCGGGGCTTAATTTTATCAGTGTCTCCCTGGTTCTGTAGAGCTGCAATGACGTGCTCGGCTAAATCAGCCGTAGCAAAGGTAGTCAGGACCTGGAGCAGATGCCAGGCGAATTCAAAACCGTCAATGCATTGTACCCACACAAAGGGAAGAATCAGAAAATGGACCAATAAGACCCACTCCTTCAAACCAAAACGGTCGGTGCGAATCTGCGCGCGACGGGCGAGGCTGGTAATTAGTTGTCGAATCATGAGTTACGGTGAATGTATACAAAGATATAATTTCGACAACGGAAATAACAGAGTAAGTCTACCTTTTGTGCAATTTTTCGCTTCCTAAAGTGGAGATGAATTTAGCTTTTTACCGACTTCCCGCAACCAGATTGACCGTCCCTGGCAGTTCCAATGCGAATCGCTCAATTCATAGACGGACGAAGAGCTGGCTCTGAAAGGAGTATACACATCGATGATCGGCACCTCGAGGTGAGGATGGCGCTGCACCCGATCGATCAGGCGGTTGTATTCGCCAAGGTAGTAGGCTAAGATGCTCGTTTTATTGGGAATAATGCTAAGGTAAACTTGATCGAAGCCAAGTTTCCGGTAACGAGCCGCTACGTGATTAACGCTATCCACTAACTGATTTAATTCGGTCTGCTCCAGTGGCGTAAACGAAGAACTAATTGTAGAGGTGTCCGTATCGATTCCGTAGAGTAGATGTTGCCCGCCGGGGGTTATTGTCACTTTCGGGTTAACTCGCTCGAACCACTGGTAATTTAGCTGGGCTTTAATTTCTTTAAACCACAAAAAGAAGTCTGAGCTAAACAAAAGATTTTCCAGCCGTTCATTGACGGACTCCCTGGTCGCGAAAACGGTTTCTAAATCCTGAATCCGTTGCGTCCAGCTTACAGAAGCTGCCTTAACATTGGTTTGTCGGGTTGTATCGGCCATTACGCGCAGTTCATCAACGCCACGACCGAAATGCTCCCGAAAATGGCGTTCCACCGTTTCGAGAATCAGAATGTTGGTTTTGGTAGTATCCAGCTGAATATTTTGTGGCTTGTCCCAGTGGATATACTGGTAGTGGCTGGCTGTGAAGTCCGCTGCGCTAATGCGCCCTGGTTCCGTAAAGCTATCGCCAAGTAGATACAAATGGTAAGGCTGGCGGGGCGAAGAGGCCGGAACGCCGGGCGGGCAAGCAGATTGTCGGGCCTTAAACTGGGATAAATTGGAGAGCCGATACAGGTCACCGTAGCGGTAATCATCAGCAATCAAACCCGCATTGTAGTAGGAGCGGAGCACGTCGGAAGAGCATCCTCCCAGGTAAATAAGAATGGCAAAAAAGAGAACTATATAACGCAAAGACTTCATCATTAACGCAATTTAATCGACCAGACTTGCACCGCTTTTTCCGTACTGCTGTAAATAAACAGCTTGTTCCGGGAAGGGGAATACTGCAAATTAACGGGGTAAAGGCCTGGGATGGGACGATCGCCGAAAGGACGGCCATTAAGGTGATAGAGCGAGGTGAAATTGCCGGATTTAACGCTAACAAGTTTCAGTCCCGATCCAAAAATATGGTAACGAATGGTCGTCCGGCCCGGAACCAGACCACGGACTTCGAATAGGCTTTTACCGTTGTGGTCCAATATGGCCGTTTCAGTATCGGTAGTTCGGAGTACTAAGTAATCCTTCTGACCTTCTTCAATAAGAAGATGAAACGTCCCTCGCCGAACGGGCCGGTATAATTGTGATTTTTCAAGAATCTTGCCTTCCTCACTGATTCGGATAAATTCACCTTGTTTGCCAAGGGTGGTGATTGTTGCCGGAGTGGAACCGTCCATAAAAGCAGGACCCGAAAATTCGGATTGCAAGTCCAGCGGAAAACCCGGGGCCTGGTTGCCATTTTGCTGCCACTTATTCAGTTTGCCCTCTTTCTGCAAGGAAAGAACCGACAAGTTCTGGTTGCGGAAAATGGTCTGATAAGGTGGACAGGCTTCTCCCGTGGAAGTAACCGAAAATTGACGAATAAAGCGTTTTTGGGTCTTATCAAAAGCAAAAACACTACCATCTTGATGCCCCAGGAGTAGAATTTGCGCTCGATCGGACAGCCCTCGGGCTAAACTCAGTAGTGAAGGGTTAGCACCTTTGGGAAGCCTGACAGATTGTAAGCGCACAAATCCATTGTATGAATCCGCAAAATACAGGGATTGTGCCGTGGTGAAAGCGTATTGCAAGCGACCGTTATCGAGGTAATTGACGGGAATCAACTGGCTTTTGATGGCTCCATCAATCGAGCCAATAACGCGTTTGTCATTATAAGGAGTTATCTGGACAAACTGCCGGCTGTTATCAATGGCCCAAATCTGACCCGACCCGCCAACGAAGTCCCCCAAGGGCAAGGGTGCATTGGCTAAAGGAGCGTTGAAATCAACGTTCTTTTGTAGAAAAACGCGGTTGAAAACGGCTTCGCTGGCTCGGCGGGAAGTACGCCCCAGCACGATTGTTGAATAAATCCGATCCCGCCCGTAGCTACTCTGATATACCAGGTTTTCGATGTTGTCTAAGGCTGTATCATCGTGGTTAAGAAGTTGTTGCCAAGCCGTTGGCCACTGGGCCGCAATGGATTCGCCCGCCCGCCCGAAGCGGGTAAAGACCGTAAAATTAGCTGGGCGAAGCGTTTTTGTTAGTAAATCAAGTTGTCGACGGTTGACTGACCAAACGGTTTCATCGCGTAATGCCTGTAGATATTCCTGCATTACTTCCTCACTGTTGGCAATGATCAAGTAATCTTTTTCCTGCGTCACCCAACTGCGGGAAAACCCACGAAACAAGCCTCCAAACAAATGCGCTGGCAAATCCGGAGCGTCAATAAGTGTAACTGGGTGTTTTAGAAATGATTTGGTTTTGGCCAACTGATCTTTACCAGACAATAAAACAGCCGCCAGCTGATAACGATCATACAGTTTCTCGACATTGGGAGATTTAACCAGTAAAATCATACGCTGCTCTGAGAAAGAGGCATCCAGTTTCAGTAGGGCTACTTCGTTGCCCAGATACTGGTAAAAACTAGTCGCATCCCGTTGAAGGAGCGGACGAAGCTTGCGGCGGCCTTCCCGAAAAACGCCTTCCTGTTCGGCATTAATGAAAGGTGTTAAGGCGGCGCCAAACTTGGCTCCATCGCTTAGGCCGATGTGAAAAACAGATGTTGTCTGGTCAGGGATTAAATTACCACAGGCTATGCGTCCCGGAATCTGACCGGAAAAAAGCGAGGCAACTGCCGATTGAGTTCCAATGTCCTCGACAGATTTACCCAGCAGGTGAGTGCGGTTAATCGATTGCTGAAACTGGGTCTTAATTTCGGTTGGCAAAAACGTGCGGATGTACCGGGCCTGCCAGTCAGTTTTTGTATTTAGCGGAGAAGTCAGGAGTGATTCCAGCACGGAGCTACGAACATACAGGCCTGCAATAGTGCCTGGCTGCAAGAGCGTTACGTCTGCCCGCTGCAAAGGCGTTTCCGAAAACCGTTGGTGGATGCGGCGAACCACACTTTCAATCACAATGGTGGAGGGACTACCCACTAAAAAGTCATCCAGCACCACAAAAGAGCCTAGAGACTCGTTACCTACGGTCAGAAATTCGTGAATCCGCTCCTTTTCGTAGGGATGGCTTAATGTACGAAATCGGTCTGCATTGGGTTTAAGTAATCGGTTAACCAGTGCCCGATCTTCAGCCGTCTTCAATGGTAAATAGAACGCAAATTCCAGCTTATCGCGCGAAGTACGATGCAGGGAATACCAAATGGGTTTCGAACGCAGGAGTTTGAGCGCGTCGGTGGTATCGAGGGCAGGCCAGATGAATTGATCCACCGCCTGAACGGCCTCCTGAAACACAGGAGTTGTGCGGAGGGAAAGTTCATTGAGGCGGCTTTCTTTCGAGACCGTATCCTGCAAAGCGGTGCTTTCCAGAACAATCAACGCATCGGACGGAATCAATTCCCAGGGTGATCGGATAGGCGCAGTCCACCAACGATAGCCAAAATAGCCGGCGATAGCTAACAAACATACACTAAGACCAATCCAAATACGCTTTTGAGTCATCTATCCGATTCTTTACGCTAAAATAAAAATAGGAACGCTGATTCAAGGGGTTGAGCAAAGTTAAACAGACTGTTTTTCGAAAGAGCTGTTTACACTTATTCAATCCATTGAACCAGCGTTCCCATTCAACTTATGCCCGGACCGGTTCCTGTGCTTCCGCTTTTTGGATCGCCTTGACTTTTTTAGGAAGGTCCATGCGGAACTGAGCCAGCTCCTGGAAGCTTTGGAAACAGACTTTTAACAGTTTCCATTTAAGAATGGACACCGTGCCTGTCTGCCGCTCTTTATGAACGATTGGAAGATCAAATGTTTTTTGTCCTGATTTTTTAGCCATTACCGCTAGAAAAATATTCGGCGCAAACGGCGTAGGCGTTGGCAACTGATCCAGCAACGCTTTTAGATAAGAGCCTTTGATTAACCGGAATGGAATATTACTATCCTTAATATATGTGCCGTAGATCAGGAAAAGACTAGCGCGTAAGATCCGGGTAATGATCAGACGGGCTAACGCATCATAGCGTTCTTCCCGATAGCCCAGGATGAACTTTGATTGACGACGCTTTTCCCAGAGCTTGGCAAAATCCTCGGTGATGAACTGATCATCACTATCTGTTTGAAAGACATATTCAGAATCCAGGGCGACAGCCTGGCGATAGCCGTTTACAACCGCGTTGCCATGTCCACCATTTGGTTGGTGAACAACGACTAATTTATTTGGATAAAGAGGCGTTAACGTATCGAGAATGGCTCCTGTCCGGTCTTTAGAACCATCGTTGATGACAATCAAACGGGTGTTTTGGCCCGGAAATTGGCTGTTCAGAAAGTCGATCCAATTACGTACAACAAGGTCAATACAATCTTCCTCGTTGTAAGCTGGCATAACAATCGACAAAGTTAAACTCATGGTATGGAAGCAATAATGTGGCTACGTAGCGGGAATAATTGGTTGAGGATGCCGGTACGTTAGATAAATAGAATCCTACAAAGCAAAGATAAGGAAATAGTACTTTTTGTTTACTACACTGGCTCATCAATTATTCAATGGCACGGAATAGTAGTAAAAGCAAACTAATGGATGCAACGAATCAACGAAAGCTTTAGTAGAATCAACAGCTACTTAAAGCTTATATTTTGCGGTTGTGATAAACTATTTCATAGTCGTTAAAAAGAGAAGATTATTCTATTTATCCAATTCTTGTTTTTACTAACTCAGTAATTAACTGTTGATTGAGCATTGGCAATAATATAAAAAAAGAATGGAAAACCGTTCAGAACCTACTTTAACAGGGCTAGTTAATTCTTTATTATGTAAGGAAACAAGGAATACAGAACCAGCGCAACCAAGGCTAACTAAAGAAGCCTTTCCGGCCAGTGCTGTTCATGGCGTCAATAGGCAAAACGACTCTTTAAAGAATTAAACGGTTTCTCAATCAAAAACCAGGAAACGGTCGCAAGCGACACGGTAACTACGTAAAAATAAAGCAGTCGAGCGGGAGAGTCGGTTAAAAACGGTGTCCACTCAGTCAGGCGATTCCAAATGCGTAGCGTAATGGCATTTGGCGGCGTGTGGTAGGCGTTAAAGACCAGATTGTGAAAGAGGTATAAACCGTAGCTAATCTGCCCAAGATACGTGCTGACCGAATGTTCGAGTATAGTTTTGAATACCCCCTTGAAGCCAATAACAGCTTTCCCAATTAAAAAGAAGCAGAAAAGCGAGGTAAAGAAACGGTCGAAGACATCCGTGAAAAGGTTGCGGCTGGGAGCCAGGCTTTTCATCATGTATAAGTCAAACGCGTACAGAGCCAGACTCGCCAGAAGCAGCCACGAAGAACTTACCCATTTGGTAAAGCGCTCGCGGTGAAAAATCATTCCATAGGCCAGCACGCTGCCCATGCCGAAGGCATCGAGGCAGGTTGGCATCATCACAAACTGAACCATCCAGGCAGCTCCCGTTGCGAACAGATAGACCCGAAGCAGCACAGAAATGCCAATCAGAAAAAAAAGGGAACGCAGCAGAAAGCGGTTGGGAATAAAAAAGACCAGAAACGGAAAAAAAAGATAGTACTGCTCCTCAACAGCCAACGACCAAAGGTGATCAACGGCACCGAACCAGGTATGGTGAATAGCTACCCAAATATTCTGCGTATAGGTTAAAAACCAGGGCAAGGTTGCCCGGATCGATGGAAAATTAATAAGGGCCAGCACCAGCAACATAATATAATAAACCGGAAAAATCCGGAGGCTGCGGCGGATGTAAAATTGCTTCAACGAGCGCGAATGAGTGCGCTCGAGCTGGTTATCCTGGGCTTTACTAATAATAAGTATTCTGGTAATCAGAAATCCACTAAGTACAAAAAAAAGATTGACCCCAAAGTAACCCAGTGGCAGTTGGACACGCTCGCCAAGCCAGTGATCGATCATGACGAGAGTGACGGCTATGAAGCGTAATCCATCAAGCTGAGCGAGATATCCCTTTTCTTTCTGTACGGTTTCGACCGTTGTTGGTACTGCCATTGTTATTAAAAAGTCGAGGTGTGATGAATCTGTACAGACGTCATCTTCAAATATACTTCCTTATTTTGGTTGGTAAGAATGCCCAGTCGGTAGTTGCCCGTCTTCAAGCCCTCTTTGGGTATCTGTGCCTGAAACACCTTGCTAAAATAGCCGCCCGTGTTGGCCGCAGACAGGCTGTCGGGCACCGAGTAGGGGCGCAAGGGTCGGGCGGCAAAAACATAACTGCTGTCCCGACCTACCAAAACCACGTAAGAACCTTCATCGGGATGGGCTAAATCAGGGTTGATCGCCGGTTGTTTCGTGAGGTTGTAAAAGTAAGTGTCTTTCTTTAACCCAGCTATAGAGCCAGTTGTATCGCTCACTGCTTGATTGGGTCGAATCAGGCTAGGGTCAAAAGGAAGCGATTGCGCCGTCTGAAAGATAGTTTTAATTTGGTTCTGGTAAGCGGCCGGAGCCTGGTTCAACCAGGTAATATAAGACGCAATTATTTTTCGGCGTTGGTTGATAATTCCCTCCAGACATTGGTAACTGGCAAATAAACTAACCGGCACGCTCACCGACAAGATGACAATCCAGTAGCGAAACAGATGACTGTTGGAACGGTTAATCCAAAGAAAATAAAGGTAGCATAGGGACAGAAAAAGCGGAGAATAAATTTTGTAGCGTCCCTGAAGCATGTAATCGGCACCTCCAAAGCCAAGCCGGGCATACACGGTCATGGCGGCCGTTCCCAGCAAAAAAAGAATTCCACCCCCAAAAAAACTAGTCCAGAACAGGTCTGTTTTGGTTTTGACTTGACGGGTAAAAAAGCGCTTCACGATAAAAAGCTGGACGAGGTGATACGCCGCGAAGCTGATAATCAAGACCCCAAGTAGTACCGTTAACCAGATCTGGCTTTCGTAGCCGATGGCGTAGGGCTTGCTATAGGGATAGGTATCGACAAAAGAGCCGGCAAAAACAAACAACGCTTTCAGCCATTCATCGAAGCCATATTTAAATGGAGATGGGAAAAAGCCAACCCGGTAATAACCATAGAAATAACCACTAATGGCCAAAGCACCAACGATTAGCCAAAGAATGGCCTGCCGAATACGAGCGGTCCAGAGAAGAACGATGGCCCCCGCAACAAATACCAAAAAGCCGTTTCCGCTGGTAAACGAAGCGAGGAGAGCCAGGAACAAAGCGGCGATAAAAGCAGGTCTGGTCGTACGGGCGAGGCCGTAAAAAGCACCCAGCGCGAAAACCAGCACGTAAAAATTCTGGATTGACGCCATCGCCCAGAGCAGATTTTCGTGGGACTGAAGCGTAAAAAGCCAGTAGCAAACCGGAATAAAATAATACAGGGGCAGGCTAAGGCGGCGGAAAGCCAGGTAAAAAAGAAGCCCAATAAGCGGTAAGCCACTGACTCCCAGTAGCGTTAATCCGTAATAGTTAAGTTGGCCGGTCAGTTTGTAGTAGATGAAAAAAAGACTGCGTGTCCAGACAATGCGGTGCTCCCAATGTTGATCAAATAACCGGCCTAGTTTGTGCCAGAGTCCACCCGTATCCGATTTTACCGCCAGCAAATGTTCCTGAACCATGTAATCGTCCCAGTAAGGTAGGTTGATCCCGTAAAACAGAACCACCGTGCTAACAAGTCCGATAGGGAGTAAAAGAAAAAACCAGGTTGTGATTGTTCGGATGGGCATGGTTTACCAGTTTTTCTGGAACACGGGGGCCGCCTGACGGGCAATATTCATTTGCTGGCCTGTTGAAAATAACTGGCAATCCGAGCCTTTGTTGACTTGCAGAAGCTGGACAGTATAAACACCATTTTCCAGCTCAGCTTCCTCAATTTGGGCCGTAAAGCCTGGACCTAGCACACGCTCGGATTCAAGCAGCGCCCGGCGACTATTGGTTTGCGTTTGCCGGGTTGGAAACAGATAAACCCGCTTGGCGGAACGCGCCACTAGGTAAGCCCCTTCGTCCTGCAAACCCAAAACGGGAAAGGAAGTGGAGCGAAACGTATAAGCCGCCCCCGTTTGATAGACAGTATCCAGATGCGTAACTGGCGTATGAGAAACAGCCCCAAATAGAGTAGGTAAACAACGGTCGTAAAAGGCCGGCTGGTTGTCAAGGAGGCTCTGGGTAACGGCATCAATGGTCGACTCCGGCTTGTTCTGGGTATAAGTCCAGTTAAACTGATACGTAACCAGAATTTTACGCAGCATAATGGTATCACCCAGGTAATAGGTATAGGACAAAGCTGCCAGAACAAAGCTAAAAAAGGTGGCACCCAACGCCAGGAACGTGCGCTGACGTGCGCGAATCAAGGTAATGCCGTAACAGATGGTCAGGCCAAAAAGCAACAGCGAATAGATTTTATAGCGGCTGGTCAGCAGGGTTTCCAGACCAAATCCCGCCCGCGAATGCGTAACAATAACGCCGGTACCAAGCAAAAAGGCAGCGCCACCCAAATAGAATAAATCCCAGGCGCTAAGCGTCTGGCCTTTCAGATAAGTCCACAAGCGGTAGAGGCACAAAGCAAGGGTAACTAGCGTAATCAAAACGCCGATTGGGTAATAAGAGGCAAATGGATGAATCGTTGCGAAAGCTTCCGCGCCCGCGCCATTGAATGCCAGCCATCCTTTGAAAAGGGCGAGAAAAGAAACTTTAACGGGTGGATTTCCGGGAGGTGTCTGGTAGTTGATAAAATAGATTCGAATAGCCAGAACCATTGCCAGCAGCCAGCGCATCGTACCTCCAAAATTCTGCCGAAGCAGCAGCAAAGCCAACCCAATCGGCCAGACGACCAGTCCGTTTCCACTCGTGAGGGTGGCAGCAATAGCGAGTGCAAAAGCCAGCCAGCCAAGCTGCGGCCGGAAAGATAGCACATATAACGTGGCGAAAATGAGGAGGATAACCGTAAAATTCTGCAAGGCTGCCATGCCCCAATACATGTTTTCCCACTGCGCCAGATTGAACAGGAGCAGCGCGACCGGCAAGGCCATCCACAAAGGAACCTGGGCCCGACGGAGCGCTTTCGCAAAAAGAGCCAGTAATCCAATCAGGCTAAGGTTACCAATAACCATCAAATGGATGTAATTCAGTTTGCCGAAAATCAAATAATCGATCCCACTAACCAGGCGGTCATACACAATGCGGTGTTCATTGTGCTGCTTGAAAAGCTGATAAAATCGCTCAGTCCAGGTATTTGCCTCCCGAAAATTAAGGAGGAAAAACTTGAGAACGTGATCATCCCACTTCGGAATATTGACGGCATACCGGAAAAGAAACCAGCCATAAACCGCAATCGGCACGACAAGAAGTAGCGCTGCCAGCCCGGTCAGTAAAGACGCAGGTTGTGGTGAACGGCCAGCTGATTTATCAAGGTCACTCTCCGCCAATGATTTAGGATTAATGGAACGCTGCATTAGGTGCAAAACAGAACGATTGGCTAAGCTAAAAACGAACGCAATTTTTCCTGGATATTGGCCGTATCCAACCCGGATTGCTTCTGGTGATAAGACTGGTCGCCGTAGAGGCTCTCCGGATAACCCTGCGCCGAAAGACTGACAAACTGTTTGAAAGCCAGCCCGTTTTCCAGAAGTTTAACGGATAGCTGCTGCGCCAGACCACCGATACTGACGTGCTCTTCGACAACAAGCAGGTTCTGCGCATTTCCCCAGCGCTGCGCCAGTTCTGTTGGCAGGTCCATGGGTAAATTCATGGCCGTATAAACCTCAAATTGATTGTCCAGCGTGTCGGACGTTTGCAGCGCTTTCAGGACGTTGGCCGCCACGGGTCCCAAGGCAACAACAGTTCCTTTGGGATCGTCGCTACCCATCACGCGTTTGAAAGTGCCCATCGTTTCGCTGCCTTCGGGCGTTTTCGGGCCAGCTCCCAACCGTAGATATGCCGGTTTCGCCTCGGTAACAATTGCATTAACGACACCATCGACCTCATCGGCAAAGGCTGGAATCCAGGTTTTGACGTTTTGTAAGCCACTTAAACACGCCAGGTCTTCAATTGCGTGGTGGGTAGATCCCATGATCCCGTAGCCGTAGCCGCCGCCATTTCCAACCAGAAAAACCGGCAGGTTGTGCAGGCAAACATCATTCCGAAACTGCTCCAGGCAGCGGTAGACCGCGAAGGGAGCAATGCTGTAACAGAAGACTTTATAGCCTTTGTAGGCCATTCCCGCTGCAACGCCAACCATGTTTTGTTCGGCTACACCGGCATTGATGAAACGGGGTCCTAAAAGCTCACGGACGTTTTCGAGGGCGTTGTACCCCAGATCACCAGTGATGAAAATTATTTTATCGTCTTCCTGGGCAATACGCTCGATTGCCGCTGAAAATTCCTTTCTCATTTTACCTTATTTAATCAAAATGGTATCTTTCTGAACAATGAGCGCGTGTTGAAACTCAAGAAATGCGCCGTTGGTCAGATAGCCAAATTTTGTACTGTACTTTTTACCGTTGCTGTCCAGAGCAGAAAACTCAAAAGACCCATCTGTACCCTGAATGTTCTTTTCATACAGCGTACCCTTCTGCCGCACTCCGGGAGCTAGGTCGCCCAGCACGGTAGAATCGGTATGGGCCACCACGTAATTCGTTGTGTTTGGCCTTTTTACCGATTGAACAACATAAATCGTTACATTCGATAACGTTCCACCCGTCTGGTTATCAACGTGAATCTCAACCGAATCGCGTTTTCGATCCTTTAAAAGATCAAGTGTTCCACAGCCGGTTACCAGCATGGATAGACAAAAACAACCTATTTGGGTACGTTTTGTCATTATTTGCTTTTTCTAGCCTCGGAAAACGTCCGGATTTCGGAAGCCGTTTTATAGAGGCGATCTCCTTTGCGTACCTTCGTCCGAATGAATTTGGGTCGCTTTTTCGTTTCTTCAAAAATCTTACTGACGTATTCGCCCAGAAAAGAAATGCCCAGCAGGTTGATCCCGCCGAAAAACATGACCAAAACAATTACCGTCGAAAGACCATACGGTGTATTGGGGTCGAAATTGAAAATCCGGGCGATGATTTGCCACAAAATTCCCAAGACCGATAAGCCAGTCAGGACAAAACCCGCGTAAGACATTAACTCAAGCGGGGCAAAGCTGAACGAGAAAATAGCCTTCTTCGCCCACCAGATATTTTTGGTCCAGTTGTTGGTCGAAACGCCGAACATCCGCTCGGGTCGTACATAATCGACTCCGGTTTGTTTGAAACCAACCCAGGCCCGCAATCCGCGCAGGAACTGTTCTGTTTCGGGCAGCGAAACGAGTTCCCGAACGACTTTCCGGTCAATCAGGGAGAAATCGCCCGCATCAACTGGAATGTTGATATAGGACATTTTCCGGAACAGACGGTAAAAGGTCCGGTAGAAAAAATGAACGTGCGGGGCCATCTCGCGCTGAACACGAACGCCGTACGTAACATCGTAACCCTGCTGCCATTTCTCGAAAAACTGCGGAATGATTTCGGGTGGATCCTGCAAATCGCCATCCATCAGTACTACGGCATCGCCGGTTGAAATTTCCATTCCGCTCAGGAAAGCCGATTGCGAACCGAAATTGCGCGAGTGCGTGATGGCAATCACATTCGGGTCTTTCTCGCAGATGGGTTGCAGGACTTCTTCGGTGTTATCGGGAGAACTGTCGTTGACAAAAATAATCTCGTACCGCACCTTCATTTCGTTGAAGGTCTTCACCAGCCGGTCGTACATGAACGGGATTGCCTGGGCATCTTTGTAGCACGCAATGATGGCCGTAATGACTGGATTAAGCGTTGGCGTTGCGAAAGCGGGCAAAATCCGGCCCTGGTAGTCGTGCTGAATTTGCCAGTTTGCCGTTTGGCGTAGACCACTCGGCAGAGAAGTGTGGGCTTTCCAGCCGAGATCGGTTTCGGCAGCGGTAGGGTCGCCATACCAATCGGACAAGTCCCACTGCCGATTGCCCATGCTGCCCCAAACCGGCTTTTGGGGAATATTAAATTCTTCGATGGCTACGTCAACCAGTTCGCGCATGGTCGTTTTCTGGCCCGTAGCAATGTTATAAGACCGGCCCCGAATGGTCTTGTCTACTTTTAGCGCTGCCTGAACAAAGGCTTCCACGCAGTCGTCGATGTACACAAAATCGCGGCTAATATCGGGCGAGACCAGCGGTGGGAGCGAGCCTTTGCGGGTTTCTTCCACCAAACGGGGAATAAGCCGGTCGGGTTCTTCCCAACCTCCATAAATGGAATAAAGGCGTAAGTTGAGTGTATTCAGGTTGTGAACGCGCGCGTAAAATTCCAGGATATAAGCACCCGAAACTTTGGAAACGGCGTAGTGGCTATTCGGCTCGACACGGTCAGTTTCCTTCGGAGCGGTGCAGTTAAAACCGTATTCCGAGCTGCTTCCGGCGTGAATATAGACGGTTTCGGAGGTGCAGGTTTCCAGAATATTTACCGTACCCGTTACGTTGGTGTCGTAGGTCAGGTTGACGTTTTTCTGTTTACTATACGCTCCGTAAGCGGCCAGATTAAAGATTGTTTTGGGCTTATAGTGGTCGAACGTTTCCCGAACCGAGTTGAGGGACGTAATATCGCAGTGAATTACATTTTCGGCGGGTACATCCAGCAGCTTCAACCGCCAGGCTTTGGTAGCGTCGTGCGTCAGGGCATAACAATCCTTGCGAACTTTGAAAATCTGATCGAATAAATTAGCGCCGATGAAGCCACTGGCTCCAAATACAAAAATGGGGCCTTTTAGTTGAAGAATTTTGTCGGTAACGGTGGGATTATGCGGAAACATTCGTGGATTGGGGTGTTAAATACCGGTCTTGTACTTCGGTACGGGCTTGTTCATACTGTTCAGCTGTCATGGGCAGGTAATGCCACTCGAGCCGATCTTCCATGTATGAGACACCTTTCCCTTTGACCGTATGCGCAATGATGAGTTTGGGCCGTCCATCGGGACGCTGCCGCAGGTAATCGATTTGGGTCAGTAACGCCTCAACATTATGCCCATCAACCTCAACGGTGTCGAAGCCAATGGCTTCCCATTTTTCCACCGAGGCCGTATCGCCCAGCACATTTGTGGTGTTGCCGAAGCCTTGTAAGCCATTCTTGTCGATCAGGACAATCAGGTTGTCGAGTCCCTGCTGTAGGGCATAATGCGCAGCCTCCCAGGTGGTTCCTTCGTTGGTCTCCCCATCCGAAAGCAGGGCGAAAACGGTATGGTTGGTTCCCTGTAATTTGTTGGCGTGGGCAATTCCGGCGGCAATGGGCAATCCATGACCCAGGGAGCCCGTAGCAAACGGAATGCCTTTGTGCCGATTTGGAGCCGGGTGAGCCGGTAAAGTCGTGCCGTTTTTGTAATAGGTGTCCATCACCTCATCCGAAATCTCACCCAGATGATTCAGGCAGACATACAAAGCGGCGGCGGCGTGCCCTTTGGATAATATGAACGTATCGTCTTCCTGCTTGCGTAAAATCAGGGTGGCAATCATTAAATCAAGGCAACTGAGCGAACAGCCAATGTGTCCGGCATTGGCCATGTGGTACATATCCAGTACCTTCAGCCGTAATTGCCCGCTCAGAACAGATGTGTCTATAGTCGTCATAGTGTGTAAGTTGGCATGTGCAGAGAATAGTCAGGATTAACTTTATTGTCTGCCTGCTGCCAACCGATTACGGGGTTAATAGCGATACTTCGACCCTTCGAAGTCAAAGATAGTAATTTTCTGACCGGTCTTCCCTTTGAGCAGAACGATCTTGTCCCGCTCGGTTGAATCAATGCGCTGGTAATAGTCGGCTTCTTTGGGTAGGTAAATATTAACCAGTTGAGCGTCAATGACCGAAACAGGTAAGCCATTTTTATCGATATCCGTATATTCCTTTCGTCTTAAAGAAGGATACAAAACCGTATCACCGGGTTGATATTGGGCTTTAATTTTATTGGCGGCCGTGAGCATGGGGTTAGCAATGCGTGGATTACCGAAATACGTATACTTCGGGTCGGAGTCCTGATAAATACGAACCAACAGCATACCGATGAAAACAACCTGCACGGCGATGGCTGCACCCAGGGGCCAGCTAAACCACTGGCGTAATGAAGCCAGCTTGCGGAAGGTCATGGCTACCAGGATAGTCGCATACGGAAACGAAAAGCCTGAGTAACGCTGGGTAATGCCGTAGGTATGTCCGGAGCGGAAAGCCATCAGGAGCAAAAACAAGGTAGGCACCAGCGATAAAACAACGAGGAACACAATCAACGGACGCGTTTGTCGGTTGGTATCTTCCAGAATGGTTGTGAGCAGTAAGTAATATAAAGGCAAAGCCGCTGATAATACAAAAAAATGGATCGGGTTAATCGTATAGAAAGGAAGCCCAACTACCAGCAACAGCGGAAAAGCCACCTTAACCCAAACGGGCGGATTGGCCTTTTTCCGGTAGAGGTGTAAGATGGCGGTAGCAGCAACGCCAAAACCAAGAGAAAGCGCAAAGTTTCGTAGGCCGCCTACTTTCGCTGCCAGCCCATTCGTGAAAAAGACCAGATCGCTCCAGATCGGTAAAGAGCGTTTCAAAACGTTAGAAACAGTAGCGGGCAGGATGATGCCGAAACCATTGTTGTAGGGATTGGTCAGCGCCAGATTGCGGTAGAACTTAGCCTGATAATCCAGCGTAAAGAACGTGTATTTACCGCCTCCGAAAATAAACCACGAAGAAACTACACCCAGCGCAACCACGGCTACAATAGACAGGTTGACCCAAATGCGGGTTTGACGGACATAGAGGAGCAGATAAATGCCGTGGCACATAAAGACCGTGACGGTCAGATAATGCGAGAGGACCGAGGCCGCAATGGTAAAGCAATAAGCGAAGTAGAGGCCAAGTTTGTTTTTAGGACGAGATTCTTTTTCAAGAATCAAGAGGAAAAGATGGGTAGCCAGGAGCGTCAGGAAAAACGTCATGGAGTAGTTCCGGGCCATGTGGCTATAGGAAACGAAAAAAGGCTCAATGGCTGCGATGGCGCTGGAAATCAGGGCCAGGCTTTCGGACTTAAAATGCCTTCGGACGAAAACGTACAGCAAAATAATCGTAAACGTGCTGAAAAGCACCGACGGAAATCGCATCGCCGTATCTTCCATGCCGAAGATTTCCATCCAGACCCAGAGAACACCGTAGTAGGCGGGGCTGTTGCCGATATCGCCCCGGATGTTTGCTTCAATAAAATCGGCAAACGTCTTGGGACTCCAGAAGTCTTTAGGGGAAAAATAAGGCTTTGAAAATACATCGTGCTGATTGGCACCTTCAACGCAAACGCCCTGGCTGATTAACAGCGTTGATTTTTCGTCAAAATAAATACCATACGTTCCTACGCGGTAAAGGCGTAAAACAAAAGCTAACAGGACGATTCCACCCAGAATGAGTAAGCTACGGGAATTTTTTGTTGGTAAGGACATTCAATCAGCCAAAGAGGAGGCTATTCGGTTCGGGGCGTAAATTTACACGAATTCGGCTTTGTTAGAGCTTTAGAATCGTAAATTCTACTCTCCGGTTCAGGCGGCGTTTTTCTTCGGTGGAATTGCTGGCAATGGGTTTGCTTGGTCCCCAGGCCTTTGTTTGAACCCGATTTTGGGCTACACCGTGCTCAATCAGGTAGCTTTTAACCGCTTGAACCCGGTCTTCCGACAGTTTCAAATTCAAATTCCAGTCCCCCTGGTTATCCGTATGCCCTTCGACCAAAATCGCCATTTGCGGATACTGCTTCAAAGTTTCTACTAAACGGTCAAGTTCTTCCTCGGAACCTTTGATCAGTTCGGCTTTACTTTGTACAAAAAGAACCTCCTGCAAAACCATTTTCTGACCCGCCTTGATGGGTGTTAGGTATATGCTTTTCTTAATGTCCCGGAAGCGTTTTTCCCGCGACAGGTCGATTACTTCCGTAGTGGGAAAATACCCTTCTTGGCTGGCCGTAAGTTGATACGATTTTTGAACGGGAAGAATAAATTTAAAGTCGCCGGTTTCGGGTTCGTAGTTGACCGTGGTGGTTTCTTTATCTTCCTCAGCCGCCTTACCTACGGCTACCAGCTTGGCAGAAATAGGCTTTCTGGTTAAGGCATCGTAGACCTGACCGGATAAAATGGCAACGGGGTCGGGCTTAACGGTGGGAGGGAGTTTCAGGCGAAAAATATCTTCTTCGCCCACAGAGTTTTGGTTGCTGCTCAGATACGCAAAATCACCGGAAGCCGGAATGGTGAAATAACCGTCCCAGCCCGACGTGTTGATGGAAGGCCCCAAGTTCTCAGGTTCCGACCACTTAGTCCAGGTCTCGTCCAGCCGTCGGCTGACAAAAATATCGCCTTTACCATACTGCGGGCGACCTGCCGAGGTGAAATACAGTGATTTGCGGTCGGCAGCGATGAATGGGGCGGCCTCCAGTTCGGCGGTATTGATTACCGGCCCCATGTGTTTGGGAACGCTGTAGGTGCCGTCTGCCTGGCGGAAAGAAACGTATAAATCTTTGTCGCCAATCGAATCACGTCTGCGTACCGAAAGGATAATTACTCGCTCGTCGGGGGCAATGGCGTATTCAGTAAACAGTACTTTATCGTCTTGATTCTTAGGAAGATAATGGTTGTCTTTGATCTTGCATTCTACGGGGAAAGACCAGCCTGATTTTCCTCTGGTTGATTTTGAAAGCCCAAACCGAACGGAGCCGTCGGGACTGTAGACGTTCAGGATATAAATGGTTTTGCCATCCAGTGAGATTCCGCAAATCGCATCGTCATTCACCGTATTAATCGGTGGACCAATGTTTTCCGAAGGACCCCAGTTATTGGTGGCGTCGAGGCGGGAAAACCAAATGTCCTGGTGTTCCGGGTCGCCAATGTTTTTGGGGTGCAGCCCCCGGGTAAAATACAGGGTTTTGCCGTCGGGAGAAATAACGGGAGCGACCTCCTGGGCTTTGGTGTTGATCTGGGCACCCAGGCTTTCTTTAACAATTTCTTTGGGAACTTCTTTCGACACGTTGATGCCAATGCTAATGGGTTCCTTGGTCGAGGAGATGCCAATGGCGTCAATTTGATTCAGGCCTTTTACCAAGGCGGGTCGCATGACTACTTTAACGGTGTTGGCAGTTAGGTTGTTTGTCGTCGGAAAGATAAGCAGCGGATTTGAGCCAGCATTGGCCTGGGGCTTATACACCGATGTTTCCTTACCCTGCTGGTCAATGACCAGAACATTGATGATTGCACCGGGGTTACCGCTTTCAAAAATAGCAATCTGCTGAATGGGAATGGCTTTATCAAACCGCACGGTGATCCACTCATCACTTGGCCCGTCAGCATACAGAGGCGACCAGGCGCAGGGATTTTCGACGGATTCGGGCAAGCTGCTGGGCTTACCCAATATCTGATTGGCGTGGTATTGTTGCGAATACGTCTCGCCCCGGCCTTCCGACGAAAAGCCAACCACTTGATTAGCCCATAAGACGGTTTGACTTTGCGCGGGTAAGTAAAGACTTATAGCCAGGAAAATAAGCAGAATGTAACGCATCGTGCTTACCGGTGGTTGGTTCAAGATTGAAAGAAGGTGTCGTACGAAAGACTAACGAATAAACTACGAATAAATTAAAAACTGAACAATGAATAATTATTGATGAATCAACAAAAATGTGTTCATCAACAACTGCTCATTTTTCAAATTCTAATTCGTATAAACTTTGTATTCCCAGGGTTTGAGCGTAAACGTAAGGGCGTTTCTTAGCTCAACGGACTGGCGACTAAATACTTCGGTGTACATGCCTTCGAAGCCATCACCTGAAAGCTGGATGGTCTGAGGCTCCGGGCTGAGGTTGACAATCACAGCCACGTGGTCGCCATCTTTCTGACGGTGAAAGGCGTACACTTTCTCGTCGCGTCCAGTCGGAATTTTAACCAGTGGTCCGCCATGCAGGCCGTTCCAGAGCGCCTTGTTGCGGTGCTTAAGGGTTAAGAGTGATTTGTAAAACTCCTGTTTGCTGTAATTACCCCAGAAAATAGGATCCTTTTCGTGCATTTTCAGGCGTTTGCTCAGGTTGGCCTCCTGGCCGTTGTAGACCAGCGGCATCCCGTCAAAGGTGTAAGCCAGTACCGTAAAGGCGTCAGCCCCGTTGCCAAACAGTTCCGTTGCGGTGCCTGCCCAGCTGTTTTCATCCTGATTTTGAAGGAAAAAGACCTGATAGTACCATGGTGGAAAACGCTTCTGGTTGGCAGCCAGCAACGAGTCAATGGCCGTTGCATTCTGCGTGCCTTTATAGATGCCCTTTAGAAGCCAGTGCAGTGACCAGCCATAGTTGACGTTAAAGCCAAGCTTGAAGTGCGCCGGATCGTCTTCCGATTCAGCCAGCAGAAAAACCGTTTTAATGCTATCGAGCGCCGGACGAACATCGGCCCAAAACTCGTCGGGGACCAGGCTGGCTACTTCGCACCGAAATCCATCGACATCGCATTGCTGCACCCAAAACTTCATGGCATCCAGCATGGCGTGGCGCATGGCTTCGTTGTCGTAATTAAGGTCAGCAACGTCGTTCCAGCCTGCTGATTCGCCTTTTTCATTTAGAGGCGAAATAATGCGTCCGTTAACTTGTGTGTACCAGTCGGGGTGCTGCTTAACCCAGGGGTGATCCCAGCTCGTATGATTCGGAACCCAGTCCAGCAGAACACGCATGTCCAGATCGTGGGCGCGCTTGACCAGCGCCTTGAAATCCTCCATCGTCCCGTATTCGGGGTCAACGGCCTGATAATCTTTGACGGCATACGGATTGCCTAAGGTTCCTTTGCGCTTTTCGACACCAATCGGGTGAATGGGCATCAGCCAGAGAACATCAACTCCCATCTCTTTGAGGCGGGTTAATTGTTGCTCCAGCGCCTTAAATGTGCCTTCCGACGAGAATTGACGCAGGTTAACTTCGTAAATAGTTGCATTTTTGGCCCATGCAGGCGAGGCCGGTGGTTTCGACGCCAGGGAGTTTGCTGATCCGATGGGCTGGGTATTGGCAGTAGCGTTCTGAGTGGATGTGCGGTCGCAAGACATGGCACAACACAGCAATAAGCCACTCAGTAGGATACCAGGAAATTTCTTCATCCTTACTTTATAAAGGTTAAGTTAAGCTTCAGCACGCTGACCAACTTGTTTGAGTCGGATGATTGCGTCGGCTGGGTTTTCGGCCCGAAAGACCGAACTGCCCGCAACCAAAACGTGTGCTCCTGCTTCCACAAGAGCCGCTGCATTGCTTGTATCGATACCGCCGTCAACTTCGATCAAAGCAGCGCTGCCCGCTTCCTGGAGCATCTGCCGAAGCTGACGGGTTTTAGGTAATGTCTGTTCAATAAATTTCTGACCGCCAAAGCCGGGATTAACCGACATGAGCAAAATCATATCCAGATCATGCAGGACGTTTTCGAGCAGGCGAACCGATGTGTGCGGATTCAAGGCAACGCCCGCTTTGCAGCCCAAGTCTCTGATTTGTTGCAAAACCCGGTGCAGGTGCGTGCAGGCCTCCAAGTGAACGGTAATAGTCGTAGCGCCCGCTTTGGCGAAGGCTTCCACATACTGTTCCGGTTGCACAATCATCAGGTGGACATCGAGCGGCTTCTTGGCATGACGGTGAACCGCCTCGCAAACCGGAAGACCAAACGAAATATTAGGCACAAAAACGCCATCCATAATATCCACATGAATCCAGTCCGCTTCGCTGTTATTGAGCACTTCAATATCGCGTTGGAGGTTCGCAAAATCAGCGGCCAGAATGGAAGGAGCGATCAATGGGTAGGACATGAAACGGTTTTTGTAGTTAGTCCGAAATACAAGTTGTAATTATGGGGTCCAAAATTACGCTTATTGTCGAAACAATGCCTATGATGTGCAAAGAATCTCACAATATCTGAACAGGCGGGACTTAGATCTAAAGATATTCTGTGATTTTTGTACGTTAAAAATAGAATCCAGTTTTGCTGTTCATCACCAGTCCAGCGAGCAATAATTTATCTGTATAATACCTGTGTTAGAACCCATGAATCCACAAGCGCGAATAAAGGAACTGACTGATTTACTGAACCATTATAATTACCAATACTACCAAAATAGCGTTTCGGAAGTAGACGACTTTACGTTTGACCGAATGCTGGAGGAGCTGACCACTTTGGAGCAGCAATACCCGGCTGACCGACGCCCCGACAGCCCGACCCAGCGCGTGGGAGGAACCATTTCTAAAGAGTTTCCGACTGTTTATCACCGCTTTCCGATGCTTTCGTTGGGGAATACGTATTCGGAAGCCGATTTAATTGAATTTGACAATCGCGTTCGGAAAGGTCTGAATGGGGATACCTACGAATACATTTGTGAGCTGAAATTCGATGGCGTAGCCTTGAGCGTCACCTACGAAGACGGCGTGCTGGTACGGGGCGTGACGCGGGGCGATGGGGTGCGTGGTGATGACATTACCCCGAACATAAAAACCATTCGTACGCTGCCGCTTCGGGTCAAGGCCGACGGGTTACCGCCCGTTTTCGAGGTACGGGGTGAAGGGTTTTTACCGCTGGCGGAGTTTGAACGCATCAATAAGGAACGCGAGGATATTGGTGAACCACTGCTGGCCAACCCCCGTAACGCGGCCTCCGGGACCTTCAAAATGCAGGATTCAGCCGTGGTAGCCCAACGGCGTCTGGATTGTTTTCTTTATTCGTTTCTGTCCGAGCCGGAAGTCTTTCAAACCCACGAAGAAAGCTTGAATGTTCTCAAAAGCTGGGGCTTTAATGTGTCGCCTACCTGGCGGAAATGCGGCACCATCGAAGAGGTGATGGCGTACATTGCCGAATGGGATACCAGACGGTTTGAGCTTCCTTTGGGTACGGACGGCATTGTAATCAAAGTCAACCGGTATGACCAGCAGCGGGAACTAGGCTTTACGGCAAAAAGTCCGCGCTGGGCTATTGCCTATAAGTACAAAGCCCTGGCTGCTAGTACAACGCTGGATGGTATCCAGTACCAGGTGGGTCGAAC
The DNA here is from genome assembly GCF_021484805.1 of Tellurirhabdus bombi. NCBI lineage: Bacteria > Pseudomonadati > Bacteroidota > Cytophagia > Cytophagales > Spirosomataceae > Larkinella > Larkinella bombi. The sequence continues at coordinate 3,816,545 of NZ_CP090557.1, read as the reverse complement.
CGGAGCGGTTACGCCGGTGGCCCTGCTGAAGCCGGTTTTGCTGGCGGGAACGGTTGTCAAGCGGGCGTCGCTGCATAATTCCAACGAAATCCAGCGCCTGGGCGTTATGCTGCACGATACGGTTTTTATCGAAAAAGGGGGCGAGATCATTCCTAAAATAACGAGCGTTGACGTTAGCAAACGAACGGCACTCTGCGAAGAAATCATTTACCCCACTGAATGCCCGGCCTGTAACACTCGTTTGTACCGCCGGGAAGGGGAAGCGCATTTTTACTGCCCCAACGAAAAATATTGCCCACCGCAGCAACAGGCTCGTTTCGAGCATTTTATTCAGCGTCGCGCCATGAACATCGAGAGTCTTGGCGAAGGTAAAATCGAGTTGCTGATCGATAAAGGTCTGGTGCAGAGTCCGGCGGATTTTTATGAACTAACGAGCGAAAAGCTGCTGGGTCTGGAAAAAACCTACGAAGACCTTGAGAGTGGCAAAAAGCGAGTGGTGAGCTTTCGGCAGAAAACGGTAGAAAATATCCTGAACGCCATCGAGCGTTCCAAAGCGCAGCCGTTTGCCAATGTGCTGTTTGCGCTGGGAATCCGGTATGTGGGCTTGACAACGGCGGAAAAACTGGTCGATTTTTTCGGGAGTATTGATGCCCTAGCGGCGGCTCCGCTGGAAAGCCTGACGAGTGCTCCCGAAGTGGGACCGCGCATTGCCCAAAGCGTTGTCGAATGGTTTTCGGATACGGACAACCGGGTGTATATCGAACGATTGCGGTTGGCGGGTTTGCACATGGAAGCCGAACGGAAAATCGTTGAGCGGGAAGGCAGCGCTCTGGAAGGAAAAACCGTGCTGTATACGGGCACCTTCGCCAACTTCAGCCGGGAAGAACTGGAGGCGAAAATTGCCGCCAACGGGGGAAAACTGTTAAGTGGCGTTTCCAAAAAGCTAAACTACCTGATTGTCGGCGAAAGTCCGGGACCGTCGAAAGTAAACAAGGCCACACAACTGAACGTGCCTATGATTTCGGAAGAAGAGTTTATGCGCCTGATCGCTGGCTAAGCAACGAATAAACCTAACCCGTAAACAACAAACTGATGATACGCAATTATGTAAAAACCGCTTTTCGTTCGCTGCTAAAAGACAAAACCTATGCAGTACTGAATATCGTAGGGCTAGCTTTGGGACTAGCGTGCGGCTTGCTGATTTACCTATTCGTCCAGTTTCACTGGCAGACGGATGTGTTTCATGCAAACGCGAATCGCATTTATCGGGTCGTGCTGGATATACATTCGAAAGATGGCAGTGTAGAGCACGAACCGGGCGTATCCATTGCCGTTCCCGATGCGTTGCAAAATCATTTTGCGGCCATTGAAAACACCGCATCGCTGATGTATTTGAAAGAACCCACGCTCCAGATTCAGCGGTCGGGGGGCGAGCCTGAACGTTTTATCGAGCGGGCCGGAGTCGCTTACGCCTCGGCGGGCTTGCTGGAAATGTTTGATTATCAGTTTGTAAAAGGCAATCCGGCAACGGCTCTGCGCGAACCCGGCAGCGTGGTTCTGACGGAGCGGCAAGCCCAGAAATACTTTGGAAGTGAGGAGGTATTAGGGAAAATAATTCGGATTAATAACGCGGCGGATTTAACCGTAACGGGCTTGATCCGAAGCTTTCCGGCGAACAGCGATCTAAAAGCCGAAGTGTTGGTGTCGCTGCCAACGCTTAAAACGCTGAATCCCAAGTATGAAATGCAGAACTTAACCTGGATTGGCGGCGCTCGCTCGGTATTTGTGCAGTTGCCCGAACAGGTTAATCGTCAAGTGATAGAAGCGTACTTGCCCCAGTTTGTCGATAAATACCTGGGAAAACAGAACTTCAGCCACTGGCATTTTCATTTGCAACCGCTCCGGGACATGCATTTTGACGAACGGTATGGGGGCGAAATTAGAAAGCCGCTGCTGTGGGCGTTGAGTCTGGTTGGCTTTTTCCTGATCGGGATTGCCTGCATTAATTTCATTAACCTCTCGACAGCCCAGGCTTTGCGGCGGGCCAAGGAAGTGGGCGTACGGAAAGCGTTGGGCGGCGCTAAAAGTCAGATTTTCTGGCAGTTCATTACTGAGGCGGCCTGTTTGGTGCTGCTTGCCACGCTGATCGCCATTCCGGTGATTATGCAGGTGCTGCCCCTGCTGAACGGGTGGATGAACAGTGCTTTGACGCTAAACCTTACCGATCCTGAACTACTGCTTTTTCTGCTCACTCTGGTTGCTGTTGTAATCTTGGTAGCGGGTAGTTACCCCGCGCTTTTGCTAGCTCGGTTTTCTCCGCTTTTGGCCATGAAAAGCAAAATTTCGGGACAAAAACTGGGTGGCTTTTCGGTGCGAAAAATATTGGTGGTGGCTCAATTCAGCGTTTCGCAGGCGTTTATCATTGGTGCCATTGTGGTGATGACGCAGATGAATTATTTCCAGAAAGCAGACATGGGGTTTGATCAGGACGCCATTGTACGGGTACGCATTCCGGGCGGTGATGGAGGTAAACGCGCGCCTTTTCGGGAAGAGTTGCTGCAAAATCCATCGGTTCAGACGGTTAGCTTTCACGCCCTTCCACCAGCAGATAATACCAACAACAGTGGGTATGTAAAATTTAATCAACGCGCTGAATTCGAGCCCTTTCTGGTTCAGGACCGTTGGGGTGATGCGCAGTATCTGGCTTTGTATGGATTACAACTGGCCGCCGGTCGGAATTTTGTAGAGCGGGATTCGACAACCGAATTTATTGTCAACGAAGAATTTGTGAAAAGCCTCGGGGTACATCGTCTGGAAGATGTGCTGGGCAAACGTCTGCAAAGCGACAACACGGGGCAGGAGGGAACCATTGTGGGTGTCGTGCGTAATTTTCACCAGAAGTCCCTCCAGAATCCGATTGAGCCCTGCGTCATTTATTCTTCCCCCCAACTCCATAACCAGGCAGGCATTCGGTTAAGTACTACGCATATGGCGGCGAGCCTGGAAAGCATTCAGAGTGCGCTCAAAAAAACGTTTCCCGATACGGCCTTTACGTATGAGTTTGTGAATGAGCGCATTGCCAAGCTCTACGAGAAAGAACAAACGCTCTGGCAGCTCACCCGACTTTTTACGCTAATTGCGACCATCATTTGTTGTTTGGGACTTTTTGGACTGGTGCGTTTTATGGCAGCGCAGAAGACAAAAGAAATTGGCGTGCGGAAAGTGCTTGGTGCAAGAAATGAGGACATTTTGTGGCTTTTTGGAAAGGAATTTTTGGGACTTGTGGCACTTTCTTTTCTCATCGTGGCTCCAATATCCGGCTGGTTCATGAGTAGCTGGCTGCAAGGGTTTGCGTACCGAATCTCGTTGAGCTGGTGGGTTTTTGCGCTAACGGGTTTACTTGCTCTGGTTTTGGTGCTGATCACTGTTGGTTTCCAATCGTGGCGGGCGGCAACGGCCAATCCGGTAAAAAGCCTGAGTCGGGAATAACCAATAAAACTTTTTACCAAATAGCAACAAGTTTTAACTAGTACTAAAATTTAGTCTGAGAAGCTCCTAGAAGTTAAAAGCATACAAAAACGCCGTATTCCTGCTTAAAGAGTGAAAGTTGGCGTTGTCGAGCGGCCAACTAAAGGAAGAATTTGCGGAGTTCCCACCGAAAACCCGTACCTTTGTCGCTTCATAGCCAATATTTTATTCCTATATCAATGGATACGCGTTTCCATGGCGTTGGGGTTGCCATTGTTACCCCGTTTAATAACGACTTAAGCATTGATTTTGACGGCTTTGGTCGCGTTGTGCAGCATATATCGGATGGTGGTGTAAACTACATCGTGTTGCAAGGTACCACCGGTGAATCGCCAACGGTTACAAAGACAGAAAAGAAGCAGCTTCTCCAATACCTCAAGGAACATAATTCAAAAAATTTGCCCATCGTGTATGGCGTTGGCGGAAACGTTACCCCCGACGTGGTGGCCACTATCAAGGACACTGATTTCGAAGGCGTAGACGCTATTTTATCGGTTTGCCCTTATTACAACAAACCCGGTAAAAAAGGTGTAATTGAGCATTTTACGCGCATTGCCGATGCGAGTCCCGTGCCGGTTATTCTGTATAATATTCCGCCTCGGACGGGCATCAATATGTCGCCCGAAACCATCTGCACACTGGCGGAACATCCCAATATCATTGGCGTGAAAGAAGCGTCCTGCGTGATTGAGCAATGCATGGAGATTGCGCGGGATAAGCCAGACGATTTTCTACTGATTTCGGGCGATGATGTACAGGCAGTACCCATCATCAGTATTGGTGGTGTTGGCGTTATGTCGGTCATTGCCAATGCATTCCCTACTCGCTTTACGGGCATGGTTAACGCTGCGCTACAAGGTGATTTCCGCTTCGCGCAGAAAGAACTGGGGCACTTCCTCCGCATCGACCCGCTGCTGTATGAAGAAGGAAATCCGGTAGGTGTGAAGAAAATTCTGGAAATTTTAGGGTTTATTTCTTCCAACGTCCGTTTACCGCTTTACCCAGGTTCAGATGATTTAGGGGAGCGCATGAAAGTGGTTTTGCAACAGGATAACCTGGTTGAGTTGGTGGCCTGATTTACATAGATAATTTCGAAAAGCGGCGGCGGGTTAAACCTGTTGCCGCTTTTTTGTTGGCCGGTTGTGCGGATTATCGAACCAACTTTTCCTGAGACAGTTAAACCCTTGGACCGGAGACCCCGGAAAAACAAGAATCTTATTCACGCTAACCAATGAAAGCAGCCGTATTTCACAAAATTGGTGACATCTCCGTTGATACGGTCGATGACCCGAAGATAGAACAAGCCCGTGATGCGTTGATTCGCGTAACCTCCACGGCGATTTGTGGCTCTGATCTGCACATCTACGATGGGTTCTTTCCCCAGTTGAAAGACCAGGTGATGGGCCATGAGTTTATGGGAATTATTGAGGAAGTAGGGCCCGGGGTGACGAATCTGAAAAAAGGTGATCGGGTTGTCGTTCCCTTCCCGATCGCTTGCGGAAGTTGTTTTTTCTGTACGCATGGTCTACAGCCCCATTGCGAAAATTCCAATCCAGACCATTACGGCCCGGAAGGTGACCTGGTATCGGGACGGGGAGGCGCTTTGTTTGGTTACACTGATCTGTACGGCGGCTATCCGGGTGGACAGGCCGAGTACGTGCGGGTTCCGTTTGCGGATTACAGCCTGCGGAAAGTACCCGAGATACTAACCGATGAGCAGGTTTTATTCCTAACCGATATTTTTCCAACGGGTTGGTCGGCCATCGACTGGGCGAATGTGAAAGGCGGCGAAACCGTGGCCATTTTTGGTTCCGGGCCGGTTGGACTCATGGCGCAGAAAGCGGCCTGGATTCGCGGTGCGAGTCGGGTTATTGCCATTGATCCGTTGAATTACCGGCTTGCCCGGGCTAAACAGGTCAATAAAGTGGAGACACTCAATCCGCACGAAGTAGACGTTGTAGAAGCAATTTATGCCATGACGGGCGGACGGGGCGCTGATGTTTGTGTCGATGCGGTGGGCGTCGAAGCAGAACGTACCATTCTGGACAAAATGAAAGCGGTCATTAATCTGGAAAAAGGCTCGATTAAGGCAATGGAGTTGTGTTTCCGGGCAGTCCGGCGGGGAGGGGTTGTGACGGTAGTAGGCGCTTACGGATCGCCCTACGACAACTTTCCCATTCACCGGTTGTTCGACAAGGGGCTTTCTCTCCGATTTGGACAGGCTCCGGTGCAAAATTATATTGATGAGCTGTTAGGCTTGATTGAGGGAGGAAAAGTAGTGCTGGATGACATTATCTCGCATACACTGCCACTTTCGGAGGCATCGCGGGCATACGAAATGTTCAAACACAAAGAAGATGACTGCGTAAAAGTGGTTTTGAAACCCTGATAAGCGGCATTCGATGAGTTCGTACACCAGCGACTGAGTATAGACTTGGCTACTGGTGTACGGACTTTATATACAGGCTAGGTACGGCGGCCACCTCCCCCGAAGAATCGGGAAATAACCCAGATAACCAGTACAATACCTCCTACAACCAGAAGTACGCCCGCCCAAACACCTGCTTTAAAAATATCTCCGATTACTTCGCAACTTGTCATGGACAAGAGGAATACAAATGCCCAGGTATAGAGCAGTGTTCGCATTAGTTGAGCTTTCATGTGTTTTTATTTGATGGACAAATGAATGATAATGATCGTGAATAGGTGGTATACATCGCTATTGTGATCCGTTGTTCATATAACAGTTACTTGTTTGGATTGTTCTGACATTCTAGTCAATGCCTGTTGAAGTAGAAAAGGGCAAAAAAAGAGAGCCAGCCCCATCAGACTGACTCTCCAACTATCAAAAGAACCTGGTTCGCTTAGTTACCAACCAGGAAAACCGCATTGCCAAATAAGAGTTTTCCGTTATACCAGAAGCCCCGGAACAGTGGATCGTCCATCAGATAAACGATGCTGCCCCGGCCCATTTCCTGCACGGCGTGAATCGGTGTATTGCGAAGTTTATCCTTCGCGTTTTTGCCTACAAAACCGGATACATAATTGTTTGCTCGCAAGTAGCCAACGTTCCAGCCATCTTTCAAAAAGTCATAGTCATACGAGCTCTGTACCAGCGAATAGTAACCATTGGTATAACCAAAAGCCAGCGGATGCGATTTGTCGAGATCAATCCGGTAAATACTGCCCGGCGTTTCGTCTGAGATAGCCTCCCGCTCTCTGGAGCCGTATACTTTCAGAGAATCCATCTGGGCTTCTTTCTGGGCCTTTTCTTTGGCACCCGCTTTGTCTTTGCTTTCTTTTTTCTTTAGGCTGAAATCAGGTTTGTCGGCAAAGAAACTAGTAGCACGGTCCATGGCGATGAGTTTTCCGCCGCCGCGAATCCAGTCTTTCAGGTCGTTCAGGTTGCGGTCGTTGAGGATGCGGGCATAACCATACCCCTGCGGCAAAATCAGCACATCTACTTTGCTAAGATTCGCTACAGAAAACGCATTGGCATCCATCAAAGTGATCGGATAATTTAACTCCTGATCAAAGTAATGCCAAACTTCGCCCGCTGCCGTTGGTACAATGCCTTCGCCAACCAATACGGCAACGTGGGGAGCTTTTAGAGAAAATACACTACCAGAACCAAAATCAGCGCCTTCGCTAACGAAACCCGTGGCTGCCGGAATCAGTTGAACCCCCTGTCGGGTCGCTTCCTGCTGAAGAATCTGGTTAAATCGATTCCCTAGGCGCTCATTACCCGCTTTGGTGACAATTAGTGTTCCGGCCTCAAACGTTTCATTACCCTGCTTGAAGGTGCGTTCGGCTACCCGCACCCGAATTTTGTTTTTCAGAAGCGTAGCAAGAAACGCGACATCCTGCGCGGCTTTCCAGCGAACCAGATAAGCGTATGGTTGGGTGGGGGCGGTGGTTGCAGTAGCAGTAGAAGTCTGCCGGGCAGCGTAGGTCTGCGGTGTCAGGCGATCTTTTAGGCCGTAGGCTCGTAAGCCGTACGCGTAGGGAATCGCCCAGGAGGTGATGTCGTACGTAACGGAATCTTCCAGGGTCGATTTAGGTTCAAACAGGATTTTAAGTAAGGTCGATTTAGGCTGATAAGCACTGATGACCAAATCATAATTATCAACCGTTACGGACTCGTTCTTCTGGGATAAATAAGCAAAACCCTGCGTTTTTACGGACTTTCCGGCAATGCCATAGCGAATCTGATTATTGTCCAGCAGTTTGCGTAATGCGTCAACCCGACCGTTGTCGTTTTGGGTTTTAATCACGTAGGTTTTGAAGTCACCCGTGGGTGTTTTCTGCGACTTATCGAAGTAATTGGTATATTCCTTAACTACTTGATCGGCCTTGTCGGATACCGATTCCAGAGTAGCAAAACTGGCTGCGACGTGGTGATCAATTCGCTCCCGAAGCGTTAACGTATCGTTATCTCGTTTTTGGAAAGCCAGACCGGCCCGGCCCCCGCCGCCCTGTTCGAAGGTCATGCCAATCGCTCCGTTGTAAGTTGGCCAGGTATCGCCATAGCTAGGGTAAAACAAATCGAAGTTTTCCCGCGTAAAGTAAAGCCAGCCATTCCGGTCGAAATAACGGGTGTTATATTGCCCGATAACCTGCTGAAATTCGCGCTGCCAGGTAGAGATGTCTTCGTGATACGGCTTGGCGGAAGGCGCAAAATAATAGGGGCTTTCTGGACCCATCTCGTGGAAATCACCGTGCAGATGAGGCATCCACTGCTGATAGAGTGCCATTCGTTGCTGCGTGATTTCCTGTGTTTGCCAGGCCCAGTCGCGGTTGGGGTCAAAAATGTAGTGCGTATACCGTCCACCTGGCCAGGGCTCGCTGTGTTCCCGGGCGAAGGGGGTAGGGTCAGGCTGGCTGCCGACCATCTGGTTATACCAGCTCACGTACCGGTTATGACCGTCGGGATTCAGGCAGGGATCCAGAATAACCACCGTGTTATTGAGAATTTTTTTGGAGACGGCCGGCATTTCGCCCGTACCCAAGTCGTTCAAGAGGCCATGCAAAACCAGCATGAAGGCATCGGTACTAACCGCTTCGTTTCCGTGTACATTGTAGCTCAGCCACGCAATTGGGGGCTGGTTGCCGTTTGTAGGCTGGCCACTTGCCAGACCAATGCGTTTGAGATTATTGGTTCGAATTTCTTCCAGACGGGCCATGTTCTGCTCCGAAGCAACTACAACCACCATGAGGTCACGCCCTTCATGCGTTTTTCCATAGGGAAGAATTTTTACTCGGTTTGGAAACTGGCGGGCCACTTGTTCGGCGTAGGAGATCACTCGGTGCTGGGGCGTAAAGCGCTTTCCAACGGTATAGCCTAAAAATTGATCGGGATGTTGTAAAGTAGACTGAGCAAACCCGGATACGCTACCTAGCAAGCTCAGTGCTAATAAAAATTTTTTCATTAAGAAAAGTTGGCAAGTGATTGACGATGAAGCATCAAAATTAAGCGCTAAGCCGAAAATACCGCTTTGAAACGAATAGAAATTCATTTTTTGTGTTTTCCGCTTGCATTACACAAATTTCCACGTACCTTTGCACCACGATTTCAGAAAGCGGTTGCCCGCAAGAAGAAAGAGAATAGAGAAGGCCGATTCGTCTAGCGGTTAGGACGGGACCCTTTCACGGTTCAAACAGGGGTTCGATTCCCCTATCGGTCACCAGGCAGTCATTTGGAAATAGAAGTATTTCTGGTACTGCTGAATAGTAAAGTCATCCAGTAAGGCCGATTCGTCTAGCGGTTAGGACGGGACCCTTTCACGGTTCAAACAGGGGTTCGATTCCCCTATCGGTCACCAAGCATCCCCAGTAGCCCACTGGGGATTTTTTTATGCATGAAAGTTACGATTCGATTGAAGAATCGAGTGGGCATGCTTCAAAGAAGAGTAGTGGGAAAGAACTGAAGAACCTCAAGGATTCTCCAGTTCATCGATTAATTTCTTCAGTTTGGTACGGCTCCGGCTCAGCCGCATCTTTACGGCACTAATACCTAGCCCTAACATCTGGCTAATTTCTTCAATACCTAATCCCTGTTCGTAGCGCAGTAGCAGAATATCGCGGTCGGTGTCGGGAAGTTGTTCCAGAATTTCTTTTACCTGTTGCCATTGCTCATCTGGAGAGATCACATCCGGCGATTCATTATGGGGGAGGTTTGCCCAGGTTTGTGGTTCCAGACGAACGGAAGGAAGCCTATTCTGAAGCTCGTCGACAACGTGGTGGTGGGTAATCGCGTAAAGCCAGGTAGAAAAGCGAGATCTCCCTTTGAATCGATCAATATTGCGGTGGACTTTCATGAAAACGTCCTGGGTCAGGTCTTCTGCCTGTTCAGGGTTGGTCGTCATGGATAAACATTTCCTGTAAACTTTGTTTACGTACCGGTTATAAAGAGTTTCAAAGAAGACGGGATCATGTGAGGTCCGTACGCCTTGTACTAAATCCTCATCACTCATTTTTCCGGCTGTCGAACGGCGATCATTAGGCTGGGAGGCCATACTTACATGGATAAATGGTTATGTTTTGTTCTATCTTATTAGCAAGTGCATTTTTACTGTTGTTCGTTGTTCTGGTTGTTGTTTACGCTGTAAAGTAACGTTAAATTTAATTAACGACACAAGGAGACGCAGAAATAATTATCAAAAGGAAATGTCTGTTATTGCTCGCTGTGTTGTCTGTTATAATACTCGCTTATCGATTGATTTGTTGGCCTTTTTCGTAAAAAAATTCAATAATCAAAAGATATACTTAGGTTTTAATACTTAAGTAATTTGAATAATAAATTCACAAAAAAATAAGTAGTTGATTTTTGCCTAACCCATCAAGAAATGGCCCAAAATTGAAGAATAATTAAATTATTTAAAGATATTGTTGGGTAATTGCAATAATTAATAAGAATATTCGCGAAAAAGGAGATTGCAGAAAATCGGATTAAAGAAGATGGTTTCTAAAAGTTACTGATTAATAACCTTTTGACTAAATTTTAGCGTGATAGCCGAAAAGTTTCTAATCCAAAAAGCTCAAAAAAAATAGTCAATTTTTGCCGCCTTCCTCTAAAAAAATGAACACAGCAACGCATTAAAATAGACCCGTGCTTTAATAAGCCGAAAATTGTCTGAGAAAACAGGAGTCTTTAGGGGGAAACCACCCGATTAGGTGCAGTATCAGAAGGAGATAAAGAACAAGCATTTCATAAAGCACTACTGCTTTGATTTATCAAGCGCGAGTTTGACCCGTTCGGCCAGTTGTTCCATGACGGTTGTGTGAAGTTCAATTTGATCCATCCGTCCCTGAGAATCTTTGAGGCCCTGGGATCCATTGGAAGCCTCGTCCCGAAGTTGGTTAAGCGTAGAAACCAGTAGTTGCTGGAGGCGAGTCAGGTTGTTAATTTTACTTGTATCCTCCCGGCGGAAATCGGAATAATGCTGGTCGAGCAATTCTAATTCATCAGTAAGCAGAATGTAGTACTCCTGGAGCTTAGCAACGGCATTACGCCAGGCAAGCTCTGCGGGAGTAATCAACATGTCCTTTGTTTCATTAATGAGTTGCTTACTAGGTTGCATCTAAAATGCCATGTAAAGTTGTATCCGTAAAAATACATAAGTAAATGGAGTTGTCAATGTTTGATCAGATATAGTTATTTATATCTTGTTTTTATACTCTGGTTTTCAGGGAAAAGTAACTTTACGGAGAAATTATTACATAAAATAGAAGTAGGTAATTTGCCTATTCGCGTTTATTCTTTGTAATTTCTAGCTTAGTATCCCAAAGAAAATCTGCTTATGGCTGTATTGCTACAACTTGCTCCTGATTTTTGGGAGGTGGGTGACCTTACTTTTTTGGAGCCCTGGGTACCTGGAAGTATACAACGGGTTTTCTACATCTATGGCGCTGGTGACATCCAGCGCGCAGGGCATGGGCATTACGAGACCTTTCACGCCGTTGTTTGTCTACGGGGGAGTTGCCGGATTGGCATTGCCAACGGATTTCAGGAAATAGAATATTCACTTCATTCTCCGCAGCAATGCCTGGTTCTTCGGCCTGAAGACTGGCATTTTGTCGATTCTTTTTCGGAAGATGCGATTATGATTGTCTTGTCTAATACGACCTACAGCGCGGCCGATTACTTCGTAGAAAAGCCTGTATTGCAAGTGAAAGCGTCGGAGATCTGCCTAAGCTCTACCAATGAGTTAGCCGTTTGAAAAGTAAGTACTATTGCTCAAAAACTTAGTTCACAGTAATAACGTCTGCCGAAGCCTCGATTATGCGCTGAATATCTACGGGAACAGCTGAAAAGAAATCCGTAGATGTGCGGCTTTCAATTTGATCAACGGACGTCCGAAAGTTGGTCCAGGAGGTATTCCCTGATGCATTGTTATTCGGAATCCAGACTGCAATCGTACGGGCTGCCGCGCTGACTCGTTTAAGATCCTGCGTACCAACAGGAAGGACAAGCACTACTTTCCATAACGCCTGGGGCACTGCAATTTTTCCTTTGGCAATTGATTGGGCCGTTCCCTGGTCGCCCGTGCCCCCCTGGCCGGAGCCGCCTGCGTAAATGTAAAGCTCATACCCGTCATTGAGTAATTTGCGGCAGTAGTTTTCAAAACCCGCCCAGGGACCCCGCACCACGGCTGGCGCAGCCGGAAGAACATTCGTCATCAGATAGGTTGGTGCAAGGTCAGCAGCCAGGCTATCGCGGTCGGAAGGCGGACAAAGCATCAGCCGCTCAAAACCGTTATTGGTGTAATCCGTAGGTAGAACGCTCGGCCAGCCACTGGGAAGGGCCGGATCGGCGGCCAGGGTTCCGTTCAGCAAATGATGTCCTTTCCAGGCTTTCGACAAATGCCAGGCTACCCAGTTTGGCGTTCCTGTACTCTTGTTGTAAGAAAGAACAAGGCTGCTTTTCTTCATCAAATAATTGCGTTCACTGCTGGGGTCAGTGCTGGCATTGGTTGGATTGCCCAGCGCCAAGACATCATCCCGACTCGGAAGGAGCGAATCTGGCGTATCGGGAATGCCGGTGGGGTCAACCTGCGTGCGTTTGCAAGCACCAAAGAAGCTAATTACCAACAAAGTCAGAACGAAAGTACGGTGGGCATTTTTCATGGATAGATTGGCATAGAAGTTACATTTCCCTAACGACAGGGGCTGTTGCAAAGTATATCCCGAAATCCGGCTGTTCTCATTTAAGTTTCTATTTTGATAAAGTGGTTACTCTTCGTAAATCATTTTTCGCGTCATTCCACCATCAACGACGAAATTCTGGCCGGTTATAAACGAGTTTTCGTCAGCGAGCAGGAAAAGGATCATGCGGGCAATATCGTCGGCCTGTCCAACGCGCCCGGCAGGGTGTTGCTGGTGATCTTTTGGGCGTAATTTTTCTGGTTCAGGATTGCCTGCTTTCTGGGCTGAAACGTCGATCCAGCCGGGGCTAATGCAGTTGGCGCGTACGTCCGGCCCCAGGCTAACGGCCAGGGCGTGCGTCAAGGCAAGCAGGCCACCTTTAGAAGCGGAATAGGCAAACGTGTCTGGCTCCGATTGAAAAGCCCGCGTGGAAGAAATATTGATGATGCTGCCTCGATTTCTGGCGAGTTCCGAAGCGGTTAGTTTAGCGCCCAGAAAAGCCCCCGTCAGGTTAATGCCGATGCTTTTGTTCCAGTCGTCAAGCGTAAACTGGTCAATGGGTTTCCGAACCATAATTCCGGCATTGTTGATCAGGTGATTGACCTGGCCAAATTGCTTCAGCGTTAATTTCAGGGCATTTTGAACCGAATTTTCGTCGGCAATATCGCATTCGATAAGGGCAACCTGGTCGGTATTGGTTGTCAGAAACGTGCGCATTTCGTCGAGGGCTGCCGAATCCGAATCCCAAACGGAAACCTGGTAGCCGTGCGTGAGCAGATAATTGGTTGTTACGCGCCCAATCCCCTGAGCGCCACCGGTAATGATTACAGTTTGCATAATTGTGTGCGTAGAAGCTGAAAAAGATGGAACATCGACGCGAATGTTTTGTTAGGTTTTTAGTTCATCCACTCAAGCACTAGGATCGAAAATCCTTTTTATTGTGCATGCTTAAAATTGCCTTTGACCCCATTTACAAGCATCCTTTACCCGATGGCCCTAACGGAGAGCCCCATCGGTTTCCCATGATCAAATACGAGCTGATTCCCGAGCAGTTGCTCTACGAAGGAACCTGCACGCCCGCCAACTTTTTCAGCCCTGCGCCGGTAGAGGATCGTTGGGTTTTAGGGGTACATACCGCCGACTATGTGCATCAGCTTAAAACCTTGACTGCCTCGCCTCGAATGATGCGAAAAGTGGGCTTTCCCCTGTCGGAGGGGCTGGTTCAGCGCGAGTGGATCATCACCCAGGGCACCATCGATTGCAGCTTGCTGGCGATGCAGCACGGGGTTGCGCTGAATGTGGCGGGCGGGACCCATCACGCTTATTCCGATCGGGGAGAAGGTTTTTGCCTGCTGAATGATGTAGCCGTTGCGTCGTATTACCTGCTGGAAAATAAATTGGTCCGGAAGATCATGATTGTGGATCTGGACGTACACCAAGGCAATGGCACCGCCGTTATTTTTCAGGACGAGCCGAGGGTGTTTACATTTAGTATGCACGGGAAAGACAACTACCCACTGCACAAAGAGCACTCGGATTTAGACGTCGAAATACCGACTGGTACGACTGATTCTGTTTACCTGGAAACCTTGTATGAAACACTGCCCCGTCTGTTGAAAGAGCAAAAGCCCGATTTTCTGTTTTATATTTCCGGCGTTGATATTTTGGAAACCGATAAACTAGGCAAGTTGAAAGTGTCTATGGAAGGTTGTAAACAGCGTGATCAGTTTGTATTTGAGCAAGCGAAACAACATGGGCTACCCATTGCGGTATCGATGGGCGGGGGGTATTCTACCCGCATTGCCGACATTGTGGAAGCGCATTGCAACACATACCGTCTGGCAGAACAGCTTTTTTTCTAATAAACATTTTGGGAGATAATCGATTGATCATAAACGATCTTCCTGCTTACTTATGAAAACTTCCTTTTTTCTGGCAAGCCTGTTTTTATGGGCCACTATTACGCAAGCGCAAACACCTGAAACACAGCGTCGCCTGCGCCGCGTCGAAACCCGTACCACCACAACTGCGCTTTATAAACAGCGAGACACGGTGGTCGCCATGCTTAAAAACAGAATGGCCCTGCTGAACCGGGACAGTGCTTTGCTACCCGGAATTTCGACAGATTTTAACCGATATTTTGCCGATAGCGCTAAAATCATTAACAACGGCACGGCGCTATCGCCCGCTGACTACCAACGAATAGCGAGTGCGGTAAAAGCCCAGAATTATAAGTTGAAAAACCTGCGTATTGAGGAAAAAAAGGCGACAGCCACGGAGCAGTATGAGTATGCCGAAACAGTTCCGGCGGGTAGTACCGCAAACCGAAAAACGGTTACGCTTAACTCTGACCTGAGCATGGCTTCTGATAGCAGCTGGCGCATTACTCAAATGCGCGTTACCACCAAATAAACATTATCGATAGGCCACTATGAGCCGCTACCATTTTAGCATTGATTGGGGAGAAACATTTACTGATTTTGTATTAGTTAATGAAGAAGGACAGCTTTCCATCAAAAAAGTGGCCGCTACCTTTCGGGATTCTACCGCTACCCTAACGGAAGAAATCACTCATTTTCTGGAACAGTACAGCATCGCGATGGCGGATATTGAAGCCGTAGTGATGGGCTTGAATGTCCAAATTCCTGCCGAAGAGGCGCTGGAATGCCTGCAACACCTCCATGAGCAATTGCAAGAGCTGGGTTGGCCGTTTCCCATGCAGTTTGTTACCAACGACGGCGAAATCGTTGACCTGGAAGGGGCGCTCAAAGACATCAAGCGAATCATAAAACCCGGTCGGGTAGGTTGCCTAGCGGTCGGTAAGTTCTATGGCTCGCTGGTCAACGAAAAGAAACTGATTCTTCTGAAAATGGGGGGCTCCTACACGCACCTTACGTTGCTGGATGGCGAAACCCAAATGCGCACGCTGGGCGTTGGGGGCAACAATTTTGTGGGCGTTGATGTAGATGGCTCGCTAGCCGTGATGATGGAGCATGCCGACCACGAGACCGGTCCCGCCTGCTTCGGACGGGGCGGCTCGCGACCAACCCTAACTGACGTGGACCTGATTCTGGGCTTTCTCAACAAAAGCTATTTTCTGAATGGCCGCATTCGGCTGGATATTGACGCGGCGCGGCAAGCCATGGAAGAACACATTGGCAAGCCGCTGGGCATGAAGGTAGAAGAAGCAGCCATGCGCCTAAGCCAGGGAATTGATCGGTACGTTGCTAAGAACATTCGGAAGTTAGTCTCTGATCGGGCCTTTGACTGGTCGGCTTATGGTCTGGTGGCTTTCGGCGGCGCTGGCCCCGTACACGCGCTGGATATTGCCAGCCAGCTAGGCGTCCAGAAAGTAATTATTCCGGGGGCGGCGGGCGTTTCGACGGCTTTGGGGTATTTACTGATCTATTTCGATAAAACGTCAAAGAAAGAAGTCATCAACACGCTGCAACGCTCCAATCCGGCAACGCGTTCCAATGATCAGGATTTTGTGGCTTTGAAGGGCTATCGGTCGGTGTATTACGAAGAAGACCTGACCCCTTGTTCGTGTCCTATTTACGACCGGGCTCGCATTCAACCCGACGACCGGCTGTCTGGACCAGGCATCATCGAAGAACCCGATACAACCATTGTCATTCGCGAAAAAAGTTACGTTCAGATGGACCAGTACCGGAATTTACTGGTTGAAATGCGGGCGTAGAGCCTTTACCGTCAATCGTTACAAACTATTGACGGTAAAGGACGCGATGCATTCATAATGCTTGGAACGACTTTGCGTAACCGGAGCCGCAAAAACGCGCAACGTGCCGCGCCCCTGAGCGGAGACGTTCAGACGAATCAGGTGCAGATCATCCGTGCGGGTAACCGAAATAGGAATATCGACACCTTTGGTTTGACCAAATCGGCTAATTGTGCAGAGGTAGTCAATCGCATTCGGGTTCTGAAACGTCAATTGCGTCTGACGATTGATCGTAATCTGGCCATTTTTGGGAAAATCGGGGCTGTAACCCATGGCAAAATAAGGGGCGTACAGCTTGGGAAAGCGATCAAATTCGGGCTTACTGACGGGCTGGGCAAGAAGCTGCCAACGCGGATCGGTCGGGAAATGCTGCGAAACAAACTGATCGGGAGGCGTCAGAAAATAAAAATCATTGCTGGATTGGCCTTCTTCAGCCGTTGACACGGCCCAGGCCAAATCAAGGAGGTACCATTCGTTATCAATGCGTACGGCATTCCATTCGTGATCAACCACGGCAACGGGTAAGCCCGACTCCTTGTCATCCGTTCGCGCATAGCCGCGGATGCTGGCTGCATCGACGCCTGCTCGTTTAAGTAAATACTTGAATAAGAGTGCGTAACCAGTGCAAAGCCCTTTGCGCTTTTGCAGGACCCGGGTCGCGTATTCTTTCTCGGAATAATATTTTTGGCGGTAAGCGCTGTTGGCAGCCGCTAGGTCATATTGAATATGGGAAACCATCCAGGCGTAAATAACCCGAACTTTATCCATATCCGTCCGGGCGGGAGCGGTCAGGTAATCAGACAAGGTATTGATGCTTCGGGCATACGAATCCGGCGTGGTTCGGGCGTAGGCATCAATGCGGCTGTACTCATCGTTAGTACGTCCTTCCGGGCGCATTCCGACGGTTGAAATCAGCACAAGTACGAGGGTGAAAAATCGGCGGCACATAGTCGTAAACACTCGACCATAAAACTGAAATAAAAGCCGATTTATTGCTTACTGCCTGTATTTTATACCACGCGTGCTTCGTAACACACCCGATGGATGAAGCTAAGTTTCTGCATGACGAGGGGAGGAATAACAAACGGATACAAGTCCGAATGCCCCATGCTGCGGTTCAGGCTGTTCATGGCAAAACACAGGGGTAACCACAAGCTGATGAGCATCTCGAAATTTTCGGGATCATAAGGGTCAATCTTAACCTCTGAGCTCAAAATGGTCCGTTCTTCAATAATTCGGGGATGAACGCTCAAGCCAAAGTCGTAGGCCGTTTCGAGGGTGTCCAGGATGTGCATGTAGTGCGCCCAGGTTTCCGCCCAGTCTTCCCAGGGGTGCGCACTGGCGTAGGCACTGATAAAATGCTGATTCCAGCCTCTAGCTGGCCCTTTTCGGTAATGCTGTTTCAGCGCCTCGGCGTAATTTTGCCGCTCGTCCCCAAACAATTCCCGACAGGCAGTCAAATGGTCGGAATGGTCAATGAGCTGATCCCAGTAATAATGTCCTACCTCGTGGCGGAAGTGCCCCAGTACGGTGCGATAAGGTTCGTCCATGGCCCGACGAGCCATTTCCCGCTCAATATCGTCCGCTTCGGCAATGTTAATGGTTATCAAACCTCGGCTATGACCGGTCAGGATGCGGGGCGAATGTCCGGGATTTTCGTCGGCCAGAAAATCAAACGAGAGCCCTTTGTCGGGATCGGTGGTTTTACTCACCAAAGGCAGTTTCATGCGCCTTAAGGTGTAAACCAGCCGGTGTTTTGCGACTTCGATAACGCGCCAGCGTTGCAGGTATTCCGCCTTGCTTAGGTTCGGAATGGTGCGGTTTAGCGTGCAGGCTTTACAATAGGGCGTCTGGCTGCCATCGGCAACCAGCCAGTTGCAGACACCGTATTGATGATTGGCGCAGTAGCGGTAAAGAAAGGGACCTTGGTTGTAGATGCGAAACGTATCCGGTCCTGCTACCTCAAGCGGGAGCAACTGCAATTGCTGGGACACGAAGCCCAACGGATACTTGCACCGCTCGCAAAAACCATTCTCGAAAAAGAGCAGTTGTCCGCAGTGCGTGCATTTGAAGAGTTTCATAGAAAGGTTCAGGAGTAACTCGGCTTTAAGCAGATGATAACCCCTAAAAAGTGTGTTCTATTTAACGATTAACGAGTAAAATAGTTCCGGTTTTCTTGCTCGTGGAACAAAAGGAAAGGTAGACTTGGATTGCAATTTAGTTGGGAGATCGGTCGCAAACTGCGTAACTTTAGGGCTCTGTAAGCAACAGTTACTTGTCTGATTTTTTGAATGACTGAGCACCAATATCGTTCGCATCCAGCCTACGCTAATTCTGATTTAACGGAGTTATTAAATCTGCATACGTTTAAGCCCCTTCGGAAAGCATCGCCCAAAATTATGCAGTACGGGACGACCTTTCACCAGCTTTTGCTAGAGCCGCACCGGCCAGTCAACTGGCAGTTGCACACGGCAACGGAAGGCAAAAACCTGCGGGCACTGGCTGAGTCGGTGCGTGAGCGAACCACGGATTTATTGACGGATCTGACCGTCGAAAAGCCCCTTTTCTGGGAATGCACGCTAACAGGCTTACCCCTCAAGGCAAAGCCCGACGGGGTGCGCCCCGGTTTAATTGTGGATGTAAAAACAACTTCCTCAAGGTCCAGCGAGGAGTTTTTTCATAAATTTCAGTTCTATGGCTACGACCGGCAGGCTGCCTTTTACTTCCTAGCCGAACCTACCGCCGAAACCTTTCTGTTTTTGGGCGTGCAAAAGTCCAAGCCGCACAACGTTTATGAGATGTGGTTTAAAAAGAATGATCCATTTATTGAAACGGGAACCCGAAAGATTGAGCGACTGCTAAAATTAGCGCATCAGGAGAGCCAGCGGGTGGAAGGCTGGCGCCCGTCGTCGTGGCAGAGAACCAATCAGTAGAGATACAGTAAATATTTTTAAGAATCTCACGCGAGCTTTGTAGTTTTGGTTTCGTATTACTGTTTATAAGCAGATTTCTATGGTACAAAATGATGAATTAATCCGCATCATCGATCTATTGAATACAACCTACGAGGGAGAAGAGGCATGGCATGGTCCTTCGCTGGTAGAAGCCATTCGGGGCGTAACTCCAGATATGGCTGGCCGACGGATTACGCCCAACACGCACTCCATCGCCGAATTGGTGTTTCACATAACTAGCTGGCGGATTTTCTGCGTCAAAAAGATGCAGGGCGATAAAGATTTTGACATCAAATCGCCGGAGAAAAATTTCGGTTCATTTCAGCAGATTGACGACTTCGAATGGGAAGCCCTGCAAATGGAATTAAGCCTTAGTCAGGAAGAATTAGTTAACGAGCTGGATAAACGCGACGACGACGAGTTTCTGGAAGACATCGTGCCAGGCCGGGATTATACGTATTACGACATGCTGCACGGCCTGATCAACCACGATACGTATCACAGCGGACAAATCTCGATTCTTAAAAAAGCCCTGTTTTACAAAGGCGTTGACCGTCATTCCGACGAGGACGATGAGTACGGCTCTCGCTACGGCAGTAGCCTGGGTTTGGATGATTATTGATGTAAATGCAGAATGCGTGAATGATAGCGTGAGCAAATTTAGTGGGCTGCGCTAGGATTCACGCATTCAAATTTCTTTTATTGGATTGAATCACTGGCTTGTAAAATCAGAACCAGACGCCTATTCCTGGAATAAATTTGTGCAGGAAGGCAAAGCCGTTTGGGATGGCGTCCGCAATTACCAGGCGCGTAACAACCTGATGGCCATGAAAACAGGCGATCAGGTATTGTTTTACCATAGTGTTATAGGAAAAGAAGTAGTAGGCGTCGCTAAAGTGTGCCGGGAAGCCTACCCGGACCCAACGGCGGGTGCAAACTCAGGTACAGCGCCAACACCTTGGGTCGTGGTAGAGCTGGAACCCCTTATGCCTTTGCCGCGACCGGTAACACTGGCTCAGCTAAAAGCGGAACCTTTGCTGGCCAATCTGGCGTTGCTTCGGCAATCGCGCTTGTCGGTCATGCCCATTCGTCCCGACGAATTTGAATGCATTCTGGCGTTAGGCTGTTAATATCGTTTCCGAGTTGAGCCTTCACAGAACGGCTCGAATCCACCAAAAAATCTACGTTCATTGCAACTACTAACTCCGGCCCCCTGGCCTGAATACGAATTAATTGATACCGGCGGCTTCGAAAAGCTAGAACGTTTCGGACCGTATATTCTGAGTCGTCCGGAGCCCCAGGCGATCTGGGAAAAATCATTGCCGGATGAAGAATGGCAACGACGGGCTAAGGCCGTTTTTAAGCGCGATAAAGGCTCACAGGAAAAAGGAGAGTGGCTGACTAAGCCCGACATGAACGACCGCTGGTTTGTTCCGTACCGCCGTGAAAACCTTGAGTTGTCTTTTAAACTGTCGCTGTCTTCGTTTAAGCACGTTGGTATTTTTCCGGAACAGGCGGTTAACTGGCCGTATATTCACCAAAAAGTAAAGGCATTGCCGATGCAGACGGAGCGGCCCCGAGTGCTCAATCTGTTTGCGTATACCGGAGCAGCCTCTCTGGCGGCTCGGCAGGCGGGTGCCGACGTAACCCACGTTGACTCCGTTCGGCAGGTCATTTCCTGGTCGCGGGAGAACATGGAAGCCAGCGGACTGGATAATATTCGTTGGGTAATAGAGGATGCCATGAAGTTTGTGCGACGGGAAGCCCGGCGGGGAAACACCTACCACGGGATTATTCTGGATCCTCCCGCCTATGGACGCGGACCCGATGGAGAGAAATGGCTTCTGGAAGAGCACCTGAATGAATTGCTGAAGCTTTGCGCGGACCTACTCGAAAAAGAGCATTACTTTCTGATTATCAATTTATATTCGCTGGGTTTTTCGGCCCTTATTGTCGAGAATCTGATGCTTTCCCACTTCGGGAAACGTCCCAGCACAGAGTACGGCGAACTCTATCTGCCCGATTCCTTCGGGAAAAGATTACCGTTGGGGGTATTCTATCGGTTTTCTTCGGTATAGACCGTATATTTGAGCGGTTTTTAAAAGGGATAATGCGGTACAAAGTTTCGTTCGTAAGTGGGTTATTGATCGCCGGGATTTTATGGGGTTGTGGGGAAGATGACCGTCGTCAGGCCCGCATTCCGACTGTGCCGCAGAACTCCGCCGAAATCCGCAACCAGAAAGCACTGGAAGCCTTGACCCGGGCCATTAATCAAAGTGCACCAGCGTCGGCGTATGCGCGTCGGGCGGCGCTATATCTGGAAAATGGGCGTTTGGATGAGGCCTTGGCTGATATCAACGAAGCGCTTGATGCAGACGACGATGTAGGGCGTTATTACCTGATTCGGGCCAAAATTTTGCGTGGCCAGCGGAAAATCGCGCAGGCGTTGGAAAGTGCCCAGCGGGCGGAAGGGCTTGGCATTGAAACGCCGGATTTGTATATTGTTATGGGCGATTTGTTTCAAGAAAATCGCCAATTTGAACAAGCGCGTTTATACCTAGCAAAAGTATTGCAAATGGCTCCGTATGAGGGGGAAGCCTTCTATTTCAACGGATTAATTGCTGCTAAATACGGAGATACAACCCGCGCGCTGGCTTATTATGAGCGTGCCCTGGCGCTGAAACCCCGCTATCTGGACACCTACAGCCAGCTAACGTCGATTTACACGGCACAGGGAAATTACGAGACAGCCTTGGTTTATAACAAACGAGCATTGGCGTATTTCCCTAAAAATGCCCAGCTGTTTTATGGGCGGGGGTTAACGTTTCAACGGGCTTACCGACCTGATAGCGCCTACCAGTATTATCAACAGGCGATTCGGTTGCAACCGAACCTGTATCAGGCTCATTTTCAGGCGGGCCAAATCTGCTTGCGCTGGCGGGCTTTCGGGCAGGCTGTACGGCATTTTGAAGAAGTGCAAAACGTGAAGGCTGATTTTCCGCGTATCCGGTATTTTCTGGCAACGGCCCTGGAGTATAACAACCAACTCGATCAGGCGCTGGCGCTGTATGCGAAGGAGCAGGCCGCCAATCCGGGCGACTGGCAGGCCAGAAGCGGTGCCTGGCGAGTGCAACGAAAGCTGGCGGGAACGTATAACGTAGCGCCAGCGGGGGAGGTTGCGCTGGATGATGAACCAGCCCGGCCAGGTTCGGTCCTGGATACAACCCGCGTAAAAATTATGACCATCAAACCCCGATCCCGCTTCGGCGAGTTAGGCGATTCAACTAGAAATTAACGATTAAGATGGGGTTTGCTGTCTAAGCTTTGTATGCCTTAAAACAGTGAACTTTGTTTATTAAACTATAAAAATGATGAGTGACCAAATTCGCATTACGCTACCGGATGGCAGCGTACGAGAGTACCCCAGCGGTGTAACCAGTCTGGAGGTTGCCGCCAGTATCAGTGAGGGGCTGGCCCGGAATGTACTGGCTGCTAAAATAAACGGCACGGTGCAGGATGCCACGCGCCCCATAACAACCGATGCAACGGTAACCCTTCTCACGTGGAATGATCCGGAAGGGAAATCTACTTTCTGGCACTCGTCGGCTCACTTGATGGCCGAGGCAATGGAAGCGCTGTATCCCGGCATCAAATTTGCCATCGGGCCACCGGTCGAAAATGGATTTTATTACGATGTCGATCTGAACGGTCAGCATTTTTCGCAGGAAGACTTCAAGAAAGTCGAAACGAAAATGCTGGAACTAGCCCGGCAGAAAAACGAGTATGTACGGAAAGCCGTTCCAAAAACCGAAGCCATCGCATACTTCGAGGAAAAAGGGGACCCTTACAAAATCGAGCTTCTGGAAGGTCTGGAAGATGGCAGCATTACGTTCTATACCCAGGGTGGATTTACCGACCTTTGCCGGGGACCGCATATTCCCAATACGGGTTTCATTAAGGCGGCCAAGCTGATGAACGTGGCCGGCGCTTATTGGCGTGGTGACGAAAAAAACAAGATGCTGACCCGCATTTATGCCGTTACTTATCCAAAGCAAAAAGAGTTGGATGAGTACCTGTACCTGTTGGAGGAAGCCAAGAAACGGGATCACCGGAAATTGGGCAAAGAGCTGGAAATCTTCACGTTCTCGGAGCGCGTTGGTCAAGGTTTACCGCTTTGGTTACCCAAAGGAGCTATTCTGCGTGAGCGGCTGGAGAATTTCCTGCGTCGGGCTCAGGTCCGGGCTGGTTATCAGCCTGTTGTGACGCCACATATCGGTAGCAAGCAACTGTATGTAACTTCGGGACACTGGGAAAAATACGGTGAAGATTCGTTTAAACCCATTCATACTCCGGAAGAAGGCGAAGAGTTTTTGCTGAAGCCGATGAACTGTCCGCACCACTGCGAAATCTACAAAGCAAAACCACGTTCGTACCGGGATTTGCCACTGCGTCTGGCGGAATTTGGTACAGTTTACCGCTACGAACAATCGGGTGAGTTGCACGGCTTGACGCGGGTGCGGGGCTTTACGCAGGACGATGCGCATATTTTCTGCCGCCCGGATCAGGTAAAAGACGAGTTCAAGAAAGTAATTGACCTGGTTTTGTACGTATTCAAGTCGCTGGGTTTTGATAATTACAGTGCGCAAATCTCCCTCCGGGATCCGAATAAAGAAGGGAAATACATCGGGTCGGATGACCTTTGGGAAAAAGCCGAATCTGCCATTATCGAAGCGGCTCAGGAAAAGGGCCTGCCAACGGTAACGGAACTGGGTGAGGCCGCCTTCTACGGTCCAAAATTGGATTTTATGGTGAAGGATGCCCTGGGGCGTAAATGGCAGTTAGGCACCATCCAGGTGGATTATAACCTGCCTAACCGCTTCGAACTCGAATACACCGGTTCTGATAACCAGAAGTACCGGCCCGTGATGATTCACCGGGCACCCTTCGGGTCGCTGGAGCGTTTCATTGCTATCCTGATCGAAAATACGGCGGGTAATTTCCCGCTTTGGCTCTCACCCGACCAGATTGCGATTTTGCCAATTTCCGAGAAGTACGAGGATTACGCCAACGATGTGTTCCTAACCTTGCAGGAGCGGGACATTCGCGGGTACGTTGACTTACGCGACGAGAAAATTGGCCGCAAAATCCGGGATGCTGAAGTAGCTAAGGTACCTTTTATGCTTATTGTAGGGGAGAAGGAACAGGCCGAAGGGAAACTGTCCGTTCGCCGCAAAGGAGAAGGAGATCTTGGGGCTATGGACATTGAAGCCTTTATCGAATTATTTCAGGAACAGGTAAAGCCAATCGCTGACAGAACCGCCTGATTTTGGGTTAAAAGTGGCAACAGGGCCAAATGGAGTAGCTTTCATTTCGCCACTTGCCGCTTTTGATTTTTACCACTTAAAAAAGTTTAACGGCCTCTTTTGCGTGAAAAGAATAGATTTTTTATTTTCCCGGAAACTTTCGAAAACTTGCTGCGTTATAGGCTCGTACCCTTATTTACAACTCTAAACACAATCTATGGCATTACAGCGTAGACCAATGCGCCCACCGCGCGTGGTCGAAGAACCTTACCGGATTAACGAACGTATCCAGGCTAAACAAGTCCGCGTGGTCGGGGAAAACGTAGAGCAAGGCGTCTACGAGATCCAGCAGGCGCGTGCCTTAGCGCAGGGACAAGGACTTGATCTTGTTGAAATCTCTCCCAATGCAGTTCCTCCTGTCTGTCGAATCGTCGATTATTCGAAATTCAAATACGAGCAGAAGAAGAAACAGAAAGAGATTAAATCGAAAGCTCAGAAAGTCGTTATCAAAGAAATCCGGTTCGGCCCTAATACCGATGATCATGACTTTGATTTTAAACTGAAACACGCCATTAGCTTCCTGAAAGAAGGAGCTAAAGTAAAAGCGTATGTTCAGTTTGTCGGTCGTGCTATTGTCTTCAAAGAGCGTGGCGTTGATATTTTGCAGCGCTTCTCGAAAGGACTGGAAGAGCACGGAAAAATAGAATCAGAACCAAAGCTAGAAGGAAAGCGCATGACCATGTTTATTGCGCCCAAAGTAGTTGTGGTTAAGAAATAACAGTGCAAAATAGAAAGAGTTAGGCCGGTTGAGTAAAGAGTCTGATTTAAAAACTCTTGCTTATCCTGCTTAACTCTTGACTTTTTTGTATCTTTGCGGCCTGTTTCACGATTTTTTCAACAATTCTGTTTTACACCAATGCCTAAAGTTAAAACCAACTCAGGTGCCAAAAAGCGCTTCAAGCTAACAGGCACCGGTAAAATCAAGCGGAAGCACGCTTTCCACAGCCACATCCTGACCAAGAAGTCAACCAAGCGCAAGCGGAACCTGGTTCACAACACGCTGGTAGCTCCTGGGGATGAGCGTCGTGTTAAAGTAATGCTTAACCTGGCTTAATGGCCAGACCATCTTTGGTTACCTTGTTTCACCCGACACCTGGCTCCAAGTATAGGAAATTGATAAATATCCTGTCGCCAGCGTCAAAAAACACATTTATTTACAATGCCACGTTCAGTAAATCATGTCGCCTCACGGGCACGTCGTAAAAAAATCCTAAAACTGGCCAAAGGTTACTATGGCCGTCGTAAAAACGTTTGGACGGTAGCTAAAAACGCCGTCGAAAAAGGTCTTGGTTATTCATTCCGTGACCGTCGCCAGAAAAAACGCGATTTCCGTGGTCTATGGATTCAGCGGATCAATGCGGGTGCGCGTCAGCACGGTATTTCCTACTCAGCTTTGCTGGGAAAAATTCATGCCGCAGGTATTGAGTTAAACAGAAAAGTTTTGGCTGACTTAGCCATGAACCATCCTGAGGCTTTCAAAGCCGTTGTTGAAAAAGTGAAATAAACAGTAATTAGCAGTGGGTGATCATCAAAGCGTAGGCTTCGGTGGCTGCTCACTGCTAATTTTTTATCCCTAGCTATCCCGCCGCTACGTTTCTACTACTCTTGTTTTCAGGCCTGCCCAGCTGCCATCGGGCTTGCGGCCTAACAAAAAAACATCGATTTCAATCCGCCCGCTTCGAAATACCTGCCGGTCTGCTAGCTGACGATTCACTTCTTCCTGAAGGATTTTAAACCGGTTTAGAACGGCTTTCTCCTCTTCACCGTACCAATCCTGTTCCGTTAGAACAGGTTCCCAAAATTCATTTTCGGCGACTTCTTCCATAAAAATATCAGCTGGAATCAGCACAAGATTTTTAACCTGACTCACCGTTAAAGGAGGAGCGGCCTGGTAAGTAAATTCAATATACTCAATGGGTTCGTCGGATTCGCTGGGGTAATACAGCCCATTTGTCAATTCTTCCCAGGGCATTTTTTTGTCAGATGTCTCCAGATTCATGTGTTACAATTTAAGAAATGCGGCGTCTTACTACTATTTAACAATATGGCAATCCTGTAGTTATCAAAGTAACTGACAAATGTAATTCGGTCAAGTGAATAGCTAATTCTCATTTTTAACTAAACAATCTTATGCTTGATATATTGATGAATCTGGTACGCCAGAATACGGGTGGTTCAGGGCTAACCGGGTCTGCGATTCCAAATGGACAGAGTGAGGATGCAGTAAAGACGGTCTCCAATGGCATTTTGGGTGGTTTGCAACAGCAAGTGACGAGTGGAAACCTGGGCGGCCTGATTAGCATGTTTACCGGAAAAGGAGGGAGCGTCGAGCAAAATCCGGTAACCGGGCAAGTATCAAACCACGTTGGCGACCAGCTTCAGCAGCGCTTTGGCATCTCGACCCAGCAGGCAATGTCCATTGCTGCTGCAATTGTGCCGATTGTACTAAGTAAACTTGTACATAAATCCAATGATCCACAGGATTCCAGCGTAAGCACAGGAGATATAATGGGTAACCTGACAGGTAAGCAAGGCGTCGACTGGGCAAGCATGGCCGGTTCGGTAATGGCCGATGGAAAATTAGACATGAATGACCTAACCCGCTTGGCGGGCAACTTCATGGGCGGTGGCAGCAGCTCATCCAAAGAACCAGAGAAACAAAGTGGCGGCTTAGGCGGCTTATTGGGCGGTATGTTTGGTCGCTAAATCACTGCAAATTTATTGATAATCAGAAGACGGAGGAATCCGTCTTTTTTTATGCCCAATCGAATGGAGTTTTAAAACATTTTGGAGAACAGTTTGTAATATAGGGATATTCGTTACAAATAAACTACTCGAAACATGGCTGAAAAATCAGAACTCAATGGCTCCCGGGAGACCCTTGTCAATACAACCCGTAAAACAGGTGTTGCTAAATTCCCCTTCTGGTGTGGGCTGGGAATCATGAGTTTGGGGTTGATAACAGGTTGTACAGACCACCAGTCAAATCCACCGACAACCGCCACCGTAACAATCGTTAATACAGCGGGAACGACCATTGGAACAGCACGTCTGTCCGAAGCAAACAACGGCGAAGTAACCATTGTGGTTGAGGCGAGTGGGTTGCCCGTTGGGGCACACGGTATGCATTTTCACCAGTTTGGCGTAGCCGATCCTAAAGCTTCGCCTCCTTTCTCAACGTCGGGTGAGCACTACAATCCAACGAGTAAACAACACGGTCTTCACAACCCGAATGGCCCCCATGCGGCTGATTTACCGAATCTGGTAGCGGATGCCCAGGGGAACGCAAAGATGACCACCAAGACAAAGCTAATTTCGTTATCACCGGGACCAACCACCTTATTTGACGCCGATGGAAGTTCACTGATTATTCATGCTAATGGTGATGATCAGACTACGGATCCTTCTGGAAACAGCGGTGGACGCATTGCCGGGGGCGTTATTGAACGGTAGACATACCTAGTTGATTACAAAAAGAGCAGTCAAACCTGCTCTTTTTTGCGTTAGTGACAGTTCAAGCAGCAAGCTGATAGCCATTTGGTCAGCTTTTCCTGTCAATCTGTCACAGAAAAAGGCTTTTTAAGTGGCTGGCACATCCCTTGCTAAACTAGAAGTATTGTCAGCATAACCCTTTAAAAAGCATTTAGCAAATAAATATAGTATGGGAAAGATTATTGGAATTGACTTAGGAACAACCAACTCGTGTGTGGCCGTAATGGAAGGAAACGAGCCAGTGGTAATTCCAAACAGTGAAGGTCGTCGGACTACCCCCTCAGTCGTTGCGTTTATGGATAATGGTAACGGCGAACGTAAGGTGGGTGACCCGGCTAAACGGCAAGCGATCACGAACCCAACGAACACGATCTCCTCGATCAAACGGTTCATGGGGAAGCGATTCAATGAAGTACAAAATGAAATCAAAACGATTTCTTATTCGGTAGAACGTGGCCCAAATGATACGCCGCGCGTCCGGATTGGAGATCGCCAATATACACCCCAGGAACTTTCGGCGCTGGTTCTACAAAAAATGAAGCAGACCGCTGAAGACTACCTGGGACAAACCGTCACGGAAGCAGTTATCACCGTTCCGGCTTACTTTAACGATGCAGAACGTCAGGCAACCAAAGAAGCCGGACAAATTGCGGGTCTGGATGTAAAACGGATCATCAACGAGCCAACCGCCGCCGCGCTGGCTTATGGTCTGGACAAAACACACCAGGACATGAAAATTGCCGTCTTTGACTTAGGCGGTGGTACATTTGATATTTCTATTCTTGAATTAGGTGATGGCGTGTTCGAAGTTAAATCAACCGACGGTGATACGCACTTAGGTGGTGATGACTTTGACCAGGTAATCATTAACTGGCTCGCTCAGGAATTCAAGAACGACGAAAACATTGACCTGCGTCAGGATCCGATGGCGTTGCAACGCCTGAAAGAAGCGGCCGAAAAAGCGAAGATCGAGTTATCAAGCTCGTCGTCAACGGAAATCAACTTACCGTATATCATGCCGGTAAATGGGATTCCGAAGCACTTGGTTCGGACATTAAGCCGCGCTAAATTTGAGCAACTGGCTGATTCACTGATTCAACGCAGCTTGGAACCTTGCCGCCGGGCCCTGAAAAATTCTGGATTGTCGGCAAGCCAGATTGACGAAATCATTCTGGTTGGTGGTTCAACCCGGATTCCAAAAGTACAGGAAGAAGTAGAAAAACTGTTTGGTAAAAAGCCTTCTAAAAACGTAAACCCGGATGAGGCAGTAGCCGTAGGTGCTGCGGTTCAGGGTGGTGTCTTAACGGGTGAAGTAAAAGACGTTCTTCTGCTAGACGTTATTCCGCTGTCACTGGGTATTGAAACCATGGGCGGTGTGTTTACGAAGCTGATCGACGCAAACACGACAATTCCAACCAAGAAATCGGAAGTATTCTCAACGGCATCGGATAGCCAGCCAAGCGTGGAAATTCATATCCTGCAAGGCGAACGTCCAATGGCTACGCAGAACCGTTCACTAGGCCGCTTCCACCTGGATGGTATTCCACCAGCTCCGCGGGGCGTACCGCAAGTCGAGGTAACGTTCGACATTGATGCAAACGGTATCCTGCACGTAACGGCTCGTGACAAAGGCACAAACAAAGAGCAGAAAATTCGGATTGAGGCTTCCAGCGGATTAAGCGATGCTGAAATCAACCGGATGCGTGAAGAAGCAAAAGCCAACGAAGAAGCTGACAAAGCGGAAAAAGAAAAAATTGAGAAGGTGAATCAGGCTGACTCGATGATTTTCCAAACCGAAAAGCAGCTAAAAGAATACGGCGACAAACTGTCTGATGCAAATAAGTCCGCTATCGAAAGTGCGCTGACTGGCTTGCGCTCAGCCCACGCTTCCCGCGACGTTGCGGCCATCGAGTCGGCCATGGCAACGATCACTGAAGCCTGGAACGCTGCTTCGCAAGATATTTACAACACAGGTGCTCAAGGTGCCGCTCCGGGTGGTGATCCCTTTACGGGTGGACAGCCGAACGGTGGCGGTCAGACTAACAGCAGCCAGGATGGCAATGTGTCAGACGTACCTTACGAAGAAGTAAAATAAGTAACCTGAATGATAGTAGGCCCCGGCAGCAATGTCGGGGCTTTTTTTGTGCGTTTACGAATAAGACGAGTCGGGCCAATTACAGGAAAGGATAAATTCAGCCGTAAGACAAGGAAAGAAAAGAAAGAACGTTTAATTTCGTGGCTGAGTAGACGTTGAATTTATTGATTTCATGCTTGAAAGAGTAATAAATTCCGCCGTCAGCTTTCTTAACCACCGTCTGTATGAACAAAGTTTTTGCTGCTCTCGTAACACTCGCTGTTGCTGCGTCACCGTCATTGGCTCAATACGCAACTTCGGATATTCGGCAAGTGGCCTTCACAACGGGACGAACGGCGGCCGAAACGACCTTGTCAATTGGAAAGTCTTTTTTGGGGAAACCATACGTGGCCCATACACTCGATCAGGGGAATGCCGAACAATTGCTCGTTGATTTTCAGCAATTTGATTGCACAACGTACGTGGAAACGGTACTTGCCCTGGCGCTCACTGCCCAAAAACCAGCTGAACAAGTCACTTCAGAAAGCCAGGCGTTTCTTTTTCGTGACCAGCTAACGCAACTTCGCTATCGGGATGGAGTAGTCAATGGATACGCCAGTCGGCTGCATTACTTTTCGGACTGGCTGAAAAATAATGAGAAGAAAGGATTGATTCAGGATGTTACGCAAAAGATAGGAGGGATCAAGGTGTCAAAGCCAATCACGTATATGACATCCAGTACGTGGAAGTACCCGCAGCTCAGTGACCCGGAGGTTTACAAACAAATTGATCAGGTTCAACAAGATATTAGTAAACAACCTTTCTGGTTTATTCCCAAAGCAAAAATTAAAGCCATCGAAGCCAATCTTCAGGATGGTGACATCATCATGCTGACAGCGGCTCGCCCCGGTCTGGACATGAAACACGTTGGTTTTGCGATCTGGCAAACCGATGCCAAGGGAGAACGGCACGTCTATTTACTCCATGCTTCTTCCGAATACGGCGAAGTGATGATTACTGAGCAACCACTAACCAGCTACGTTTTATGGAACAAGCGACTATCGGGTATCCGGGTAGCTCGCTTAAGCCAAACCAACCAGCCGCAGGTGCTGCGGGCCATGCGTTAATTACTTCAAAATAACCAGTTGGCCTTTGTAATCCATGCCTTTAAAGCCCGTTTTGATGTGGTATTGGTAAACGCCCGGTGTGGCTTGTGAGCCTTGAGAAATACCATCCCACGGATTACTATAGCCTTTGGAAAAATAAATTACTTCACCCCAGCGGTTCAGGATGGCTATTTCGCAATCTGCATAGCTGCTTATGTTGCGAATTTCCCACGTGTCGTTGATACCGTCGCCATTGGGTGAAAACGCTTCGGGAATGAATAAACGATCCACTACTTCGACTTGTACAGTGGCGGTAGCTGTGCAACTGCCCGACGACGTTGCTACCACTTTGTAAGACGTTGAAGTAGCGGGCGATGCGATGGGAGTTGCGCTGCGCGGATCGCTCAGGTCTGTTGGTGGCGACCAGATATAATCAGCCTGCGAAACGTTTACGTTAGCTTCCAGGCGCACCTTTTCGCCTTTCATAACGACGTAAGAGGGCTGCGCGTTAAGTTCCAGCGCTGGAGATACGATAGCCCAACGCGAAACTTCGCTGCGACAGCCGTTGCTTCCCGTATAAGAATAAAAAATCTCGTGACGACCTGTACCGGCCACCGTAGGGTTAAAGTTGGTTCCTTGAACCCCTGTGCCTCGGAAGCGTCCGCCTAACGGCCAGCCCTGCAAGGCAACGAGTTCCGTGGAAGAGGCACACAAGGTCAATATGGAATCAAGCTGAACCTGCGGCTTACTGAGTTGCGTAAGACTGGCAGTAGCCGAAACCGAACAACCTTCTGGCGTAGTTACCCGCACAAAGTAAGTGCCTCCTTGCTTCACGGAAATCTGGTTAGCGGAAAGAGAAACCGGAAAAGGTGTCTCGTTAACCGACCAGTTGTATTTAAAATTAGCGCCTAAAGCGGTTGATAGCCGCACCGAATCGCCTTCACAAAACTGCGGGGAGGAAGCCTGTATGCGAATGCTAGGAGGCGATACGGTACGAACGCGTAACGTGTCGCTAGACGTGCAACTGGCCGTTGAGCTTTGAATCTGGGCGGTGTAAAGACCCGATTGGTTAATTTTGACCTGCGGTTTTGTTTCTCCAGCAATCACTTGCCCATTTAACAGCCAGCTATATCCCTGAATAGCGTTGGAAGTGCCCGTAGAAGCGGTCAGCGTAAGCGTGTCTCCGTCGCATACCGGAAACGCGCGGGAGGCTGTAATGGTTACTTTAGGACCTGCTTCCAGTTGCACCTTAACCTCTTCGGAGATTGTATCGCCCGCGCATTGGCCCGAAAAACTTTTAATAACTGTATAAGTGCCCGATTCTTTAACAACCAGAATGGCCCGGTTTTCACCCGCTATATTGGTGCCGTTTAACTGCCATTGGAAAGCCCATTCCGGGCGGTTTTCAACGGCTAACGTCAAAGGGCTACTGCTGCACCAGTTGACCTGCCGAACGGGTTTTGCATCCTGAGTGATGATGGCAGGCGGGGGCGTATTCTGGGAGCAATCGACAACGGGTAATTGAAAGTCCCGGCGAATCGAGCCAATCCGGACCCCATTTCGGTATTCATCCACTTGAACTGTAAAGACATAAAGCCCAATGTCGGATGCCCGAACGCTGATCCGTCCGGTACTGCCATCTACTCTCAGCGGCGAAGGTCCGGGAATCATGTTTGAGACGCCAATGCCTTTGGCAAAAGTGACTGGAAGGTAAGCCGGAGCCGCTGGGTTACGGGTGGTTGCCTCAGGATTGCGGGTAGACCAGGGCTCAACCAACGAATAACGAAGCTGGTCGCCGTCGGCGTCCGTGGCCTGAAAGTTCATGCTAAATGCGTCATTGATGCAGATATAAGCACCGTTTGGCTGGGAAAACTCGGGGGATGAATTTTTGAAAAAAGCCCCATTCTGCGTCATGGCCGGAAACTCAAGGTAAAAGACCATACCCGCCTGACCAGCTCCCGCCAGGTTGGAAATATCGTTATCGCGGCAACAGCGCGTCCAGGATATGTAATAGCCCTCCGGTTCGGCATAGTTGCTGATATTGAATTGATGATCCGTTCCGTAGCGATATCGAATGATGTTCAATTGCCGAAGCTTGGAGCAGGCTTCGTTGCCGTAAACCAAAGGCGTATAATCCAGCCGGTTGAGGGTGATGACTTCAATACGACGGTGATTTTTTTTGCTAAAAACCTGAAGGCTAATGTTAACATCAATCGAATCGGCGGAGTAGACGGCGCCGTTCAAAAACTGGTTGAGCTCAATTCGGAATTGGCCGGGTCGGCTCAGCGCTTTCATCGAGATATCTCCGCCATGGATATGCCGCGCCTGTGCTGAAGCGGCAAGCAGTAGCAGGAAAACGGTCAGAAGACGCGTTAATCTAGACATGTAAGTAAACGTTCAGCAAATAGATTTAATCAATCCTTCCTTCTCTGTTCTTCTTTTCTATTTTACTAAGTGTTCTTTGCCAGCTGTCAAAATTCTCGCTAATCTGACTCTGTTTTAGTACTGCAACAAGGACAAGCCCGTAACCAGTAAGCCTATCTAATTTATACTTATTTTATGACTTATTTATACGAAACTTAGCGAGAGGTTTGGCAGTATTGAGTGCATTCCGGCAGTTATAACGCCAAACCTCTCTGTTTATGCATTTTTTTAATTAAACCGACCAATTAAGGGAATTTTGGAAACTTGCTAAAATCGGGTTTGCGTTTTTCCAGAAAGGCATTTTTCCCTTCTTTGGCTTCTTCAGATAAGTAATAAAGCAGGGTGGCATCACCGGCAAGTTGCTGAATACCAGCCTGTCCATCTAGTTCTGCATTGAAGGCTGCTTTTAACATTCGCAGCGCAATCGGGCTTTTCTCCAGCATCTTCTGGCACCATTCGATGGTCGTATCTTCCAGTTGGTCAAGCGGCACGACTTTGTTAACCAAGCCCATATCCAGCGCTTCCTGGGCGTTGTATTGATCGCACAAAAACCAGATCTCGCGGGCTTTTTTCTGACCAACCACCCGGGCCAGATACGAAGCGCCAAAGCCGCCGTCGAAGCTGCCTACTTTCGGGCCAGTCTGACCAAAACGCGCATTTTCAGCGGCAATCGAGATGTCACAAATAACGTGCAGAACATGACCGCCCCCAATGGCCCAGCCAGCAACCATGGCTACCACCGGCTTCGGAATCCGCCGAATCTGCATTTGCAAATCCAGGACGTTTAAGCGCGGAACCTGGTCTTCACCGACGTAGCCACCGTGGCCCCGCACCGACTGGTCGCCGCCACTGCAAAAAGCCTCGCCACCTTCGCCCGTTAAAATCACAACGCCTACACGCTCATCCTGACGCGCCAGCTCCATGGCTTCGCTCATCTCTTTGACCGTCAGCGGTGTAAAAGCATTGTGTTTATGCGGACGGTTGATGCTGATCTTGGCAATTCCGTCGTAGTATTGAAATAAAATCTCGCGGTACTCCTTAATGGTTTCCCAAGGGTATTTACTTTGCATGGTTTTATTCTTCAGTAAAATCAGATTGGTGATAAGTAACGTCCCACGTATGATCAGCCAGCATCCTTACCGTCGCCACACAGCGGTGATACGGAAACGTGCGTCCCCATTCGAGTGGGCCGATCATGGATAAGACATCAGTGCCATTTTTCTTTTCGTATAGAAAATACGTATGGTTAATAATTGGTTCAAAATTCATCTGGGCCGAATAGATGCGCTCCGAAACTTCAACGCGGTTCCGAATTAGGCCGGCCTGTTCGGCCAGCAATTGCATCTGGCGGTGAAGCTGCGCTAATTGCAAATCCGTTTGCTCACGCATGGCGGTCACAGCCCGACCTTTAATCTTGCCTTTATCTTCCGGACGAATGATTGCGCTCCCTGCTGAATGTGCGTACTCAAGCAAACCCGGCCGGTCGGTCACTTTATCGGGAGAGATCGGATTTTCAAACGGTTCCTCTTCCATAATCTAAAAACGTCCCCGGTGGGGTTAGTGTTTATTATAACAAAAATCCATCCAAAAGTAGCTTTTAAACGCATTGGAAAGGATACCCAATCAAAATTAATAGCAGGATAAAACCTATTGGAAAAGCATTATGGCGGATCAAATAGAGCCTAATAGACTGATACTGGACTGCCAACAGCCAGCAAAATGGCCTCCGGCAAAAACAGAATATGAGCAACAGGCGTTAGCTTTTTGCCAGTCCTGGGTAGCGGGACAAGAGTCATTTGTGCTAAAAACTTCTGGATCCACCGGCACCCCAAAGCCTATCTCGCTAAATAGACAGCAGATGCGGGCGAGTGCACAGTTGACAGGACTCACCTTTGGATTGCAGGCCGGTGACGAGGCGTTGGTCTGTCTGAATGTTCAGTACATTGCCGGGATCATGATGCTGGTTCGGGGCATGGAACTTGGACTTCGGTTGACTGTGGTGGAACCCGTTGCCCAGCCATTGGAAGGGCTCCAGAACCCTGTTTTTGATTTTGCCGCTTTTGTCCCCCTTCAATTGCAAACCATATTGACTCAATCCCCGGAATCAAGGCCCATTCTGGACCGGATGAAAGCAATCCTGGTGGGTGGCGCTGCCGTGAGTCCCAGTTTGGCGGAGCAGCTACAAACGCTTAAAGTACCCGTTTACAGTACTTACGGAATGACCGAAACGGTATCGCACATTGCCATTCGGCGGGTCAATGGCCCCGAAGCCAGCGACGTTTTTTCAGTTTTGAATGGGGTGGAGGTAGGCGTAGACGAGCGATCTTGCCTGCATATAACCGCCGCCGCAACCAATTTTCAGCGCCAACAAACCAACGATGTTGTGGAGTTGCTGGAACAGAAAGAAGATCGTTTTACCGCTTTCCGTCTCATTGGCCGCGCTGATTCAATTATCAACAGCGGTGGCGTGAAAATACAGCCCGAACTGATTGAACGCGTTGTGGCTGACGCATTGACGCGCTCGGGTGATTCCCGTCGGTTGTTTATTGCGGGGCTACCGGATGAGCGGTTAGGACAGCGCGTGGTACTGGTTACAGAAGGCCCCCCGTTGGCCGAAGAAGCAATCCGTGTTATCCAGGAGCAAACCCGATCGGAGTTAGGCGCTTATTTTGTGCCTAAAGCAGTGCTGGCGGTTCCGGTTTTTGCTGAAACGCCCACCGGAAAAATAGATAAAAAAGAAATCCTGCGCATCCTATCGCAAAAGGAGCAGGAAGAGGCGTAACTTTGCAGTTTGCAATCTCAATTTATGGCAGGACATACGTTTAAATCGCTACAAATTCGTTACCAGACGGCGCAGGTATTGCCACCTCCTTTTGCGCATTTCTATACATTGACGCTGAATCCAGCGCCGGGAGAAGAGCTTTCTGCTGACTTTTCCATCACGTACACTGATCGGGAGGATCTGGATGAGGACGAAATCATTGCCGAAGGATTTACCGCTGACGATAACTTCAGTTGGGCAGGTAAATTGCCGTCAGTATGGCTGAAAACCGTGTCGAAGCTGGTCGATAAAACAGATCTTCAGACGTTTAGTGAAGAAGAGTTGGACGAAGATGAGCCTTATCTTCAATTAATTCTCAAAACCGATAAAGGCGAGAAAACCGGCGAACCAACGCATCTGGAAGAGTGGGCCTATCTGGCGCAGGAACTAATTCAGGCCATTTATGAAACATCGGGTAAAGAGCGGCCTTTCGAGCTCATTTGCGTTGATATTCGTCGGGAAGGAACTGCTGAACTGAATCTTGTGGCTTCATTTGCCCGCCGGGAAATAACGGTAAAAGTGGTTCAGGATGGTAAGAATCGGAGCCGGTCGTTGCCTTGGACGGATTTAACGCCGCTCATGGAGAAGGTTTACGCTGTTCAGTATTTATACGAGGAAGCAGTCCCCAAGCCTTCACGCCGGGAAGGACAATACCTGAATTTAGGCGAAGAGCAGTGGTTCGAGCTGGGTAAAGCAGTCGTACCTATCGACGATGACGATGCCGTGACTAAACTAAGCAAGGTTTTACGCCAACTGACGACGGCCTAGAATTGCTATTTCTGATTCAGCTTTTCCAGAATGAGGCGCAGGTATTGCTGGATCTTTTCCAGGTCCTGCTCCATCAGTAGCTGCTTTAACTGAACCACCGCCAGCGTTTCGTGCAGCGTTTCAAGCGTGATGTCAGTGGATGCTTCTTCAGACTCCGGGGCACGTTCGCCCAGACGGATGACATCGGTAGGTGGGGGTTGAATCAGCCGGGGACCTAGTGCCGGTTCTGTATCCAAATCCAGTTTGAGCGCATGAAGCGTCAGCACCACGCGGCGGGTGCTGTCCAGTGTACCCCGGTCGAGCAAAACCCGCTGAATGTCGTTTTGCCCGGAACGTGTCCGGAAAAAATCGTCCCGTTCGGCCAGGCGCTTCTTGATAGCGCGGGCACCGAGTGATTTTTTATAAGTACTGAATAAGCCACGCCAATAGGAAATATCGCCCTGGGGGTCGTAGTCGGGGGGTATTTCTTTTTCATCGATCATGGCTACCAAAGGTTATTTTTTGATTCGTTCGAGTTCAAAATGCAATTCATCGACCAAGCTTCGGAGTCGGTCGAGCGGGGGAGCTGGTTCGGGAAGTTGCTGACTAACAAAAGCTTTCACCTCCCACACTTCCTGAACATCCCGAATGGAAACTTCCCGGCTGGGAATAGCAGGTTGGTCGGCAGTGAGCAACAAGGTTCCTTTCGCCTTCACTTGATTAAACAGGCGGCGACAGATAATGCCCTGATGCTGAACGAGCAGGATGTACATTTTTCCGTCAATAATCTCATACCAGTTTCGGACAAATTGCCCAATCAGCAAAGCCCCCGGAAACGCAAATTCTTCCCCCGCCTCAAAAGCTCGGTAATGGCCAGTAGGCAACAAGGGTAACTGCAACGTTGGGAGCCGGTTCAGGAAGTCAACGTGTTGATAGCGTTGCAGGTATTCGCCAAACTGCGCATGCCGAACGAAGGGAATAGGGCTTTGCGAGAACGTTTCCTCGGGCATGGACCGCGCGTTATTTTGCCGCGAGCCTGTTGATTGGGAGCCTTCAAATGCATTGTTGAACGAAGGTGGAGCCGGCGGCGGGTAGGCTGCTGGCTGGTGCGTAAAACCAGAACCAGAAGTAACGGGGCGCGGTGTAACCCGTTGGGCCACCAGACGCACCGTTTCCGGTTCCCGGCTGGATGTACCGAACTCGGGGATCAAGTCCGGCCGTCGCGGGCTTTCTTTGGGAAGTTCATGTACCCGATTTGGTTCAGGAGCCTGATAATATTTATCCAGAACGGTAGAAAGCGGTTTGGGGCCCGAATCGGCCGTGTCGCGTAGGAGCGGAGAAGGGGTTGCGCCGTGGGAATCGGAGCCGCCCCGATCCAGCGGAAGGCTCAAGTCAGGCGTCTCCCGAATTTTCCGCAGATCGTTTTTTAGCAATAAATCAACTGTGGTATTAAAGGCACGAGCAATAGACATCAAATTGTCCAGATTCGGATTGGCGCGGGCTTCTTCATAGGCACCCAGCAACGAACGCTTGATGCCAATTCGACGGGCAAACTGCTCTTGAGTGAGGCCATTTAGCCGACGTAAGTATTTAATATTGTTGCTGACGAGACTCATGCAAAGGTGTTTTGTCAAAAATATTAGCAAAATGCCGTATTTCACAATATACGGGCTTTCCTTTTTACATACAGTACGCTAATTTTTGCATTTTTGACGTAAAATATTGACTAATGTATTGTTGCGATGGATAGCCTTTCCCAAGACAAGCTGACAAAATTTCATATTCAGGCTATTTTTAGCGCCCAACGCGACCAGGCTGCTTCGGTAGCTCAGACCACAGCGGCACAGCGGATCGAAAAGCTAAAGCAGTTACGGGCGTATATCCTCAATCATCTTGATGACATACAAAATGCATTGTACGCTGACTTCAAGAAACCGGCATCCGAAGTGCTGATCGGGGAAATCAGCGCCTTAACGGGCGAACTGAATCACACCATCAAACACCTGAAACAATGGATGAAGCCGCAACGGGTTCCAACCACCCTGAGCTTTGTGGGCACATCCAGTCAGATTTATTATGAGCCAAAAGGCGTGGTTCTGATTATCTCGCCCTGGAACTACCCGTTTGCGCTGGCCATTAAGCCCCTGATTTCGGCAATCGCTGCCGGAAACGTAGCCGTGATAAAACCGTCGGAGCTAACGCCGCATACCTCCGCCGAAATTCGAAAAATGCTCGAATTTTTGTTCCCGAAAGAAGAGGTGGCGGTGGTAGAAGGCGACGCAGAAGTGGCTCAGGTGCTGCTGGAGCTTCCGTTTAATCACATCTTTTTCACGGGTAGTACAGCTGTTGGAAAGCTGGTGATGGCGGCGGCGGCAAAACATCTGGCCTCCGTGACGCTGGAATTGGGTGGTAAATCGCCCTGCATCGTGGACCAGACCGCAGATGTGCGGGCAACAGCCCAGCGGGTAGCTTGGGGAAAGTGCATCAATAACGGCCAAACCTGCATTGCTCCTGATTATCTGCTGGTGCATCAGTCGGTAAAAGGACCCTTTATGGAGGCTTACCAACAAGCCATTCAGCAAATGTATAACCCCGATGGCAAAGGCATCGAGGCGTCGGAAAGCTACGCCCGAATTGTGAATCAGCGACACTACCAACGCCTTCGGGCTCTGCTGGACGATGCGCTTAGCAAAGGAGCGCGAATTACGCAGGGCGGAATGACCAACGAGGCCGATTGCTTTGTGGAACCCACGGTACTAGAAAATGTGAACGACTCCATGCAGCTCATGCAGGAAGAGATTTTTGGCCCGTTGTTGCCGGTAATTCCATACGAAACCAAGGAAGATGTGATTCAGCACATTAGCCAGCGGGGGAAGCCACTGGCGCTGTACATCCACAGCCGCCACGAGCCGACCATTCAGTATTTTCTGAAAAACACCACGGCAGGGGACACCGTAATCAATGAAGTGTTGATGCATTTTGCCAATCCGGAATTGCCGTTTGGAGGTGTTAACGGGAGCGGTATCGGAAAGTCAAATGGCTTTTTTGGATTCCAAGAATTCTCCAATGCCCGGGGCGTGATGCGTCGCCAGTTTGGGACGTTGAAATTCATTTATCCACCTTACACGGCCAAGGTAAAAAAATTGATTGGCTACAT
This sequence comes from Tellurirhabdus bombi, assembly GCF_021484805.1. Lineage (NCBI taxonomy): Bacteria > Pseudomonadati > Bacteroidota > Cytophagia > Cytophagales > Spirosomataceae > Larkinella > Larkinella bombi. The sequence continues at coordinate 3,775,996 of NZ_CP090557.1, read as the reverse complement.
GACGAGGTATTTGTAAGCCAGTACATAAAAAGGATTATTTGTTAGGCAAAATGAATGTGTAGTCCTTAAAAAGGCTAAAAGTTTGTATACTGCACTTTTAAATTCTCATTGCTTCGTATGCGCCATTGGTTGACTGCCGCCTTGCTGGTCAGTGCTTTAAGTGTTCAAGCTCAGCTTTTGATGGAGTCGGAGCAAAATCCGACCCGTTTAAAATGGTATACGCTGCGGAGTCCGCATTTCAAATTGCTTTACCCCGAGGGCATGGATTCGACGGCTAACCAAACGATCAGCCGCCTCGAACACGTTTATGAGCCAGTTAGTAAATCGTTAGGTCGTCGCCCGCGCCGTTTGCCCGTACTGCTGCAAAACCAGACAACGGTCAGCAATGGATTTGTCACGCTCTTGCCCCGGCGAAGTGAGTTTTTTACCACGCCTCCCCAGGCTCCTTTTTTATCGGGTACTCTCAATTGGCTCGATCAGTTGGCTTTGCACGAATACCGCCACGTGGTTCAGTATGAAAAAGGCTTAACGGGGATTTCCGGAGTTCTGTATCACCTGTTTGGAAATGCAACGCTCGCCGGAATTTCGATTGGTATGCCCGACTGGTTTGCCGAAGGCGACGCCGTGGGCGCGGAAACCGTTTTGAGTCGAAGCGGGCGGGGGCGTATTCCAGAATTTGACATGGGTTTCCGGGCCAATTTGCTGGCTGGTCGGCGATTCAGTTACCCCAAAGCGGTGGCTGGATCGTACCGCGATAATGTGCCAAACCATTATGTATCGGGTTATTTTCTGACGACCAAGCTGAAGCGCGAACACGGAGCCGACGCCTGGAGCAAAATTCTGACCTATTACTATAACTTTCCCTTTTATCCGTTTTCTTTCTCAAACGCGGTGAAACGAACTACGGGCTACCGGGTCGAAACCTTATATCGCCGCACCATTGATGAACTGACGGAAGATTGGCAAAACCAGCAACGTGAATTAAAACTGACCGAAGCGACTCCCTACGCAACGGATCAAAACCGCAGCTTTACCAATTACCGCTACCCGCAATTTATTGACGGTAAAAAGATAATTGCCCTTAAATCTGGCTTGGGTGATATTGAGCAACTGGTATTGCTGTCGCCAGATGGTTCAGAGCAACGCCTTCATTTTCAGGGTTTGTTCAATAATCCAGATCAATTGTCGGCTGCCAATGGAAAAATCGTCTGGATTGAGTATACGCCCGATCTGCGCTGGGGGCAGCGCATTTTTTCCGACATCAAAAGGCTCGATGTGGCTACGGGAAAAGTAGACCGGCTTACCACCCGCCAACGGTACACCACCGTTTCCTTGTCGCCCGATGGCAGCAAGCTCATTGCTACTCGGAGCGAGGAAGATGGCCGGACACGGCTGGTCGTTCTGGACGCTACGTCCGGGCAGGAAATTCGGACGCTGAATAACACACTAAATGCATTTTATCAGCATCCCCGCTGGAAAGAAGATAACCGTACGATTGTCGTAGTTCGACTGGCAGCCAAGGGAAAAGCGCTGGAAGAAATCAATACCGAAACCAGTGAAAGACGGCTTTTAACGCCCGAGGGAAACGAAAACCTAAGCCATCCGCAGCCCTGGCGGGAGTGGGTATTTTATAACTCCCCGCGCTCGGGAATCGATAATATCTACGCCGTCAATACCCGCAATGGGGAACAGTTTCAGGTAACCTCCCGTCCATTGGGGGCGTTCCATGCGGCTGTTTCGTCGGACGGAACTAAGCTGGCTTTTCATGATTTTTCGGTCGATGGGCACCGGGTTGTTTCCATGCCGTTGGAGCCGAAGCAGTGGCGGCCAATTCGGGAAATACGTGACCAGTCGATTCGGTATTTTGGGCCTATTGTTAAGCAGGACGCCGGAATCGTCGATTTTGACACGGTAAATACCGGAACAGCGGTCACTAAGAAGCGCTACAATCGACTGGCCAATGTAGTCAATATTTACAGCTGGGGGCCTCTGGCCAATTCGGATGGGCAAACCTTGACGCTGGGCGTTCAATCGCTTGATTTGTTGGGGACTACCTCGCTGGCGGCGGCTTATGTGCGAAATGCTAACGAACGAACCAACGGCTTCCGGGCCGATTTGAGTTACCGGGCTCTGTATCCAATTATTGATGTTGGATTGGCGGTTGGTCAGCGTCGTACATCGGCCTACACCGACCGTCGCGAGCCGCTGGATTCGTTGCAAAGTGATCTGTGGAATTATACGCAGCTAACGGCTGGGCTGCGTTTACCGCTGCGCCTGACCCGCTCCCGTTTTCAGCAAAATGCGAGTTTGTCGGCCTATTACAATTACCAGGGTGTACGCGGCTATGAATTACCCGTTCGATTTTACAGCGAAGTGGGCGGAAGTGCGCTGCACTACATGAATTATGGAGCGAGCTATGATCTGCTGATGAAGCAAAGCAAGCGCGATGTAGCACCGCGCTGGGGCCTTGCTCTGAGTGGCTCTTTGCGCAACACGCCTTTTTCGCCGGGGCTTCGGGCGCAGAACTGGGCCGTGAACGGAAGCGTGTTTTTACCCGGCATCGGCAAGCATCACTCCCTGCGGTTCCGGGGAGGCTACCAGCAGCAATGGGGCCTGACCGACGCCAATCCGCAGCATCTTTACCGTTTTTCAGGAGCGGTATTTTATCCGCGTAGCGTTCCTTACGTGGCCTACGACCGACTGCAAACGGCCAGCGCTGAATACCGCCTCCCGCTTTTGAATCCGCATTGGGCCATTGGCCGCTGGATCTACATTCAACGCATTAAGGGGATGGTTTTTACGGATGTAGCCCGGGGAGAAAGCCGCTTACCGCTTCAGAATGGCCAGTTTCGGAACGTACTAAATAACGAGCAGGTCGTAGGCGCGGACGTATCGTTTGTGTTCAATCCGCTGCGTTTGCGGACCAATTTGGAAGCGGGGGTCCGCACGATCTACAACGTAAAGACGGCTCGCTGGAACGTGGATTTGCTGGTCGTTGATATTGGATTTTGAGTGAAGAACGAAGGGTTTGAAGCGATTCATTCTTCACTCAAACCACTTAGCTATAGATCTCTCCCTGCGCCGCTTTGATGGTATTCTGCATCAACGAACAGATCGTCATCAGGCCAACACCACCCGGAACGGGGGTAATGAAGCTGGTTTTGGGAGCCACCTCGTCAAACTTAACGTCGCCTTTCAGGGCAAAACCGCTTTTTTTCGTCGGATCGGGAACCGTCTCCAAACCCACGTCAATCACAACGGCCCCTTCTTTAACCATGTCGGCGGTGATGAATTCGGGTTTTCCCAAGGCTGCGACCAGAATGTCGGCAGTACGTGTGATTTCGGCCAGATTTTGGGTGCGGCTGTGGGTCAGGGTTACGGTGCAATTGCCGGGATACGTATTGCGTTGCATCAAAATGCTCATGGGTAAACCCACGATCTGGCTGCGGCCAACAACTACGCAATGCTTTCCGGCGGTTTCAATCTCGTAGCGCTTGAGCATTTCCAGAATACCCTGTGGCGTTGCCGAAACGTAGGCGGGCAGCCCTTTCGCCATGCGCCCAATGTTAATGGGGTGAAAACCATCCACGTCCTTGGCCGGATGAATCGTTTCCATTACTTTATCCGCCGAAATATGCGCCGGTAGCGGAAGCTGAACAATAAGTCCGTCCATGTCAGGATTGTTGTTTACTTCTTCTACTTTGGCCAGCAGCTCAGCCTCGGACACTGTGTCGTCGAAACGAATCAGCGTGGACTTCATGCCAATTTCTTCGCAATTCTTCATTTTGCTGGAAACATAGGTTTCGCTACGTCCCAGATTACCCACCAGAATAGCGACAAGGTGTGGTATTTTACCGCCTCGCTCGCGGATTTGGGCCACTTCCGTGGCAATTTCCTGCTTGATCTGCTTCGAAAGGAATTTACCGTCTAAAAGCTGCATGATATATTGAATGCCTTGTTTTTCAGTGATTTAAAAATACTCGTTGCCTGTTTTTCGAAAACGAGCACAAATATTGATAAAAAATGGGTCATTCAGGTATTCTAATCGCATTTTAACGAGCTTTGGCAATCTACCTCAATTCAATCATCGTAAATGTTGAGGTAAACAATAAAGTCTCCTGATAATGGAAATCGTGGAGCAAGTCGATGGGAAGAATTGAAGGAGTTTTATTAGTTCCAGAAGCCCTTACACATTTAATTGGCGCCAGTAATTACACCTGGGTTTACTTTTGGAACAACGAAAAGCGGATTGTGGCCCGGAATCTAGGGGCATTTGAAAAGAGCCTGCCTTTATTCATTCGAACCCATAAAACGGTATTGGTAAATCCAGCCTACATTGTCAAGGTGTGCCCACCCGGGGGCAGTAAAAAACCCGGTTCCATTATTCTGAAAAATGGGACCGAACTACCGGTTAGCAGACGACGCTGGGCTGTTCTGGCGGAGCAATTTTCAAACCTGGCTAATTCTGCGGATTCATCGTTGGTTATCTAATGGAGTTCGTACTGAACAGAATGGGCTTCCCAAATGGCAGGAGCTTCCAGCCGGGAAATCATTCGCTGGTGCGCCGCCCGAGGAACCACATATTCCCGATTGCGATTCTGATGGAGCAAGCGTTGATACGGTACTTCCAGGTAAATCAGCCGGATTCGGGCGCCGTAAGGGACAAATAAATCAATGAGTTGCTGCCGGGTCAGCCGCGTGAGGTTGGTGGCATTCCAGACAAAAGAGATTTGTTTGCGTAGCAGGGATTTTGCCTCTTCTTTGGCAAGATAGACTACATAGCTGTTGCCTTCCTGGTCGGTTGGGTCAATGTTAAGTTTACGGCGATAGCCATCCAGACTAATCATGTGCCAATCGGCCAGGTGACGATTAATGTATGTGTCCTTGCCTGCTCCGGGCAAACCCGACATCAAAATCACTTCGCAAACGGAATCGTCGGCTGGCTCGTAATTCGGGTCGGTGGTGTCTGTGTGAAAAAACCAGAAACGGCTTAATCCAGACGAAAAAGTACGGGGAACGCCCCAGCATTGATTTTCACGGCAACAAGCCTCGAAGAGGTCAATTCGGCGCAGTAGCTCGGTTTGATTGGCACTAATTCGGCCCCGCGCGTTGGCACGGGCCAGCATCGCCAGCCATTCCGTATTGACTTCCAGGCTTACCTGTAACAAGGTTTTCAAGAAGTCCTGTTTGTCAAAAATCCAGAACGGCACGTCGTGGTAGCGCACCAGGTTGGCAATTTGCTCCCGGATGGCAAACGGGGTAGGGCGATTGCGATAAAGAAGCTGCCGGACGGTTGTTTCGCCGCGTCGCGCATGGCCTCGCGAGGTGATCGAGCCATCGGCTTCAATCAGGGTCGTTGAACGCTTTTCGACATCGTGCAACAGAGCAGCTGTCCAGAGAATTTCCTGGTCTTCGGCCGCCAGATGCTGATATTCCAGAGCGTTTGTCAGCTCTTTCAGGACCAGTTGCGTATGCGTAGCCACATCGCCTTCAGCGTGGTGACGGGCGTCCTGCGGAACTCCGTGCATGTCGCGGATTTCAGGATACTGATTCGCTAACGCCTCCCATTCTTTGTGTTTTGAAAATGTCCACATCTATAACCTATGCGCTTCCTGTACGGGATAAATGGTTTAAACGTTCTTAAGCCCGACAACTACAGGGTTGTTAACCAACAAATCGAGTCTTAGTTCATTCCTGAGAATAATAGCACTAGAAGTCGGGTCCTGGTTTTCTGTGAACGGAACGGCTAATCTCTTGAAATAGTTGATCTACCTTTTACGTAACTAAAAAAACAGCGGCTGCAATGAACTTTATTGTTATTTATATTGTGTACAATATAGTTGTGTAAAATTAAATAGAAGATGTCTGAACTGCTGAAACTAGAGAACCAGGTTTGCTTCCCGGTGTATTCATTAGCCAAAGAGATCGTGAACCACTACCGACCTTTGCTTGAAGAAATGGATGTGACCTATCCGCAATATCTGGTAATGCTAGTACTCTGGGAACATCAGGAGCAGACCGTTTCCCAGATAGGCGAAAAAGTCAGTCTGGACAGCGGAACACTAACGCCGCTCCTAAAGCGTCTGGAACAGAAAGGCTTGGTAAGTAGAGTAAGAAGCTCGGAAGACGAACGAGTTGTTCAGATAAAATTAACGGAACAGGGAAAAGCTTTGCAGGAAAAAGCAGCTTTAGTTCCCGAACAATTGGCCAACAGCATGAAGGCTTCAGTTGCGGAGCTGATACAACTTAAGAAATTAATAGACCAGATATTAGCCAACATCAAATAAAGACCATGAAAACATTGTATGCCATTGAAGCCACGGCCACCGGAGGAAGAAACGGGCGCGTAAAAAGCGAAAACGGAGTTATTGATCTGGAAGTAAGACACCCTAAAGCGCTGGGTGGTGCCAATGACAATTACGCAAATCCTGAGATGCTCTTTGCGGCGGGTTATTCGGCTTGCTTCGACAGTGCGCTGAGCCGCGTGATCAAACTAGCAAAGGTGAATGCAGGAGAAACCACTGTAACGGCAAAAGTAGGAATAGGACAACTCGATAATGGCGGGTTTGGTCTGGAAGTGGCCCTGCATGCCAACATTCCCGGGGTTTCGCTGGAAGAAGCACAAGCGTTGGTTGAGAAAGCGCATGAAGTATGCCCGTATTCCAATGCTACTCGGGGAAACATAGACGTTACGCTAACCGTATCGAATAATTAACTAAGACAAATGACGTAGACGGCAGCCACTGGGCTTCCCGCCTTGGCAGTCGTCCTGTTTGTCTCTATTACCAATTAAAAAAATGTCATTAATTAAAGATTTAAACTGGAGGCATGCCGTAAAAGCGTATGACTCCACTAAAAAAGTAAGTCAGGAAAACATCGATAAAGTTATCGAATCAGCGAGACTGGCCCCGACTTCTTCAGGACTTCAGCCGTTCCGGCTTATTGTGGTGGAAGACCAGGCAATTAAAGAAAAATTGGCTGCCGGAGCTTTGAATCCCGATTGCATGCGTGACTGCTCGCATGTTCTCATTTTTGCGGCTTGGGACCGCTATACGGAGGAGCGCATCGATGAGGTGTACGATTATACAACGGAAGAAAGGGGTTTGCCGAAAGGCCGGTTCAACTCATACACCAGCCAGCTGAAATCCATCTACATGAATCAGGCTGCCGAAGAGAATTTCGCCCATACTGCCAGACAGACCTATATTGCTTTAGGTTTGGCTTTGGCTCAGGCCGCGGAACTGCGCGTGGATACGACTCCCGTAGAAGGGTTCGATAACGCCTTGGTAGACGAGGTGCTGGAACTGCGTAAACACAACTTGAAAAGCGTTTCGCTGATCTACGTTGGGTATGCCAATCCAGAAAAAGATTGGGTGGCTCCCATGAAAAAAGTACGGATTCCCAAAGAAGAATTTGTTCTGGAATTTTAAGTTAATCAATACAAAAATCCCCCTAGTTAGAAAGAGCATTCCTAACTAGGGGGATTTTAGCGTTTTTTATCGGAGTTACAGTACACAAAAGCACTGACTACGGCATCTACTCAACGTGCTCTGGAGTTAACGGTGTGGCTCTGTCGAAGGAGTCCTTTTTTATCTGTTGGTAGGTAGCTTTTCCTTGCATTTAACCAACTCAGGAAATCAGTTGCTCCACTAATCGCGTGAGCCCTGTCGTGGCGGGTTCGGGAATGAAAGTAATATTTTTCCGGCTTATTCCCTCAGGTATATTTGGATCTACCAGATAAATGGGAACACTGGTGGGTACATAATGAATCAGGCCAGCGGCGGGATAAACGGCCAGGGAGGTGCCAACGACAATGAAAATATCCGCCTCTTCAGAAATCTCCATCGCGGGTTCGATCATGGGCACCATTTCGCCAAACCAAACAATGTGGGGGCGGAGCTGAGAGCCTTTTTCGCACAGATCGCCGCGCTTGAGTTCCCAGCCATCCATCTCGTACACCAATGTTTCATCCACCGTACTCCGGGATTTGAACAATTCGCCGTGTAGATGAAGCACGTTGGATGAGCCCGCTTTTTCGTGCAGGTTATCGACGTTTTGCGTAATGATGGTTACGTCGTATTTTTCTTCCAGCTTGACCAAGGCGTAGTGACCCGCGTTGGGTTCGACGCTGAGCGCCTGCTTCCGCCGCTGGTTGTAAAATTCCAGCACCAGATCAGGATTACGCTGCCAGGCTTCGGGTGTGGCCACATCTTCAATGCGGTATTCTTCCCAAAGCCCATTGGAGTCCCGAAAGGTCCGTATTCCACTTTCTGCGCTAATGCCCGCGCCCGAAAGAACAACAATCTTTTTCATGGCCGAAAAGGTACAAAAATAAAGGATTGACCAAACGAAAAAGCCACGTCGAGTTAACTTGACGTGGCTTTTATTGATTTACGGAACGATTACTTTTTCTTGGCGGGAGCCTTTTTGGCTGCGCTGCTTGCCCGTTTGGCGGGAGCTTTCGCGGCCTTGGCTTTTTCCGGTTTTTCGCCGGAAGCTTTGTCTGCCGTTGCCGTATCGCCCCCTAACTTCAAACAATCTTCCAGCGTCAGGGAAGCCGGATCGGTATCTTTCGGAATTTTTACGTTCCGTTTACCAATGGCAATATAAGGCCCATACATACCCTTCATGACTTTCACGCTGGGGTTTTCCGGGAACTCCTTGATGTATTTATTGGCTTCGGTTTCGCGTTTCTGGAGAATCAGTTCAATCGCCCTGTCCAGGGTCAAATTATTTAGAAATTCACCCTTAGGTAAGGAAATGTATTTGTCCTCAAACTTAATGTATGGCCCGAAACGTCCCTTGCCCGTAGCCACCAATTTACCTTCAAACTCGCCTAAGGCTTCACTCGATGCCTCAGCGCGTTTCTGCTGAATAAGCTCCGTGGCCCGCTCAGCGGAAATGGTATATGGATCGTCCTCTTTGGTCAGGGAAACATATTTGTCATCGTGCTTGACGTATGGCCCGAACTTGCCAATGCCAATGGTCATGGGTTTGTCTTCGAAAAAGCCTACTTCGCGCGGCAAGGCAAACAATTCCAGCGCATCTTCCAGCGAAACCGACTCAATTAGCTGGTCTTTCCGCAGGTTGGCAAACTGGGGTTTTTCCTCGTCGTTGGCATCGCCGATCTGCACGTAAGCGCCGTAGCGACCCATGCGGGCGGAGACAGGTTTGCCTGTTTTAGGATCAATGCCCAATTCGCGCACGCCAGCGGCCTGTTTCAGAGAGACAGTTGTACCGGCAACATCCGTTACTTTGGCATGAAAGCCGCCGTAAAAATTGCCGATCATGTCTTGCCAGCTCAGTTTGCCACCCGCAATCTCGTCAAAATCCTTCTCGACCGTTGCCGTGAATTTGTAATCCACTACGTCCGTGAAAAACTCAACCAGAAAATCGTTGACCACAATTCCCATGTTGGTAGGGAAGAGCTTGGATTTTTCTGAACCGAATGTTTCTTTGCCAACGGTCTCCGAAATCTGCTTGGCCTTAAGAATGAGTTCGTTATAACTTCTTTCCTGACCAGCTTTATCCTGCTTGACAACGTATTCCCGCTTGATAATGGTAGAAATTGTCGGTGCATAGGTAGATGGCCGACCAATTCCCATTTCTTCGAGTTTCTTCACCAGACTGGCTTCAGTATAACGCGGAGCCGGGCGGGTAAACTTCTCGGTGGCTTTTAGGTTGTCCAGATTAAGCGACTGGCCGATGTTAAGCGGGGGCAACATGCTCTTGCTTTCTTCGTCTTCATCGTCGGTCGATTCCATGTATACCTTCAGGAACCCGTCGAATCGGATCACTTCACCCTGCGCAATGAGTTCTTCAGGGGTAGTCGAAATCGCGATAGTAGCCGTAGTGCGTTCCAGTTGCGCATCCGCCATTTGGGAAGCAATGGCCCGTTTCCAGATCAGTTCATAAAGCCGCTGCTCATTCCGATCACCGCTGGCCTTACGGGTCGAGAAATCGGTTGGACGAATGGCTTCGTGGGCTTCCTGTGCCGAGTCTGATTTCGTTTTGTATTGGCGGGTATGGATATATTTTTCGCCAAACTCGCTCTGAATCTCCGCTTTTGCCTTGTCGATGGCTTCCTGCGAAAGACTCGTTGAGTCCGTACGCATGTACGAAATCTTACCGGCTTCGTACAGTTTTTGCGCCAGGGTCATGGTTTGCGAAACCGAAAACGACAGTTTCCGCGACGCTTCCTGCTGAAGCGTAGAGGTTGTAAACGGCGGAGCTGGTGACTTCTTAGCCGGTTTCGTTTCGAGGTTGCGGATCGTGAAGATGGCTTCGCGACACTTTTCGAGAAAAGCGCGCGCTTCATCTTTGGTGGCAAAGTTTTTCGGCAATTCAGCCTGCAAGACCTTACCACCGTCGACGATAAACTGCGCCGCAATTTTATAGCTTGATTTGGTTTTGAACGAGTCAACGTCCCGCTCGCGCTCCACAATTAGCCGTACCGCCACCGATTGCACGCGTCCCGCTGACAGGGCGTGGCTTCCGGCTTTGATTTTACGCCATAAAACGGGAGAAAGCTCAAAACCAACGAGCCGGTCTAGGATGCGGCGGGCCTGTTGGGCATTCACCAGATCAATATCAATTTTCCGGGGCGATTGGATAGCGTTCTGGATGGCGGTTTTTGTAATTTCCCGAAAAACAATCCGTTTGGTATCGTCCCGTAAGCCTAGTGCTTCTTTCAAGTGCCAGGAAATGGCTTCTCCTTCGCGGTCGTCATCCGTGGCGAGCCAAATTTCTTCCGACTCTTTCGCTATCTTTTTTAATTCGCTAATAACCTGACGTTTTTCCGGCGAAATTTCATACACAGGACGAAAGCCATTTTTTACATCGATGGCCATATCATCCTTGGGCAAATCGCGGACGTGACCGAAGCTCGACTTAACGGTAAAATCTTTACCCAGGTAGCCTTCTATGGTTTTCGCCTTCGCTGGCGACTCCACGATTACCAGGTTTTTAGGCATAATGAGTTAGGTTGGTGTAATAAATTTATAGAGCTGAACCCCGCAGTTGGGCCAATGCCTACCGGGCGCCACACGCCAAATATAGACGCAAAAGACGCAACTTATGCAAAAAGTTTAATGTAACGGCTGGGTAATGCTCGGTAAGTATGATGGCACGGGATGTTTTTAAGTAACAGTTTATGGGGGGCTAACGTTCGCTTTTTTTGCCCGAAAATGGCGATTATCCGCTAAAATACAAAGAAACCTAGTTGACTCACGCTGACCGATGTAAGTGGCTGGCAGAGTCACTTGATTGGGCGAACAAAGTTGCCGGAATTGGTTATTCAGCGATAATACGAATGATTACTCTAAATCGATTCCAAATAAGGAAGATAAAATTTTGCGGGTTTTAATTTCGCCCGAAAAACATCTATTTTTGGCACGCCAATCGAAAGATTCGTTTGAACGAAACTCATTCTTCGATTGCCAGTGTTGTCTTTGTAGAAGCGATTTGTTTCTAACTCTATTATTACCGAAATATTTTCCAGACTGTCTATGGCTTTTGATTTAAACATGATTCAGCGCGTCTACGCCAACCTTGGCGAGCGCGTCGAAGCAGCCCGGCAGGTGGTGGGCCACCCACTGACGCTGTCGGAGAAAATTCTATATGCTCACCTGCACGAAGGCGTAGCGACCAAGGCCTATACCCGCGGTAAAGATTACGTGGATTTCGCCCCGGACCGTGTTGCGATGCAGGATGCTACGGCGCAAATGGCGTTGTTGCAGTTTATGCAGGCTGGCAAGCCACAGGTAGCTGTTCCGTCAACCGTTCACTGCGATCACCTGATCCAGGCAGAAGTGGGTGCGGCGCAGGATTTGGCAAATGCCAACAATAAAAACAAAGAGGTTTACGACTTCTTGTCGTCGATCTCCGATAAATACGGAATTGGTTTCTGGAAACCCGGTGCTGGTATCATCCACCAGGTGGTTCTGGAAAACTACGCTTTCCCCGGCGGAATGATGATTGGTACCGACTCACACACGCCTAACGCGGGTGGTCTGGGTATGATTGCCATTGGCGTTGGTGGAGCAGATGCCTGCGACGTGATGGCCGGTTTGTCCTGGGAGCTGAAAATGCCGAAACTGATCGGTGTGAAGCTGACCGGCAAACTGTCTGGCTGGGCATCGGCAAAAGACGTTATTCTGCGTGTAGCGGGTATCCTGACCGTAAAAGGGGGAACCGGCTGTATCGTTGAATACTTCGGAGAAGGGGCAGAAAGCCTGTCGGCAACGGGTAAAGCAACCATTGGTAATATGGGTGCTGAAATCGGAGCGACCACGTCGGTTTTCGCCTACGATGAGAAAATGGCTGATTACCTGAAAAGCACCGAGCGGGCTGATATCGCCACTGCAGCCGATGCCGTTAAGCAACACCTGCGCTCGGATGACGAAGTATACGCCGATCCGGCAAAATACTACGACCAACTGATCGAGATCAACCTGTCGGAACTAGAGCCGCATATCAACGGTCCTTATACGCCGGATTTGGCTTGGCCGCTCTCTAAATTTGCGCAGGCCGTTAAAGAAAATGGCTGGCCCGAAAAACTGGATGTTGGTCTGATCGGTTCTTGTACGAACTCTTCGTACGAAGACATTACTCGGGCGGCGTCGGTGGCTGAACAGGCGATCAACAAAAACCTGAAAACCCAATCGGAATATACAGTAACACCTGGTTCTGAGCTGGTTCGCTATACAACCGAACGCGACGGCCTGCTGGATACGTTCGAGAAAATCGGTGGCGTTGTATTGGCTAACGCCTGTGGTCCTTGTATCGGACAGTGGGCTCGTCACATCGACGATCCGAATCGCCAGAACTCAATCATCACCTCGTTCAACCGGAACTTCGCGAAACGGAACGACGGTCTGGCTTCGACGCACGCCTTTGTGGCTTCGCCAGAAATCGTGACGGCTTTGGCCATCGCGGGTAGCCTGACGTTCAACCCAATGACGGATACGCTCAAAAATGAGTCGGGCGAGGACGTAAAACTGGAAGAGCCTAAAGGAATCGAATTGCCAATCAAAGGATTTGCGGTAGAAGACGCAGGTTATCAGGCTCCGGCCGAAGATGGTAGCAGCGTTAACGTACTGGTTAGTCCAACGTCGGATCGCTTGCAATTGCTGGAACCGTTTGCTGCCTGGGAAGGCACAGATCTAACGGGTCTGAAGCTGTTGATCAAAGCAAAAGGAAAGTGTACGACCGACCACATTTCGATGGCGGGACCGTGGTTGAAATACCGGGGTCACCTCGACAACATTTCGAATAACATGTTGATTGGAGCGGTTAACTTCTATAACGAAAAAACCAATACCGTAAAGAACCAATTGACGGGCGAACTCGGCGAAGTTCCTGCTACACAGCGGGCTTACAAAGCGGCGGGTATTGGTTCGATTGTGGTTGGGGATGAAAACTACGGTGAAGGTTCTTCGCGTGAACACGCGGCCATGGAGCCACGCTTCCTGGGTGTTCGTGCCATTCTGGTGAAATCTTTCGCCCGGATTCACGAAACAAACCTGAAAAAGCAAGGAATGCTGGCCCTGACATTCGCTGATACGGATGATTACAATGATATTCGTGAAGACGATAGCATTGATATCCTTGGCTTGACAGAGTTTGCTCCTGGTAAGCCTCTGACGATCCGGTTAAACCACGCTGATGGCACAAGCGAAGAGTTCCTGGCGAATCATACGTATAATGAAACGCAGATCGAGTGGTTTAAAGCTGGTTCGGCCCTGAACCTGATCAAACTGCGCGAAAACGCTTAATAAGACCGTTAAGGTTTATTAATGATAAAATCCCTGATTGTGAGCTACGAAGCTGGCAGTCAGGGATTTTTATTTTGAATGACTGGAGCGAGTCAGGTTTATTTCAGTCCAATTTCGTCTACCCGCACATCGTCTTTATCCTCAACCCGCAGGCTGAGCAAGCCCGCCAGAATCATGGCAATTCCTCCAACAATCAAAGCATAAATGGGTTCCGCATTGAAAAAAACCTTGACGATAAATCCAAGTAAAGCCGCGGCTACCAGTTGCGGAATGGTAATGAAAAAGTTAAATACGCCCATATAATACCCCATTTTATGCGCTGGCAGGCTACCCGCCAGCATGGCGTACGGAACGGAAAGAATGCTGGCCCAGGCGATGCCTACGCCAACCATCGATAGCAGCAACAGGTTTGGATCGTGGATAAAATAGAAAGAAAGCATACCCAAACCGCCCGCACACAGGCAAATCAAGTGGGCTACGCGGCGGCTGGTCCAACGCGCCAGGACGGGTATTCCAAAAGCGACTAGTGCGGCAATTCCGTTGTAAATGGCGAAGCAAACGCCCACCCAGTCGGCACCGTCGTTGTAGAGCTTGGAGGTGGTATCGGTTGTTCCGTAAATATGACTGGTAACGGCGGCGGTGGTATAAATCCACATGGCGAAAAGCGAAAACCAGGAGAAAAATTGCACCACGGCCAATTGACGCATGGTGGGCGGCATATTTTCCAAATCGTTGACAATGGTAACGAAACTGTTGCGGTAATTCCCGCTCTGCTGCAATAAACCTGCGCCAATAAACAGCAACCCAACGACCGCAATCATTCCCGAAAAAATCAGTAATTGCTTGTCGAGCCCCTGGTTGAGAAACCAAAAGGTCAAGGCTGCCCCGATGAGGAAGCCAATCAAACCGTTGCGAACTTGGCGGCGACCTGTACGTTGATAAAGGTCTTGACTAATGTCGTGCTGTAATTCAACTACTTCCCCGTGTTCTTCAAATTGAGTCAACTGTTCCGGGGTGTATTCCCTGGAAGTCGCTACGGTCCAGATAACGGCCAACAGAAACACGACTCCTCCCAAGTAAAAGGACCATTTTACGGAATCGGGGATGATTCCTTGGCCCGCTTCGTTTGAGATGCCGAACCAGTTCGTGAAGATGTAAGGCAACGCGGAGGCGACAACAGCGCCAAGACCAATAAAGAAACTCTGCATGGCAAAGCCCGTTGTGCGTTGGGCCGAGGGCAGGTTGTCACCCACAAAAGCCCGAAACGGCTCCATCGAAATATTAATGGAAGCGTCCATGAGCCAGAGGGTTACCGCCGCCACCCAGAGCACGGGCGAATTGGGCATCAGAAAAAGAGCACCCGTAGCCAGAATAGCACCCGCCAGAAAGTAAGGCCGCCGGCGACCCAGGCGGGTCCAGGTGCGGTCGCTGAAATAGCCAATAATCGGCTGGACAATCAGGCCGGTCAAGGGAGCGGCTACCCATAAAACAGGAATTTCGTCCACATTGGCACCGAGGGTTTCAAAGATCCGGCTTACGTTGGCATTCTGAAGGGCAAAGCCAAATTGAATGCCTAAAAATCCGAAACTCATGTTCCAGATTTGCCAGAAGCTCAGGAGTGGCTTTTGGCCGCGCCCTTGGGCCGGGAGAGTGGTGGAAGGAGAAACTGCTTTCATGGGTTGGTTTAGGAATGAACGGTTGGGGATTGGGCAACGTGAGCGGCCCAATCCCCGGACTCATTTGATTTCCAGCACCAGTACGCTCAACGGTGGTAATTCGACCGGAACGCTTTCGCTGGCGGCGGCTTTTATCTTGGTTTTGGTTCGGAAAATATCCGTGAATGTGTACGTTTTGGTGGCGTCCAGCTTAAGAAATTCCCACACACCAGCAGGAATCTGAATCTGGGTTTTCGCCGTTTTCTCTTTGTCGAAATTGCAGACAATCAGCAATTTTTGCGAAGCCGAATGCCGCAGGTAGCTGAATAGTCGGTGCTGGTCGTAGCCCGGACTCTGGCCATTGTTCTGGAGATACTGCAAATCATAAAAACCGCCGTTCTGAATGGCGTCGCTGGTGTTCACCAATTGATTCAATTGTTGATAAAACTTCCGCAGCGCTTTTTGATCAGCAGACAGCTTTCCTCCGTCAAATTTCCCTTTGTTGACCCAAGCCTGGTAGTCAGGAATACCCCAATAATCGAAAATGGTGGTGCGCCCGTCTTCGCCCTGGAATCCTTCGGCCTGGGTGGGATTAACGCCTAATTCCTGCCCAAAATAGATCATCAGCGGTCCGGTATGCAAGGTGGCCGAGAGGGTCATCGCGGGAACGGCGGTCCAGGGGTCATTCGCAAAAAAGCGAGAGGCAATGCGTTGCTCATCGTGATTCTCGAGGAAGCGAAGCATGTGATTCGCATAATCGCCGGATTCCTGTTGCCAAACGCGCGTGATGTCTTCGGTAGTGCCTTTGCCTTCCATCAACCGCCGAAGCGCGTCGTACAAGCCAACTTTATCGTAGAGGTAATCGAATTTTCCCGTAAAGATGTAATTGCGGTACTGCGCTGGATTGTAAATCTCGGCAATAAAAATAATACCCGGCTTACTGGCTTTAATTTGCGGAATGGCCCAGCCCCAAAACTCGACCGGCACCATTTCGGCCATGTCGCAGCGGAAACCATCGACGCCTTTTTTCGCCCAGTAAAGCAAAATATCCCGCATTTTGAGCCAGGTCGAGGGAATCGGGTCAAAATGGTTTTGGCGGTTATGCTGGTAATCGACGCCGTAATTTAACTTGATGGTTTCGAACCAGTCGTTGATGCTTGGCTGGGCTGTGAAAACGTCGTTTCCCGTGGCTTTGGCCGGGTTTTCTACGTAATTCGTGTCGGCCTTAACCGGAATATCTACGCCATTAGGAACCTGAAAAGGCTCTCCCAGCAGGTAATAGAAATTGTTTTGAGCATCAAAAGCCTTGGTGGTATCATCGCCCTGGCCGAGGTCTTTCACGCCTTTGGGCTTGGCATCCGAATAATATTGCCGGGCCACGTGGTTGGGAATGAAGTCAATTAGTACTTTCAGACCGTTGTCGTGCGACCGCTTTACCAGGGCTTCAAACTCCTGCATACGCGCCTTGGCATCGACGGCCAGATCAGGATTGACATCGTAATAATCCTTGATGGCGTAAGGTGAGCCCGCCCGACCTTTCACCACGGCTGGGTGATCCTTGCGAATCCCAAAGCTGGAATAGTCGGTCATCAGCGCATGTTCGATAACACCCGTATACCAAACGTGCGAAATACCGAACGTTTTGAGGTTTTGCAGGGCTTTATCCGTGATGTCGTTGAACTTGCCAATCCCGTTTTCTTCCAGGCTTCCCCACGGTTTATTGGTTGTTTTTTGGTTGCCAAACAGGCGGGTAAAAATTTGGTAGATGACTAATTTGTCGGTCGTTGTTTCAGGTACACTCATGTTGCTAGGGGAGTCAGTAAAGTGGCTCGTCATGCCAAGCATACCAAGGGTCAATAAGCTAAACCCAAACGCACGGCGACTTATTGGAGACGAGTCAATTGCTGAAAAATCCATTTTTTCTACCAGCCTAACAAAATTAGCGGAGTGAAGTCTTAAATCTACAAGATAAATACATATAAATACTTTATTTTGCCATATTTAAAGGTCATTTATTACGTCGGCTATTTCTTATGATTCGATTTATTGGTTGGTTATGCCTGGTAAGTTATATAACAGTAGCGGGGGCCTTGGCGCAAACCGGCGCACCACCTGCGATCCAGCGTATTGAGCCAACGAACTGGTGGGTAGGCATGAAGCAAACAACTTTACAGCTGCTGGTTTACGGACCCCAGGCGGGAACAATGACCTATAGCATTAATTATCCGGGCGTTCAACTCGTAAAAACCCACCAGGTTGAAAATCCCAACTATGCTTTTCTGGATTTAACCATAGCGCCAACGACCAAAGCGGGCACCTTGCAGATTGTCGGTAAAGCAGCCGGAAAAAGCCTTTCGCGGGCTTACGAACTAAAAGCACGTTCGCGGGAGCCCAAAGGGCAGGGGGTTAACTCGGCGGATTTTATTTACCTGCTCATGCCCGACCGCTTCGCCAATGGTAACCCGTCGAACGATAAATTTGACGACATGCTCGACAAACAGGCCGATACCAAAAGTCCGTACCTGCGTCACGGAGGCGATCTGCAAGGGGTGATGGAGCATCTGGATTACCTTCAGGAACTGGGCGTTACTACCTTGTGGATGACGCCGGTAATCGAAAATGACGAAGCGCTCAAGCAAGAGGCACCCGACCGGATGCAGGCGGGCTACCACGGTTACCATTTTACGGACCATTACCGGATTGATCGTCGGTTTGGCGGAGCGGACGCCTACGTAAAACTGTCGAAAGCCTTGCACCAGCGCGGCATGAAGCTCGTTCAGGATGCGGTGTACAATCACGTAAGCAACGACCACTGGATGTTCAAAGACCAGCCCACCAAGGATTGGTTTAACCAGTGGCCGGCCTATACCAGCAGTTCGCATAAGGAGCAGTCGCTGTATGATCCGTATGCCGCTGAAAGTGATCGTAATTTGCAGTTGAACGGCTGGTTCACTCCCTTTTTACCCGATTTAAACCAGCGGAATCCGTTCCTGGCCAACTACTTGATTCAGCATGCCATCTGGTCCACGGAAACGTTTAATCTGGATGGTTGGCGCGTCGATACGTATAAATACAACGACCTGGATTTTCTGAATCGCTGCAACCAGGCCCTGCTTAGAGAGTATCCCAACATGTTTATTTTTGGAGAATCCTGGGTGGGGAATCCAGTCGCACAGGCCTTTTTCGTGAAAAACAACATCAAATTTGACTTCGCGTCGAATCAGCCCGGTGGGTTGGATTTTGTCTTTTTCGGGGCGGCTCTGGATGCGCTCAAACAGAATTTTAGCTGGGATGATGGCGTCAACCGGCTGTACAACACCTTCGCGCAGGATGCGGTGTATGCTGATCCCATGAAACTAGTAACGTTTCTGGACAACCACGACACGGATCGATATCTGTCGATGATCGGGGAGGATTTCAATAAGTACAAAATGGGTTTGACGTGGCTGCTGACGGCTCGCGGGATTCCGTCAATCTATTACGGGACGGAGGTGTTGATGAAAAATTTCAAAAATCCGTCCGATGCGGAAGTGCGGCGCGATTTTCCCGGTGGCTTTAAAGACAGTCCCGAAAACAAATTTCTGGCTTCGGGCCGGGCCGGAAAAGAAGCCGATGCCTTTAATCTGGTGAAAAAGTTGGCCATTTATCGGAAAAATACGCCGACACTACACTCCGGGAAATTAATGCAGTATGTGCCGCAGGATGGGGTGTATGTCTATTTTCGGTACGACGCGAACAAAACAATTCTGATTGCGACTAACTCAATGGATCAGGAAAAAAGCATGGAGACCAGTCGGTTTTCGGAGCGGATGAAAGGCTACAGCCAGGCCCGGAATATTTTGAATGATGAAGTACTGCGGGATCTTAAAACGATAAAGTTGCCCGCTAAAACAGTTATGGTGCTCGAACTGGCTAAATAATGGCCTGTTTTTATGAAATTACGGGTAATCTGGAGAAACATTGGTTTTTTCGCGGTTATATGAGAGATTGATCCTTATTCGTGTCCTAAATTTTAACTATGAATCAACCAAAAGCCTTTCTATTTGACCTGGATGGAGTAATTGTCGATACGGCCATTTATCATTACCAGGCCTGGCGCCGGATGGCCAATTCGCTGGGTTTTGATATTTCTGAAGAATTTAATGAAGGGCTAAAAGGAGTTAGCCGTGTCGAATCGCTGGAGCTTATTCTGGCGCATGGCAATGTCCAATTATCGGAGGAACGCAAAGCGGAACTAGCCACCCAGAAAAACGACTGGTATCTGGAACTGGTAAGTCTGATGACCCCGGCTAATGTTCTGCCGGGCGTAACGGAGTTATTCGCTGAGATAAAAGCGGCGGGCATTAAAACGGCCTTGGGTTCGGTCAGTAAAAATGCGAAATTGATTTTGGCCCGGATTTGGATGCTGGATGACTTTGATGCGATCATTGATGGGAATAAAATCCAGCGGGGAAAACCCGATCCGGAGGTGTTTCTGAAAGGGGCCGAGGAACTGGGCGTTCTACCGACGGATTGCCTGGTTTTTGAAGATGCCGTGGCCGGAATAGAAGCGGCTAAACGGGCCGGGATGCGCACGATTGGCGTGGGTACGCCAGATGTGTTGACCCAAGCTGATGTGGTTTTTCCTTCGCTGAAAGGGCTGACCATCGAGAAAATTAGGTCGAGTTTGTAATTTATAGCGGCTAAATTGATTTTAGTGGGTCGATTTAGAAAAAGTACCGCCGATCCACCTGAACTCGAACGATTTATGCATAAACTTGAGACTGCCCGTGAATTGCAGCACCGTTTACAAACTGTTCTAACCACCGTTGAGCGGGAATTTAGTCTGCTCAATGACAATCAGTTGAATTGGAAACAAGCGCCTGGTCGTTGGAGTATCACAGAATGTTTGCAGCACTTGAACCTGGCTGAGCGCTATTACATCCGGAATATCCAAAAGAAAGCCGACGACCTAGGCCTGATTCAAACGGCACCCGTTGATCAGGAATTTACGTCCGATTGGGTGGGGCGGGCAATGTTATACATCGTAGACCCCAAAACAAAGATGAAGTTTCCCGCTCCGCCCATGATGCGGCCCCGGAAGGATTTAGAACCTAGACCGGTGATGACGCAATTTGTTGAATTGCAACAACTGCTCCGTGAGCTGCTTGACCGGGCTATTTACTATGACTGGAATACCACAAAACTTCCTACCTTATTTGGCAATTGGCTAAAAGTTAGACTGGGAGATGCTTTGCTGATGTTGGTTGCTCATACCGAGCGACACATGGCGCAGGCCATGCGGGTGAAAGCCGATCCTGCGTTTCCTGGTTTTAATTAAATTTCGCACTGCATTATAAATCACCTATTGATGAAACAATACCTTCAACATGATCCGTGGTGCATCATTGAAAACGGATTTCACCGCGATTACAACGAGATTACGGAGAGTGTAATGAGCCTTGGAAATGGCCGTATGGGCCAACGAGGCAATTTTGAGGAAGGATTCTCTGGTAAAACCCTGCTTGGAAATTACGTTGCGGGCGTCTATTATCCTGACAAAACCCGCGTAGGCTGGTGGAAAAATGGCTACCCCAATTACTTCGCAAAAGTATTAAACGCCGCCAACTGGATCGGGATCGACGTTGAAATTGAATACGAAAAGCTGGATTTAAATCTGTGTGAGGTTCATGATTTCCGCCGGGTACTGAACATGCAGGAAGGCTATCTGGAACGTAACTTCGTGGCCACTCTGAAAAGTGGGCGGCAGTTGCAGGTAAGCGCCAAGCGGTTCTGCTCTATTGTCGATGATGAATCTGGTGCCATTCGGTTCAGCATTACGCCGCTGAATTTTGACGGTAAAGTTACCCTTACGCCATATATCAACGGAGATGTAAGCAACCGGGATTCCAACTACGACGAAAAGTTCTGGGACGAAGTGCGGAAAGAAACGGGTTACGGCGAGGCTTATATTGAAATGCGAACCCGGAAAACGGCGTTTCACGTCTGTACGGGCATGATGGTAGAAATTATGCAGGATGGACAGCGGATTGATTTTCAGTCGCAACCTATTCGGCAGGAAAAATACGTGGCTAACCGAATGACACTTGATTGCAAGCAGGGTCAGGAAACGGTGGTCTACAAATATGCGGCTAATCTTTCGTCGATGAATTATGATCCAGATCGTCTGGTGCCTTTAACGCGCGATTACCTTAAACGCATCGTTGGCAAAGGCTTTGATCGGATGCTCTACGAGCAAAAACAAGCCTGGGCGGACAAGTGGAAAACAAATGACATCACCATTGGCGGAGATGATGAAAGTGCTATAGCGGCGGCTCAGGGCATTCGCTTCAATATTTTCCACTTAAACCAAACCTATACAGGAGAAGACGAGCGCCTGAATATTGGACCAAAGGGTTTTACGGGTGAGAAATACGGCGGCTCAACTTACTGGGATACCGAAGCGTATTGCCTGCCTTTTTATCTGTCTACGGCTGATCAGAAGGTAGCGCGTAATCTGCTGCTTTATCGTTACAAGCAATTGGACAAGGCCATTGAAAATGCCCAAAAGCTGGGTTTTCGGGCCGGGGCGGCGCTTTATCCGATGGTGACCATGAATGGAGAAGAATGCCATAATGAATGGGAAATTACCTTTGAGGAGATTCACCGGAACGGAGCGATAGCCTACGCCATTTATGATTACGTTCGTTACACCGGCGATGAGCAATACTTGGTTGATTACGGCCTGGAGGTACTGATTGCCATCAGTCGTTTCTGGAGCCAGCGGGTCAACTGGTCGGAAGCAAAGCAGCAATATGTCATGCTGGGCGTCACGGGACCGAATGAGTACGAGAATAACGTAAATAACAACTGGTACACCAACTACATTGCGGCCTGGACGCTCCGCTACACGATGGAAAGCGTCGAGAAGGTGAAAGCGCTGAATCCGGAAAGGTTTACGGCTTTATGCGACAAGCTGCACTTTCGGGAAGAGAAAGAAGTAAGCAAGACAAAGCAGATTGTTGAAAAAATGCATTTTCCGTATGATGAACAGCGGGAGCTATTTCTTCAGCAGGACGGCTTTCTGGACAAAGAGCTGCTAACGGTCGATCAACTGCCAAGTGGCCAGCGACCCATCAACCAGCATTGGTCATGGGATCGAATTCTGCGTTCGTGCTTCATCAAACAGGCTGATGTCTTGCAGGGAATGTACTTCTTTGAGGACGATTTTGATGCGGAAACTGTGCAGCGCCATTTTGACTTTTATGAGCCAATGACAGTTCACGAGTCGTCTCTATCGCCTTGCGTGCATTCAGTGTTAGCGTCTAAATTGGGTCTGAGGGATAAAGCCTACGAAATGTACCTGCGGACGGCCCGCCTTGATCTTGACGACTACAACAACGATACCGAAGACGGATTGCATATTACATCCATGGCAGGCACCTGGTTGTCGGTTGTTAAAGGTTTTGGGGGGCTAAGGGTAAAAGAGGATTCGCTGCTCTTAGCGCCTTATTGTCCCGAGCAATGGCAGTCTTTGTCTTTCAAAGTGCGGTTTAGAAATGCACTGATTCAGGTAACCGTAACCCAGACCGAAGTGAGTATTCAGAATTTTTCGCAGCAATCCATTCGAATCGTCCTTTTTGAGGAATCTGTGACCATTGAAGGAAGCGGTCTTAAGGTTGTTGAATTGGAAAAGGAAGCTTAATTCAAAAATTACGCAAAAAAGGGAGCCTTGAAGCTCCCTTTTTTTATGAGTAGAAAGTAGATATCAATTATTGAATATAGATTTAAAGTTAGTGCGTTTTTTTAAGAAAAAATTAACTCCCAAGGCCATAGAATACCACTTGTCTTCAGAATTATTTTTGTGATATTCGCCTGATACTGAGGCTTCTCGATAGTTTTCCCGATCTAAGGTTGCATCCAGCTTGTCTGTGTAAATGTAATTATACCGGAATTCGCCAAAGATGTTCAGGCGTTGAGTAAGTGGAAAACCCAACCGAAACCCTAGCGGAATGGCTAATTCGTGGGTTTGTTTAACACCAGGATTACCCCGCACATTAACGCCATCTTTAGTGCGGTAGCTACCTGCATCATTTGAAGTACGGAGCAGTTCGTCCGTAGTAAGATCGAATGCCTGCGCCTTGAAATAGATAAGACCAGCCCCAGCATAGATGTTAAGACTTAGTGCGGTATTGACATTGAATAACCGCAAAGGATCTACCGCAATAACAGCAGCCCCTTGCTGAAAAGTGGCTTTGGAGCGGGCATTAAAAAACTCCTCCTGCTCAGCTTTGAAAGTGCCAAAATCAGCCTGAACTCCAACACTCAACCCACGGGCAAAAGGATAGAAAACTCCTACGCCACCGCTATACGTGCTAACAATTGAACCTAAGTCAGCAGATAACCAGGAAGGGCCACCATATAGCGTAATGTTGACCGGATCAACATTGCTATCTTCCAAATCTGGCTTTCTCGCTTCTCTGTTCGAGGTGGCGTTATCCTTATTGGGAGCTACTTTAATCGTTTGTCCATGAGCCAATAAGGAACTGGATAGCCCAAGGGCTATCAAAAAGGTTTTAGTTTTCATGACGGTATGGAATGGTTATCAACTATAAATAAAAATTCACCTTGTAAGAGCTTAACTAACGAGCCTTTTTTGCCCCTTTTATTAGGATGGTTTTTATTATTAGCTGTCTGTTTATTAATACAAGTATAAGCTCTTTTTGATTATACAAAGAACTTACAGAAACGAAATTTTCATCTTTTTTTTATGTACTGGTAATTTTAAGGTTTTTGTCTTGGAAATAATAGGTATATGTCTACTAAGGTTAGTGTTAAATAGTAAACAGTGGATGGTATTAGCGCCCAAAGAAGTACATTAATCCCACAGTAATGCCTAGCCATTTATCGTGTGAATTCTTTCCATAATGGTTCCCTTCTGTTTGAGCAGGGCCATTATCCATTGTCTTATTATTGCCATCTAATGTAGCATCCAACTTATCGCTTCGAACAATGTTGTACCGGATGTCCCCGATAACGTGCACCTGTTTTGACATGGGGCTACTTATGCGCAGTCCCATAGGAAAAACAAACTCATGGGTATTTTTTATGCCAGATTTACCCCGGGCTTCTATTCCATCGCGGGAACGATGGCTGCGGTGATCGTTGGTTACGCGCTGAAGCTCATGGGTTGTCAGGTCGAAAGCCGAAGCGTTAAAATAAATAAGGCCTCCGCCTGCGTATAAATTT
Organism: Tellurirhabdus bombi; assembly: GCF_021484805.1. Taxonomy (NCBI): domain Bacteria; kingdom Pseudomonadati; phylum Bacteroidota; class Cytophagia; order Cytophagales; family Spirosomataceae; genus Larkinella; species Larkinella bombi. The sequence continues at coordinate 3,751,338 of NZ_CP090557.1, read as the reverse complement.
AATGCGCTCAACCCTTGCCCTTTGCCAAAGAGACGAAGCAAATTGACGTTTCCAAGTACTGAAGTTTGGAAAAAAGAACCCTGAGAATAAGAATTATAGAAGTCCATCTGCTGCGCTTTTAACTTCCCAATGTCAAAAGCGAGGTCTGCCGATACAACTTTTGAAAAGGGTATAATCAAATTAGCGCCCCCCATCCAGGAAGAACGCAGTTCACTTAAATCTCCAATGAGAAGGGCTGGGCCACCACGAAGGCAAAAACTGGCTGGCTGATCTGTATCTTTCTTTTTGGAAGCTGGTTGAGCTAATAAAAGGCCGCTTGATAGGGCAAAAACAAGTAAAAAATTAATAAAGTAAAGTTGCTTTTTCATAGAGAAGTAATAATAAACATATGCTATTTTTGGTCGGTCTGGACAATAAGAGTCTGGCAGCGAAATGCAATTCCGCCGTAAACGAATAACTACTCTATACGATGACACCAGAGCAGTTAAAGAGAATTGAACGATTAGACTTATTTCGCCGGGAAGGTGTGTTGACCGAAGTGGAATACATCCGGCTAAAGGCAACTATTTTAGGGCGGACAACTTCCGGTAACAAAAGCCATTGTTTCCGGTCTGATCGACGTATATTGCTGTATGTTATCGCGGGATTGGTTGTACTGGGCGCTTTGATTGAAGCGGTTTATCCGACAAAGAGAGGTGCCGAAAATAAAAAGACAGTCCTCGTAAATAGGCATAAAGAATGAATAAATCATTGTATTGTTGTGTTTACGGTGGTATTATCGAATGTGAATCTACTAATAATCAGACAAAAATATACTATTATTCAGATAGAAAATAATTATCATAAAGCCGACAGTGGTTTCAATCGAGTAGCTACCTGGTACGACAAACTGGCCTCTCTGGTATTCGGTAACGTCCTCAAAACTGCCCAGACGACCTTTATACCAAAGATTCCTCAAGACGCGGTAATTGTCGTTCTTGGCGGCGGGTCAGGCTGGTTGTTATCTGTTTTATTAGACGAATGCCTTCCCCGAAAAGTCATCTATATTGATGCTTCTTTTCGAATGATTTCTTTAGCTCAACAAAGAGTAGAGAACGACCCACGCGTGGAATTTCGGGTCGGTAACGAGCAGGATGTGCGATTGGATGATAGGGCTGATGTCGTGATTACGCCCTTTATACTAGACTTGTTTACTCAAAGTCGTTTGGAAACAGCTATACTTCCTAAGCTCAATAACGCACTAAAGGTGGGGGGGCTTTGGCTTAGTACCGACTTTATGAATCCCAATTTTTTGTGGCAGCGGCTTTTGTTGCGCGCCATGTACCGCTTTTTTCGGCTAACAGCGGGCATTGAAGCTCGGCGATTAGCGAACTGGTATGAGCTATTAAACAAAGATTTTACCCGCCTTGATGAAGCCAGTTACTGGAACGGATTTATCAAGGCGGGTTTGTGGAAAAAGCCCTGATCGAGCAAGGGTCATTGTACGCTTATTTTTTTTCAGATGTATAACCAGCTTCGGTTTGAATAGCTTCCAAGGCAGCAGCCAGATACACCAAGGGCGCATTCCAATTAATGGCAATTTCGTTTGACGCGTACGAGCAGGCGGCATCAATAAACATCTCATCGGCAGAAGTCGCCGTATAACCTGCGCATTTGTCCTGGCGGGGGGCATTTCCATTAGGGCCACCTGAGAGAAGACCGGGTACGGGAGCTGTAATGCCGTCGGCCACCGACGGGCGGTGGTGCGGATTCATAATGGGTTTGCTGCCAAAGCCAGTCACGAAGGAGTAGCCGGTAGCGTTGCGACCCAGCAAATAATCCAGGTTAGACAAAGCAGATTGAAGGTATTTTTGGGCGTTAGGCGTGCGTCGGTCCACCAGTCGATAAGCCTGAATCAAGGCGATGCCCTGGTTGGCGGCTACGGAGCTACTGCCCCAGATATAATCACTGGCTGATTTACCCATGACGGTCTGATAAGCCTGCCGATCAGCGCCTTGAATGAGATTATCGGCAAAACCAACCAACCGTTTTTTTAAATCAGGAAAGTCTTTCTGAGCTAGCGGGGTAAGCGTAGTTGTTAGTCGGGCTAAGGTGTAATAGCCCAGCAAACGAACCTGGGGCCAACTGGGAAGTGGCATTTGCGTGTCAGGAAATAGATTAACGGCGGTGTAATAAGCCTCATTTTTCGTCGTGGCGTATAATTCAGCCGCTGCCCAAATCCATTCATCGCTGGCGTCCCGATCTTCGTAGCTGCCGGTAACAACATCCGGATCAAACTGCTGATTCATTTCATTCTGGCGGTAAAAAAGCGCCGGATTCTTTTTAGACCATTCCCAGGCTTTTACGGCGGCAGTCAGGCAGGAGTCAGCCAGACCCGGTAACGCTTGTTTATAGCTGCCGAAGACACGGCTGGCCTGCGCCATGACAGCGGCAAAATCAAGCGTTGCAGTAATGCTTTTCTGCACCACATACCGGTCTTTGGTTGCTTTGTCCGGCATAATCATTCCGTCGAAACTAGGATTTGTGAGCTTGTGATAAACCCCGCCATCCGTAGGGTCCTGCATGGCTAGCATCCAGCGCAGATTCCAAAGGACCTCGTCCAGCAAATCTGGAACTTGATTGCTCGATTCTGGGATATTGGTGGTAAAAGATTGAAAATAAGTCGGGAAATCCTCGTACAAAGACAAGAGGGTTCCCACAGTAATCCCCGAATTGACAATATACTTGTTGTAATCCCCGGCATCGTACCAACCTCTGGGGGCTGAGATAACGGTGCCTGCTGGACGATTCGCTGAAGCAGCTGACGGATGAATTAAAATGCGCGTATCAGGGTGGCCCGCTGGCCGGCTCCATTGACCCGCAAATTCAGGGGTTAAATCCGTAGAAACCCGTTGGTAATAATAGCTTTTTATGGCTCCTATAGCCAGCGGACGGTGTACATTTGCCTTTACGAAAAAAGGATATGAATACCCTGTTTCAGGAACGACGAGGACGTAAGTGCCAGGCGTTTGAAAGGTAGAAAAATCGGCAATGCGCGTCTTTTTGCCCGAAAGAGCCAGACGCGTTTCACTTAATTTACCCGTAAATAAAACCTTCTTCCGATCGGGCGTAGTGAGCTGGAAAGACCCTCCACTGGCATCCCCAAGTACAACAGCCATTTTAGGGCCTTTTGGGTAAAATCCAACCTGATTTAATCGAATTGCTTCCGATGCTTGCTGGCTAAATACTTGATTTGTTTTTAAGCCTAAGACCAATAAAATGACTGCAAGAAAGGCTTTTCGAGTAGCAAACATAACTAAGAAATTGAGGGAGAACGGAGGAATAAAAGAGAGCACCCACTTTTATTACTGGGTGCTCTCTTTGCCTATTTCACTACTTTAAGAATGCCCTGCATGAGCGTGTGGTGCCCTGGAAAAGTGCAGAGGTATTGATAATCACCCGGTTCTTTGGGCGCTACAAAATAGATCGCTTCGCTGGTTTCGGGTTGCAAAATATTAGTGTGGAACAGCACATTAGGCGAGTTTGGCACATACTGCATTTTAGGGCCATTGAGGTTGAGTTTCAACGCCGCTTCTCCAACTGGATTGGCAGTGGCAGGTTTCACAATAACGCAGTTATGCAGCATGTCGTCATTATTATTAAAAACCCACTTTACCCGGCTGCCCGCTTTGACTTGCAACTGCGTCTGATCGAACTTAAGACCGGGCAGCGTACCTACAGTAATGACCTGATCAGGGCCGTTCTCCCAATCAGCGGGTTGCTCGGTCAGGCGCTTCGCACTAGCCGCCGGCGCTTTTCCGCCTTTGCTTTTGGTAGCAGGGGTGGCTTTCGTCGCTGTCATGGAAGCCATGTCGTGGTTGTGCTTGGCGGGAGCGGCAATCGTCAATTTAGTACCGGGAGCGATGTGGTTAAGGGTGTAATATCCCGTATTGTGCAACAGGGATAAACCAGTGGCCGATTTAATACCTTCTGCCTTTAACTGATGAATATAGCCTTCGCGTAAGGTCGTATCCACCACAATACGGGCTTTAAGTCCATCTTCAGCAACAACGATACCCCGGATAGGTAACTCACGGGCATCTTCAATGGGACTGCCATACGTACTGTGGTACTTATACGTAAAGCTGCTAAGCGTGTAGGAGTTGCTGTTTTCCGCTGTCTTACGATCGACAGGCAAAGTAAATTCGACTTCAAACCCATCCGGCATTGAGCGAATTGCCTTCATCTCGAACGGCGTTTTCCCGGTCCAGACAAGTCGCTGCACACCAAACGGGGCTTTGCCCGTTGCCGACCAGCCCCGGCTGGTCATACCCGCGAAAAGAGAACCATCCAGACCCCAGCGTAAGCGCAGAATTCCAGACATGAAACCCTGGCGGAACGGAAAGCAAGCGCCCTGGTATTCGCCATTTACTTTTTCCAGGAATACCCGCATCACCGTACTGTGCCCCTGATCACCGACGAATAACTGACCATCGAAAGGGCCGAAGCGGTGACGGGTTGTATCTTCGGCAATATCCGAAGTAGAAATTCCCATCAACGTGTGCGGAAACCAGATGGCCGGAACTTTCAGATTCGGTACCGATTTCGCGACTTCGTGCATGGGTTTACCCGTACTGGGTACGTCTGACAGTTTCAACGTCAGGGGCGAACCTGGCTCACCCGACCAACGTAGCCCTTCCGGGTTACCGGCAAAATCACCTCTTTTCAGTTCGGTCATGCGGCCAGAACCAACCCAGTCGCCTTGATTTTCGGTGTAGAAAATACTGCCATCCCGCAAAATATTGAAACCAGCCGGTGACCGCAGACCGGTGGCATACGGCTTCAACTCTCCTTTGTCATTAACCGTCAACATCCAGCCACGCCATTTTGCCAGACTGGCTCCCCGGCCAATCCAGCCCAGGTTCAGCGTAATTAGCATATCGTTGTTAGGCAGAAAAATCGGGCCATAACTGTATTCGTGGTAATTACCGGAGAGTGGCCATTTTACTACAGACTGATAGTCGTCGGCAACGCCGTTGTTGTCCGTATCCAGCAAACGCGTCAATTCACCGCGTTGGGTAGCGTAAACCGTGCCTTTGTGATAGGCAAGGCCCAAAGGCTCGTGCAACCCCGTAGCAAAGCGCTTGTACTGCGGTTGGCGAGTGCCCTGCATGTACGGATTGGAGATCATCCAGACCTCGCCCCGGCGGGTACAAACGCCCAGGCGACCATCAGGCAACACGGCCATGCCACCTACTTCCAGGCTAACTCCTTCGGGTACCGGCAGCGTGATTAGCCGGTAGTAATCATCTTCGGTTAACGGACGGGACGTTTGGGCGTAAGTCGTATAACCAAAAAGCAAACAGAATATAAATAAGAGTCTCATTGCAAAATTAGGGTACATTAAGTTACCAGATCAGGGCGTAGTTGATGGAAGCAGTGCTGTTTTTCAGGTTTACGGGTAACAATAGCTCCTGCTGACCAGCCTGTGATCGAACGAGAGGTTTAAGTTTCGGATCAATACGCACGAAATAGCGGTGATCGCCAATGGCATACACACCTTTACCGACTTCTTCGATCTGGCTACCCGCCGCCAATCGGCAGTAAACAGCACCTTTGGCGGAACCATTGATCGTAATGGTACGATTAAGCGCTTGGTTATTCGCATCCGGGCGTAAGTCGTCGGTTACCTGCAAGCCATAGAGCTGGTACTGAGTGGTTGGGTTTCCATCGGTGTCTAGTTTCATGCCTTTGTACATAAAGTCAGTGTCACCGAGGCTATCTGGCCAGGCTTGCTGTTCGTTGCTAAGCATAGCCAGGCTTGTCTGTCCTGATACAGCTACCGGAGCGCCGAGCGGTTCCAGGAGCTGGGGCTCGCCTCGTTCGTACCACATTTCGGTAACATCCGCAAAATCACCCCGCCATACCTGTAGCAACGCATCCCGGTTCAAATCGAGCGTATAATTTAATCCAGTAGGGGTGCCAACCGACAGGCAGTGCGTCCGCTTTGCTTTTTCGCCGGGTAATTGAACAAAAGAGCGGATAAACGAAGGCTTATCGGCTGAACGGACGGCAATTAAACCAATGGGATCGGGTTCGGGCAGGGAAGCGCGGGCATGAAGTGCCTGAAGTTTTGAGTCTGGCGCGGAAATAAACAAGCCTAGGCCCGGACGAGGCCAGGACTTACCAAAAAAGAGCGTGAAAGGGTGCGAACCCGCCGTTAGTTTGACTTTCGCGGCATTTTTCTTGCCCAGATCCCACGAAGTCGATGTCAGCGGAATGGCATCTTTACCGTCGATTTGCAACGAGGCATAACCCCCCGTTTCAATGGCCAGCGTGTAAACGGCTTCTTTATCAACGACCAGATTACCGGAGTAGACAATGGCGTGCCAGCGCGGTTGACCAAACGACACTTCGTAAGTCAGCATTGACAGGGTATCTTCTTTCACCAACCGCAAATTAGGTAGGGCTGCCGGGGTAGTAGTTTCCGTTTTAGCTTCGTAAAATTTGTATTTAAGATCGGTTATCCGGGCCACATTGCGGGAAGAAATTAGTTGATACCCCACCGGACGAACAGCTACTGTCCCGTTATTGACCTTCAGGGCCACCGTTCCCGCCGAGCTGATTAGGTTGGGTAATACCCGATTTTCGTGAAGAAGTACGCCATTAAGGGTTAATTTTTCCAAAAGCGCGGGGCCTGCCTCGCTTGACTGGAGAACAATTTCCAGACGTTGCCAGATACCGGGAGCCTGGCAGGCGTTGACCGCAGGAAGCAGTGCCGGAGTGCCGGATAAGCTTCCAAAGGTAGCGTCGCTCAAACCTTGCTTTGCCCAGCTATCTACGATTCGAACGCCAACGGAGCCGAGGGAAAGAACCGCATCAGACCCCGGTGCCAGCATGACATCAAGAACCAGACGAACGTCTTTGGCATTCGTGAGAAGGGTCAGCGGTTGATCATTTTTGGCAGTACCCACCAGCAAAGAAGTACCCGACTGCGTCTTCACGTCATTTTGAAACGGACTCATCCGTACAGTGCCCGCTAATTTCCAATTGGAAGGGAGGGATGTTATTTGTTCGGGAGAAATTCGGGTTAAGAATTCATCATTGGATTGGCCCTTTGCGGATAATGCGCTGAAGCTGAGAAATAAAGCCGCGCACCGACAGAACCATCGCGAAAAAGTATACATAGAATGTGAGTGGGTAATGCAAAAAATATAACAGAAGTTAGTATTTCTGTATCAAAATTAATGCAGTTCGCGTAAATGAAAAAGACGAAATGTTTCTAAAAGATAGACGAAATGTTAATGCAAAATAAGTCTGGAATGCTTTCTCAACGCCTAGCTTACTTTAACCTGCCGTTTTTCGGCTACGTAGGCGGAGGGCAGCGTATCGAACTCCTGCTTGAAATATTTAGTAAAATACTTCGGATTGTTGAATCCAACCTGATACGCAATTTCCGCGACCGTTAATTGGCTTTTCTCCAAAAGCTTGGCCGCTCTTTGCAACCGAATGGTACGAATAAACTCAATGGGCGTTCGGTTAGTGAGTGCCAGTAATTTTTTGTACAAATGTACCCGGCTCATGCCCAATTCCCGGCTGAGTTCTTCCACCGAAAAATCAGGATTGGCCATGTTTTTTTCCACGACTTCGAGGGCGCGCTGAATCAGCTTTTCGTCCAGCGACGTAATTTCAATTTCGCTGGGACTAACCTCAATGTGCTTTTGCACGGATTTCTCCATCAGGTGACGCTGCGAAATCAGGTTTTTTATTCGAACCTGTAGAATTTCAAAATTAAAAGGCTTCGTGATGTAGTCGTTGGCTCCAGTTTCCAACCCTTCCAGTTTTTGCGCTTCGGCACTGCGGGCAGTCAGCAGCAGAACCGGGGTGTGGGAGGTGCGCTTATCAGCGCGGACCTTGCGGCAAAGCGAAATTCCATCCATTTCTGGCATCATCACATCACTCACAATCAGATCAGGTGTATGTGTCAAAATCTGGTGCCAGCCATCTTTACCGTTTGCTGCTTCCAGAATTGTGTATTGACTCCGAAGGTTATCTTTCAGGTAAAAACGGAAATCTTCATTATCATCAATGAGCAGAACAACCGGCTTTTTCGGGCCGTTTTTGCCGGTGTCGGCCATCGGTTCGGCCTTGTTTTCTGTTTTACCCGCAATCGCTTCGACAACGGGCGGGTGAATTACCGGATACGCCACCTCCCGCTGGATGGGCAGCCTGACGGTAAAGGCACTGCCGTGATTGGGTTCGGAATCAACGTAGATTTGCCCGCCGTGGAGCCGAACGAATTCCTTGGTGATCGCCAGCCCAATGCCGCTCCCCTGATTGACAATGGTGCCGGGAATGTCATGTTGGAAAAACCGCTCAAAAATCTTTTCCTGCTTATCGCTGGGAATACCAATTCCGGAATCCTGCACCGCAATTTCGAGCCAGTGTTGCGCGTCGTCGGGCTGTTGCTCCAGCAAATTAATTTTGAGGATAACCCGCCCGTGTTCAGGAGTAAATTTAAAGGCATTTGAAAGCAGATTGAACAAGATCCGCTCCATTTTGTCGGTGTCAAAGTAAATTTCCAGATCATCGACATTCGTCTGGAAGCTAAAAAGAATGTTCTTCTTTTCGGATAAATCGGAGAACGTATAGAAAATCTCCCGGCAAAAAGCGACCAGATCGTTATGGGTCGGGTAAAGCTTTAGTTCCTGCACTTCCAACCGCCGAAAATCCAGCAGTTGATTGACAAAATTGAGCAACCGTTTGGCATTTCGCTGGATAAGCTGAAAATGGCGAGCCTGTTCCGGGTCAGTCGTTTCCTTCACTAACCGGTCCAACGGATTAAGAATCAGGGTAAGCGGTGTACGAAATTCGTGGCTGACATTGGTGAAAAACTTGATCTTCATCATATCCAGTTCGTGCATCCGCTTGGCTTCCTGGCGCTCCTGCTCCATCCGAAAATTCAAGCGTGCTCGTTCCAGGATGATCCAGCGAGCCAGCAATAGAGCGCCGATAATGAGCAGCGCATAAAGCACAAAGGCGATGTTGCTGCGCCAGAATGGTGGCAGGACGGTAATCTTTAATTTCGTTCCTTCCGTGTTCCAGTAACCGTCGTTGTTGGATGCCCGAACCCGAAACGTGTAGGTGCCCGGATCGAGGTTAGTGAACGTGGCTTTGCGCATTTTAGAACTCACCGTTAACCACTCATCATGGAATCCCTCCAGCTTGTATTGGTAGGTGTTTTTTTCGGGATGCAGGAAGTTTAACGCCGCAAATTCAAGGGAAAAAACGTTTTGATTCGGTGTAAGCGTCAGTTCTTGCGTCTCGCTGATCGAGCGGTTGAGAAGGATTTTGCCGTCTAAAACGTCGCCCGGACGAATGCTGCGTTCAAGAACCTGGAAGTCAGTCAGGACAATCTTGGGGGCTTGGAGGTTCGTGCCCAAACGCGCCGGATCAAAAATGGTAAAACCATTCAAACTACCAAAAACCAACTCTCCCTGCCGGGTTTTGTAGGCCGCGTACTTGTTAAAGGATTTGGCCGGGAGTCCATCCAGTTCGTCGTAATTGCGGAAGGTAAATTGATAATCGCCCGTTTGGCTGTTCTTGGTAATTATCAAATTAGACAAGCCGTTGGGCGTTCCCATCCACAGATTATGGTCATTATCCTCAACAATGCTTTGAACGGTGTGGTCGGGCAAACCATCTTCTTTGCGAAAAGTGCGAAACGTATCCGTGCGTTTGTCATACAGATTAAGACCTTCGGAAGTGCCGATCCAGATCCAGCCCCGGTGATCTTCGCATAGGGCAATGATGTCGTTGTTACTCAGGCCTTTATTTTTGGGAGTATCGGCTGAATAATACCGGGTTTGCCCTGTTTTCTGATTCCAGACATCTATGCCGGAGTCGTGTCCGATCCAGAGATTACCACTTTTATCTTCCAGTAAAGTCAGGATATAATCGGAATGAATGCTGGGGAGCGAGCCGGGACGATGGTGTTTAAACTGACCCGTGGCGCGGTCCAACTGGTCAAGGCCGCCGCCGAGCGTGCCTACCCATAAATTCTGGCGGGAATCTTCCAGTAAGTCCCAGACGTTATCGTGAACCAGACTCGTTGGGTTGGCTGAATTAGCGCGGTAACGGACAAATTTACCTTTTTCCCAACGGTTCAGTCCCCCGAAGTAAGTGCCAATCCAAAGCCGTTGTGCACGATCCAGACACAAACTGACGATGACATCATTGCTCAAACTGTTCGGGTCGCCTGGTCGATTTCGGTAAGTCGTAAAATGTTCCTGTTTCCGGTCGTAGTAAATCAGACCACCCCCGTTGGTTCCCAGCCATAAATTGCCTTTTTGGTCTTCTACAAATCGGTTTATGTCATCGAAGCTGAGGCTGGGTGTAGAAGGACTCTGGCGGCGGTAGGCCGGGAAACGGAAGCTATTTTCGTGGTAGAAACTAACTCCTTTTTTGAACGTGCCCGCCCAGATTATGCCCGTGTCGTCCCGGTAAAGTGCATAAATGGTATTCTCAATAACGCTCCGATCTTCATTTTCATCATGAACGAGATAGCGAACCGAAAAATCCTTTTTATTAAGTACGTTGATGCCCCCGTGATCAGTGCCGAGCCAGATGAACCCACGCGAATCCTGCACAATGTTGCGCACCAGATTGGAATTGAGTTTGCCCCGTTGCGCGTCTTTGTGAACGTGATGCAGCAAACCCGTTTTAGGGTTCAGATAAAAGGCGCCGGCCGTGCCTCGGCTCTCCGAGATCCACACGTCATTATCCTGATCAACAAAAAGTTGAAAGTTTGAGCTTCGTTCGGTACAGGAGGCATGAATTTGAGTATTTCGGTAAACAACGCGTTTGGTAGATCCGTCAATTTTTTCGAGCAGGCCCGTTTGGTGCGCCACCCAGATGGCGCCCTGTCGATCAAAATTAATGTCTGTTATGTCGTTGGCGCGCAGTGAACTGGAATCCTGGGCATGGTGACTTAACCGACCGACTTGCCGATTGGGAGCGTGGTAGATATAAAGTCCATTGGTGGCGTGCAAAAACCAGAAAGCACCTTTGGGGTCTTTCTTAACGGATCTGATCCGGGCGTCCGGAAGGCCCAGCCTCCGGGCAAAGCGGTCGGCGTTACGAATAAACCGCTCCGTGGATGGGTCATAAATATTAATTCCTTTCCGGGTAAAAACCCACAAAAATCCCCCGGGTCCTTCGTCAATCCGCTCAATGTAACTATCAATCAGTGACGTAGTATCGCGAATGTCGTGGTGAAAAACCTTGCAGGTATAGCCATCGTACCGGTTTAGGCCGGATAGGGTGCCAAACCAGATAAACCCCTGCTGATCCTTTAAAATGCTATTAATCTGGTTGTTGGAAAGATTTTGATTACTGCCTAAATGGCTAAATGAATAGGACCGTGGTTGAGCCGCTAGGAAACCTGCCAGGAACAGGTTGACTAGAAGGCAAAGGCAAGCTAACCTTACGAACATAAGTACGGAAACAGACAAATTAAATGGATTGCTTCGGCAAAGCATACCGGTGGGTTTAGGCAGGATTGCTAAAGTTGATCAATATAAGCCTTTTTGAGAACGTTCCCGATAACGTTTGCGTAAAAAAAGTGAAAGCTTACCTCAATAAAGTACTGGGCTATGCGGATATTTACTCATTGACAAACCTTTATCCGAATGATATTATTGAACAAAAGGCCCTGGAAAAAGCGCTTGCTGCAAAACGCCTGGATTGTAGCCACATTTTGGTTATTAGCAAGTTTTCGCCTGGGCAACGATACGCCTCGCATTTTCCTGATTGGCGATTCAACCATGTCGGTCAAATCGCCGGACAATGCACCGGAAACGGGCTGGGGAATGGCCTTCGCGGAGTATATCGACCAGGGCCGGGCTCAGGTGCAGAATCATGCCATGAACGGGCGGAGTACGAAAAGCTTTCGGACCGAGGGACGCTGGGCAAAAGTCGTTGAACAACTGAAACCGAACGATTGGGTACTGATTCAGTTTGCACATAACGACCAGAAAATCAAAGATTCAACGCGCTACGCTGCGCCCCAAACCGATTACCGGAAAAACCTGATTCGCTACGTTGAAGAAACCCGCCAGAAAGGAGCCAATCCAATCTTGATTACGCCGGTGGAACGGCGAAAATTCGATGAAAAAGGGCAATTTGTGGACCAGCACGGGGAATACCCCGCCGTGGTCAAAGCCGTAGCGCGGGAATTAAAAGTACCTTTGATTGATCTACAGACTAAAAGTAATCAGGCGATTCTTCAGCACGGAGTCGAAGGGTCGAAAGCCTTGTTTATGCACTTTACTGGTGGTTTTTACCCGAAATCACCAAACGGTAAAATTGACGATACGCATTTCTCGAAATACGGCGCGGAGGTGATGGCTAGTCTGGTTGCGGAAGAAATTCAAGCCCAGAAGCTGCCAATAGGGCAATTTTTTAAACCGTTCGGGACAACCGATAAATACGTCTACGAACTGCCGCATGTATTGCAGCCGGTTTTCCGGAAAGATACCTTCAATGTCCTGAAATACGGCGCAAAGTCGGACGGCCAATCATTAAACAATCAGGCTATTAATCGGGCTATCGATGCCTGCAACCAGGCGGGTGGGGGTACGGTCTTAATTCCAAAAGGCTTCTGGCTAACGGGACCTATCGTTTTGAAAAGCAATGTAAATCTTCATTTAATGGAGGGCGCCTTGCTTCAGTTCAGCAGCAACCGCAACGACTATCCGCTGGTCGAAACGAACTGGGAAGGTCAGGACGCTATTCGGTGCCAGGCACCCATTTCGGCCCTAAAAGCGCAAAATATCGCCATCACAGGCAAAGGCGTTGTGGACGGAGCCGGACAGGTGTGGCGGCAGGTGAAAAAGGAAAAGCTTACCGAGTCGCAGTGGAAAAAACTGATTGCTTCGGGCGGCGTAGTTGATCCGAACGGCAATGCGTGGTATCCATCAGAACAGTCGATGAAGGGCAACAAAACGGCCAAAGTAGGCCTAATCAAAGCCGGTTATACCTTACAAAATTCGCAGGAGTGGCGGGACTACCTGCGGCCCAATCTGGTTGTTTTGAACGGCTGTAAGCAGGTCTTGCTGGAAGGCGTAACGTTTCAGAACTCACCCGCCTGGTGTTTGCATCCGCTCCTGACAGACCACATTACATTGCGGAATGTAACCGTTCGGAATCCGTGGTTCGCGCAGAACGGCGATGGGCTAGACCTGGAATCCTGCCGCTACGGCCTGATCGAAAACTGTAGCTTTGACGTAGGCGACGACGGCATTTGCATTAAATCGGGCCGGGATGAAGAAGGGCGCAAGCGTGGCGTGCCAACCGAAAATGTGATCGTGCAAAATTGTACCGTATTTCACGGGCATGGGGGCTTTGTGATCGGGAGCGAAATGTCGGGCGGAGTAAAAAATTTATTTGTCACCAACTGTAATTTTCTGGGTACCGACGTTGGTCTGCGCTTCAAAACGGCGCGGGGCCGGGGCGGGGTGGTTGAAAACATCTATGTTTCGGACATCAACATGACCAACATTCCCGGCGAGGCGATTTTGTTTGACATGTACTACATGGCCAAAGATCCGGTGCCGCAGGCGGGGGCTAAAAACGAACTGCCCGAAATGAAAGCCGAACCGCTGAATGAAGGAACGCCCCAGTTTAAAAATTTCTACATTCGGAATGTGGTGTGTCAGGGCGCAGAAACGGGAATTCTGATTCGTGGTTTACCCGAAATGAGCATTAAAAATATTCAGATTGAGAACGCTGTTCTGGAAAGCAACAAAGGGCTGGTGTGTATTGAAGCCGAAAATATTCAGCTGAAAAACGTAACGCTTCGGACGCGGGATAAGCTGCCGATGCAGGTTCAGAACAGCAAAAATGTAACACTGGACAACATTCATTACGACGTAGCGAATACCGATGTGGTGCTGAAACTGAGCGGCAACCGGACGCAGAACGTACGGCTGTTGAATACGGATACGTCTAAAGCACGCAAAGACGTGGAGCTCAGCGCCGAGGTTTCGCCAAAAGTGTTGAGTAAAAAATAGGCCATAAATAGGTTACAGAAAGCCCGATTCAACAAAGAATCGGGCTTTCTGCGTTTTGAGGCAGAAAGAAAAACTTGATGATGGGTACAGGAGAAATAGCGTAGAATTGGCTTCTAGGGAAATAATCGCCTTCCTTTCCCGTGAAAAAAATCCTGAGTTACCTACTACTGATCGGTCTTTTGCCCGTATTTCTCCAATGTACCCGAACGGCGAAAAAGTCGGTTGCCAACCGGGGTACCAAACAGGTTATTATACTCAAGGCCGACGACCTGATCTTTGGGGACAGTGCCCACGTTTTTCCGGAGCGGTGGCAAAAATACCTGGACTATATCCGGCAAAAAGAGGTCAAATCCAGCGTGGGCATTATTTTAAACTCATTGGATAAAGGAACGCCAGCCTACGCCCGAGAGGTAAAGGCGTTGCAGGTTCGCGATGGTATTGAATTGTGGAACCACGGCTATACGCACCAAATGAACGGGACGGACGCGAACGGGACCAAGTTTCACGAATTCTGGAATACGTCCCTGGAGCATCAAATTACGCAGTTGCGACGCAGCCAGGCGGTGGCGCGCGAAAAGTTAGGGCTAACGCTGCATACCTTCGGGGCGGCTGGAAACGCTCAGGACAGCAATACCGTGAAGGCACTGGCTCAATTTCCCGACCTGAAAGTCTGGCTGCGGGGCGATACGACATCGAACAAATTTATCCTGAAAAAACAATCCGGCGACCTGGTGGAGTTTCCAGTGCATAATCCTGATTACCAGCAGTTTATTGCCCATTATGACCCGACCAAGGCTTATTTGTTGCTCCAATACCATCCGATGAGCTGGGACGAACGGCGCTTTGGCGAATTCACTAAAATCATCGATTACCTATTGACAAAAAACGTGGTCTTCATGACACCGTATGCGTATTATCAGTCGCTAAATCCTTAATCCATGAAGACCTTTCAGAAAGCTGCTTTTGCCTTCCTGCTTACGCTGCTTGTCAGTGGTTTTTCCGGCTATCAGGTGGGGGATCCAACTGAACCGACAGTGCTTGAACAGCTAGATATTGCCCCGGTCTGGGCGGGCCATCCGGTCGGTTTTGCCTTGCTGACCAGCGCCCCGCACCAATACGTTGCTTATTATGATGCCGATCGGCAAATGACGGTGGCTCACCGCCAATTGGGTCAGAAAAAGTGGGACTACCAAAAGTTGCCAACGCGGGTTGGTTGGGATAGTCACAATTACATCGCGATGGCGCTGGATAAGGCCGGGCACCTTCACCTGTCGGGGAACATGCACAGCGATAGTCTCAAGTATTTTTATGCAACCAAACCGCACGACATCCATTCCATCCGCCGAATGCCGTCGATGACGGGTAAGGCGGAAGCCAAAACAACGTATCCAGAGTTTTTTACGGCTCCTTCGGGCGATCTGGTTTTTGCGTATCGGGATGGCTCGAGCGGGTCGGGGAATCAGATTTATAACACGTATGATATTAAGCAGAAAAGCTGGCGGAGGCTCTTGGATACGCCATTTACCGACGGCGAAGGCTTGATGAACGCCTACCTGCGCGGCCCAATGGTCGGACCGGATGGGTTTTACCACATCGTTTGGGTTTGGCGGGATACGCCCGATGCTTCTACCAATCATGACCTGTGTTATGCCCGCAGCAAAGATCTACTGCATTGGGAGAAAAGTGACGGATCACCGTTGCGTTTGCCGATAAAGCTGGCTTCGGCGGAAATCGTTGATCCGGTGCCCGCCAAAGGAGGTATCATCAACGGCAACACGGTATTGGGATTCGATGCGCAGAAACGGCCGGTGATTACCTACCACAAATACGATCAGCAGGGAAATATTCAGATTTACAACGCCCGGCGGGAAGCAAGTGGTTGGAAAATCAAGCAGGCCACCGACTGGACCCATCGCTGGGAGTTCGGCGGCGGCGGCACCATTGAGTTTGAGGTGGGCGTGCACCCCGTTCAGGTGGGTAAGTCAGGTGACTTAACGATGGCGTATCGGAGCAAAGGGGCCGGAAATGGCTTGCTGGTACTGGACCCTGTTCAGTTGAAAGTCACCGAAAAAAGGCCGTATCCAGCCCTGGTTCCGACCCGTTTGCAAAACCCGGAATCGTCATTTCCGGGAATGCAGGTTAGCTTTCGGGAAGATGGCGGGAAATCACCGGTTAAGGGTACGCACTACGTACTTCGGTGGGAAACGCTGGGCCGCAACCGCGACCGACCCCGCCAGGGGCCTTTGCCGGAGGCTAGTTCGCTGCGGTTGTATCAGATTCGGGAATAATAGACTAATCGCCTTTTTTCTTGCCGCTGCGTTTGATGGGGCGACCGTATTTAAGTCTTTTTTCGGCGGCATAATCCCGGCGAACATTCACCTTTTTGTTTTTATCCGCTTTCTCATGAAACGCCCCGCCGCCTTCCTCCGGTTTTGGACGTTTAACAACAATGGATTTCATGTTAATCTTGGGTTCCTCATCGGGGGTAAGCCGATCCGAAATGACAAGATCATCGGGGAGGGGCAGCATTGGAATGGTGTAATTCATCAACGCTTCGATGGCCGCCTGCTGTTCTTTTTCCCGCTCCGAAATAAACGCAATGGCAATTCCCTTCTTATCTGCTCGGCCTGTGCGACCAATGCGGTGAATGTAGCTTTCGGGGGTTTCTGGTAGGTCAAAGTTAATGACGTGCGACACTTCCGCCACATCCAGACCACGCGCAATAATGTCGGTGGCAATCAAAAGCCGATACTGGCCATCCTGAAAACTATTGACCGAATTAAATCGGAAATTCTGGGATTTATTGGAGTGAATAACGCCTACCTGATCCGGGAATTTTGGACTTAGCTGCTCAAACAGATCATCGGCCAATTGCTTGGTCGCTACGAAAACCAAAACTTTACTTAGATCAGCGGACGATTTCAGCAAAAGCTCCAGCAAAGCTACTTTGGTGTAAAAGTTGGGAACGGCATACGCCGTCTGCTGAATATTTTCCAGCGGCGTGCCAGTAGGGGCTGCCTCGATGCGCAACGGAGTTGTAAAGTAACTGGCAATCAGCTTTTCCACGTCATCCGTGAGGGTAGCCGAAAAAAGCAGGTTCTGCCTTTTTTCGGGCAGGGCATCCAGGATGTTTTTCAACTGGGTGCGAAACCCCAGATTCAGCATCTCATCTACTTCATCGATGACGAGCCGCTTGATCGACTTGGGTTTGACAACGCCGCTCGCCAGTACATCAACCAGTCGTCCGGGTGTGGCAACCAATACGTCAGCACCTTTAGCCACTTCGGCCAGTTGCGGTTTAAGGTTGACACCTCCGTATACACCCACAACCAGCAAATTCATGTAAGCAGCCAGCTTTTGAGCAGCTTCCACCACCTGCACGACCAATTCCCGCGTTGGAACCAGAATAAGAAGCTGTGGCTGGTGGTCTTTCGAAAACTGGAATTGCCGCAGGCAGGGAAGCAAGTAAGCAAACGTTTTTCCCGTTCCCGTCTGGGCAATTCCGCACACATCCTGACCAGACATGACAACCGGAAAAGCCTTTTGCTGAATGGTTGTTGGCGTGGTAAAGCCCAGGTCGGTTAAAGCAGCCAGCAGCGGCTTATTCAGGTTTAATTCGTCAAAAGTCATCACTTAGGTAGTTATTCGAAAGACAAAGTTCGCTTTATTCCTGACCAAGTGGAAAGTTTTTTCCGTTTTATTACCTGGCTCGCTCCCGGAACGCGCAAACTGATTTAGAGTTTATTTTCCTTGATCAGCTTGAGCCCTTTGGTCCAGCGCAGCAATTCGTTTAGCATAGCCGTGGCCGAACGCTGAACGGATTCGTCGGCCACGAATTCGTCCTGATCGTTGATATTCTTGGTAAAAAATGGAAGATGAACCATTTCGGCTATCGGCACCATCTTGAAAGTAGGGATATAGCCTTTGAGGCTGCTGGCCGCGCGGGTTCCTCCCGAAAGACCCCCGTAACTAACAATACCGGCTGCTTTGTAGCCCCATTCCTGCACCAGGTATTCCAGGGCGTTGTGCAAGGGTGCCGGGAAATTGTGATTGTATTCGCCCACTACGAAAACAAACGCGTCGGCCTCGTCAATGGTAGCGCTCCATTGCTTGGTGTGTTCGTGTTCATACTGCTGGAGGCGTGGATGCGCTGCTTCGTTCATGAAAGGCAGGTTGATTTCGGCCAAATCCAGGACGTCAACGTCAAAACCGCCGTGTTCGCGGGCAGCATCAGCAATCCATGAGGTAATAATTGGCCCTTTACGGCCGGAACGAACGGTCGAAGAAATGATCTTCAGCTTATACATGGTTTTTAAGTCAGGTTTGTGCAGTAAAAATTCAGGTCTTTCTGGAAAACTAGCTGATGAGGCAATGGGTTTTCCAGAAAGACCATCTATTACGCCTGTTGCGCTAATTGAATGTTCGCAATCAGCTTGATGTCTTCGCCCAGCGCCAGGCCACCCTTTTCGGTTAGTGCGTTGTAAGTTAGGCCGAACGCTTTGCGGTTAACAATGCCCGTTACCTCAAAACCAATTTTTTTATTCCCGTAATTATCCTTGGCCGATCCGCCGTATTCGGCGTTGATTGTTATTTCTTTCGTAACGCCTTTCATCGTCAGGTTACCCACCAACTTATACAAGTCGCCTTTCACTTTCGTGAACGAAGTCGATTCAAAGGTAATGCTGGGGTATTGCTCGGCATCGAAGAAGTCGGCAGCTTTCAAGTGCGCATCCCGGCCTTCCTGGTTGGTGTCAATGCTGTTGACATCCATGGAAAAGTGAATCTCTGCGCCTTCAAAATCATCACCCTGCGTTGTAACGCCACCCTGAAATTTTTTAAAAGAACCTGTTACCGTGGAAATAACGAGGTGTTTCACCTTAAACTGAACTTCAGAGTGGAGTGGGTCTACTGCCCATTGGGTTGCTGTTGTAGTTGTCATGTTTCTAGTATTTATGCAATGAAAGTTGGGTAAATTAATACACTGATATAAAAAATAACACTGTTAGGTATTGGGTAAAAAAATTAGTCTAAAGTTTTTATAAAGCCAGCCACCGCATCTTGCAAAACAAGCCGGTTCCAATCCGAAGGAGTGGCATTTCGGTCAATCATTTGAATGGAAACTAAACCGTGTAAGATTGACCAAAACGTATGAAACTTCAGCATATGGTCCGTATGGGGTTGTTGGCTACCCGCAAGGGCTTTCTGGATCACCGTGATCAATACGTCGGAAAATAGCTGCATTTCAGGGACTTGCCTTACTGTATCGCAGGCTGGTATTCCCAGGCCGAACATCAACTGGTAATACTCTTTGTGAGTAAACGCGAAGTGCCAGTACGCCTCAGCCATGGCCTGCAATTGTTGGTTAGGCTGGTCGTGCTTTTCTTTCGCCTGTTGAATCTCACGCGCCAAAAGTCGAAAGCCTTCTTTGGTAAATTCCAGCAGAATAGCTTCCTTGTTTTGAAAATGAGCGTAAATCACCGGAACACTGTATTCAATGGCATCCGCAATCTTGCGAATAGAAAGGGCCTGCCAGCCTTCCTGCTCGACTAGTTGCCAAGCCGCTTGAAGGATACTGGTTCTTACCTCTTCTTTTTGCCGTTGTCTGCGTTCGACGATGCCCATTAGAAAGCGTGTTACCTTTTATAACGGTGTTAACTTAGGGAGTAAAAAGAAAGTTTCCGTCCTAAAAAAAATAGTTCAGAAATCTTCACTTTGCTGATATATTGCAATAAAATAGGCATATGTTTAAACAAGTCTGGATGAAAAATTACGCAGGATTTAAAGTATCTGCCCTTCTCCTGGGGCTATCGGGGGTATTTTGGGGCGCTTGTCAGAGTGACAAGTCTAAGAAAGAGGCCACTACGGCTGAAGCGGATAAAAGCGACTCCACAACGCAGCAATTTTTGTCAAAGCCGCTGATCTCCGATATTTATACGGCCGACCCTTCGGCCCATTTGTTTAACGGGAAGATCTATATTTATCCATCGCACGATATCGACGCTGGCGTGCCGGAAGGAGATGACGGTGCCCATTTCGCCATGAAGGATTACCACATTCTGTCCATGGATAACGTCGATGGAAAAGTAACCGATCACGGAGTGGCGTTAGACATCAAGGATATTCCGTGGGCGGGCCGGCAACTCTGGGCTCCGGATGCGGCTTACAAAAACGGGACATATTATCTGTATTTTCCGGTAAAAGACAAGCAGGATGTATTCCGTATTGGAGTGGCAACGAGCAAATCGCCAACCGGACCGTTTAAGGCTGAAGCCAAGCCCATTGAAGGAAGTTATAGTATTGATCCGGCGGTATTTACGGATACAGACGGGAGCTCATACATGTACTTTGGTGGTATCTGGGGCGGTCAGCTTCAGCGCTGGCATACCGGGAAATACGAAGCCAATGGCTCAAAAACCGATCTGGAAAAAGACAAAGAACCTGCTCTAAGCGCCAAAGTAGTGAGGATGAGCAAAGACATGCTTCGTTTCGACGAACCCGTGAAAGACGTAAAAATCCTGGACAAAGAAGGCAAGCCCCTGCTGGGAGGTGACCACGACCGGCGGTTCTTCGAGGGAGCCTGGATGCACAAATACAACGGGAAATACTATTTCTCGTACTCGACGGGTGATACACATTACCTGGCGTATGCAATCGGGGATTCGCCGTACGGACCTTTTACATACGAGGGCGTGATTATGAATCCGGTACAGGGCTGGACAACGCACCATTCCATTGTAGAGGTTGGGGGTAAATGGTATATTTTCTACCATGACACCGAGTTATCCAACAAAACGCATCTGCGGAATGTGAAAGTCACTGAACTGAAACGCCGACCCGATGGCACGATTGAAACCATCGAACCCATGAAAAAAGGCTAAAACGAAATGCCAACGAAGCCGCCAAGACTCAACTTGGCGGCTTCGTTATTTAATATTATGCAAAACCCAAAGACTATTTTCGGCGACTTTCCAGAAACGTTTCGATGCGGTCGAGGGCAATATTTAATTCATCAACCGAGGGAAGGCAGACAATGCGGAAGTGATCGTTGTACAAATAGTTAAACCCAGTGCCCGCCACAACCAAAACCTTCTGCTCATCCAGCAAATCAAACACAAACTGTTCGTCACTTTCCAGATGAAACTGCGAAAGATCAATGCGAGGGAATAAATAAAGAGCGCCCTGTGGCTTAACGCAGCTAATACCCGGAATGGCCGTCATCCGTTCGTAGGCCAGGTGAATCTGCTTGTACAGTCGCCCAGCCGGAAGCACCAGATCCTTAATGCTCTGATAACCACCCAAAGCAGTCTGGATGGCATATTGGGTCGGAACGTTTGCGCATAAACGCATGGAAGCCAGCAGCGTTAGCCCTTCAATGTAGGATTTGGCCCGTTGTTTGGCCCCGCTCAGAATAAGCCACCCACCCCGGAACCCCGCCGCCCGGTAGTTCTTCGAAAGGCCACCCATCGAAATACAAAGCGTATCGTGAACCATCGTAGCCAGCGGATGATGAACCGACCCGTTGTACAAAATTCTATCGTAAATTTCGTCCGAGAAAATAATCAGTTGGTGTCGTTCGGCGATTTCAGCGATCTTTTGCAACACCGCCTTGTCATACACCGCCCCGGTTGGATTATTCGGATTAATAACCACAATTGCTCGGGTTCGGCTGGTAATTTTGCTCTCCAAGTCAACCAGATCCGGGTTCCAGTCGGCGGCTTCATCGCAGAGGTAATGCACTGGTTTTCCCCCACTCAGCGCTACCGAAGTTGTCCAGAGCGGATAATCAGGCGATGGGACCAACACCTCGTCGCCCTCGTTAATGAGCGCCTGCATCGATAGGAGAATCAGTTCGCTAACGCCATTGCCAATGAAAATATCGTTGATCGCCACGTCCTTGATGCCCAGGTTCTGGGTGTAGTGCATAACGGCCTTCCGGGCGGCAAACAAACCCCGCGAGTCGGAATAGCCCTGGGCGTTGCGGATGTTCAGAATAATGTCGTGCACAATCTCGTCGGGTGCGTCGAAACCAAAAGGAGCGGGGTTGCCAATATTCAGCGAAATGATTTTATACCCCTGACTTTCAAGCTCCAGGGCTTTTTCATAAACAGGCCCACGGATTTCGTAACGAAGGTTATTGAGGCGATTGGATTTTAAGAACGTCATAGTGGAATACCTTGGCGGCAAAAGTGGGGCAAAGGTACTAAAATTGTATAGAACAGCCTCTTTTTTGCAGGGTAGGTGGCTGGTTATTCGAGGATTAATCGGGGGTAATAAACAAAAAAATAGCCCTGTTCAGTGCAAGGCTACTTTTCCCGGTTTTCTTAATCCAAAACACGTTCCCTAAGCCGTTGAAGAGCCTTTAGAAAACGTCCTACAAAAATAGGGATAATTCTTTTTCTCGAATTCCTGCAAATTGGGGGATTTATTGGCTCATTTTACTACACTATCTTTGTAGGAGAGGGGATTTTTCTCACCCAACATGAAGAACTGGCTATTACTTGCGGGATTTTGGCTCTTCCTGGCGCTCCCCATCCGGGCACAGAATGGTAATGTATTTCTGGATCAAATTGCGGTGGAGCACGGACTTTCGCAAAGCCAGGTGCAATGCATTCTCAAAGATGCGCGGGGCTATATGTGGTTCGGAACCCAATATGGCCTCAATCGCTACGACGGCTATCAACTAATCCATTACAAGCACGATCCTTTTGACAAGACAACCCTGGCAGGGGACGATATTCGGGTTCTCCGGGCGGACAAAAAAGGGTACATCTGGATTGGAACAACCAATGGGTTGTGTCGATTTGATCCGGTAAGCAACCGATTTATGCGGCTGGAAAAGCTGATTCCGCGTCAGGTTAATTTTGCTTCTCTATTTATCTACGATTTACAAATCGATCATTTTGGGGCTATTTGGCTGGCCACCAACCAGGGACTAAAACGACTCATTACCACGCCCCAGGGTAACTACCAGGTAGTTGAATATCCCATTGCCGTTACAGAGCGAGGCCTGGAACCAAGTGTACAGGCGCTACTGCCCGACCGCTGGGGGGCGCTTTGGATTGGAACCGAGCAGGGCTTAACCCGATTACAAATCACCGCCCCCAGTGAAAAGAGCAGAAAAAAAACGTCGATTGGGTACTTAGCGGAGGAGGGAAAGTGGCAACTTCCTAATAAAGGGGTTCGTTCGTTGGTTTTTGATGCGTATGGGATGCTTTGGGTAGGCACGCAGAAAGGAGCGGCTCGTCTGGACCCCCGTACGGGCCGATCATTGGCGATTCCGGCAGTTACTGAAAAGATCGGAATGGAAATGATAACGTCATTGCTAATGGACCACACCCAAACCCTCTGGATTGGCACCTACGGCAAGGGCATCGCCCGCTTTGCTTTACCAGATCACCAGCGCGTTGACTTTCTAAATGCCATTCAGCAGGATGTATTTAGTAAGGCGGCCCTGAAATCAGGGTCCATTGAGTGTTTGTATGAAGGGTCCGATCCGGCTGAAGATCTGGTATGGATTGGAACGTACGATGCGGGAGTGCAGACATTCAGTCGGTCAAAAAACACGTTTCGGCAGTGGAAAACGCTCACTAGCCGCGAGCAGGCGTCGACAGCCGCTATGGTTTTTTCGATTTGCACGGATCGGTACGGCGACTTGTGGCTGGGAACCTACGAAGGCTTGCAGCGCGTAAATCGGAAAACACACCTCATTCAGCGCTATCTTCACCAGCCAGCCGATGCCCGCAGTTTGAGTGGTGACAAAGTTAATGCCTTGCTGGAAGACCGGAAAGGACAGTTATGGGTAGGGACCTCCGAGGGTTTACAACAGTTCAACCGGGCCTCTAACACCTTTGAAACCGTTTCGCTCCTGGCCGACGAAAAGCCGGGAAGCTCGGTAGGTGTATTGAGTCTGTTCGAAGATAAGGCGGGAAATCTGTGGATTGGCTCGTTTCTCTGCCTTAAAAAACGCGACGCGCGCACGGGGCAGATCACCACGTATCGCTACACCGAAAAAGAGCCGAATAGCTTACGGGCGTACATGGTATCCGATATCGAGGAGGACCGCCAAGGCAACATCTGGATCGGGACCTGGATTGGTCTGAACAAACTGAACCCCCGGACAGGCCACATTACACACTATGAAAACAACCCCGCCAATCCGTCCAGTCTGATCAGTAGCCAGATATTAGGCATTTTACGGGATCAGAAAGACCAGCTTTGGTTTTGCAGCGGGAAAGGACTAAGCAGGCTCGTCAACGAGAACGGGAAAGAGCATTTCGTTCATTATACCGAACGAACCGGCTTGCCCAATAGCATGGTCTACGGAGCATTGGAGGACCGGAAAGGGCAACTCTGGCTGAGTACAAATTTTGGTCTTTCCTGCCTGAACCCAAGCACAGGACAGTTTCAAAACTACGAAGCCAATGACGGCTTAGCCATCAATGAATTTAACATGAATGCCTACCACCAGAGCAAGGATGGTGAGTTGTTCTTTGGTGGTATTGGCTTGGCTATCAGTTTTTTACCCGAAAAATTATTGGAGAACCTGCACCGCCCCCGCATGGTATTGACCTCCTTCAAGAAGTTTGAAAAACCAGTTAATATTGATAGTCTACTGATTGCGGAAGAGAAGATTGTGCTGCAACCCGGCGAAAATTTCTTTTCGTTTGCTTTTGCGGCCCTTGATTTTACCAATCCGGCCAAAAACCAATATGCCTACCAGTTGGAGGGCTTTCACGACAGTTGGATTTCGTCCGGGACGCGGCGGTACGTCAGCTTCACAAACCTCAAACCGGGTGATTACATACTGAAAGTAAAAGGGTCCAATAGCGATGGACATTGGAACGAAGCGGGTATGTTGCGTATACCGATCACCGTCCTGCCGCCTTTCTGGCAAACAGCCTGGTTTATTGCCCTGGTATTGATCGTTGGGATGCTTATTGCTCGGCTGGTGTACAATTACCGGGTTCGGAAAAAAGTAGAACACCTTCTGGATCTGGAGCGCGTAACGCTTGCCGAGAATGAACGGGTGCGTAAAATGGCTGCGCAGGATCTCCACGACGAGTTCGGGAATACCATTACCCGCATTTCGATGCTCACGGAAATCATCAAAGCGCAGTTAAACGGCCACGCTGAAGAAATAAAGCCGCTGCTGGCCAAGATCAGCGACAACAGCAACCGCCTCTACCAGGGCACCCGCGATTTTATCTGGTCGATTGACCCGGAGCACGATAACCTGTACGAGATCGCCATTCGCCTGAAAGATTTTGGGGATGATATTTTCGACAAGACCGGCGTGCTGTTTCGGGCGACGGGCATCACCGACGAACTGCATCAGGCCGTCCTGCCGCTGGGAGCCAGCCGCCATTTGATTTTTCTGTTCAAAGAAGCCATGAGCAATACCTTAAAACATGCTCAGGCCAGTAGCGCAGAAATTCGATTCGGGTACACGGGCAACCGCATTGAAATTATCCTGGAGGATAACGGAATTGGCTTGCCAGAAACTGACACCACGCCGGGAAATGGGTTACTGAATATTCGAAGCCGCGCCAAGCGCATCGGGGGAGATGTTACGTTTCTGACGCATCCGGGCGGAGGGGCCTCCGTCCTTTTTAGAGCCGAAATTCCGGGAATGAGTGCCTGAAGCCGGTTGCTGCCTTCGTTCGTGGGCCTTATGCACCATTGGTGAAAAAAAGAGTCCCGGATTTTGGAAAATAAAGTAGTTTGGCCCGAATTAAACAATAAATACGAATGACCCTATCTCCACCGTCACGAGCAAGCCAAACCATTCGAATTTGCATCGTGGAAGATGATAACCTGATCCGCGACGGTTTTGCCCTGCTCATAAACAGCACTTATGGTTTTAAGATCATAAACACGTATCAACGCTGCGAAGAGGCTTTGAAAAATCTGGACGCCGACGCGCCGGATGTGGTCCTGATGGACATAAATCTGCCGGGAATGAACGGCATTGAAGGCATTCAGCGGATCAAGAAGCTGCGACCCAAGACCAACATCATTGTCGTTACTGCCTATGAAAACGATGAATTGGTATTCAAGGCGTTGTGCGCCGGGGCTGGTGGGTATTTGACTAAAAATATGCAGCCGACCAAGTTGCTGGAAGCCATTCGCGACATTATGGATGGAGGTGCTCCCATGAGTACCAACATTGCCCGGATGGTAGTGGCTTCGTTTCAGAAGAATCGGAATTCGCCGCTGACGGCCCGCGAAACGGAAGTGCTGGAATTACTAGCCAAGGGTAAAAGTTACACCACCATTGCGGATCAGTTGTTTGTCGATAAAGAAACCGTTCGAACGCACATCAAAAATATCTACTGGAAGCTGGAGGTTCATTCGAAGGCCGAAGCCATTGAACGAGCCATCCGGGACAAACTCATCTAGTTTTTAGACCTTCAGGTTGAAGCCAGCTCCTTGAGCTGGCTTTTTTTGCTTCATCCCATAAGCTGGGGGAGCCGGAAGTCGGGCAAGGGAGCCAATGCGTAAAATAAACAGGCTTTCAAGGTTAATTCTGGCTCTGAAAAGGACAGGTAAAGTGGTTATCCGGCTTGCTGACCGTTTATCCTGGAAAATCGAAAGCCAGAAAAATCACCTCTATTGCGGGAAAGAAGGAGTGTTTGGTATACGTACCTTTATTCTGTTAATGCACAGAAAATCAGGTTATTTATTCTTAAACAACAAATGTATGAAGCGTATTAAAATGTTGCTGCTGGGTTGCAGCATGGCCTTGTGTTCCCTAACCGCCTTTGCGGATGATCCAGAAACGGATAAAAAAGCTAATGCCGAATACGTGACACGCACCAAGACAATGACCGTGGCTGCTTATCCCAACCGTGAGCACACGAAAATGCACTTCATCGTTGAGAATCATATTGATGTTCCTTTATACGTGACGTTTCTGGGTAAAAATGATCAGGAGCTTTATTCGCAAAAGGTAGGAAAGCACAAGAAACCAACGCACCAGGTTTTTAATCTTCAGGATCTACCAAACGGAGACTATCAGATTGTGGTCAGTGATGGATACAACAAAGTAATTAAATCCTTCCGGATCGATACCAGAGAGGTCCAGGTGCCCAAAACAACCCGCTGGCTTACCGCCTTAGAGTGAAAGAGAGTACAGGAAAAGAAAGCCGTCGGATGTTTCTGGCGGCTTTTTTGTTAGCTGCGGTTAAGTCCGGGGCTTTTCTTCGAGGGCCATTCGGATAAGCTCGACGGTATTTTTTACGCCGGCCTTGCGGATGATGCTAGCCCGTTGGTTGGCTACGGTATTGGGGCTGATGTCGAAGCGTTTGGCAATTTCAAGGCTGCTCAGGCCATCCGTCAGACACGTCAAAATCTGGGCTTCCCGCGCCGTTATTTTACTCCAGATGGAGGAGGTGGGTCGGGGCTTGTACGTGGTATCGTCCAGTTGAGAAGGGGCCGCATTTGAAAGGACTAAGCTTTTGATAATCAACGAGGCGGCCTGGGGTGGGTAATACAAGTCTCCGTTGACAATCGTGCGAACCGCGCGTAATATTTCTTCCCGATCTGTATCTTTCAGGAGATACCCCGCCGCACCTAATTGAACCGTTTTTAAAATATAGTCGGGATTGTTATGCATGCTGAACATCAGAACCCGAACTTTAGGAAACTGCTGACGCACCGCTTTCAGAACCTCAATACCCGACAGGCGGGGCATCGTAATATCGAGCAGTAAAACATCAGGGCGGAGGGAGGGAATCAGGTCGATGGCATCATCGCCATCAGCAGCCTCGCCGACAATCTCAACATCTGCTTCGTCTTCCAGCAAGGTGCGAATCCCTTTTCTGACCACAGAATGATCGTCGGCAATAAGAATTCGTATTGGCATAATCTTTAAGAACTAGAGGGCAAATTAAGCTGAACAGTAACCTTCGTTCCTTTCTTTAACTTCGACGTGATGGTTAGATCGCCGTTCAGGAAGCGCGCCCGGGTCCGCATGTTTTCAATGCCCTTGATGGCGGCCGGTCGCGTGTCGTCTTTACGCGTTGTTTTTACGACAAAGCCTTTGCCATCATCCTCAATACACAGCAAAACAGTGCGCCCTTGCTGTTTCAGATGCAGCTGAATCGTTTGGGCATTGGCATGTTTGATGGCATTGTTGAGGGCTTCCTGGGCGATTCGGTAAAGACCAATTTCCTGCGCGGGACTCAATCGCTTGTCGTTGGTTAAGCCTTCAAAAATAACGTCGACCCCCGACGAGCGGGCTGTTTGCTCCGCCAAAAGCTGCAAGGTAGCTTCCAATCCAAAATCACCCAAAACCGAAGGCATCAAGTTGTGAGAAATTTGACGAGTCGACTGAATGGTGTCATAAATAAGGTCGCAGAGTTCATGAAAGCGCTGTTTTTGCTTTTCCTCGGCAAATGGTCCCAGCTTTAATTTTTCGGCGTGCAGTTTCAGCCCCGTCAGCATCTGGCCAATGCCGTCGTGGAGTTCCCGGGCAAAGCGTCGGCGTTCTTCTTCCTGGCCTTCCAGCAGGGCGGCAGAACGGATCGTATCTTCGGAAATTTTAAGCTGGTATTTCTCTTCGGTCGCGCGAACAAGTTTCTGTTGGGTGATTTTCAGTTGATGATTAGCCGATGCCAGATCCAGGTTGGCCACTTCGAGGTGTTTGTTGGCCAGTCGCAACGATTCATCGGATTTGGTAAGCTTACGAATGACATCCTTGGTATGGTTGACAACGGGGCGAAACACAAGCAGCGCCTCCAGAATTAGTGTCAGGAGTGTCGCAATGGTTAAAATCCATTCGACGCGTTCAAGCTGGGTAACCCGGTAGAGGCTTTCTTCATCAAATTGGAAAACAATCCTGTTCATCTGATCCAGAAAAGCGGGCTCTTCCTGCAAGATGATTCGGAGTGCGGCCTGTTTCTGATCGAGGGTTGTGGTTGATGAATCGATGACCGCAAAACCTTGATGAATGGACTGAAAGGTAGGCTCAAGCTGCTTGAACATGCCTTCCAATTGCTTACTTTTTCGTACGGAGTAAGCCTTCTCCATTTGGAGCATTCCGTTCCGCAACTGAATATGACTTTGGCTCCAGGTGTGCAGCAGGGAGTCAAAAGGAGCTTTATCGGCGGAGGGAATGCCGGTGATTCGTACCACGGCCAGTTTGGTTAAGCGCTGGCTGAGCATGCGCTGCCGCCCCGCCACGTTAACGACCCGGCTATCGTCGTAATGATTGCTGATTGTGCGTTTAATAAACAGGAGCCCGCTTAAGGTTAACACGGCCAGGACGGTGAGCGCCATCACATAAAATCGTGTTAACCGGCGGGCTACCTGTCGGTCAAGTTCTTCCATTGGTTACTTCATTCTACCCCAATATACACCAATCCTTCCTTTATTTTGACGGGAAAGGTGTTAATTCGGTATCCTTCGTCGTTCAGACAGTGGCCGTTTTGAAGCGAAAATGTTTTCTTGTGGAAAGGACAGGCCACCTTGGGCTCGTCTCCCTGGCTGCCAATCATGCCGCGCGAAAGGACCATTTGCTGGCGGTGCGGACATTCGTTATCGGTGGCATACCACTCGCCTCGCCGGGTGAAATTATAAATGGCAATCTGCTTGCCTTCGATCAGAGCGCAGGCCCCGCCATCTTCAGGAATATCTTCAATCCGACAAGCCAGGTGCCAGGTTATATTTTCTTTATTGAGGGTAATCGCTTCCATGTTGTTGCTGATTTAGAGGGCTCTAAGAAAGGATTAAATGATTGGTTACTAGGGCACGTTATTTCCATTCCTGGGCGCGTTTTTGCTCCCGTAAGTCGGTGAAAACAACATTTGGGTCTTTCTGGGCAGGAGCGTTTACGAAGTGCGTAAAATGACTACTTAGCGTCGGATTTTCGACCACCTCGGTCCATTCGCACTTGAACGTATCGACCAGCAACTGCATTTCCTGTTCCAGATCGGCAGCAATTCCCAGCACATCATCTACCACAACCGCTTTGAGGTAAGTCATTCCGCCTTCCATTTTGGTCAGCCAGGGAGCAGTACGCATGAGGGGCTCGGCGGTTTTGATGTAAAACATCAGGAAGCGGTCGATGTAGCGGATGCATGTTTCTTTGTCCACGTCGGAAGCCAGCAACTGGGCGTGCTGCGGTTTAGAGCCGCCGTTGCCCCCCACGTACAGATTCCAGCCTTTTTCGGTAGCGATAATCCCAAAATCTTTACTCTGGGCTTCGGCGCATTCCCGGATACAACCCGATACGCCCGACTTCATTTTGTGCGGCGACCGCACGCCCTTGTAGCGTTCTTCTATTTCGATGGCGAAGGAAACCGAGTCCTGCACCCCATACCGGCACCAGGTTGACCCGACGCAACTTTTAACTGTCCGAAGGGATTTGCCATACGCATGGCCACTTTCAAAACCCGCGGCAATCAGCTCCGCCCAGATTGTGGGCAAATCGCCGACGTGGGCGCCGAACAAGTCGATGCGCTGGCCGCCCGTAATCTTGGTGTAAAGACCGTATTTCTTGGCCACCTGACCAATCACGATCAGCTTGTCGGGTGTGATTTCGCCGCCGGGAATGCGCGGCACCACGGAGTACGTGCCTCCTTTCTGGATGTTAGCCAGAAAGCGGTCGTTGGAATCCTGAATGGTGGCGCGGCCTTTTTCCAGGATGTTTTCATTCCAAAGGGTGGCCAGAAGCGAAGCGACCAACGGTTTGCAAACCTCGCAGCCATCGCCTTTCCCGAAATGATCCAAAACGGCGTTGTAGGTTTTCAGGCGGTTAATTTTAATCAAATCCAGCAATTCCTGGCGCGTATAGTCGAAGTGTTCACAGAGTGTGTTCCGAACATACAGGCCCTGCTGCTTCATCACGCCCTGAATCAAATCTTTCACCAGCGGCGTGCAGCCCCCGCAACCCGTACAAGCCTTGGTCTTTTTTTTGAGCGCTTCGACTGTATTGTGGCCATTCTCGCTGATTTCGTGGCAAAGCATCGCTTTCGTAATGGCTTCGCAGGAGCAAATCAGGGCATCATCGGGCAGCCCCATAACCCCGGCACCCGCTTCTTCACCACCTCTAGAACCCAGAATCAGGTCTTCAGGATCGGGCGGAAGAACCGTCCTGTTTTTGCAGGTCTGCAACAGCATGTTATACTGTTCCGCATCGCCCACTAAAATACCGCCAACCAGCTCTTTACCGTCGGGCGTAACATTAATTCGTTTATAAATGCCTTTCGCTTTGTTTTCGTAAGAAATGGTACGGTAGGCGGGCTCTTCCGCGAAGGGATCCCCAAAGGAAGCGACGTCTACCCCGATCAATTTCAACTTGGTAGACATGTCGTAAGGCTTGAATTCCTTTTCTTCCCCCATCAGCCGGGAAGCCACCACTTCGGCCATGTCGTAGCCGGGAGCTACCAAACCGTAAATCATCTGGTGCGCCAGTGCGCATTCCCCAATGGCGAAAATGGCCGGATCAGTGGTCTGAAGGAAATTATCGACAACGATGCCACCGCGTGGGTGAGTGGCCAGACCCGCCGCTTTCGCTAGTTCATCCCGAGGCCGAATACCCGCCGAAATAATCAGCATATCCACGTCTAGCGTAGTGCCGTCGGCAAACTGAAGGCCCGTGATGGTGTCATCGCCCGTAATTTGCTGGGTACTTTTAGACAGGTGGATGGTAAGGCCCAGGGCTTCCAGCTTTCGTTGCAGCACCCCAGAGCCTGCCTCGTCGATCTGGCGGGGCATCAGGCGGGGGGCAAACTCGATGACGTGCGCCTCGTTAATTCCCAGGTCGAGCAGGGCTTTGGCCGCTTCCAGGCCGAGTAAGCCGCCGCCCAGCACTGCGCCCCGGGAAGTGGAACCGGTACAGGTCTTTCGCGTGTGCGACTGAATAAGCTCTAAATCCTCAATCGTTCGGTAGACAAACACCCCGTCTTTTTCGACGCCGGCCACCGGCGGGACAAAAGCGCCGGAACCCGTGGCTAGTATTAAATAGTCATAAGGTACTACAATTCCGTGGTGGGACCGAACCAGTTTGCGCTCCCGATCAATGTCAACAACCGGATCGGTTAGGTACAGCTGAATCCCGTTTTCGGCGTACCAGTTTTCGGGTGCCAGTGTAAGGTCATCCGCCGTTTTACCATCAAAATAGGCGCTCAGGTGAACGCGGTCGTAGGCAACACGGGGTTCTTCCCCAAAAACAGTCAGTGAGAACGACTGCTCATTTTTTTGTTTGGCGACTAATTTCTCACAGAATTTGTAGCCTACCATGCCGTTGCCGATAACAACGATCTGCTTGTTTTTGCTCGTGCTCATAGTTAGTAATAACTATAGTAATAAAACAAACCTGTTAAATAATTGACTTATTCCAATTTAACCCCCGTTTTGTGTTGGAATAATATGGTTCAAAATTAAACTGACTTTTCGCTAAATCCTAATATTTAATTTTAAGTAACTATGCTTTTGAAGTAATAATTGACAAATAGGTATTGTTTTTCAAAATAACACCTATAAATTTGAAGCAGATATTTCAATAATAGAAATTTAGTACTTATAGTATATTTCAACTATTAATCTAAAAGCGATGCAGCCGAAACTTACACTTGTGGGGGCGGGACCCGGCGATGGCGAACTGATTACCTTAAAAGGAATTAGAGCGCTTCGGCAAGCCAATGTGGTTTTATACGACGATCTGGCTAACGATACCTTACTGGAGTTTGCGCCCGAAAATGCGGTTAAAACCTACGTTGGAAAACGGGCGGGTAGAGCATCGCTTTCGCAGGAAGAAATCAACCAGTTGATTGTGCAGATGGCCATTAAACATGGGCACGTCGTTCGGCTTAAAGGGGGGGATTCCTTCGTGTTTGGGCGTGGTTATGAAGAGCTGGAATACGTCCGCCAATGTGGTATTCAGTGTGAGGTGGTACCCGGCGTATCCAGCAGCATTGCCGTGCCGGCTTCGCAGGGCATCCCGGTTACCTGTCGGGGTGTGAGTGAGAGTTTCTGGGTCATTACCGGAACCACGCGGCATGGCGAACTTTCGGAAGACTTGCAGCTAGCCGTGAAGTCGAAAGCAACCGTGGTGGTCTTAATGGGAATGAATAAGTTAGCGGAAATATGCGCGCTGTATTGCCAGGCGGGGCGGGGGCATCTGCCCATGGCGGTGATCCAAAATGGAACCCGTCCCGACGAACAGTGTCTGGTTGGACAGGTTTGGAAAATGCCGCATCTGGTGGCTGATCAGGGCGTGGGGGCGCCCGCAGTCATTATTATCGGTGAAGTAGTAGCCTTGCACCCAACCTATCTGGTGGAGTGTTTGCGCCACATACCGATGGCTTGCTAATAAAAAAGCCGATCCGGTGTGGGGGCACCTTTGGATCGGCCAAACAGGTTTGTCTATGTAAAACACAAACGCATCAAAGAAAATGAAAAAAGAAACCTAAAACAAATCCGCTTCTGCCGCAAGTGAATGAGCGAATTAGTGATTGAGCGAATCAACAATCGAATTTCAGGGTGTTAATTCTGCTTGATTACTTAAGTCATTGCGCAAAATCGAATTAGATGATCTGCCGGGTCAATGGGCTGGAAATCGCCTAGTTACTCTCTCATTCACTCACTCATTGATTCATTTCCTGGATTTTTCATTTTCTTCTAACCGGCTAGTATGCCATGAACGTATACGTTAAACAGATTGCACTCGCCAGTGCCTTTCTGATGGGTATTCACGTGCCAATCCGAGCGCAGATTTCCCTGATTGGGCAAGTCCGAACGCGCACTGAATTACGCGATGGATACGGAAATCTGACGCCAAAACACAGCAAGGCCGCCGCCTTCACCTCGCAACGGACGCGCTTGACATTGGGCTACAAATGGGAGCGGGTCTTATTCAATGTAGCCGTGCAGGATGTGCGCGTCTGGGGCCAGGATGCTTCTACCATCAGCAGCGCCGACGGAAATAAACTGATGGTCCACGAAGCCTGGGCGGATGTGGTGCTCATCAATCGGGCCGATAGCACCCTAAAAGTCAAGCTGATCGATTATCTATCCTTAAAACTGGGCCGTCAAGAATTAGTTTACGATGATGTCCGCCTGTTGGGTAACCTGGACTGGCTTCAGCAGGGGCGTCGGTTTGATGCCGCGTTGCTCAAAGCGCAGCATCGGGGGTGGGCCTTGGATATTGGTTTGGGCTTCAACCAAAATACAGATGCATTCGGCGCGACAGGCACCGCTTACACGCCAGCCAACAGCCCAGCCTTTGCTTTATCCAATCAGGGCATTTCATTACCGATTCCGGCGGGTTTCTTGCCAACAACGGGCAAAGGTGGCGCGCCGGTTGTCGCCAGTGCGGTGAGCACCAATGGCCAGAACCAGCAATTCAAAGCTTTTCAGATGGCTTACCTGAGCCGGAAATTCGGCAAGACAAAATTCTCAGGATTGCTTTTTAAAGATGATTTCTCAAAATACCGCATCGACTCCTTAGGTAGTGTTTCGACGGGGTACGTATACGGTAGGCGTTATGATATATCCGGTGTTAATTCCCGGCTCACCTACGGGGCCATGCTAACCGGGCAGCTAACCGTTCCGGCGGTGAAAGCGGGTCAGATCAGCTGGCAGGCGTTTGGGTATGGGCAAAGCGGCAGAGACCGCGACGGGCTGCGCCTGCGGAAGGCTTACCATTACGGCGCGAACGTTGTTTTTCAGAAAGGCTTCCTGAGCGTTAGTCCGGGGTATGAATTACTTTCGGGCAACAACGCGACTACGCTGAAAGGAGGTGAGACTAGCCGCTTCGACCCGTTGTACGGGACTCCGCACAAGCACTGGGGCTACATGGACTATTTTTACGTCGGTACCGGCTCACCCGCCGGAGGCCTGAAAGATGCCTTCCTGAAATTCAAATACACCGGAAAACGACTGACTACGGCGCTGGATGTGCACTATTTTGCGCTAGCGGCCCCCACCCTGAACAAGATGCCGGATGCCCCGGTGGGTGCAAAGCTGCCGTCATCGCTAGGCGTTGAATATGACCTCACGGCAACCTACAGCCTGAATAAATTTACGACCCTGGAGGCGGGGTATGCGCTCATGAACGGCACCAATTCACTGGAATATACCAAGCAAGGCACCATGAACCAGAAGGAAAAACGGGGCACCTGGGGCTATCTAATGATCAACATTCGACCTGATTTTTTCGCCAAATAACCGACTATTAAACCAGAAACAACCATGAACGTATCATCCAATAAGCCACTGGAAAAGCTGCCTGTCTTTAGCTTCAAGGGCATTCAGATGCAGACTTTTCACATCACCTGGTTAACCTTCTTCGTTTGTTTTTTCGGCTGGTTCGGGCTGGCTCCCTTAATGCCGGCAATTCGGGCCGACTTGAACTTAACCAAGCCGCAGGTAGGCAATACCATCATTGCGGCAGTGTCGGCGACCATTTTTGCCCGATTAATCATTGGAAAACTCTGTGACACCTGGGGCCCTCGGAAAACATACACGGCCTTGCTAGCCATCGGTGCGTTTCCCGTTATGCTGGTGGGTTTGGCCCACGATTACACCACGTTTTTACTGTTTCGGCTAGCCATTGGCGTGATCGGAGCGTCGTTCGTAATCACGCAGTTTCACACGTCCATGATGTTTGCGCCGAAAATCAAAGGCACGGCCAATGCCGTAGCGGGCGGTTGGGGGAATCTGGGCGGTGGCATTACCCAGCTGGCCATGCCCATGATTATGGCGGTGATTATCGGTTTCGGCTACACAAAAGCCGAAGCCTGGCGACTGGCGATGGTGGTGCCGGGTTTGATGATGCTGGTAATGGCCTTTGTTTACTACCGGTATACCAAAGATACGCCCAACGGGAACTACAATGAGATTGAACGGACAACGGCAAAAGCCGAAAAAGTAAGCTTCTGGAAAGCCTGCGCCGATGTGCGGGTTTGGGCGCTTTCGCTGGCGTATGCCTGCTGCTTCGGCATGGAAATCACATTCGATGGGGTGGCCTCGCTGTACTTCTTCGATAATTTCAACATGAAAGAAACCGAAGCTGGTTTCTGGGCCATGCTGTTTGGATTTATGAATATTTTCGCCCGCGCCCTGGGCGGTATTGTGGCTGATAAAGTGGGCCAGAACTACGGAATGCGCGGCAAAGGAATTCTCCTGGCGGGTATGCTGCTGCTGGAAGGTGTTGGCATTATTCTGTTTGCCAACTCCGGCAACCTGACGCTGGCTATTGTGTCCATGATCACGTTTGCGCTGTTCCTGAAAATGGCCAACGGGAGCACCTACGCCATTGTTCCGTTCGTCAATCCGAAGGCGGTGGGCGTTATTTCGGGCGTGGTCGGGGCCGGAGGCAACATCGGCGGCATGCTGATGGGCTTTCTGTTCAAATCGCAGTCCATCAGCTACGGACAAGCTTTTATGTACATCGGAGCCATCGTGGTCATCGCGGGTTTACTGCTCTTCTTAGTCAATTTTGGTAAAAAAGTGGTGGTAGAATCGGTCGAAGCGGAATTACAAACTATTTGATCTTATGGCTCATCAAACGACCTGTTGCTATTGTGGAGTTGGTTGCGGAATAGTGGTCAAGCAGGAGCAGAACGGCCAACTGCGCGTCGAAGGCGACAAGCAACATCCGTCTAATCGGGGAATGCTTTGTTCGAAAGGCATGAATCTGCACTACACAGTCATGGATGGTTCGGACCGCCTGCTTTATCCGCAGATGCGTTTTGGTCGCTCGATGCCCATGCAACGGGTGAGTTGGGATGCAGCCCTGGAACGGACAGCCGCCGTTTTTCGGACGCTGATTCAAAAATACGGCCCTGATTCGGTGGCGTTTTACGTTTCGGGACAATGCCTGACGGAAGAATATTACCTGGTTAACAAGCTGATTAAGGGATTTATTGGCTCAAATAATATCGATACCAATTCCCGGCTGTGCATGAGTTCGGCGGTGGTGGGCTATAAATTATCGTTGGGTGAAGATTCAGTGCCGGTTTGTTACGACGATATTGAAGAAGCGGACGTGTTTTACGTGCAGGGGGCCAATCCGGCCTGGTGTCACCCGATCCTCTGGCGGCGCATTGAAGCGCACAAAGCGGCAAATCCTCACGTCAAAATCATCTGCGTTGATCCACGCCAGACCGATTCGGCCCGTTCGGCAGACCTGCATTTGCCCATTCGCCCCGGAACGGACATCGTGCTGAACAACGCCATTGGTCGGCTACTGATCGAACAGGGCGCTATCGATGAGGAATTTATTACGAATCATGCCGACGGGTTTTCGGCGTATCGGGAGCAGGTTTTCCAACGCACGCTGGAGGAGTCGGCAGACTTGTGCGGGGTCGATCCGGCAGCGATTCAGCAGGCTGCTCGGTGGATTGGGGCTTCCAAAGGGTTTTTGTCACTCTGGACGATGGGCCTGAATCAGTCGGTTGTCGGGGTAAATAAAAACCTGTCTCTCATTAATTTACACCTGATTACAGGTCGGATCGGCAAACCGGGTAACGGACCTTTTTCGCTGACGGGGCAACCCAATGCCATGGGCGGGCGGGAAGTGGGCGGGCTGGCGAATAGTTTACCGGCCCACCGCGAACTGACCAACGCCGCGCACCGGGCCGAAGTCGAAGCGTTCTGGAAAAGCCCCGTCAAGATTGGGGCCAAAGCCGGCCTCACCGCCACGGAAATGTTTGAAGCCTTGGCCGATGATCGTTTGAAGGCCATCTGGATCATTAATACAAATCCGCTAGTGAGTATGCCCGATTTGAACGCGGCGGAAGCGGCTTTAAAGAAGGCGCGTTTCGTGGTCGTGCAGGATATTTCGAACCGGGCCGACACGGTGCAATTTGCCGATGTAGTGTTACCCGCCGCCGGTTGGCTAGAAAAAGAAGGCACCATGACCAACGCGGAGCGCCGGATTTCCTACCTGCCCAAAATACTGGATGCGCCCGGTGAAGCCTTGCCCGATGCCGAAATCATCTGGCGTTTTGCCCAAAAAATGGGCTACCAGGAAGCGTTCAACTATACGAGTAGCGCCGAGGTGTATCAGGAATATACCCAAATCACGGCAGGAACCAACATCGACGTAACGGGAGTGAGTTATGAGTTACTTCGGCAAAAACGTACCGTGCAGTGGCCTTTCCCGGCTTCCGGTGGGGGAGAAGAATTGGGGATGAAGCGGTTGTTCACGGATAAAAAGTTTTTTACGCCCAACGGACGCGCACAAATCCACGCTGTCCCTGACGAAAATGCCTCAGAGCCAACGGATAGCGATTTCCCGCTAGTACTGACGACCGGGCGGATTCGGGACCAATGGCATACGCGAACTAAAACGGGTCGGGTGGCTAAACTGACGCAGCACATTCCGCAGCCGTTCTTGCAAATTCACCCAACCGATGCCAAAGTGCGGCACATTCAGGATGGGCAGTTGGTGGAGGTGCGGGGCCGCCGGGGCGTGGTGCGGGTAAAGGCGCAGGTAACCGA
Organism: Tellurirhabdus bombi; assembly: GCF_021484805.1. Taxonomy (NCBI): domain Bacteria; kingdom Pseudomonadati; phylum Bacteroidota; class Cytophagia; order Cytophagales; family Spirosomataceae; genus Larkinella; species Larkinella bombi. Next base: position 3,712,837 of record NZ_CP090557.1, on the reverse strand, counting down.
AGAGGTGAGATCGGGACTTTGTTTTTTACCAATGCACTGGGGAAAGCAACTAGAGAGTAACCTCAACCGAGCCAATAACCTGACCCATGCGTTGGTGGACCCGCGTTCCAAAGAACCGGATTTTAAATTCTCGGCTATTGACGTACAACCTTACCTAAAACCCGCGGAAAAAATCATCATCATCGGAGCCGGTTCGGCGGGTTTGGGCTTTATCAACGCCTACCGCCAGTTGAATGAGCGGGACGAAATCCACGTGTTCTCCCGGGAAATCTATCCGTTCTACAACCGCGTTCTTCTGCCCGACTACATCAGCGGGGCGCAAACCTGGGAGCAGTTGGTCAAGTTGCGGGAAGATCAGTTTGAAGAAGCCAATATTCTGGTTCACAAAGGTGTAAGTATCGCCCACATCGACCGAAAAGCGAAAGTCGTGGTTGATAGCAATGGGGTGGAGCATGTGTATGACAAGCTAATTTTGGGGATGGGAAGCCGGGCGTTTATGCCGAAGGGCGTACCTCCGCTGGCAGGTATTTTTAACATGCGGTCGCGGCTTGACGCCGATTCGTTGCTTCCTTTTCTGTCGCAGAAAGCACCCCATGCTGTTATCGTTGGCGGAGGCTTGCTGGGCCTCGAGTTAGCCGCTTCGCTCCGGCAGATGGGCGTGCGGGTATCGGTTGTGCAGCGCTCGGGGCGTTTTATGGAACGGCAACTCGATCCGCTGGCCAGTGAGTTGTTGTATCTCGAATTAATAGAACGGGGAATTGAAGTGTACTTTAACGAAGAAGTGCAAACCTTCAAAGGCGTAAAGCAGCTGGAAGGCATTCAGTTGAAGTCGGGCCGTAAGCTCGACTGCCAGGTGGTCGTTATGGCCATTGGCACCGCTCCCAATACGGAGTTAGCCCAAACTGCCGGGCTGGAATGCAGCCGGGGCGTGGTCGTTAACGATTACCTGCAAACCTCCGACCCAGCCATTTTTGCGGTAGGAGAGTTGGCGCAGTGGCGCGGCCAAATGTGGGGGATCACGTTGGCCGCCGAGCAGCAGGCCGAGGTCGCCGCCCGGTTTATAGCCGGTGATGTTTCCCAGCCTTACCAGGGAAGCGTTTCCATGAACATTCTGAAAATGGAGGGGCTGCATTTGTGCAGCATTGGCATGGCCGAAGTGCCCGATGTGACCGGAATGCCGGACAAAAGCGATTACGAGGAAATCATTTTCCTCGACAAATCGAAGCGTTATTACAAAAAATGCATCGTGCACCGGGACAAACTCGTCGGCGCGATTCTAGTCGGAGATAAAAACGAGTTTCAGGAGTTTCGCAACCTGATTGCCAACGGCATCGAACTATCCGAAAAACGGCTGCAATTGCTCAGGAGCAGTCAAAAGGTAGAGGCTGTGGAAGGCAAGCTGGTTTGTTCCTGCAATACGGTGGGACAGGGTAACCTGGAGAAAGTAATTCAGGAAGGATGCACTGATTTTCAGGCGCTTTGCCAGAAGACAGGGGCGGGAACCGGCTGCGGTTCCTGCCGCCCGGAAGTACGAAGTATCCTGGAAAAAATGAGTGAAATCCAGAAAGAGCGAAAGAGTGAGCTGGGTGTTGTCTCCTGATCGTTCACTTTCACTTTTTACAAGTTCGTCTCTGAAAACTATGCGTGATTATTATAACCTGAAAGTCAACTTCCCCGCGGGGATTCTTTCGCCCGGAACCTTGCAGCGCTTGTTGACGATGGCTTACGAAGCCCGGGTTCGGCAGGTGCGTTTTGGCTCGCGCCAACAGTTGCTGATGACGGTGCATTACGAAGACATGCGACTGCTGGAAAAAAGCCTGAAAAGTCTGCCCATTCACTACGAAATGGCCACGGATTATTACCCCAACATCATTAGCTCTTATTGCGGCGAAGAGGTCTTCCGCTCGGGTGCTTGGCTACGGGAAAGCGAATACCATACAGTGCTGGATCAGTTTGATTACCAGCCGCGTTTGAAAGTGAACCTGTCGGATTCGGCGCAAAGTTTTACGCCTTTTTTTACCAGTAATCTTAATTTTATTGCTTCCCCAGAGCCGCATTTCTGGTATTTGTACGTTCGTCCGAAGCAAAGCAATGCCGTTTTTCGCTGGCGGGATTTAATTTATACCAACGACATCGGTCGACTGGCCAAAGCGGTTGAAGAGCGCATGTTGAAAATGGCTAAAGAAGACGAAAATATTGAGGAGGACAAGCTATACCGCCTTGTCAATGCCGAGCAGCATTTCGTGACCCAACCGGCCCTACAAGACGTTGAATTGCCCGAATTTTCGTTGCCCTATTACGAGGGGTTTAACCGCTACGGACAGCGCTCCTGGCTGGGGCTTTATCGGCGTGATGAGCAGTTTTCCATTGCTTTTTTGCTGGACCTGTGCGCGTTGTGTTTAAAAACACGGATCGGTGAAATTTGCGTAACTCCGTGGAAGTCGCTCATTATTAAAGGGATTGAAGAAAAGGACCGGGCTGCCTGGTCGTATGTGCTGGGGAAGCACAACATCAACGTGCGCCACGCAGCCAACGAATTAGCCTGGCAAACGGAAGACCATACCGACGAAGGTACGGCGCTCAAAAACTACGTGGTTCGCTTGTTTGAGAAAAACGATACGCGAACGTTCGGGCTTTGCTTTGGGGTACAGACACGGGCTAAATCGGAAGTGTTTGGCTCGGTTCTGGTGCGAAAACGGCCGTTGCTCCGAATTGGCCGACTGGCGATTTTCAGTGTTTATGACTTGTACTTTACCGAAAATTTCAACCCTAATAGCCGGACATATTTCCTATTTGAAAAAGGGCTTTTGCGGTATCACTTGCCGAACCAAATTGAGCGTTTATGCCGGAAATTCAGCGCCCGGCGCTCTTTAGAAGGCATGGCCGTGGACGGTTTGGAGGCCCCAAAAATAGAGCTTACGCCGGCGCCTCTTCCTGTGGTGCAGCAATGCCCACACTGCTTTACAGTGTACGATGCTCAGTATGGCGATGCGCAGCGGGGAATAGCACCGGAGACTAGCTTTGACGCCTTACCCAGCGATTATACCTGCGCTACCTGCGAAGCGCCCAAAACCGAAATGGTAGACATTCAGTTGGATACAAGCCACTCTATTTAAGACTTTTATATGACACCGCAAGCGATCGATGTTGTTTATTTCCGGTTCGAAAATGATTTTGTTGACTCACTGCGCTGCATTCCAATGGTGGTGCGGTATAAGTTGGACACCTGTGGGATCAAGCTAAAATTACCCGAATGGGTAAAATTGAGCGTCACGGAGAAAAAAGAACTGGCTGTCCACCCGTGTTTTACCGCCGATGAAAGGGAACATTACCGCTATTTTCTTCAGAATATGGTCTTGAAACGGTGCTTTCACGAAGCCAGTACACTACCGCCGGTAGACGCGGCTTGGGAAGCGTTAAACGAGGTGCCAGCGGAAGTGCAGCAAAAAGCCGCCGAGTGGAACTGCGCGTCTTTGACGCTGGTGCAGTGGATTCGCCTCGATGTTCTACAGCGCTTTGCCTTGGTCAAGTTGAGTCGATCGGGGCATGAAGGGCGAAACTTCCCGCGGGCGCTGCAAGAATTTGGAATAGCTTAAAATAGGAATGCAGTTAACAAAGAAAAGCCCGCTAGCATGACTAGCGGGCTTTTTATAGAACACCGTATCTTTTAAACTGTAGCAAAAAACGAACGGGCTTTGGCTTCGAGTTGGCTTTCACCCATCAGGTATTGATCGGCAGCGCGGGCTGCTTCGCGTCCTTCCGAGATGGCCCAAACCACCAGCGATTGACCACGGCGCATATCACCTGCCGCAAAAACCTTCGGAATATTCGTTTGGTAATTCGACGATTTCACGTTGCCACGTTCGTCAACCTCGACGCCTAAATCGGTAAGCAGGCCGTTGCGTTGTGGGTAGAGAAAACCAGCCGCCAGCAGCGCCAATTCACACGGAATATCGCGTTCGGAGCCCGGCACTTCGACCATCTGCATCCGGCCATTTTCATTTTTCCAATCCAAATCTACAAGACGGAGAGCAGTTAGATTGCCGTTTTCATCGCCGATAAAGGCTTTGGTATTAATCGACCATTTCCGCTCGCAACCTTCCTCGTGCGAGGTAGAGGTGCGGAGCATCATCGGCCAGTTTGGCCAAGGGGTGCTTTCCGCGCGTTCGTACGGTGGCTTGGTCAGGAGCTCGATCTGGGTAACCGATTTCGCACCGTGGCGATTGGACGTTCCTACGCAGTCGGAGCCGGTGTCACCACCGCCAATAACCACCACGTTTTTGTCCGTCGCCAGTAGCTCACCGTTCGCGTATTTAGCGCCCTGGTGGTCTGCTTCAACCGGACGCTCGGCAACGCGTTTGTTTTGCTGGCTCAAAAACTCCATCGCAAAATGAACCCCTTTTAGTTCCCGACCCGGAATAGGCAGATCGCGGGGGACTGTGGAACCACCCGTTAGTAGCACCAAATCAAATTCTTCCAGCAACGCTTCAGCTTTTATATCAACCCCCACATTTGTGTTGGTTTTAAAAACAATGCCTTCCGCTTCCATAACCGCTAACCGACGGTCGATCACCCATTTCTCCAGTTTGAAGTCAGGAATACCGTATCGCAACAAGCCCCCGATCAGGTCGGCGCGCTCAAACAGGGTTACGGTATGTCCAGCTTTATTTAATTGCGCTGCGGCAGCCAATCCGGCAGGACCGGAGCCGACAACCGCTACTTTTTTGCCCGTCTGTTTCAGGGGACGATTTGGCTGAACCTGACCCCGGGCGAACGCGGCTTCAATAATGGACTTCTCGATAAACTCAATGGCAACCGGCGGCTTGTTTATCCCGAGCACACACGAAGATTCGCAGGGAGCCGGGCAGATACGGCCCGTAAATTCCGGGAAGTTATTGGTCGAAGCCAGAATTTCGTAGGCATACTCCCAATTCTGTTCGTAAACCGCGTCATTAAACTCCGGAATGATATTGCCCAGTGGACAACCATTGTGACAAAACGGAATCCCGCAGTCCATGCAACGAGCCGCCTGCTTTTGTGAATCGGCCTCCGAGTGAGGCAACTCGATTTCTTTATAATCGTGAACACGCTCCTGCGTCGCCCGTTTTTTGGGCAATTCGCGGGTGAATTCTAAAAATCCAGTGGGTTTTCCCATGAATGTAAATGAATAGACTTTGTCAAAACTTCTACCAACCTACTTACAGCAATGGCTTGCCTGCTGGCCCTTATTGGCCAGCCACATCAACAACAATGTCCTGATAAACCACACTTTTGTCGCGGATTTGCTCGGCGAGCGAAATACCCCGTCCGGCCAGCGCCTTCCGGAAATCGTTCGGTAGCACCTTCACGAACTGGCCAATCAAGTTGTCCCAATCCTGAATCAGGTTCAACGCAACATTGCTGGTGGTGTATTGGAAATGTTTATCAACGTATTCGCGGACGATGGTCATATCTTCGTCGTTCAGGCCTTCCAGCGATACCATTTCGCCATTCACTTTTGAGGCGAAATCACCGTCTTTGTCCCAAACGTAAGCGACGCCACCCGACATACCCGCGCCGAAGTTTCGGCCCACGGCACCCAGAATGATCGCCAGACCGCCTGTCATGTATTCCAGACCGTGGTCGCCAATGCCTTCGACAACCACCTTTGCACCTGAATTACGAACGCAGAACCGCTCGCCAGCCATTCCCCGGATATATGCCTCACCGGAAGTTGCGCCGTAGAACGAAACGTTACCGACAATGCTGTTTTCTTCGGGTTTGAACTGGGCCGTACGATCGGGATAAACGATTAGCTGAGCGCCGCAAAGTCCTTTTCCAAAGTAGTCATTGGCATCGCCTTCCAGTTCCAGTTTAATACCGCGGGTGTTGAACGCACCGAAGCTTTGCCCAGCCGTACCGTGGAATTTGTAGTGAATGGTGCTTTCGGGTAAGCCTTTGCCTCCGTAAACCTTCGAGATTTCGTTGGAGAGCATCGTTCCGGTAGCCCGGTTTAGGTTGACAATCGGGTATTCGGCATAAACGGATTCGCCGCTGTCAAGGGCTGGTTTTGCCGTTTCCAGCAAGCGCCAGTCCAGAATGCTGGCCACACCGTGATCTTGGTCTTCCTGCTTGTACAAAGCTACATCCAGGTTAACTGGCTCTTTGTACAGAATCGGCGCCAGATCGACCGCCTGGTATTTCCAATGCTTAATGTCATCGCGCATGTCCAGCAAATGAGCTTGTCCTACCATTTCGTTGATGGTACGGAAGCCCAGTTCGGCCATGATCTCGCGTAACTCCGTTGCCAGGAAAGTAAACATATTGACAACGTGCTCCGGCTTACCGGTAAACAACGCACGTAGTTCTTTATTTTGAGTCGCCACGCCAACCGGACAGGTGTTCAGGTGGCATTTCCGCATCATAATACAGCCTACCGATACCAGAGCCGCCGTAGCAACCCCGAATTCTTCGGCACCCAGCAGGGCGGCAATCGCCAGGTCGCGACCCGTCCGCATCTGGCCGTCGGCCTGTACGGTAACCCGGCCACGCAGTTTATTCCGAACCAGCGTTTGGTGCGTTTCGGCCAAACCAAGTTCCCAAGGCAGACCCGCGTGACGGATCGAGCTGAGCGGCGAAGCACCCGTTCCACCGTCATGACCCGAAATCAGGATGTGATCGGCGTGGGCCTTAGCAACCCCGGCGGCAATGGTTCCAACCCCGGCTTCCGATACCAGTTTTACGCTGATACGTGCTTCGCGGTTGGCGTTTTTCAAGTCGAAAATAAGCTGCGCTAAATCCTCAATCGAATAGATATCGTGGTGAGGCGGCGGAGAAATCAGGCCCACACCGGGCGTCGAATGCCGGGTACGTCCGATCCAGTCGTCTACCTTATGACCCGGTAACTGACCGCCTTCGCCGGGTTTTGCACCCTGCGCCATTTTAATTTGTAACTCAACCGCGTTGGATAAATAGTGGCTGGTTACCCCAAAACGGCCCGATGCAACCTGCTTGATGGCCGAGTTTAGGCTATCCCCGTTGGCCTGGGGCGTATACCGCAGTTCATCTTCGCCTCCTTCGCCCGAGTTGCTTTTTCCGCCGATGCGGTTCATCGCGATGGCAAGCGTGGTGTGCGCTTCCCACGAAATCGAGCCGAACGACATGGCACCCGTTGCAAACCGTTTGAAAATGCTTTCAATGGGTTCAACTTCCTCAATAGGAACTGGATTGCCTTTTTTAAACTTCATCAAGCCGCGCAGCGTCAACGCTTTGGTTGTCTGCTCGTCGATGAGTTTGGCGTATTTTTTATAAACAGTATAGTCGTTTTTCCGGGTAGCCTGTTGCAACAGGTGAATGGTATCGGGATTAAACGTATGGGCTTCGCCCCGTTGTTTCCACTGATAAACACCACCTACTTCCAGTCGGGGAGCACCCAGCGCTTTTTCCGGGAACGCCTGTTGGTGACGAATCAGAATTTCGTGACCCATCTGCTCCAGACCCATACCTCCGATGCGCGAAATCGTACCGGTAAAGTATTTGTCTACCACTTCTTTATTTAATCCCAGACACTCAAAAATCATCGCGCCCTGGTAGGATTGCAGCGTGGAGATACCCATTTTCGAGAATATCTTGAGCAATTCTTTATTGACGGCTTTGATGTAATTCTGGTGGAGTTTTTCAATCGAGTAATCCGCCTGGATCAAGCCCCGCTCTTTCATGGCCGTGATGGTTTCGAAAGCCATATATGGGTTGATACCGGAAGCGCCGTACCCAATCAGAGTTGCATAGTGGTGCGTTTCCCAAACGTCTCCCGCTTCGACCAAGATACCCACCTGGCCCCGCAAGCCTCTGCGAATCAGGTAGTGGTGAACCGCCGACGTTGCCAGAAGGGAAGGAACCGGAGCGTGGTCGGAGTCGATGGCGCGGTCGGAGAGGATAATGATTTCAAAACCGTCTTCGATGGCATCTTCCGCGTAGCGACAAATTCGATCCAGTGCCCGTTCCAGCCCTTTCCCGCCGTGATCGGCGCGGAAATAAGCGTTGATGGTTTTAGCCTGAAAATGATTTTTATCAACAAACCGCAGCTTGTCAAATTCTTCAATCGTCAGGACCGGTTGCGATAACTCAATCTGGCGGCAATGCAGCGGCGTTTCGCTCAGCAGGTTGCCCGATGCACCAACAAACGAGATCAGCGACATGATGGCCCGCTCCCGAATGGAGTCAATCGGTGGGTTGGTTACCTGCGCAAACAGTTGTTTAAAATAATTGGCAAGGTGCTGGCTCTGGTCCGACAAAACGGCCAGTGGCGCATCCGTACCCATCGATCCCAGGGCTTCCAGACCGGTTTCGGCCATTGGTCCCAGAATCATCCGCAGGTCTTCCGACGTAAAACCGAAAGCCTGTTGACGGCGGGTTATATCCTGCAAGCCCATGTGACTGAACGTCCGGGCTGGTTTTGGCAATTCACTGATTTTGATCTTATTCTCGTCCAGCCATTGTTGATAAGGCTGCCGTGAACAAATATCGGCTTTTAGCTCTTCGTCGCTGATGATGCGTCCCTGCTCCATGTCCACCACGAACATCCGACCGGGTTGCAGACGACCTTTCTTCACGACTTTCGCCGGATCTACGTCGTTAACACCAGCCTCGGAGGCCATGATTACCACATCGTCTTCGGTCACCCAGTAGCGGGAAGGACGTAGCCCGTTGCGATCAAGCGTAGCGCCCACGATGCGTCCGTCGGTGAACGAAATCGAAGCGGGGCCGTCCCAAGGCTCAATGATGGCCGCGTGGTATTCATAGAAAGCCTGACGCACAGGGTCCATCTGGTCGTTACCATCCCAGGCTTCCGGCACCAGCATCATCATGGCGTGCGGCAGCGAACGGCCGGCCAGTACCAGTAATTCAATGGCATTATCCAGGTTAGCGGAGTCCGACTGATTGGGAATACAGATCGGCTTCAGCATGTCCAGTTCTTCCTGGGTAAACACTTCCGATTCCAGCATGGCTTCGGCGGTTTTCATCCAGTTAACGTTGCCTTTTACGGTATTGATTTCACCGTTGTGGGCAATGTAGCGGAAAGGCTGGGCCAGCCTCCAGGAAGGGAAGGTATTGGTCGAAAAGCGGGAGTGCACCACACCAATGGCCGAAACGAGTTCTTCGCGGCTCAGGTCCGGGTAGTATTCCCGTAACTGCATGGTTGTGAGCTGACCCTTATACGTAATCACCCGGCTCGAAAGCGACGAGTAGTAAAAGTCATTGTTGACTCCTGCTACTGTTTCGTTGATGATGCGGGTGCTGTAATTACGAATGATGTATAATTTACGCTCAAATTCGTCGGTAGAAATGGATTCAGGCTTCCGGATAAAGACTTGCTCCATCACGGGTTCCACCGAACGGGACCCATTCCCAAGATCGGTCGAATCGACGGGAACCACGCGGTAGCCCAGCAGGTCAAGATTGAGCTTTTTAATGGAGCGATTCAATATATCGCGGCAATCTTTCCGAAGACGGTCGTCTTTCGGCATGAACATCATTCCGACACCGTACTCACCCGCCGCAGGTAGCGAAAAGCCTAATTTACGGCATTCGTCTACAAAAAGTTCGTGAGGAATTTGAATTAAAATACCGGCGCCATCGCCCGTGTTTGTTTCATAGCCAACCGCGCCCCGGTGATCCATCCGGGTCAGCATGGTCAGTGCATCTTTTATAATTTGATGCGATTTGCGCCCCTTGATGTGGGCAACAAATCCAATTCCACAGGCGTCGTGTTCAAACTCGGATCGGTAAAGACCCAGTTGAGGAACATCAGTAGCAGACATCAGCGTAAGCAATTAATGATTTTGTTACTTGAATTAGTTAAATTATAGTCACCAATGGTGGGTGCACAAAATCGTCGATGAAGTGAGGACAGTAATAGATTTGTATTTGGCTATGCAATATATAATTAAAAATATTCTGTAAAAATAGCTAAAGGCGAAATTTCATTTGTTCCTTTTGCAATTATGAATTTGATCCTAAAACGTCTTGGTTAATGAATAATTAGAAACGGTATACAAGCTCAATTTTTATTTAGATTTATTATAAATGCGTGTTTTTGTCTTGCAATCAATTAAACTAAGAATATAGTTAAGAAGGGGGCGGCGGAAAAATCAGCCAAATAGGTGGGGAATTGCTGGCAGTCCTACTGGATTGATGAAGGAAAAGCGCCCAAACGCGTCTGACTTTGGTGAACTTTTGCGATTGGCTAGGTAGGAGAAGGGCTGTGTCCTTTTGCATGTCTGCGGAGGTGAAATGCTAAGCGGTTAGAAGGCGCAAGAACGTAACCTAAGCGCTTTATTAGATGGATTTTATCCGTAGTTTTACTCCAACGCGTTTTGAATCAACGATCACGCAAACCCATGAAAAAGATCCTTAGCGAAAAAAACAAGGTAATCGGTTTAGTGGCCCTAGCTTTCGGGTTGATCTTCGTCGGCCTTTACCTCCGGGAATACCACAATAGCTCTTATGGGCTCATAGGCTTGGGCTTCCTTCTTTTTATGTTCCTCCGTTTTAGGTAGCCTCCGGCTTTAATTCCGTCCTAGAGCAGACTTCATTTTCAGGCGTTGTCCCTGCTGGACATAATGGGTAAGGTCCTGGGCAAAAGGACGATCCAGTTGTATCCAGCGAATCTTGATATAAGCCGCCAACTGAACCAGTGAGCCGATGAAAAAAGGCTTGGTGAAGGCATATTTGAAAAGGGTTAGCAGGAAGAAATCGAAGCGGTACGGGATGCGTGCCTTAAAAACTCCCGTATCGTAGTGGTTCACCAGCGAATGGTGGCGTACGCCCTCGGGTTTCAGGTGGTCGAAGTGAATGGGCAGGGTGCGGGTTTGCCAGCCTTTCATGCGGGCCATGTAGGTGTCAATTTCGTCTTCTCCGCGAATCGTGTGGTACGGCCCAACGGCGTCGAAACAGGCTTTTCGGTAAATTCGCGTGGCGCCCCGCACACCACTCCAGTCGGAAATTTTCTCGGGAATGCCATCCTGCACCAAGTGACCAGAAGCCAGCCCAAGGCTTTTTTCCTGCTGAAAAGCGGTGAAAACCTGCTCAAAAAAACTAGGCGCAAATGCAACGTCTGAGTCAATTTTTACGACAAAATCAACTGCTTCGGCCTGGATCAGTTCCCGGGCGTAATTCAAAACGGCCCCGCTGCGTCCGCCGGTGGAGGTGAGATCAGGCCGGAAATTCGTCAGCGTAATCAGCTCGATCCAGGCGTGTTTGTCGGCGTATTCCTGAATGATGGCGGGCGTGCGGTCGGTTGATCCATCGTTCAGGATGAGCCAACGTTTGGGTAGAATCGTTTGGGCGCAGACCGAGCGCAGGGTTTGCTCGATGTAGTTTGCCTCGTTTTTGGTGGGCGAAAGAAGGATGTAATCAAGCATAAGTCAATGAGTGAAAGCGTCAATGAGCGAAAGAGCGAAACAGGGAATGAGCGAATAGTTTGCCGATTTTCAGCCCAATGGCTCTATAGCAAGTAGAACTTGAGTAAATGATTGATGAGCAATTAACTAATGAATTCTCAGGGTACTATTCACTCAATCGCTCATTCACTCTTTAATCAGGTCATTTTCAGGCGTCGGTATTTCCACAGGTAAGCCCGCCACGTAGCCACGATGCTGAGCAGCACACCAAACGGCCAGACAACGGGAAGACCGTGTTTCTGGTAGAAATAGACGGTTTTGCGCAGGGAATTGACCGAATAGAGCGAGAAAAAGCTGTTCAGGAAAACCGATAGCGAAGGCTTCAGGTAAACCGTTCCGGCAGCCGTTAAGGAAACAGGGTCGAAGACCACCGCATCCCAGGAAATATACACCGGAATGCCCGCTTTGGTGGCCGTTAAAGCCAGGTCATCGTCGGAGCCGTATTGCGGAAATCGACGTTCGTCCAGCAAACCAATCCGATCAAAAACCGACATCGGGACCAGCGTTCCCCGGCCATTCAGGCTCTCGGTGGGATAATGTCCCGAAAACAAAGCAGCCTCATAAGCTTCAAAAGGAGGCGTATAAGGAATGGTCTTCATCAGCCAGCGAACCGTCTTCTTTGTCCCCGAAAACGTAATGCGGTGGGGCTGTTCGAGCGAAACCGACAAGCTTCCCATAATGGCGTCGGGAGCAACCTGAGCGTGCGCCTGGGTAAGTTTCAGGAGATAATCCGGGGCAATTTCAGAGTCGTCGTTAAGAATCAATACGAAGCTTGATTTCAACCGGGCTTGGGCAAAGCGAATGCCTTCGTTAACACATCTAGTAAACCACCAGTTACCACTTCCCTGGATTGTATGAACCGTAGGAAACTGCTGCTGGAGCAGATCGGTCGTTCCGTCGGTAGATCCATCGACGACAACAATAATTTCCAGTAGAAAAGCTCCGGCCTGCTGCTGCAAAAGCTGGTCCAGCAAGGTTTGTAAAAGCCTTTTCCGATTAAAGGTTGGGATGATTACAGCAATGGAATAGGGAGTTTGCATGCGGTTTTGACCGGTAATTCAACCGAGCGTCACTTCATTTGGGGTGGAAGCGGTGATTTTTGGGCCAAATCGACCGTTTGCTCAAGCACCTACAATTCAAGTCGGATTTATAACGCTTCAGAGACAAAACCAGCGCTTTCGAAAAAAGCACCCGCTACCTTCGAGCCCATCATTACTAGTCTACGGCATGTCGCATTCACTTCTTTTCTGGCTAACCACGGTTTGTTTTTTCCTGCATCTGGAAATACAAGCGAAACCGATTGACCCAAGCACCTACAAAAAACGCCAGCTGATTGTGGGGAGCGGGGGCGGCTTCACGGGGCGTTCAGAAACGTATTACCTGTTCGAAGATGGTCAGCTTTTTAAGAAATCCAGTGTCGATACCGCTTTCACGCGGTTGCCCAAACAGTCGGCTAAAGTAGCGCGTCATTGGCTAAAGAAGCTGGAAACGACCTGCCGCATCAAGGAAACCAAATTCAAGGAACCCGGCAACACATACGAGTTTGTGCGCTGGAAAAAAGGCGCGGAGGTCTATACCGTCACCTGGGGAAATGACCGAATCCCACCGGAAGGCTACCAACAACTGCACGAAGCGCTGATGAAACGGATTAACCCCAATTGACCCGTTGAACGAGTCGAGATAGTAAACAAACAACAACAAATACATCTACATCATGAAACCACTTTTATGTACCCTCTTACTGGGCTGTACACTGGGTGCTGTTGCCCAACAGCCAAGGGCCAGTTTTGAGAGCAAGAAAAAAACGCTGGCTCCGAGTACGGGTCTGGCGCAGCGTCTGAAGGCGGAAGAAGTAGCGGTTCCGACGCAGGAACGCAGCGACATGAGCTTTTTCAAAGGAGCTACGTCGCTGGCGAATCCGCAGCCTTTGCGGTTGCGAATTGTGCGCGATAAAGCAACGCAGTTGCCCGTCTACATCGAAAATAAGTCGCCCATCCGCCCCGTCGACAAGGGTGCCCGCCTCAGTGTGAATGCTTCCGTCTTTCAATTTCTGGGGCAAATTAAAGGGGTGCTCAAAATGGATAACCCCGACGAGCAGTTAAAAATCACCCGCACCGAAACCGATGCGTTGGGGCAAACCCACGTTCGGATGGCGCAGGTTTATCAGGGAATTCCCGTGCACGGGAGTGAGTTGATTGCCCACCTGAATAACGGAGTCGTGACGCTGCTGAATGGCCAGTTTCGGACGCCTAAGAGCGTGCCAACCAAGGCGCGACTGACGATGAAGGAAGCCGCCGACCGGGCCTTGCAGGATATTGGCAGAGACTATGTGGTGCAACCATTCGGGAAGAACATATTTGGCCTGAAAACAACAGAAGGCGACCTGTGTCTGTATTCGGTTGGGGATAAAATGGTGCTGGCTTATCGGTTAACCGTTCGGCCTACGATGGCAGAGCGCTGGGAGTACAAGATCGATGCCCAGACCGGGGCCATTCTGGACAAACATAACAGTACCTGCGTGCTGAATAGAGTTATCGCATCCGAGGCCACACTAAATGAAACTAATGTGGACGTAGCCGCTCTGGATGGAGCGGCCAAATCCTCAGGAAAAGATTTGAATGGGGTGAGTCGGAGCGTGAATACCTATGAGGAGAGCGGCACGTATTACATGATCGATCTGTCAAGGCCCATGTTTGACCCGGCGGCGTCCGAAAAAGCGGGAGAACTGGTCGGAGCCATCCAGACGCTGGACGCGGAAAACACGAAGTATACAGCTTTAAAAATCAAAGAAATTACGTCCAAGACCAATAAAGACTGGAAACCCGAAGCCGTTTCGGCGCATTACAACATGACGCTTGCTTACGAATATTATGAAAAAACGCACAAGCGAAACTCATTGGACGGGAAGGGTGGATCGATTTACTCCCTCGTCAACGTAGCCGATAAAAACGGGAAAAGCTGGAGCAATGCCACCTGGAACGGTAAATTCATGTCGTATGGGAATGGAGGCGACGACTATAAACCGTTAGCGGGGAGTCTGGACGTGGCAGGCCACGAAATGACGCACGGAGTGGTGCAGCATACGGCTAACCTGGAATACCAAGGTCAGTCCGGCGCCATGAACGAATCAATGGCTGATGTTTTTGGCGTGATGATCGACCGCGATGACTGGCTGCTGGGTGATGATGTCGTTAAGACCGCGCATTTCCCATCGGGTGCGCTTCGCAGCATGTCGAATCCCAATCAGGGCGGTACAAAAGATCGGGGTTATCAGCCCAAAACCATGGCGCAATACATCACAACAGAGGAAGATAACGGTGGTGTGCATTACAATAGCGGAATTCCGAACTATGCGTTTTACCTCTTTGCTACCAACGCGAGCGTCGGGAAAGACAAGGCTGAGAAAGTGTACTACCGGGCGCTGACTACCTACTTAACGCCTAAATCGCAGTTTGTGGATTTACGTCTGGCGGTGATTCGCTCGACCAGCGATCTGTTCGGAGAAAAGAGCAATGAGGTCAAGGCGGCCAAAGAAGCCTTCGATGCCGTGGGAATTCTGGAAAATACCAAACCACAAGAACCAACGAAAGATCTACCTGCCAACGATGGCCAGGACATGATTCTGGTCTATAGCACGGGCGACCAGAAGTTGTATAGTGTCCCGTTCAACACCGACAAGTTTGAGCCTAAAGTTGGCGTGGCCCTGAAACACCGCCCAAGCATAACGGATGATGGTAAATTTGCCTTCTACGTGTTGCCAGACGGACGAATTCGTCGGGTGTCGCTAACCGGAAGCCCGCAAGTCGAGGTGGTTTCGGAGGAGACCATTTGGGATAATGTGGCTATTTCAAGAGACGGTAAAAAGCTGGCTGCGCTCACGAAAGAAAAAGACAAATCGATTTGGGTCTATAGCTATGACCTGCGGACCTGGAAGAAATTCACCCTGTTCAACCCAACATCGACGGAAGGCGTAACCATTGGGGAGGTGCAGTATGCCGATTCCTTTGAGTGGGATCCGTCCGGAGAGTTCATCATTTACGATGCGTACAATACCGTGGATGGGGCGGATGGCGCTGCCATCGACTACTGGGATGTGGGTGTAGTTCGGGTTTGGGATGCCGCCAAGCAAACATTTGGCAATGGCCAGATTGGAAAACTATTCACGGGCTTCGAGAAAGGCGAGGGCATTGGGAATCCGTCCTTTTCGAAAAACTCGCCCAATATCATTGCGTTTGATTATACGCACGAGATCGACAAACGCGATTATGTATTTTCGTATGATCGCAGCAAGGGAACGTTTAGTATCATCTACGAAAACAATACGTTGGGTTTTCCTAGCTATTCAAAGATGGATAACATGCTGCTATTCAATACGCTGAGTACGGAGGATAAAGAGCTAGTGGCCGTCATCGGGCTTGAGGCTGATAAACTAACACCTAAAACAAATCCCGAAGCGCTTTATTCGGATGCCAAGTGGGGCGTGTTTTACGCAGCGGGTAACCGGACGCAGCAGACGCCAGCCAAAACGGCGCAAACCATTACGTTTAACCCAATTGACAACAAGCGCATGGGCGACCAACCATTCCGATTAATTGCCACTGCCTCGTCGAAACTGGCGGTCACCTTTGCGGTAGTATCAGGGCCGGCCAAGGTGTCGGGGAATCAACTGACTATAACGGGGGCGGGCGAAGTAAGCATTCGGGCAAGCCAGGCTGGTAATGAGCAATATGCCGCGGCTACGCCCGTTGTGCAGACCTTTACGGTAACGGCTATTACGGCTTTAGAACCTACCTGGGTCGATGCGGTGAAGTTGTACCCGAATCCAGTGAAGACGACGCTTACCGTTGAAGTACCAACCAACGAGCCTCTCGAAGGAGTCACGCTCCTGACTAGTTCAGGCCAGCCGGCAATCCAGCAGAATCTGTCGTCGCCCAGCAGCCAGACCATTTTGGATACCAGTCAGTTAACGCCAGGGCTGTACATCCTGACGATCAGAACGCAGAAAGGGACCATAAGTCGAAAAATAGTGAAGCAATAAATAACCTGAATTTCATGCCTGCAAAGCCCGGTTCTCCTTATGAGACTGGGCTTTCTTATTTTGTCTGCTTCGCACATCACGCGGCTTTGTATCTTTGTCGGTATGGCCGGAGCAGGTATAATAAAAAGAGTAAAGAAAGGGCTGAACGACCCCATTGTGGAGAATTTTAGCTGGAAAGGAAGTCTAATGTTTTCGCTTCAGGCGAGCATTTATATAGCCTTCGTTTTATTTATTATTAACCATGGGATGAATCAGGCCCAGCCCTTGCTTATGGCTGCGCTGTTTGCTTTGGGTTCTTTTTTCTCCTTGCTGCCAGCCAATTGGGGTATGCCTAAAATGCTGCCAGCCACCTACGACGAAGAACGCTGGACCGTCGGGAAACACATTTTGCATACGCTTTTTGTGGCGTTCTGCATCACCGGTTTGAATCAGTTGTTGTTGGGGTTAGCCGAGTATTCACTATCGCCTTTTTGGGTCATGTTTGCACAAATCATACTGATGGGGGCCTTGCCGATTACGCTGGGTTTGCTAATAATTAAGCGTCGCCGGTTGAAACGAAACGAGGCAAACGCCCAAACAGCCAACCAGCAACTAGACCGGTTGCACCAGCCCCAGTCGGTTACCGAGATGCCGGAAGTAGTTTCCTTAAGGTCCCAAAATGGGGAAGAGAGCTTGAATTTATTACCTAACCAGTTGATTTACCTCGAATCGGTAGACAATCAGGTCGAAGTGCACTGGCTGAATATGATGTTTCCGCAAAAAACGGTTTTGCATAACACTTTAAAAGAGCTGGAAGTCGCTTTGAACCAGCACCCGCAGTTTCTGCGTTGCGACCAGTCCTTTATTGTCAATCTGAAAGCGGTGGACGAAGTAGAAGGCAACGTCCGGGGTTACCAGCTTACCCTTAGTGGTTCGGCGCGGGAAATACCCGTTTCTTCTTCTTATCTCAATGCATTTGATGCCCGGATAAAGCAGTTATCCTAACGCCATCTGGGAAAAAATTGGCAAAATTTCGGCTTACCTGTTGTTAGTTAATTAAAACCATTTACCTTTGTACTGTAATAAATTATGTTACAGTATGGGTAATGCACGCTTCTCGACCGCCATTCACATTTTAACGCTTTTAGCAGGCGCGGGAGAGGAGCTATTGTCGTCGGAATACCTGGCGGGCAGCATCAACATTAATCCGGTGCTGGTGCGGAAGGAGTTAAGTAACCTGCGTAAGCATGGACTAGTAATCAGCAAAGAAGGGAAGAACGGAGGCAGTACGTTGGCCAAACCAGCGCAACTCATTCACTTGTCGGATGTGTACAAAGCCGTTCGGCAGTCGGCGTTTCTGGCCCAAACGAAGAATACCCCAAATCCTGCCTGTCCGGTAGGACGCCAGATTAACTCGCATCTTGACCGCATGTATGAAGAAGCCGAAAACGCCATTCTGCACAAATTGGGGAAGGTGACTTTAGCCGATTTCGAAAAGCAATTTGCTTAATTTTTTTTACCTGTAACTGTAATAATTTACCTTCCAGTTTTGTGTATTATAAAAGTAAAACCAATTATATACCTTAAATAAACAGGATCATGAAAATAGCCATTATTGGAGCATCGGGATTTGTTGGAAGTCGGCTGGTAACGGAAGCCCTGGAGCGGGGGCATGACGTAACGGCCATTGCCCGTAATCCAGAGAAAATAACGGTACAAAATGCCGCTTTAACCACCAAGCAGGCCGATGTCAACGAAGTAGAAGGGTTGGCCGAGTTGCTGGCCGGTCACGACGTGGTAATCAGTTCGTTTAACGCGGGGTGGGACAGCCCAACCTTGTATGAGGATTTTCTGGCGGGCTCGAAAGCCATTCAGGAGGCCACCAAAAAAGCAGGCGTAAATCGGTTGCTGGTTGTCGGCGGGGCCGGTAGTTTGGAAGCTGCACCGGGAGTGCAATTGGTGGATACCCCGCAATTCCCGGCAGAATGGAAGGCGGGTGCTACTGCCGCCCGGGATTACCTGAACGTTCTCAAGCAGGAAGAAGACCTGGATTGGACTTTCTTAAGCCCAGCCATCAACCTTTATCCCGGCGAACGCAGCGGCAAATACAAAGTAGGAAGCAATCAGCCTATTTTTGATGAAGAAGGAAAAAGCAATATTTCCGCCGAGGATTTATCGGTCGCTCTGTTGGATGAGGTAGAAAAGCCAGCGCACATCCGCCAACGTTTCACAATTGGTTACTAACCTGTCGAACTGAAATTTATTGCAAAACCGATGCTTAACCAAGTGTCGGTTTTTAGTTTGGTTAAGCTAAAATAGGCTTAGCAAAAAATCGGCCAAAAAGACGTAAAACTTAAACTTCAGGCAAGATACTTAGTTTATAGTACAAGGGAGCCGCTAATTCCCAACCTGAATTATGATTACGACCATCTTATATATAATTACGGCAGTGCTTGTTGTGCTTTGGTGCGTCTGGATTATCCCAGAATTAAAACGAGCAGTTCAAAAGTTCTACTGGAAAGAAGGAGTCATTCATTTTCGCAAACTCCTTCAGAAAAGACACCGGGTAAGTGCTATACTTCAGCGCTTTAGAAAACAGCGTCTGGGTAATATAAATCGTTATCCCAGAGCGACTCCCCAGTAAATAAAGCGCGAATCGTCTTGGGCTAATAAATCATGAGTTACACGAGCGGGCACTTTAACAAAAGTGCCCGCTACACACTTATGCTGCTGCCCGGCAATAGTGAATAGAACATCTCCTTCTTCAAAAAAGTAAAATTCCTCCATCGTCTCGTGGGCGTGGGCTTCAATTGCCTCGCCTTTGGTTAACGTGCCCACAGCGGCCTGCATCAGAGGTGACTCACACTGTTCATGGGTAACAAGTACGGTTTTTTGCCCGATCTGGTGAGAGGTTAGAGCGGGCTTTAGATTTTCGAGTTGTCGAATAATGGCTTCAGTCTTCATGCAAAATAATGGTTGATTCCTTCCTGAATTATCAAAGATAAGTTATCCTTTCCAGAACTTACTGGTACGTATTAAAGCCCTAAATAAACCTTCCCGTTTATCCCAAAAGTGCGTTTTCATCCCAAAAATAGCCTTTTTGTCCCTTTTCGGTGTTAACCATCCCAGGTATTTGTAAAGCGTAAAAGACCTTCCGAATATTGGGTCAACGATTCGTAAATAACAATCGGTTGGCACCATGACACACACTGTATTTTACCCCCTCAGCTTTCTGATTCTCCTGTCTGTCAGGCCACAGAATGCCCGGAATTTATTTCCAGCTTCGGCAGGAGCACAACAAAAGACATCTGTAAATGAATAACAAATCAACTTTATTAACCAATTAAAAGCATGAAAGCCCTATCAATTCTTCCTCTCTTCTTTGTAATGTCTATCCAAATCGTTTTTGGTCAAAGCGATAAGTACCAGAAAATCATGGAAACGAACGTCGCCCAATTTGACACCGCGAAAACCGGGCAATCTTTTGTAACCTTATTCAATAGCTTTGAACGTGTGGCAATGGTTGAGAAAAACCAGTGGTTACCTTACTATTACGCCAGTTTGTGCGCTGCCCAGGCGAGTTATCGGGATGAAGCGAAAATTGATCAGTGGGCCGACAAGGCTGATGCTTATGCCCTAAAGGTGGATTCGCTGCAAGGCGACCAATCGGAAACGCTTGTTGTGCGTGCTATGGCCGCTCTGGCTCGGATCAATGTCGATTTTATGAGCCGGGGCATATACTATTCAGAGCTGGCCGCTGATTATTTGCAAAAAGCAGCGAAAATTAATCCGAAAAATCCTCGCACGAGTCTCGTATTGGCTCAGATAAAAATTAATACTCCAGCGCAATTTGGCGGTGATAAGGGATTGGGTTGTCAATTGATCGCTCAATCATTACAGCTTTTCAAGGAAGCAGATGCCGCGAAAAATACACTAGCACCGCATTGGGGCCGCGCAACGGCCGATGCCGTCAGTAAACGCTGCGGAACCCCTACAACTAAATAAGTTGACTCGCGTCTACATAAAAAAGCCCACCGTGAAAACACAGTGGGCTTCAGTAATTTAACTATATACTAGCTCGAGCTTTGGTTAACGAGAGCGGCAGCCTCAGCAGCTTCGATGGCCGAACGGTTTTTCTCGCCGTACTCATCCCGTTGTTGTTCAAAGTGAGTAAAAATCTCATTGACAGAATCAACATTTGCGGCAATTTTTGAATGGATATCATCCAGGTTTTTCTCGAGATAAGAGTCATTCAGCCCGTTCATGTTATCTACTTCAATCTGGCTGATTTTTGTAATCAGCGCTGTCTGACTGTTTTGTAGATCTTCTAATTCCCGAGCGATTTTATTCATCAGCTCAAATTTTTGTAACTTATCCATAACGTTTCGTTTTTGATAACTCTTATCTACGGAACAAATCAAAACGCAAAAGGTTTGGTTATAGTTAGTCTCAGCAGCTATGCACAACCTATCCTGTAGGCATTTTGCCAGGATAGCAATAGCTACCTTTACGGCTAAGAAATTCCTTTTTATGCAATTTAAACCAGTACATTATCTGCTCGTTTTTTCTCCTTCCCTGCTATTCGCCCAGCAGGCAGAACTAAGCACTTTAGAAACGGATACCATACGGCTAAATGAGGTAACGGTGCGCGGCTATGAATCCAATCGGCGTCTGTTAGAAACGGCGGCGCCCGTGAGTTTGCTGTCGCGGCGGGATTTGCAGCAGCGTTTTGCCGGAACGCCCACGCTCGTTCCCGCCATGAATACAATTCCGGGAGTGCGTATGGAAGAACGGTCACCGGGAAGTTACCGTTTATCGATTCGGGGAAGCACGTTGCGCTCGCCTTTCGGAGTGCGTAACGTTAAAATTTACTGGAACGACCTGCCGCTAACAGATGCGGGCGGAAACACCTACCTGAACGCGGTAGACGTGCGCTCGCTGGGTCGGGTGGAAGTTATCAAAGGCCCCTCGGGAAGTTTATACGGAGCCGGGACGGGCGGGACCGTTTTGTTGAGCGGGTTGTCAGTTCCAGCGGGCGAAAGCCGGGCCCAGGTGGGGAGCCTGGTCGGGTCGTATGGCCTGTTTGGAAATCAGATGACCGTTCAGACGGGTAAAGAGTCGGCGGCAATGTCGCTTAACTACAATCATTTGCAGTCCAACGGGTATCGCCAGCACAGCGAAATGACGCACGATAACGTCAACCTGATGACTACATTTCAGGTAAATCCGAAGCAGACCATTTCCGTACTAGGGTTATATTCGAACCTGTATTACCAAACCCCCGGCGGGTTGAACGAAGCCCAATACCGGGCTAATCCCCGCCAGGCCAGGCCTGCCACGCCGGTTGCGCCCGGAAGTGCCGAGCAGCGGGCGGCGATTTACCAGAAAACGGGCTACTTGGGTTTTTCTCATACCTATCGCTGGAACGAACGAATTCAAAACACAACGGTTTTGTACGGCTCTCTGGTGGATTTTCAGAACCCGTTCATTACAAACTACGAACGACGCGCCGATTTAGGGGGCGGAGGCCGAACAACCACGCGCATTCAGCTTAGCCGGGATTTCTTACCAACAGTTTTTACGGTTGGGGCAGAATTACAGTACAATTTCACCGTTACCCGCAACTACGGCAATCGGGCGGGCCAGCCGGACACGTTGCAAAACGACGATGAACTTCGGTCTTCCCAGTCGGTGATTTTTGCACAAACCGAAACAGAGCTGCCCTTCGGCTTTATTGCCACGCTAGGCTTAAGTCGGAATGAAGTTTCTTATCGGTTTACGCGTTTTTCAACCCAACCCGTTAGGGCGCAAACGCGTTTTTTTCAGCCGGTTTGGTTGCCTCGGGTGGCGCTGTTGAAAAAACTGAGTGACCAGATTTCTGTCTTCGGAAGCCTGAGTACGGGTTATTCAGCTCCAACGGTCGCCGAAATTCGTCCTTCTGAACAGACATTCAATACGACGCTGGAGCCCGAAAAAGGCCTAAATACAGAGTTTGGTTTGCGGGGCCAACTGGCGCGGCGGTTTCGTTTTGAGCTGGCAGCGTATCGGTTTCAGCTTCGGCAAAGCATCACGCGCCGGACAATTGAAAACGGAGCGGAGTATTTCGTCAATGCCGGGCGAGTAGATCAGTATGGCCTGGAAACGCAGTTGGCCTACGATTTTGTGCTTCCTGAACAAAACAACTGGTTTCGGTTAGCGCGCCTTTGGAACAATGTAACGCTGGCCAATTATCATTTTCGGGATTATCAGCAGGGCAGCGCCGACGTTTCGGGCAATCGCGTAACGGGCGTGCCTCCCGTCGTGGCAGTTAGCGGATTCGATCTGGAAACCCGCCCGGGCTTTTATGCTCACCTGACGCACCAGTTTATTGATCGTTTTCCACTGAATGATGCCAATACCATTAATTCCTCGGTAGCCCGTTTGCTGAATACAACCGTTGGGTTTCGGAAAATGATTGCCAGACGCTGGACACTGGATGCGTTTGTTAGCGGTGACAACCTGCTGGACGAAACCTATGTTACAGGCTATGATTTGAATGCGTTCGGCGGACGTTATTACAATGCATCACCACGTCGGAATTTTACCGGGGGTGTGCGGGTAGCCGTGAAATGGTAGTGAATAAATCACTCTGGTAAACAGAGTGTTAAAAAGCACTAATTGACATGAATTACCGAAACTATTACGGCGAAAACAAAGGAGCGGCAACCTTATTGCTGCGGTTAGGACTAGGAATTGACCTGGGTATGCACGGGCTGGTCAGGTTGCCGAAGCTCAGTAAATTTGCCGATAAAATGGTCGCCGATTTTTCGGCGACCATTTTGCCAGACCTGGTAGTGCGCTTATTTGGTTTAACCCTGCCTTTTGTGGAGCTAACCATTGGCATTTTGCTCTTCATGGGCGGACGATTCCTGAACTGGGGCGCCATCTTGGGTGGAATAACCATGTCAGCCCTTATTTTTGGCTCGGCGCTTCGTGAAGAGTGGGCAGCGGTGAACATTCAGTTGCTGCACCTGCTGGCCTTTTATTTTCTGCTCCGCGATACAGAACGGCCCTAGTCTTACAACTCAAAACGTTCTTCCTGCTCCTCAAAAAACAGGTAGTTGAGGTAATCGCAGTAGGGTTTAATGAGCAGACAACCTTGCACCACCTCATCGACGAAGCCCGGTTTCAGAACTTCCTTGTCCGTATAGCGATGCATGAAAAAAAGCTCTTTCCGGCGCAGTAACTCAATTTCCGGGTGGTCAGCTGAATAGCCTTTGGGGCTGGTTTTCATCTTTTCCCCCGATATTTCTGGATAATAGTCCTTGAATTTTGGCGCTTCAATAATGCTTTTCAACTCATCGACATTGTAATCAATTTCTTGCCGAAACTTCGCCAGTTGGGGAGGCGTGGGTTGCCACATACCCGCACCCAGGAACGATTCATTACCGGGCTGAATGTGCAGGTAATAGTCGATTCGGCCAGAATGGCGACCGCCTGGCCCCACCGCAGCGGCCAGATGCCGTTTGTACGGAGCCTTATCTTTGGAAAAGCGTATATCGCGGTTAATGCGAAAAATGCAGTCTTTTATTTCCGTATTCGGGAGCGGCTGAAAGGTTTCAATACCCCGCAGCAATTGGCCAACAAACTGCTCAAACTCTGCTTTGAGCGCGTCGTATCGAGGACGATTTGCCGCAAACCATTCCCGGTTGTTGTTTTGAGCCAGATCGCGCATGAAATCAAGGGTCTGCGCCGTTAATTGCCCGTTAGTGACGGGTTTATTTTTCATAATGAAGCCGCAGTTGAGATGCGTATATAGATTAGGTTATTGTTTTCCAATTGAAATCATATTGGCGAAGAGCCGATACGCGCCCGGAACGCCCGCCGGTAACTCGCGGAAGAAAACCAGACCTGTATACATAAAGTGACCTTTGCCATACTTCGCGTAAATTAAACTGCCTTGTTTAGGCGCTTCTCCCGTGTCATTCGCCGAAAAAACTGGCTCGTAAGCTTTGTCCCAATCCACGGCGAAATAAAGTCCTCGCTCCTGAACCCAGCCGGTAAAATCATTCTGGGTGATTTTATTGGGCGTATTCAACAAAGGATGCTGGGGATTCAGAAAAGTCATTTTCGCGTCTTCTTCGGTCACCCGATCCCGGTCAATTTTGAAAGGATAAGGTCCCATGGGTGTCCGTACGCCGGGAGTGACATATTGCACAATGGCGGTGCCGCCTTCTTTGACATAATCCATCAGCCGAGCTTGGTAATTGCGCAACCATTCTTCGGTATTGTACGCCCGAATACCCACCACAATTGCATCGTATTGGCTCAGGTCTTTGGCCAGATCATTAGGTCCCAGCAAAGTCACGGTGCAACCCATTTGCCGGAGCGCAATCGGTACTTCATCGCCCGCCCCCATGATGTAGCCAATCTGTTTCGCGGTTACTTTTACGTCTAGTTTAACCAGTCGAGCCTCAGCAGGAGGGAAGTACGTCTGTGCCGGAATGTGTTTGTATGAGATGGTTCGAATAGCGGTCGAAAATGTACCGTTGCTGGTTTTTAATACGGCGCGAATAGTGCCTTCGCTAGCCGCCGCCGCAGGATAAACCTTGACCATCGCGCGGGTTTCCTGGTATTTATCCTGAATTGAAAAAGGCACGGAGGTCGGTTCTACCCGCCAACCCGCCGGAACCTCCAGAGTCATGGAACCTGAAACGGCGGTTCGGTTGGCTTTCAGGATGATCTCTACTGTTTTGGGCTGGTTATCCGCAAAAACGTATACCTTCTCCGCCAAGTTGGCCGTCACTTCCGGACGAATCTCAAAGGGACGGTAGACTTCTCCGTCGACTGGATCAACAACTTTGTGGCTCCAGGGCCGCGTAAACGTAAATGCCTCCCCATCAATTTCGAACGTAAACTCGGCTGTTTCAGCAGGTGGATTTTCTGGTAAGCCAATCAGTTGCTGGTCATCCACCTGGAAGAACCCTTTCTGAATGGGTTTAGCCAGCCAGTAAGGCTGCGTTATTTTTTGCGATTTTGGAATTGTAACGCTAACAGGAACAAGTTGTAAATCATTGGCTTTCAGCGCTAGGTTTAAGCTAGTGTCTTTGCCAACCTGCGGAAGTTTCAAGTGCGTCCACCGCACCGGAACGCCTGACGACCGGCTAACGGCACTGAGGTTGACGCGCAATCCTTCGCCGGGAGCGGCCGCATAATCCGTCGGATTGGCTTCAAACCACAAGCCCAGACACTGCTGAATCAGTTGTTCCACTTCGCTTTTCTTTAGCACTACGTACGGGTTAGCCGTCCCTATTTTTTGCAGTTCGCGGTAGAGCGTCACCAAGGTTGGAACCGAAGCCGCCGGATTTTCAGGTTTGAAGGTCCCAATGGCCTGGTTAACCAGTTCCTGAACGCGGTTGCTGCCCGGCACGCGCTTCCAGCTCAGATCAACACCGTCGAATGGGTCTTGCGCCGCTAAATCGCCATTTTTCTGCAACAGGTAATCTATGCGCTCCCCGCGATTGGCGGCAGAACCGAAGCCCTGGCTTTTGTGCTGGGTTCGGCTTTCGGCGGCTAGTTCTCCGTATGATTTTCCTAGCAAAGAATTATAAAGCTGGGTTTCAACGCTCAGCATATTTCCCGCTTCGTCGGGACGCTTGTTGCTGCCGAAGGCATTGGGAATGAATACGTTCCAGAAGATGCGTTTGGCTTTCCAAGGCTTCACAAAAGCGAGCTGTTCCGGGAATTTGGTGGCGTCGCCTGAAATCTTGAAAGCTTCTTCGGCCAGATAACCCGAAGCGCTATGGTGACCGTGACCGGCGCGCGCATCGGGCGGAAAGCGGGTAATGATCACGTCGGGTTGGTATTTCCGAATCATCCAGACCACATCGGCCAGAATTTTATCCTGCCCCCAGGTCCGAACCGCTTCGTCGGTTGACTTGGAAAAGCCAAAATCGATGGCGCGGCTGAAAGCCTGCTCAGGACCATCAATCCGCCGGGCGGCCAGCAATTCCTGCGTGCGAATCAGCCCAATCTCAACCCCTTGTTCGGTGCCAATTAGGTTTTGGCCGCCATCCCCGCGCGTTAAGGCCAGATAAGCCGTGCGGACTTTCCGCTCGTTAGCCAGATAGGTCAGCATCAGGGTGTTTTCATCGTCTGGGTGGGCGGCTACATAGAGCGCCGTTCCGACTACATTCAACTTCTTTAAATTTTGGAGAATTTGTCCCGGATGCGGTGGTTTAGCCGATTGAGCGTGCCCCGTGAAGGACGTCCCGATAACCAATAGGAAGGTATAAAAAGCGATTTTATTCATCTTGAAAAGTGAAAAGCGAGCTGTAGCCAGTAAGCAAAAATAGCTAAGCAACCTCACTTTCGGGTAACTGTTTGGGAGAAATCTGGGGGAACATAAGAAGTTAATTACAACCTATTTTAAAATATAATCTTATTGATAAAAAATTTCAATTAAGCTATTCGGTGCGCTTTGTTTTTAAGAGGCAACGTCTATCTTTGAGCGTTCACGTTCCAACTTAACCTTTTAATTTACACATGGATAATAGTCTTTACCTTGTTCCCCTCTTGGGCTTAGTGGGTCTGGTGGTGATGTATACTAAATTTCGGTGGGTTTCGCGACAGGAAGCAGGTGACGCGCGCATGCAGGAAATTTCGACATACATTGCCGACGGGGCCATTGCCTTCCTAAAAGCCGAATGGCGTGTGCTGATTGTTTTTGGTCTGGTAGTTGCCGTGTTGTTGGGCTATTCCGGAACCCTGGTCGAAAATTCTGATTGGGTTATCGGCGTGGCTTTTGCCATTGGTGCCTTTATCTCCGCCCTAGCTGGCTATATCGGAATGAAAATTGCTACCAAAGCAAACGTTCGGACAGCCCATGCGGCGCGAACGAGCCTGACCCGGGCCCTGGACGTATCCTTTACAGGCGGTTCCGTAATGGGCATTGGCGTTGCTGGATTAGCCGTTTTAGGTTTGAGTTTACTTTTTATTCTTTTCTACAATATGTACGTGGCCGGGCAGGGCGAAGTCGATGGGCTGCTGCCGGTTAACGGAGTTCCTATGGAAAAGGCGCTGGAAGTGCTGGCGGGCTTTTCGCTGGGTGCCGAATCCATTGCACTTTTTGCCCGCGTTGGCGGAGGAATTTATACGAAAGCGGCCGATGTGGGGGCCGATCTGGTGGGGAAAGTGGAAGCCGGAATCCCGGAAGACGATCCACGCAACCCGGCTACCATTGCGGATAACGTAGGGGATAACGTGGGTGACGTTGCTGGTATGGGTGCTGACTTGTTCGGGTCTTACGTAGCCACGATTTTGGCAACCATGGTCCTGGGTCGGGAGATTATCATTCCGGCGGGAGACTCCGACATCATTGGCCATGCGCCCATTGTGTTGCCCATGGTTATTGCTGGATTAGGGCTGATTTTCTCTATTCTGGCGACCTATTTAGTGCGGGTGAAAGATGACAATGGCAACGTACAGGGGGCCTTGAATTTAGGTAACTGGGGCTCTATTGTCATGACGCTTATTGCCTGCTATTTCCTGGTAAACGCCATGCTGCCCGTAGGGACGTTCGAGATTCGGGGCGTTGAGTTTGAACGCATAGATGTTTTTTACGCCATTGTAACCGGTCTGGTCGTTGGCGCCTTAATGTCGGTCATTACGGAATATTATACTTCCATGGGGCGCCGTCCGGTCTTGTCCATCATCCGGCAATCGTCCACGGGTCACGCGACAAACATTATTGGCGGTCTGGCCGTCGGTATGGAATCCACAGTATTGCCGATTCTGGTGCTGGCAACGGGAATTTTTGTTTCCTATAAATTTGCTGGCCTGTATGGGGTGGCTATTTCAGCCGCCGGAATGATGGCCACCACAGCGATGCAGTTAGCCATTGACGCATTTGGTCCGATTGCAGACAATGCGGGAGGAATTGCCGAAATGAGCCACCTGCCGGAAGAAGTCCGGGGACGCACCGACATTCTTGATGCGGTCGGCAACACGACCGCAGCGACCGGAAAAGGGTTTGCCATTGCTTCTGCCGCACTGACTTCCCTGGCCTTGTTTGCGGCTTTTGTCGGCATTTCGGGCATCACGGCCATTGATATTTACAAAGCTGATGTGTTGTCCGGTTTATTTGTTGGGGGGATGATTCCTTTTATTTTCTCGTCGCTGGCCATTGCTGCCGTGGGGCGGGCCGCCATGAAAATGGTAGAGGAGGTGCGTCGGCAATTCCGTGAAATTCCGGGAATTCTGGAAGGAACGGCAAAACCGGAATACGAAAAGTGCGTAGCTATTTCCACCCAGGCATCCATTCGGGAAATGGTACTGCCGGGAGCCATTGCGTTGGTGGTACCCGTGCTGGTTGGTTTTCTGTTTGGGCCAGAAGTGCTCGGTGGCCTGTTAGCAGGGGTGACGGTCTCGGGCGTACTGATGGGGATTTTCCAGAACAACGCTGGTGGGGCCTGGGATAACGCCAAGAAGTCGTTTGAGAAAGGCGTTGAGATCAACGGGCAGATTTATTACAAAAAATCAGAACCGCACAAAGCGTCCGTAACGGGTGATACGGTTGGTGATCCGTTCAAAGACACATCCGGGCCATCCATGAACATTTTGATCAAGCTCATGTCTATTGTGTCTTTAGTGATTGCCCCGCATATCGCCGTAGAGTCGACCGAAGTAGGCGCTAAACACCGTCCCAAGACGGAAAAAGTCGCCGTGGTCAATCAGGCAGGGATGTCGGCAAAAGCTGAAGTTACCCATAAATAAACCAAGTACTATAAAGCAAACGAGCCAGCCCAATGGGCTGGCTCGTTTTGTATAATCTATTAGCCAAAGGAATACTGCAAGGCTTATTTGCCCCGCATAGAGCGTGGAATTTCGATAGACGCAATCGGGTTTGATGGGCTATCCAAAATATCAACTCCTTCAACTGTAACCTGACCTACTTTAATGGTTTTACCCAGATCCAGGTTTGTAATATCAACATCAACGTAATCAGGGATGTTCTCGGCTGCACCTTTCAGTTTCAGCTTACGAATTTTCTGAATCAGTTTACCCCCTTTTTGTACCCCTGGAGCTACGCCAACGAAACGAACAGGGACGTTGATTTTCAATGGTTTACCGTCAACGATTTGCAGGAAATCGGCATGCAACAGCATGTCGCTAACCGGGTGGAATTGAGTTTCCTGAAGAATCGCTTTGTACTCATCGCCTTCAATGTTCAGTGTTACTTCGTAAGCATCAGGCGTACTCAGTAATTGACGGAACAGAATGGTTGGTGCATAGAAATGGACTTGCTCGCCGTTTCCGTAAAGCACAGATGGGATGTAACCCTCGGCGCGCAGAGTTGCTGACTCACTGCGACCGAGATTCGCTCTTTTATACCCTACAATCTCGTGTTTTTTCATTTTTTTAGAATTTAATAATGACAAACTAGTGAATCGGATGATGGACTCACTGATTATTTATGAACAGTGAACTAATAGATTCGTGGTCACGGATACGGCCAATGGCTTTGGCGAATAATTCAGCCACGGTCAGCACCCGAATTTTGTCGTTGGGCTGGCGCATCGGAATGGTATCCGAAACAACCAGTTCTTCCAGCACAGAATTGTAAATATTTTCGTGAGCGGCTCCCGACATAACCGGGTGCGTACAAACCGCCCGAACGGACTTGGCTCCCCGGTCCAGGATAATCTGGGCCGCCTTGCACAAGGTGCCCCCCGTATCGATCAAGTCATCGATCAGCACAACATTGGCACCTTCAACATCCCCGATCACCTGCATCGAGGCAATTTCATTCGCCCGCTTACGGTGTTTATCGCAAAGGACGATTTCGGCGTTGAAATACTTGGCGAAATTACGCGCTCTGGCCGCTCCACCAACGTCCGGCGAGGCAATTACCAGGTTGTCGAGCTGGAGGCTTTGGATGTACGGTACAAAGACCGACGTGCCCTCCAAATGGTCAACCGGAAAATCGAAAAAGCCCTGGATCTGTCCGGCGTGCAGGTCAATCGTCATCAAGCGATTAACGCCCGCTGCTGCCAGCATATTGGCCACCAGCTTAGCCGCAATAGCCACCCGTGGTTTGTCTTTCCGATCCTGGCGGGCATAGCCAAAATACGGAATAACCACCGTTACGTAGTGCGCTGAAGCCCGGCGAGCCGCGTCGACCATCAGGAGCAACTCCATCAAATTGTCGGCGGGCGGCATGGTCGATTGAATCAAAAAGACGTCACAACCCCGAACCGATTCTTCAAAACTGGGTGACATCTCGCCATCGGCAAAATGACGCAGGGTGTATCCACCCAGATCTTTTCCGTAGTAGCGGGCAATTTTTTCGGCTAGATAACGGGACTGGCTACCTGAGAAGATTTTAACCGTGTTAAGAGAGGCCATTAGTACTCTAAAATTTGCGCAAAGGTACGGAAATTGTTGTTAAGTTGGGTCAATGCGGCAAACTTTCAGCCGAAAAATAGTTGCGCCAATTCGCTCAGTCAAGCCTTCGTGAAAGCTATTTTAGTCGAGATTGGCTTTAACGGCCTTTAGGACAACTAAGTAGGCCTGGCTGTAACGCTTCAGGCCTTTGGGATATTTAACTTTTTCGTCAAACGAATCAACCAGGAGTTTATACGCTTTGAGAGCATCTTCCCGATTATAGAAGGTGGCTACCCACTCTTCCGGCAGCCCTTTTTCAGAAGTAAGGCCAATGCCGCCGCTGTAGAATCGAAAGGGATTCTGCAAAAAAGGAGGTTCGAAGGTCTTTTGTCCTTTTTTTTCGTTGGTCTCGAAATAGTCAATGGTGTAGTTAACCATGTCAATGACCCGCTTTTTGATCTGGATTGCACTCTCGGGAGCGCGTGGTTTTTGCCGCCACTGGTTCCGGGATGGGTGCAACAAATCGATGTCTTCATAAGCGTAGAGGGGAGCTAACGACATCGACAGCAGCAGGTCAGACTCCTGATTTTGCGCGTTCAGGACGGAATACGTTGCTTGTTGGGGGCTTTTGTCGAGCAGTTGGATGCTGTATCCCTCCCCGAAAGGAGCACCGCTAAGAATATAATGGTCCTGCGAGACGGAATACGCCCAGCGATTGATGGAATACCCCAACTTTCGGTGCCAGACAACTAGCGTATGGTCGGGATAAAAACGAAGAAAACCACCCCGTAGGGAGACCGTTATTTGCTTTGCCGTAGCGTCTGGCAAAAGGGTGCTGGTGGAGCTAGCTACATACCCGTCCACCCGCCAGCACCCATTCAGCTGATGGTCGGTTTCCTGGCAGCACAAGCAGCAGGTAAGAAGAATCAGCCCAACGAAAAGCCTTTTAAAAATCAGAAACATACCTAAATTTTTGACTTAGCGTGGCGAAGCGGGCCTGGCCGCTTTCTGATAAACCAACCAGCAGATAATGGCCATGGAAACCCCAATGCCCGTCCCTGCCAAAACATCCAGCGGATAGTGCGCGCCAACGTAAATCCGGCTGTAACTAACCAGCCCCGCCGCCAGAAACGTCCAGCGAAAAACCGGGTACCGTTTGCCATAAAGCAACCACATGCTCATGGCAAGGGCAAAAAAGGTGGCCGCGTGCGAGGAGGCAAAGCTATATTTTCCGCCGCATTCCAGAACGGGATTGATCAGTTTCTGTAACGCTATTTCGTGGCACGGGCGCAGCCGAAGGGTCAACGGTTTCAGCACCGCCGAGGTGATCTGGTCACTCGTCGCAACGGCGGCCACGATGGTCAACAAGATACCAAGTGCTTTTTGGCGGTACTGATAAACCGTCCAGCCGATCAGGACCACATACAACGGAATCCACGTATTTCGGGCCGTAATAAGCACCATAATTGGGTCCAGCCAGGGAGCGTTCAGGCCGTTCAGCCAGAGAAAAAGATTGGTGTCGAGTTGATTAAGCGATTCGCGCATACAAAATAGAAGCGTTAACAGGTACGCCGGGATGGCCTGGGTAATTAATTAAAACCTAATTGCTCCCGAACCCGCGCAATGGTTTTTGACGCGACCGCGCGGGCTTTCTCTTCACCCCGTTGCAGTTCCGCTTCGAGTGCGTCTGGATTTTCGAGGAAATAATAGTTGAAGACTCGACGCGGCTCCGCAAAAATCTCCACAATTAACTCATAAAGTGCTTTTTTAGCATGCCCATACCCGTAGTTGCCGCGCAGGTAATTTTGCCGCATCTCGTCCAACTGGGCGTCGGTGGCCAGGAGCGAATACAGCTGATACGTGACATCTGTATCTGGGTTTTTGGGCTCTTCCAGTGGCGTCGAATCGCTCTTTATTTTCTTGATAACCTTGTACAGTTCGTTATCAGGCAGGAAAATATCGACATAATTGTTGTACGATTTGCTCATTTTCTGCCCATCAACACCCGGAATGGTCATCAACTTTTCGTCGATTCGAGCGTCGGGCAACACAAAAATGGGCTCTCCGCAGAAGTTGTTCACCGCGCTGGCAATGTCGCGGGTCATTTCGAGGTGTTGCTTCTGGTCTTTTCCCACGGGCACAATATTGGCGTCGTACAGCAAAATGTCAGCGGCCTGTAAAACCGGGTAGGTGAACAAGCCCGCATTGACCGAAGACGCGAATTTTTCCGATTTATCTTTAAACGAAGTGGCATTGTTCAGCATCGGAACGGGCGTGAAGCAGTTCAGATACCACGCCAACTCGGTATGTTCGGCCACCCGCGATTGCCGCCAGAACGTATTTTTTTCGGTATCCAGCCCAAAAGCCAGCCAGGTGGCGGCTACGGCCCGGATGTATTCGCGACGTGCGGCCCCGTCCTTGATGGTTGTCAGGGAATGCAGATCGGCGATAAAAAAAAAGGATTCGTTATCAGGAAGTTTTGAAAGTTCAACAGCGGGGCGAATGGCTCCCAGGATGTTGCCCAGGTGGGGCCGTCCACTGCTTTGAATACCGGTAAGAATGCGTGCCATTTTTTGGTTTCTTGTTTACGGCGTAACGAAGCGACCAGTGTCTGGTCAAACGTTAAGCCCGTCCTTGCTGCAAACTTCGCCATTTCTGGATAACTTTGAAACTAATTATCACTTCACACATCGTCACTTTCCTGTACGCCATGCGTAAACTAATTCCTTATGTAGGTCTCGCCCTGAGTGGATTCTTTTTTCTGAATGCTCATACCCCCCAAACCAACCGATTTGCGGCACCCGATAGTCTGGTCATAAACGGCAAGGCACTCACCCGGCACGTTCAGACGTTGGCTTCGGATGCGTTTGAAGGCCGCCGTCCCTTCACGGCTGGCGAGGAAAAAACCATTCAGTACTTAAAAACGGAATTTAGTAAGCTAGGCTTGCAGCCGGGCAACGGGAAAAGCTATTTTCAGGATGTTCCGATGGTCAATATCGCTTCGAAACCAGCCGGACCGATGGTGCTGAAAGGGAAGAACGGCAGCCTCTCGCTCACCTCCCTGGACGATTTTGTGGCGACAACGCCGCACGTACAGAGCCAGGTGAAA
The DNA here is from genome assembly GCF_021484805.1 of Tellurirhabdus bombi. Classification (NCBI taxonomy): domain Bacteria; kingdom Pseudomonadati; phylum Bacteroidota; class Cytophagia; order Cytophagales; family Spirosomataceae; genus Larkinella; species Larkinella bombi. The sequence goes on along the minus strand of NZ_CP090557.1, from coordinate 3,678,906 downwards.
GTCGACAATTCGGAGGTGATTTTTGTCGGCTATGGCATTGTCGCCCCCGAATACGGCTGGAATGATTACGCGGGTCTGGACGTAAAAGGTAAAACCGTAGTGGTGATGGTCAACGATCCGGGCTTGGTCGATAGCACCCTGTTCAAGGGCACCAACATGACTTACTACGGACGGTGGACGTATAAGTACGAAGAGGCCGCCCGGCAGGGGGCCGCTGGCGTTTTGATCGTCCACGAATCGCGGGCGGCGAGCTACGGCTGGGCCGTGGTGCGGGGAAGCTTCGCCAAATCCAAACTCTACCTACAGACTGCCGATAACAACCAGTCACGCGCCAAAGTAGAAGGGTGGCTAACGCAGGATTCCGCCAAAAAACTGTTTCAATTGGCGGGCGTTTCACCCGAGCTGTTTCGCGAGGCGGGTAAAAAAGGGTTTAAACCCGTAAAACTGGGAATAACGGCTTCACTGACTATCAATACAGAAACTAAAAAATCGGTATCTCATAACGTAATGGCATTACTCCCCGGCACCGACCGTAAAAATGAGTACGTCATCTACACGGCTCACTGGGACCATCTGGGCAAGGGCGAACCCGTAAAAGGCGACTCTATTTTCAACGGAGCCGTAGACAACGCCACCGGAACGGCCTCGCTGCTGGAACTGGCCGAGGCGTTTACGAAAGGAAAGAAACCGTCCCGCTCGCTGGTGTTTCTAGCCGTGACGGCGGAAGAGCAAGGCTTGCTGGGATCGGAATATTACGCGACCCATCCCGTTTTTCCGCTGACCAAAACCGTGGCAACCATCAACATCGACGCCCTCCATCCGCTGGGCCGGACAAAAGACGTGGTGATTGTGGGTAAGGGCCAGTCGGAACTGGACGAATACATTGAAGCCGTGGCCAAAAAACAGGGGCGTTACACCCGGGCCGAACTGAACCCATCGGGTGGGTCTTATTACCGTTCCGATCATTTCAATTTTGCCAAAGTCGGCGTGCCTTCGCTGTATATTTCAACGGGGATCGACTCGCGTGAGCACGGCGAAAAATGGGGGAAATCGCAGTTGGAAGCCTATAATCTGAATCACTACCACGCGCCATCGGACGAATATTCTGCCTCCTGGGATTTGTCGGGCGTTATCGAAGACCTGAACCTTTTGTTTGCCGTGGGCAATCGGCTGAGCAACGAAACCAGCTACCCCAACTGGAAAACCGGTTCTGAATTTAAGGCCATTCGGGAAAAGAGTTTAGGGCGTAAATAACAGAATACTGAAAACAGACTTGTTTTGTCCGACTAAAAGCATGTGGCAAATCTGGATTGACACGGGCGGTACGTTTACCGACGGCATGGCGAAGGACCCTGCCGGACACCTTTACCGAACCAAAGTTTTAAGCAGTAGTTTTTTGCGGGGCCGTCTGACGGACGATTTTCGGGTAATAGCTCCCTGGCTAACGGCTCCCATTTTCGACGGGTATGGGCTTCGCATTGTCGAGACGGGCGAAACAGCAACGGTGGTGTCACTATCGAAAGAAGGGACTTTAATGTTAGACCGTACCTTAGAATCCCCTTTGCCGGTCACGATTGAACTCTCAACCGGCGAAGAGGCTCCCGTGCTGGCCACCCGATTGCTAACGCAGACGCCTCTGCACCAAGCTTTTCCGCCTCTGGAATTGCGGCTGGGAACAACGCGGGGAACAAACGCCCTGCTGGAACGCAAAGGCGCCCGTGTGGCGCTGCTGGTGACGAAAGGATTCAAGGATCTACTGACCATTGGCACGCAACAACGCCCCAATCTGTTTCAACTGGCTATTCCGGCGGCAGAGGTGCTGTATGATGAAGTGCTGGAAGTGGAGGAGCGAATCGGAGCGAAAGGCGAGGTGCTGACCGTCCTGACGCCCGAAACGATGGACAAGCTAAAGCAGCGTTTGCTGGAATCCGAGCCCCATGCGGTGGCGATTTCGCTAATGAATGCGTACAAAAATCCGACCCACGAAAAGGCATTGAGCCAAACCTTGCGGGAAGCGGGTTTGGTGGTATCGACCGGTTCGGAACTCTCGCCGTTGCCGCATTACCTGCCCCGCACGCAAACCACGGTGATTGATGCCTACCTAACGCCAGTGCTGAGGGCTTACCTCAGCAATCTGATTGATCAATTAGGGACTGACGCGACAGTGCGGGTCATGACTAGTGCCGGTGGTCTAGTGAAAGCCGATTTATTTCGCCCGAAAGATAGCCTGCTGAGTGGACCGGCGGGGGGCGTTATTGGCTCCGCGGCGGTAGCCGAGGGGGTTGGTAAAAGCGTTGCGGATGGCGCTGAACCTGCGCTTCCCGGGCGCATTCTGACGCTGGACATGGGCGGCACCAGTACCGATTCGGCCCGGTACGATGGGCAGGTCGATTACCGATTTACAACTAAAATAGGTCCGTTCGAATTGCAGTTACCTTCGTTGTCCATCGAGACGGTGGCGGCGGGTGGCGGCTCGGTTTGCTGGTTCGATGGGGTGCAGTTGCGCGTTGGTCCGCAGAGTGCTGGGGCTTCGCCTGGTCCCGCCTGCTACGGGGCCAATGGCCCATTAACCATCACGGATGTGAATTTACTCCTAGGCAAATTGCACGCCGCGCAGTTTAACATCCCCGTATTTCCCGAAAAAGCGCAAGTGGCTTTGGAAAAGATTGTAAATCAGATCGAAGCGGCTACGCAGACCTCGCCAGATATAGCACAGTTACTCCGTGGTTTCGAGCGAATTGCCGACGAAGCGATGGCGGGAGCCATTCGTAAAATTTCGGTAGCTAGGGGTTTTGATCCGAAAGATTATTCCCTGCTGGTTTTTGGCGGTGCCGGTGGGCTGCACGGTTGCTCCGTTGCGCAATTATTGGGAATATCGAGCTTGATTTTTCCGTTTGATGGGGGCTTGTTGAGCGCCTATGGCATTGGGCACGCCCGGCTGGAACGGATGGCAACCCGCACGGTTTTGCAGCCCCTAACGGCTTTTGAACCGTTGGCTCAGGAGACGTTACAGGAACTTATCGATCAGGCAACGGACGAATTGAGGCAGGAAGCAGGGGCGGAACCCCAAACCGAGGCAACTGCTTTGCTCCTTTATCTGCGTTTGCAGGGGCAGGAATCGAGTGTGGAGGTGCCTTTTAGTCAACAACTGGAAGCTGATTTTTGGGTTCGTTACCAACAATTATACGGCCATTACCCCGCCGATCGTGCCATTGAGGTGGAAAGCGTACGGGTAGTAGTCAGTACAACTGCTTCGGAAGCTAAGCCGGAAAATAACCGATCCACTGCGCGACAAGTTGAGCCCCATTTTCAGGAAGGAAACTATCCGGTGTATGACTGGACGCGATTGCAGGAAGGCGATACGTTCGCTGGCCCAGCCTTGCTGTTGAATAATACGTCTTCGGTATTCCTGGAACCTCATTGGAGCCTGACAATCGGTCGCGACCGAAATGCGCTGGCTCATTATGAATCGTCTGGCCAAACTGTCAAAGAAACGGCACCGACCATAGATTCAGAAGTTGTCCAGACAGAACTGTTCACCCGCCGTTTTGCGGCGATTGCCGAAGAGATGGGCGCGCAATTGCAGCGAACGGCCTTTTCAGTGAACGTGAAAGAGCGCCTTGATTTCTCGTGCGCTTTGCTGGATGCAGATGCCGAATTGCTGGTCAATGCGCCGCACATCCCGGTGCACCTGGGAAGTTTAGGCGTCTGTGCGAGGCTGGTGTTGGAAAAATTACCGCTCCGTCCCGGCGATGTCATTATTACCAATCATCCCAAATACGGCGGTTCGCACCTGCCCGATGTGACGTTGTTGAGCGGTGTTTTTACCGATCAGGACGAACTGATTGGCTACGTTATCAACCGGGCGCACCATGCTGAAATTGGTGGAAAGGTACCGGGCTCCATGCCGCCCGATGCGCGTCGGCTGGTGGAAGAAGGTGTCGTCTTGGAGCCGCAGTATGTGGTTAAGGAAGGTGTCTTTTTGTGGGAGAATCTAGAAAAGCGCTTTACGGAAGCGCCGTATCCAAGTCGGGCGCTGGCGGAAAATCGGGCTGATATAGAAGCCGCTCTGGCATCGCTTCGGGCAGGCGAAATGGCCTTGCAGAATTTGGTGAAACAACACGGTTTGGGGAATGTCCGGCATTTTATGCAACGCATCAAGCAGACGGCTATGCAGGCGTTGCAAAGCGTGCTAAAGCCGCTGGAAGGCCAACAGTTCTCGGCAGAAGAAGCCCTGGACGATGGACATTTGATTCGCGTTCAGATCAGGATTGAAGCGCAGCGCATTCGGGTGGACTTCAGTGGCACGTCGCCCACGCATCCCCACAACCTGAACGCCAATCAAGCCATATTAAACAGTGCCCTGCTTTATGTGCTGCGACTGTGGTGCGGATTAAGTTTAGATGAGCGCAATGCCGAAATCCCTCTGAATGAAGGATTACTGACACCAGTTGACTTGATTTTGCCGCCTTCGTCGTTCCTGAATCCTCTTTTTTCGGATGATCCGATGGAATGCCCGGCGGTGGTGGGCGGCAATACGGAGGTAAGCCAGCGGCTGGTCGATACGCTGCTCAAGGCGTTGGGACTGGCGGCCTGTAGCCAGGGAACAATGAATAATTTCCTGTTTGGAAACAGCCGATTCGGGTATTACGAAACCATTGGCGGCGGAACCGGCGCGGTAGAGGGGGCCGTCGGGCGGTCGGCGGTGCACCAGCACATGACCAATACCAAAATGACCGATCCCGAAGAGTTTGAGCGGCGGTATCCGGTTCGTTTGCACCGATTTGCCATCCGCGAAAATTCTGGCGGCAACGGCCAGTGGCGTGGGGGCGATGGTATTGTGCGGGAGGTTGAATTTCTGGAACCCGTGCAGGTTACGTTGCTGAGTCAGCATCGGTCTATCGCGCCGTATGGCCTGAATGGGGGCGGGGCGGGCCTGATCGGTCAGCAAACGCTAATTCACGTCGATGGGCAGGAAGAACGCTTAGCCGGTATTTTTACCCGACCGTTACAAGCGGGAGAGCGGATAAAAATCGAAACACCCGGTGGTGGTGGTTTCGGGCAATAAAGTCGCTTTTCTGAGAGTGATTTTAGAAAAGAAGTAGAAAAAAAGAGATAGAAAGGCGGTTCGGTTTAGTTGTTGAAAATTATGCGTTATTATTACGGGACTCCTAACTTCATCGAACCGTAACGACTGTGCCTAAATCGATTACTCTACGTTCTGGCCTAAGTAGTGTCTTATTCTGGTCCATTATATCAGCGGCGTTTATTGGCCCTGGTTCCGTAACCACCTGCGCCATTGCGGGCTCCAAATACGGCCTGGATTTGCTCTGGTCCCTAACCTTTGCTACGCTCGGCACCATCTGGTTGCAGGAACCGGCCGCACGCATCACCATTGCTTCGGGCTTGCACCTGGGCGAGGTCATTACCCGCATGTTTGCCACTCGCAGCCGCCTGGTGTTACCGATTTTGTTTGGAGCGGTGACATTGGGTTGTGCGGCCTACCAGGCCGGTAACATTCTGGGAGCCGTAGCCGGACTTTCCTTACTCACTGGCTGGTCGACCACCTGGCTAACGGTAGCGGTGGGGCTGGCCTGCGTCGCCTTACTCTGGGGCGGAACGACTTCACAGCTAGCTAATTTCTTGGGAATTATTGTATTGGCGATGGGCGTAGCTTTCGTGTACGTGGCCGTGGATGCGCCCGTATCACCCGTGGACGTAAGCGTGGCACTGGTAAAACCGCTCTTTCCTGTCGGTTCGCTCGTACTAATTAATGGGTTAATTGGAACAACCATTGTCCCGTACAATCTTTTCCTGGGTTCGGGAATTGGGCAAGGCCAGTCGTTGACGGAAATGCGGCTGGGCATTTGGCTGGCCGTCATCATTGGGGGAATTATCTCCGTGGCGTTATTACTCTCGGGCCTATTGATTGTCGGGGATTTCAGTTACGAAAAAATGGCTGCCGTGCTGAGTGGTCGCGTGGGCCCTTGGGGAAAAGGGCTTTTTGCGTTTGGTCTTTTTGCCGCCGGATTTGCCTCGTCCCTAACGGCACCACTGGCGGCCTCGGTAACGGCCCGCAGTTTGCTGGGCTGGAAAACTAACTCGGTGGCTTACCGCGCCGTGTGGTTGTCTGTTCTGGCCACCGGCATGTTGTTTGGATTAGCTGAGGCTGAGCCAATTCCGGTTATTGTTGCGGTGCAGGCCATCAACGGAGTCTTGCTTCCGTTCGTCACGGTATTTTTGTTTTTGGCGGTAAATAATCGCAGCTTGCTTCCCGAAAAGTATTGCAATAGCGTTTTGCAGAATCTAGCCATGATCTCGATCATTGGAGCTACCACTTTTCTAGGTTTGCGCAATGTAATGCTGGTGCTGCTTACAACGGTTTCGGGCCAAAAAGGATCAATCTATTGGGAGGTTTACGTGCCGATGATTGTTACTTTACTTATTGTAGGCTGGCTGGTAGCGCGCCTTGTTCGGGTACGCTAAGGCGCTGTTATATACGGGTTAACCCAAGTAATTAACCATGACAAATGCGAACAACTATGAAACTGTTTACTTCTCTTCGTGATGCGTCAAAAAAAGTAGCTCTGATGGCGGTTGGGCTGGGACTGCTGGCTAGCTGTGCTCCGAGAGTCTACCAAGTCAAACCGGTTTCGGGGGATGTAGCTTGGATAGAAGGCCGTCCGGTAACAAAAGACGAGAAAAGCGGAATTACCGTGGTTGCTTCGTATGAGCGTTTGGACATGCAGTACGTTGCGCTGGATATCGAAATTAAGAATAATACCGATCGTGCTTTAGAAATCAATCCGGCTGATTTTCAATACGCCGCTTTAGATAAGGCAAAAGATACATTACGAAATCAGTATAATGGCTATGTCGTTTATGCGGCCGCCGATCCGACCAAGGAGGCCGACCGCGTAGCTGCGAACCAGATTCGGGAAGAAAAAAGAATAAAGCGAGCCAAAGTGATTAATACCGTGCTGATGGTGGCGGCTATCGCGAGTGACGTGGCTTCGTCCAGCTCTGGCCAGACTCGTAAATCGGCGGAGCGGTGGGTAAACAATCGGGTGACGCATAACAACATCTACACGGCGATTCAGGCCAAGCGCATGATTGACCACGGTACTTTTGCCGACCGAATGGAGCGCTACGATTACGAAAGATACCGCTGGAAAGAGCTGGCGCTCAAGCGGACAACCGTTCCCGCAGGGGAGTCGGCGCGGGGACTCGTTTATCTGCCCCTGAAGAAGGAAGCGGCCTATTTACAGGTTAGTTATCCGGTGCTGGAGAGCGATCCCGTCGAAGTAGTGTTCCAGCAGGACTGGGTAAAACGGGAGCGTAAGCGCAGGCAATGAATTTACTTAAAGAGTTGAATAGCTTTTTAATCGTTTAGAGCGTAAAATGCAGACTCCCGCTTCAAAACCTGTTGATTCCCAGACGCTCAATCAGCGCCTTCGTGCCTTGTATTCTAGCCAACTTCCAGAAATTCAGCGGTTAATAACGAATAATAGTCCAACGATTGAGCATATTCATGGACCGTTCATGATGCATGTGTATCCTGAGTATGTTCAAGCGCCAAAAAAACTGCTGTTCGTGGGAATGGAAACGTATGGATGGGCACCGTTCCGGACTGATGAGGCGGCAGAAGAAACGTACAGGCGTTTGACGGAAGCGTATACAAACTTTACCGAACAGGAACACGCGCAGTACGCTGGGCGCAAGTCACCCTACTGGCGATTCATGGAAATGTTGAGCCAAGCATATGGCGTCGAGAATTTTCTAAAGGCAACGCTTCGCACCAATTTGTCAAAAATCGATGTGAATAAAGGTCGCCCAAGCGGTAAGTTATACGATAATACGATGCAAGCGTTCCTAGCGCTTCTTTGTCAGGAAATAGAGGTCATACAACCAGACATGGTCATTATTTTAACTACTGATCCAAACTACTGCTGGCATTTGAACGAGCAATTTGGTTTCTGGAAAGATGGAAATGGTCGGCGGAGCGAAATCATAGCCAAACGTTTATTCCGGTTGGAGAGTCCAAAATTGCCCGTCCCAACCTACCAAATGTGCCACCCCAATCGGCTGCGCTTCTTACGGGGTGGCTTTAAAAATAATGCCGACGAGATTATTCAGGAGATCGTTCTGGAGATGAGCTAGTTGCTTTTTTAATGCTTTTTTTAGCTTGGTTCTCGCCTTATCTGCCTATTTTTACAAAGGAACTCTCCTAGAAATTTAGTGTAGATAATGCAATTCTCTCACCTCCACTGCCACACCCAATATTCGCTGCTCGATGGTCAGGCTGAAATTAAGAAGCTGATTAAGAAAGCGAAATCTGATAATATGCCCGCCGTTGCCATCACGGATCATGGCAATATGTTCGGCGTTTTTGAGTTTGTATCCGAAGCGGCCAAGCAGGGAATCAAACCCATTGTGGGCTGTGAGTTTTACGTCGTTGAGGACCATCATAAGAAACAATTCACCAAAGAACAAAAAGACGTTCGCTATCACCAGTTGCTGTTGGCGAAGAACGCGACAGGGTATAAAAACCTGTCGAAGCTTTGCTCGCTGGGCTACATGGAAGGCCTGTATGGCAAGTATCCCCGTATTACTAAAGCACTGATTGAGAAATATAAGGAAGGACTCATTGCGACAACCTGTTGCATTGGGGCCATTGTTCCGAAAACGATCCTTAAAAAAGGCGAAGAAGCGGGTGAGCAGGAACTGAAATGGTGGGTAGATCGCTTCGGGGAGGATTATTACGTGGAACTGCAACGCCACGAGATTCCCGACCAGATTAAGGTCAATCAGTCGCTGGTGAAGCTGGCGCGCAAGCACAACCTGAAAATCATTGCGTCCAACGATTCGCACTACGTAGACCGCGACGACTGGGTGGCGCACGACATTCTGCTTTGTGTGAACACGGGCGAGAAAATGAGTACGCCTTCCGCGAAGGAATTCAACGATGATGAAGGGTTTCCGAAAGGCACGCGGTTTGCGTTCTTCAACGACCAGTTTTACTTCAAGAATACGCAGGAAATGTCAACGCTGTTCAAGGATTTGCCGGAAGCGATTGACAACACCAATGATATTGTCGGCAAGGTTGAAACGCTTAAATTAAAGCGCGATATTCTGTTGCCTAACTTCCCGATTCCCAAAGAGTTTCAGCTTCACGATGACGATGTACTGAACCAATGGGAATACCTGAAACACCTAACCTACACAGGAGCCAAGGAACGGTACGGCGAGATTGAATCGCACGTACAGGAACGACTTGACTTTGAGCTGTTTACCATCAAAACGATGGGTTTTGCGGGGTACTTCCTGATCGTCTCAGACTTCATCAAGGCCGGGCGTGACCTGGGCGTTATGATTGGGCCGGGGCGGGGCTCGGCGGCAGGTTCGGCGGTGGCCTACTGCATCGGAATTACCAACATTGACCCCATTAAATACAACCTGCTGTTTGAGCGTTTTCTGAATCCCGACCGGAAGTCAATGCCCGATATTGATACGGATTTTGACGACGAAGGGCGGCAGAAAGTGATCGATTATGTCGTACAGAAATACGGTCGGAACCAGGTCGCGCAGATCGTGACGTACGGTACCATGGCCGCTAAATCAGCCATTAAGGACGTTGCCCGGGTAATGGAATTACCCCTGGCTGACTCCAACGCGCTGGCTAAACTGGTGCCCGACAAGCCGACCTACAACATGACGCTTCGGAAAATTTTCGAAGATCCAATCGATACGCTGGGGCAGATGATTCAGCCGGAAGAGGTCGATAACGTCAGGAAAATGCGGTTGCTGGAGAGCGGCGATGACCGGACGGTTCGAGAAATGAAATTCATGGCCGATTCGGCCAAGATTTCCCACGTCCTCAAGCAGGCCCGAAAACTAGAAGGAACGGTCCGTAATACGGGTATTCACGCCGCCGGGATCATCATTGCCCCGGACGATTTGTCTACTATTTTACCCGTCTCGACCTCCAAAGAATCGGAACTGCTGATTACGCAGTACGAAGGGAAAATCATTGAAGACGCGGGCGTAATCAAGATGGACTTTCTGGGGTTGCGCAACCTAACGATCATTAAGGAATGCCTTCGGCTAATTAAGCAAAACCACGGCGGGCTGTTGATTGATGGCGTGGAAACAGAGATTGACGACATTCCGCTAGACGATCCAAAAACGTACGAATTATTCCAACGGGGCGAAACAAACGCGATCTTCCAGTTTGAATCCGACGGGATGAAAAAGTACATGAAGGACCTCAAACCCGACCGTTTTGAGGACCTCATTGCCATGAACGCCCTGTACCGTCCCGGCCCGATTGCCTATATCCCGACGTTCATCAACCGAAAGCACGGGCGCGAGGAAGTGAAATACGATTTGCCCGAAATGGAAGAGTACCTGGGTGATACGTACGGGATTAACGTATACCAGGAACAAATCATGCTCTTGTCGCAGAAACTGGGCGGCTTTACCAAGGGCGATGCCGACGTGTTGCGGAAAGCCATGGGGAAAAAAGACCGGGCCACGCTGGACAAGATGAAGGGCAAGTTCATGGAAGGTTGCGGCAAAAACGGACTTAGCCTGAAAACCTGCGAAAAAGTCTGGACGGACTGGGAAGCGTTTGCTTCGTATGCCTTCAACAAATCGCACTCGACCTGCTACGCTTTTGTGGCCTACCAGACGGCCTACCTGAAGTCGCACTACAAGTCGGAGTACATGGCCGCCGTCTTGACGAGCTGCTTGGGAAACATCGAGAAGATTACGTTCTTTTTGGAAGAGAGCAAAGCCATTGGTATTCCGGTACTTGGCCCGGATGTAAATGAGTCGGAGCGCTTTTTCGGGGTTAATCAGAAAGGCGAAATTCGGTTTGGACTGGGTGGAATTAAAGGAACCGGCGACGCGGCGGTTGAATCGATTATTGAAGAGCGCAAAAAAGGCGGGCAGTTTAAGGATCTTTTCGATTTCATGATCCGAATTAACCTGCGGACTGTCAATAAGAAAACGCTCGAATCGCTGGCCTACGCGGGGGCGTTCGACAACATCAGCGAGTACCACCGGGCGCAGTTTTTCGATGTGCCACCGGGTGAGCAGGGAACCTTTATCGAACGACTAATCAAATTCGCCAATAACTACCACGCGGAAAAGTCCGCCGCTCAGCAGTCGTTGTTTGGGGCGATGAATGGCGGTGAGCCGACCATCCCGCGTCCGAAAGCGCCGAATGTGCAAACCTGGAGCGAAATCGATAAGCTGAAGTTTGAGAAAGACGTGGTTGGTTTTTACATCACGGGTCACCCGCTCGATGAATTCCGCCTCGAACTCGAAAGCTTCTGCACGTGCACGCTTGAGAAAGTGCTCGACGATGCCAACAAAGGCCGCGAAATTTCGGTGGGCGGGATTGTTACGAGTTCACAAATTCGGCAGTCGCGAAATGGAAATCCATTCATTATCTTCAAAATGGAAGATTACAACGGCTCGATGGAAATGAGTTTATTTGGCGAAGATTACGTTCGGCTGGGAAACTACATTGAAATTGGCCATTTCCTGCACATCAAAGGCAAAGTTCAGAACCGCTGGAATTCCGACCAATACGAATTTCGTCCGTCGGCCATGCAGCTTTTGACCGAAGTCCGGCAAAAATACAGCAAGGAATTATGCGTCAGACTAGACCTGCAAATCGTAAATGATGAGTTTGTGACCAAAATCGCAGATTTGGTAAAAGCCTATCCGGGAAGCTGCAACCTGTTGTTGTCCATTCGCGACCGGGAGGAGCCGGTCGAGGTGAGTTTGATGTCGCGTCCGTTTAAAGTGGCTCCCGTCAATGAGTTATTGCGGGCGCTGGAAGCAATTGATGGCGTCAGTTGCCGGTTGAATTAAATAATTAGCTATATGCTTAACACGCTTTTGCAGGAAAATATAGATACTATTCGGACAATAGCTCAACGGCACAAAGTGAGCAGGCTATATGCATTTGGTTCCGTTTGTACCGAGCATTTTTCTGAGGATAGTGATGTAGATTTTCTGCTTAGTTTTGATCGGAGTCGTATTCCTTTAGAAGAATATGCAGACAACTACTTTAATTTGGCTGAAGAGCTAGAAACCTTGTTAGGGAAACCCGTTGAACTGGTTGAGGAAAGTACCTTACAGAACCCCTACTTTATCCAATCGGTCAATCGGACAAAAACGCCAATTCTTGAATGAGTGAAGAATTGAAAAAATATCTATTAGACGTACTGATAGCTGTCCAATCAATAGAAGAATATCTAGCGGGTCAACATTCATTTTCTGTTTATCAAAACAATAAAATGCTGCGACGTGCTGTAGAACGGGAACTTGAGATTATCGGTGAAGCAATAAATAGAGCCTTGAAAGTTCAGGCTGATTTACCAATTGCCCATGCGCGCCGGATTGTAGATACCCGAAATCGGATTATACATGCCTATGACGCGGTTAATGACACAGTAATCTGGTCGATATTAATTAGGCATTTACCCTTACTTAAGAAGGAAATAGAAAATATACTTAATAAAACCACTTCCTAATAAGAATAAAAAAGTGAAACTTTTTCGGGTTTGAAAGCATTGTACCGGTATAATGAATTGAGTTATATACCGAACATTTTTTTTACGAACATGGGAAAAGCGATTGAAATAACCGACGCTAACTTTGCAGAAATTATAAATTCTGATAAACCAGTATTGGTGGATTTTTGGGCAGAGTGGTGCGGACCTTGTAAAATGATTGGGCCAGTTGTTGAGCAGTTGGCAGGTGAATACGAAGGCCGGGCCGTTGTTGCGAAAATGGATGTGGATATGAATGCCCAAGTGCCCGCGCAATTTGGTATCCGTAGCATTCCAACCCTGATGGTTTTCAAAAATGGCCAGCTGGTTGACAAAGTAATCGGTGCTGTACCAAAAACGGTATTGGAGCAGAAGTTAGTTGCACAACTGTAATTTAACAGAGCGCATTTTAGATAAAGCAAAAGCCGGACAACTTGTCCGGCTTTTGTATTTCTGGGATAAGACTTTTATTGATCAGAATCCGTACGAATAGCATTGAAAACCAGGCGAATATCTCCGTAAGAAACGTCTTCGCCAAGGGCCATTTTGACGGCAGTCATGGAGGTCGGCTGGTATTCGTCCAAGTAGGTACGAATTAGCGTTATTTTTTCGGCAGGCAGTGCCTCTTCAATGGCTAATTCGCCCGAGCTAACGGCATGAGCCAGGTGGTTTTCGATGGTACTGAGTGCCATATTCCGCTCCGTGGCAATTTCTGACGGCGTTTTACCCTGCCGAAGCAACGCCAAACTGATCGCGGAGGAAGGAATTTTAGGCTCTTTCTTTTTGGGCGTCACCACACGTTCTTTCGAAATGCGTTGACTATCGCAATACGTTCGGATAATGGCCAGCACTTCATTGCCAATCTGTTTAACCTTGGTTTTTCCAAAACCTTTTACCGTCAGCAACTCTTCAGAAGTGGTAGGCAGTATGCGCACGAGCTCAAGAAGCGTTTTTCGGGGTAAAACCATGTAACCGGAAACGTCATTTTCACCCGCCAGATCGTCCCGCCATTTAGCCAGGGCTTTGTATAACGTTTTGTGAGTCGAGCCCGTATCATCGAAGGAATCTGTCTCTTTGCCAACCTTAGCCGTCTGAAAATCAAGCTCGGCCCGGTTGCGGGCTTTCAGATAGGCCAGTGCCTCAAAGCCTTCTTTACTGCATTCAAAGCAACGCAGTTTGCTGAATAATTCTTTCTCAAAATCAACAATTGCTTCGGTTAAAATACTGCGAACCTGTTTGTTATCACAATCGGTTGGGCAGTTCTGAAGCGCTGGAAGTAACTCATTTTGAAGCAGCATCTGGAAATACGCTCCCGCTTTACGCACCCGTTCCTGCAAGATTTGATTCTCTTCGGGTAAGCTGTCATCGGCAAAATAAGCTGGCAATTGCTGCAAAAAACGGTAGGTCATTTTGCTGGCTTTCTCCCGCAAAAGCTCCTGGAGCTGCTCAAGCGCAGGGTTTAGGCCGTCATCCAGACTACCACTGTTTTCCCGCGCCACGCGCCCGCATTTGGCAATCAGGTAATCGGCCCGCTCAAAACTGAATAATTCCTGAAGCAAGGCTTCCTGGTTGGTGCGGCGGGAATCGTGCAATTCCTGCGCGGTGGGAATTTGCTGCTGAACCTGCTCGTGGAAATTTTCCAGCCGCAGCTCCGTTTTTATGCTATGCGAAGGAATCGGCGCACGCAGTACAATGCCTTCCAGGCTCTTACAGCGGCTCAAGGCTACATAAACCTGTCCGTGAGCAAACGCCGCCGAAGCGTCAATGATGGCCTTTTCAAACGTCAAGCCTTGGCTTTTGTGAATGGTAATGGCCCAGGCGAGCCGCAAAGGATATTGCAGAAAACGTCCAATGGGTTCACTCTTAATCTCTTTGGTTTCCGGGTCCAGACTATACCGAATGTTGCTCCATTCCGCTGGGCTTACGGCAATCTCATCTCGCTCGTTGGTGCCTTTTACGTAAATAAAATCGTTGTCAACGGCGGTAATACGGCCAATCTTACCATTGTAGTAAAGCTTCTCGCGGGAAATATCATTTTTGATAAACATCACCTGCGCCCCCACTTTCAATTCCAGACTGGCTTCGGTGGGGTAGGCGTGGGTCGGAAATTCACCCTCAATAACGGCTTCAAATTGATGAAGACGGGTTGTAAGCGATTGAAGTTTCTGGCTGTTGATCTGCTGCGCTGCCGAATTGTGGGTAGAAAGTGTGATGTATCCTTCCGCGTCGTCGGGCGCAAATTCAGGGATATACCGCCGATTCAGCTCATCTAACTGACTTCGTGTTACGGTCTTTTCCCGTATGCCATTCAAAATATTGATAAATCGTTCGTCGGACTGGCGGTAAATATGCGTCAGTTCGATGGAAATATAAGGCGTATCTTGCAAAGCCCTACTCCCAAAAAAATAGCCTGTTTCATAATGGGGTTGCAACAAACTCCAGTCTTCATCTTTAATGACGGGCGGTAATTGCTGCATGTCGCCAATCAGCAGGAGCTGAACGCCGCCAAACGGCTCCGAGCGGTGTCGGTATCGGCGCAGCACCTCGTCGATACCATCCAACACATCCGCCCGAACCATGCTGATTTCGTCGATAATCAGCAGGTCTAGGGTGCGCAGAAGGTTGATCTTCTCTTTATTGAATTTCTTGCTCTCGCGCTGGGTAGATCCGGGCGTCAACGGTCCAAAGGGCAATTGAAAAAGGGAATGAATCGTAACCCCTCCGGCATTGATCGCGGCTACACCCGTGGGGGCCACCACTGCGAGTCGCTTGGAGGCAGTCTGTTTGATCTGGTGCAGAAAAGTGGTTTTTCCTGTTCCGGCCTTTCCCGTCAGAAAGACGTTCCGGGAAGTATGCAACACAAAATTGTAGGCAAGTTCAAGCTTTTCGTTTACGGCGGACATGAATCATTACTTAAGAAAAACAAGCAAAGAAGGTTTAATTCCAGATCTGATTGGACTCCGTCAGAACAACGGGTTTGCCGTCAGTAATCAGAATGGTATGTTCATGTTGCGCGACAAAGCTACCGTCGCCCGTAACATACGTCCATCCATCGCCTTTTTCGCGCGCGTAAGTGGCTCGGGTAGAGATAAATGTTTCAATGGCCACAACCGAGTTTTTGCGAAAACGTTTCGTATTGAAGCGGTCATAATAGCAGGGGATTTCTGAGGGTTCCTCGTGCAGGCTTCGTCCAACGCCGTGACCAACCAGATTTCGAATGACTTTATAGCCCGATTTTTTGGCTTCCATCTCGATCAACCGGCCAATGTCGGCGATCCGTACACCGCCTTTGATCTGGTTAATGGCTTTGAACAAAATCTGCTTTGACTTTTCGACCAGTGGATTGTGGTTGTTAATATCCTGCCCCAATACGAACGAACCGCCATTATCGGCCCAGAAACCGTCCAGTTCGGCGGAAACATCCACATTCACCAGATCGCCTTCCTGAAGTATCTTTTTGGCGGAAGGAATGCCGTGCGCAATTTCGTTATTGAGACTAATGCAGGTCCAACCCGGAAAACCATAAGTTAGTTTTGGTGCCGACTTCGCGCCTAAACTCTTCAGGATTTCGCCGCCAAAATCATCTAATTCTTTCGTAGACATGCCAGGTTTGGCAAATTCACGCATTTCTTTCAGCGTGGTCCCAACGGCTTCACTAATTTTTTGAATACCGGCAAGTTCAATAGCGGAGGTAATTGACATGGTGGGCGTTGTTATTGATTGGTAAAATTTGGTTTTAAGTTCGGTAAATTGGTCGGTCCAGCAATGTTTTTTCCGTTCAATTTAGCCAAATCTATTGTTTTAACGTCATTTATTGGTGGGCCAGTTCATCGGTTTCACTGAAAATCAGTTGCTTTTTGCGCTGTTTTCAATGGCATCCAGGATTGCCGCACAGGCCAACCGAATTTCATCTTCTGTGATAACCAGCGGCGGAGCAATGCGCATGGAATTATCGCAGAAAAGAAACCAGTCGGTCAAGACGCCTATTTTGTCGCTGGCAATAGCCCGGTCAATGACTGCTTTCAGGACCTCAAACGACTCAAACTCGGCGGCCAGCATCAAGCCTTTGCCGCGAATTTCCCGGATGGCGGGATGCGTTAACAGTTGCCGGAACAATTGCCCTTTTTCTTCGGCTTTCTCATAGAGTTTTTCCGCCTGGATGACCTGCAAGGTAGCCAGTGAAGCCGCGCAACTAACAGGATGGCCACCGAAAGTTGTGATGTGTCCTAAAATCGGGTTGGTCTTGAAAACGCCCATAATTTCCGGCGAACTAATAAAAGCGCCAATGGGCATCCCACCACCCATACCCTTGGCACAGAGCAGAATATCAGGCACTACGCTAAAGCTTTCAAAGGCCCAGAAAGTCCCTGTCCGGCCAAAACCAGTCTGAATTTCGTCAAAAACAAGCAGCGCACCGACTTCCGTACAGCGTTGGCGCACCGCTTGCAAGTAGGCTGGATCGGGGACGCGAACGCCCGCCTCTCCCTGGACAACTTCCATAAAAACGGCTGCTGTCTGCTCGGTGATTTGTGCGAGATGGTCCAGTTTACCGTGTTGAATGTGACGGATGCCGGGTAGTAGTGGTCGAAAGCTCTGCTTGAACCATTCGCCACCCGATAGCGAAAGGGCGCCCTGGGTGGCTCCGTGGTATGCGTTAAAGCACGAAATGATTTCCCGGCGGCCGGTATAGCGTTTGGCGAGTTTCATAGCTCCCTCAACCGCTTCGGTGCCTGAGTTGGTAAAATAGACGCTGGACAGCGTTTCGGGTAGGGTTTGGGCGAGGGCCTGCGCTAGCTGTACCTGTGGCGTTTGCACAAATTCGCCGTACACCATCAGGTGCATGTATTTTTCCAACTGCTCCTGAATGGCGGCTACCACGTTAGGATGTCGGTGACCAACGTTGCTGACCCCAATGCCAGAAATCAAATCAATATAGCGTTGACCGTTGGAGCCATGTAAATAGATGCCTTCGGCTTTTTCAATTTCCAGAGCAAGTGGAAAATCAGAGGTTTGCGCGACGTGTTGAAAAAAAAGTTGTCGGGGCGTTAAAATCGTATTCAAGTCAGTACCGGAAAATTAGAATTACAAAAATACAACGGTTAAGTAGTTGAGTGGGTTCGTGAACTTCACTATCTTTCGAATGGACTCGTAAATGGCAGCATATGAAGCAATTGTACTCCCTGATGGTGATGTGGTTGATGGTATCGGTGGCTTGGGGACAGGATGTTTACTACGAGCCCGTTCGGTCGATGATTCCCGGAACGTATAACTTTCAACTAAAAGACGGTTCGCAATTACGCGGGCAACTTCTCAAAAACGACAGCGCTACTTATTTCATTCGGACCTTTGAAGGCATCGATCGAGTAATGCCCATTCATGATATTGTGCGGGCGGATCTGATCGGAGGTACCTTTCGGAACGTACCCAGTTACCAGAACGGATTTCCTTTTCGGTTGTTGTTTATGCCCACCGCAGTGCCCCTGGAACGCCGCCGGCTCTACTACCAGAACAGTTATTTCATCATGAGCCGTTTTGACGTTGGGTTGACGAAGCATTGGAGTATGGGCGTAGGATTTCATAACCTAAATCCGAAAAGTTTTTACACGCTGGCCACCAAGCTAGGTGCGCGCATAACGCCCAAAATGCACGTCGGAGTCACGGCACAATACCTGGGAATGCAACTGACCGAGTCAATTCCTGCCCATTTCGCGCTGGTGCAAGGCATTGTAACCGTTGGAACAGCGGAGCGAAACGTAACGATTGGGGCGGGAACTACCTTTGCGGGCAGGCAATTTGGGTCGTCGGGGATCGTGACGATTGGGTTTGTCAAAAAAATCGCGCCCGACCTGACGTTTATCAATCAGAACAATATTTTGATTGGGGAACGCATCGATCCCGGTTATGTTTCCCTGACGGGCATTACGACGGCGGGGCTTCGGTTCGACCGCCGCCGCCACGCGTTTGATTTGGCGGCTTTGCTGCCGATTTACAGTCACCAGCGACTCATTCGGACGTCAGTGCTGCCCTACGGGAGCTACCAAATTCGGTTTGGAAAATGACGAAATTGAGACGTTAAAAAGCCCCGACTGGTCGGGGCTTTTTTTAGACAGCTAAGCTATTCTCGAAAAAACTTACGGTGCCGCCCACCCAATCGAAGTTTTTGTTGAAGTTTACGCCGATCATTTCGCCCCGGCTCAGACGCGCTAAATTAGTCAGCAGCGTTGGACGAGGGTCTTTCTCGTGCCAGACGTAGAGCAGCCGAATTTCGCATTTCACCAGGCCATCGGGCGACTGAATAACGGGCTCGTATTTGACTTTTCGCTGAAGCAAATAGTTTTGTTTATCCGAAATTGCATCCAGTTCGTCTTTCGTGATGGACAGCTTAACGCCACTGCCCGCAAAGGAAAACAAGGGCTTGAGGACGTAGTTTTCCAGATCGGCAGGATATTCTCCCAATTGATCCAGGTAAAAACTTGGCGGCACATAAGGACTATTGAGCAGCGGAAGCGTGTATTTACTGATGCGGAAGAACCAGTTAGGGTGCGCAACCCACTCTACGTCAACATCGTCGGTCAGGGAGAAGGCTGTATTCAGGTGATTAAGCTGATCCAGCTCGTCAAAAATCAAGCGGTTGTAAATCCGGTGAATGTGGTAGCGCTGCCCGTCTTTTTCGTAATATAATTTTCGGCCTTCCTTTTGAATTTTGGTCAAACAGACAGACTGAATGCCAAGCAAGTCTTCTGTAATGGCGAAGTCAAGCCGGGTTTTTTGCTTTTCTGGAAAAATTTCGAGCAGAATTACGTTTTCTGGCTGGTGTAGCCCTACAATCAGACGGCGCAGGTGCTGCCGGTAGGTTTCGTCAGAATCGACGTGGAAGAGGTGCGAAACCGAATCTGGAATGGGATAAAAGTCTCGAAACTGGTTTGCCAGGTAAGATTGATACCCATACAGCGAAGGAAAGCCCTGTAATTCAATTAATTGGGGAATCAAGGTTCCCGTTTCATCCCGGCAGATAGCAAAATCAATAGCCAGAAATGACGTGTGCTCGTTTTCGTGCGGAACCCGCTGGTGGGCGGGAATAGCTCCTTCCGTCAATTCTTTAAAGTTCTCGGCAGTAATGACATCAATGATGGATTCACTGGCTTCGACTAGCTTATCTTTTAACGCACTAGGCACAAAAACCGGCGTTTCGGCCACCCGAAAGTCAAGTTTACCCGGATACTCCTGTTCAATACGATCTAAAAAAGCCCGGTAGCGTTCCGGGCTAAAGGCTTCATTATAAGCCTGACGAATAGCGTGAATCATACGCTTAGTTTTTAACTACTTCTGAACTACCAATGGTTACTTGAATCGCCTTTCGTAAAAAAGTCGGAATAATGATTGATTCGGTCAGGCTGATTTTATCCGGATCGCGGAGGGAACTAACCATTTCATCATATTTGTCCTGCCCGTGATTTTCAATGATTTGCACTCTTTTTTCTTCCTTCTCGAAATAGCGTAACATGCCTTCTGCGTCCGCTTCGGGGTGAAACTGCGTTCCGAAAATTTCGTTGGTAAACCGAATGGCCATAACCGCCCGATCCAAAGGAACGTGTGGTCGAATTTTCTCAAGGCATACGATCTTGGCCCCAATCTCCTCCAGGCGTTTCCAGGCCGGTTGGATCAATTGGTAGTCCCGCGAATCGACGGCGTAGAACGGGGTTGGCAAATCCTGAAAAAAGGGTTCCGAGTAGCCGTCGTCCGTTTTATGGATCGGAAAAATTCCGAACGAGGTAGAGCGGCGTTTGCTAATCGTTCCTAGCCCTAAATGGCGGGCAACCAGTTGAAAAGAATGGCAAATCAGCAAAACGTGTTTTTTCTGCCGATGAGTCCGGTTATACGCAAAAAGTTGGTCGATTAGGAAGAAATAATGTTTCTCCCAAGACTCTTCGGAAGGGAGCGGACTGCCCGGCCCCCCCGAAGAAATATAGACATCAAAATCAAGTCCAGGCAATTCATTTTTTGCCCGGACGTTGAAAACCTGGATCGTAAAATTTAGCTGTTCTTGCTGCTCGACCTTCCGGACCTGTTGTAAAATGCAACGCATTCCTTCGTTAGGCGCGTTGTTGTTCATGTCCAGGATCGCAATTCTTACTTCAGTCATATCTGTTACGGAAAGATTTCAATTTCAGTACTTTACTAACTACTTGTAGTAAATATAACTAGCGAATTCCGTAACTAGTTTCCTCAACGATGTAATCAACTACTGCATTCAGGCTATTTGTCTCGTTAAAGACGGCCAACTGTCGGTCGGCACCGGTTCCGCGTTGAAGGATGGTATTGATGTACTCGATTTCGTGGCGGCTGCCTAAATCATCAACAACATCGTCGACAAAATCCAGTAATTCCTGCGCCAGCGTGGCGTATGGAACTTCGATTTGCTTGCCAAAATCAATTAGTTGACTTTCAATGCCGTAGCGGGCCGCTCGCCATTTGTTCTCATTGATCAGGAGCCGTCGGTAAGGCCGGAAATTTAGGTTTTGCCGGTGCAGCTTATCAATTTTCGCCACCAGCGCCTGCATCAACGCCGCCAGGCAAATGGTTTCGTCAACCCGCATGGGAACGTCGCAGATTCGGAATTCAATTGTGTCGAAGTAAGGATGCAAGCGAATATCCCACCAGATTTTTTTGCCATCGTCGATGCACCCCGTTTTAACCAGCAGATTGATGTAATCGTCGTATTCGGCCGCCGAGTTAAAATAATCGGGAATACCCGTGCGCGGAAACTTATCAAAAACCTTCGAACGGTACGATTTAAAGCCGGTATTACGGCCGCACCAGAAGGGCGAATTGGTCGACAGGGCATAAATATGGGGCAGAAAATACCGGACGGCGTTCATGATTTGGAGCCCCTCATTGCGGTTGGTAATCCCGACGTGCACGTGCAGACCAAAAATCAAGTTAGACCGGGCCACATCGCGCATTTCTTCGATCAACTTGTCGTACCGTTCGTTGGGTGTAATCAACTGGGCCTGCCAATCGGAGAAGGGATGGGTACCCGCCGCCGCTATTTTCAGGTTTTGCCGATCCGCCAGATCGACAATCATCTGGCGAAGATACGTCACTTCCCGGCGCGCTTCCTCAATGTTGGTGCAGATGTTGGTACCTACTTCTACCACAGCCTGGTGCATCTCCGCTTTAACGCGTTCGTGCAAGACAATCTGCCCGCCTTCCACAATCTTCGACATGTGCGAACGCAAGTCGCGTGTTTCCGGGTCAATCGTTTGAAATTCCTCTTCGATTCCTAAAGTGAACGTAGGCATTGTCAATGAAGATGAGTTAGTTATGGGTAGTTATGCCTTCGACTTCTTGGTGCTTTTCTTCGCTTCTTGCTCAGTCTTTGGTTCGCTTTCTGTTTTCTTTTTGGGTTTTTTCTCCGCAACCGGGACCGGGGCGGTGGTTTCCAGCGTTTCTTCCGGAGCCAGCGTATGGCCTTTGATGGAGCTTTGAACGTACGAACCCCACGTCAGGTTATCCTGCCCGAATTTCTGGGCTTTGGCGCGCTCAATGGCCATGTTAGCCGCCGCTTCCACTACCCAGTCAAAGTTTTCCTGTCCAACGGAGTTAATGTCTGCATCGGGGGCGGGGTTACAGAAATCAATAGCGTACGGAATCCCGTCGCGAACGGCAAACTCAACCGTATTGAAATCGTATCCAAGGGCCTTATTCAGCGCCAACACGTAGTTTCTTATGGTCGTCAGGAGCTTCTGATAGGCTTCTCCCGTCGTTTTTGGCTCGGTTGCGTAGCGGAGGTGGTGCGGGTTGCGCGGTTCGTACGGCATAATCCGAACGTCTTTGCCACCAATGCAATAGCAACGGAAATAATCGTCGAAAATAATTTCTTCCTGCAAGAGCATCACGAGTTGGCCGGTTTCGTCGTATTTCCGCCACAGATCTGCTGCATCGTGGATTTTATAGACGTTTTTCCAGCCACCTCCCGAATGCGGTTTCATGTAGGCCGGAAAACCGATGTACTTGAAAATAGCGTCCCAATCCATCATTTGCAGGTTTCGGAAGGAACGGTCCGTGGTGTCATCCGGGCGCTGCTTCGACGGCAGTAGAACGGTATTGGGCAGGGGGATGCCGAGCTGTTTTGCCAGACAGTTATTGAAAAACTTTTCGTCAGCACTCCACCAGAACGGGTTGTTAATAACGGCTGTGCCGGTCAGGGCGGCGTTTTTCAGGTAAGCACGGTAGAAAGGTACATCCTGCGAAATCCGGTCGATGATAACGGCGTATTCGGTGGCTTCCCCCTGAATAACTTTGTCGATAGACACGGCTTCAGCAACGATTTCTTTGCCGTCTTTTTCGTTCACGCGGTCAATAAAGGCTTGCGGAAACGTATTCTCCATGCCAAACAATATTCCGACTTTTTTCATAATTACGTTGTATGTGTGTGCTAAATGAGGCCTGATTTGTTAAAAGTAACTCTACTTTGGGCAATTGGTTATAATTGCGAAATATAATGCGGGAACATTTCACGCCAGACAGGCCAGTCATGTTTGCCCCACGGACGAACGTCGAGCCAGTGGTGAATGCCTTTTCGATTCAAAATACCGGACATTTCGTAATTAGCCGGTTTGCAGAAATCATGCTCCGATGTGCCCAGAATAATTCGCATCTGATAAAAATGATCGTTGTGGGCATTGGGAATATAATCGGGGGGATTATTGAAATAAACGTTGTCGTCATAATACCCGTCCATAAACGATTTAATGTCGAATTTGGCCCCCATTGACCAGAGATGAGCCACCTTTTCGGGATGACGGAAGGCGAAGTTCAGGGCCTGGAAGCCGCCAAAACTACAGCCACCCACCGCAATTTTGTCTACGCTACACTCGCGCTGAATCATCGGAATCAGCTCTTCATTGGTCATCCGGTCGTACCACATATGGTTTTTTATCCGAACAGAAGGATGAAGGTGCTTGGCGTACCAACTATCGCGGTCAATGCTGTCGATGCAGTAGATTTTAACTTTACCGCTATTGATAAACCCCTGCGCCGATTCAATTAATTTAAAATCCTGGGCTTCATAATAGCGGCCCATAGTCGTGGGAAAAAGAAGGATGGGGTATCCCCAATGGCCATAGACCATCATTTCAATATCGCGACCAAGATGGTGCGAATACCATTTTCTGTATTGTTGTTGCAAAGTGTACCTGTTTTTGGTAAATAATTCAGTAGAATCTTTGCCAGAAAGATAACCATATTTCCTGTTTGGCAAGGAAGGTTACTTATTTTTTGCAAACTTTGTTATTCATCTTTTCGGGAAGATGCGTCTTATTGGTCTAATTTTATTGTTTTTAGGAATGTCATTTTCTAGTGATGCATCCAGCTTTACCACCGTAACCATTCAGCGGGATGAAACGTTAACGTCTGTTTATTTGAATCGTACGCTGCGGTTAGACATCGTTTTGCCGCCTGATTACGAGAACTCCAAGGCCACTTATCCGGTGTTATACCTGAATGATGGGCAGGATTTAGAGCGTTTGCGTTTGAAATCTATCCTCGACTCACTCTACCAACAAGGGGATATTCGGCCTTTTATTTTAGTGGCGATACACTGCGGCGACCGGATTCAGGAGTATGGTACGGCCGCCCGGGCCGATTACATGGGGCGTGGCGCGAAAGCCGGGGACTATGATCAGTTTGTCGTAAAGGAATTATTACCGCATATCCAGCATCATTACCGCGCTTCCCGCGAAGCGAGCCAGGCTGCCTTTGCCGGCTTTTCGTTGGGTGGCCTCTCAGCGTTCGACCTGGTTTGGAATCACCCGGAGCTATTCAGCAAGGCAGGTGCTTTTTCGGGCTCTTTCTGGTGGCGAAGCAAACCGTTCGACCAGTCTTATTCTGATTCGGACCGCATCATGCAGGCGCTCATACGCGAAGGGAAACACAAACCCGGACTGAAGTTCTGGCTGCAAACCGGGACACTGGACGAAACCGACGACCGCGACAACGACGGGGTTATTGACTCCATCGATGATACACTAGACCTGATTGCCGAGCTGGAACGCAAGCGTTACCGCTGGGGCAAAGACATTGCTTACGTAGAAGTAGAAGGGGGCCACCACGATCAGGAAACCTGGAGTGCAATCATGCCGCAGTTTTTGACCTGGGCCTTTGGAAAATAGTTGTGAAATTTATTGGTTATATAGTCCGCCTTCTTGTCTTTACTGATCAACAAGCAATCTGACCATGTTCCGAACCCTTTTTTGCGGCCTTGCGCTCTCTGTTTTTTGTGCCTGCCGAATGGCCACCCCGGAGAACGATCCTCCAGCCAAACGAAAGCTTGTCTGGGCCGATGAATTTGACCAAGCCGGATTGCCCGATCCAAAAAAGTGGAAATACGACTTGGGCGGGAACGGCTTCGGCAATAACGAATTGCAGTATTACCTGGGTCCTCGCACCGAGAATGCGCGCATTGAAAAGGGCATTCTGATTATTGAAGCCCACCGGGAAAAGCACGAAAATAGGGAGTATACGTCCGCTAAGCTAATCACCAAAGGCATTGCGGAGTGGAAATATGGGCGAATTGAAGTGCGTGCTAAAATACCCGCCGGACGAGGAACATGGCCTGCCATCTGGATGTTGGGAAGCAACTTGGGAAAAACGCCCTGGCCTCGCTGCGGCGAAATCGACATTATGGAGCATGTCGGTTATAACGAGGGCGTCGTGCATGGCTCACTGCATACCGAAGCCTACAACCACGTTAAAGGTACCCAAAAGACAGGCACCCTTCCGGTGCCCAAGGCTACCGCTGATTTTAATACCTATGCGGTAGAGTGGAGTACCGACCAGCTTGACTTTTTTATCAACGATCAGAAATATTACAGCGTCACCAAAAAAGAGTTGGGTTCGGAAGAGGCGCAATGGCCACTGGACCAGCCTTATTATTTAATTCTAAATTTAGCCGTTGGGGGAAATTGGGGTGGCCAGAAAGGTGTTGATGAAACCATCTGGCCCCGGCGTATGGAAGTAGATTATGTACGGGTCTATCAGTAAAGCGCTTAAGAGCTAAGCAATTATAGCTCAAGCTCCTAACTCCTTCAAAAAAGCCATCGTGTCGATTCCGTCCGCGTAGTCAGTAAGCGTAGGGCGTTGGGTCTGGCCAAAGGGAACGCTTCCCGGATACCAGCCTTTCGAGGCGGCAATCGCCTGAATTTTGGACGCGTAAAGACTTAGTTTTTCCGTTAAATCAGCTTCGGTTTGGTAGGTCTGGAAATAGACTACCGAAATGGGGGAGACCAGGCTTTCATTTTCGGTCAAAAGCAAAAAGCCACTATCCAGGTGTGGAACGCCGTTGACCAGATAAATCGATTTATTGTAATCGTAATTGTTGACGTATTTGTGATGATTGGCAAACGTGGTCCCCATGGGAGCAAGCAGATCGAGCAAATGCGTAAAATTGTAATACTCAGGAACGAACAACGTCGATGCATTCCGGCAGCCAAGCCCAAAGTAGTCGAGCAAGTCGTTACCAAGAGCCACCAATTCTTCGTCTGTTTCTGCACCATTTAATATTCCTACGGAAGTACGGTTCTTACGAATGATGTTGGGTTTCTTCGAAAAATAGTACTCAAAATAGCGGGCTGTGTTGTCACTGCCTGTCGCAATGAAGGCGTCTGCTTGGTTCAATCGTTCCGCCACTTGAATGTAATCAGCAAAACGCGGCTCTATTTCCGTGATTTTTTGTATAAAAAATTGAATTAGTACAAAATCTTGTGAACTCAGTTTCGCCATCAACGTATGTCCACTGATGAGTACGCTAAGCAAATCATGGAAACCAACAGCGGGTATATTTCCGGCCATCACAACGCCCACCTTTTTGGCTTCTTTTGGCTCAGAGTTGTACTTCAGCGCCCAGGCTTCGAGTTTTTGGGGAGTTAGAAATTCATCGGCAATGGCAGCTAGAGCCTGTAGCGTATTTTCGGGGGTAAACCAATGATTTTTTGAATAAGCCCTTTGAGCCACTTCCTGCAATTCGGGCTGAGAAGCGGGTTCTCGGAGGAAATTACCTAAGTCGACAAAAGCCTTTATTCGTTCTGGTAATCGCATATAATTTTTTTTGATGGTGAAATACCGTTAAAACAACCCCTAAAAATAAAATTAAGTTTGGGGCCAACCTTTAAATAATTATATTTGTTGTTATGTTTTCGGCTAGTAAAAGTAAGCCTATTTTACGATCTCAAATTCAGTAAGCGGCTGTCTTTCGTGCGAAAGTAAGAAAGCGCTGCTGCTGCGTATATATTTCAGAACAGTTTAAACGTGTACCATATATGGCCATTATAATCACAGACGAGTGTATCAATTGTGGTGCCTGCGAACCCGAATGTCCCAATACAGCCATTTATGAAGGCGGTGTTGAATGGACCTGGAGTGGTGGAACAGCACTTAACGAGGTAGACTTCGGTGATGGTACCATCGTGGATGGAAAAGAATTGCAGGCTCCGGTTTCGAATGAATTTTACTACATTGTTTCCGATAAATGTACGGAGTGTGTTGGTTTTCATGAGGAGCCACAATGTGCCGCAGTATGTCCTGTCGATTGCTGCGTTCCCGATCCAGATGTAGAAGAAGATGAAGAAACCTTACTTGCTAAAAAAGCATGGCTCCATGCCGAAGCAGTTTAAGCTAACGAACAGCGATGCCTAATTGTTGCTAGTATAATATACCATTTTGAAGCCCAGCGCTAGCGCTGGGCTTTTTTTTTGCCCCTCTTTTAAACTATAAAAACTTAAAATAGGATTAAAATAAGAAACAGACTTGACTTTTAAGAAATCAATACTTGATATTTATTTTGCAAAAATAGATGAATCCAAAATAGGCTGGTAAATGAGATAAATAGTGGGTTTTCTGTAAAATAGGTCTAAATTTTAGCACGAACTTGGTGAAATAATGTAAAATTCAGTGAAATAGGATTATTTTTAAGTAAACACTTGCATAATATCTTTCTGAATCTAATATTTGTGACGGTTAAACAATATTCGTTATTCCTCTGCAAAACCAAACAAAATTATGAAAAAGAAAATTTTACTGGCATCTTGTATGCTTGTAGCTTTTTTATCCAAAGCTCAGGATTCAACCTCGGTTGTAACAGCAGTTGAAGAGGCGGATAAAGGCAAGTTTACTTTCTCAGGATATATCGATTCGTATTACAGCGGTAACCTTAATAGCCCAAAATCAAGAAGTAACTTAGGGGCTGCCGGTACTGCCCGCGTTTTTGACCAGCGCTCAGGACAAATTTCATTGGGTTTGGTGCAGACGAGAATTGGTTACAGCACAAATAAGTCGGACGTCGTGATTGACCTGGCTTTCGGCCCGAATGCCGATTTAGGGAACTACGGGAATGTAATTGGGCCATTAGGGGAAGGCTCAACCGCCCTTTCAATCAAACAGGCTTACTTCAACTGGAAAGCGTCCGAAAAATTCACGCTGACGGCTGGTCAATTCGGGACGCATATCGGTTACGAAGTGATCGATGCGCCGGTTAACTTCAACTACTCGCTTTCCAACCTATTTAATAACGGTCCATTCTACCACGTCGGGGTCAAAGGAACCTACGCCTTCAGCGATAAAGCGTCGTTAATGCTAGGGGTGGTTAATGGAGTGGATAATATGAATGACAACAACCGGTCTAAAGGGCTGATCGGCCAGTTGTTTTTAGCGCCTGCTTCAGGCTGGAGCGTTTACCTAAACGGAATTGTCAGTAACGAAGCCAATGACGATGAAAATGGTAACAAAGTTGCCGGTGCCTATTCCGTATTTGATTTAGCGACTACGTATCAGGTTACCGAAAAATTCTTCGTCGGCTTAAACGCCGCTATTGGTTCACAGAAGAAAGATTTCCAAGGTTTTGAGCCACTCAAAACAACCGGTAGCTCGTCATGGGGTGGGGTTGCCCTCTACAGCAACTATGCCATCACCAGCAATTTTGCCCTTGGTGCACGTTACGAATACTTTGACAACACCGATGGAGCTCGGGGACTACGCAACTTCAATGAAATGGGCACCAGTGTGAATGCCTTCACCCTGACTGGTAACATTTCGGCTGCCGATGGCCACCTGCTCATCAAGCCTGAGTTCCGCTTGGATAGCTATGCGAAAGTAAAGGCAACCGGTGCTGAAAATGTGCAGCAGTTCGAAGATAAAAATGGAGAATTCACCAAGTCATCACAGGCAACCGTGGGACTGGCCTTCATCTATAAGTTTTAACACCGTATTTCTTAATCTAATAAAAATCTCTTAGTACTAACAAAACCATCTCTACTCCCATGCAAAAAGCTTCTTATTTTCCGCTTGCCCTCTTGTTGCTGGTTAGCGTATTGGGCGTTCTTTATCCAAGCGTTCCTACGCAAATTGTAACGGAAGGAATCAATGCTGGCGATACAGCCTGGATGCTTGTAGCCGCTGCCCTGGTTTTATTGATGACTCCTGGTCTGGCGTATTTTTACGGCGGAATGGTGAACAACAAAAACGTGATCTCAACGATGCTGCAAAGCTTCATCGCGATGGGTGTCATTAGCGTTCTGTGGGTTGTTTGCGGCTTTAGCCTTGCGTTTGGTGACTCAATCGGCGGCGTCATTGGAAATCCAACTACCTTCTTTATGTTCAAGGGCGTTCTGGATGGCAAGCCCTGGGAATTTGCACCGACCATTCCCCTGGTTGTGTTCGCGTTCTTCCAACTCAAATTTGCGGTTATTACGCCGGCTCTGGTAACGGGTTCAATGGCTGAGCGGATCAACTTCCGGTCGTATGTCCTGTTCATCGTTCTGTTTAGCCTGTTCGTTTACATGCCGTTGGCACACTGGACTTGGCACCCAAATGGTTTCCTGCTGAAAATGGGTGTTCTTGACTTTGCGGGTGGAACGGTTGTTCACATGTCTGCGGGATGGGCTGCTCTAGCCGGTGCTATTTACCTGAAACGTCGGAGATCACAAATTGAATCGAATATTTTCCCGCCAGCAAACATTCCTTTTGTGTTACTGGGTACAGGTCTGCTATGGTTCGGCTGGTTCGGTTTCAACGCTGGTTCAGCGGTAAGTGCTTCCGCGCTGGCTGCTTCTGCCTTCGCAACGACCAATACGGCGGCGGCCGCTGCTGGTTTAGCTTGGGTATTATTTGATGCTGCAAAAGGCAAGAAAGTATCCGCTTTAGGTTTCGCAATCGGGGCCGTTGTCGGTCTGGTTGCCATCACGCCCGCTGCTGGTTTTGTGACAATCCCAACGTCAATTTTCATCGGTACGATTGCCGCTATCGTTAGTAACGTAGTTGCTCACCTGCGCACAAAATCTAGCCTGGATGATACGCTGGATGTATTCCCTTGCCACGGTGTAGGCGGTATGGTTGGTATGGTGATGACGGGTATTTTCGCTAGCAAAGGAGTAAACTCAGCCGTAACGGTTGAAGGTTTGGCCTTCGGTGAAACGGGATTATTTGTTCAGCACATCATCGCACTGGTTGTTGTTTCTGTCTTCGCTTTCGGTATGTCATACTTGCTGCTTGTGGTTACCAACGCAATCCTGCCGCTCCGTGTGACTGAAGAAGACGAAAAAGTTGGTCTGGATGTTAGCCAGCACGACGAATTTCTGGTAGACGCTTAATCATTAAAAATATGAGAACAGAGCCACAGGGGTTGCGGCTTTCGTCAACGACATAAAGTCAGCAGTGCGACTGTGGTTTTGTTGTACTCGATAGAGATGCCTGCCCTTGGTGGGCATCTCTTTTTTTAGGCCAATGAAAGAGGGCCACCTGTGTAGGTGGCCCTCTTTCATCGGGAGCATAAAGATTGTGAACGATCTATCGCATGGTGGTGCCTTCCCGGATGAGCTGCACCCAGCCCTTGACCGACTCCCGGCTGCCCACCCGGCTCGAGCCGCTGAAAAGCACATTGGCCTCGTAGTAGTACAAACCCGACGACAACGCCTGACCCCCGCTGCTGCGACCGTCCCAGCTTACTGCGCCCCCCCGGCTCTCGTACACCTTCGAGCCGTACCGGTTGTAGACCACAAAAACAACCTCTTCCACCTGGCGCGGACAAGCCAGCGCCTGAAACACGTCGTTCTTGCCGTCCCCGTTGGGGGTGAACACGTTCGGCAAGGCAAACCAGGGACAACCCTCCTGACACACCCGGTTCGAGGCCGCGCTGGCCACCCCGCTCCGGGTCACCGCCCGCACGGAGTAACAGCCCCCGTAACCGTCCCCCTTCCGGTGGGCGTACACCTGCTCGGGCGCCGCCACACTCCCCAGCAAACTCGCCGTGCTGTCCTCCCGGTAGCGGCTGTAGTACACCTCGTAGCGCGCAATCCGCAAATCGCAGCCCGAACCGCTGCCCACCTGCCAGCTCAGGTTGTTGATGAACTCACTCTGGTTGCAGCCCGACTCCGCACTCAAAGACCCGCAGGCCAGGGAGTCCAGCCGCAGCACCGGCGCGCAGGGACGCGTCGTGTCGATGGGCGAGGCACAAATCCCCTGCGAGTAGTTCTCCAACACAGGCAGGTTCACCGCCGGATTCACGTACCGACCGACGGTCAGCACCCGGTAGCAGTAGCTGCTGTCGACCGACAAACGCACGCTCACATTCCCGTCGGCCAGCACCTGGTCGGCTCCCGTGTCGGTAAAGCGGTAGCTCCCCCCACCCGTCACGGCCACCCGGGCGATCTCGTTGAAGGGGCCGTTGGGGCCCCGCTGGCTGCGGAAGATGCGGTGCGTCTGGTTGTCGTTGCTCCAGGGCGTAGCCGCCTGCCAGGCGAGTGCGATGGCCCCGCTCTGGCCCACCGCCGCCAGGCGCACGCTGCTGGCCGCCTCGCTCACATCCAGCACCGTGAGCTGGCCCGTGCTCGCCTCGGTGAAGAGAAACTCCACCCGGTAGCGGTAGGCGTTGGCCTCCGTGTTCAGGCCCCGGTCCACAAACACGGTGTCCCCCGCCCCCACCGCCAGGCTCGTCGGTCGGGTCTGAATCAGGCTAAAGTCGGTGCCCGCCAGCCCCGTGGCCCGGTAGAGCCGGTACTGGAAAGGCCCCCCCAGGTCCTGGGGGTTCACCCCGATGGGACGCGTCCAGCGCACGGTGATCCGACCCCCCGTGGTGCTGGTGGTGTCCACCGTGACGTGGGTCATCAGCGGCGTCTGCAGGGGCAGGCTCACGCAGGCCTGGGCCGAGGCCACGCTGGCGCCCCCCCGGGGGCGTTCAAACACGGCCACCAGGCGGTAGCTGTACTGAGCCCCCCGCCGCAGGTTCTGGTTGTCGGTGAAGCTCGTCTGGGTGATGGGCACCTGCCCCACCAGGGTGTAGCCCCCCGCCACCAGGGCCTCGCCCCCGTTGGTGCAGGGGTCCAGGGGCAACGCCTCGCAGCCTTCCCGGCGGTAGACCCGCATCTGGGCTCCGGGCAGGGCGCAGTTGTAGGCCCCCCAGTTCAAAACAATCGAGCGCCCCCCCGGGCTGGTGCCCGCCTGGGCGGTGAGGTTCTGGGGGCCGGGGGCGTAGATGCGGATCTGAAACGAAGCCAGCGTGGCCAGCTGGGTCTGGTTGCGGGGGTAGTCCACCACCCGCAGGATCACGTCGTAGGGCTCATCGCGGATGTGGGCGCAGTTGGTCTGCCAGCGGAAGTTGGCCGTCAGGGGCGCGTTGACGATGCCCCCGGGGGGCGTCAGGGTGGCCGCCGCCGGGGCCACCAGGGCCAGGGGCTGGCCGTCGGGGCCTCTGTTGAAGGGCCCCCCGTAGTAGGTCAGCTCGATGCGGTTGCCATCGGGGTCGGTGGCCGTGATGGGCTGGTTAATCAGGGTGCCCGCCTCCACGCAGAGGTCTTGGGGCACCCGCAGCTCGGGTCGTTTGTTGGTGCCATCGACGACGATGATCTGCATGTCGCGGACGATCTCGCCGATTTTGATGCCGTTGCGGTATTCTTCCACGATGAAGGCGATGTTGTACTGGCCCCGTTCGGCGGGGGCGTCCCAGCAGACGTCGCCGGTGAGGGGGTCCACCGTCAGGGTAGCCGGGGCGGTGCCGGCCTCGGTCCGGGGATTGCCCCCGATGAGTTCGGGACGGGAATACCCCACAACTAAACGGGGCGTGCAATTGTCGGTTATGTTGTTTGGGCGTCCGGCCGGGGTCCAGAGCCGGTAGGAAAGGCTATCGCCGTCGGCATCGTAGGCGGCGGGGTTGTGGCAAAACTTCTGGCCCACGCGGGCGGAGTCCAGGGGCGGGTTGAGCATCACGGGGGTGCTGTTCAACCCCAGCGAAGCATTCACCAGAATTGTCGTCCGCAATTCGAAAGATGTCCCTACGGAGTTGGGAATATTCCGGGTCCCTTCGTTGCGGTTCTGAATTAGGCAGGAAATATTGTAAGTACCAGGACCGGGGTAGGTATAAGTCGTTCGATAGATGTTAATGGTGGTATTGGGGTTGATAAAGCGGCGTTCCGCAACTACCCGTGGAACCTGCCTGGATTCCGTGCCTAAACCAAAACAGAAGAGAACATTATTCTGCTCTCTGGAAGCATCCCTACCGTCTTGTTCATCATAATAAACCGTCAGGGTTATTTCGTACGTATTATTATTGGAGATACGTCGGGTTGTTATTTCACCCGCTCGTACGTGGGTTGCATAACTTTGAGTTGAAAACAACAGGCTTCCGATTAGCCCGATCAATAAAAGTAAAAACCGTCTCATATAGCTAGCGATTACTATATTTCAACGGTTAAGTGTTAATTAGGAATATACCATATCCTAATATTTGTATCTTCTAATTTAATTCTAATTAATGGTGAAGAACAAGCTCATCCAGGTCTTCTACCTCTACGTGACCATCGCTATTGATCTCGGTAAGGCGTACCTGCTTGGTTTCGTTAATCAACAGGGGATCATATTTGGCCGTGACACGAACATAATTTTCCGTAAAGCCCTGCATCAGACCATTTTGGGTATCGGCCCGATCGGCATCTTCTTCAAATAACACGGTAGCTTTCCGGCCTAGTTGGGATTCGTAAAAGGCCCGGCGTTTTTTGTCAGATAAAATATGAAGCATTTTGGACCGATCAGCGCGTAGGTTGCCGGGTACCACTGGTTTAATGGCCAGGGCGTGGGTGTTGGCTCGTTCTGAGTACGTGAAAACGTGCAGGTAAGAGATCTCTAACTCATTTAAAAAGAGATAGGTTTCCTTAAATTCTTCTTCAGTTTCGCCGGGGTGCCCAACGATCACATCCACGCCAATGCACGCGTGGGGCATCAATTCTTTAATTTTAGCAACGCGGTTGGCGTACAGTTCCCGGCGATAGCGGCGACGCATAAAAGCCAAGACTTTATTGCTCCCTGACTGCAAAGGCACGTGGAAATGAGGCACGAAGCGCTTCGATTGAGCCACAAAAGCAATGATTTCGTCAGTCAATAGATTCGGCTCAATGGAAGAAATTCGGAAACGCTCAATGCCTTCAACCTCATCCAACGCTTTAACAAGGTCAAAAAAGGTTTCGACGCGTTGATCATTCTGTAAACCAAAGTCACCGATATTAACCCCCGTCAAAACGATTTCTTTAACGCCTCTTTGCGCAATTTCCTGCGCTGCCCGTACCACATTCGCAACGCTATCGCTCCGGCTGCGGCCACGGGCCAGGGGAATGGTGCAGTACGAACAAGGGTAATCGCAGCCATCCTGCACTTTCAGAAAAGTACGCGTGCGGTCATTCAAGGAGTAGGAGGCGTGGTAATCAATGGCTTCTTCAATTGGTGAGTTGAAAACCCGCGCTCGTCCGGTCGGTTCTTTTTCGAACGTAGGAATCAATTCGTGCAGGCGAAATTTTTCGGCGGCACCCAAAACGACATCGACACCCGGAATTTCAGCGATTTCCTGGGGCTTTAGCTGCGCATAACAACCCAGAATCGCGACGTAGCCATCTGGATTGATTTTTTGGGCTTCACGAACAATTTTCCGGCATTTTTTGTCCGCGTTTTCAGTAACGGAACAGGTGTTTATAATGAATACATCGGGTTGCTGGTTAAATTCCACCCGTTGAAAGCCTTGCTGCTCAAGCAGTCGGGCAATGGTGGAAGTCTCTGAAAAGTTCAGTTTACAACCTAACGTATAGAAGGCAACTTTTTTCATACTGGCGCAATAATTAGGCAAAAATACACCATTCCTGACGTATCTGCTTACCAATCACCGGATGCTTTCGATGGGATTAAAAAAATTTAATGATCCGTTGAAAAACAGGGCCAACTTCTAAAAAATTCCGTCGCTTTGTAAACAATTTCGCAAAGGGTCAGAAAATCTATAACTGTTGTTAAAGTAATTCTTGATTAAGTCCAACGAGTGTTTGTAAATGTTGCGATTTCAAGAATTAGCGGCAAATATTATTTTGAAGCTGTTTTTGGTAAATTCATACTTATGAAGCTAAAAACAGTTAAAAATCGAATTTGTTTTTGCAATTCCGCACATTTTATGTGTAAGTTTGGGTGTAAATTATACAAAAAACTTCAAGCCCGTTCACATGGCTAACTTTCGTTTTAAAGCCCTTGAAATTGCACAAAGCCGTCAGGCGCTGCCGGTAACTCCCCCGGCAGAGCGCGTGGCTGACTTCTATGGTTGCAATACGTTCAACCAGGAAGTTATGCGTTCATTACTTTCTCCAGAAGCATACCTGAAAATTACGCAGGCGATTGATACCGGCGGAAAAATTGACCGGGATATTGCCGATGAGGTCGCCAATGCGATGAAATCATGGGCGGTAAACAAAGGGGCTACTCACTACACCCACTGGTTTCAGCCACTAACGGGCGAAACAGCTGAAAAACACGACGCCTTCTTCGATATTACTCTTGAAGGCAAAGCCATCGAGAAATTCAAAGGCGGCGCGTTGGTACAGCAAGAGCCGGATGCATCATCATTCCCAAATGGTGGTCTACGGAATACGTTTGAAGCCCGGGGTTACACAGGTTGGGACCCT
This sequence comes from Tellurirhabdus bombi, assembly GCF_021484805.1. NCBI lineage: Bacteria > Pseudomonadati > Bacteroidota > Cytophagia > Cytophagales > Spirosomataceae > Larkinella > Larkinella bombi. Next base: position 3,643,364 of record NZ_CP090557.1, on the reverse strand, counting down.
AGCTCACCTGCCTTCCTGATGGACAACGGCGCCGGTGGAAAAACACTTTGCATTCCTTCAGTCTTCATTTCTTACACGGGTGAAGCACTTGATTATAAAACACCATTGTTGAAAGCCCTTTTAGCAGTGGATAAGGCCGCAACGGCCGTTTGCCAATATTTTGATCGGAACGTAACGAAAGTAACGCCAACACTCGGGCCAGAGCAAGAATACTTCCTGATTGACAAAGCGTTGTTCTACGCTCGTCCAGACTTGGTGATGGCGGGCCGGACCGTGTTTGGTCACTCGCCAGCGCGTGGTCAGCAATTGGAAGATCACTATTTCGGAACCATTCCTCCGCGCGTAAATGCCTATATGGTCGACTTCGAATTTGAAGCCATGAAACTGGGAATGCCCGTTCGGACGCGTCACAACGAAGTTGCTCCCGGTCAGTTTGAGGTAGCACCTACTTTTGAAGAAGTTAACCTGGCGATTGACCACAACGCCCTGTTGATGGACTTAATGGAAAAAGTGGCAGAACGCCATAATTTCAAAGTGCTGTTCCACGAAAAACCATTCGCTGGCATCAACGGTAGCGGTAAGCACAACAACTGGTCGATGGGTACAGATACAGGCGTGAACCTGCTGGCACCTAGCTCGAAGCCAAAAGAAAGCCTGCGCTTCCTGACCTTCCTGGTGAACGTGGTGAAGGCTGTGCATGACAACGCCGATCTGTTGCGCGCCAGCATCGCTTCAGCCGGTAACGAACACCGTCTGGGTGCTAACGAGGCACCACCGGCTATCGTATCCGTTTTCTTGGGTGAGTCGTTGACAAAAGCACTGGAAGATCTGGAAACAAAATCAGAAGTAATTGTAAACAAAGGCGATAACGTTTATTACAAACTGGGCCTGAACCGGATTCCTTCGCTGTTGCGTGACAACACGGACCGGAACCGGACTTCGCCGTTTGCTTTCACGGGTAACAAATTTGAATTCCGTGCCGTGGGTGGTGGAGCCAACTCTGCTTCGACCATGACCGTATTGAATACGATTGTTGCCGATCAGCTGATCAAATTTAAGCAGGATCTGGATGCCCGTCTGGCTAATGGCGAGAAGAAAGAACTGGCCATTGTTGACATCCTGAAAGCTTACTACTCAAGCACAAAACGAATCCTGTTCGAAGGAAACGGTTACTCGGATGAGTGGGTTGAAGAAGCCGAAAGACGTGGTCTGTCAAACATCAAATCGTCGCCGGAAGCACTGGGTGTTTACGTGAAACCTGAGTCGATCGAGCTTTTCGAGCGCGTGGGCGTCATGAACCACCGCGAGGTTGAATCACGCTACGAAATCGAGCTGGAAAAATACATCAAAAAAGTGCAGATTGAGTCGCGCGTAATTGGTGATCTGGCCCTGAACCACGTTGTTTCTACTGCATTGAAATACCAGAATAACCTGGCGCAGACAGCTAAAGCACTGGTTGACATTGGTTTAGAAGCGGAAGCGGAACCTGTAAAAGATATTATTCGTGAAATTTCAACGCGCGTTCAGTCGATCAAGAGCGGCGTAGAAGAAATGACCGAAGCCCGCAAGAAAGCCAATAACCTCGGTGATACGGCGGAAACAGCTAAATTGTACGCTACTGAAATCAAGGATTTCTTCGAGAAAATTCGCTACCACGTTGATAAACTGGAGCTTATTATTGATGACGAAGATTGGCCTTTGGTTAAATACCGCGAAATGTTATTTGTGAAGTAATTTTTCCAACCATAGATTACACAAAGCCTGTTCTGCTTAGGACAGGCTTTTGTTTTGGGTTATAGGTATCCATAACTTTATTGCTGTTCACAAAAAGCTTTCTATCCGTGCTATGCCAGTAAACATTGCAATCACTCGGATGAGCTAATTCGACGTACTGGCGGCAATAAAGTCCTGATTCGTATATTTATTGAGACCATTAAGCATACCTTATTAACTAGCTAGTTATGGATTACACCATTCCGGCCAATACCCGAATTGGCCACGTTCATTTGAAAGTTGCCAATCTGGACCGTTCGCTGGCCTTCTATTGCGATTTGCTGGGATTTTCGCTGGTGACAACCTATAGTGCAGATGCTGCTTTTATTTCGGCAGGGGGCTATCACCATCACATTGGCCTGAATACCTGGTATAGCAAAAATGCACCGCCAGCACCCGTGCGTAGTGCCGGATTATTCCACACCGCTATCTTGTACCCGACTCGCAAGGATTTAGCCGTCGCTTTTCGGCGGCTGCGCGAAGCAAACTACCCGATCTCGGGGGCTTCGGATCATGGCGTTTCGGAAGCCATTTACCTGGACGATCCCGACCAGAACGGCGTTGAACTGTATTGGGATCGTCCGCGGGAATTATGGCCTAGCAAACCCGATGGCTCACTGGAAATGTATACCCGCCCGCTAAACTTACAGGGTTTGTTGGGGGAATTACTTTAACTAATTTATGGAGTAATGAGCTTCAGTTTCAGCGCGGTTTGGCCCGGACATACTGCGGCAGCCAGGGAACATCGACGCCCAGTTGATGCGCTGCATGCAAGGGAAAATACGGATCTCGTAACGATTCGCGGGCTAATAAAACGAAGTCCGCCTGCCCGGTTGTAATGATCTCGTTGGCTTGCTCTGCGGTCGTAATCAAGCCAACGGCTCCCGTTAAAATATCGGCCTCTTTTTTAACTTTCTCCGCAAAAGGAACCTGATAGCCAGGGCTTAAAGGGATTTTAGCCTGTGCTACATTACCGCCGGTTGAGCAGTCAATCAGGTCAACCCCTTTGTCTTTGAGAATCGTCGCCAATTGCACAGAATCGTCGGGTGTCCAGGCGCCCTCTGTCCAGTCGGTGGCCGAAATACGGACAAATAGCGGCAAATCGCCCGGCCAAACCGTTTGAACGCGTTCAATAATTTCCAGTAAAAACCGAATCCGATTTTCGAATGAGCCACCGTATTTGTCAGTACGCTGGTTGCTAACGGGGGAGAGGAAGGCGTGAATCAGGTAGCCATGAGCGGCGTGAAGCTCAATAACTTTAAAGCCTGCCTGCAAGGCCCGGTGGGCGGCGGTGCCAAAATCAGCAATTATTTTCTCAATGCCTTCGCTGGTCAAAGCCACCGGCATTGGATCGGTTTCGGCGAAAGGAATAGGGCTGGGAGCCACAGTTTGCCAGCCACGTTCGGCATCGGGTGGGAGGGCTGCTCCACCGTCCCAGGGCCGCTGGTGACTGGCTTTGCGGCCTGCGTGAGCCAATTGAATGCCGGCAACTGCTCCGTGCTGTTCCACGAAAGAAGTAATACGCAACAAACCGGGGATATGTTCGTCTTTCCAGATACCAAGATCATCCGGTGAAATACGCCCTTCTGGTGAAATAGCGGTTGCTTCAGTAATAATAAGCGCCGCACCACCAACCGCTCGACTTCCGAGATGCACCAAATGCCAATCTGTGGAAAATCCATCTTCGCTGGAATATTGGCACATGGGTGAAACGGCAATTCGGTTTTTGAAATGAACACTGCGAATGGTTAGCGGACTAAAAAGATGAGCCATGATCTGGTTACTATAGTGGAATATTAATACTTCTTCTAACCTGATTTGGAAGAGAGAAGTTTCTGAAAAGCGCAAAGCAGACAGGAATCCCGAATTTCCGTTGGCTAGTATTACAACGGTTTGCGGACATATGGAATCATTGTTGTTATATTTCTCTTTGACCGTTACCTTCTATTTTTTGGCAACACATTTCTGCCAAAAATTAACCAATTTGCCCCGCCGCCTGTAGGCGGAAATTAGTTAATTTTTAAAGTATTGATACCCAGTTAAATGCCTATTCTGACCGTATTTTACATTAAATTAGTACTCAATCTGTGCCTCACTGTCGGGGTTTTATTGGCAGTAAAAAAGTCCGGTCTTATTAACCAGTGGCAGCAAACAAACGATAAGTTAGTATTCGGTATTGGCTTTCTGCTACTTCGCTTATTACCTTGGATTGCGGTTTTTTTGGTTGTTAATGAAACGCCTCGTGGCGATGTGCCTTTCTTTTTTTACAAGGCGGAAGGAGCCAAGGCGGGCGGGTTCGTGTACCGCGACTTCTGGTCGTATCACGCTCCCTTGTTTGCGTACATCATTAGCTTGCCCATCTGGCTCTGGCACAATTCCAAAGCCATTGTGTTGTTCATGGTTCTTATGGAAACACTGATCGTGTGGCTGACTTATCAGACATACAAACCGGAAAGGGAAAACGCCTTGCAGGCAACATTAATTTACTGGATGCTGCCTGCATCGTTTATGTACATTCTAATTGATGGGCAAGAAGAAATCTGGTTTTGGGGGCTGGCTCTGCTGATGTGGCGTCACATCAAACGGAAGCCGGATAATTACGAAACTGGGGTTGGAATCATTTTTGCTTTGGCTCTGCTAACCACAAAAGCAACCTTTGTTTTCTTTTTACCGGCCTTACTCGTTATTGTCCGCCGACCAATAAAAATGCTGTTGGTTATGGCGGCCATCGGCTTACCTGTACTGATTTTTCTTTATGCTAAGATTGGCGATTTATTTCTAATGCCTATTCAGCATACGGAGCAGCTCATGACGCCTAATTTGTTTTCGATTGTCAGGCCCTTTACCGAAGTTTTTGTACATATCGATGAAACAAACTCAACAATTGTGAACTGGCTCGGGTTACTAGTAACAATGGGAGTCACTTCTTATATGGCGTTCAGGGGAAGAACCAACGCCATAGGCAAAACTTTTCCTGCGTTATTCATCGCGACATTTGCCTGCATGATGATTTTTCAGGCAAGTGCACCCGGTGCTTATCTCATTGCTTATTTACTAGCAGTTGTTTTTGAAATTTTGGATTTAAGAAAGACGAAGGATGTCGTTATTCTACTAGCATTGAGCTGGTTAACGGTTGTGCAGCCCTTCGTCAATGTGTATATAGGTCAGCCAGATTATACAAATTTTGCCATGTTGACAAAGCCTTTTTATCTTTTTGAACTGATTCTTCAGGTTTTGAATGTGGCTTGTTTTTTCTGGATTGTTGCCAAAGCATACCATAAAATTGTCTCTTCTACAACCAGAGCAGCGTTATGAATATAGTTATCGCTAAGTTGATTATAAGCCTGCTATGCGTCTTTTTGGTGAGCCTGGTGCTTTACAAAAGGACAGGAATTACAGCATGGCTAAAGAATAAAAGTGCTGCTGGAGTACTTGTCGGCGCTTGGGTTTTATTCCGGCTAGTGCCTTTTTTAGGCTTATACGTAGTGGCTGGCTACCAACCCACATCCGATATAGAAGGCTTCTGGGAGGAGTCGAGTAAGGCATTTGCCGGACAAATAGTTTACCGGGATTTCTGGTCGCCTTACTCACCGCTGTACGCTTATTTTCTCGGACTTTGGTTGAATTTCTGGTACAGCTCTAAAATGATTGTCCTGACAATGGCGATCATGGATGGTGTGGCGCTGGCCCTGACATACGAATTCTTTAAAGGAAAGGCAACAAAACAGGAATTGCTTTTTAAAGCGCTTCTATACCTGCTCTTACCGGGGTCGTTGGTATTTTGTGTGGTCGGGGGCCAGGAAGACGTGTGGATGTGGCTCTTTATTGCATTAGCCTTTCTGGTGTATAAACGGAAAGGGGTTATCGCCTACAGCATCGTTATTGCGCTGGGAGTACTGACCACAAAGGCAATCTTTGGCCTGGTGCTGGTTCCGCTATTCCTTCTTGAAAAAGAAAAAATACGATTTTTGATTCCATTGACGTTGATTGGAGCTGTCTCAATTCTGATTCTGTATCCACTGGTCGGTCTGGAATTTTTGCAACCGCTCGGAGAATCCTCTACACTGCGGGCACCTAATGTGCTATCGGTCCTTAACGCCTGGACATTTAACGCCATCGGTGTGAAAGAAAAAATCTGGACCTGGATGGGCTTGTTGTTCACCGTAGGGGCGGCAACCACGGCTGCTTTGCGCATGCGACAGCTAGACTCATCTGTTATGCTCTCGCATTTGTGGGTGGTGCTATACGGCCTTATGATGATTGTGCAGCCTAGTGCCTACAGCAATTATCTTTTCCTCTTTTTGCTGCCTCTCGTTTTTCAGGTGGTCGATTGGTCGAGTCGGCGTCAAATTGTTTTGCTTTTTGTGTTTAACGTCCTGGCGGTTGTTCATCCATCGTACTGGTGGCGGCTCGGGTTGCCTAAATACCTGGTTCCGTCGGATATTGTGGCCAGCACAGCCTTAGCTATTGATTATGGAATGCAACTCACGATTGTCGTGGTTACCAGCTATTTTATCTGGCTGGCCTTTCCTAAAAAAACAAAGAAAAAAGTACCCCAAAGCGTTGTGCCCTACATCAGCCATTGGGATATGGATGAGGCGTCGAAGCAGGCGATTAGCCATTAATTACAGACCTGATTAAGTCCGTGTAGGGGCAGGCGGTAGAAATTCTGTTTTTGATTCTAGTGCTTAATTCGTAACTAGGCCGCTAGATCATCCCGTTTTGTCGGTCTTTTATGCCGTTTCAAATCGAATCCTTTTTGCGCGACTTGACCCGGTTACCTCACCGGGGTGCAGCAACAATTTATGAAAAAGAGGCCATTGACTTGCTGACATCGGTGCTTCGTAGGCAAAAAGCCGACGTTGCGGTTGAGCCTTTTCGGACCCCCCATACGTATATCAATATTGTTTACTGGCTGACGGCGAGTCAGGTCTTTGGTCTTCTGACGCTGCCTTATTTGGGACCGGTTTCGGTTATGGTCACCTGGCTGAGTGTGGTGGGGGCTTGGCTTTATTTTAACTGGCGTTATTCGCCAGTTACGCAGTTGCCGCCCACGACAACTTCTCACAACATAATTGGTCGCTGGAAAGCGGACGAAACCCGGCCTGAGCCAAGCCTGAAACTAATCCTGATGGCTCATTACGATACCGCGCCTATTTCATTATTGTATCAGCCGGGACAGGTGGGATCTTTCAGACTCAGCCTGATTGGCTCGTTAGTTATGATGCTGCTGTCGGGAATCTGGGTAACAGTCAACCTTTTTGATCTCTCAAGCCAGGTACTTACGTACGCGCGTTGGGCTTTTGCGGCCTATTTTGTTCTGTTGGCTATTCTAACGACTTTGGGGTATTGGCTATACGGCTATACAAACGGGGCCAGTGACAATGCAACGGGAGTGGCTGCGGCGTTGGCAACAGCCGAACGGATGCGTCAACACAGCTTGCCGGGCCTCGATTTAGAAGTAGTGCTGACGGGTGCCGAGGAAGTAGGTATGATTGGAGCACGGCATTACCTGGAAAAACACATTCAGGAATGGCCCTTGCACCGAACTGCCGTCATTAATTTTGATACGCTCGGTAACGGAAAACTGCATCTCATTCGCGAGACCGGCACTGTGGAAGCGATTCGCTACACAAACGAGCTTTTTTTGGAAGCGGAAAAATTAATGGCATTACGGGATTTTCGCGAGAATGTAGCCATCGGTGACTGGCATACGGCAGATTTCGACAGCGTTTGGTTCGTTCGGGAAGGAATACCCGTGATTACGTTAACGGCCCTGGATCGAAACGGGCAGATGCCTAATATTCACCGGAAGGAAGACCAACTCATGCGTACCAATCTATCGGCAATTGGCGTAGCGGTTGATTTAGCAGAACAAACGTTGGTCCGTTACTATCAATCACTGGCAACCGCCACGAAGCAGCTTTAAAAAAAATACGATTTATAAATCAATACGGTAGGGAAATCAGTTTAGCGTGTACCATCTTTTTATTGGTATTGCGGTATGGAGTCCGTAGTTTTAACCTTTTGTGAGATAACCAAAAATCGAAAAAAATAAAATGGCTCAGTCGTTTAAGAATGCAGGATACGATCCAAAGGAGATTCAAAACCTAAAGGACGAGGCAAAAAGCGAAGGAAAATCATTCGTGTATATAGAAGATGAAGAGATTGATGCACTAGATTCCGGGGAGTGCGTACACGTTCAATTTGTTGGAAAGCACGAAGGACAGGAAGTGATCTGTGATGCCATTATCTATACGCTTCGGCTCCATCACGGCAGTCTGGTATACGAAATGGCGGTTGATCAGGCTAAAAAAACCTTCCCGAACTACGTCGCTCCGGAAGAACGTCAGGCTAGTTATAAAATCGATCCGGAGTTAGAGGAAGAAATTGAACTGCACATTACGGAGCTAATCGAAGAAATTGAGGAAACTGAAGCCGTTAAGGTTCAGGAACACATTGAAGTAGATACCGATTTTGATTATGGAATTGGGCTGGACGTTTGCCTGAATACGGAAGAGATCACGGATGAGGTCATCGAAACGTTCATCCAAAACTACAATGGTCAAAATCTGTCATTGGATAAGACCCTGTATTCATTCTCTAGTGACGGACAAGAGTAAAGAATGCATCTTTTTTACCAACCTAATGCCAGTAAAGAGCCTTTTCTGAGCGAGGAAGAGTCGCGACACTGTGTCAAGACGCTTCGGCTTGGAAAAGGCGATTCTATTTCCGTAACCGATGGACACGGAAATCAATTTAGTTGCGTTATAGAAACTGCCGACCCGCGCCGTTGTCAGTTTCGGATTGTAGACCAGCACGCGGAAACGCCACGGCCTTATTCCATCCATCTGGCCGTTGCGCCGACCAAAAACCTGGATCGTACGGAGTGGTTTATTGAGAAGGCTGTGGAATTGGGCGTTGATCGGCTCAGTTTTTTTATTGGGCAGCATTCGGAGCGACGGGTTCTAAAAACGGATCGGGTCGAGAAAATTGCGGTAGCGGCTATGAAGCAATCGTTGCAGGCGTACTTGCCGCAAATCGATCCGTTGGTCGCTTTTCAGGAAATACTGGCGCTACCTGCCGATCAGCGCTTTCTGGCGCATTTACCGGAAGGCGAAGAAAAACCAGCGTCCTTGCTTCGGACAGCCAAGCCCACCGGAAAACTGCTCGTGCTGATCGGGCCTGAAGGCGATTTTTCAGAAAAAGAAATCAGTGCCGCTGTGCAGGCTGGTTTTCAAATGGTTACTCTGGGTGCTACGCGGCTTCGGACAGAAACAGCCGCTCTGGCAGCCTGTCATATATTGAATTTATTGCCTATTTTGTAAGCTACTAGCGGAGACACCCATTTATGAAAATATTACTATTCTTTCTGATTATTGCGAGTGGCTTTCTGCCCAATGCCCAGGCGCAGTATTCGTACAAAATTGCTAAGCTTAAATACAACGGTGGGGGAGATTGGTACGCGAATAAGACCTCGCTGCCCAACCTCATCAAATTTGCCAATGCCAATCTTCGAATGAATATTTTTCCGGAAGAAGATATTGTGGAAGTAGGCAGCCCCGAATTGTTTTCCTATCCTTTTGTGCACATGACCGGACACGGCAATGTGCTTTTTACCGATGCGGAAGCGCAGAATTTGCGGCGTTATCTAGTTTCTGGGGGCTTTTTGCATGTTGATGACAATTACGGTCTGGACAAATTCATCCGTCGGGAGATGAAAAAGGTGTTTCCCGAACTTTCATTTATCGAACTACCTTATAATCACCCGGTTTATAGCCAAAAGTTCAAATTCCCGAATGGTTTGCCTAAAGTGCATGAACACGATGCCAAGTCCCCGCAAGGCTACGGTTTGATTTGGGAAGGCCGTCTGGTGTGTTTTTATAGCTACGAATGTGATCTGGGCAACGGGTGGGAAGACCAGAGTGTTTACAACGATCCCGAAGAATTGCGACAGCAGGCGCTCAGAATGGGAGCTAACCTGTTGCAGTATTCAACTACCTCTTATTGAACAATCTTTAAAATTTTATAAAAAAAAGTATACCAAAGCTTGGCTTTTATCGTAATTAAGGCAACTTTGTTTCTTATCTTTGCGTTAGCAAGAAGATCTTTAGTCCCTCACAATAAACCCGATTCACTGTGGTCATTGTATTATTTGTTTTTTTAGCGCACTGGTATTTATCACTTTTCTGCCAGACGTTCTTTCTCCACCGCTACGCAGCTCACAAAATGTTTACGATGAGCAAGGTATGGGAGCGGTTTTTTTATTTCCTAACCTACGTTTCGCAAGGTTCCTCGTATCTGAGTCCGCGGGCTTATGCTGTTCTGCACCGGATGCACCACGCCTTTAGCGATACACCTAAAGATCCACACTCACCGCATAATAGCACGAATGTGTTTACGATGATGTGGAAGACCAAAGACATTTATAATGCCGTTTTGCGCCGCAACCGCACTGTAGAGCCGCAATTTGATCGGAACTATCCAGAATGGACTTTAATTGAGAAGATTGGCGATTCGTGGATCTCGCGGGTTGGCTGGGGTGTTGTTTACTCCCTGTTCTACATTTTCGCGTTTGTTTACCTGGATATGCACTGGGTGTTTTTCTTCCTGCTGCCGATTCACTTCCTGATGGGCCCAATTCACGGTGCTATCGTAAACTGGAGCGGTCACAAATACGGATATTCAAACTTTGATAACCACGATAAGTCTAAAAACTCGTTGATTTTTGACTTGTTGATGATGGGTGAATTGTTCCAGAATAACCACCACAAACGTCCTAATGCCGCCAACTTTGGTGCTCGCTGGTGGGAGTTTGACCCGACTTATCCAATTATTAAATTGTTGTCGGGAGTTGGGATTATCAAGATGCGTCCGGCTAAGATCAGTGTGAACAACAAGGAATTTGAAACGGGCCACGATCGCCGTATTGATATTGCGCCGATTGATACGAACAAATCGAAAGCTACGTTGTAATTCTTATTGAGTATATGAAAAAGCCCCGGTCTGGTAGATCGGGGCTTTTTCGTTTAGATCAAGAATGATTACAGGAGAATTTGGGCAATTTCCCGCCAGCTACGGACGCGTTTGAATCCCTGTTCATCGCGGTTATGGGGAGCGTGAAAAAGAAGGCCTTCTCCCTGAAACGATTGAAGGTTGCGGGGTAAATCATCGATCATAATATCCGCTCGCAAAATGCTTTTATCGCCACAGAAAACGCGGTTCTGCCAAGGAATATGCGCAAAATAACGGTCAAGCCAATCGAACTTATCGACAAAGGAATTACGAAACTCCATAGCTGCAGTGGTTACAAATAGGTCATACTTTTCAGCTAACTGCTGAGTGACTTCCTGAGCCTCTTCCATAACGGGAATGTCGGCAAAAAAGCCGGGTTCATACACATAATCACTCAGTTGGCGATAGACTTTTTCTTCCAGTAACTCATGGAATGACTCATCTCTAAATTGCTGAGGGAGCGCGCTGGGATCAAAGTCGCGGCAATAAATTGTGATAAACTGGCCGGTGGTGTCGGCCAGTACATCATCCATGTCGATAGCAATGCGAGGTTTCATGCGGTAATAAAGAAAAAGCCCCGTCGAAGGACAGGGCGTATGATTAAATTAGGCTTCGTTCGGGGTCAAATGCCTCGAGGTAATCCGAAACACGTTTGACAAACTGGCCACCCAGGGAGCCATCGACCACACGGTGGTCATAACTGTGGGAAATAAACATTTTCTGACGAATGCCGATCAGGTCGCCCTGGGGCGTTTCAATCACGGCAGGTTTCTTCTGAATGGCCCCAAAAGCCATGATGGCCACCTGGGGCTGAAGAATGATAGGCGTACCCATGATGTTGCCGAAAGTGCCGATATTTGAAATCGTGTACGTACCGTTAGCCAAGTCATCGGCAGTCAATTTGTTTTCCCGGGCGCGGCGGGTCAGATCACCAACCTTTTTTGCTAAACCAACCAGGTTATATTGATCAGCATCGTGAATGACAGGTACGATCAGATTGCCACTCGGTAAAGCAACAGCCATACCAACGTTGATGGACTTCTTGACGAGGATCTTATCGCCATCGACCGAAACGTTAATCATTGGAAAGTCGCGAATGGCTTTAACAACGGCCTCAATCAGAATCGGTGTGAACGTTATGTTTTCGCCGTACTGCTGCTGAAAAGACTTTTTCACCCGCTCACGCCATTGGGCAACAAGAGTCATATCGGTCTCGACAAACGAGGTGACGTGGGGAGCCACCCGCTTCGAGTCAACCATTCGTTCTGCAATCATCTTCCGCATGCGATCCATCTGAATGATATCCGGTGATGAAGTCTGGGCGGGCGTCTGTTGCTCTTTTACATCTGACTGGCGAGGAGCGGGAGCAGGGGTTTTGGGTACAACTTGTTCCTGTTTTTCAGGAACGGGTTGCGACTGCCGTTGCTCCACATAGGCTAGTAAATCATTTTTAGTCAGGCGGTTTTCGGCCCCGCTACCGGGGATTTTAGCCAATTCCTCCCCCGGAATTCCTTCGGTCTTGGCAATACTCAGAACCAGCGGCGAGTAGAAACGACCCGAAGCCGGGGTGGTTTCGGCATCCGTACGTATATCCGGGTTCCGCGATGAAAGCACCTCTATATCAGTCTCTAGTTTCGCCGCCGCGCTGGCTACGTCCTGCTCTACCGTTTCTCCGGCTGGGTCGGGCGTGGCCTCGGATGCAGACGCACTTTCTTCGGCACCTACTTCAATGCGGGCAATCGGAGCGCCGACAGCCACTACATCGCCATCCTTAACCAACAATTCTTTTAAAACTCCGGAATGCGAGGAAGGAACCTCCGTGTCTACCTTATCCGTAGCTACTTCCAGGATAGAGTCATCGGCCTCAATACGGTCTCCAGGTTTTTTAATCCACTGAATCACCGTACATTCCATAATACTTTCGCCCATTTTGGGCATCACCATATCAATCAGTCCCATAGTTTAAATCTCGTTCAAGAGGACCTGCCGAAGCAGATTTAATGCATGAACTGCTGTCATTTGAATATTTTGTTCACGATAAGGTCCTAGTTTCAGTAAACGGGTAACCGTCCGTTCCTCGGTTGAGCAGGCAATCCAGATGGTGCCAACTGGTTTGTCGGCTGTTCCGCCTGTAGGTCCGGCAATGCCACTGGTGGAAAGACTTACCTGAGTGCCCAAGACTTTCCGAACGCCTTCGGCCATTTCCTGAACGGTTTGTTCGCTAACGGCCCCGTATTGCTCCAGCGTAACCGGGCTCACTCCCAATTGATTTACTTTGACCACATTGCTGTAACTCACTACACTGCCCCAAAAATAGGCCGATGAGCCGGGAATGCGCGTAATTTGACTGGCTATAAAACCACCCGTGCAGCTCTCTGCCGTTGTCAACGTCCAGTTCTTTTCCTGAAGCAAGCGGCCTACTACCGTTTCCAGATCATCATCGTCAAAGCCATATACAAAGCGTTGAATGAGCGGTAACAAGCGTCTTTCTTGTTCGGCAACTTCTGCTTTCAACACATCCATATCCTGTCCAATGGCCGTTAGGCGCAAGCGAACCTGGCCAAATTTAGGTAGATAGGCCAGCCGGATATGCGAAGGAAGGGCATCTTCCCACTCCGCTATTGTCTCCGCCAGAAATGACTCACCAATGCCAACGGTCAAAATCATGCGGTGGAAAATGGGCAGCGAGTCGAAATGCTTCTGCAAGTTCGGGATAACCCGGTATTGCATGAGGTTTTTCATTTCAAAGGGCACACCGGGCAAAGACACATAAATGGTGTTGTTTTCGGAAAACCACATTCCGGGTGCCGTTCCCCAATCGTTAGGAAGATAGGTAGCGTTTAGAGGAAGCGCAGCCTGCTGGCGGTTAATTTCGGTAATGGCCCGTCCCCGCCGCGTAAAGAAATCCGTTACAAATTCCAGCGCTGTTGCATTGATTTCCAGGCTTGTATTGAAGAACCGGCACAGCATCTGTTTGGTTATATCATCTTTCGTTGGTCCCAGGCCACCCGTCAAAATGACAATGTCTGCCCGTTCGGTAGCTTCTTGTAAAATGGTTAGAATAGCGTCCTGGTTATCGCCAACAGAGGATTTTCGAATGGTTTTAATGCCGATTTTGTTCAATTCAGCACTAATCCACTGGGTGTTTGTATCGGTGATTTGTCCGTACAGAATCTCATCACCAATGGTTATTATTTCAGTCAGAATCGATCTCATAAAAATAAATAAGCCGTTTTTAGGTTTGTCGGCTTAACTTTTTCGTCCTATCGGCGTCTAATAAGTAACAACCGCCGAACTTTGGGCGTAGTTACAAACGGAGGACTCGGGTCAAAAGTACAGAAAAAAACGATTTTGCCCGTGCCACTCCATCACAGTTCATTTTACAACGATCTCTTCATGAAAAAAATCGGAATTATTTTTAGTTTTCTGATAAGCGTTAGCTTGACTGGGCATGCACAAACAGATTCTACCCAGCCTGAAAAGAAAAGCAAATTTGGTAGCTTTCTGGAAAAAGTAGCTCCTGTTGTTACCGGAGCCTTATCTAACGATGATATTGCCAGTGGCTTGAAAGAAGCATTACGAATCGGAATCAGCAAGGGTTCGGACCAAGCGTCGGAAAAGGACGGATATTTTAAAAATGCCGCCATCAAGTTGCTGATGCCGCCCGAAGCGCAAAAAGTGGAAGCTGCCTTGCGGAAAGTTGGACTCGGGAAACAGGTCGATCAATTTATCTTATCGTTGAATCGTTCGGCGGAAGATGCGGCTAAAAAAGCAAAACCCATCTTTTTGAATGCCCTGACTTCAATAACCATTCAGGATGCGGTTGGTATTTTGCGGGGCCAGGATGATGCCGCTACGCAATACCTGAAACGAACGACGACCAGCCAGTTAATGCAGGCATTTACCCCGGTAATTGATAGCACTTTGAAAAAAAATAACACAACCCGCTATTATTCAGACCTGGTCAATACGTACAATAAGTTGCCTCTGGTTACCAAAAAAGCAAATCCAGACCTGACAAATTACGCAGCGACTAAGGCGGTAGATGGATTGTTTACCTTGATTGCTAACGAAGAAAAGAATATCCGGGAAAATCCAGCTGCCCGCGTAAACGATCTGCTGCGTAAGGTATTTAGCAAGCAGTAAAAGAGAGAAAGTAAATTTCTCAGAAGTCGATTGCGGCATTTTTGTTAACTAGCGATGTCCCGCTTGTGAAAAAGCCGTAATTTAGGGCTTTAAAACCCCGCCGATGGGTTGGCGGGGTTTCTTCGTTTATTAAATTTTTGCAGCATGAAAAAGTCAGATATTCATTTTACCGTAGAGTTAGATAATCAGAATATCCCGGAAAAAATTTACTGGAACGCAACGGATAATCCAAACGAAGGGTTGAGCGATACCAAAGCCATTGCCGTAGCGATTTGGGATCATTACCACCGGAATACACTCCGTCTGAACCTGTGGACGAAAGACATGGAAGTGACCGACATGAAGCGGTTCTGCATTGAAGTAATTGGTAGTCTGGCTGATATGATGACCACGGCTACGGGCGATGAGCAGATGGCCAACGAAATCGACAACATTTGCCGGATTATGAGCAAGCGGGTAGAAGAAGAATACAAATCCCAGCAACAGCAACCAAACGGACACTAGTTTTTAGAGACGGTTAGCCTTTTTAGAATTACTGAATGAAGAAATTACTTGCAATTCTGGCTCTTAGCTGGCTAGTAGTGACCACAGCGTTTGCCCAGACGAAAGGCAAGGGCGGTGTACAGTTCAAACAAATTCCGGTAGCGGCCGCTCTTGATGCTGCTCGTAAAGCGAAGAAGCCTCTGTTTGTCGAAATATATTCGCCTACCTGCCACGTTTGCCAGGGTTTTGTACCTACGTTTGCCGAGAGCCGGGTTGGCAGGTATTACAACGAAAAATTTGTTTCGGCCAAGTTCGATGTAGCTTCCAAGGAGGTAGTCAATTTTCTAAGAAAGAAAAAGATCTTCGTGCCGTCACTGCCTTTGTTCCTGTATTTCAGTCCGCAGGGCGAGCTGATTCATATGGCCATCAGCAATAATTCGGCGGATGAAGTTATCCGGCACGGGCAGAATGCCATGTCGCCAAAGGGGCGGGCGGTTGCTTATCAGCAACGCTACGAAAGCGGCGACCGCTCGACAAACTTTTTGATTGACTACGCCATGTTTGCGCGGGTGACATCTGACACAGTTACGAATTTCCGGCTGATGAATGACTACGCCCGCCAGGTGCCGGCCAATACGTACGCCAATGAAACCAACTGGCTGGTGTTGCAAAAGCTGATGCTCGACGTTGATAATCCGCTGGCGCAATACTTTATTACTCACTTGGATCAGTACAAAAAGTATGGTGCGGATCGGGCGAAAGAAGTGGCCGAGAATATCATATTGTCGTCTTTGTACAGCAGCCGGGGCAATCAGTTTCCAGTCGCCAAGATCATCAAGATTCGCGAGCAACTCATCCAGATTGGAAATACTCCGCAACTGGCTTCCAATCGGACGTTGTTAATGGAAGTAAATGCGCATTTCCACGCCGGAGATGCCGCTAAAGCAGCCCAGCGAATGGATACTCACGCGGCGCAGTACAATTTTTCGGTGCCGGAATACTTGTATATTGTTCGTTTGTTTAACGCGAAAAGTCCCGATGCCAGTGATGGGCCAACGGTTGTGCGCTGGATTAACAAAGTCTTACCGCAGGCACAAAACTCGAAAGATCAGGCTGATTTGTATTTTGAGCTGGCGGAAGTTTACCGTCGTGGTGGCAAGAAAGGGGAAGGATTGAAAGCGGCGCAGAAATCGCTGGAGCTGGCTAAAGCAGCTAACCTGGATACGAAGCGGAATGCAGACCAGGTCGCTAAGTTAAGATAAACTAAAACGACAGTTCGGATGGTAATCGAAAGGCTTTATCGGGCCAGGCGATTGCCATCCGATTTTGTTTTTAAAAAAGAACTTTTCGGGAAAAGGGCGGTTGGTTTAGTAAAAAAGCGGCATTTTCGTCTCCCAACGCCACGGCTCGTTTTAAATCGTTTTCGGCTTGAGGAAGCTGCTGAAGTTGAATCCGGGCCAAAGCTCGCCAACGAAACGCATCTGGCGATTGCCCGCGCTGGTGCCACACGCCTTTATCAAATTCCCGGAAAGCATCCTGATTCATTTCCAGCTTATAGAAAGCAATGCCCTTATCCACATAAGCGTCAGCAATCGTATTGTCGAGACTGAGCGCATGGGTTAGGTCATAAATAGCCGAATAATAATTGGCGTGTTTCAGGTTGCATCTACCCCGATAAGCGTAGGCCACCGCTGATTTCGGATGCTGCACAACGGCCTGATCAAAATAAAGCAAAGCCTCCGAGAACTGATGCTTCTGAATAAGTTGAATTCCCTGATTAAAGCGTTGACGATCTTTATCGGTCTGCGTATCGTGATCAATAACGAAATAGCGAATAACCAGATAAGGAATGACTAATAGGAGCAATAACGCTACTTCCATTTTACAAAGTCAGTTACAGCAGATAACGAAATAATCAAAATTGGGTAGGTAAACCAGTTTTCACTGATTTTCCAAACCTGCCTGAATGGCTTTTGGCAAGCTTCTTTTGACAAGGTCGTACGAATGGTCAATCCAATCTTGTAACTCGGCTAGCCGAAAAGTACCGTTGATTAATACGGTATTCCAATGTTTTTTATTCATGTGATAACCCGGTCGTACAGCATCGTATTGCTCACGAAGTTCGACGGCTCGTTCTGGATCACATTTTAAATTAACAGATAGCGGATTATCATTTAGGCTGGTAAGGGCAAAAATCTTTCCCCCAACCTTGAAAACCAGCGTTTCATCGCCAAAAGGAAGCGATTCCGAAGCGCCTGGTTTACTCAAACAATACTCCCGAAGCGATTCAATGTTCATCGCATTATTGCTCTGACAATCATCACAGTAATACAAATTAGAAACATGATAATGGAAATTCGGTTGATTCCATGCATCATGCGGAGGTTTACGTTGGTTGGTGCGGCGGGATCAGGCTTGCGAAAAACGCGGAAAAAGTACTGAAATACTTCGCCAATCTTAAAATAGTCTACAAAACGAGCCATTATAAAATTACCGGATCGCCGGCGCGAGTTAAATAATGATTGAAATACTACTATATAACCTTATTGGGCTACTTCTTCGTTCAATACCGTTTCAGGTTCTAGCCAACGGCCATCTTCCCGAATAAGTTCGATCAACTCATCTACAGCCCGTCCAGCCGGAACCGATTTTTTGATAACCTGCTGGCCTCGATACAACGCAATTTTGTCTTTGCCAATGCCTACATAGCCGTAATCGGCATCCGCCATTTCTCCCGGACCGTTTACAATACACCCCATGATGCCAATTTTGACGCCTTTGAGGTGATCGGTCCGCTTGCGAATCGTGGCCGTTGTCTCCTGTAAATCAAACAAGGTGCGTCCGCAGGAAGGACAGGAAATGTATTCTGTTTTGGACATCCGGGTCCGGGCCGCCTGCAAAATGCCGAAAGCCAGGGAGTTGTAACGGCCAGCGGTTGCTAACTGTTCGTCATGGGCAAGCTCCGGTAACTGATCCGTAGATAACCAGACACCATCGCCCAAACCATCAATCAATAAGCCTCCCAAATCCGTCGCGGCGTAAAGTTGCAGCGAATCTCCCTGTGTATGCGGAAAGCTACGCAGCGAGACAACCGGGCAGGTAATCTGCTGATTGATCAACTCGACGTATAGACGACGCATATCAGCCAGGGCGTGCTCATTGTCCGTTGCGGCAATCAAAACTACCTGTTGCGTTTGCTTCAGTACCGTCGCTAGCTCTGGCGTCCAGTCGGATAGGGTCAGTTTAACAAAATTAAGGGTAGGGTGAAGCGCAGCCGTTTGCTGATGCGCAGCCAGAAAAGACGCGGGCGTCCATAACGGAAACTTATGAACCTGATCGGCTGCCGATTGCCAGAGGGCATAATCCTGAATTTCTTTCAACCCGTTGGGCAACATGAATGGGACTGGCCGGGAACCCGTATAGACATAATCGGCTCCCAGATCATTCATGCGCCATTTGTCGGGTACAGGCAGGTAAAAATGACCAATGGGACGCAATTGCTCGTGGTCAGCTACCGCAATTTGGGAATAATCAGCGATAACTCGGGGCACATTTAATCCACCAAAGTTGGCCACTTCGTGTGTTTTACGACGCGTATACTGAAAGGGATCAATTGGATAAGTTTCAACCGACGGGATTGGCTGAGATTTTTCGGCACGGTGGGTATAGCGTTGAATCAAGGCGCTGGCTACGGGTGCTTCGAATTCAGGGTCTTCAGTAAGGGAAACACGCACTGTATCGCCCAAGCCATCTTCCAGCAGCGTGCCTATGCCGACTGCCGATTTAATCCGACCGTCTTCGGCTTCGCCCGCTTCCGTAACGCCCAGGTGCAAGGGATACGGCTTTAAGCCTTCTTCGTTCAGCCGCTGGGCCAGTAAACGATAAGCTTCTACCATAACCTGCGTATTGCTGGATTTCATGGAAAGGACGATGTTGTAATAATTCTCGTCCTCACAGATACGCAAAAATTCCAGCGCCGATTCGACCATCCCGGCGGGTGTATCCCCGTAGCGACTCAAAATGCGATCCGACAAAGAACCGTGGTTGGTACCAATGCGCATGGCCGTACCGTATTCTTTACAAATCCGAATCAGGGGTAAAAACTTATCGCGAATGCGTTCCAGTTCCGCCGCGTAGGACGCATCGGTATAATCAATGTGTTCAAAGCGCTTGCGGTCGGCGTAGTTGCCGGGGTTGATCCGCACTTTTTCTACGATGCGGGCGGCCAGCTCAGCAGCATTGGGCGTAAAGTGAATATCGGCCACTAGAGGCGTTGTGTAGCCCCGCAGCCGTAATTCCTTCCGAATATTATCCAGGTTTTGCGCCTCTTTAACGCTGGGAGCGGTAATCCGAACGTATTCACAACCGGTTTCGATCATGCGAATGCACTGTTCCACAGAACCCAGTGTATCCATGGTATCCACTGTTGTCATTGACTGCACACGTATGGGGTAATCAGAGCCAAGTGGAACGTCGCCCACTTGGACGGTGATTGTTTTACGGCGTGAATACTCGGTCAATGAATTGCAGTACAGGAGTTGCTTGTTGATCGCGTCCGTGTGCGGTAAGAGGACTTGCATGGCTGCTTTGTTTCGTCGAAATCTTTCTGCAAAGGTAACGAAATAAACGGCCAAGACGTTTCAAAAAGGGGGTGAAGTTAGCCTCTACACTAACTTTAGCGCACCGGCATAGGCTCGGCCAGCGTTCCCGGATCGATGTTGACAATGTAGGCTTTCCCACCCACGCGTTCAATCGCCTCGGCAACCGTGGCCGCATGGCCGGGGGCATACGCAAACATGCAACCGCCACCGCCTGAGCCATTTATTTTAGCGCCCAACGCCCCAGCAGCTAGGGCTGCTTCTACCATGTTGTCGATTTTCGGAGTTGATACCTGAAGCTGGTCGCGAAGAACAGCCTGGTGCCGATTTAAGAGATTACCCAAACGAATGTGATCCAGATCAGCAGCCTCCAGCACCTGGCGCGCTTCGCGGAGAATATCCCGGTTTGACACGGTGGCCCTGATCAACATTTTTTCGTCCTCGGAGAGCATGGAGTCAAAGTCGTCAAGCTCAAAGGTGTCAGTAGTGGCTAATTCAAACGTGGGGTTGGCCTCCTGAAGCTTTTTAACCAATGCATTCACTTCATTACGAAGTCGGGACAAAATGGTTAAGGTGTCTTTGGGTTCACCGGAATCGCCCAAGACAAAGGAACCTAACTTAGGGTGTAGTTCTTCAATGTAAAGTTGCGGCTGCGATTCGAGGTAAATCACATTGCCGATTGCCGTTGTATAGTGATCCATCATACCGCCCGGCTCACCAAACTCAAGCACTTCGGCTTCGTAGGCCAGTTCACCCAGTCGGCGGCGGCTCAGAAGGCGGGGCCGGTCGCTGGTTTCGACCAGAAAATGCAACCAGGAAACAACCAGCGCCGAAGAGCTGGATGTTCCTGAGTTGAGTGGAATCGTACCGTGAACTTCACAGTCAACGCCGTGCGAGAACGTGAACCCATGTTTCATCAGCACGTTATAAGCACTGCGGAAATAATCGCGCTGGTGCGTGTAAGCCAGCGGTTCGCCCGTCAGGCTAAACTCCTCGCGGCTATTGATGTCGGGTAAGTTAATAATGACGTTGGCGTCCTTTCGCTGGCTTCCGGTGATGGTGACCCGACGGGATATGGCCGCCGCTATAACGGGTAAGCCTAGATAGTCCTGATGTTCGCCGAACAAGCAAATCCGGCCGGGGGTAGAAGCAGTTAAGGAATCCATACGTGAGTTAATTGGGTATTCGTGTTTAACTCAACCGTTACCAACTTGTTTTTTTATACCCGATAAAGGCGTAATAAAGAATATAAGCCAGAAGCGGTAACAAAAGCGCATAAGCTAACTGTGGACTAACGGTATCGGTTAAATAACCGTGCAGAAGCGGTAAAAGAGCACCTCCCGAAATCCCCATAATTAACAAAGCAGATCCGATTTTGGTAAACCGTCCCAGACGGTTGAGTGCCAGAGGCCAGAGGGCGGGCCAGATGGGAGCAATGGCAAAACCCAGTAAGGCAATGCATAAAACCGACGTAAAGCCACTGGTCACCAGAGAACCCACCGTCAAAAGAACGCCTAAGATCGTGCCAAAGCGTAAGGCGGTGTGTTGAGAGACGTAGCGGGGAATAAGCAAAATTCCCAGAATGTAGCCGCCTAACATTCCATACAGTGTATAAGTGGTGAAGTATTTCGCCTCGTCATTAGTAAAGCCGATGGCCGTACCGTAATTGATAATGGTGTCGCCCGAAATCACTTCTACGCCAACATAACAGAAGATAGCCAGTACACCCAGTACCAGATTTGGGAATTGTCCCACGCTGGTATGCGTAGTTGGCACAGTAGCTGCCGTCGGTTCATCGTCTTGTTCCTCCGAAACTTCGGGAAGGGTTGAAAAGCGAATCAGCAAGGCCAAAACAATGAGAACTCCGGTCATGATCAGGTAAGGAACGACCACTTTATCGAGGCTGCTGGTGCCTACAGATGAATCGGAGCCGGAGAGAAAGAGCGTTCCGAATATCAACTGGCTGCAAATCCCGGCCAGTTTGTTGGCTACCCCCATGAAGCTGATGCGTTGGGCGGCACTCTCGCGGGGACCAAGGATGGTTACGTAAGGGTTAGAAGCCGTTTGCAGCACGGTCAGGCCAATGCCGATCAGAAAAAGGCCCGCCAGAAAGAAAGGATACGAAACAGCCTTGGCAGCGGGTACGAAAATCAAGGTTCCGACAGCCATTACGAGTAGCCCCGCCGACATGCCGTTTTTAAAACCCGTCTTTTTCAAGACCTGAGACGATGGAATCGCCATCAGGGTGTAGGAAATAAAAAAAGCAAAGGCAACCAGGTTGGACGAAAAGGTGCTTAGCTGAAAAGCCTGCTTGAAAAACGCAATCAGAACGCTGTTTAGCCAGGTAACAAAACCGAAAATGAAAAATAAGGCACCAACAATCAGAAGTGGACCAAGATAGGAGCGGGTCTTGGGTTGAGAAGCAGTAGGCGTCATGGGCTTGGTTAAAGTAAACATCAAAAGGAACAATGAATATAAGGCTGTTCAACCAGACATGCACTCATTATTACTTTATCATTATTAAATTTTTTTAAAAACTATTGCATAACGCAAAGATAGCGTTGTTTTAGGGAATAAAGTTTTGAATTGTAGTTTGTTTACTTTCGAAGCTGGGTGTTTTTTTCAAATCCGGCGAATGTTCTTCCAAAATCTTCTTTTTTGCGGCTTACAAGGGCGTAGAGGCACAAATGAACCAAAATAAAGGGGGAGGTGTTAACCCTGCGTAACAGCAATTGCTTTCCTAAAAGCGCAGTGGCTAATCCCTACCGCTTGACGGCTCAAGCTGTGTTGCAGACAACCTTTCTGACGACAGTTGAGTTGGTAGTAATAAATCCCTGATAAGAAACCTTTGAGTTTCTGCGTAGAGCATGAGTACGAAAAAACAGGTGGCAGTGTTTCGAAAAGAACACTTTAACGCGGCGCATCGATTGCACAATCCCGAATGGACGGAGGAGGTAAATCAGCGCGTTTTTGGCAAGTGCAACAATCCGCACTACCACGGTCATAATTACGAACTGATCGTGCAGGTGACGGGCGAAGTTGACAGCAAGACAGGTTATGTATACGACATGAAGCTGCTGAGCGACCTCATCAAAGAGCAGGTCACGGATCGGTTTGATCATAGAAACTTAAACCTGGATACGGAAGAGTTCAAAAACATCAATCCAACTGCCGAGAATATCGCCATTGTTATCTACGACAAACTACGCCCGCACATTAACGAATCCCTTGATTTAAAAATTCGCTTATATGAAACCGAACGGAACTTCGTCGAATATCCCGCCTAACGAAAACCGGTATTATTCTGCACCGCTTAACGATGAGGCTCCCGTGGACGAATTAGGGGATGAACACATTGGTACTTCGCTGGAAACGCCTTTGCGGGAGGATGCTTTTTCGTTGTCGGATGGGCACAAAATTGAGTTGATTGAAGAGCATTTTCGCGAAATCATGAACATCCTTGGGCTTGACCTGACCGACGATAGTTTGCAGGGAACGCCTTTGCGGGTGGCGAAAATGTACGTACAGGAAACCTTTAAAGGGTTGAATCCGGCGAACAAGCCCAAGGCAACCTTGTTTGAAAACCGGTATAAGTACAACGAAATGCTGGTTGAGAAAGACATCACGGTGCACTCAACCTGCGAACACCACTTTGTCCCGATTGTTGGAAAGGCACACGTGGCGTATATGTCCAGCGGTAAAGTTATTGGTTTGTCAAAATTGAATCGGATCGTTCAATATTACTCGAAGCGTCCACAAGTACAGGAACGGCTGACGGTACAGATTGCCAACGAGTTAAGAGAGGTACTAAAAACAGAAGACGTAGCCGTTGTGATCGATGCGCGCCATTTGTGCGTGTCAACACGCGGAGTGAACGACATCGCCAGCTCAACCGTGACGGTCTATTACGGAGGTAAATTCAAGGAAGAAGCGACTCGTAGCGAGTTTTTAAAACATATTACGACGCCTTGCCCAACTTTATAGGTAGACAATAGATTATAGGTTAAAGGCTAGTTGAATTACTGGCTTATTCAACCTATAATCTATTGATTTTATGTCATCTTTCACCGGAAAAACAATCCTTATCGTTGGTGCCAGTTCGGGCATTGGACACGCATTGGCCCAGCTTTTACAGGAACAGGGGGCAACCTTGATAACGGCCGGGCGGCGGCAGCCGGAAGGCATCCAATCTACCCATATCGAATGGGATGTAACCCAACCTTTAGGAGACGCTTTTGCGCAACTCCCGGAAGAACTTCACGGGTTGGTTTATTGTCCTGGTACCATCAATCTAAAACCCTTTCAGCGTCTTCAACCAGATGACTACCAGGCTGATTTTCAGACCAATGTCATGGGCGCTATCGAAACAATAAAGGGGTCCTTCACCGCTTTGAAAAAGTCGAAGATGGCCAGCGTGGTGCTATTTAGTACTGTAGCGGCTAAAGTTGGCATTGGCTTGCATACGTCAGTTTCGGTAGCAAAATCAGCCGTAGAAGGGTTGGCCAAATCGTTAGCGGCAGAGTTTGCCACGTACGGCATTCGGGTTAATGCCATTGCACCTTCCCTGACGGATACGCCTTTGGCTGAAGAATTGCTGGAAGGCGACCGCCGGGAAGCGGCCAACAAACGGCACCCCCTCGGTCGGGTGGGGAAGCCAGAAGACATTGCTGCCATGGCCGCATTTATTTTGTCGGATCAGGCAAGCTGGATTACAGGGCAGGTAATTGGTGTGGACGGAGGAATGGGAAGTTTGAAATAATAGCGCGTTGCGTGAAGAGTTAGCGGCTTACTAACTCTTCACGTAAAAGCCTTAAACGGTTGCTCCGACGCGCTCAAGCAGCGCTTTGGTTTTGCGAATACCTTCGTAGGCATCCAAAGTAGAACCTTCGTATTCGATTCCGACGATCCCTTTGAAACCGCTGTCTTTGACAATTTTCATCATTCGGTTGTAGTCGATATCCGTGCTGTTCCCGGCGGCATCAAAGTCGTGGGCTTTGGCGCTAACGCCCTTGGCGTAAGGCATCATTTCGGTTACGCCCTGGTAACGGTCATATTCTTCCTGGCACTTGCCGCCCCATTCGCTGCCGTCGCTTCGTTTAATGCAGAAGTTACCGAAATCGGGTAAAGTGCCCACGTTTTTCATGCCTACTTGTTTCATGACATTCGCTAGCCACTGGCCATCCGACGAGTAACCTCCGTGATTTTCAACAATGATGTTGATGCCTACAGGTTTCGCAAATTCGCCGAGTTTGCTTAGCCCCTCCACGGCGGCTTTGGCGACTTCTTCCCGCGTTCCCCGGCCAAAAGAGTTTACCCGGATGGTTTTGCAACCCAGGTATTTAGCGCATTCTACCCATTTTTTGTGATTCTCAACGGCCTCATTGCGTTTTGCTGCGTCTGTTTCGGCCAAACCACCTTCGTTATCAATCATGATGAGGTGGTTGCGAACGCCATTGTCCTTACAGCGTTTGAGAAGCTCATTCAGGTAGGCCGTATCTTTGGCTTTATCCTGAAAGAATTGGTTGACGTATTCAACAATGTCAATTCCAAAATCTTTTTTTGCAACAACCGGAAAATCGAGATTGGTTAACTTCTTATTTCTCAGTTCTTTATTAAGCGACCACTCGGCTAAGGAAATCTCAAAGAACATTTTCTTAACCGGCGCATTTGCCAGACCAGGAAGGGCCACGGATGCCGCTGTAAGCGCACCAACATGTTTTAAAAAAGACCGACGACTATACATAGGTTTTAGGAAAGGAGATATCCTGTAAAACGATGATTATAGCCTAAAAATAATTTTTAACGGGAGAATTAACTAAACGAATCAAGTAGCAGCAAAGAAAAATGCAAAGTTTCCGCAAGCTGCTGACACTTTGATGCGGTCAAAGTCAACGGAAAAATTAAGAAGATACTAAGTGAAGGTAAAAGAAGTATAAAAACAAGTAGAATGACTTTGCAAGCAACTACCTGAATACTATTAAATGTATAGGCACCAATTAATAAATAGGTATTCAACTAAATTGAAAAACTACTTAGAAGCTGGCAATTGCTTTGTATTTACGCTTTGAAGCATCCTTTTTTTCTAATGCAAGGCCAGTTTCCGAGTCAGAAACAGTGGGTTGAGTATCCTTTGTTTCGTGCGTGGCCGGTGTTATTTGGGTTGCCGCTGAAGAAGTGCTGTTCGATAAATACGAAAAAGAGCCAACCAGCATAAGCAGATTAACGGGTAAAACAAGAAGCAAAAGGCGCGGTTGCTGCCTGAATTGTTTACGGCTTAGCATCAACCCTAGGATGATTGCATTCAAAAGTAAGCCTACGATATATAGAGAATTTGCCATGAATAGGTAGTACTTGTGTACTATTAATACGCTAATGTAGAAAGAAAGTTTTAAAACGCGCAGAAATAATTTCATAAAATATTTTATCGCCACAAAAGGTTATAATAATCCCGAGGAAATTCGTAAAAAAAGAGAGATTCGTGAAAAAAGGACGGCGAAAGTCTACCCATTAGGGAGCTTTAGGCTAGTGCGGTGTAAAGCTAAGTAAACTGATTCTTAGGGAATTTTACCTTTTTTGTAAGGAGCTACAGGAAAAGTCACCACCAGCTTCTGTTAGTACATTTCCAGCTCCATAATTTGAATGAATACCCAAAGCTACGGGATAGATGGCTTGGCTTAAATTCTGATGATCCTCGTATTTTTGCCCTTTATAGGAAAATCGGTTACTATTCTCTAAAAAATATGCTGAATCAAATCAGTATTAACGAGTATTCGAGTACGCCCAAATACTGGCAGATTTATAACTTTATTATTGAGGGAATTGAGCATAAAGACATTCTTCCTGGTGATAAGCTGCCATCAATCCACGAAGTTTCCGCCGAGTTGAACGTAGCGAAGCGTACTGTTGAAAAAGCGTACAGGCTGTTGAAGGACCAGGAAATTATCACGGCTACTCAAGGTAAAGGATACTACATCAACTATACGCAGTTAGGCCACAACCACAAGGTTCTGCTACTTTTTAATAAGTTAAGTGCGCACAAAAAAATAATTTACGACTCCTTTGTGGAGCATTTGGGGCCAGAGGTTCCCCTGGATTTTTTTGTATACAATAATGATTTTCGGCTTTTTAAGGATATTTTCTTGAAACATGCGCGTGGCTATACGCATTATGTAATCATTTCGCATTTCTTCGAGCGTGGCGATCAGGCTAATGAACTGATAAACAGTTTACCCAAGCACAAACTGGTTGTTCTGGACAAGTTTATTGACGGTCTGAAAGGAAACTACTCCGCGATCTACCAGAATTTTGAAAAGGATTTGATTACGGCACTGGCTGAAGCACTGCCGTTGCTTCGGAAGTATACGACCCTGAATATTCTTTTCCCCAACTATAGCTACCACCCGAAAGCAATCTTAAATGGCTTTTACAAGTTTTGCTACGAGCATAACTTTGATTATAAGGTAATTAGCGATATTCGGCAGGCTGCCATTCAGCCGGGAAATGTCTACATAAATTTGATTGAGGAGGATCTCGTCGCGCTCATCAAAAAAATTAAAGATACGTCTTATCTGGTCGGGCAGGAAGTGGGTATCCTGTCGTACAACGAAACTCCGCTGAAAGAACTTCTGCTGGATGGGATAACGGTAATGTCAACGGACTTTGCCGAAATGGGCCGAACCGCCGCGCAGTTGGTTTTGGGTAAAACCTGCCAGCACATTGAGAATCCATTTCACCTTATCATTCGAAAATCTTTGTAATGCCCTGACGATTAGTTTACTGTGCAATGGGTCCGTTTGAGGTATACTGCTTTAGTTGAATGCAATTTTCGGGTAAATCGTTCGTGTTCCAATGATGATGGATGGCCAGGGCGGCTCCCAGCGCGGTGGCCTGGGCAACCGAAGCCGCAAAAACTTCCGTTTCGGGAAATGCCTGGGCCAGGAGCGCCATGTAAATTGGATTTTTACTGAAGCCTCCGTCTACAAAAATGCGTTTAACGGGCGAATTTTCCAGAACAAGGTCCGTCGAAATTAGCTGCTGAGAAACCAGATCCAGCATAAGCTGGTGGTACGCTTCCTCATACGTTGCAAAAACGGTTAGATCGCGGTACCCAAACAAGGATTCCTGCAAAGGCGGCGCTTTCACCTTTTCGAAGTGATTGCCTGCATCGGGGCGCGACCGCCGGAGGTAATCAATAAGCGCGGGATCATAAGCTACTTGCTTGTAGTAATCCACTGGAACTTGGAAATGAGCAGCTAGCCGCTTCGCCTGCTGTTCGTGTTCATACCCCGCAAACAGCCGGGAAGCTTTTACAGGGCGGCCTTGATAATGAAGGTAACACAGGCAATCATACTGCAATTCCTCTGCCGTTAAGGGGCTGGTATTAAATGGGTTCAGGCTAATGGACCAGGTGCCCGTTGAAATGAGGACGAATGGCTCCTGGAACGAAATCAGGTATGGAATCAGGGCTGCCGAACTGTCGTGCATGCCCACGCCCACCTTCATCGGATGATCGAAGAAGGTGGCTTTTAACACCCGATCAGACGTAAAGATCGGGCCAAAGAGCTGGTCAAAGCCTTCGGCCCGAACCCAATCGTGATACTGATTTTTGGTATAATCCCACAACATGGTGTGGCAACCAATGCTGGTAACATCGGAGACAACCTGCCGCGTCACCAGGTAACTTAAATACTGGGGCAAGTGCAGAGAATACCAGATGCGCCGAAACAACTTGGGTTTGTCGTATTTCAGCCGGTAAAACATAAGTCCCGAATTCAAACTTCCCAGAGCTGGCGAAGCCGTTTCGAGCGCAATTTTCTCCTGTTCGCCGTATGTTTGATAAAACTGTTGCTGCAAGTGAGCGGGAAAAGGTTTCAGGTAATTATACAAAAAACCAATTGTCCGGCTTTCCTCGTCCAGGTGAATAAGGCTGGCCCCGTACGCCGAAAAATTCAGCGCCTGAACGGCAAATTGCGAAAGCTGCAACACCTCCTGTAGCGAGGAGGTTACCCAGCCGGCCAACTTAACGATGTCTTCGCAGGGATCACCATCGTCATCCGTGATTTCGGTAAACGACTCTGAGTTCTCCCAAACGATTTCATAGCTTTCGTTGAACAGAAACAGTTTTTTGTTGGTCTTGCCAACATCGAAAATGGCAATAACAGGAATTGCGCTCATTTTATAGACCAGTGGCAACCGTTTTCAGGCCGCGCTCGCTAATTAATTGCTGACGAATGTTAAGACTCCGGAACAGAGCCAGAGGTTGTAAAGCGCCACCTGCCCGCAAACGAGCTTCGGCCACCAGCGGACGTACATCGGTGCGGAAAGCCTCCTGAAGAATTTCCTGTGCCCGAACCACATCGTTGGCTTCGCGGGCTTCTTCCAGGGCTGCCCGGTCAACCAATAGCGCCTGTGCGTAAGCCAGTTGAATTGCTTCGACCGACTGCAACAAATCTTCCAGAGGATCTTTTACGTTGTGGCTAGCGTCGATCATCCAGCCTAAGCCGGTCGCGTGGTTCATGCCGCGTTCGTCCATTCCGTCCACTAATTCGTTGAAGATCAGGAATAACTGGTAAGGCTTAACACTGCCGGTCGTCAAGTCGTCATCGCCGTATTTTGAATCGTTGAAGTGAAAACCACCCAGTTTGCCCTCGTTCAGCAGAATGGCCACAATCTGCTCGATGTTGGCGTTCGGCAAATGGTGCCCCAGATCAACAAGCGTGTAGGCTTTGGGGCCTAACTTGCTGGCGTATAGATAGCTACTGCCCCAATCGCCAACCGTTGTCGAATAGAAGTTTGGCTCGAAGGCTTTGTATTCCACAAACATTTTCCAGTCGTCGGGCAAGGCGGCGTAAATCTCACCCAGACCGTCGAGCGTCCGGTTGAACGCTTTGCGGAAATTGAGCTGGCCGGGGAAACTTGAACCGTCGGAAAGCCAAACGGTTAGCGAGTCAGAACCTAAGGCAACACCGTGTTTGATAACCTCAATGTTGTGCTCAATGGCCTGGCGGCGAACACCCGCATCCGTGTGTTGCAGCGAACCAAATTTGTAGCTCAGCGGCGCGTCGGGCTGATCCTGGAAGGTATTCGAGTTAACCGCATCAAAGCGCAAACCATGCTGAGAAGCCAGCTGTTTGATCGCTTCGGGATCCTGCGGAATGTCCCAGGGAATGTGCAGAGAAATAGCGCCACTGGCGCGGTTCAAGGCGTGGAGTAAGCCAACGTCGGCAATTTTTTCTTCCAGCGAACGAGGTTCGCCACCACCCGGAAAACGCCCAAAACGCGTTCCGCCAGTTCCCAGCGCCCAGCTCGGAATAGCAATCTGAAAGTCGATTAATTTTTGAATAATCGTTTCGGCATTAGCCACGGAATCAGTCCAGGACGACAATTTCCGTTTATGAGCATCAAGCCCTTGCTGGTTGTGATCAGCCAGTTGATAATTTTCGAGTTGCATGGGAAGTAAAGGGTTTAAAGCGTACGGAATCAAGAACACATCCTGATTCCGTACGCTTCTGGCAAGATCAATACAATAATTAGCGAACAAAAGCCGTAGCTACACCACCGTCAACGTTGAGGACGTTACCCGTTGATTTTTTCAGCATACCGTTCACGAAAACCAGACAGGCGTTGGCAATGTCATCGGGCAGAATGGCCTCGTTTAGTAAAGTACGTTTGGCGTAGTAGGCGGGCAGTTCTTCCACCGTGATGCCGTAAGCCTTAGCCCGGCCTTCGGCCCAGCCGCCAGCCCAGATGTTCGAGTCGGCAATAACCGCGTCTGGATTGACCGTGTTGACCCGAATTTGGTCCTTACCCAGTTCCGCTGCGTTTAACCGGCTTAGGTGCAATTGGGCCGCTTTAGCCGAGCCATAACCGGCGTTGTTAGGACCAGAAACCAGCGCGTTTTTACTAACGATGTTCACGATATCGCCGCCAAAACCTTGTTTGCGCATTACGGCCACACTCGCCTGCGTCACCAGGAACTGGCCTTTTACCAGAATGTCGTACAGCTTATCCCAGTCCGCTAAGGTGTGATCTTCAATCGGTTTGGAAATACTGATACCGGCGTTGTTAACCACAATATCGACACCACCGAAAGCCAGACTCGCAGCGTCCATCGCAGCTAGAATGCTGTCAGCATCCGTTACGTTAAGAAGCGTTGTCGAAACGGCGTCCTTACCGAATTTCTTAATAAACTCTTCTTTAGCGCCCGCCAGACGTTCTTCATTAATGTCGTTCAGAACAACCACGGCACCTTCTTCGGCAAATTTCTTAGCAATCGCTTTGCCAATACCACCTGCGCTACCCGTTACCAGCGCAACCCGGCCAGAAAGGGCTTTTGGCTTCGGCATGCGCTGTAATTTCGCTTCTTCGAGCAGCCAGTATTCAATGTCAAAAGCTTCCTGACGGGGCAGAGACGTATATTCCGAAACCGCTTCAGCGCCTTTCATTACGTTTACGGCGTTGATATAATATTCAGACGCTAAACGAGCTGTTGTCTTGTCTTTTGAGAACGTGAACATACCCACGCCCGGATACAGAATAACAACCGGATTCGGGTCGCGCATCGCGGGGCTGTTCTCGTGTTTGCAGGTATTGTAGTATTCCGTATAAAGCTGACGGTAAGACTCAAAGGCAGGGGCTAATGTAGCTTTCACCGCCTCGGTATCCGATAGGTCGGCGTCCGGGGCTAGTTCCAGTACCAAAGGACTGATTTTAGTCCGCAGAAAGTGGTCCGGGCAGGAGGTTCCGAGCGGAGCCAGCTTTTCCAGATCATTGGAGTTGATAAATTCCAGCACGCGCTCATCGTCGGTGAAATGACCAACCATCGTGCGGTACGACGAGCAGAAACCCCGCAGGATAGGAGCCAAGCTGGCCGCCTGTTTCTGACGGTTTTCAAGTGGTTGGCTTTCCAGCTTCTGGCCGCCAAATACTGGACGATTTTTGCCGTAGTTCGCCTCCAGATACTCTGCGCATTTTTCAATGACTTCCAGCGTGTTCACGTAGCTTTCGTACGCCGTGTCACCCCAGGTGAACAGGCCGTGTGATCCTAGCATGATGCCCCGCAGTTTGACGCCCCGCGCGGCGGCTTCTTCGAGGCAGGCACGTAGCTGAAGGCCCAGATCGAAGCCGGGACGTTGCCAGCCTACCCAGCCAATTTCGCCATTGAACAGTTCTTCCGTAATGCGCTGGCCGTCTTTAGCCGCCGCAATCGCAATGGCCGCATCCGGGTGCAGGTGATCGATGTGCTTGAACGGCAAAAATCCATGCAGCGGCGTATCAATCGAAGGCGCTTTGGAAGATAGATCAAAAATGCAATGGTTGAATAATTCAACCATTGCATCTTCAAAATCAATACCCCGGTAGACGTTTTCCAGACTCCGTAGGCGATCTACGTAAAGAGCCGCGCAGCCCGATTTGGTTAGTGTACCGATGTCGCCCCCCGAACCTTTAATCCACATCACTTCGGTATCTTTACCAGTAAGTGGGTCTTTATCAGTGATTTTTACCGAAGTGTTACCTCCGCCGTAATTTGTCAAACGTAGGTCAGCACCCAGCAAATTAGAGCGATAAATAAAAAGGGCTACTTCGTCGCCAGCCAATTCGGCGGCTTTGGTTTCGTCCCACAAGTAGCTGACGTGCTTAAAGGTTTGAGCGGTGCTAAGCATCTATTTGTTCTGGTTTAAATGCACAAAAAACTTACTTCTGACTTGTTTTGAGTTGTCAATCAAAAATAGCAACCTCTATTACCTTAACTTACCTACACTTACCTACGCTCAGGTAGATTAAGTGAGTTCAAGACTTTCCTTTTCTGAAATGTTAGTGAATAGAGGTACAAATAAGGTGGCCAATCAGAATTTACAGGTCGTTAGAAAGGGAATGAGTAAATTGGATAATTGCAATAAAGTTTTTATTTAAAAAAAGGTAAATCTATGTTTGCGACTGCATCGCCAGCCAAACATAGTGTATTTTCTCATGATCGCCTCGCATACCGATGATCCTGTACTGTGGCAACTCCTGTGTGAGGGAGATCAGCGGGCCTTTGAGCAAATAATGAAGCGATACTACCGAGCCTTGTTTCGGTATGGCACACGCATTTGGCCAGATGAGGACATTGTCCGGGATTGTTTGCAGGAAATTTTTGCGGATATCTGGGTGCGGCGGGCGGCTCTGCGAAACGTGCAGTCCGTTAATTTTTATCTCATCAAAGCCGTCCGGAATCGCCTGCTCTACCAAAAACGCCAGCAGAAAACGGTTTCTTTTTCGACTGAGCTGACGAATGACCAACTGTTTGTCAGCGAATTCACGATTGAGAAATACCTCATCGCCGAAGAAGAAGCGCGGCAGCAGGCCGCGAAGCTAGAAACCATGCTGAATGCCCTGCCCCCCCGGCAGAAAGAAATTATCCACCTGCGGTTTTTTCAGAATTTGAGTCCCGACGAGATTGCAGATCTCATGTCTTTAAATCGGCAATCGGTCTATAACCTCCTGCACGAAACCTTGCGTAAGTTGCGCCATTTGTGGGGTTTAGTTTTTCTGCTTAGCTACTGGCTATTAGGTCGTTAAAGTGTTTCTTTCTCGAATCTTCAAAAAATAATCAAGATTTTTTTATAAATAATCAGTATATAAGGCTACTTGCTGCAACTCTTGGGTATAAGAGCAAAGCACATGAAGTCGTATCGAGATTATACACCCGAGGAATTGGCGCTGGATCAGTCGTTTCAGGCTTGGGTGAAAAGCGATTCTGAGAGCGAGCGGCATTTTTGGGAAACCTGGATTCGGAAAAATCCAGATCGGTTGGTGCTCACGCAGGAGGCGCGACGGTTGCTTCTTTTGTTGGATGAGAAGCCATTTATGGACCTACCGGACGAAGCGATCTTGCAGGATATCCGGGAAATCCAGGCCCGGGTTCAGCAGCACGAGGAAGAAGAGCCGGTGTTTACGCGTTCTAACCGGTGGGCGTGGTGGCGGGCAGCGGCTGTCTGGTTATTGCTTGGCTCAATAGCCTGGATGAGCTGGCAGTGGCGTAATCGGCAAAATACAGTAGTCGCAGCCAAGGAAGAAAAAGTACCCGTTTATACTGCCCAGGTATTTGACAATCAAACGACAAGCTCCAAAAAAATACAATTACCCGACAGCAGCTTTGTAACCCTAAAACCGGGCAGTCGCTTGGTGTATGACGTATCAGCCGCTGATGAACGGGTGGCCAATCTGACGGGAGAAGCCTTCTTTCAGGTTCGTCGGCAGCCAACGCGACCATTTCTGGTTTACGCGAAGGGGGTAGTAACCAAAGTATTAGGGACAAGCTTTACCATCAATACACGAACATCGGCGGTGCGCGTAGCCGTCAAGACTGGGAAAGTGTCAGTGTTTGCCGAAAAAGATTACAAGGAGAACAGCCAGAAAGACAGTCCTGTGGTAAAAGGCGTTATTCTGACGCCCAACCAACAAGTTGATTTTTCGCCGGTTGACGGGGTGTTTCAAAAAACCGTAGTGAAAAAACCCGAACTAATTGCCAAGGCGGTGAAAACGGAAAATTTTGAATTCAGAATGACGCCTGCCGTTGAAATCCTGCAACGTTTGGAGCGCGCCTACGGAATCGAGATTGTGTACGATAAAGAACTTCTGAAAGATTGCGCCCTGACCGCCTCGCTGGGGGATGAAACCATGCACGAGCAAATAAAACTCGTCTGTGAGGGAATCAATGCCAGTTATCAGGAGGTAGACGCCCGCATTATTATTAGTGCCAAAGGGTGTCAGTAAGACAATGCTAGTTTCTATAAAACCTATTCCTAACCCTTACCCTTAACCCGCAGATTGCCTATGTAATCCAACCGTTTTACTTCCCCTCTCAAAAACTGGATAACAAAAAAGTCAACCGTGCTGGACCCACGATTGACTCAAAAGTTACTCGGACAGTTAGCATTTGCCTAACTGTGGGGGATTGTTTTTGCCATTCGTTTGCTGTCAAATCACAAAAACATTCAAAGGTATGAAAAAAAAGTTACCTATACTCTTGACCATTATGAGGGTATCTTTATTTCAATTATGCATCGTTTTAATCGGCTCGACGCTGGCCTGGGCGCATCCGGTTCGGGGGCAGGAAGTCCTCAATAAGCGGGTTAGCATTACCCTGGTCGAAATGCCGTTCGACCAGGCGTTGGAACAACTGCGGAAGTCTACGGGCTATAAGTTTCTCTATAATTCGCGGGTATTTGACCCAGCGACAAAAATGACCATAAAAGCTAGGCAGGAACCGTTGTCGCTGGTGCTGGACAATCTGCTGAATCCGTTGGGAGTCGCGTATATGGTCAAGGGAAAGCAAATCATTCTGACCCGCCAGAACAATACCGGGGCGCTCAAGTTGCCGGAACCGGTCTACAGCCAACCCGCCGAACGCGTGTTAACGGGTAAAGTAAGCTCGGCGGAAGATAGCCAGCCACTGCCGGGCGTGAGCATCCTGATCAAAGGGACTTCTAAAGGAACGGCCACCGACAACGATGGTCGCTACAGCCTGAGCATTCCCGATCAGGGGGCCACACTGGTTTTTAGTTACGTCGGTTTTGAAAGCCAGGAAATTGAAGTAGGCAACCGGGCCAGCATCGACATTAGCTTGCGAAATGACAACAAAGCTTTGTCGGAGGTTGTGGTGGTTGGGTACGGAACGCAGCGTAAAAAAGACCTGACGGGAGCAGTCACGCGAATTGATCCGAAAGAGAACGCCACGAACCCTAATGTCAATCTGGTGCAGACCCTGCGCGGTTCGGTGGCGGGGGTGATGGTCACGGACAACGGTCGGCCCGGTTCGGATGGTACGATCCGCATCCGGGGCGCTTCGTCTATTTCGGGCAATAACAATCCGCTGATCGTACTGGACGGAATTATCTATACGGGCGGTTTATCGGATATTAACACCAATGATATTGAATCCATTGATATCCTGAAAGATGCCAGTTCGGCGGCCATTTATGGCTCGCGGGCAACCAATGGGGTTATCCTGATTACAACCAAAAGAGGCAGCAGTCCCAAGACTCGCCTTACGTATAACGGGTATTTCGGGATGTCCGATTTTGCCAACACACCCAAGCTGATGGGCCCCGAACGCTACCTGCAAATGAAAGAAGATGCGGCGGTGTATCTGGGAAGGCCCATGAACCTGACGCCCATTGAAGAAGCCAACCGCAACGCAGGTCGGACCATCGATCCCTGGGAAGCCATCAGCCAGCGGGCACCCATGACCAACCACGAACTGGGTATTTCGGGGCGAACAGAGAAAATAAACTACTATGTTTCAGGTTCGTATACCGATATGAAAGGCCGGATCTACGGCGATAATTTCAGTCGGTTATCGGCACGCGTCAATTTAGACATTGCGGTGACGGACTGGCTCAACATCGGAACCAACACTGGATATACGGTAAAAGATTACTCCGGCATTCCAGCAAACTGGGGCTCAGCGAGTTATCTGAGTCCATTCTCCTCTTTCTATTATGACGATGGGGAGTTGAGATATTTGCCGATGGACGATGGATTAGCGCCCAACCCGCTTTTCAGCTCCGTGCGAAACGATAATAAGAACCTGTCCAGTACCTTATTTAGCAACGTGTACGCGGATGTGGACCTGCCCATTTCGGGCTTGTCGTATCGGATGAACCTGGGTAACAACATTCGCAACAACGAAGAAGCTGGCTTTACACCTTCGTATAACCGGGATGGAACCGTAATTCGGGCTTCGGGAAATCAGTCAAATAGCAAACATCATTACTTGACGATGGAAAATATCGTTAAGTATAACCGCAGCTTTACCGAAAAACACAACTTCGACCTGACGCTACTATACAGTTTTGAAAAGACGAGAAACAATGGTTCTTCGCTCTCCAGCAACAACATTTTTAGCGACGCCCTTTCCTACAATGGCCTGAGTATCGGTGAAAATCCGACCATTGGAACCAGTGCCAATGAAGCACGAGCCAATTCAGTAATGGGCCGGATCGGGTACCGGCTGCTGGATAAGTACATGTTCAATTTTACCGTCCGGCGCGATGGTTATTCGGCATTCGGGGCGGGGCGGAAATACGGAAACTTCCCATCGGCAGGGGTTGGCTGGATAATTTCGGAAGAGAAATTCATGCGCAACATCCCCTGGCTCAACTCCCTGAAAATTCGATATTCTTGGGGTAAAAACGGTAACCGGGGTGTTAACCCCTACAGCTCATTGAGCAACATGAATCACACGACCAACCAATATGTCTTCGGCGATAACGGTAGCACCAGCGTGGGCATTTCGCCGGTCTCCATGGCGAATCCGCTGCTGGGCTGGGAAACCACCGTGGCGTCGGATCTGGGGATGGATTTCAGTCTTTTCAAAGACCGCATTTCTGGCTCGTTCGAATATTACGCAAAACAAACCTCAGACCTGCTGCTGAACATGCGTATTCCCAACATGACGGGATACGACACTTTTTTTACCAACATCGGCGCAACGACCAACAAAGGAATTGAGCTGACCTTAAATACGCAGAATTATTCGAAAGGCAGCTTTTCCTGGAACACCAGCTTCGTGTTTTCGCTAAACCGGAATAAAATCACTAAACTCTCCGGCGTGGATTTGGACGGCGACGGACGGGAGGACGATGATATTGCCAGCAAGTGGTTTATCGGCTATCCGCTGGGAACCAATTTCGATTATGTTTGGGATGGTATCTGGCAGGCAGGTGAGGATATTACCATCGATCCAAGTGCCAAACCGGGTTTTATTCGCTTCAAGGATGTAAGCGGTGATGGTAAAATAGGACCCGAAGATCGGCAGGTGCTGCACTCATCTCAACCAGATTTTACGAGCGGTTTAACCAATCGGCTTTCCTTCCGGGGACTCACATTTTCGTTTATGTTCAATGCTCGGGTGGGGGGCTATAGCTCCAACGGCTTCTTAA
Organism: Tellurirhabdus bombi; assembly: GCF_021484805.1. Taxonomy (NCBI): domain Bacteria; kingdom Pseudomonadati; phylum Bacteroidota; class Cytophagia; order Cytophagales; family Spirosomataceae; genus Larkinella; species Larkinella bombi. Next base: position 3,605,422 of record NZ_CP090557.1, on the reverse strand, counting down.
ACCACGGCACAAACTTCTACGACCGCACGAACCTCATGGATTTGCCCTATTGGACGCCGGAGAACCCGTTGACGGATCGCCCGAGCATTGGCTATCCCAATCCCTTTTCCTGGGGCTTTTACCAGAGCCGCACGTTTGTTCGGCTACAAGACGTGAGTTTGGCTTATGATTTACCCAAAAAATACCTGACCCGGCTCAAAATCGACAACGTAAAACTGTACGTAAGCGGTAAAAACCTGCATACCTGGACGAAATGGCAGGGCTGGGATCCCGAGCACGGATCGGGTGGGCGCAGTTCTGGTGATGGCCCATTATTAAAATCGTGGACCGTTGGGTTGAATGTGGCACTTTAAACACATTGGTAACTATGAAACAAAGAATCAACTATATCGCAAGTGTACTCTTAACCGTGTTTTTGGTTACAGCCTGTCGGGAGGACTTTCTGGACGAAAAGCCACTAGACCGGTTCAGTCCCGAAAATTTATTGACCAACAAAGCGGGTTTCGAAGCGGTGCTGACGGCTTTGCATAAGTCGGCGCGGGAGGAACGAACACTAGACCGCCCCGATCAGATGGGCGCAGGTACGGATATTGGCATTAGCGGAGTAGCCGATGGGCGGTTTTTCAATAACTACAAGGAAATTCTGCCAACCGACCAGATTATTGTGCATTACTGGGATTGGGCGTATACCGATATGCTGAAAAATGCCAATCTCGTTATTGCGCGGGCCGAAAACCCCGGAGTTAGCTGGACCGAAGCGGAAAAGAACGCCATTGTTGCCGAAGCGAAATTCTTCCGGGCTTTTACCTATAACACGCTGGTCAATTTATACGGTCCGGTTCCGCTGGTAAAGGAAGAATTCTCGGCCCCGAAATTTGATTTTGGTCGGGCTCCCCGTTTGGAAATTCTGCAATTTGTGCGCGAAGACCTGGAGTTTGCGGCGCAATGGCTACCGGTTGTTGAGAACAACGCCGCTAAGGATGGCCGGATTTTTAAAGCGGCGGCTAACCATCTGCTGGCCGAAGTCTACATCAGTCTAGGGCTGGAAACAAAGGAGTCCAGTTGGTTCGATAAATCCATCGAAGCGGCTAGCCAGGTGATTGAGGGCAAAGCGGGCAGTTATAAATTGATGACCCAGCGATTCGGTAACACGGCCCGCCCCGGTGACGTTTTTTCGGATCTTTTCTGGACCAACCAGCAGAATCGGGCTTCGGGCAATCAGGAGACCATCTGGGTCGTGCAATACGAGGATTTGACCGTTGGTGGGGGAACAGGCCTGAACCATGATCTGCGTTGGTGGGGTCCGCAGTTCGAGAATATTCGCTCGCCAGATGGAAAACGGATGCTGGTTATTGATAGCCTGGGCCGAAGCCAGGGCGGAAACCGGCCCCTGAATTATTTCTTCGTTGATATCTGGAAAGACGATTGGAAGGACATGCGGAACTCTTCGTATAATATTCGGCGTGACTGGTATTACAACGACCCCAGCTCAACCTTCTTCAAGAAAAAAGTCAAGATCGTGAAGGTCAATAATGTGGCCTACATCGCCAAAGAAGACGGGACGGCTACGACGTACTCCGTCGATACGTTGCGCTGGTTCTACCCGATGATCCGCAAGATTGAAGGCGAAATGCCCCAGGGCGCTTTGAACGGAAGAACCAAAAATGATCAGATTCGGATGCGGCTGGCTGAGACCTACCTCTTGCGAGCCGAGGCGTATGTGCACAAAGGAATGCCTGACAAAGCCGCTGCTGATATTAATGTAGTGAGAGCCAGAGCCAAGGCAAAGCTGGTCGAAGCAGCCAGGGTAAATCTGGACTACATTCTGGACGAGCGTGCCCGGGAGTTGATTGTGGAGGAACCACGCCGCCGAACGCTGGTGCGCCTGGGCTTGCTTTATAAACGGGCTACGCAATATAACTTCAAGGCAAAAGCGACGATGGAGCCTTATCACGAACTTTGGCCCATACCGCAAAAAGCCATTGATGCTAATCGCGAAGTAAAACTAACCCAAAACCCTGGTTATCCGGGCGCATAGCCAACCAAAACGCTCAAATTCCTGAAACCATGAACAGACGAGATTTTTTGAACATAAGCTTGCCGGCTACCGGAGCCATTCTGGTAGCGCCCGGATTTATCAATAAGCAGACCTATCTGGAAATGAACCAGCAGTTTGCCGGGAAAAGCCGATTTGATGAATACGATATGGTGATCAACGGAGCCGGACTTTCTGGCTATTTTGCGGCGGTGCACGCGGCGAAGCAGGGCAAGAAAGTGCTGCTCGTGGAGAAGCGAAGCAGTCCGGGTTACGAACTGTTTGCGAAACAGAAATTGTGGTTGGGAACCGACGGGTTAGCCTCGTTCCGCCCTGATTTACAGGCGCTCTTTCTGCCAACGGAAGAAAAGCCGGAGCTGCAACACAAAGGCGGCACCGGACCGGGCGAAAGCCAGTTTGGCGACGAACTGCTCCTGTTTTCAGGAAGCGTGCGAAAAGCCATGCTCCAAAGCCTGTTGACCAATAAAGTACACGTGTTGTTGATGACCGACGTCTGCGGAATTCTTTCGGACAGTGAGAACGTCCAGGGCGTGTTGCTGGCCAGCAAACATGGCTTACAAACGGTTAAATGTCGGAGTTTTATCGATGCGTCGGATCAGGTACTATTTAGTCGGGGCGTGCTGGGCAAACCCTATAAGGTTAAAAAAGCGGGTTTTGTGCTGGAACTGCTGAAAGTAAGCAATCCAAAAAAGAAGTCCGTTAAAGCACCCGAGTCGTTGGGCATTGCGGGAGATCTTGCCTTTCATCCGGGCAAGCGCTCAGGAGACCAGCTATTTATCGCGTATGAATTTCCTGTAACCAGCCAGAAACCAGACGAAATTGAGCACCAGGCAAGGCTGATCGCGGGCAAATTAGGCGAAAACATTGCGCAGCTCGACGAATCGCTGAAGAAAGCCAACATCAACCAGTTTGCGCTGGAAACCTCCTTGGTTCTTGAAGACGAAAAGCTGCCAACGCCAGTCCTGAAAGGCCACTATTTGATGGCTAACGCGCCGACAGAGCTGACTTGTCAGACAATTATGAAGCTGGAGGCGGATGCAAAAGCCCTGGTGAATAAGGTAAAATTGGCGAATACCAGCTCCCAAACAAAGACGCTTTTCACCATCGGATCAACGATTCCGTTTAGCAGCTTGCGGTTCTCAGAGCTTGACGAACCCGGGTTTTCGGTGCCTATGAAGGAGTGTAAGTTCGATTATGAACGGCTGGTCAAGAATAAGGAACAATGCCAGGTGATTGTGGCCGGGGGCGGCACGGCCGGGGCGTTGGCCGCTTTGGGCTCGGCGGAAAAGGGCGCTAATACCATCGTGGTTGATTATTTTAATGATCTCGGCGGAACAAAAACCATGGGGGGCGTTATGGGCTACTACCACGGGGTTAAGGAACACAAATTCTTTAAGAAGCAAAACGACGAGGCGGAGCGTATTGCGTTTGAAACCAATATGTCCAAAAAGACGGGGCGCAAACTTTATCACCTCAAAACGTTACTCGATGCGGAGGGGCGCTTCCTGGCGGGAGCCATGATGTGCGGCGCGTTGGTGAAAAACAACCAGGTAAACGGCATCCTGATTTGTCGGCACGGGAAGCTCGAAGCCATCGAAGGCGCGATAACGGTTGATGGAACGGGGGATGGCGATATCGCCTACTTTGCCGGAGCTGCGTACCAAATCGGCAATTCCCGGACGGGCGAAACGCAGAATTACAGCCAATGGGATGTGGCGGGTTCGGGGAAATTGCCTTCGGCAACAAATCGGGATTACGACATCCTGGACAATACGAAAATTTCGGAACTGCAACGGGGTTTGTTCTTGTCGCATTACGAAGCCCATCATTACGATTTTCACCCGTTCTTGACCGTTCGGGAATCGCGCCGGGTCGAAGGAATGCACGTACTTGATTTGATCGATGTGGTCGAAAATCGGCATTTTGAGGATGTTTTGGCCCTGGCCAGCAGCGATTTCGATCCGCATACCATTGGGAGTTCGGAGTTTTCAAAATGCGGTTTTTTACTGCCGCACTCCAATGACATAACCGTCGAAATTCCGTATCGCTGTATTGTCCCAAAAAAACTGGATGGGTTGTTGCTTTCGGGCCGGGGTTTCAGTCAGACGCATAATGCGCTGCAATTTACCCGCATGACCGCCGACCTAATTGTGCTTGGGTACCTAACCGGCCAGATTGCCGCCGATCTGGCCTGGAAAAAGCAGCAGCCCAGGCAGTACGATGTGTCGCGATTACAGAAAGAGTGGGCCGCATTGGGCTATCTGCCCACTGATTATGCCCGGCCGAAAAGTGTTCGTATTCAGGATAACAAGGCGGAGGCGCAAAGAAGGGTGGCGCAATTAGCCAAGGGACAACCGGAGTATCTTTATGAATGCGCACGACTGCCGAAAGAAATTGCTGTCCCAATTCTGGCAGAGACTTTTGCAAAAACCGCAGAGCCCAAAGGCAAGCTGCTGGTAGCGAAAGCATTGGCCTGGTTTGGAAAGCAGGAAGGCAACAATTTAATTGAAGACGAACTGAACGACCTGTTCGCGCAGGAGTCGGAGAACGGCTATCCGGGAGGCTATGTCGATGAATATGATTCCATACGGGGTCGGAAAAAGAACATGCTGGAAGGGTTGTTCTGGCGAATCAATCAGAACATTGGTCTTTTGGCAATGGCCGGAAATCCGCAGTGTACGGATACCATCAAACACATTCTCCAAAATACGGCGGCTGGCGGCGGAATTGTTGAGCGAACCAGCGAGTATTACAACGGCCGGATTGATTTGAAAACGGTTCCTTTTTATAACCGAATTCTGAATCTTTGCTTCTATGCCGAACGCAACCCCGATCCGACACTCATTGCAGGCTTTGAAAAACTGCTGACGGATAAGAACATCAAAGGTTTTCAGACGGAGCAATACGATCAGGTGCGGTGGCGGGTATACGGCGGAAGTCTGGAGATGGCCATTGCATCGGCTATGGCTCGATGCGGCTCCAAAACCGGTTACGAACTACTGACGAACTATTTGAACGATATCCACTTTCATTTCAAGCAGTTTGCCGCTTCGGAGCTTAAAAGCCTGACAAATGCCAATTACGGCTATAAATCGGAGGATTGGAAAAAGCACACAGCCAAATTAACCTTTCCGCAGCCGGTCAAAAGCTTCAGAAAAGAAGTTGAAGTATAAATTGTTATAAAATAGATCCGGTTAATGGTATGGCACTCCATTCTTTGCTCTTGAAAGTTGGCCTTTGTGGGATGCTTTTCATGCATACCGACCCTGTTTTTTACCAAAGTGACGCATTAAAAGGATTAATGCTAAAGCCATTAACCGGAGACTATTTTATTCAGGATGACACCAATGAGCGGGTGCCCGTTACCGCGCTGGTAGACGCCAATGGCATCTTGTACTGGCAGCGGAAGATCAAAACGCCGGTCTGTTTAACGGGTGAATGCAAGCTGGTAGACGTAGGAATTTACTGGCATTGTTCGGGGGATTTTCTAGGTGTTGAAGTTTACGGTGAACACCTAACTAAAACCGACCATAGTGTCTTTTCGGCGGCTGATTACGAAAAGCTAACTACCATTCTCAGCAATGACTGGTCTAGTTTGCGGGAATACGAATTCTCGGACCTAATTGATGAGCCGGATTCGTCGAAAGTGGATGGCGTATCGGGGGCCACTAAAAAAGAGATTGCTTCCGAAGCCGTTGAGGATGCGGTCTATACGACTTATACCCTTTGGCATTTGATTCATCAAGGCGAGAAAGAGCAATTGGCACTGCTCACAGTAAACCGACTGAACCAGAGCGATTTACTTGAAAACCTGCTAAAGAGTAATCAAAAGCGGTACGATTATTTTCTGTTGGATGTAAGTCGTTTGGGTAAGTTGAACAAGCCAGAGAAACTCTATCCCTTGCTGCTCAAAGGTCTAACGGCAAACGATGATCCCACGATTAAGGATTTGGCTATGAAGGCTTTACCAACTGCAAACCTGAATGATGCAATGCTTCAAGCAGAATTGGCCAAAATTTATACGAGCGTGGCTATTGACGAAAAACTGGAAATTCTCCAGGCTTTAAAACCGGTGAGTCAGGTAGGAACGGCCTTATATGACGCTTTGGCCAAGGACCTGAACACCGACAACGAATGGTTTTTAGCAAAGTTATTGACGGTGTTGAGCCACAGCAGCAACCAATCCGATAAGGTTAGGCAGAAAGCCCAAATGCTAGTAAATAACGAAAATACGGCCCTGAAAAAAGCAGCGTTGGAATTGCTAAATGGTAAAAAGTAAGCTTAGCTAGAGCGCTCGTTAATGTATGGCATCAGTTGCGGGGCAATGAGTAGCCACCGCCTGCGGCTAATTGTCAATTCTTTTCCACTGTGTAAAATCACTAATCCTAAAGCATTCTGGGTAGAGGGCGGTTCAATTCGGCTAATAAAAGCGGGATTGACCAGGGCATTTTTGTGAATACGAATAAAGGAAGGGAAAGTCGTTTCGTAGAATTTTAATGTTCTGGCAGTCAAGTGTTTTTGGCCATTCCGGTAATGTAACCAGGTATAATTAGCTTCACTGGTTAAATGAGTCAGTATCATTTTCTATATGTTGAGTAACGTTCAGTAGAATAAATAAAATAACAAAAAACTGGAATTGAAAGAAATGTAGGTAGATGACTATCAGAATGTTGCGAATCGGGCAATTCTAGTAGGTGAGTGGATTCAGGGCAGTTAAGACTTAACGCAACAGGCTGAATTTAACAGCAAAGTTTAAGTCCTATAGGTTTGTTATTATATATTTGACGTCTACGCATTTCCCTTGTCAAGACCAGATACAGATAAATATGATTAGATCACTAACCTCCAGGAAACAAACTGCTAAAAAATCAAAAGGCTTACTGAAAATCAGCCTGAACAAGGTAATTGCTGTTGTGGGAATAGTGGGGTTGGTAGTCGATATAGGAATTCTGATCAGGAAGTTTAGGCGCTAGTGCTTCTGGAAAGTAAACGCCTGGCATTATTAGTAACTACCTTGAATATTCGAACGGAAGCCGCTAAACGTTGCTTATGGGAGTAACTGGAAGAGGTCAATGATAATCTTTAAATAGCCAACCAAGGCGTTTAAGTTACTGCACTGATCCTTTTCTCTACAGTTTGTACAAGCCCAGTAAGCCCTGCGCACGTTATTTCAAGCGCAAGGGCTTATTGGGCTTATTTTTAAATAGATAGCCTATGCAGAAAGTCGTGTAAATTTCCTCATGCAGGCATAACAGCGATAAGAACGCGTCTCCACAAAGAATAGCACATGCTTCGTAAGGAAAGAGCGGTTCACCCGATCCATGAAAATGTCCTTTTTGCAATAGGGACAGACTTTTTTACCCGTAAACCGGTGAGGGAGGGGCAATACGTTTAGGCTTCTGACGAGTAGTGAGAACGGCATAATAGTTATCGTGAGTACGGTGGCGCACTTCAAAGTTAGTGAAAATACTTACTATACAAGCTATTTATTAATTTTTATTGTCTGATAAATAAGTAAAAAACTAACTATTTTTGCTTTGTCATCCGTTAAAAGGATTGGTTCGACAATGTAGCGATACAGTCTTTGGGTTAGCTTGCATGTAGGTTAGATATTGGTCCATGTCGGCTTTGTCGCAAAACTCAACCCTCTGGTGTATCTGGTCTGTAGTGTAACGAATGCAAGTATAACAGCATTTATCAATCTCCCCGTTTTCGCAAGAAAAGAGTAGAACTAAACTAAGAATATACAAAAGGCGTTTCATTTTGTTCAGTTATTTGGCTAGACAAAACTAAGTAGTAGCGTTTTGCTGAACAGGATCATAAGCACCGAAACGCTTCTCTTGCACGATGACTCGTCAAAATAGCCCAGTGAAGTGACATAGACTAAAATACGAGCAGCATCAAGATTAATAAATTCAAACATAATTACTTGATAGGTAGTACTTTATAATGTAAATAAATAAGGAGTATTTCCTGGTAAACACCAGCTGCGACGGTCAAAAAAAGCTATAAAGAGTTATTAGAGGGGTTATACAAATGGATAAAAAGCAGGAAAAGGAAGTTATGAATTGGGAGAAAAATCTAAATAATAGTTTTTAAAAGGGTGTAACTTCAAAGAAACGGGAACGTCTAAAGGTAAATTATTAATTGTAAATAAAGCCCGAAAGGCTCACACCAATGGAAACGACTAAAAAATACTTTGAGAGTTTGTTTAAGTGTTATATGAAAGTTTTTATGAAAGAAATTTCGCTGATGACGGCGGCAGAACCGGTAAATTAAGTAGAGCTTATCGGCAAGGAAATGTATTACCAAGTACATTTCCTTTTGCATGAATAACCATTTTTTTTGACCTTAAACTTATTGTTACCGTGAAAGTTAGTCTGTAATTTTTTTGTCTATTAATTAAAAGGTACCCATTTGCAAAAGGACGAAAGGCAAGAGTGCATTTCTAAAAAGGGAATAGTAGTCAACGTTATCTAGGCATGGGTAGACAAATAATGAATCGCGATGCCTACGATTAGCGCATCGGCCCAAAAAAGAAAAACATGGGCAAGGGCATAAAATTGCTGCCGTGACCCTGGCGTTTCTTTTTGGGATAAGACAAGAATATAACCGCCAACGAAAAGTTTGATCACCAGGATCAACGCAAGTAAGATAATCATCAAGGTGGTCGAACGTGGAGCTACTTGGCCGTCACCTTAGGGAGCGGGAAAGGAACTCAGGTGAAAGGAATGCTAATAAAGTTACTATAAATCATTGAAAACCAAGGCGTAGAAAACTGAGTAGGTGATTATTTGTAAACAGCCGAGCGGTAAAACTGGGATAGCTGTTAATATATTTAAGGATTAATATGCAAAGTTAATCCTATTAATGCTGATTTCGTTCGGATAGCCAGTTTGTCACAATCGAAAATGGCCAGAAAAGAGCGGTTACAATTGCTTTACTCCAGTTGGGTTTACCCGGTGCTTGTAATTCCTTAGCGCAGTACCATGCCAGCACAACGAACGATATAAGCCAGGCCAGTTGCATAAATTTTTCAATTAACGTTCACTTTAAAGTAATACAGAAAAACTAGGTAGTCAACCAGGAAAGCGAAAAGCTATCCAGTGGTAATTCATAATCAGCCGTTTGCAATAGCTTTCCTAGATTCAGTACTAAGAAGCCATTAAAACAAAAGCCCCGCCAGAAGCGGAGCCTGTTTAGTCCTTCCTTTATACCATAGATTTACAGCGATTGCACTGCATCTTAACAAGTAGTAATTGAATAGTTAACAAGTTGATGAGGCTACGGGGCATCATCATGTAGAGTAAATACTTGATCTACCGGCGTAGCTACAATAGAACCCCTCAAATAGCAAGGTAACTCGTGCGAATGCAAAGATTAATAAGAAGAACCGCAAGTATACACAAAGCTACTCAGAGAGCTCATTGGTAACAAAGCGTCGATGGGGATACTCGTCGGTTAGTCTGGTTAGCAAGCTTTCCGCTTCTTCTTCCGTAAAATACTCACTTTCCTGGGCAAGAGAAATAGATGGGGCGCCGTTTCGTTCCCGGTAGTTCCTAAGATCAATGGGTCCTTCATCCGATAGCCAGAATACTTTATATTGTTTCATGGGCTTTGTGGCGCTTAGATAAAGGATTAACCCGAAACAGCCGGTTTAGTTATGCGCTCGGACTTATTCTGAAACATTAACCTGTTTGTAGGTATGTTTCTTTAAGGCGGTGGAGGCGCTGCCAGCCTGCTGGCGTTGTGGTGATTTTAACCCGGAGTAGGTGTAAGTTATTGGAGGTAGGGCGGATGACCTTAAAAGCAAAGTCACTGGAGAGTTTTTCCTGCTGATCAAGCAAGTCTAAAAATTCAGGTGATAACACTTCCTCTCGGCTAGAGTAATCGTTCTTTTCCATGTATTACTAAGTAAAAAAAGCAGCCTAGCTACACTGATATCCTGCGCTTTGGAAGATTAGGGGTAAAAAAAGCGCCCTAATGTCGTATATAGGGGATAGGTAGACTAGCAGCCCGCAAAATAAAGCCTAAAATGATTACTTTGCCTTATTTGTTTTGAGCAAACGGTAAAAATGCTTTCATATTGGAAGAAAAAAATTGCATTAAGGCACCAGCGAAGAATGTTAGGGCTGGTGCCAGATTGACCTTAGGTATCGCTAGAGATGCTGAAACCACTGGAACCTTTGTAAATGAATGTTCCAGAACAGATCAATCACGGAAAGAGCTTTACTGCAAAGCATTCTGGGCGGCAAATGCCTGCACTTTTTCGTACTCGTCAGGGCTAACAGTATATTTTAGGCTGCCCCGCGGCCTGAGCAATACCTCAAATGTATAGACATCAGCCTCTTCGTGCCCGCCTTCAAAGCAGATATGCCGAATTTCAGCCGGATCTAGAGTGACTTCTGATAAGTGCAATGTATTTCCTGTTGTCATAGGCTTAGGGGTATTTTAAATAACGAGTTGCAATTTTGGTTGTATCTTATTATCTACGTTTGCGAGGACATCATTAACCGCATTAGGCTGATTTTCCAGTGCAGACTTTTGGCTGCTAGTAAGACAAAACAAAAAGTGATAAAGCGTTTCATGGCCTGATTTTAGTTGACTATATAGACCAATTTTAAACGAAAAAGTTACACGGAGAAACGAACGAGCTTATTGAAACAATCAAAGCTGCGGAAGTTTTGGCCTAGCCAATGGGTTCGTGTCTGGCTGGAATAAACCTATTCTTTTTTGGAAGTATTTAGGGCAATTTTCTTTAAAATAAAATTTACGCCAACAGCCTCGAATAACCAAAGTCCCCAGTTGAAAAGCACACTTAATAAGTTCTCCATGTCTTCTTTTCTTTTTATCAAATATAATAAAAAGTCAATTCCGGCAAGCTGCTTAAACAGAAAATTAACACCACGGTATCTTTACTTTATGGGTTTTATCAGTTAGAATACTACCAGCACTTTTCCTATGAAGGGGAACTGTGGTTATTTTTGAAAGGTGAAACATAATCAATTGCGAAAAATACTCAGCAATATGGCTAAACTATCCTGGACGTTTTATCCCAAGCACCAGCAGGCGGTAACTTTGGAAGTAATTTATGTGCCAGCGCTGGATTCGCACCGGCTGGCTCACGGTGGGTATCTGGACGTGGACCGTAACTATGCCTATGTGGATTGGGTAACGTACAAACGCTTTGATGACGCCTCCCTCGAGGGGCGAAAGGATGCTTTTCAAAAGTTGATGCCTCTAAGTAAGGAGGGCGTAGAGCTAGGCAGTGAGGTTATCCAATTTAATGATAAACAATCCGATTCTACACCGCTCAATTAACCCGTTCCCTGAGGGAATGGTATTGAAGCGGGTCTTGCTTCATCTGCTGAAATGCCGTGTAGATCATGGTGCCAATCAGGCTACAGAATACGAAGCCCAGGGCAAACCCGGATGTGAAGGCCAGGAGGGGATAAGTTTTGATGAGTTCTGTCAACATGTAGGTTGGACGAATGACTACTTAAGAAGTCACCTAAAATTAATCAGAATTTTGTCTGAAAAATAACGCCGACTTGTTTTTCAGGAAAGTTAATTGCCAACTATGCCCACTAAAAAGGAACGGGAAATCATCTTTAATAAATTTGGGGGGCGTTGCGCCTATTGTGGCTGTGAGTTGGTCAAAGGCTGGCATGTCGATGAACTGGAACCTTGCCGGCGCAATCTTAAGTACGACCGGCGTAAGCGAAGATGGGTACCTGATGGGACTTACAAACACCCCGAACGGCTTCATATAGATAATCAGATGCCAGCCTGTGCCAGTTGCAATATCAATAAACACAGTTTAAGCCTGGAAGAGTTTAGGAAGTTGGTTGGCGGCTTTATTAAGTCACTCAACCTGTATTCAACTCAATATAAAATTGCTAAGCGGTACGGATTTATTCAGGAAATTGAAAAGCCGGTTGTCTTCTATTTTGAACAGGAGTTTACCAAATAAACACAAAGCGAAAAATTGGAAATTAATTGAAAAAACAGAAGCCCTGCCAAAAGCAAGGCCTGTTTGCTGTTTTTATCTAACCTGAATTTAGCGCCAGGAGAACTTGATTTACATCCTAATCTCTAAACGGATCAACTACAGCAAAAGGCATTGAAACTAAGCAGGGGATGAGGGTACGGCACCTCTTGCCTAATGAGTCAGGGATTTGTTTCAGGATGACGAAAAGTCCTTACGAAGTGAACCCCTAGACAGAAAATGAAACCCGGAAATTTCTTGTTAAAATTGAACTCAATTCTTCTATAAACACAGTATTTGAACCCGAACGGTAAAGATTAAACGTTTCTCTTTGTTGGAAGCGTCCGACGGTGGCTGGCTCATAGAAGCTACGTTAACGTTAAGTTGGCTGGCGCTTAGCAAGAGAAGGGAGTCTTAAGCTAAATCATTCGCTAAATCATTCTTGGCTTTAAGCCGTACGTATTTATTTATCTTAGGCTTAGAGCAAACGCCTTGGTTCTGGGCCATGTCTTTCCTAGAAAGGAGCATTAAATAATTGCTTCAATTGCCGCCCAAAGACACTCCAACGGCGGCGGCTGATGGGTAGTTCTGTACCGCTACGCAAAAGTACGGCACCCGCTAAATTTTCTGGAAAAACCAGCACCTGGGTGATAAAGGCCGGATTGACTACAAAGCGCTTATGGATACGAATAAAGCCGGGGAATGCTGGCTCCAGAACTTTAATCGTTTGAGCAATGAGGTGTTTATGCCCACTAGCATAGCAGACCCAGGTGTAATTACCATCGCCTTCTAGATGGGAAATAACTTCTGTATTCATAACTCTGGTAAATCCTGCTTGGGAGTAAATCAAGATGCTTGCATTAGGAATGTGATACTAATAAACGAACAATAAAAGATGCTGTCGGAACCAGCTATTAACAAGGAGAAGAGTAAGGAGTAAATAATTAGACTATAATATTAAAAATAAATAGACAAATAGATGCTCCTTTTGCCAAGGAAAAACCAATAGAAAGGCCCAATACTGATTAAGCTCCGCTATTATTGAGCGAACGGTGAAAAGAGTCTATTGAGATAAATGATCCCCTATTAGCAAGCCTTATTTATCTAGCGCTATTCTATGGCTCATTAGTATAAAGAGGGTAAAGCGAGCTAAGGCTCACCGGGTGGAAGAAAGCAGCTTGTTGCCTTGTACAACTACTTTTTGCCAATTGTCAAGGGGCAGGGGAAAGATTCATTAGCCGGTAGTGTATTGTCTATTCCGATAGAATCCTTAGCTGAGTCTGTATAACTCAATAAAACGTCTAAATTTCTGTAAATTAATACTTTAGCGTTCCACGTGAACCCTTTTATCAATTATTGACTACTGCGAGATCATAATCCTGTTAGTCAGAAAGTTATGCCTTAATTTCTCATCGCAAAGCCAAAGTTTCGGTTGGTTGTGGAATAGATTGAGGCTACCCCATAAGGAGCACGCATTTTTAAGATATTGGGCGATCATCCGAAGATCTATAATTCTACATCTTTTATAGTAAACGTTATCAGTTTATCCGATGTAGGACAATAAAGTTGCACCATATGCTCCTTGCATTTTTGGTCATACCATTGATTAACAACCAAAAAACCATCAGGACTGTAAGGCGTTACATTAGATTTAGGGAGCGCGAAACGCCCGATGTAATTACGATCACTAGCTTTCATTCGAGTTATTTTCAGGGTGTACATTTGTCTGTCAATTAATTCAAGTTACACTGAAATAAGGATCTGTCCAAATACGTATATATCTGTATAATAAGTGATTGCATAAATTGCTTGCGTACTTTTACTTAGTAATTAACTGCCTGTTTTGCCAATGAGTGTATGATAACTGTATAAGTATTGAAAAGTCATAAAGATTTGATAATCAATGATTTGTGTTTAAGTCGTTACTGTAGAGATAAAAAATTTCAGAAAAACGGGTTGTAATTTCAACTACTGTACGGTTTTGTCGAAAAAAGAGAAAATTAGTTTACAAATAAATTCCCGGAGCTTATTCTGGCTACTAGTTTAAAAAGGCAGAGGCACGGGCAATTTATAAATTTGGCTTATCGAATAAAGTGACTAGGTAGGATATCAAATTTAGTGTAGTCAATAAAAGATTGTTGAGAGCTAGTTAGTTACTCTAAAAGCGCACTAGGTGACTACAAGAGGGGTATAATTGTCATGGATATGAACGATGCGTATATACCTTAAATGATAAAAATTATATTTCAAGAACTGAAATACCTGATCGTTCGCCATTTCTACTGTTCGTTAATCTTGCCATTCAAGAAGCATTATTTACGTAATCAGTTGAATTACCAGAATAACTTTTGTCACTTTACCCTGAATGAATACTATATGGATTCATTACCGTTTTAAGAATAGCAAAGCAGCCACCTAGACAGATATTTTCATGAGCAAAACGCTCTGCTTTTTCTTTTTCTTCGTGCTGGTACTTGGTCACTCCTTTGTAGTCCAGGGACAGTACCAGGTTGTTGGCACAGCGCAAAAATCTACCCAGCCTGGAAAGTATATATTGACCGAAGCCAGACAAAATCAAGCCGGGGCTGTCTGGCACCAGCAACAGGTAGATCTTAAGGAGTCATTTACCTGGAGGTTTCTCTTAAATCTGGGTAGCAATCCTCGTGGGGCAGACGGAATTGCGTTTCTCTTACAGAATAAGGGACTGAAAGCCCTTGGTAGTAGTGGAGGGGTGCTCGGTTATAGCGGGATTACGCCGTCCTTAGGGATTGAATTTGATTCACATACCAACGGGAACTTCCTGGATCCTCCTTATCACCATGTTGCTATTCAAAAAAATGGGAATGTTGATCATGCTTCGCCGCTCAATTTAGCGGGTCCAATAGCTGCTTTTACCGGAGATCGCGTGCTGTCTGATGGCTTGGATCACTGGATTAAAATTGAGTGGAACGCAAGTGAAAAGAAATTTGCTTTGTCTATTGATTGTGAGTTGAAAGTTACCTTAACTATTGACTTGGTTAAAGAGATCTTTGGCGGCAATTCTAGTGTCTGGTGGGGAGTCACCGCTGGAACAGGAGGGGGCAATAACCGCCAGACTGTCTCTTTTACGGATCCGCCGCCACTCGGCAATCGATCCCTCGTCTCGGGTTGTGCCCAGGAAACAATTCAGCTCTCAGCCCCAGTCTCCATTGATAATCAGTATAGCTGGCAGCCGGCCAAGCAACTCAGTGACCCTACCAGCAAGTCACCCACCGTGAAACTTATCAATAGCCAACAGTTCACGGTTGCCTATCGGAACGAATGCGATTTACCGGTCAGGGATACGGTGCTTGTCGAGGTTAAGCCCTTACCCAATATCGATCAATCGATAACCACCGTTTGTCTGCTGGATAAGCAAGCTAATTTGGATGTTAGCACCAGCGACACTGCTTGGACTTATCTATGGCCCCATTCGGGCGAAAAAACATCGGCTGTTACCGTGTATCAAACCGGTAACTACGAAGCCAAAGTGACGACCGGAGAAGGCTGTACACAAAGCCAATTCTTTTCCGTAAGAGATACCTGTGGGTTAGCGGCCGTTTATTTGCCAGATGCCTTTACTCCCAATGGCGATGGCATAAATGATGCTTTCGAGGTGAAGAGTTTACCGGACACGCGTATTGACCTGACCATTTATAACAGTTGGGGAGAAGTAGTTTTTCAGTCCAGTAATATTGAGAATCGTTGGGATGGGACGTACCAGGGCAAAGCCTGTCCAGCGGATCAGTATTCGTATGTGCTGAAATATCATCGTGGCCGTAGCGAAGGGGAAGCCAATCAGCGTAAACAAGGTACAATAACTCTTATTAGGTAAGCGGTTTACAAATAGAAAACAGAAGCCCCGCCAGTAGCGAGGCCTGTTTGTTGGACTTCCACAAATTAATCCGGTGCCTGTGTAATCTTTGCTTCTATAACACCGGGAAATAGACAGAGTATAAATGTGCACTCGGCCGATGAGGGTACGGCACCTTAGAGAAGTGAGATTAAGATTACTATTTGGTGATCAAAAAAATCGCCTGCAAGCTGAATTTGTAGCCGAGATTTTGATTTCAGCTAATAGCTTTCTCAGTTAAACTCACATAGGGAAAATCTTTAATGCCCGCTTCCCGCACTTTTTCCTGTAGCATCAGGGCCGCTACGGCTTCGTTAATTTCATCCTGGGGATAGCTGCGGTTGCAGAGATCATCCAGATCGTAGAGGGCCGGGTGGTGCATTTTTAGCTCCGCAAAGACAAATTCAATGGCTGTCATGAGAAGAGGAAAACATTAAGTTTTAGGAATAGGCTTATTTCTAAAGGAGTCAGTAGAAGGTACGGTGAGTAGCGGGAAATAAACCAAAAGCTTAAAATGGTCCTGTAGTGTAATCAAAAAACGCCTGTAAGTGGTTAATTTACAGGCGTTTATGGCTAAGTACTTGTGTCTCCAGCAGAGCTGCCAACCCCTGCTACATGAAGGTGGTTACTCCCAACTTTCCCATGCAGGGCGACAGCCGGTTTATTGCCAACCTGAAAGACCGGGTCCGGGCTACGGTGCACATCGATTACTCCATCACCTGAACTTCATCACGCTCACCTTTGATCTGGATGAACAGACCCGGCAGGCCATTGACGTCTTCACGGCCATGAAGATCTATGACAGCAAGGGCCTCTCGGATGTGGGTCGTCAAATCATGGTGAGCCGGGCGGGGGCCACCATGATTACCATTGAAAACAAGTCCACACCCCTACAGGAGGAGTCAAAGTAATAAACCAGGCCACCTGCTGACAGTGAAATCGACAGGTGGCAAACTTAACTCCTACGTGAGTGTTCATTTAAGGATAAGCCTATCTTCTCCCAACAAAAACAGAGTACCACAAACAGCGGTAGCAGTAATAGAAACGCAGGGGTAGCCAGGCAAACAGACTTGAGGACTCCCCCCTTGATTCAAAGCGATACCGCTCCCCGCAACGGGGGCAGACCCGACGGGTAGTGGGTCGAAACAGAAAATAGAGCGCCACCAGGGCCATAAAGCCCAGGATGACCGGAAGGTTAAATAGCAATGACATTTGAGTAGAGAACAGCTGTAACGCTTGCTATATACGCAATTTCAGGTAAATGAGACTTACTGAAGCTTACTTTTTATTAACCGCGCTAAAACGACCCAGTTCAAAAAGCCATGACAGGTAAGTCGGTGGGATAAGCAATTTCCGTTTAATTGACACGGATGGGAAATGGCCCATGACTGAAAAGAAATATCAGACAAAAATAGTATTTGATTTAAGTAATTAAATACGCAAATTAAGTACTATTTTTGTCTGATAAATCAGTAGTTTATAGCGCTCTATTGTCGAGGAAATGATAGCAAAAGTGGTTGCGAAGGGGATTTGCGGTTTATTTCCTGCCGAGAAATGGTTTAAAGCTATTTTTATATTTACAAAATATTACGCTCATTTCCGGGGCTTACCCGATTCTAAATACAAAAAAAGCTCCCTTTTGAACAAGGCGGCTTTGATAGAAGCCTTTATGGGTGTGCCTGCTTTTAGCAGCAAGATCGTGCCACTGCCAATTCAGGCAAACTGCCTTGAGTTCCTTAAAAAACCGAGAACTAATGGGTTGGTGCTGTGTACAGCTCACGTTCCTTTGGGATTTGCCTGGGCCGGGTATCTAATCGATCAGGGTCTACTACCCGATGCCGTAATTGCACTTCATGTGCCCCCTGATGGTTACTGGCCTGTCTTTGGTAAAAAGGAACGGCTCTTGGTGCTTCCTTCCAGGCCTGATGTATTATTGAAAGCAAAAAGTATCTTACAAAGAGGCGGTACCGTAGTCGTTTTGGTCGACCATGAATTCGGCGTTTATTCGCCGAACATGTTTCGTCTGGCAAAGAAACTTAATTCGGATATCATTTATTCATTTGCCGGACTTCAGGCCGATGGTACCATTGGCGTTCAATTTTTTGAAGCTCCTGGCGCTTGTTCAGAGGAAGAGGATGAAGTAAACCTAAGAATAAACGCCTTTCATAGTCACGTAATGAATCTGGTTGGTCCTAGCCTAACCGATGAGGCGGCTAAGCGAATAGAAACAGTTAAACTGGGTCAAAAATCCTTTGCCTCGGTAGAAGCCTAGCCGTTGATTGATGTATTACCAGCCAAGACCATCCATGAAACTCAATAAGCCTATCCAGATTGCTTTCTCCAATCGACTAGAGTAGCCGATTGGAGAAATGTCGCGCCATTACACTTCGAACTGCACGGCTACGGCCGTATTTGAAGCGGCCGTATGAACTGGGCAGGAAATACATACGGGACAAATTCTAATAATGATTGTCGATATCCAGGAGATTAGCTGAAAATTATGTCGACTACATCTTCCCAAACATTACTTGTTTCATATATCTGTTTATTTCTAAGCTTCCAAAAGAATTTTCAATGTGACGTGTAAGTATGATCACAAAAAGCGCTATTCTAGCATAGAAATTAATAGTCATATGCAATCAGATACTTTACCCAAGAGTCGAGATCAACTTATAGCCTCTCAGCAGATTAGATACACAAATATTGAGCTTATTCGGATTGTGGCCGCATTTGGCGTAATCCTTATACACACTCATAACAATACGGCTGCTTCAGCCTTGTTAGCGAATCTTTTCTTACTTTTTTGCGTACCCTTTTTCTTTATAGTATCGCTGGTATTTTCAGTTCCCAAACCTGGGAAGAGCGTTTCCGTGAAAGCATTCCTGATCAAAAGCTGGTGGAGAATTGGACTCCCCTTTCTGGTATGGTCGTCAATCTATGCGGGCTTAATCTTTGTAAGACATCTTTTGCGGGGTGAGCCGTATGAGATTGATCCTGTCGGTTTGTTTTTTTACGGACAGAGCGCCGAACATTTGTATTACCTCCCCCAGCTAATAACCATGCAGGCTCTGATACTAGGCTCCTTTTTACTGATTACTAAGAAACAAACCCAGGCAGGGTTCCTACTTCTAGGGGCCGTCGCTTATTTAGTACTTGGGAATTGGCGAAACTATTTTGGCGTAACCCCAACGGCAACGATTGCCGTATATCTGGCCGCTGCTTACTTAATAGCTTCTAAAATCAAACAGAAGAATATCGGTCTGTTGTTAGGGGGACTTGCTCTGATCGCACTTGCTATATCACAGCTATGGATTGATTATCCAGTGGTGATACATCCCTTGATTTCTCCTCTGGGTGGTATTGGTTTATTGCTGGTTGCTTTGCAACTCGCTGATGTTTCCTCATCAGGTTGGCTGATCACGCTCAGTTCTACTACCTACGGAGTTTATCTATCCCATGTAGCGTTTTTAGAAGCTCTGGAATTTATCGTCGAAAGAGCGCATATCAAGCTTTTCTATGATTTGAAAACCCAGTTAATGGTCGCCATTTTCGTCTTTGTGGTTAGTGTTTTATTTGTACTGGTAGTAAGAAGAATAAAACTGGCAAAGTTATTATTGCTTGGGGAACAGTAGAAACGCTTGTATTGCGACCTGTTTCATTTACTCAATACCTTCGTTTAAAAGTTATTCAGGCCATTAAATACCCTCATCATTTCAAGGGAGTAAAATGATCTAGAAAACGGCCTCGAAACTTTACGGCAGTCTTAAATGCCGAACCTAATGAGCAAAAAGAAAGAAGTAAAGCCCGTAACGGAGGAGGAACTAGCGGAACAGGTTCGCCAAATTAACGAAGTGTTTCCGCCTGATGAACCTCAATCTCCAAGCGACATAGCTCAGTCTTAGAATGCCGACAAGCCCGAACCGGTTGTAATTCAACTGCCACTAGGAACGCGCTTCGATTTTTCCCTGTCAAAAGGGCTGAACTGTATTCGCTTTGAAGAGCTTCGCTAGCTGTTTTATAACCATCTTTCGATTCTCTTCCGTGCTAAACATCTCTCCGTGAGTAAAAGGTAATTCAGTGATTGAGACAGAATCACAAAACCATTCCCAGTTCATGGGGGTACTGTGGTCGGTTGTTCGAAACAGTTCGGCTTGACCAGTTAAGTATTTTTGCCGAATTGATCCGGTGAAAACATCGTACGCATTCGTATCGGTCTGAATAAAGTTATGCGGGGTCTTCCAATATCGATTGGCCCAAGTGGGGAAAAGACTGCGTGCGAGTTTTTTATAAATTTTGTTAACTCCCTTGTCCATAAACAAACGTAGTTTCTCTTTAAAACTAAGTTTTGCTAGTGCCTGGAGTGGAACGCCAAATCGGAGTGAGGCATGAAAATCAATAAGAACCAACCTGCCCTTTAAGGAATCTTGGAGCGTTAATTGACGGGCTACCTCGTGGGCCGCGAAGCTTCCCGAGCAGCAACCAAGTAACAGATCGGGTTCAGGGAACTGCGAAATCTGATTCATGACCGAATGCATAAGTAAATCAAAGCTTTCTGGCTCAGCAGTGACTTTACTCAAATCGGGATAGGTGATCAGGTGAATCTCTGCAATTTGTTGCAAATCGCGTACTAACTTTATGGCATCGCCTAGGCCTATCAAAGCCGGGAAAAAATAAATAACGGGCCGAATTATAGCGGATTGGGACTTACCAACAAAATCTGCTTGTTTCAGCAAAAGTTCTTCAAGCCACAGGGGCTTCATGTCACCATGAATCCATTCGGCCGGAATCTGAACGCCTAGCTTTTCTTCCAGTTTAATCATAAAAGCAACCGCTTCCAGAGAAGACCCACCCCCGCTTCGCCAGCTAGTATTCTGGTTGTATGCTTCCTGTAAACCAGCGCCGGGAGCACACCAGGCGTTTCGTACGACGGTTTTGATCCAATGTGCTTTAGTCGGTGGGGGGCCGTCTGTCCGAATCCTTTCAGAACCTATTGTCAAGGTTTTTACGTGTTGGTCGTCGAGGCGTTGGAGGGTCGCTACATCTATTTTAAAATTAGCCAGCAAAGGTATCTCCTCAATTTGTTCCCAGTGGGCGGGAACCATATAAGAAGGGAGTCGATCAAGGCAATACTTCCTGACTGCTTCTGGCTCAAACTCACCGGTAGTGACCACGTAGGCCACCAAGACTTGCTCGGATGCTACCGATCGGCCAATAACCACTACATCACTGACTAAGGGAACCTGCCGGATAGTGGCTTCCACGGCGGCCAGTTCGATCCGGTGCCCGGCTACTTTGATTTGTCGATCTTTTCGGCCGATGTACTCCAGTAAGCCGTCGGAACCCACGCGCCCTAAATCGCCGGTACGAAATTGGCGGCCGTTTTTAGTAATTGTAAATGCCTGCTGAGTCAGTTGACTATTTTGCCAATAACCCAAAGCGATATAGGCGCTCTCAACGACAATTTCGCCTGTCTCGCCTGGAAGTGTTAAGGAACCGTCTGCTGATTCAAGATGCATGTTTCGGTCTGGAACAGCGTAGCCGACTGGCACCGTTTCACCAGTCAAACGGGTGTTGTGATTAATGAACCATTGTCGGTAGATGGTGGCATTTTCTGTGGATCCAATGCCAATGTAGAGAAAAGAGGATGGCAAGAAATGGCCTTTGTAGCGTTCCACATCCTGAATTGTGATGCGATCGCCCGCCATGTACACCAATCGAACGGAGGGAAATTGCTGCTGGCCAGCAGCTTGTAGGAACGTCCTAAAAATAGAAGGAACTGAGTGATAAATGGTGAGCTGATGTTCCTTAATAAAGGAAGCTAGTGAGGCCAGACCGTGCTTGCGTAAATCTCTGATGTAAAGGGTGGCCCCCGTCAATAGCGTTCCAAAGATATCTCTGATTGCGCCCCCAACGGTGGGTGAGTAAAGCAACGAATGGCGGTCGTCTGAAGACAGATGGATGGAATCAATGTACTGACTCACATCGTGAATTAGATTACGCTGATTCTGAAAGACACCTTTAGGGGTTCCCGTGGTACCAGAGGTATAAATGATGTATGCTAAGCTATCTGGCTGAGCCGTTGGTTGGAAGAAAGAGGCTGCGTCTGGCTGGGGTAGCTTGTCTAAATAGAGGACAGTTATGTCCAGAGTTTTTAGCTCTGATTTAAACCGCGAAATAGAAACAATGTCACTAATTTGGGCCTGCTTCATAATGGCCAAGTTTCGCTCAAAAGGTGCCGAAATGTCCAACGCAACGTAAGGCCTACCCACGGCAAGAGCAGCAAGCATGACAGCAATAAATTTCCGGTCGTTTTGCAGCCAAATGCCGATCGGCTCTTGGTGTTTATCCGCTGACTGACCCAACACTTGGGCAACCTGGCAGGCATACTGGTGCAATTCCGAATAGGTATAGCTAGCCGCGTCATCTTGAATGGCTAGTTTATCAGCGCTTTTACGGACCTGTTCCGTAAATAGCCTGAATAAGGGTAGGCTAAGGCAAGTTGCCGGTAAGGGTGTATAGGGGATCTGTTTGGGGCCTAAATAATCTAGGGCAAGTGCGGGCATCAGTGAGCGAATAAAGATAAGGATTGAATCCAGAGATCGGTTTGTTGATCGGAAAAATCAAAGGGTAACACGCAACTACAGGTCAATAAAGGGTCTGAGTTAGCTGCGCGGTGCTTAAAATGGCTATCTAACAAGTGACAGGCTTCTTGAAGCGATTGAACCGAGACTAGATCCTGGGCTGAAATTCCGGCGATGACAGGTAGTTGAGCTTGTTTCCGCAAATCCGATGGGGTAGGATTCGTGGGATGAGTCGCGTAGTGAATCCTGGTATGCGGTAGGGGTAGAGACAAACCCCAGTAAATGTGTTCACCGTGCAGATGAACCAGTGTGTCCTCAAAAAGTGTAGCTGAGTAACGTAAACAATCTGCGTCGTGATAAGCGGCTTGTGGTTGATAATCCGTACGGGGGAAAACATGCTCCTGAGTATGTTGCATGACATAGAACAGGCGTTTGACTCCGGTAGCCGCGAATTGACTCATTATATAGTGGGTGTTCTGAGTAATCTGCTTCAAACCTTTTTCGACTTCATCAGGATAAAGCTTGAGATGCTTCCGAAATAAATCAATACCCGCTAATTGAATAGCCTGTGAAAGCGGACTAAATACGGTGGCACATACGTCCACATGAGGAAACGCTTGACAGACCATTTGACTGGCAATTAGTTGCTGCTGGAGCATCTCGGGTTGATAGGATTGACAAAATGCAGCTAGATTTATCCAATCTTTATAATGAGTTACCAAAGGTTTTACAATTGCTCTTCGTCCCAGATAATCTCCCTGATACTCATCAAGTGCTCCGTAACAAACAGCCATCCAAGGCCCTGGAGACATTAGTTTGATAAAATCGAATCCAAATCGCTGTTGGTATAGGATAGTGGCTTGCCCTAATAAGTATCCATTTTGATCAATGTTTGGATGATGTTTCCAGAAGCATATTCGCATAGTAACGACATTTCCTGCAAAGATGATAAATATCGTTTGCCACAGAAAGCGTTGACTGATAAAATAGGTAATCGGTAGGTGCAGAAGGGACAAGCAGGGGTGGTCTTACCCACTTATTATTAATACCCAGTCACCCGCTTTTATGAAACGAATCTTACCTCAGAAGCCGCCTGCTAGTTATAGCTGTCGCTAGAAACGGTCAGACCAAAATTAGCCAAGCTGGGCAAAGCCGTTGATGGCATCAATAAGCAGTACGGACGGGATAAGGTACGTTTGGCGGCTCAAGGCTATGACAGAACCTGGCCCATGAAGCAAAAGTGGCTGAGCCGGTGTTACACTACCCGGTGGTCGGATATTCTAGTGGCGTCTTAATTTAGAACTTTCCCTGATTTGTGAAACTCCAAAAACTCACGACCCGGCACCTGTAGGAGCTGGGTTTGCCTTGTTCCCTTGTTAGGGTAACGTCATAATTTACTCCTTCATCCGGATTGTCCGGCCCATTCATCGAAGCCAGCAGGCTAGCCCCGCCGCTGAGGTGCGAGAACATTTTAAGGGGGTAGAGTTCAGTGACCTCCAACGTAAGTACCTGGTAGGCTTTTCCCACATCGGTACTGCAGGGTTTGCTAGTTCGACCGTACTCAACCGGGTAAACAAGAACCTAGGAGATCTCGCTATCGGGGAAGCGTTTCTGCGCTGGGTAAAAATCACGGTTAAACAGGAAAGTAAGCCCGTATAAGTTATTGAGCTAGGGCTGGTAACCCGCTGGAATTTGGAGGTAAAACTTTACTTTAGCCGCTGAAGATTATTTAACTACATGAAAATGAAAAGTCCGGCTGCCTCGCAATCGGGCTTTTTTGTTTAAGTAACCAGTTTGATGAAAACTGTAACAATCATAAGAATTTGTAAGCTTAAAGAAAGAACATGATTACGCGGTCAAGCTTCTCACATACAAGTGGATATATTTGAACGCTTCCGCATAAAAATATCAACGTTTATGAAAATCTTAGCCGTTATTTTTAATATTCTTACTCTTTCCCGAAGGTTTACTACTAAAAAGTCATGCCCATATTGCGGCGAACAGTTCTCGGTAGACCGTATCCCCCGGAATTCTTTGATAAAGAATGCTTTATTCTTTGTCCCAAATCGATTGTACCGTTGTAATGCCTGCCGGAAGGCGTATATCAAAATTGGTGAGAAATAATATGATCTGTAGCGTAGCCTTTTACAAAGTTTATAGGGCGTAACAGAATGATTGAAATAAGTAACAATTGTCTGATAAATTCTTTGTTAACCAGAATTCATACTGAGTTTGTTTACTAAGCAAAAGATTAAATACCGACTGCGATGTAGTCGGTATTTTTTGTAGATGGAGGCTTTTATCACATAGTTGTATTTAGACAATAGTGCTAATAATCAAGGGATTTGTTCTTATTTAATAGACAAAAATATAAGAATTATCATAGGTTTAATAGGACTTATTAGATGAAAGAATTATAATATTACTTTTTCTAAATACTTGTTCGAAATACTTAGTGATTTTTTCTTATAATTGCTTGCTTGATGCTGTATACTACAGCTAAAGTCTAATCAAAAACTCACTATCTATTATGAAAAATTATTACTTGCCTTCTGTGCTGAAGGCTAGCGGTCTGTTGATCTGCTTTGTTTGCTTGAGCACTCTGGCCATCGCAGGTCCCCCGCCTGCCGAAAGTGCACCAATAGACGGTGGCTTAAGTGTCCTGCTTGCGGCTGGCGCGGCGGCAGGAGTTCGGAAAGCGTATCAGAAAATAAAGAAAGCTAACCAATTGAAATAAGGACGCTTCGCTCTGAGATGAATTCAGTAAGGTCCTTGTTTGGCTGATTAGCTAAGCGCTTGATTGGGTAAATAAGGACCCTTTCCCTAAAAGTATATGCAGAACAATCTATCTAAATCGTTAGATATCCCTTATCTAATTAAGTTTTTTGTTACGTTTATAGCCTTGTATTATTTTAATATTTTTTATAACGGACTGGTAGACCCCAAGAATAGTTATAGCGCATTCCTGGATAACTTCCTCAACTATATTGAGTGGCTGAAAATGTCCATTCTATACACCGCTAGCTTGATTACCCACTTGTTTGGAGTTGATTCCTATGTAATCCCGCCACAATTGATAAAAACACCCGCAGGAGCTACTGTAATTATATCTTATGAGTGCCTGGGCTTAGGCGTCTTAAGCTTTTGGGTGGCTTTCGTGATTGCCAACAGCAACCCCTGGAGACGAAAGCTCTACTGGTGTTTGGGGGGGATTCTCTTAATTTGGCTTATTAACTGTTTTCGGATTGGGTTGCTGCTAACTGCGCTGGAAAAAAGATGGCCCCTAAATAATTACATCGATCATCACGACCTGTTTACGATAGCGGCTTACGGAGTCATTTTCCTGCTGATATACCTCTATAGTGAGGAGAAAGAAGAGAAAACGTATGAGTTGAGTGATTTGCCTGCTGCTTGAAGTGATAAGCAGCGGGTTTTTATTTTACGTTTGCGCCGCGAACCAGCTGGATATACGGCATTTTGTTAATCGTCAATCCTTTGATAATACCTCCTTTTATCAGGACCCGGATTGCCTCGCTCAATTCGCTTTCAGTATAGCTCTTGTCATAGAGTTCATCTTTGTCCAGTGGGGCAGGTTGCTTCGCCTTCAGTTCCCGGATAGAGATTGATTTTGCCGTTCGTGTACTATAGTATTTACTCACAAGTCCTCGGCAAAGCAAGACGTCAACTAACGGCTTTCTCAGTTAAGCTGACGTAAGGAAAGTTCTCAATGCCCGCTTCCCGCACTTTTTCCTGTAGCATCAGGGCCGCTACGGCTTCGTTAATTTCATCCTGGGGGTAGCTGCGGTTGCAGAGATCATCCAGATCGTAGAGGGCCGGGTGGTGCATTTTTAGCTCCGCAAAGACAAATTCAATGGCTGTCATGAGAAGAGGAAAACATTAAGTTTTAGGAATAGGCTTATTTCTAAAGGAGTCAGTAGAAGGTACGGTGAGTAGCGGGAAATAAACCAAAAGCTTAAAATGGTCCTGTAGTGTAATCAAAAAACGCCTGTAAGTGGTTAATTTACAGGCGTTTATGGTCAAGTACTTGTGTCCACGGAAGGATTCGAATTCCCTAAGCCGCCTGATTGAACAACTTCATAGCGCAAAATTAGCCCATTTTGCCCGTTTTTCCAACCCGACACTAGGCCACTACCTACTGCCACGGCCTCCTCGGTGCCACAAATGCTGCCACAAGCCCATTCGGGGGTAGAGCCGTAAAGCCAGGCTGTTGATACGTTATTCATTATGAAATTGTTGGATATAAAAGATTAGTCAATATCAGGACAAACGTATTAAAACAAAAGAAGATTATTCAGTTAAACTACTCCTGGCGTAGGTGCCCAAAGCAGGGGCGGAGTATGATCAGGGCTAAAGTATCAACCAGGTCCGAGCTAGCATTGATGTTTTGTGTAAGTGGTACTTTTTTCGATTCTGTGAATGGTCACGGCAGAGGCCTACCTGGGTAGCTTTGAGGATGAGCAGACGCAGAAGTACCTGGATTCGCTGTTGTAAATCTTTTGAAGAACAACCAGAAGTGACTTTTAAAGGCCACTTCTCGTGATTGCGGTTTACTTACGCCAGCTTCCACCAACCCTCCCTACTCATGTTTAGTGTTTAGTCATCCTTAAAGTTAGTTTAACTATTTTAAGGCTTAAGATTATAAACTTTTTATGCTATTAAATCTAGCTATTTGTTCGTTTGGGATTGCAATCTTATTTCCGTCTCTAAATGGCGATTGATCTGCGACTAATATATATCCTCGCTTAGAAAAAACGCCTAAATAAGGTTGTTTAGAAATAAAATTATAAACGGTATAATCCTTAGGAAAGAGTGATTCCGATTCAATGTTTAACTTTCTCCCGTAAGCGCTCCACTCAAAGAAAACAATCGGCCTATGAAAAAGAATAGTATTTTTTAGTCCTCTAAGTGCTTGTGATTCAAAGCCTTCAATGTCCATCTTGATATAATCTATTTTAGGGAGATTATATGATTTTAGGTATTCATCGCCTACTCTAATTGGTAAATATATCGTAGATGAATTATTAACAGCTTCACCACTAAAAGAACCAACGCCAGTATTAGAATTTGACGGTACAGAGTAGGGTAAGGTCTCATTAGTCTCCCCTAATCCTATTTCGTGAACTTTAATATTATTAATTGAGTTAATTTTTATCTTATCATAAATTTTAGAAAAGACCTCTGGGAAAGGCTCAAAAGCATGTACCTCTTTGGCTAAAGTTGAAGCAAAAAGAGAATGATGGCCAATATTAGCCCCTATATCTAATACTATAGGATCGGCTACTCCAGTCAGTGCATCGCGCATCAAACTTAATTCTTCCCCTTCATAGGATCCATAATAATATGTACTCCAATCTATATAGACAGAAAGATCACCAGTATAGGTTTGACCAAAGAAGGGTACACTAAATAATTCTTTGGGTCGTGTATCAATATTATCGAAGGTTCGAATTATTCGATCACGTATACCAAAACGGATCCATTTTTGATGGCCAAGTATGCGAAGTAGGGATTTAAGAGGCATAAGAATGTGTTAAGGATTTGTTTAGGAAATTTATTGGGATTTAAGTAATCTGGGATTTAACTTGATTTCTTAAAGCCCATCAAGTTTCCCACTGGGAATACACAGTTTTGATTTTCATCGTTTTAGGATTTTGGCTCTAAAGAGCGTGTTCCCCTTCATCAATCGACCCCGCAAAAGGTGAGTCAAAATTCTCATTTATTTTTTGGCCAGAGTTCCGCCGCGCCATCGCCGATCGCAAACGCCTTCAGCCGCGTGCCGATCAGCAGGTGACCCCGCAGCAGCCGGACAAAACCGTCGCTGTGCAACTCCTCGACTAAATCACAGACCAGGTCGTTATCCATGCCGGACACCTTGGCCAGCCGCTTGTCACTGATTCCTTTTACGCCCGCTGCGGCGATCAGGGAGAGGAGGCGGGCTTTGTCGGAGATGTAAAGCATGGCTCGTATCAGTATAAAACCACATGGATTTCATGGGTAGTCTTGTTTTTCTTTAAGAACAAGGCGGTAGTCTGCTGCAACTTTCCGTTCGCCTCTTTGGTGTAGATTCGTTTGGGGTAAATATGGACCCCTTGGCGATCAATATGCGTGATCTCCACAAAGGGCAGCTTATAATCTTTGGGTACAACGCCTTTGATCTCGTACGAGCCGTCCTGGGCGGAGGTTGCCTCGGCGATAGGCAAGATGAAAGTCGGAAAGGTGTCCCTTTTTTTAATCATCAGTTCGAAATGAACCCCTGAGAGCGGGGCCCCCAGCGAATCAACCACCGTTCCATAAACACGCACAGGCTGATCTTCCCTTTTGCTACAGGAGACAAAAAGTAATAAAGCAAACAGCGCACTATACTTGATAGCGGTAAGCATATAGTTGGTTTGGGGCATCCAGTGAAACAGATCAATTTTGCCGGTCCGATCGGACCTTCTTTTTGAGGCCAACCAGCCTTTGGGTTTCATCCGCCTGGGCTGGTTAGACCTACCTACTTCCTTTATTGGCATTTTTCAAATATGGCCTCATTCTTATAATGAGTCCGGTATAACACCATACGCGTTGGCGTTAATGATCTGATCAGATAGAAGTTGTCTTGTGCCTCCTTGGGGATACCCCAATAAATATCAAGCGTATCGTTCTTAACCGCGTATGGTAAAGTCATAAATGAATTTACAGGCTCACAACTGGTTGATGGTACCAACGTTTCAGACCACATTTTCTCGTCTAAAGTCCAGCGCAAATAAGGTTGACCATTGGGTATGGTTGTCCAGTTGCCAAGCAGATAGGCTGGATTAAAAAGGGGCTGAATCGCCTCTTCTTTCTCCTTTTTACAGCTAAGTAGTAGGATAAGGAACACTCCTATTGTTGGCAATAGGAGTGTGTATCGTTTTTGCATGGGTTATTAAAGAGGATTTGTTCGCAAGTAAGCTCGAATAAATACAGGTACCTGGTTAGTTAAGCGGAACTAAACCAGTGATTTCTCCCTGCTTTACAACGA
This sequence comes from Tellurirhabdus bombi, assembly GCF_021484805.1. Classification (NCBI taxonomy): domain Bacteria; kingdom Pseudomonadati; phylum Bacteroidota; class Cytophagia; order Cytophagales; family Spirosomataceae; genus Larkinella; species Larkinella bombi. Next base: position 3,575,902 of record NZ_CP090557.1, on the reverse strand, counting down.
ACAGCGCGTTCAAAATTGGAGGATTACCATACGAATCGTCTTCCCAGGCATGATTGTGTAAAGCCACAAACGTTTGCAGCAATTCATCATCGGCATCTTTTGAGGTGACCATCATGCAACGTCGTCTTGGGATAGAAACAATAAGCTCGTCCGACTTCAATAGCTCATGAGCTTTCAGCATATGGCTTTTGCACAGAATCTTTTCGCTACTAAAATCTCCGCCTGATGCATTAGAAAATAATCAATCGCCTCAGGTATAGGCATCTCGGCGTGAAAAAGGGGCTTGGGTTTGGGCTTGGGATCAACGACGGCACCGGACCGTAATTGGGTATTGAGTTCTTCGCAAAGTTTTTTAGCCGCCGAGAGGCGGGCCTTGACCGTGGAGCCAGTTACTTCAATGCGCTTGCGAATGAGCTTTTCTTTTTCTTCACTCCAGACGTAGCCAACCACAAACCAGCGCTTGGTTAAGTCGCCACCTGAATCAGCCAGACGAAATTCACGAAATTGCTTTTCAGGCTCCATGAGCTCAGAATGCTTTGCTTTTTGCCACACAGCTGCCACAAAAAAAGCAGCTAAATAAAAAAAGGGTTCAAATGCGCTGATTTGACCCTTTTTCATTGTGTCCACGGAGGGATTCGAACCCTCACACCTAGTGGCACCACCCCCTCAAGATGGCGTGTCTACCAATTCCACCACATGGACGACTTAGCTCGTAAGAGCTAATTTTGTGGGTGCAAAACTATAGAGTTTTGTCGAAAAAACAAATCAAAAGCAAAATTCAGGCGGTATGCTCCGTAGTTTCGAAAAAAAGCATCATTTGCTCGATGGCCTGTTTGATATTAGCGCGCACCTCGAGAATCGAAGCTTCCATCATATAACAAGGGGCTGTAATGATTCGATTTTCTGAATCAACACATATTTCCCGCACGGTTTTCATGATAGTTTCCTGACCTAATGAACGAACCCCGGCCGAAATGGCGGCAATATCATAGGGTGAGCTTTCCTGATCGGTTCCCACGGTTAGCTGGGCGGAAATAGAGCTCCCTTCCAGCGCTTTCGCGAGGGTGGTGGGGCTCATACAAAGACCTACAATTGGTTTTCTCTGCTGAATCAAATCCAGAATTAACCGCTTGATTGGTTCCAGAATAGCGCCCTGTGGACCTTCAGAAGCCCATTTCGTAAGGTTTTTAGCCGTCCCAAAGCCGCCGGGCATAACCAGGCCATCCAGCTCATCGGATGTAATCGTGGCCAGATCACGGATGTCGCCCCGCGCAATCCGGGCCGATTCGACCAAAACATTGCGGCTCTCGGGCATTTCTTCGCCCGTTAGGTGGTTGACCACATGGTGTTGGGCAATGTTAGGTGCCAGGCAAATGGCTTCGGCTCCGAGCTCAGCTAAAGCCAAAAGAGTAAATACGGCTTCCTGAATTTCCGTGCCGTCATAAACCCCGTTTCCGTGTAGTAATACGCCAATTTTCATGAGCTAATCCGATGCTTTTAATATGGTAATGTCCGCCAAAAATCGTAATTTTAAGCATTCAAAGCGTACTCGAATAAAGATTTTTCGGGAAGTAAATAAAGACTAATACATAAGTTACTATGGCACTGGAAGTAATCGGTAAACTTTTAAAAGTTCTGCCCGAACAGACGGGACAAGGGAAAAATGGCGCTTGGGTCAAGCAAAACTTTGTGGTTGAGACCATCGATCAATTTCCTAAACAAGTCTGCTTTCTGGCTTGGGGCGAAAAAGCCAATGATCTGAAACAGTTTGCAACGGGCGATACCCTGCGGGTATTGTTTAGCTTGGAATCACGTGAATACAACGATCGCTGGTATACGGATGTGCGTGCCTGGCGAATTGAATTAGCCGAAGGAGAAACGGCGTCGGCACCGGCTGCATCGGCGCCCGCTGCTCGCCCGAGTGAGTCGAAAGCACCCGCTAAGCAACAACAACCGCTGACTAGCTTTTACGAAGAAGATGGCAACGAATTGCCATTCTAATCTGTTGAGCAATACCAATAAAACCGCTTGGAGCCAAATTGGCTCCAAGCGGTTTTATTTTAGTGTTTTAAATAACTTCACCATGCTTTCTTCAATGCGTTGCTGACGCTTTTCCGGGTTATCGGGCAAGACACCTTCTACCACACCTTGCCACACCATTTCGCTTCGGGCCCGGTCTACAAGGTGAATATCGACAGTTCCCTGCTTGTAACGCCCGACTTCAACGTCCTGGGCTCGCCATGAATAACGCCGCTGGCCAATGTAATTGGGAGGGTCAGTTAGCAGACTGGTTTGCCGGGTCTGTACTTTCTCATTAACGGCCAGACCAATATTAATCAGCAAATCAGGTTGGGGGGCTACTTGCTTCAGCCCACGTGCCTCCAGCTGCCGACTGATTGCGGCTTTCAGTTGGTCAACTTGGGGACGAATCAAGCCGGTGACCGTATCGCCGGTTGTTTCTACGGAATAGAAATTATAGGTTTTATACCGCGATAAATCAAACGAGTCGGCAGCTTCGGTTTTAACCACTCTGGACGTACTGCAACTTGTCAGTAAGGCAAAAGCGGCCAGCAAAAAAATAGTCTTCATACAGCATTTGTTCGTATGCTTCTACCAACCTAGATCAAGCCAGATTGTTATTTAATAAGAGGTTTCGAGAACAAGGACAAGCGCTTCTTTGTGGAGAAACTAGTAAAAGACTTTACGGGAATAGTTGAAAAAACGAAAATCAAAAGAGGGTTTGTATCTTTCGGACGTATAATTGAACCAGCCTGAAGCGCCAAGCTTCGAATCAGAAATGAACCAATCCAGAAACTTCTTCAAGAAACGCATTCTTCGGACCGTATTGATCGTCATTATGTTAGGTGGTGCGAGCTGGTATTTTCTGCAAAAAAAACTCAACCAGAGAGAGGAAATATACACAGTTCGGTATGTGGTCATTTGTACAAATTGTGACGTTCGCTACACCAACCAGGAAGGTGGCAACGACGAGGTAAAAGGAATAATCAGTAATTGGGAAAAAGCACTGTCCTTTCGGGGGGATGCCCAGGTTCGGCTTCGGGCGCAGAACAAAGGAGATTCAGCGACCATCATTACCCAGATATACGCCAACGATGTACTGTTGGCTTCAAACACAGCCAAAGGCGCTGGTGCCGTGGTCAGTACCGGTGGAAAACCCCAGCAAATTAATACCGATTAACGGAGCCGAAGGAGCCGGAGTTGGCAGCGCAGCATTCGTCAAGCAAGGCCTTAAAAGTAAGGGAGAGATAGAAACAAGGACGTTTTACGCTTGCATTCAGGATGCGTCGCTCTGCACTTATTCAACTTTTATTTACCTTGCGCAGTAAACGGAATAACTAAATGACGGGCGACCATCGGGTGTTAGCGGACGAATTAAAAGCGGCCAACGAACGATTTGAATTATTGGCTACCGTAACACGGGATGCTATTCGGGAATGGAATCTGGAAGAAAACACAATTTGGTGGAATGATCGTTTTGCTGAGTTATTTGGCTATCCGTCGAAAGAAACGACATCAGCAACCGATGCTTGGTACGACCGCATTCATCCGAACGATCAGGACCGGGTCTGGAAAAGTTGCCAGGCCGCATTAGAAGATCAGAAGGCTTCCTGGACAGAGAGCTATTCCATGCGCCGGGCCGATGGGACTTATGTTCAGGTGCATGATCAGGCCGTGATTCAATTTCAGGAGGCAAAGGCCATTCGGCTCGTAGCGTCCTTGGTAATTTTACCCACCCAAGCTAACGCGGAAAAAAGCGAAATTCCGCTGCTACGTACGCTGGTGGATGGAAGCGCCGATTTAATGTCCATACTGGAATTAGACGGAGTGAATTCGTACCTCAATCAGGCAGGTATGGAGCTGTTGGGTTTTGATACCAAAGAGCAGGTCCTGAAATTTCCCATTTCGCAACTGCATACACCCGAAGATTTTGAGTTTGTTCGTACCAAAGTTATTCCAATAGTTTTAGAAAAAGGGCGATGGGAGGGCCAGATGAACGTCCGGCACCTGAAATCAGGGGAGGTGTTTCCTGTTTACAACAACAGCATTCGTATCGATGATCCGGTAACCGGAGAACCCTGCGCGGTAGGGGCTGTTATGCGGGATTTGCGCCCGGAGCTGGCCGCCCGGAAAGCCCTTACGGAAAGTACCGAACTTTTCCGAAATATCACCACTGCTTCTTCCGCTGCATTGTGGATTACGGATGAAAACCAGGCGATAACCTACGTCAACCAGCGTTGGATTGACTGGACAGGGGCACCATTGGTGCAACATCTAGGGAGCGGGTGGCTTCACTTTGTGCTGGAAGAAGACCGTTCGAATGCGGCTCAACTATTTCTGGCGGATTTTCAGGCTCGGCGATACCACGAAAGCCAGTTCCGAATCCAGCACCTGAACGGGCCGGTACGGTGGGTAGTTTGTACCGGAAATCCGCAATACGGCCCCAATGGCGAGTTCAGTGGCTACATTGGTGCCATTCTCGACGTGACGGAGCGAGTTCGGGCAGAACAGGAACTCCGGGCCAGTGAGGCTCGCTTTCGCGATTTGATTGACAATGCGCCCTTGCCCATTGCCGTTTATACAGGACCGGAACTGACAATTCAGGTAGCCAACGAAGCACTGCTAACCGCTTGGGGCAGAGACGAATCTGTTCTCGGAAAAACCTACCGCCAAGCCCTGCCTGAATTGGAGAACTTGCCTTATTTTCAGATTGCGGAGGAGGTATTCGCTACCGGAAAGGCGGTGCAAAACGATGAGGGACGAGCCGACTTTGTTGTTGATGGGCAGGTACATACCGCCTATTTTAACTACAGTTACAAGGCCTTACACAATGCCGAAGGAGACGTGTACGGGGTGATCAATACCGCTGTCGATATTACCAAACAGGTGGTGACTCGCAAACAACTGGAAGAGGTCGAAGTGAGCCTGCGGGGAGCCATTGAACTGGCGCAGCTAGGCACCTGGGAACTGGATCCTCAAACCTGGACTCTTTCGTATTCTGATCGAATCAGAGATTGGTTTGGGTATTCCTCTAATTCGGTGAGATTGGCAACTCTGGATCAGGCGACTAACGCCATTATTGAGGAGGATCGGGAACGCATTGTTGCGTCTCTTCTCCGGGCCACCGCACCGGGTTCGGATGGGATTTACGAAGAAGAATACACCGTCAAAAATCAGAAAAACGGCCAGGAACGCATTCTCCACGCCCAGGCGAAAGCGTTCTTCAACGAAAACGGAGAAGCCTACCTGCTGCGGGGAACGGCGCAGGATATAACGGCCCGGAAAAAAATCGAATGGGAACTAGCCTGGCAAATACAGGAGCGTACGGAAGAATTGCAGGCAATTAACGAAGAGTTAAATGCCACGAACGAAGAGCTCTCAGAAGCAAACCTGCGGCTCCAGCAAAGCAACGAAAACTTACAGCAGTTTGCCTACGCAGCCAGCCATGATTTGCAGGAACCGCTGCGAAAAATTCAGTCTTTCGGTAGTCTGTTGCAAACGCATTACGCCCAAAATTTGAGCGATGGGGGGCTGGATTTGCTTCAGCGAAGCCGCGCCGCTGCCGAACGAATGTCGTTGTTGGTCCGGGATTTATTGACGTATTCGCGCTTAACCACGCAGCCCGGGGAATATACGTCAGTGAACTTATCGGCCTTAGTAAAAGACGTTCTTTCCGATTTGGAACTCGCGATTCAGGAAAAAGAGGCCCGCATTACGATTGATCCTCTGCCGCGCGTGTTGGGAAATGCCCGCCAGCTCACCCAACTGCTTCATAATCTGCTTTCGAACGGGATAAAATTTCATCAGCCTGGAGATGCACCCATTATTCACGTCAGCAGTCATGTCGCTTCCGTGGATGAAATCTACGCCATCGCGGAATTATCCACATTGCGTACTTACATTTGTCTGGAAGTGCAGGATTCGGGCATTGGTTTCGACGAAAAATACCTGGATCGCATCTTCAACATGTTTCAGCGGCTGCATGGGCGCGAACGCTATCCGGGCACGGGGGTCGGACTGGCACTTTGCCGGAAAGTAGTCGAAAACCACCAGGGGTATATTACTGCCAAGAGCCAACCCGGACACGGGGCTACATTTCAGGTGTATTTGCCCGGTCTATCGCCGGAAAGTAATTAATGGCTGTCTGGTAAATGCTGGATTTCCTGCTGCAAAAACTGCTGAAAACGTTCCTGAAGGCCGCGGTAGTAAGTGAGGTATTTCTGTCCTTCTTCGGTCACTACCGCTCCGCCACCGTGTTCGCCGCCGGTTTGGGTAATAACCAAAGGGGCCTGGGCTTGTTTATTCATCGAATGAACCAAATCCCAGGCCCGCTTATACGACATATTCATGGCTTTCGCCGCCTGGTTGATGGAACCGGTGCGTTGAATACCTTCCAGTAACTGCATGCGTCCAATACCAAAAAAGCGCTCTTGTCCTTCGAGCCAGATTCGTCCGTTAATTTGTAAGTTGGCCATTCGCTCGTTATTTTCAAATCACTGATTCACAAATGGTAAAAATCCGCTGAAATGATTAAGACTTAGGTAAAGACGCTTGTTTTTGATCCATTAAATAGCTTATTTCCGCCCTTCAAGTCCACACTTTTTATGATTCAGTTGATCCTATACGGCATTGTAGGTCTTATTGTACTTTATTCTCTAAGCGTTATGTACCTTCTTTTCTTCGCGAAGAGAACAAAAAGCTGCCCTAAATGCCATTCAAAAGTGCATATCGAACGGACACACCGCTCTGAATTAATAAAAAATTACTTCGGATTCTTGTCGCTTAAAGCTTATCGGTGCCGGTCGTGCCTGGTTCAGTTTTACGTGCGCAAACCCAAGAAATCAGGCCAGGTGGAGGTTGCCTAATTGCCGCGAATCAGGTTCCGTTAATTGCCTACCTGGTTGTTCCAACCCCTTCAAGCTGGGCGAGCGACGCGTCAACCTGGGCAATTACTTGCTGTAAATCATCGGGACGATTGGCGTAATCCAACTCATTAACATCGATGATTAATAAATTGCCGTCGGTATATTCCTGAATAAATTCTTCATAATACCGATTTAGATTCTGCAAATAAGTTTCGCTGATTGACTGTTCAAAATCGCGCCCCCGCTTATGAATCTGGGAAACCAGTTTCGGTAGATCAGCCCGCAGGTAAATCATCAGATCGGGCGGACGAACCAGCGCCAGCATGTTATCGAAAAGGCTCCGGTACGTTTGGTAGTCCCGGCTGGAAAGCAACTCGCTGTCATAGAGGTTTTTAGCAAAAATATAGGCGTCTTCATAGATCGTTCGGTCCTGAATGACGCTTTTCCCGCTTTCCCGAATCTGAATGACCTGCTCAAAGCGACTGTTCAAGAAGTAAATTTGCAGGTTGAAAGACCAACGCCCCATGTCGGCATAAAAATCTTTGAGGTAGGGATTGTCTTCCACGGCCTCAACCAGTACGTCCCATCCGTAATGACGAGCCAAAATTCCTGACAGCGTTGTTTTTCCGGCGCCGATATTTCCAGTAATAGCAATATGCATTTCGTTATATTTGTAATCGAATTCGAATTTAGTCATTGCCACGTATGAAACCATACCGCGTCTTACTTTACTACTGCTATACACCGATTGAAAATCCAGACCAGTTTCGGGAGGAGCATCACCTTTTGTGCCTGAATTTGAATCTGTTGGGGCGGATTATCGTAGCTGCCGAGGGGTTGAATGGAACTGTTTCGGGACTTGCCGCCGATTGTGAAAAATATATGGAGATCGTAAAAGCTGATCCACGCTTTGCGACTCTGGAGTTTAAAGTGGAAGAGCACGAGGCGCACACTTTTCAGAAATTACATGTGCGCGTGAAAGCGGAAATTGTGAATTCAGACCTGCCGGTCGATCCCCGAAAACAAACGGGTAAGCACCTGGAACCCGCTGAATTCAAGCAAATGCTGAACGATGAAGACGTGGTTTTGGTCGACATGCGTTCGAATTACGAACATTCGGTGGGAAAATTCAAAGGGGCCATCACCTTCGACATGGAGAACCTCCGGGAGTTGCCCGACCACATGGACGAAATTGCGCACCTGAAGTCGAAAAAAATCATTACGTACTGCACGGGAGGTATTAAATGCGAAAAAGCCAGCGCCTACCTGCTTCAGCAAGGTTTTGAAAATGTGTACCAGTTGCACGGCGGTATCATTAAATACGGTCTGGAAGAAGGCGGCGAAGATTTTGACGGTAAATGTTATGTTTTCGACAACCGCATTGCGGTGGATGTCAATCAGGTAAATCCAGAAGTGATTTCGGGCTGTTACCGCTGTGGTCAGAAAACCGACCGGATGATTAACTGTGCCAGTCCAGCCTGCAACAACCACGTGGCGCTCTGTGAAGCCTGCGGCTGGGACCACCAGGGAACCTGCGCCGATGCCTGCAAAGCGGATCCGCAAATTCGGGCTTACGACGGCACGGGTTATTACAGCAAGAAAACGGAAAGCTATACGCCTTTGCAGGGGTATCTGAGCCGACAATCGCTGGTCAGCAACCAGGACTAGAGAAACCAGCTGAAAAAGAGCGGTCGCCAACGGGGTAGCCGCTCTTTTTTCTTGGAGGGGAGTGACGACAAACGAAACCTACAGCTTCTGTAGCGGCAATTCCATCACAAAATCATTCATCCAGTAGGGGCCAATGGGAATATCTTCTTCCCGAACAATGGCAAATCCCTGCCGAATGTAAAACTGGAGGGCAGGATTGTGGCGATTGACGTTCAGGAGCAGCCGACTTCCCTCAAGGCGTTGGCACCGCCGCACAACTTCCTCCAGGAGTTGCCGCCCCCAGCCGCGCCCCTGCACCGTGGGCAGGACATAGAGCTTATGCAGTTTATAGCTTCCGGCTTCCGCATCCTCCGAAAAAGCGGCAAAGCCAATTAATGTACTTTCAGCATAAGCCAGAACGAACGTATGATTTTTGGGGCCCATTTGCTCGGCCAGCGCGTCTGGCGAATAAATGGTGTCAAACATATACTTAATCTGATCGGGTTCCAGAATGGGGCGGTAAGTAGGTTCCCAAATCTGCTGTTGAAGCGCAATCAGGGCGGGAATATCCCGGGTAGTTGCGGTATGAAATGCAAGCGACATAAGGATGGATGTGGGGTTTGCTGCCGGCAAAGTTACAAAGTGGGATAGTTTAAGATCTACGCTGACCCCATTTTGATGCCCATTTCGTAACTTTGCTCTTTACGAAAGACAAAAGAAAACCATGCCGCAACAGAAACCGTTGATTTTAGTATCGAATGATGATGGAATTACCGCCTATGGCATTCGTACGCTGGTGCATATAATGAAAGAATTGGGCGATGTGGTAGTAGTAGCCCCCAACAGCCCGCAATCTGGTATGGGCCATGCCATTACCATTGCTTCTCCACTTCGTTTGTACAAAACAGATATATTCGACGATATTCCGGCTTATGAATGCTCTGGAACACCCGCCGACTGCGTGAAACTGGCCAAGCATTACGTATTAAAAGACCGCGCGCCGGATCTGGTGGTGAGCGGCATTAATCACGGCAGCAATACGTCCATCAGCGTGTTGTATTCGGGTACCATGTCGGCGGCCATCGAAGCGGCCATCGAAGGGATTCCAGCCATCGGGTTTTCGCTCTGTGATTTTGCCCGCGATGCCGATTTTTCGCATACGCACGACCATATTAAACGCATCGTAACTCAAGTGCTGACGAATGGCCTGAAAAAAGGGGTGGCGCTGAACGTCAACTTCCCGGCCAAGTCGAACGAGCCACTTCGGGAAATCCGGGTTTGTCGGCAAGCAGATGCCAAGTGGCAGGAAGTTTTTGATCATCGGCAGGATCCGCACGGACGGGGGTATTTCTGGATGGCGGGTAACTTTGTGAATTACGACACCGGCAAGGATACCGACGAATTTGCGTTATCAGAGAACTGCACGTCGGTGGTTCCGTGTCAGTATGACCTGACGGCTTACGAAACCATTAAAAACATGCAACAGTGGGATTTTAACCAACAGGTAGGTTAAGTCTGATTGGTAGCGTGTTATCCAAAATTCACGAATCGGAAATTTGAAAACAACGTACTAATGGCATTATTAGGTAGCTTACTTAGACGAGGAATCCGGCTTTCGAACGTTGTTCGGCGCAAAAAGCTGAATGCCCAGAAACTTCAGAAAAAGACGTTTTCCAAACTCATTGCCAAAGCCCGGAACACGCATTTTGGTCGGAAATACGGCTTTGAGGATATTCTGAGTTCGGTTTTGTTCGAAGAGGGGAAAACGTATTACCAGAAGTACTCGGAAAATGTTCCCATCTACGATTATAATAAGATTTATCAGGAATGGTGGCACCGTACACTGGCGGGTGAAAAAAGCGTTACCTGGCCCGGTCGCGTGCGCTATTTTGCCCTAAGCTCGGGTACCTCGGAAGCTACGTCCAAGTATATTCCGGTATCCAAGTCCATGTCGAAGGCGATCCAGAAAACCAGCATCCGGCAAATTCTAACGCTTGGACGGTACCAGAACCTACCGTCTACGCTATACGAAAAAGGAATGCTCATGCTGGGGGGCAGCACCAACCTTAATTTCCGGGATAACCATTTTGAAGGAGACTTGAGCGGAATTACCGCCAGCAAGATTCCGTTCTGGTTTCAGCGTTTTTACAAACCGGGCCGTGAAATTGCCAGCGAGACCGATTGGGCCGTAAAACTAGACGAAATCACCGAGCAGGCTTCCCAGTGGGACATTGGCTTTATTGTGGGGGTTCCGGCCTGGCTGCAACTGCTGATGGAGAAAATCATCGCCCATTATAAAGTCAAAACCATTCACGATATCTGGCCAAACCTGGAGGTATTTTGTCATGGCGGCGTATCATTTGAGCCGTATAAACAAGGCTTTGAAAAACTGCTGGGGCGGCCAATAACCTACATCGAGACGTATTTAGCTTCGGAAGGATTTATTGCATTTCAGACCAATCCGAACGCGGAAGGCATGCAACTGGTGCTGGATAATGGGATTTTCTTTGAATTTATTCCGTTTACCGACGAAAACTTCAGCGCTGACGGGGAATTGATCAATAAGCCCAAAACGCTGTTGATTGAGGATGTAGAAGAAGGCAGGGAATATGCCCTGCTGATTTCGACCTGTTCGGGGGCGTGGCGCTATCTCATTGGCGATACGATTCGGTTTACGTCAAAGGCAAAATCGGAAATTGTCATTACGGGCCGGACGAAGCACTTTCTGAGTCTTTGTGGGGAACACCTTTCGGTGGACAACATGAACAAAGCGATTGAGCTGATTGCGCAGGAAGAAAAAATTAATGTCCGCGAGTTTACCGTGGCGGGCATCAAGCACGATAATTTGTTTGCGCACCACTGGTACATTGGCACCGACGATCCGGCTGATGCCGCCACCTTGAGCCAGAAAATTGACGCCAAGCTAAAGGAATTAAACGATGATTATGCCGTTGAACGGCGCCACGCCCTGAAAGACGTACTGGTGACAGTATTGCCGTCCGCCACGTTTTATAAATGGATGCAATCCAAGGGCAAAATGGGAGGGCAGCATAAATTCCCCCGCGTCCTTAAAAAAGGAATGGTCACCGACTGGGAAGATTTTTTACAGACGCAAGGGATTGCCCCTGAGCGCATTCGTTAAGCAATTCGGACGGAGAAGGAAGACCAGCTCGCTGATAGACTCCTTCCTTCTCCGTCCGAATCATTACTGAAAAAAGACCGACAGCTTCGTCCAGGCCAGGTGGCAGGCAATGCCGATAAAGACAATGCCCGTTATTTTATTAAACCAAAAGGCTACTTTGGGCGTAAAGAAACGCTTGAGCTTATGCGCTGAAACAGCAATGGCCGATTCGGTCAGAAAAATGCTCAACACGCTGGCCAGTAGAAAGATAATCCGTTCGCTCAGGGAATAATGCAGGGATTTGTCGAGCCAGGCTGCCAGGGCCACCCAGGTAATGAAGTTGATAGGATTCAGCCCATTAAGCAGAAAACCCGTTGAAAAATAATAAATAAAGTCACCAAACCGGGTTTTAGGGTAAGCCAGACGCGGGGTGCCTTTCAGCAGATTGGCCAGACCCAAGGCCAACAGGAAAATGACGCCAATGGCAGTAACGTAATACTCAAAACCCTTTATTTTGGGTAAAAAAGCGGTCCCAAATAAAGCGCAGATAATCAGCACTAAATCACAGACAATTACGCCAAAGGCGATCTTCATTCCGGCCCGATACCCATTGTCGACACTGTTCTGCAACAGCGAAAAGAAAACGGTTCCAAACGTCAGGCAAAGCGGAATGCCGGTCACTAAACCGTACAGGAAGGCTTCAATCATACGAATTTCAAAGCTGTTTTAACCGAGCAACCATCAGGAGCGCGCAGACACTCAGGGCATCCGTGATTTCGCCGTTCATTACCATATTTATCGCGTCAGTTAACAGAACTCGTTTGATTTGCAGTTGTTCAGTTTCTTCGGGGGCATGGTCGCCCTGCTGAAGTTCTTCGGCAATGTAGATAAACCCTTCTTCGTCGGTAGCCGAGTTAGACGTATGGATGCGGCCAATTTTTGTCCATTTAGTGGCAATCAGACCTGTTTCTTCGGCCAGTTCGCGTTTGGCCGAATCCAACACATCGGTGCCCAGCGGGGAGCCACCTTCCGGGACCTCCCACGAATATTCTTCTAATGGGTAGCGGTATTGGCCCACCAGATACGTATACCCGTCGGCATCGAGGGGAACAACGGCTACGGCTTTATTCTTAAAGCTGACAACCCCGTAAATACCGGGGGTATCTGAAGGGGTCAGGACTTCTTCGTGCCGAATTTTGATCCAGGGATTTTCGTAGGCAACGGTTGATGAGAGCGTTTTCCAGGGGTTTTCCGTCGAATTCATACCTACAAAGGTACGGATAAATCCTATTGAGTTTTGCGCCTTTAAGTGTCAATCCTGCGCGGAGTTCGGTTTAAAGAGCCAAAGCGCCCTATAAAAGACAAAAAATTAGTGTCCCTGAAGGTCTTGCGCTTAGCTTCTGCTACGGCAGATTTAGGCATCTATTCATAAAAAAGTAAGCTTGTTTCCAGGAAGTTTTTATTGGTCATCAAGTCTTTACCTGTAAGCTGCGATGACTTCCAAATGTCACCAGATGTCTTGGATAGGTGCAACTTTCTGGATGAATCAGCGCAGCGTACTGATAAATTTTAATGCAAATTATTTCCGCAATCAGTTGGCACAATGCCATTCATTTTGTAGTTTTCAGTGATTTTTTGGTGTTTGCATCAGAAAGCTACTTAATTCAGGTTGTATTCATAATACGGTCAAAAATGCCCCTTTCTTCAAGAATAAGGGGCATTTTTCTTTTTATGAGTTCGTAAACCAAGCAAAACAGCTTATTTATCACCCACTTTCGCCGATTCTCGTCTGCTTTTGCGGATAGGATCAGCGCGGCGATGGTTCGGCCCAGTCTTTCTCTTCCAGTTCGTTGATAAAGTAGTCGGTGACTTTGACCTCGATCTTTTGGGAGCCATTTATCTGCTTCTCCCGGAAGGGCAGAAGCACGCCTTTGACGGAACGGAAATCACTGTAAGTGACTTTCAAGGTTTTGCCATCCGACGGGACTTCTTCGCCGACCACCTGGTATTTACTGTTAAGAATCATCTTGAGTCGGGCACCGTCTTGCGTGTAGGAAAGTTCATACCCGCCGTTGTCCAAAGCTTCCACATCGGCTTTTTGCAACGTAGCGATGCGTTGGGCGTGCAGACCCGAAAAACCCGCGTACCGGTTGGCCTCTTTGTCGCGGATTCGCTCCTGGGGCAACGGGTTTTTCTTGCCCTGAACCCAGGCCCAGCCCTGTTGGCCGTCCCAATATTCCGTAAACACTAGTTTACCCGCCGCCCGGACTTCTGCCAACGTCCGGGGACGTTGATAATCGGACTGGTTAAGCAACAGAAGGCCCTTCGTCTGCGAAATAACTTTTAACGTACGAATGTCGTCTAGCGCCTTTCCGCCGTGTGCTGCTTTGGCTTTCGTGATCAACTCCGAGGCGGTAGGGACTTTAGCGGGTTTAGCGGTAGCCTTTTTGCTATCTTCATCTTTGTCCTTGGTGTAAATGGATCCGTTCAGAGCAGCAATTTCTTCCCCGTCTTTCGTGAAAAAAAAACTTTGGGTCTGGGATTTGCCCGTATTGTATTTCAATGTCAGTAGGCCATCCTGATAGGTATAGGTGCCAGCATCCTCTTTGTTTGAATTGGTACCGCCGCCAATATTGTCGCCGGTTATCGATACCGTACTATTTCGGGAGTGGCTAAAGTTTCCTTTTCCATCAATATAGAGCTTGTTTTGGCTAAAGGTTCCGATATAAGGGAGGTTAGTACCTATTCCACCAGAACTAGAACCACCGGTATATTTTAAACTCAATGCCGGTAGGGTACCTTTCATTTTCAACGGCAGCAAAATGTGATTTCCGCCCGAAAGGTACCCTTTGGACGTAATTTCGTAAGTCATTTTGTCACCTTTCGTTTCCGTAAAAATCACTTCCTTTCCTTTAACTGTGTATTTTCCCTTAACGGTGGTTTTCCAATTTGGATCACTTAAGTCATCGGTAAAGGTGCCATCGGGCCGGAGATAAAGAACCACGTCATCCCGTTCCATGCCACCGCCCACCCAGGAGCTCATCTTTAATTTAACACCCCCGTAAACGCCGCTGATGGGCGATGAGTCGCAGGAGAGAATAATGAAGCAAAACAAAAAGATCGATAAGAGTGCGTTCTGTCTTTGCATAAGCTTTCCTTTTAAGTTCAAGCCCTTGACGCCTTTCAGTTTAGGCCTTCAAAAGCCTCCAATAAATTGAGTTTATGTAAAAAGAACTGAAAATAGGCTGGATTGTCTAGAAAAGAAGCCAATTAAGGGAATCTTGGTGCGCAGAAACATACATTCTTAAGCCCTAAAAACCAATCGCCCCGGCCTGATTGACCGGGGCGATTGCGTGATGTGGTGTGGCTTGATTTTCGGAATTACAGCATGGCTATTGTGCGGGTGGCTTCTACCGTTTGCTCAGCTGTTTTTAAGGTTATTTCTTTTACTTCTTTGTTGGTGCCGTCCGTGATTTCTACCTGATAAGTGCCATCCGCTAAATTGCTTACGTCGAATTTGGTGTGGGCAATCTGTTCTTTTTTCGCCAGGTTCTGAACATAAAGCGTATGGCCCTTGGCGTTAATCAGGCGAATTTTTGCCGTATATCCCTGCGACTTGTCAACAATGACGTGCAACTTATCAGCGGTAGGATTTGAAAAAACGGCTGTTTTCAGGGAAGCCTTGGCAGGGCCATTGGGTTTGGTAGTGTTATCAGCAGCAACGGAAGCAGTAGTTACAGCGAAAGCAAGCAGGAGGGAAGTGATGAGCGATTTCATAGTCGTATGTTGTTTAAGGATGTTTTTTAAGATGTGTTGTTGTTTACTGTTCTAAAAGAGTCTGGTTTGACCCGGCCAGCCATTTAGCGGCTGTTTGATGAATCAAAAGTAGTAGCCTAAATAGTACCTTGCTATGCATAGTACTTTAGCGGTCGTAACAGCGGGTGAGTGGATACCCGGATGGATGAAATGAATTGAAGCTTAAGAAAGAAGCTGCGTAAAAAGGCAAATAGGAGGCTGAAGAGCTTGAAAAGCGTAAAATGAAAAAGGCAAGCTGTGTAAAAGCTTGCCTTTTTATATGAATAAGATCAGGAAAATTCCAGTGGCTGATCCATTGAGACCTGGAGTTGGGCGGCCAGGTCGGTTAATTTGTTTTGCATTAAATTTTTTAGAGCCTGCCAGCCCGTGTTCCACCGCTGGATCACGTTCGCTTCCCGTACTTCTTCGGGTTCTTTGGGTTGGTTAGACTGCTCGTAATATTCGGGCATCCGGGCCGTCATCTGACTAACGATGGCTTCGATGGAGCCATTCAGAATCAAATCGGCATCGGCCTTTACTAACTGAATCATAGCCCGACCAATCGAGGCCGTATAGAAGGCGCAGTCAATGTCCTGGTGGCGAACAGGCACACCATCGTGCAGGCGTTGAAGTTTTACGCCGCCATCTTCCAGCAGGTTGGAGGCCGGTTCATGACCCTCAGGCTGGGGGAAAACAGCGTCAATTTTATCCTTAAACTTGTCCCACCAGGGGGGCTGGGTACCTGGTCGAAGGGTATCACAAAATATAATGCGTTGGGGCAATGCTGGTTGCTGCGGATTCGTGATGAGCAGGGCCGTCCCCAGGTGACGGTCATCCACTGCGTGGCGCCGTTGAATGACAAAACACTGCGACTGCGTATGCTCTTGATCGCCCAGTTGCTCCGTGATGGCTTTGACCCGCCGCAGCGAATCTTCCATGTACCCTTCGGTAATGACGTGGATGGGCAACTCAGAGGGAGACATGGCTTCCCAACGGAGCTGGTGAGCCAGAATAGTCAGGGCGGTGTTATCAGCCCGTCGCGTGCCAAAGTACACACCGATATCTTCGCGTTGCTGCTCGCCCGCTAGGTCGGTTAACTGAAGCGTATCGCCGTAATCGCCTTGCCGACTAAGTGGGCTGTAGCGAAAAGGAACCGCCAGATGTTCCCGGTGGGCCGCTATGTTGTAAATACGTCTTTCAAACTGAGCGAGTAGAGGTTCGTAGGCATCACCTTGAAAATAAACCTCATCGATGGGGCGAAGCAGGTGGCGGGCAATAGTTTCCTGTTCGAGAAGCCGCTCAAGAGCATCTTCGCGGTATTTAAAGAAACTGCGCAGGGCACCGTGGTTAATGAATTCTTCCGTGTCTTCGGAGCCTTCCAGGCTTTTGGTTACTGTGCTTTGCTGAATCCAAGCAAACAGAAACTGTTTTACGGCTAGATCGAAGGCATGATTGGCGGCTTCGGCCTGTTCTAAAGAATAGGTCTTACGAATTTTGTGAATGTGTACCGGGCTGTTCTGATAGAAGTACGCCCCAGTTGCCATAGTCATTTAACGGATTTCTTGGAAAAGTTTGTTAGATGGGTTTAGTTTAACAGGCAATCGTCGTATAAGTACTAGAAAAATAGTTGTTACTCATTATTTATAGCATCAATAGGCTAACAATGGATTGTGCCTTATAAGTTTCAGATTTTAAGCACCAAGATGCTGAATTTTTAAAGAAAAAACTACGAACTAGGGCTTCTGAAGGCACTTTTGAGCCTTATTTCATCTTTTTTTAATCTCCCTCTAATTTCAGACCAGAAGCAGCGCGATTTTAAGCTCGCTTTGAGCGAACTCGAAGCCTGAAAAGAACCTAGAAAAACAAGGAGTCTGCCTGAATGCAGCATCATAATTGGACCCTTAGGAAGAAGGCTTTTGACTACGCAGGACAAAGAATAAGGACAAACTGACCAGACCGCCGGCTACCAACCCAATGGTAGGAGCATTGACATACCCGAGCGCATGGCCGGTCAGGTACGACCCGGCGATGTCAGACAAATTAATGAAGGCCATGTAGGTGGTAAACTGGGAGCCTTCAACCCCCGGGCGGCAGACGGCCATGAGCAGCGGGATGGCCGCTACGCTAATCAGCGGATCCATGAAGTAGAGAGCGATTAGGCCGGTTTGGGCAATGGCGGGTTGCTGCCAGAGCGAATCAATCAAATTAAATCCAAGCAAATACGTGGCAACCAAAGCCAGGCCAATGGTGAAAAAGCGGCGGTTGCCAGTCCAGTCGGCGAGGTAACCACCCAACAAGGCCACGACGGTGGCAACCAGCATTCCGTACGTACCCGTCAAAATAGAAACGGAAGTGTCAGCCCAGCCCAGCTTTTGAATCAGGTGGTAGTTATAGGCTCGCATAAACAGGCTTACGCTCAGGTAGCCTAGCACCACAGAACCAAACAAAGCCAGGCTTCGTCTGGCAAGAATGCCTTTCGCCAAATCAAGCAGCAGCCGTCGAAAACCAGGGCTATCGGGTATGTCTAGTGGCGTATTGGTGGTGGGCGTTGCGCCAGCAGCGCGTTTAGTGAAAGGCAAGAGGCGATCTTCGGGGCGTTCCCGAACAACGAAGGTGATCAGCATAAAAACCAGCAGGCAAAGCGACTGCACCAGCGCAGCCGTGAAAAAAGTATAATGCCGAAGCAGGTAAGCGAAGACAGTTGCTCCCAGACCCGTACCCACCAGAAAGCCGCAGCGCATAAATGCGTTGACGCGCCCCCGCTCGTGATCCTTTATAACCGTTATGGCCATCGCATCGACGCTGGCATCCTGAATTGAAGCCACGACGCTGTGGGTAAAAAAAAGCCAGCCTAAGGTCTGTATCTGGGCCACCGGATTGGGAATGGTCAGCAAGCCCAGAGAGGCAACGAAAGCCAGCAGTTGCGCACCCAGCACCCAGGGCTTACGACGACCCATGGGCGAACCCTGGTAACGATCGATGAGGGTGCCCCACACAAATTGAAAAGCCCAGGGCAACCCAACCAGCGCGGTAAACGTGCCAATGAGGGCGGGTTTTACCCCCTCCGCCGTGAAGTAATTGGTCAAGGCTGTCAATGAAAAGCCCGCCGGGATGCCCTGCATGACATACAGATAAAAAAAGACCCCGTAACGCAGTGGTCTACTTTGGTTTAGGGTCAGGGCGTAGGAGGGCGCCGGTTTGGTCTTTAGCATAGAGTCATTTTGAAAAGCAGGCTTTCGTTTTCGGCTAGACGGATCTGGTTATCTAGGCCAAGCCAATAACCCATCGTGGAGACCTTGTGTTTGGACAGAATAAAACAGAAAAAGAATAGGAAGGTGCCCAAAGCGAAAGACCTCTCCAGGAAGATTCTAATGGGACTATGGGTGGTTAGCTGGACAAATTTCTTTCGTAAAGGAAGCGATGGAGTATAGAGCGGGATGCGTTACTTTGTACTTCAGCCTGAATCGGAGATAAACCAGAAGACATGGATTTTTACAACCAGATTTTTGACCAAACCTCGGCTTTGCCAGATCAATGGACCTACCACGATTTTGAACAGTGTACCTTCAAAAGGCTAGACTTAGCCAAAGCAGTACTGGAGAACGCGAGCTTTACAAATTGTCATTTCGAGCACTGCAACCTCACAATGGCGCAGTTCAAAAATGCCAAACTCGATGAGGTAACCTTCGAAAATTGCCAGCTTAGCCATGTGGATTTTGGGCTCTGCAATCCCTTTGGTTTCCGGGTCGAGTTTCAGGAGTGTCAACTCGATTATACAATATTTCTGAACCGTAACCTGAAGAAAACCCGCTTTGAATCGTGCTCGCTAAAAGAAGCTCATTTTCTAAAATGCGATCTGTCGGGAGCGGTGTTTAAAGACTGTAATTTAGAGTTGGCGAAGCTGGTCGAAAATAACCTGACCCAGGCCGATTTTTCTACGTCTTATAACCTAAGGCTCGATCCTAATGAAAACAAAGTGAAAAAGGCCCGTTTTTCGTTGTATAATCTGCCGGGACTTTTAACGAAATACGAAATTACGGTAGTCGAAAAATAGACGTGTTACTAAACGAGGGTTTGCGTTGCCGTATCAATGATTAAAATTCCTTCCTGGGAATCGTTGAGCCGACCCAGGAGGGAGCCCGTACTGTCCCAGATGGCCGACTGCCCGGCACTGACAAAATCATCGGATTCCCCGACGCTGTTAGCCATCAACACAAGCATCTTGTAATCGCGGGCAATGTCAACCGCCCTTTTGTGGGCTTTTTCAACGCCCGAAGCCGATTTGGCGACGCTGGCCAGGTAAATCCGGGCATTGTTTTGATGAGCCGCCGCCGCATGGTCGGGAACTAGGAGTTCGTAGCAAATAGCCAGCGCAATGGGGGTCTTATCAATGACCAGATTGGTCAAATTTTCTCCACTCGTAAAGAACGGCTCCTCGTCGGCGTGCAAGTATTTTTTGGAATACAGCTGCCGGGCCTGGTGGGGTTGAAAAAGAATCAGGCTGATGCCAATGCCCGCCGCGCTGGTGGTTGGCAAACCGACACCGATGATTATGCCGTGCTCATCACTCATTTTTTGCAAATCGTCGAGGCGGCGGTCTTCCAAGTGAGTGGCGAGTTGGCGGGCTAAGGTGGGTTCGTAACCCGTCAGGGAAAGCTCCGGGAAAATGATGAGGTCAGCCCCCTTTGCGACCGCCAGTTCAATCCATTTTTGGTGATTGGCAAGATTCCGTTTGATATCGCCTTTGACGGCTCGGGTCTGGGCTACGCAAATTTTCATGATTTTGTTGATGAAGTTGGTTCTGTCATTTCTCAAACAGGAAAATCAACCCTTTAGCGCTGGGGAGCAGCGCCCGCTTTAATGATGTCGTCTCCTTCCAGCACGTTTTTCGGATAGCCGTTTCGAACGACGTGGATCATAGCGTTGGCCAGCTCTTCCATGCGACAGAATCCCTTGGCATACAAAGCGCGTCCGAGCGGAAACAACCAGCTCAGGTAATTATAGTAGGCGTGCGTATGCGACAGCCCCTTGATGGGTCTAATAAAGCCGGGACGGAAGGCGTAGGCCTGCCGAAAAGGCAACTTCATGAGGTCGTTTTCCGTTTTGCCTTTTACGCGGGCCCAGCTTAGACGCCCTTTTTCGGTGCCATCGGTGCCCGCGCTGGAAACGTAGCAAAACGTCATGTCGCGATTCAATCGGCTAAGCGTTTGGGCAACGTGCATTGTCAGCGTGTAGGTAAGTTTGTAGTACTCGTCGTCCGCCATGCCGACCGACGAAACACCCAGGCAGAAAAAACAGGCGTTATAGCCCGAAAGCTGCGATTCGATAGGCGAAAAATCGAAGAAATCAGGGTGAATAATTTCTTTGAGCTTCGGATGCGCGACCCCGCCGGGCTTTCGATTGATGACCAGAACGGCTTCAACCGCCGGGTCAGCCAGGCATATGTGCAGGACTCCTTCTCCAACCATACCGGTCGCTCCAGTAATGATCACGCGTGTTGATGGTTCATTCATGGTCGTTCTTTATTTAAGTAACTAATCCAGGTGTATTTTATAACTCCAAAAAAGAATTGTAGTTTTTTGCCGATTGTGGCGCGAAAAACCGTGCTTTATGTGTACTATGGAAGCAGAACGGATAAAAACCTACATGGAGCAGGCAATTCAAGCTTACCTCGACGCCTATAACGCGAAAGACATTCCAGCGATGCTGGCCTTACTGGATGACCAGATTGTTTTCGAAAACATATCCAGTTCTTCGGGCGTAACCCAAACAAATACCAAGCTGGAATTTGAGCAACTGGCCCTTCAGTCGGTGGAGTACTTCACGGAACGAAAGCAGGTTGTTCGCTTCTCAATTTTAAGCACCGATTCAGCCGCCGTCGAAATAGACTATCAGGCTACCCTGGCGAAGGCTTTGCCAAACGGCATGAAAGCCGGGCACCAGTTGCAGCTACGGGGAGTCAGCATTTTCGAGATGAAAAAGGGTAAGTTTACCCGGATCAGCGATTATAGTTAGTAAGGCGGTATCCCAACAAAGCGCCTACTTGCCTAAAATCCGGACGACAACCCGCCGGTTTTTGGGCCTATTTTCCTCGGTATCGTTCGGGGCGGTGGGTGTATCCGGGCCTTCCCATGTAGTCGAAAGCTGGCTGGGCTGAATGCCTTTCTGTTGGAGATAGTACGCCACGACGCGAGCCCGGTATTCGGATAGAATCATATTCAGATTCCGGGCGCCCACGTTGTCGGTATGGCCGGTGACCTGCGCCACTAGTCCCCGCTGGCTGGCCAGCAGCCAGGAAATGGAGTCCAAGGTCATTTTTACCTCTTTTCGAAGCGCGTAATCGCTCTGGTCGAAGTACAAAACGGTGCTATCGAAAAATTTGGGTTTGATAAATTCCTGCTTCACGTTGGCCGCGCTGAGCGCATCCGGTTCTGGTGTTCTCCACTGAACCGCCATCAAGTTAAGCCCCGAAGCAGGCCGAAACGTTTCGTCCATCCGCACCTTTCCATCGGGCGTAGTTCCTTTTAACTGGTACTGTTCGCCCGGCTTGAAAGACATTTCCTGATGAAACGAGATCGGGAAAGAAAAAGTGGCAAAACTAGCTTGGCTCGTCAGGCTTTGAATCCTATAGTGAATTTCTTTTTTGGCAGAGCCTGATAACGCTTGTGGAGGATAAGCCAAAGCCAGCGCATTTATGGTTTTCAGTAACTTGATTTGGAGCAGTCTGGACTCTGTCCCTGACGAGCCGACGGTAAAGTGTCCACGGTAGGTTTGATAGCCTGGGCAACTTACGTCGAAAGCCACCACCTCACCCGGATTGAACCCAACGGCAGTGGGAGCCTTGGCTGAATCAACCGTGATGCAATTCGTTCGATCCGTTTTTTCGGGCGTAAAGCAGACTTTTGCCAATAATCGTCGCTGACTGTGGCCATCTCTTACCTGAAAAAAGGTGGACTGGTTCCCCGGCTTCTGGAGCGTAAACGTTCGCTCCTTCAATTCTCCGGCAGTAGGCTGGTAAAGCTGGCTAACCTGCTGCGAATCCGGGCCAATCATTCTGATTCCAATCTCAAACGGTTCGTTCTTGCCCATTTTTCCGTGAACGTGAAACGGAACCGTGGTGGACGGATAGCCCGCAACTTCAAACGTGAGCGCTGTGGCGGCGGCAGGAATCCGTACGTTGAACTGCCCGGTTGCGTTGCTTTCCCCGACTACCACCGTTTGACTATTCACCGTGGCCACGATTCGGCTTTTCAGATCAACCCCTGTCGCCACGTCCCAGCACCCACCCCGAACGGAAACGGTGTCGGCCAGAGAGGCCGCTTCGAGCCCAGTGAATGGAGCAGCCGAAAGACAAAAAAGCCAGAACAGGAGTAGCGCGCGCATCAATCAGGAGGGAGTTGATCAATCAGTAAGGCCGAAGATCGAAAATTTTACTCATTTAGCGTCCTGCAACGTCCGGTACCTGCTCGTCACGCGCTGTTAAATAACTAAAATTCTCCCTTTTGGAAACACAATGGTTATTCACTAAAGAAACAATCGGCTTGTACAAAGAGAATGAAGAAGTAAAGACCGTGATTTTTTAGGTTACACATAGAAAATAAAGCAATTACATATGTTTTCACTCAACGAAATGAACGACCAACAGCCACAGAAACCAGCATTCGCGGGAAGTTTGATGAACCGAAAAGGCTTTTTGCAGGCCGCGGGTCAGGTGGTGGCCGTAGGGGTAGCGAGCGGCGTGGCGGCCTCCTGCCAGTCGAACGGACAGGCACCCTCATACCCGGTTCCGACGGCCAGCACCTATAAAGCACCCAGCGGTCAGCAAATGGCTACGTCTCCACCGTTTTCGCCCCCGGCCAAAGTGCCAACCGATGTAGAAGCACCCATCGAACTGGAAGCCTGGAAATCGGATGCGGACCGGAAATCAGCCCCTACACCGACGCCCTTGCCACCCGATGGCCGCGTGGGGTATGCCCTGGTCGGCCTGGGCCACCTCACCCTGGAGGAGCTGTTGCCCGCTTTCGGGTCCTGCAAGAAATCAAAACCCGTGGCGCTCGTGAGCGGTAGCCCGGAAAAGCTTCAAAAAGTGGCCAAGCAGTACGGCATCAAGCCCGAAAACTGTTATAGCTACGAAAACTACGATAAGCTAAAAGACAACCCGGAGGTGCAGGTGATTTACATCGTGCTGCCTAACTCCATGCACGCCGAATACACGATCCGGGGAGCGCAAGCCGGAAAACACATTCTTTGCGAGAAGCCGATGGCCAATTCGTCGGCGGAATGTCAGGCCATGATTGATGCCTGCAAAAAAGCCAACCGGAAGCTGATGATCGCTTATCGCATTCAGTACGAGCCTTATAACCGGTACGTACGGGAGCAGATTCAGAAAAATGAGTTTGGTAAACCGAAGTTTGTGGATGCCTACAATTGCCAGTCGTCGGCGAATCCGAAGCACTGGCGGCACATCAAGGCGCTGGCGGGTGGGGGAGCCCTGCCCGATATTGGGCTATATTGCCTAAATACGACCCGCTTCATTCTGGGCGAGGAACCCACCGAAGTGTCGGCTTACGTGTATAGCGACCCTGAGAACCCGCTTTTCAAAGAAGTTGAGGAAGTTTGTTCGTGGCAGATGAAGTTCCCCAGCGGGGTCATTGCCAACTGCGCGACGCATTACAACGTGCACGATTCCCGCCAGTACCGAATCATGACCGAACGCGGTTGGTACGAATTAGCTAACGCCTACGCTTACAACGGCCAAAAGTTGATGACCTCCCGGGCCGACGGAGCCATCGTGCGGCAGGAAAACGTCAGCATCATGCCGAAAGATCAGTTTGCCACAGAAATGGATTATTTCTCGGAATGTATTCTGGAAAACAAAGAGCCTTATTCGACCGGTGAAGAAGGCTTGCAGGACCAGCGAATTATGGAGGCAATTTATCAATCGGCACGCGAAGGAAAGCCAGTAAAATTGCCACGGATTGACAAAAAAGATGCTTTCCGGGGTCCTGAACCGCAATTGCAATAAGGTTTGGTTTATAAACGAGTCGAGTTTAATTCTTCCGATACAGTTGTCGGCAGAAGTTCGCAGCGGTGTCGGGCTCATTATTTTTCAGACAAATTATGCTGATCATCGAAAGTTATTTATGGGGCGTTGCGGCTTGTTTACTGGCCATGTTATGCTGGGGAACTTGGTCGAACGCCCAAAAACTAGTCACGCAGGACGCACCCGTTGCTTATTTCTACCGGGATTATGTGTTTGGAATTGGTTTGATGGCCTTATTGCTGGCCTTCACTGCCGGTAGCCTGGGCAGCGAAGGACGCTCCTTTCTGGAAGATCTGAAACAGGCCGACGTCGGGAAATTGCTACTAGCTGTGGCGGCGGGGGTCGTCTTCAACACGGGAAACCGGCTGCTGGTGGTTGGAATTCAGTTGGCCGGCATTGCCATCGCCATGCCCGTTGGAACAGGAATCTCGCTGGTGCTGGGTCTGGTGGTCAATTACATGGCGGAGCCGGAAGGAAGCGTCGGATTGCTAGCCGCGGGCGGCGGTGTGGTGGTGCTCGCCATGGTTTTTGGGGCACTGGCGTATCAGGCGAAAGAAGAGGAGCAGGAGTTCAATAAACGCGGATTGGTCATTGTCTTATTGTCAGGTTTATTGAGTGGGTTCTTCTTTCGAATGATAACCGCTACACTGGCTTCTGATTTTGCGAAGCCCGAAGCCGGGTCGTTGACGCCGTTTACGGCTTTTGTAGCCTTTGCTTTGGGATTACTCATCAGCAATCCATTGATTGAAAAGGGAGTGCGCCGATTTATTCCCGAAGAAGAAAAAGAAGATCCAGCCGATGTGCAATATACCACCATGAGCGCCCGCCAGCACCTGTATGGTCTGTTGGGTGGTTTAGTGTGGGGAATTGGGATGGGGGCTTTGTTGCTGGCTTCAAAACCCGCCGGTAATGCCATTTCGTTCGGCCTTAGTCAGGGCGCCACCATCGTGGCCGTGTTGTGCGGCCTGTTTTTGTGGAAAGAATTTGAAGGGGCTCCCGCCGTTAGCAACCGCTGGCTTTGGCTCATGAGCGGTTGCTACGTAGCAGGAATCGTCCTTATTGTCATCGCCCGAACGTTATAAAAGCGAAAAAGCAAAGTAACTAAGACAGGATTAGCGCTAGGCATAAGCCCTGGCTAAAAGCCGAATGATATCATTCGGCTTTTTTATTTAACCCGCTCGATTAGGTACTTCTTTCAATAAAAAAATCAGTCTGAAGGAAGATTACTTTATGTTTCAGAAAAGGATTTATTGGGTTCATTGACGAGATTCAAAATTTTCAATAACTTGCCTTTGTCGCCTTTTATAAATACGCACCTGCCCTTCGTGTTGCATATAACCACCACCTTTTTTGCCTAAACACAATGAAGATTCTGGCTATCCATAATATACTTTGGGCTCATTATAAAGCCAGGATTTTTAACGGTATTTTTGCTAATTTGTCAGACAGGAATATTGATTTTTATGTGCTACAGATGGCGTATAGTGAGCGTAGTCGCTGGGGCCTGAAAACAGATTTGAGCATTCATAATTATCCCTATCAGGTCTTATTTCCAGATAAAGCCATTGAGCAGATTGGTAAAAGAGAGAAAATAAGACGGCTTTTACAGGCCGTTAGAAATTATAAACCAGACATTGTTTACCTGAATGGTTATTATGATTTAGCCTACTGGGCGGTCATTGCTTATTGCAAAATCAAGAACATACGCATTGTCCTTGATTTTGAGAGCAGTGAGATCAGTAGAAAACGATCCTGGTGGAAAGAAGCGATGAAGCGCGGTTTTCTGCAACAATGTGATGCTTTAGTTTGCCTGGGCCAGAAGGCGGCCGATTATGCCATTAAATTGAACGTAAGTCCTGAAAAAATATTAAGTACAAAAAATGTAGGGGTCGATAATGAAGCGTTATTGGCGCTATTTAACAAAGAATTTCCGCTTCGTGAGCAACGCAAAAAGGCATTGGGTCTTCCTTTATATAACTTTCTTTATGCGGGTCGATTTGTGGAGAGGAAAAATTTATACCGTTTAATAAAAGCTTTTCACAATGCGCAAAAAATTGCAAAAAATGGTAAAGATTGGGGTGTAATTCTTAGTGGCGAAGGCGATCAAAAGGAGCCTTTAATGCAGGCGATCTCGGCGTTGGGAAATACGTCTGTATTTTTTTTAGAGCCCTGCGAATGGTATGAAGTTCCGATTCGCTATACCATGGCTGACGTAGCTGTTTTACCCAGTACTTTTGAGCCGTTTGGTTTTCTCACCAACGAAGCGATGGTGTATTCCATGCCAGTGCTGGTATCGGATCGCTGCGGAAGCGCGGCTGATTTAGTCATTGATAAGTACAACGGATTTCAGTTTAATCCGTATGATGAGGAAGATCTAACCCAAAAAATGGTGCTTCTAATGAATGCGCCAGAGCAGTTTCGGACGTTGGGCGACCGTGGTAAGCAAATTATAGACCAGTGGGGGCCGGACATCATCGTCGATGAGTTGATTCAAGCTTTTTTAAAAGTGGCAAGAAATGGATAGGAAGCGCACCCAGAAAGTTTTAGTGACCGGCGGTGCTGGCTACATCGGCTCCGAACTGGTGAAAAATTTATTGCAGGAAGGTTTTCAAACGATTGCGTTTGATAATCTTTCGTTCGGTGGCGAGTCCCTGCTGGGGGTTTGGGGCCATCCGAATTTCCGGTTCATCAAGGGCGACCTGTTGAACGAAGCCGAGGTGAAAGCCGCCCTACAGGGAGTCGATTACGTATGCCATCTAGCCGCCATTGTGGGTGAGCCGCCCTGCAAAAAATACCCTGATCAGGCGCGCAAGGTCAATTGGGACGCCTCGGTGCGTTTGTATGAGCTTTGCGAAGCCGCCAAGATCGAGCGATTTGTTTTTGCGTCTACCTGTAGTAATTACGGAAAAATGGCCGCTAGAGATACATTGCTGGATGAAGAAGGCGTTCTAAATCCTATCTCGCTTTACGCGGAGACAAAGGTGAATTTTGAAAACTATCTCCTTGGCTTAAAGGATTCTACCATCTGCCGGACCATCTTGCGGTTTTCAACGGTCTATGGGGTTTCGCCTCGTCTGCGCTTCGATTTAACCGTCAATGAGTTTACCCGGGATGCCGCGCTCAATAAACCGCTTTTGATTTATGGGGAGCACTTCTGGCGCCCTTACTGCCACGTGAGCGACCTGGCTAATTCAGTAAAGATCGCCTTACTTTCCGATAAAGAGAAAGTGGCGAACCAGGCGTTCAACGTTGGAGACACGTCCCAGAATTACACGAAAAAGATGCTGATGGACGAGATAAAAAAAGTTATTCCCAACGTGCAGGTAAACTACCATCCCGTTGTAACAGACCCCCGCGATTATAAAGTAAACTGCGATAAAATTAAAAATATTTTGGGGTTTACGATTTCGAAAACGGTCCCTCAGGGAATTCGGGAAATAGCCGCTCTCGTGCAGAATAAAGTCATTAGCGAACCCTTGAGCGTTAAATATGGAAACGTTTAAGACCCTGACAAAAGCGGCTATTCCGTTGTGTGAGCCCAATCTAAGGGGCAATGAAAAGCAATATATTGTCGATGCCATCGACTCCAACTGGCTTTCCGGAGGCGCTTATTTAAATCAATTTGAAAAAAAACTGGCTGCCTTCACGGGGGCCTCTTACGTAATTGGAACCAGTAGCGGCACCACGGCCCTGCACATCTCCTTAATTCTGGCAGGTGTTGAGCCTAACGACTTGGTTATTCTGCCAAACCTAACTTTTGTAGCCACCGCCAATGCCGTAAAATACGTCCAGGCCGATCCGATTTTAATGGATATCGATTCGAAAACCTGGGTGATGGATGTAAACCTGCTGGCGGAATTTCTGGCGGAGCAAACGTATGTAAAGAATGAAACGTGCTATTACAAAAAGAATAACCGGCGCATTAAGGCCATCATTCCCGTGCATTTGCTTGGGAATATGTGCGACATGCAGCAATTACATCGGTTAGCGATTCAGTATGGTTTAACAATTGTTGAAGACGCGGCCTGTTCGTTGGGTTCGTTTCAAAAAGAAAAGCATTCAGGTACTTTTGGATTAACAGGAACGCTAAGTTTTAATAGCAATAAAATTATTACAACAGGTGGCGGGGGCGCTATATTAACAAACGATGAAAGCGTGGCTAAAAAAGCGAAGCATTTAATTACGCAAGCTAAAAGCTCAGCCACGGATTATTTTCACGATACGCTAGGCTACAACTATCGACTGGTAAATCCGTTGGCCGCCATTGGAACTGCGCAAATGGAGCTGTTGCCTCAGTTTTTGCAAATCAAACAACAAATAACGGATAATTATAAAAGGGCGTTGGAAGGTCTGCCGGTTCAATTTCAGGAAATTACTTTAGGTACTGTTTCGAATGCTTGGCATTGCGCTTTATTAACGAGAAAGCGCAGCGATCTAATTTCATTTTTAGCCAGTGAAAACATAGAAAGTAGGCCATTGTGGATTCCTATTAATGAACTGCCCATTTTTAAGAACGATGCTTATATAAATCGGAATAATAATGCCAAAAAAGTCTCCGAAAGCGGCATAATGTTACCCTGCTCTACGTCCGCGACAAACGAACAAATTGAAAGGGTTTGTGAGTCGGTTATAGCTTTCTTAACGAAATAATTTTAGGCTTTTATTAATGATAACCGATGCCACATGGAGATTATGTAAATGCCTGGCCAGTAAACGTAATTATCATGGCCGGTGGGCGGGGAACGCGCTTGCGAGCTTTAACGAAAAATACGCCTAAACCGCTCATTGAAGTAGCGGAAAAGGCAATTATTATTCGCCTGATCGAACATTTAGTTTCCTTTGGTTTTGCAACGATTTACGTATCGGTAGGCCACCTGTCCGACCAGGTGAATCAGGCCCTGGGTGACGGTCGCGGGCTGGGTGTTTCAATTAAATACATTCACGAAACCACACCGATGGGCAGTATTGGCTCGTTGGCGTTGCCCACTGACTGGGAGCATGATGATTTTCTGGTACTGAATGGAGACCTGTACACGGACTTCAAAGCCGATGAATTCATAGCGGCCTTTTTTGCCAATAGGGTAGACATGGCCGTTTTGACGTACCAAAATACCGTTGAAATTCCGTGGGGGGTAATCACCACCAATGCGGAAGGAGCCATTACCCAATTGATTGAAAAACCGAGCTATTCGGTTCAGGTAAATACCGGAATTTATCTCTTTAACCGGCGGATACTGAATCTTCTGCCTCCCCAGGGCCGAACGGAAGGTTGGGAGTTAATTGAGCTGGCCATAAACAGGCGATATAAAGTCACGGCCATCCCGTTAAAGGCCGGTTACTGGATCGATATTGGAACGACCGAGACGCTTTCAAAAGCTGAGGAAATGGCCCGTTTGCACTCCGTTCAAACACACTGACATCAGAAATAGTTTATCTGCCGAAAATGGTAATTGTCGAACTTAAACCAATTACAATCATGCCTCAGGGAGATAAATCGGCTTATACGGACAAGCAAAAACGACAAGCCGAACACATTGAAGAGAGTTACGAAGATCGCGGGGTGTCCAATGACGAAGCAGAACGCCGGGCCTGGGCAACGGTAAACAAAACGTCGGGTGGCGGGAAAAAGAGCGGCTCGGGACGTGGCCATGACGAAAACAAAGAGCCCGCCCAGAAAGGTGGCAAAAAAGGTGGAGCCGCTTCGGCCTCCCGGACACCGGAAGAACGCTCTGCTTCCGCCAAAAAAGCGGCGGCTACCCGGAAGCGAAACGCAGCTAGTAAAGCATAAAAACACGTTCCGCAAATTCCAGCGTTCAAAAAAGTGTTGGAATTTGCGGAACGCAATGAATTTGATTATACTCGCTTCGAATTAGACAAATCAAAGATAGCGTATGCTTTCGCAGGTAGTAAGCTTCGTCGCCGTATTCCTGACTCTTTACATCCTGTTCAGGGGCTTGCTGGCCAAATTGACGGAAGTGCTTTTTTCGCTCCCAAACAGAACCAGCCCATTTCTCGGCGTTTTCATTGCCCTACTGGCGTCCGGTCTGCTGGCTTACTACTTTATTGTCACCCTTCAAATTAAGACCCTTTTTCTAATCCTCAATCAAACCTGGTGGCTGACCCAGCTCAACATCTTACTGATGGCGGGTCTGGTGGCCATTGCCCTGGCTATTTTCAAGAAGCTGTCTTACAGGTCGTCTCCTAAAAACTCGTTTGACTTTCTAGAGCAGAAGATTCCCGAAATCTGCCTTATCTTCAATCTGCTTGCTATTTACTTTTACCGGTAAAAGGTTGATAGAAAAAGTCTAGTAGAAATTTTTATTCAGAAACGCAATCATTTTATCCAGTGCAGTTGGTGCGTCTTTCTGGAACGTGATGCCCAAAAATTCGTTGGAGCCTGAATCCAGAAACGCGTGGGGGCGGCCTTCGTGTACCCAGTATTCAATGTTGGTATGACCCGCCTCTTTTAGTTTGGCTATGAATTTTTCAATCGAAGCGGGCGTCGTCAGGTTGTCTTTGGAACCCACCGAAAAAAACAAGGGCGGAAGCGGGCGTTGGCTGGCCTTCGGAACCGTATAGATCGGGGAAACTTGTTTGTAAGGAGCCGGATTCGCGGTGGCGTTCATTCCGTCGCCAAAGAGTCCTCTGGGTTTGGCCTTGGCCAGGCTCCAGAAAACATTGCTCTCTTTTTCGAAATTGCCCAAGGCGCTGCCGTAGAGATCGAACGCGCCGTAGCTAATCATGGCTGCCTGTACGGCGAGCCCGTTTTCCTTGGCGACCTGCTCCGCCGTTTTGCCTTTGGGGAGGTAAGTCGGATTGAAACCAAGCGTATTGCCAGCAAAGCCGTCCGACTCCAGATTGTTTCCCTGCAAAACAACCATCGTCGCCAGATGACCACCCGCGCTGTCGCCCGTCACAATGACCTTGCCGGGATTGCCCTTGTATTTGGCAATATTATCCTTAACCCACAAAACCGCTCCAAACACATCTTCCACAATTTGATTCATCGCCACGGTGTTGTTCTGGTCGGGCAGCAGGCGGTAATTAACGTTACAGACCACGTATTCGGAGTGAGTGGCCAGGTAATCACTCATTTCGTTCATGATGCTTTTGTTATTGATGAGCCAGCCGCCCCCGTGAAAAATAACCACCACCGGGTAATTTGTTTTTCCGGTATTCGGCGTATAAACATCCAGCGTCAGGTCGAAGGCCTTACCGTCCTTGCCTTTCGGAGAGGCCCAGACAATATCACTGGTTTTGGTGTAGCGTTCCGCCTGAACAACCGTTTTCTGAGCCGGTATTATAGCTTTTCTTGGTTCAGGTTCTCCGGCTACGGTGGGCAGAGAAAGCACAGATAAGGTCAACAAAAGGGCTTTGGTTTTCATGTTGATGGTATTCCAGATAAGGTTTATTGTAAAAAAGGGGTCTTGATCAGTTCAAAAAGTGTTTTACTTTTTGCGCATTTGGGTAAACAAAAAATCCAGCGCTGCTCCGTCCGGTAGAGGCTGGGCCTGGGTTTTATCGCCAAGCTCCATCACCTGCTTGCTCTTGGTTGAATACACAGGCCAGCGGGGCAACTCATTGCCGTTTGGATTCCCGGTTTTAACAAAATTCACCCAGTAGGCCGACATCAGCCGGGCCAGTTCTGCATCGGCACGTTCCAGCGGACGAAGCTGGCGATTGACAAATTTCAGATTGTCGTACGCATAAGGAACCTCAGCCGTGTGGAAAGCCCCGTAAGGCGCGTATTCGCCGGTAGCCGGGACTTTTCGGGTGAATCGGTAAACATAAACCGGCTTACCCTGGTCGCTCTGGATGTTGGCCCAGGTGTAGTTTTGCGCGCCAAAAATCATATCCCGGGAGATTTTGCGCTGCGAGTCTGCCGCTTCGGTATCGGTTGAAGCGGGGTAAAATGTCAAAAATTGGGGAGTGTCTGCGCCGTATTGCTGCTCGATTTGCTGGCGGTAGTCACTGGCGTTTTTCAGAGGGCCAAAAAGGAGTCCTTCGTTTTCATTCCAGCCGGTTAAGAGCGTCACCTTATTTTGTTTTTCCGCCGCAAATAGGGCCGCAATCGACTCCGGCAGGACATAGCCGTCCAGAATGGGCCCGCGTAATCCCTGGGCTTTTTGCAAAATTTCCTGGGCGGATTTAGTCCTTAATTCAACCAGCGACGAGGCTCCCAATTCCTGAGCGATCTTCAGGCCGCTTTCCTCGGCTTGTTGCAAAGTTGGGTGTGGCTTGGCAAAGCTGGCACCGCTTTCGGCGATGGCTTTGTTGAACAGATTCTTCGCCAATGGACTTGCCACCAGGCAGTTGACGCTCATCGAGCCGGCTGACTGTCCGGCGATGGTCACCTGGTTGGGATCGCCACCGAATGCGGAAATATTTTTTTGCACCCACCGCAAGGCGGCAATCTGATCCATCAAACCGTAGTTGCCGGAAGCGGGTTTTTGCGGTGATTCCTGACTTAATTCCGGGTGAGCAAAGAAGCCGAACGGCCCCACCCGGTAGTTGATACTGACGAAAAGGACGCCTTTTCGGGCCGTAGCTTCTCCGTCGTAAATGGGGGCAGCACTGCCTCCGCTGGTAAAGCCACCGCCGTAAATCCACACCAGAACGGGTTGTTTTTCCTTGGCTGATTTTGCACTGCTCCACACATTGAGGTAAAGACAATCCTCGCTGATCGGCTCTTTGGGAATCAGGTATTCGGCGCTCCAGGGGCCAAACGGTGCCGGTGACGCTTGCATCGGGCTAGGACCGAAAGCCGTACAGGAACGCACGCCGGACCAGGGCTTAACGGCCTGGGGGGCTTTCCAGCGCAGGTTGCCGACGGGCGGGGCGGCAAACGGAATTCCTTTGAAAATGCGTACTTGCCCATCCTGACTCTGCCCGCCCGATACCAGTCCACCTTCGACCCGGATTGCCTCAAAATTGCTTATTTCGACCTTTAAAAAGGGCAGGAGCACCAGCAGCATGAAGGAAATAAACGCTTTCATCATCGAATTAAGGAACAATAACTTTGTTTGCTTTCAGAATTTTGGCAAAAAACAGGACCTGGTAAGGCAAGGCGTTTTCCCAGTATTCCCAGGTATGAGCGCCGGGGCGTTCGGTGTATTCGTGGGGAGTCTGGTTTTCGATCAGGCGGCGGTGCAGGTCGCGGTTCGTATCAATGAGAAAATCATCGACGCCAATGTCAAGAATCAGCGGTAACTTGTTGGTTTTGAGCTGGTCCACAAGTGTTACCAGCGTGTATCCCGGATAAGGAACATCGCCGGCTTTCGGTGGGCCTAGCAAGCGGGCTAAATTCTCGGACCGGGATTTAGCAAAGTCCGGGGCTACTTTCCAGGTTGCGGTATTAATGTTCATCACGCCGCTCATGCTCCCGGCGGCGGCGTACAGCTCCGGGTGACGACACGAAATAAACAGCGCACCGTGGCCACCCATCGACAGCCCCGCAATGACGCGGCCTTTTCGGTCGCGGACGGTACGGTAGGTGTTGTCAATTTTATCAATTAACTCCCTGGATATAAAGGTTTCAAATTGACTGCTCTTAACCAGCGGACTATCAAAATAATAGCTCGTCGGGTCGCCGTCAGGCGTGACGATAATCAGGTTGTACTGGTCAGACAGGTTCTGTAACAGGGTTTTATCCGGCGTTTTGGTAAGCCAGTCCCGGAAGCTGCCCGTGCCCCCGTGGAGCAGATACAACACCGGAAATGCCTGTTTTTTGGCTTTACGGTACCGTTCCGGCAGAACTACCCCCGCCCGCAACGTTCGGTTCATGCTGGCGCTCGAGACCTCCAGCGTATCGACCCGGGCTCCGTATGCCGACAAGGACAAAAAGAGCAGGCAACTATAGACAAACAACTGATTTATTTTCATTAGCCAATGACGTTTCTTCAGGATAAAAAGCCAGATCGTTCAGGGTGATGAAAAGGCACATTTAGTGAAATGCGGGAACAATCTGTACCTTTACGTCAAAACTACGTAAAGATGCGATACATCGGTTGGGTATCTCTCATTTTTGTGAAATTTTATGATCGAGTATAACCAAAAGGTCATTCGTTATTACCAGGAAGTCTCCGAGCTGTGCATTCATTATTTGTCCATTGATGGCGTGATCTTCGGCTTTCACCAAAACCAACTGAAGGTGCTGTTGCTGCGCTGGAAGGGTACGAATGAATGGAGTTTACCCGGTGGATTTATCAAAAAAACAGAATCCGTCGATGACGCAGCCCAGCGGATTATGCAGGAACGGACGGGTCTGTATGCACTCTACCTCCGACAATTTCACGTTTTTGGGCAAATAGAGCGCTATAACCAGGAAGAAACCTGGCGAAAGATAAACCTACCGATTCAGGGCGTGCAGTGGTCGGAGCGCACCATTTCCATGGGTTACTACGCCCTGGTAGAGCACTCCAAAGTGGTTCCTATGCCCGATCTTTTGACCGAGGAATGCCGCTGGTGGAGCCTGGATGAATTACCCGCCTTACTTTTCGACCACAACCAGATTATTGATGTGGCGCTCGGGTCATTGCGTAAGCAGCTTAGTGAACAACCGCTGGGCCATTTATTGCCGGAAGCCTTCACGATTCCCGAACTGCAACGGTTGCACGAAACCATTTTAGGCCACTCGCTGGACTCCCGCAACTTCTACCGCAAAATGATGGCCTCAACGGCTTTAGAACGGCTCGCGGAACGCCGGGTAGGTACGCCGCATAAAACACCTTATTTGTACCGGTTTAAGAAAGAGCCGGACGCCGAAAAAGGTTCGTGATTTAGTAACGTGCCCGTAATCATGACTTTATAGAAGAATACTAGTTTCGCCCGGCGTTGAAAGCAAGCCGATGAACAACATTATGCGTATTCTTTTTTTAGTGCAGGGTGAAGGTCGTGGGCATCTGACCCAGGCGCTGGCTCTTTGTCAACTGGTGGAAACGGCGGGCCATACCGTGGTGGGCGCAATGGTCGGCGTGGCAGAAAACCGACCCGTTCCCCAATTTTTCGCCGAGAAGTTTAATGCCCCGGTCATCCCTTTCACCAGTCCGGCCTTGGTGTATAATTCCGTAACAAATGCCCTGGATCCGGTTAAAACACTCTTTCGCGGCCTCAGCCAAAGTCCGGCGCTCTGGAAAAGCATGCGGGCCATCCGGGACGAAATCGAAAAACAGCAGCCAGAGGTAGTTATTAATTTTTACGAGTTGTTGGGCGGGCTGACCTACGCTTACTACCGTCCGGCAGCACCCATGATCTGCATTGCGCACCAGTACCTGTCTTTCCATCCGGTTTTTCTGTTTCCGGCGGGGAAACGGTGGCACCGCTGGTTATTCCGGCTAAATAGCCAACTAACGGCCTGGGGAGCGCACGAATTGCTGGCACTTTCCTTTGATCGGCAGCTTAATGTCCCGCGTCGGCGATTGCGGGTAGTGCCTCCGCTTTTGCGTCAGGAAGTGCTTGATCTTAAGCCTGTTTCGGGAGATTACGTACTGACTTACGTGAGCCAGTCGGCGCTGGTGACGCAATTGGTGAAAGCCCACCACCAGCGGCCGGATGTTTCCTTGCGCTGTTTTCATGCGGATGCCAAAGCCGTTGCGGAAAAAGTGGATGATACACTGAAGTACCACGCCATTAGCAGTACCCATTTTCTAAAGGCGATGCAAGGCGCTCGGGCCGTTATTACGACGGCTGGTTTTGAGGCCGTTTGTGAAGCGCTTTACCTGGGAAAACCCGTTCTGATGATACCCCAGCCCAATCATTTTGAGCAAGCCTGCAATGCGCTCGATGGGCAACGGATTGGGGCGGGAATCGCCGCTAATTCATTTGATATCAGTCGACTTATTGATTTTCTGCCGCAGTATGACCCCGTTGGGAGCGAGCGATTTAAGCAATGGCATGCGCAGGGATATTACCTTTTTTTGGGCGCGTTGAACCGGGCGAAAGAAGCTAAAAACGACCAGAGCTCACACACGCCCTGGTCGTTTATGGGAAAGTTTTTACGTCTTTCGAAATAAGCCTAGGAGGGCAAGTAGACGCTGAACGTGGCACCCTGTCCCGGCTGGCTGCGGGCGGTGATCGCCCCGCCGTGGTTGGCAACTACTTTGTTACAAATCGCCAGGCCAATTCCTGTTCCGGCATACTGGCTCTTTCCGTGCAGGCGCTGGAAAACCTGAAAGATGCGGTCGGCGTACTGCTCCTCAAAACCAATCCCATTGTCGATTACTTCCAGGCGGTGGTACGTTCCGGCCTGCCGAGTTGGCTTTACCGTGGGCGGTAAGTCCGAAGCTGCCAGGATTTCCCAGCGAATTTGAATCCGGGGTGTTAGGTTAGATTGTCTGAATTTCAGCGAATTACTTAAAAGATTTTGAAACAACTGGCCCAACTGCGATCGATCGCCCAGCACAGTTGGCAAAGGGTCGATTTCGATGATTGCCCCCGTTTCCTGAATCGTTAGTTCCAGATCCAGCAAAACGGTATTGATGATGTGGATCAGCGGCACCGTTGTCCGGACATCCTGCCGGGTAGCAATGCGCGAAAAGAGAAGCAGATCGCGGATGAGGGTGGACATACGGCTTGCGGCGGTCTGCATGCGTTCCAGGTGTTCCGCTCCTTCGCCTAACTGGTCGGCGTAGTGTCTCTTCAACAAATCGCCAAATGACTGAATTTTACGCAGGGGCTCCTGCAAGTCGTGGGAGGCAATGTAAGCAAACTGCTGCAAGTTCTCGTTGGAGCGGCGCAGGTCGGTGTTGGCGTCTTCCAGTTCCTGCGTACGCTCCTGAACGCGTATGTCCAGTTTTTCGGCCAATTGCCGGTAACGTGCTTCACTTTCTTTAATCTGGCGAGCGGCTTTCACCTGTTCGGTTACTTCGGTAATCATTTGCATGACCCCAGTGATGGTTTCGCCCTCGTAATAAGGCGTAAACGTTACGTTAAAATACCCAATTTCCTGACGCCCCGAGCGGCTCGTTGGCACTTCTTCGCCCCAGCCATAATAAGCTTCTCCGGTCTTGAAAACTTGCCGGGAGCGCTCCAGCAGCGGATTGCCCAAAAGTTCTGGCATGGCTGTTTCAAGTGGTTGGCCAATAATGCGTTCGTCGTGAGACAGCAGGTCCAACAGGGCCTGGTTGGCCAATTCAATGAGCAGATTATCCCCCTTCACCAGCAGCATGGCTACCGGAGCCTGCTTCACCAGATTTCGCAGACGTGTTTCGGCCTGGCGACGGGTTTGCGCCAGATTGACTTGCCCGCGCACTTTCGATAATAATTCCGCTCCCGAAAATGGCTTCACCAAATAATCGTCAGCACCGGCTTCCAGTCCATCAATGCGGGCTTCCTGACCAGCTCTAGCCGATAAAAAAATAAGTGGAATATGGGCCGTTGTCGGATTCATTTTAATCCGGTGAAGCAACTCTTTGCCATCCATCACCGGCATCATCATATCGCTTAGGATGAGTTGGGGTTTATGAATGGCTACTTGCTGGAGCGCGTCAGCACCGTTGGCAGCCGTTTGGATGGTAAAGTAAGGCTCCAGCAGCCGATTTAGATAGGTGCGCATGTCGGCATTATCGTCCACAATCAGGATACGGGTCGATTTATCAGCTTCGCCATCACTGAGCGTGGGTGTGTCCTGATTAGCCTCTATATCGCCCGAAAGCATGGTGCCAGCCTCTTTCAAAAAGGCGTCAGCAAGGCTGGTAATGCCGTCGTTGGCTTCGTCTTCCAGAATCTGGTTGGTCGGTAAATGGCTATTCCCCAGCGGAATGCGGACGGTAAATGTGCTTCCTGCGCCTTCCACGCTGGTTACGTCAATGGTGCCGTGGTGGAGCAGAACCAGCTCATTGACCAGCGAAAGCCCAATGCCCGTGCCTTCGTGGGTCCGGCCCCCGGCATTTTCTACCCGGTGAAAGCGCTCAAACATGTGGGGAAGCTCCGATTCCGGAATGCCCACGCCGGTATCCGAAACCCGCAGCACCGCCATTCCCTCTTCGGGCGTTAGCTGAACGTGAATACGGCCTTCCAGGGTGTATTTAAACGCGTTAGAAATAAGATTAAGGACTATTTTCTCCCACATGCTGGCATCGACGTATACCGTAGCATTCAACAGATGGCAGTCAACCACAAAGGCCAGCCCCGCCTTTTCAATCAGCGAACGGAAGCTGCTGGCCAGATCAATTGTGAGCTTGACCAGGTCAGTCGGGCGATAGAGCGCCTGCACGCGCCCCGCTTCAATGCGACTGAAATCCAGCAGGTTATTTACCAGCTTGAGCAGCCGTAACGCATTGCGGTGGGTTGTCTCAATGGGTTCCTGAAAGCCCGAGGCCGGTAAGTTTCTATCCCGCAGCAACTCTTCCAGTGGCCCTAGCATCAGAGTTAACGGAGTACGGAATTCGTGGCTGATGTTACTAAAAAAAGTTGTTTTGGCGCGGTCGATGGCCGCTAGCGCTTCGGCTCTTTTTTGCTCTTCCTGGTAGGCGTAGACATTCGAGAAGGCGGTATTGAACGTATTTCCCAGCAAAGCGTAGAAGTTCAGATAATCCATATCAAGCTCCCGCCGGGGACTCACGCCCGCAATCAGAAAACCAAAAGGCTGCTTTTTATTCGAAATATGGATGGGTAACAACACGCCCTGATTAGCGGGCTCCGGGTAAGCACCGCCCGGCAGTACGCCCAGCGTCTGGTTCAGCTCTTTTAAAATGGTCGATTGCGACAGATCCGCCAGCCACGGGGTTTTAGTGACTTCAAGCGTTTGATAATCAGGGGCGACAGGGTACTCCTCCGTAAGGCCGGTTGTCTGAACAAGCCGGGCATAGTGCCCCTCATCCTGAAGTTCATAAAATAGCAGGAAAGGAATATCCAGCGAAAAATCAGTGGTTGATTCGGCGAAGCTGGTATAAATATCGGCATTGGTTTTGGCCTGCCCGGTCAGTGCGGCCACATCGCGCAGCACTTGGGTTCGGCGGGCACTCAACATCTTATCCGTCGTTTCGGTAATGGGGTGAAAAATACCCCCGACATTGCCCGATTCATCCCGAATCGGAGCGAAGGAAAACGTCATAAAGGCCTCTTCCAGATAGCCGTATCGGTCCAGAAACATGCGCTGGTCCTTGATGTAGGTTCCTTCGCCTTCCTGCCCACGGGTAAAGGCATCGCCTACAACGGGTAGCGCCGTTTCCCAGCAAATCCTAAAGTTTTGCCCCATGGATTCGGGGTGTTTGGCGCCGCAAATGGGCCGGTAGCTATCATTATAAATCTGGATTGTTTCCGGACCCCAGGCAATCAGGATGGGAAACGTGGAGGAGAGACATAGACTAACGGAGGTGCGTAGGCTTTGGGGCCAGGAAGAAACGGGCCCCAGCGGGGTTTGCGACCAGTCCATCGACCGGATCAATTTCCCCATTTCGCCGCCACCGGCCAGAAATTGCTCCGTCGATTCTGTCTCATTCAGTAGGATCATTTAACTCGTTACTTGGCGTTTTGAAAATTCCTTTGTTCGGGTCTAGCTATCAGAGAGTAGGCTTTGGGCGAACCTTTTAAGAGTAAGGTGCTCAAGCACTTTGCTTTAATTGAATCTAAAAAAAAGCAGAATTGAGTAAATATCCTATTTCGCTCCCCCAAAATAAGAGCCAGTGGGCTCGCTAAATCATTTTTTCAGATGGCGTTAATTTCAGCGATAGAAGAAGATGTACAACGCTTGCGGGCCTCTCAGAACTTCGTTCAACAGGTTCAAAATCAATGGGAGATAGGCAAATGGCTCGGCCAGTGGGTATGAGTAAAAAAAACCAAGCGACTATCGTGCGTGGTTGATCGTGGCCACAAGGATAAGCAATTAACGGGGTTTAGGATTGTAATTTAGAAGGAGCGACGCCGTACATTTTTTTAAACGCAAACGAAAAGTGCGACAGGTCTTCGAAGCCGAGATCCAGGTAAACGTCCGACGGCATGGCTCCTTTTTCTTTAATGCGGTAGTGTGCTTCCTGCAACCGGCGCTGCTGCAACCAGCGGCCAGGCGATAGGTGAAATTGCTTCTCAAAATCCCGCTTGAACGTCGCCAGGCTGCGACCCGTCAAATAGGCAAAGCGCTTCAATTCCACGTTGAAGTGGAAATTTTTGTTCATGAACGCTTCCAGATCGATTTTGCCGGGGTCCGTGAAATCAAACAGTACTTCCTTCAATTCCGGAGCCGCTTGCAACAAGACCAGAATTGCTTCCCGCAACTTCAAGGCAAGCAGGTTTTTGTCGGTGGGTGGGTTTAGCTGCTGGTAAGGGGCCAGTGATTCCAGGTAGCTTTTCAACAACGGGTGCGGCTTTAACCTTAAAACGGCTTCTCCTTCTGATGGTTTTTCGGCTTTATACCCGTACTCCATGCTGAAGCTGCGCAGGGTTTCCTGATCCAGATAAATCGATAACGCCTTAAATTCGTCGTTTTCGGGCGGGTATTTAACGAATTTAACGAGCTGGTTGCGCTTATGAAACCGGAAATCGCCGGCCCTAAAGGTTTGTTCTTTTGTGCCGTCGTTGACAGCGATTTCCCCCGCAATCTGGTAGCTGAGAATGTGTTCGGGCACAAACTGTTCACCTTCCCGGCTGCGGGCCACGTAGCAGGAGTACAGGATTTGGGGCAGGCTTTTAGGCTCAACAAGTTCCATCTGAATCGGGCTTTGTATAGCGAAACCGGAATCGTTCCAAAACAATTCCGGTTCCAGATTCCCTCAATTTGCTCGACAGTTTATTATTTCTTTTGTCGGGTATACCACTGGCCTTCTTTAGTAGCCAGAAAGTCGATGGCATCATCGTGGTCAGTGGAAAGGCTGACGGGCAACCATTTTTCCTGTTCGGCGGAGCGGGCGGCATCCGCGCTTTGCAAAATCCCGATGGCTTCGCTTCCCAGCACCAAATGCACGGGCGGCTCGGGGTGATTTACAAGGTCGATCATGATCTTGGCGGCTTTGTCGGGGTCGCCCACGGGTACATAAGTGCCGCTTTTAATGAAATTGGCTCGTATG
The DNA here is from genome assembly GCF_021484805.1 of Tellurirhabdus bombi. Classification (NCBI taxonomy): domain Bacteria; kingdom Pseudomonadati; phylum Bacteroidota; class Cytophagia; order Cytophagales; family Spirosomataceae; genus Larkinella; species Larkinella bombi. The sequence continues at coordinate 3,534,412 of NZ_CP090557.1, read as the reverse complement.
TCAACGGTGGTTTCGTAGCCTTCCAGACTGGGGGCATACGTCATGGAAGACCCCGCCCAATCGGTGCGAAAACCGCCCGGTTCGACGGAGGTGACGTAAATTCCCAATGGTTCTACTTCTTTGGCGAGGGCCTCGCTGAACCCACTCAGGCCAAATTTCGCCGCCTGGTAGATGGAAACGCCGGGGTTACCGACCCGACCGCCGATAGAGCTGATTTGCAAAATTCGACCGGAACGCTGCTTTCGCATCTGGGGCAACACGGCGCGCGTGATCTCGATGGGGGCGTACAAGTTCGTTTCCAACTGAGAGCGTACCTGCTCGTCGGTGAAGGCTTCGGCAGCCCCCGTGATGCCAAAACCGGCGTTGTTCACCAAGACGTCGATGCGCCCGAAATGCGATAGGGCTTTTTCAACCGCCGCATGAATTTGCTCTTGATCCGTCACATCCAGCGAAAGCGATAAAATCTGATTCGTGTATTGAGCGGTCAGCTCTTTCAATTGTTCGGGGTGGCGGGCGGTAGCCGCCACCAGGTCGCCTGTTGCCAACACGGCTTCGGTCAGGCTGCGGCCCAATCCACGGGCGCTACCGGTTATAAACCAAACTTTTGTCATGGTCATTTCTTTTAAGTTTCGACAAAGTTCGGCCAGAATTTTACGAGCTACTTTGCTGTAAAGCTCAAAGTGACTTTGTTGAAACGCTCAGACTGAAGGTGCCTATTGCTCATCAACGGGCGATCGCTACCTTTACGGATCTTGTTCCCTGTTTTCTGGTTGGGCTTGGTACGAAGTAATTCGGGTTATCCACGCTCAGCCATGAACGCCCAACCTTTAATCCTGTCTCATGAAAAAAGTGGTTTTACTTGCGCTTCTTGCTGTCGTGTTGTTGTGGGAGGGCCGCTTTTCGGCATACGCGCAATCCCGGTCAGCTAAACCCCGAACCATTATCACCACCGACGGCGAGGTGGACGACGTGGATACTTTTGTCCGTATGTTGCTCTACAGCAATGAATTTGCTATTGAAGGCCTGGTATACAGTAGCTCGCAGTGGCACTACAAAGGCGACGGGAAAGGGACCAAGTTTACCTCGGAGATGGAAAATACCGCCAAACGGTACGGGGAGCGAACCGAATTAAGGTGGCCCGGCACAACCTGGATGCAGGCATATATTGACAAATATGCCCAAGTTTATCCCAACCTTTCAAAGCACGCGACGGGGTTCCCGACACCAGACTATTTGCGGGGGCTAGTGAGGGTGGGTAACATTGATTTTGAGGGTGAAATGAGCCGAAATACCGAAGGGTCCGACTGGATCAAGAAAGTGCTGCTCGACAATAATTCCCAGCCTGTTTACCTGCAAATCTGGGGCGGAACCAATACCGTCGCCCGGGCCCTTAAGTCGATTGAAGAAGAGAATAAAGGAAAGCCCAATTGGCCGGAAATCAGGAAAAAAGTATCCGATAAAGCCATTATTTACGCCGTACTCGACCAGGACGCTACTTACCAGAAATACATTGCACCCAACTGGCCGCAGATCAAAGTGCTTTACAATTCAGATCAGTTCTGGAGTTTCGCTTATTTATGGCCCCGGGTTGTCCCCACGGAATTGCAATCGTATCTGGGTGGGAAATGGTTTACCGAAAATATCCGGTTTAAGCACGGTCCGCTTCTGGAGGACTATTACCTGTGGGGTGATGGGAAGCAGTTGCCCGGCGACCCGGAACACACGCACGGCGATTTGAAAGAAGCCCAAAAATATGGTCGCAACCAGTATGACTTTATTTCGGAAGGGGATTCGCCCGCGTTTTTCTACCTGATTGACGTAGGCCTACGGAGCGACGAAAATGTGGCTTATGGTGGCTGGGGTGGCCGCATGGTGCCGTCTCCGGCAAATCCCTACCGCTGGGAGGATGGCAAGCACGTAACGGATTATAATCCCTATACCCAAAAGCAGGATGCGGCGTATCCGCAGACGCGTTGGGTGCCGGTTTTGCAGAATGATTTTGCTGCCCGTGCCGACTGGTGCGTTAAATCCTACAAAGAGGCCAACCATCCGCCGGTCGTTAAACTTGATCACCCGCGCGACCTGCGGGTGAAACCGGGGCAGACCGTTGCACTCAGCGGGTCGGCTAAAGACCCGGATGGCGACGCGTTGCGCTATCGTTGGTGGCACTATGAGGAAGTGGATACATACAAAGGAAAAATAACCCTTCAAAAAGCCAACGAGGCCAAAGCATTCTTCACGGTGCCCAAAGACGCCGCTACGGGGCAAACCATTCACCTGATTCTGGAAGTCTCCGATACCAAAACGCCCTCATTGACGCGCTACCAACGCGTGATTGCTACGGTAGATTGAGCCTCGGCTAACTTTCGTTACCGAATGGCTTCGTAACAATAGGCATTTAGGCCCGTGTGGGCGTACACCCGCCCTTTTTGGCCGTTCTTGCCCGGCACCACCGCCACAAAGCCCCGGAAACGAGCCTCAGAGTTCTGGCGCGAATCCGGCGAATCGATTTTCCACAGCAACTTGCCCGTTTGCAGTTCCGAGGCGCACAACTTTTGGCTGGCCGTGTAGTAGACCACCCCGTTGAGCTGCACCAGGTTGCTGGTCACTACGCACTCCTGTTGCCAGCGCGTTTGCCCCGTGTTGGCATCCAGGCAGTATAAATTCCCATCGCTGATGTAGCTCAGTAGCTTGTCCTCGGTGGCTAGCTGGTAATCGCAGAGCGAGCCAAAGACGCGTTCCCAGAGTTGCTTGCCCGTCAACAGATCATGACAAACCGTGTAGCGCAACATGGAGTCATAGACCTTGCCGTTGTTGACCTGCAAACGCCCATTGACCGCTAGTAAATAACCGGCTTCTTTCATGGGTAGTCCTTCGTAGACGAACTTCTTTTGGGCCAGGTTGTAAAGCGATAGGCGGGGGGTGTACCAGTGTGCAGTGGGAGGCGTGGAATCATAATAATTGAACAGAAGATGCTCTTCTCCATTGATTTTCAGGAGCCTCATGCCATTCACCTGCCCAAAGGATTCCTTATACCCGCCCCCTTCTTTTCCCTTGTCTGCCCCGAATACTAAAGGCAATAGCCGAGTGATACTGCCGTTACTCAACACGCCCTGATTGATTTGAGGCTTGAAGGCACTCTGATTGTAGGATTCAATGGGGTTGAGGGTCAGATAAAACGTATCTGATCCAGTGGCCGTAGCTACTCTGGCCCACTGATCTGTGTACGTAGTCTTCCAGATGGTTTTTCCCGTTTGCATGTCAATGCCGTACCCCCGGTTGCCGCTGGTGTAAAGCAAAGTGCCGTTGACATCTTCCTGGCGGTTTTTGTCCATATCAAGCTGCTCGAAATTAGTCAGATAATCATTCCAGGCCCAGATGTCTTGGCCGGTATCTTTATCTTTTAAGACCAGGTAAGACCGAGCATGTTGCGGGTCACGGGGGAGAGCGGTTGCTTTGGGAAACAAAATGCCTCTTTCGGTCATGAATGCTTGCCCAATCCCGCCGGCAATGTACTTAGTCTGCTCCGAGATCGAACTTCGCCACACAGGGGATAACTGGATGGTTACCCCCTGTGAATCGATCTTATTCTCAATCTTGTCAGGATTGCAGGAGAACAGAAGAAGTACAGGTAGAAGGGCTATAAGCCTGTTTATATTCATCGTTGATCAGTTCTAAAGGCGCTCCCGAAAGCACTTTCAAAGGCGGCTTTCAGCTTATTCGGTACTAGTAGAGCAAATACTGGCTAGATAGATGAACACGGATGGCCACCAGAGAGGTCAAATGTATCTGTTATAAATGAATAAGTAAACAGGTATAAATACGTGTTTTGCTCCGGTCAAACGCATGTAAACAACTCGGAATAGTGAGAAGACTACCTACGATAACCTAGCTTTTCCGCCACAAGCGGGGATCAACGGGGAAAGGCTTGGCGCTCTCGACCGTAATCTGGGCGAATAGGGGATGAGCCGGGTGCAATAAGTAATTGAGCGATTCAGACACAACCGCTGAGGGGACGCCCACGGCCAATACGTCCGGAGCCGATAGCCAGGGAGCCAGAAACTGGTGATTTTGGGTGAACGTTGCTTCGTCCCGCCAGCCAGCAGGCAGTTCGTCGGCGGGGATGATTCGCCGGTTGTCAGGCACCGATAGCGTTAGCAGAAAGAGCCGGGGAAGGTCTTCGTAAGGCAGCGTTGGTAAGTGAACCAACTGCTCAAGCAGCGTAAGTTCGGGGGTGGATGATGTATAGAGAATGCCTCGTCCCGCCGGATGCCAGCGGCCACTGTAGAGGCGGGCGCCTTCCGTGGATAAAGGTGTATTGACGAAGCGTTCTTTAACCAGGCGGTACAGTTGTAAAGTGGGCAAAACGTCGGCCATAGCGGAGCTTAAGCGTAAATACCGTGCTCAATCCGCCCCAGTACGGTATGAACCAGCGCAAAGCCGGTGGCCGTGTCGAGCAGGTCCAGTGGAGTCTGGCGACGCAACTCAGCCAATGGAACGCGCAACCAGCGCCCCAGCACCGCCGCCCGCCCGTCGAAAACACCTAGGCCGTGGGTCAGCAGGTTTTCCAGGAGCAACAGCCGCTCGGAAGCATTGCTGTCCAGTCGGGCCTCGGGTCGCAGTCGGTGGAGCGTTCGTTCGGAGAGGTTCAGGATGCGCGCCATGTCCTTGTCGGTCAGGCTGATCGATTGGGCCACCTCATCCACCTTGGCGCGGTTGACGCCCTGCCGGGCTTGCTCCACGAGGCCAAAGCTGCTATCGTTTGATTCGGTTGTGAGTAGTAAGTCCATCGTATATGAATATTGTCACTAAGGTAGCTGCCAAATGGCAGTATTCCAATAAAATAACGTAGCTAACTAGAAAACGGTTTAGGAATAGCCAAAAAAAAGCCGGATAGAGTTCGTAACTCCATCCGGCCAGAAACAATTATTAAAAAAAAACGGCTTAGTAACCCGGATTTTGAGTCAGCACCGCGTCTTTGTTCAACTGAATTTCGTTCAGCGGAATTGGCAGCAAGAGGTTGTTTTCGTTGATGCCAACGATGGGGTTAAAGGCGTTGTTGCGGTTCAGGCGAGTGGCCCGTTGTACCAGCGTTTTAGTCCGCATGAGGGTCATCCGGCGGTTTTCTTCACCCAGCAACTCGCGAACCCGCTCGTCCAGAATAAAGTCCAACGTGATGTCCGAAGCAGCTACCTTACCAACGGCTGGATAGCCCGGGAAAGCCCGTTCGCGCAGGACGTTGATGCTTGCCGCCGCGTCTTCGAGTTTGCCCTGTTTGAATTGCGCTTCGGCCAGCAACAGGTATGTTTCGCCCAAACGCATCAGGATAAAATCTTTAACCATGGCGTATCCAAATGTATCGTTCGGGTCAAACTGGTACCACTTGGTCGTGTGCGGAGCCAGGTGGAATAAGGTGTCCGGCCCAGCGTAGGGAACGGGTTTGCCATACGTAGCTGGTTTAGTCGGATCATTGTACGTATACCGTCTCCGGAAATTATAATGCGAATTCCGAATATCACCCGGCTTGTACAGGCTATAGATAACCCAGTTGCTCAGCCGCAGACGACCCAGCGCCCGGCCTCCCGTTGAATCAGACAAAGCCATACCACTGACGTTGTGGTAAGCGGCTCCCCATACCCGCCGCTGTTGCGGGTTGTCGGTAATTCCACCAACGACTGTTGCGGGGTTTTCCTGCTCCAGTACCCAGATGGCTTCCGTATTTCCCTGAACGCGGCGTTGGTTTCCGTAGGCGAACATATCCGAGTAATAATCACCGGGAAGGCTCGCTTTGGTGCCGTACCGCGCTTTGATCAGTTTGAACCGGTTGCTGCTGATGATGGCTTTCAGTTGTTCTTCAGCCAGTTCGGGCTTACCAATGCGCAAATATGCTTCGGCTAGCAATTGCATGGCCATAAACTTGTTCGCGCGGCCATATAACCGGCCTTTGGTGTTCGACGGGACGCTTTCGATATCGGGTAGGTTCTGCGCCGCGAAAGTAAGATCACTAATAACCTGGTTGTTGATTTCTTCCAGCGGAGCCCGCACGAAATCCGTTTTCGGGGCGGTCAGCGGTTGCGTCAACAAGGGAACACCGCCAAAGAAGGTTGCCAGGTTGTTGTAGGCATACCCCCGGAAAAATTTCGCTTCCGCACTGATCCGGGCCTTACCAACCGCGCTGATTACCGTCAGGGACGGCGATTCAATGCTGCTGATAATGGTATTGGTCATGTTGATCATGACGTAATTGCGGTTCCAGGTACGGTTGGCGGCGGCGTCGGTTGGCGTCAACAACGCATAGTTGTAATAAGGTATTTCGATACCTTCCTGGTTAGCGGTGGCATTGGCGATATCCGTACCTACCTGCCATACGCTTGGCCATCCCTGCCGATCAGACCAGGAGAAATACGTACTGGTATGGTTGTATAAGCCGATCAGCGAGGCTTGAAAACCCAGTGAATCCGTTAAAGTAATCGGCGTGTAAGCGGAATAAGGCTTTTCATCCAGGAAGTCCTCCTTGCAGGAGGTTGCCAGCACGGTGGCCGACAAAGCCAGTATGGTTATGTATTTTTTCATTTTGTCTTCTTCTTTTTAGTCTGCCAGTTAGCGAAGCGATACGTTCAGGCCCAATACAAACGAGCGAGTTACGGGATAGTTAGTCTCCCAGCTTCCAGCGGAATTGCTAATTCCACGTCCGTATTGTACGGCTTCTGGATCCCAGCCAATCCAATTCGTGAACGTGTACAGGTTCCGGCCGCTTAGATACACCGTTGCGCTACCCAGTTTCACTTTTTCCAGCGTTTTCGCACCAAAGACATAGCTCAGCGTTACGTCTTTAATCCGGGTAAAGCTAGCATCTGATGCGTAACCGTAGCCGCGTGGGTTTTTGTAAGCCAGGGACGGACGGTCATTGCTCCGGTTTTCGGGCGTCCAATAACCTACGTCAACCGGCGTGTTCCGCTTGCCGGTCTCATCGGCATACGTCAAATCGGCATTATTGCGCGTAAGTCCTTGCACGGTCTGAATGAACACATTCAGGTGGAAGTTTTTATAGTGGAACGCGTTGGTCAGACCACCGGTCCATTTCGGGGCTGTTTGGCCCAGAATCATGCGGTCGCCATCCGGCGTGATTTTTCCATCGCCATTTAAGTCGGCAAATTTCAAATCACCCGCCACAGCACCCGGATCCTGCGAAGAAGCATCTTCACCTTGCTGCCATACACCCGCTAATTTGTAGTCATAAATGACGCTGATTGGCTGACCAATGAACCAACGGTTTCCAAGGTCATCTTTTTTATCCCCGTACAAATCCAGAATCTGGTTTTTGTTGGCGGCAAAAACGACCGTCGATTCCCATTTGAAATCACCTTTGGTCACATTACGGCTATTAACGGTTAGCTCGATACCCCGGTTCCGGGTCTCGCCCATGTTGTCAAACACGTTGCCGTAACCCGTAATAATCGGCAGGCTTCGTTGCAGGAGCAGACCCGTTGTGTTGTTCTGGTACAATTCAAGGCTACCCGAAATCCGGTTGGCCAGGAAACCAAAGTCTATCCCCAGGTTGCGGCTAAGTGTATTTTCCCAAAGCAGGTCGCCATTTCCTAGATTGCTGGGCCACGCGCCGATGGTGCTCACCCCGTTGAACGGCGAACGTCCCGTGTTGCTGGTTGTAATGGTGCGGTAAACACTGATGGCTTCGTTTCCTGACTTACCATACGATAACCGAAGCTTCAGGTTATTGATCGCATTCAGGTTTTTCATGAAGTCTTCGTTGGTGATGTTCCAGCCCAGGGCTACCGAAGGGAACAAACCGTATTTGCTGGTGTTGGCCCCGAATACCGACGACCCATCGCGGCGGGCTGTTACCGTAAACAGGTAGCGGCTATCGTACGAATAGTTAACCCGTCCCATCTGCGAATTCAGCGCGTACCGATCCGCATATGAGAAGCTCGACTGCGTTGCCCCGGCACCCAGGTTGAAGAAGCCTAGCTCATCGTTGACAAAACCAACGGCCCGACCTTCCGACTGAACGTATTTCCGTTGCTGGGCGCTGTAAAGACCCGTAAAATCGAAGTGGTGTTTTCCCCAATCCCGACCATAGGTCAGAATGTTTTCGATGGTGTAGCTGTTGGTTTCCGAAGCGAAGGTAGTTGCCGTTCCGTTCAGGTCATTGGCACTACGTCCCACGTACGATCCCCGGCGGGCGGGCAGGTAGGAGTAACCCACGTTCAGACGGTATTTTAGTCCTTTAACCAGACCGTCAAAATTGACTTCAGCGTACGCATTTCCGTTCAGGTTAGTGCTTCTGTCTTCGCGTTGTGTCGTCAGACCAAGCATTGGGTTGGTGTACAGCTGCTCGGGAAACATCGGGAAAATTTTGTACGTTCCATTGGGATTGTACATTTGCCCGTACGGACTCATGGCCGAAGCATTCAGCAGGTTTGTACGACCACCATCCCGGTTGTTATTGGCCATGAACAAAGACGTTCCCACTTTCAGGAAGTTGGTCACATCAACGTCCAGGTTCGACCGGAAGCTGGCACGTTTGTAATTGAACCCTCTTACAAGTCCTTTCTGATCCAGAATTTCTCCTGAAACGAAGTATTTCACGTTTTGAGTTCCGCCGGAAATGCTCAGGTTATGATCCTGTAAGATACCCGTTTGGGTGGCTTCCTTGATCCAGTCGGTGGTGATACCTGCGTTGTAGTTAGCCAACTCATCGAAGTTAGGCACTGGGTTGACCATGGTCTGGCCCGTTTGTGACAACCAGTCCTTGTATTTCTGCACGTATTCTGCCCCGTTTCGGGGCTTCAGGATATGCGAAAAATTTTCAACCCCGGCGTAGGCGTTGTACCGAATAACCGGCTTGCCCGTTGTTCCGCGTTTCGTCGTGATCAGGATAACCCCGTTCGCGCCGTTGGTCCCGTAAATGGCCACCGCCGAGGCATCTTTCAGGATTTCCATAGACTCAATATCGTTCGGGTTGATGTCGTTGAGCGACCCGCCGGTTTTGCTCAGCGGAATACCATCGACGACCACAAACGGACCTGAGTTAGCGTTGATCGAGTTCTGACCCCGAATAATGGTTGACGGTTCCGCCCCCGGAACGGACGACGACTGGGTGATGTTCACCCCGGCCACCGATCCTTGTACCGCCTGAAGCACGTTCGTAACCGGTAGTTGTGATAAGCGCTCTTTCGGAACCGAAGCAACCGACCCCGTGATGTCCGACCGTTTCTGCGTACCGTAACCCACAACGACCACTTCGTTCAGCGATTTGGCATCGCCCTTAAGCTGAATATTGAGAACGGTCTGGTTTCCGATGGCTACTTCCTGAGGAAGGTAACCGATGTAAGAAACAACGAGTGTCGGCGTGCTGGTGCCATCCGGAATGCGGAGGGTGAATTTACCGTCGGCATCGGTGTTGGTGCCTAGTGTGGTTCCCTTGATGGTAACCGTAGCACCCGGCAGGCCTTCGCCTTTCTCATCCGTGATAGTCCCTGTAACCGTCACGTCAGCAAACGCTTTATCGCGGGATACAGGCCGGTTGATGGATGCAATCAAGCCGCCTTTTTTAGAGGTGGGTAATTGGGCAAAAGCTCCCTTGTAGGTAACCAGTGCACCGAGAACAAATAACCATTTAATTTTCATAGATCGTTATTCCCATTTTGGAAATCAAACACGTTATTGACAAGCTCCAGTATATACTGAAACAAATCATTTGAATAGTACAAAGCTAACGAGGGCGTCCTCGATACAAAAGGGGGATTCTCGTCAAAAAGAGGGGGGTAATTAAGCTTAGAAGGGCATTTGGGAAGACTCCTGCCAAAAAGCAGGAACCTTCCCGGTAAAAACCAGTTTATGAACGCATTGAAGGATAAATAGTAATTATTCGGGAAGACTCCGGCAGAAAAATTTTACTTTAAATTAACACTGTGATCATGCGGAAAATCTTCACCGCTCCAGATTCGTTGGGCACTCCATTTCGCTGGGGCATCGGCCCAGAAGGGATCGGTTTCAGGCAGGCCAAGCGGCAGGAAGATGTTGGTACAGATATAGAGGCTTCCCTGGTTGTTGTAAAAGTCGGCCATGTCGGGTTGCGAGCCGTACAAACCAAGGGTCAGCCAGCCTTTGTCGTAGGTTGTAGGGCTTTCCAGTGTTTTCTTGATCACGGCGGTCAGGGCGCAGCGTACCTGGGCAGGGCTTAGCTCTTTGGGTAAGGCTTTCCGCCAGGCCATGTCGGCCAGGTGCTGAAAGGCGGCCCCCCGGTAAACCAGCGAGCGACCCGTAGCGGGGTAGGTTCCGTCCGTGTTGATCAGGCGCTCCTGGATAACGGCGTAACGCTCATTCCGCTTTTTAATTTTCGCGATCATGTCCTTATAGCCGTTGGTTTTCTGACCGATCACCTCCGTGATGGTTGCCAGAAAGGGATGAATCACGTAGCTGTTATAGTAATCAAAAGCATAGCTAACCCCATCGGAATACATCCCATCGCCAACGTACCACTGCTCCATTTGCATCAGGGCGTAATCGACCCGCATGGGATCCCACTCGTAACCATACTTGCAGAAAAAGGCTTCCGTCATGGCCGAAAAAAGCAGCCAGTTAGAGAATACCGGCTTGAACCGACGTGTCGATTTCAGGGCGGTAATCATGCGGTTTTTGTCCGTCGCACTCAAATGCTCCCACAGCCAGGGCGCCCGCACGAAGGCATAAGCAATGAAGGACGCATCCACCAACTGCTGCCCGCCAAGGTCGAAACGCATAAAGTCCTTCGCTGAGGAGTCTAACGCGTTGGAAATGCCCTGGAGCGCCCATTGCCGGTACTGGTTCCGCAGCGCGACTTCTTCGGCGCTACCGCCTTCGAGCTGCAACCAGGGGGCCACGCCACTGAGCACCCGCCCCAGCACTTCAACGTACTGGACTTCGATGCGGTGGGCTTTGTTGTCTACGCGATTGGACGTGATTTTAGGCATGGCAATGCGCAGACTATCCTGAGCCAGATTGTAAAGTACGGGCTTGACCATTTTGTCCATTTCCCGCAGCCAAACGCTACGGTCACTGGGTACGGGGGCTGGTTTAGCCGCCCGTTTTTTTTGTGCATAACTTGAACTGAGCGTCAGCACGACCACGGCAAATGCCAATAAAAGTTGACCGATTTTTTTCATGAATGCGTACTAGTAAAGCAATGAGCGAATGAGTAAATAACTAGCCGATTTTCAGCACATTGACCCTTTGAATAGCCTAGATTAGTTTTGCGTAAGTACTTCTTTAAGGGACTAGGGGTACTTGGGTGACGCGGGTTAATTGGCGGCTTTTTTCTCCAAGTGTCGGTACATTTCACAACCAGCCAGCAGAAAAGCACCCACCCCGAAATTGGACGTCGAATTGGCATTAACGACCTGACCGGGAATGGCTTTTTCGCCGATGGGCTGGACGTAACCGATTTTACCCGTTGGTTGCAGGGCAACCGTTGTGAGGTATTTCCAGCCTTTTTGAGCGGCAGGTAGGTAGGTTTTCTCGGCCAGATGCCCGTTGTTAATGCCCCAAAGCAACCCATACGTGAAAAAGGCGGTTCCGCTGGTTTCGGGGCCGGGAGCGTGTTCGGCGTCGAGCATGCTGCGCGTCCAGTACCCTTCTGCCTGCTGGGATTTTAGAATCGCTTCTGCCATGTTTTTATATTTAGTGAGGTATTCGTCCCGGTGGGGAGCATCGGCGGGGAGGTCTTTCAGTACTTTCGCCAGGGCGGCAAAAACCCAGCCATCGCCCCGCGCCCAGAAGTCTTTTTTGCCATTGACGCTCTTGTGTTTGGGGTATACGTACTTGGCATCGCGGTAGTAGAGTTTTTCCGACTCGTCGTACATGATGCTGTTGGCGTACGTAAAGTATTCGTGCAGCTTTTCCAGGTATTGCTTATTGCCCGTTACGTTATACAGTTTCGTCATCACCGGCATCACCATGTATAAGCCATCGGCCCACCACCAGTAGTCGGATTTAGGCGTACTCATCTGGTATTCCATGACTTCCCGCGCGCGGGCAATTTTCCGGGTCGCGGCTTCGCTTCGGCCCGGCTGGATGTTATACAGATCAATGTACGTCTGGAAACAGATCTGCCAGTCGCCAAAGAGCACATAGTCGTCGGTTTCGCCGTAGCTGTATTTCCAGGCTTGTTTGTCGTCCGATTTGGCTCCTTTCCACTGGTTTTGTTCGGCCCAGGCCTCCGAATAGCGCCGGTAGGCTTCGTTTCCCGTCAGAAAGTACGCTTCCATGTTGCCGGTATGGTAGGCGGCATTGTCCCAGAATGCCCTGCCGTGGGTCAGATTGGCCGATTGCCAGTAGTCATTTACTTTCTGAATCGTTGCTTTTACTTCTTTCTGCGCGGGTTGCTCCGTCCAGCCCGTCTTAAGGCTCCATTCGTCTTTCCACTCGATTACCGGCTTGTTGTTCTCAAACGTAATCGGAAGCCACAGATAGCGGCTGTCGATCAGATCGCGGGGCTTCCACTGATCGGCCACAAAAATGAAAGCATCTTTTTTGCCCTGAACCGGGAGGATATACGTAGACTGTCCACCAAACGTCTTCGCCGCCAGCTTGCCTCTCATGGGGTCGCCGAGAAACTCCCAGGGGCCAAACAGCGACTTGGCGGCGTGTAGCGTAGCCTGGTTGGGGTCCCAGCCGGTGCAGCCGCTGGTGATCATGTAGTACATGCCTTGGTGTTTAAATACGGCGGGTGCTTCGCGGTGTTTGCTGAGCAACAGCGTGTCCTGTTTGGTAGCGGTCAAATAATCGTCGGCTAGTTTCGTTATGCGAAGGTCGTAATTATCGCGGGCCGAGTAGATGTGATACGCGGAGCCATCGTCATCCACGAAAAGGGTCATGTCCCTGGACATGTGGCCGTTAGGTCGAAAGCTGCTGACGTACTGATACGGACCGGTTACTTTATCACTGATGGCTACCCCGGCGCGGGCGGCATTATAACCCTGGCCCGGCAGTTCCAGGTGAAACCACATGACAAATTTTTTCGTTTTCGGGTTATAAATGACTTTCGGACGTTCCATCAGGCCACCGTGGGCAATCTCACTTTTGGGATCGCTTGATTTAGCCAGAGCCAGTCCTTCAAATTTCCAGTTGTATAAATCTTTCGAGGAATAGACATTGACGCCTTCAGACGCCTGTTTTCCGCGTTTTTCACCAAACCAGTAATAGGTCTTATTGATGTAGAGCAACCCGCCGCCGTGAGCGTTGATGAGTTCGCCTTTGGTGTCGTACCAGCGTTGGCCGGGCTTGAAAACTGTCTGTTTGGATGGCGTATCACCTGGCGGGGCGACTGTTTTTCGCCGGGGTGGGTCAACGGATTTGGCGGCTACTAGAGCGGCAAGCAGGCCCGTCAGCAAGAGGCTAGCCGTGGCCTTTTTTACAAACGAAATGAACATGGAAGTTGAAGAGTTAAGCAGTGGATACAGCGGCCAAATCTAAAGCCCATCGGTATCATGAAAGGTTACAGGCGTTCAGAAGCCTTCAATCTATCATTTGAATAATGCAAAAATAATGTTACCTGTCCGATGATAAAGGTTAGTTTTCGTCAAAAAAAGGGGGTAAATTAGTCATAGCATATGAAGTGGTTAATTAACTGTTGTTTGAGTTTATGGATAGCCTGCTGCTTATTTACTCCCGGGTTATCACAGTCTGAATCGGATCGATTTAGGTTTGAGCACATTACCGTCAATGAGGGTCTTGCCCACAGCGATGCCATGGTTGTGGATCAGGATAAACAGGGTTTTATCTGGGTGGGCACTAACAAAGGGATCAATCGCTACGACGGCTTTGAATTAAAAAAATACGACCTCCCCATCAACGACCAGAAAGGGGCTACCAGCAACCGGATTCGGGCTTTGCATGTCACGCCAGCCGGAAGCTTGTGGGCGGGTGCCGAGCGGGCAGGTCTTTTCTGGTACGATGTCACGAAAGATCGCTTCGTCAGCATGCGGGATTGCCGGGTGCCTTCAAACTACCAGAAACTGGTTCAACTCCTCACCGAATCCACCATTTCGGCCATTACTTCCGACAACCAGGGGCAGGTCTGGGTAGGTACGCAGTGGTACGGTATCTTTGTGTTCCGTATGGACGAGCAGGGAAACCTGTCTGCCATGCGTCAGATTCATGTAAAAGAGCCGGGGGAAAAAACGCCTTCGAACCACGATCATGCCATAAGTCGCATTGTCCTCGATAAACAGAATAATCTTTGGATTGGAACCTACGAGAAGGGGCTTTGGCTTTTTCAGGGAAATAATCTTCAGCAAAAAAACGCCTCGCTGCACGCATCCCGGGTTGCCTCGTATTCGGTATCAAGCGTTCGGGCGCTGCTGCTTGACCGCCGGGGCGATTTGTGGATCGGAACCAATAGCCAGGTCTTTTGGGTGGGCAGCCAGGCCCTCACCCGGAGCCAGGATTTTCGGCCCCAACCGCTGCGCCGAACCTTCGGAGATATTGAAAGCCTCTACCTGGATTCCTTCCATCGGTTGTGGATTGGTACCAGTTTTGGGCTGTTGTTGATGAAGCCTGGCCCGGTGACGGCCCTGGCACCGCCGGTAGACGAGGCGCAAACGCATACTTTTTTGCCGCTGGATACCGATCCGTACAGCATCAATTCCGTGCGGGTGCACCAGATCCTGGAAGACCGCTTTCACAACCTGTGGTTTGCGACCTCGGCGGGAGGGTTGAATCAGGTAAAGCTAAATACCAAACCGTTCCAACAGTTGCGGCGTCAGCTTTTCGGCCAGGCTACGCCCGCCAACAATTACATCAACGCGATGTATAAAGACCGCAACAGCAACCGCTTGTGGATTGGAAGCCGGAACGGATTTGCCAGCTACGATTTTACGCAGGGAAAATACCAAAACTACCTCAATCGCGCCTTGTCGGGAAATGTGAATGGGGTGGATGTATCGACCTTCTTTCAGGCCAGCAATGGAACGCTTTGGGTGGGTACCCGCCACAACGGAATTTACCTGCTGACGGGCCAGAACACCTTGACACCTTTGCCCCCGTTGCCGACCATTGACAGTTGGCAGCAGGCCAGTATTGAAGATATTGTGGAAGACCGATTCGGCAATATCTGGGTGGCTACCTTTAACGCCGGACTGCTTCAGTTTGATCGCCAGGGCAAATTCCTGAAAACCCACAACCGGGCAAACAGTGGATTGCCCATTGACGAAGCGACAACCCTGTTGTATGCGGGGGATGAGAATGTCCTTTGGGTAAGTACCCGGGGCGAAGGGGTAATCAAGCTGCGTCTTGAGGCGAATAAGCTGTCGCTATTAAACCAGTTCCGGCACGAACCCAACAACCCGAACAGCCTGCGCGTCAATTACGCCTGGCCGCTGTTGAAAGACCGCCGGGGTACGCTGTGGATTGGCACCATCGGCGGTGGTTTGCATCGCCTGGTGAAGAACAAAGAGGGAAAAGAAGTGATTGAACGGTACAGCCAGTGGGTGCCTGAAACGGATATCGAAAGCTTGTTATCGGATGAGGCGGGAAATATCTGGATCGGAGGGGCGGGGCTATACCAGTTCAATCCGGATACCAAACGATTGTTGCATTACGATGTAACCGATGGCTTGCAAAGCAATTCCTTTAAGATTGGATCTGCCTTTCAGAGTGCCGACGGAACCCTGTTCTTTGGCGGAACAAACGGGATCACCTATTTTCACCCGAAGGCCATCCGATCCAATCCATTCCCACCGCTGATGCAGATTACGGGGCTGCGCATCATGAACCAGCCCGTTGGCGTCGGTGATACCATCAACGGGCGGGTTATGCTGACCAAACCGTTTGCTACCCCGCAGGACATACGCATCAAGGCGTCGGAAAATGATATCTTGATTGAGTTTGTCGGTATCAATTACAACAATCCCCAAAAACACCAATACGCCTACCAGTTGGTTGGGTTTAACGATGAGTGGGTTTACCCGAATCCCGGCCAGCGCACGGCCAGCTTTACCAACCTGCCCGCCGGGAACTACACTTTTTTGGTGAAGGGAAGCAATGGCGATGGGTTGTGGTCCAGCAAACCGGCTTCGGTTGACTTTACGATTTTACCGCCCTGGTGGAAAACCTGGTGGGCTTACCTGCTCTACGCACTAGGCATTATTAGCGCGATGGTGCTCTACCGACGAACGGCGCTCAAGCAGCAGGAATTGAAGAATAATCTGGCTTTTGAAAAATTCCAGAACGAAAAAGAAAAAGAGGTTACCGATCTAAAACTGCGCTTCTTTACGAATGTCTCCCACGAGCTTCGGACGCCTCTGACCTTGATTTTAGGGCCGATGGAAGAACTCGTTGCCTCGGCGGGGCAGTTGGGTAGCCTGAAAAACAAAGTATTGCTGATGCACACCCAGACGCGTAAGCTCCTGGATCTGGTGAATCAGTTGCTGGATTTTCGGAAGGTAGAAACGGGGCACGTTGCGTTGCGGGTTAGCCAGCAGGATATCAATCTGTTCCTAACCGAAATCTTTTTAATTTTTAAATTAAAAGCCGAGGAGCTTCAGTTGGACTACGCCGTGGAGGTGCCATCCGAAGCGGTTCCCCTTTACTTTGACCGCAGCAAACTAGAGGTGATTCTGACCAATCTGCTGTCTAACGCCTTTAAATATACGCCGCCGGGCGGTAAAATTCGCATTTCGGCGGAGGCGGTAGGCCGTCCGGACCAGCCCGCAACCCTAACGAACGGAAAGCTTCAGGACAACTACCTGGAAGTTCGGGTGCGGGATTGGGGGATGGGCATGAAAGCCGAGGATTTGGCGAATATTTTTGATCCCTATTACCAGGCATCGCATACCGAAACCCTGCGGATGATGGGGACGGGGATTGGCTTATCGCTGGTAAAACAGCTTGTGGAGCGCCACGCGGGCGAGATTCTGGTTCAGAGCGAAGTTGGTTTTGGGACGACTTTTACCATTCGTCTGCCATTTGGCCGGGAACACATTTCGCCCATGGATCTTTACGAAGATTCATCGCCGGGAGAAAAAGAGTATAAAGTGCCGGAAACGGATAACTTTTTAGAGCCCGTACCGGAAGAAGAGCTACCCGTGTCGTTGCCCGGTTCAACGCGCATTTTGGTTGTGGAGGACAATGACGAGGTTCGGCAATACCTGCTGCACCAGTTTGAGGCGGAATTTGAGGTGCATCTGGCCGTAGATGGGCAGGAAGGCTGGGAAAAGGCCCTGGAACTGTGCCCGGATCTGGTCATTAGCGACATTATGATGCCCCGGAGCGATGGACTGGAGCTGTGCAAACGGTTGAAATTACACCCTAAAACGCTGCACATTCCGGTCATACTGCTGACGGCGCGGGCGTCGGCCATTCACGAATTGGAAGGCTTGGAGACTGGGGCCGACGATTACATCACTAAACCCTTTAATCCCAAGATTCTGCATGCCAAAACCATGGCAATGCTCCAGAATCGGTTTAAGCTCCGAACGTATTACCAGCGTCAGATTTTGCTGAAACCGACGGAAATTGTCATTCCGGACGAGGATAAGCAGATTCTGGAAAAGGCCATGAAAGTAGTCGAGAACCGATTGCATGAGCCCGCGTTTAGTGTTCAGTCGCTAGTGCAGGAGATGGGCATGAGCCAGTCAGCCTTCTACCGCCGAATCAAGAGCATTACCGGACAAACAGTCGTCGAATTCATTCGGGATGTTCGAATGAAGCGAGCTGCCCAACTGCTTTCCAGTACCACGCAGCGCGTGTCTGAAATTGCCTTGCAGGTAGGCGTTGAAGACATTAAGCATTTCCGCCAGTCCTTTCAGAAGACCTTTAATCAATCGCCGTCGGAATACGCCCGGCAACACCGGAAAACCGAGAAAGAAAGCCCGCTGGAATACGAGAGCTAAGCCGCTATTGGCCGGGTAAGGGTAAAGGTAGATTTGATCAGTACGAGTGAATAAAAAAGATGATGAGTCCGGCAATTAGAAGTTCGATGCCGATAATAACGAACCGGTGAAATTTAAATCGTTTCGCTTCTGGTTTAGGAACCTTTTTAAGGTCTTTGTTCATTAGTCAAAAATTTATTACAATATTAATAGTTGACTCGAGGGCGGAGAGGGGGTATTCTAAGCAAAAAAGGGGGGTAGAAAAGTCTACAAGTTTCTGGTGCTTCCAAGAATCAAATATGCCCTATATCTTTAACGTTACATCGCAGGTAACATCTGAGTGGCAATCACACTGTTTTCGGAAAGGGCAGAATAAGGCGTCCGGTAAGTGGGAATGGATGCGGCAAGAGTTTTGGAGTAGGTTTCCAGCGACATGGATGTACAGCGCAAAAGCGTCTAAAGAAATTAATACTAAACTATCGTTTTTGTTATAATTTATCGACAAAGTAAACGTAATTCGTACCGGATTTTTTGAAACAGTAACCTTTAAATTTGTTAGTATGGTAAAAGTTTTCTTGAGTCTGGTTTACGTTTTCCTATTTCTAATTGGGATTTTAGAAAAACTGGGCGTCTCTGAAAAAGAGAAGAGCGCGCCCGTTGGGAAGCGTACTCCAGTAAATACTTCTCTCAATAAACCCCAGTTTAAAGCGGTCGCGCCGGAGGAAATCGTGGTTTCCAATTTTGCCGGTCCTGATTTAACGCCTAGTCCATCCTGTCTGGCTGTGGCACCAACCGGTGCCGTTTTTGTGGGCGTAGACATGATGGGTTCCCTCGGAAAAGAGCCGGGAAAAGGACACATCATCAAATTGGTAGATAGCAATAATGATGGTAAAGTAGACCAGCACACCAAATTTGCGATGGTGGATAACCCACGCGGAATTATTGCCAACGGCGATCAGGTTTTTGTGCTGCACACCACGTTCTCGAAAGAAACCGGTAAAGCCAGCGGCATGGATCTGGTTGTTTTTGAGGATCAGAACCGGGATGGTGTGGCCGATGGCCCCTCCAAACCACTGATCCAGAATATAAGCTCGCCTAAGTTTCTGCAAAACCGGGGGACTGACCACGCCACCAACGGAATCCGCATGGGTATTGATGGCTGGATTTACATTGCCGTCGGTGACTTTGGTTTCCACGACGCCGTCGATCGGACTGGTAAGAAATTGACCCAACTGGGCGGTGGAATTGTACGTGTGCGTCCGGACGGAACCGAAATGGAGGTTTTCACCCACGGTATGCGGAACATCTACGACGTAGCCATTGATCCCTACATGAATGTTTTTACGCGGGATAACACCAACGACGGGGGCGGCTGGAACATCCGGTTTAGCCACCAGATTCAGTCGGGGGAATACGGCTATCCGGTGTTGTTCAAGCATTTTACCAATGAAATCATTCCTGCCCTGGTTGACGTAGGAGGTGGTTCTGGAACCGGTTCGCTGTTCATGGATGATTCAACCTGGCCGGAAAAATACAACCGCGTGCCGATGATGGCCGACTGGGGAAGAAACCAGCTTTATATTCACCGCGTCACACCGGACGGAGCCAGCTTTACCCAAAAAGAAGAAGAGTTCATCAAGCTCCCCCAAATCACGGACGTTGATGTAGACGCCTCTGGTCGGGTTTATATGGCCGCTTGGGACGGAGCGGGTTATTCGGGGAACCCTAGCAAAGGATATGTGGTGCGGGCAGTTCCCAAAAACTGGCAGTACAAAGCGTTTCCAGACGTGAAAAAAGCCTCGGTTAAACAACTGGTTGCTATTCTTAAGTCGGAGAGCGGGGTAGCCCGGCTGGCCGCCCAGCAGGAATTGCTGACTCGTCCGAAAGATGCCGCGAAAGCATCCTGGAAAATTGCCGAAGACAAAAGCCTGCCCCTGCACATTCGCGTGGCGGGACTATTTACCTACGCGCAGGCAGCAGGAACCAACGGAATTGACAATCTAGTCAAACTGACTGCGGAAAGCGACATGCGGGAATTTGCCTTAAAGGCGCTGGCAGATCGGAAAAATAACCTTCAGAATGTGCCCCTTGAGCCGTTTATCCAGGGCTTGAAAGATCCTTCTGAACGCGTACGGGTTGCGGCAACCATTGGTCTGGGCCGTTTGGGTCGGGCTGAAGCGGCTCCGGCCCTGCTAGAGGTAAAAGTACCTGCGTCGTTCGTTGAACCGGCAAAAGGAACTGAAGGCCCACACGCTACGCCTAACTCGGCGATTATCCCGCCGCACCTGGCGGTTCGGGCGCTGGTCAGCATGAATGCGGTAGACGCCTGTGTGAACGCCATCGGTAGCGAAAATTCAGCACTGGCACTTTGGGCCTTGCGGTACATGCACGATTCCAAGGCGGTAAATGGCTTGATTGCGGCCTATACAAAGTCGAGCGACGAGAAGCTCAAGAAAGACATTGTAAACACGCTGGCCCGGTTGTACAAAAAAGAAGCCGTTTACGATGGTTCGTGGTGGTGGAGCACGCGTCCTGATACGCACGGTCCGTACTACAAAGCAGTGGTTTGGGAATCGTCTCCCGCGATCAAAGAGGTCTTGATGCAGGAGTGGAACAAAACCAACGAGGCCGGAAAGACCTTTTATGCTGATCTCAACAATCGCCTTCGGCTGGACATCACCGAATTCGGCGGCGAAGAGGTCGTAGCAGCCAAAGAGGAAATCAAGGTCGATCTGGAGAAAATTCGGAACCAGAAGGGCCAGATTGGTAAAGCGTCCATCGAAGATGTAATGCTGGCGATGGCGAAGATTCAAGGCGATCCGGTGAAAGGAAAAGCTCTTTTTGTTCAGCAGGGTTGCATTGCCTGCCATAGCCTGGCAAAAGGAGAGACCATGAAAGGACCTTTTATGGGACAGATTGGATCTATCATGACGCGGGAACAGATTGCGGAATCTATTCTTAAACCCAATGCCTCCATCTCGCAGGGCTTTGCGACGGTGCTCGTTACCGCTAAAGGCAACAAAAGTTACATGGGCTTCATTACGCAGGAGTCTGCCGATAAGTTGGTGATGCGGAACATCGCGGGCGAAGTATCGACCATTAAAACCAGCGATATTGTCAGCCGGAAGGAAATGGAAACATCCATGATGCCCGACGGACTGGCCAACGCTTTGTCCTACGAAGAGTTTGCTTCATTGATCACGTTCCTCTCGCAGCAGAAAAAGTAAGCGAAAGAGCCGAATTCAGTTTCTGACAACAAAAAAGCCGACTCTACAGTCGGCTTTTTTGTTGTATGTTCTGGCAAAAAGAATCAAGTTTCAAGCGTTTGGCGAGCCAGGATCTTCCATTTCGCTCGTACTGATCATCCAAAGCCAGACTCCGGCTAAAACCAAAAAAACAAAGCGACTGATGAGGTGCCAGTTCATTGGGTTCAAACTCCATTCCAGAAGCGCGATAAATAGATAAAGAGCAGTTGTCGCTAGGAAGCTAACGCCAACCTTGTAAGCAAAAACTGATTTCATGCATAACTAAGTGTCTACCGATGTATTTGGTAAATTTAAAGAATTTTTAGGAAAATATTTATGCCGATAACTAAGTTGTGAAGCCTAAACTTGTGACTGTGATGCGTTTAAAAGTAGGACACTATTGGTAAAAAATAAGTAGTTTTTAGGCTGTTGCTGGTGCCACTAGTATCTAGTCAGGGCTTTCGAACCGACTGGCGAAAATTTTGAATATACTCCCGGCTAATCTGACCTGCCTGGAGTTCTACCTGAAGCCGATCGATGAGTACGTCGGCGTTCTGGTAAAGTGCGGGCAACTGCCGATACTTGTTGAATTCGTCGATGGAGCCAAAGACAGCTACGATAATTTCCTCACGGGTCATAACGGGATCACTATCCGGTAGAAATAGAGCTTCAATCTGTCGCCGTTGTTCAGCCAGTTCTTCTTCGGTCGGTGGTAGGAGCGGTTGTTTTTTTCTCATGTTTCTAAATAACGAAAACACCTGGGCAAAATGGTATTTAGGTTTAAGCCAATGGGAATCGGATAACCTGAAAAAAGAAATAATAATTCCTGAGCGGGCGTTGCCGAGAAAACTGAAGTGAAGAAGTGCACGAATCGGCTGAAAAGGCCAATAAAAAAGCCCACTTCCGGATGGAGTTGGGCAGCTTTAGTAGATTATAATAATACCGAGATAAAATATTATTTTTTGGTGATCCGGCTGGGATTCGAACCCAGGACCCATACATTAAAAGTGTATTGCTCTACCAGCTGAGCTACCAGATCGGTTTTTGTTAAGAAGTTTGAAGAGGAATGAACTACTGAAACCAGCAATTAATTTGTCACTCTCAACGGGCAATCTTAACTTTACTTTTTTAACTTTTTTGGTGATCCGGCTGGGATTCGAACCCAGGACCCATACATTAAAAGTGTATTGCTCTACCAGCTGAGCTACCAGATCGACTATATTTGCGTTTCAGTTTGGGTGCGTTTCCTTCCCTGAATTGCGATGCAAAAGTAGGATTTTATGACTGTTTATGCAAGTTCTCATTTTGAAAAAATTCGCTTTTTTTTCATTTATTTTAATGCTGGTGGCACAACTGGCTGTTGCTCAACCACCAATCACATTATTACGAAAAGCAGATTCTTTGTTTGCAACGGGTCAATACGCGGCGGCTGGCAAACTTTATACCCTTTATGAGCAGCAAGACCAGCCGGTCACGGATCCCTTATTGCTGAAATTAGCCTACGTGCAGGAAAAAGAAGGAAACGTAGCGCGCTTGTTATACTACCTGCAACGCTATTTTGACCGTCGCCCCGACGAAGCGGTTCTGAAAAAAATGCACGAAGTAGCCAGCGAACACAACCTGATGGGTTACGAAACGGACGATCTGAACTATTTTTACCTGTTCTACAAGCAGTACGGTTTGTACGCCATCATGGGCTTGCTCGTCATGGGCGCTTATGTATTTGGCATTTTTTGGATGAAGCACCACAAGCAGGAGTCGATCCGGCGCCAGCACAAATGGGTAGTCTTGCTTTACCTGTTGAGTCTGCTCTTACTGGTAAATCTAACTGAGCGGTATCAATCAGGCATTGTCAACCGGGATCATGTCTTTCTGCGGCAACAACCTTCCGCCGCCGCGCCCGTAGCGTCCATTATTGGCAAAGGGCATAAAGTAAATATTCTGGGTAGTCAGGATATCTGGCTGCGGATTTACTGGAATGATGGCTTGTACTACGTGCGCCGGGATACCGTATGGGAAATTTGAATCAATGGACTCCATTGAACGGCAAATCGAAGAAACCTAAGAATAAAATAAGAAATAAAGTTAGGAACATTTGTCGGCAAATCAGTTATTTATGAAAATACAGCTCAATTAAGCATTTCTGAATTTACCTAAAGTTAGTATTATTGCGCTGCGATCATTGAAATTTCACAACTATCACCCATTATGAAAAAAAGATTTGCGTTCTTTCTACCTGCTTTATTGGCCTCTACGTTGATGCTAAGTTCTTGCACCAATGATGATGCACCTGATAAACGCGAAAACGTGGAGTTTGAAGCTACGATCAATAGCAGCCAGACCATTCCGCGGACAACTACCCCTGGAACAGGAACGTTTGCCGGCTCTTATAACAAAAACTCGAAGACCTTAACGTATACGGTGACGTATTCGGGTTTAACTCCTGCCAGAGGTGGGCTATATAGCATGGCTGATCTGACTACTCAGGTTGGACCTAGACAAGTTCCGTTCAACACGGTAGCAACTTCACCAATTCAGGGAACGGTACGATTGTCGCAACAGCAGGAAAATTACCTGTTTGACAACCAGATGTACGTGAATCTTACGACGGGTCCAGAAAATGCACCCACGGGGGCTATCCGGGGTAATATTCGGGCGAAAACATACTAAGCTTTCACCTTTGCATGAAAAAAGGACCTCTAGCGGAGGTCCTTTTTTTGTTACTGCCTGATCAAGGTGATCTGCCCTTTATACTGTCGCTTCGAATAGTCGATCAGGTAAAAATACTGGCCGGAGGAGTAGCCGGTACCATCCCAGACAAAATCGCGGTTAGTCGAAGAATAAACCACCCGGCCCCAGCGGTTGTAGATTTCTATCTTCCTGAATTGTTCGGCACAATTATCGGCTGGTAGCGCAGGTATCGAGAAAACGTCGTTTTTACCGTCGTTGTTGGGCGTAAATACATTCGGGATGGCGATGTCGTAATTCGCCGGACTATCTTTAACCACCAGCGTAACGCGCGTTGTATCGTAGCGGTCGGGGAGGCAACTGTTATCTTCGGTCAGAAAATCAAGCACGAAGGTTGCTTCAGGCTGTCCATTGAGCACCGCGCAGCCCGGTTTCCAGCTAAACGGCGAGGTCAGCGGCCCGCGTCCTGATTTATCCTCAAACTGCATTCCCATTGCTTTCCAGTCGAAGCCAAGGCCCTGCAAAGCCAGTTTCAGCAGGTCAGGGTCGGTATCGGAGGCAATGGCGTCAAATTCAACCAGCGGTGTTTGCTGCCCATCGACCGAAAGCACCATTTCAATCAGCGGATTGGTCAGGGTCGTTCGGACGCTTGGTTTGTTGTTGGTCTCAGGAATGGCCGTTAGCCGGACCGTAACCGTATCGCGTTGTTTTAAATCGCAGTAGGTATCGGTTACAATAAAATCAATGACGTATTCCTGATTGCGGACCTGGCTACACTGGGGTGTCCACTGAAACTTCTGGGTGACGGTCGCCGTGCCCGAAACCGGCGCGAAGGTCATGCCCGCCTGGGCCAGCGTAAAGCCCCGGCCTACGGCTTCCAGGCTAACAAAGCCCTTCTCGGGGTCCGTGCCGGTCACGTTGAAGGCCAGCGCCTGCCCGACTTTAACGGTGGCTTTGTTATCGGGCAAATCGGTTTGTACGTCGGGAGGCAGATTCGGATCGGCTTCCATTTGCAGCCGAATGCGGAGTGTATCTTCTAAGCCTTGGGGACACCCTTCGTCAACGGCCAGGAGGCTGATCGTTACCGTACGGCCATTGGGGGCCGCACAGGGCTCAAAACAAATCTGCGCCTTTACGGTATCGCCGGGGTTGCGGATAAGCACTTCCTGGGGCGTAATGACCATATTCTGATTATTTCCCGTTAAAGGGAGAATCCGCACGCGCTGGTTGGCATCGCGGTCGGTGATAAACAAATCCACACATTTGCTGTCTGTTTTAGAGAGCGTCACCAACGATCCCTCCGTATAAAAGCTGTTTGCGCCTTTCTGACGCATCATCAACTTCGGTGGATTGTTTACCGGACAGTCAATCACCTTGAACTGAAAATCCCGCCGAACCAGGCCAATGCGTTGGTACCTGCCGTTGATCTTGCGGTGTTCGCTCACCTCCACGCTGAATACATACAAACCAGTCTGGCTGGCCGTGACCGTCAGCAAACCGGACTGGGCATCAACCCGGAGTGGTCGGGGACCCGGAATAACCTGTGTGAGGTTGATGCCAGACGCCCAGCGCACTTCGGGGTAAGCGGAGCTAGCCGTAGCGGGTGGGCTGGGAAGTTGGGACGTACTGTAGCCATTGTAAGGCGTAACCAATTTATAGGAAAGGCTGTCGCCGTCTGGATCAGCAGCGCCAAAATCAAAGGTAAACGGCTTGTTAATGCAGATGTAATCGCCTTTTAACGGGCGAAAAACAGGGGAGGAATTAACAAACAAGTTGTTGTTTTGCACCAGCGCCGGGAATTCCAGGTAAAAGACGGAACCTGCCGCGCCCGGATTCTGGATGTTGTTGATGGTTCCGTTGCGGCAGCAGCGTTCCCAAACCATGTAGTAGCCCTGTGGATCATTAAAAGCGCCCGTATTGATCGAAACGTCCGAGGAGTAACGAATTAGCCGGGTACTGAGCGAAGAAATCGAGCAATCCGGATTCGAATAAGAAACGGCTTGCCGGTTCACCAGGGGCAAAGTAACAATGCCCATCAGGCGATTATCCGACTTGCGAAAGACGTAAACATTGGTCGTTGGGTCTTCGGCACCGGGATTCCCGTTTAGCTCGTCAAAATATAAATTTAGATTGATTCGGTAATTGGCAGAACCTTGGTTTCGAAGGTATTGTAATTCCAGTTCGCCCCCGACAATGTGCGTTGCCTGCACCCGCTCAGAAAGCCCGAGCAGGAGAAACAAACAGAGCAGAGAAAAAGAAAGAAAGTGGTAATTGTGTTTCATGCAAATGGTAATAATTGGAGTTGCGGCTAAGGCGTGCTTAATTTACGGAATTTTTGAGGAGTATGCGTAGGAAACACAATAAAACAGAAGAGCGACTAACAGGAGTTCAAATAGATGATGTAGCCGCAGAAGGGAAATGCCTGGTGCGGACGCCCGAAGGGGTTATTTTTGTTGAGACCCGTCCGGGCGGACCCGTGGCTGCCCCCGGCGATGTGGTAGACCTGCTGGTTGTCAATAAGAAAAAGCAATACCGGGAAGCCATTGTCGAGCGGATACATAATTATTCGGAGATTCGGGCAGAACCGTTTTGTCCGCACTTTGGCTTGTGTGGGGGCTGTAAATGGCAGCATATTCAATACGACGAGCAACTGCGTTTCAAGCGCCAGCAGGTGGTTGATCACCTGACGCGCATTGGTAAAGTCGAATTGCCGGAAATCCGGCCCACCATGCCGTCTCAATCGACCACGTATTACCGCAACAAACTTGAATTTACGTGCACCGAAGGCCGTTGGCTGACCGATGCCGACATTCGCTCAGGCGTGCAGTTGGAGAAGCGCGTCGTCGGTTTCCACGTGCCGAAGCGGTTTGATAAAGTATTGCCCATCGAGCATTGCTATCTGCAACCGGATCCGTCCAACGCCATCCGTCTGGCCGTGGCTGATTACGCCATTCGGAACGACTTGACGATGTATAACCTCAAAACGCACGAAGGGTATCTGCGGACGCTGATTATCCGAACGGCCTCCAACGGGCAATTGATGGTAACGGTGCAGGTGGCGTATGATAAACCCGAATGGCTCGACGGCATTCTGGCGTTTTTGATCCGGTCTTTTCCGACCATTACATCGCTGAATTACATCATCAATACCAAAAAAAATGACTCCTATCAGGACCAGCAGGTCATTACGGCTCACGGAAAGCCCTACATGGAGGAGCAGATGGAAGACAGCAGCGGGCAACCGCTGACGTTCCGCATTGGCCCCAAGTCGTTCTACCAGACCAATACCGAGCAGGCCAATCGCCTGTACGCCGTTACGCGGGAATGGGCGGGCCTGACGGGCAATGAGTTGGTGTATGACTTGTATACCGGTACCGGTACCATTGCGCTGTTCGTGGCGCGTCAGGCCAAACGGGTGCTGGGCATCGAATACGTCGAGGCCGCCGTGGAAGATGCCCGGATCAACGCCCAGGTGAACAACATCACCAACGCGGAGTTTCTGGCGGGGGACATGCAAAAACTACTCACGCCGGAATTATTCGGCAAATACGGACGCCCGGACGTGGTGATTACCGATCCGCCGCGTGCGGGCATGGACGAAGCGGTAACGCGTAACCTGTTGGTGGCTGCGCCGCAACGGATTGTGTACGTAAGCTGCAACTCGGCTACGCAGGCCCGTGATTTGGCGATTCTGGACGAGTTGTATCAGGTAAAAGACGTGCAACCGGTGGATATGTTCCCCCACACGCACCACGTAGAAAACATTGCCGTGCTGGAGAAACGAAGCTAAAGGCTTAAAAACAAAAAAGCGTGACGAACTGATTATAAAGTTCGTCACGCTTTTTTTTAGGGCTATTCTTCCTTAAAACGGAGTCGGCTGGTTCGGGTCGATGTTGCCAAAGCCACCGGAAAGATTATTGGCCTTGCTTTTGATAATGCCGCCGCCACCGCTCTCAAAATTACTCAAACCGGACGTGTTGTTGTCAAAGCCGCCAGATGGCCCGAAAGGACTGGCGGGGTTGGTCGGCGGCATGAAATACCCATCCATGTCCGCAAATTTGGTGTATTTACCGATAAACCGCAGCTGCACTGTATCCAGCGAACCACTCCGGTTTTTAGCCATAATGACTTCGCCCATGCTGGTGGTTGGGTTACCTGCTTCATCGGCCGTAATTCCATAGTATTCAGGACGGTATAAGAAGATAACCATATCGGCATCCTGCTCAATAGACCCCGATTCCCGAAGGTCAGAAAGTTGAGGTTTCTTGTCGCCACCCCGCGTTTCCACGGCCCGGCTCAACTGCGACAGGGCAATGACAGGCACGTTTAGTTCCTTCGCCAGGTTTTTGAGCGCCCGCGAAATCGAGGCGATTTCCTGCTCCCGGTTGCCAGTTCCCTTACTCGAATCGCCCGACATGAGCTGCAGGTAGTCAATAACCACCATTTGAATGTCGTGCTGGGCTTTCAGACGGCGGCACTTGGCCCGTAGCTCCAGAATGGACAGGGCTGGGGTGTCGTCAATGAAAATGGGCGCTTCCGTGAGGCGCTGAATTTTATGGTGCAACTGCGCCCATTCGTGCGGGGCCAAATTGCCTTTTTTGATTTTTTCACTGTCAATTTCCGCTTCCGCCGAAATCAACCGATTGACGAGCTGCACCGACGACATCTCTAGGGAGAAAATGGCAACGGGCTGGCCAAAGTCAACGGCGGCGTTGCGCAGGGCACTGACCACAAAGGCGGTTTTACCCATACCAGGCCGGGCAGCCAGGATGATGAGTTCGGAGCGTTGCCAGCCCGCCGTGACGCGGTCGAGGGCGCTGAATCCAGAAGGAACGCCCGTTAAGCCGTCGCGGTTGTTTTTCTTTTGTTCCAGTTCGTCCAAGGCCATCCGCATGATGCTGCCCATGTCGGCGTAGTTCTTCCGGATGTTGGACTCGGAAATCCGGAAAAGCTCTTGTTCAACCCGGTCGAGGAGGTTAAAGACATCCTGGGAGTCTTCGTACGCGTCCCGCAGAATTTCGGTAGCCGCCGAAATCAGCGCCCGTTTGATGGCTGCTTCGGCAATGACCCGGGCGTGGTATTCGATGTTGGCCGCCGACGCAATTTTGCCCGTCAGCTCAACGATGTAGCCCGCCCCGCCCGCGATCTCCAGATCACCACTTTTGGCCAGCTGGGTTTTCACCGTCAGCAGGTCAACTGGTTCTGAGTTTCCAAAAAGGGTCAGAATGGCATTATAAATCCGCTGGTGTGCTTCTTTATAAAAACTATCGGGTTTCAGAATATCAACGACTGCGGAGAGCGCATCTTTTTCAATCATCAACGCGCCCAGCACCGCTTCTTCCAGATCCAGCGCCTGTGGAGGTAGCTTGCCGAATCCGGTTGGGGCCAGGTATTGATTGGTTCCGTCGGACATTCGGCGGTCGCGAATTGAGCCGGGAGTCTTTCGGTAAGGGGAGTTATTGGGACGTCCGTTTTCCATAAGGTTAGTGCAAGTATAACCATTAAGGGCAAGAAATAGAAATGCCATTGTGCCCCGGATTCAATTCTCTTGGACGAGCAACAACGCTAACTGTCTGTATGTAAACAAACTATATTTTTAGCAAAATATTTGCGCGCAGCCGGCTATTTTTTGAGAAATACCCAAGTACTTTTATTAAATGGCTTCGTCCGCGAAAAGAGAAAACCAGCCGGCGTGGTTCAGCGTGTCCCCGGTGCGAAATTAGTTGCAATTTGCGCTACGACGTGGAAATAATTTATTGGAAAAATTGTTGTATACTTAAAGGAATTACCGGAATTTGATCCGGCAAAAACATTTGTATCACCTCAAACCTATTGAACCGATTTGGTTGAAAAAGTAATTACACTCGACAATGTGTCACTGATAGACTTTCTAGGTGTCGAGAATAACAACATCAAGGAAGTGGCGGCGGCCTTTCCGATGAGTAAAATTATTTCGCGGGGAAACGAAATCCGAATCAAAGGAACAACCCCCGAAATTACCCGCATTACGGACATCCTGGACTCGTTGCTGGAGCATTACCTGCGCTATGGCAAACTGACGAATGAGCATGTGCGCAGTTTCCTGAATCGGCCTGACGCGGCTTCGGCCCCAACGGAGCCAACCGACGATGACGTGCTGGTGTATGGAACCAAAGGAGTTATTGTGCGGGCCAAAACGGCTAATCAGCAGAAATTAGTCGATACGGCGGCCAAGTATGACCTTGTTTTTGCGGTTGGACCGGCGGGGACGGGGAAAACGTACACGGCCGTTGCGCTGGCGGTCCGGGCTTTGAAAAACAAAGAGGTTCGGAAAATCATCATTACCCGGCCAGCCGTTGAAGCGGGCGAAAACCTTGGTTTTTTGCCGGGTGATCTGAAAGAGAAAATCGATCCGTATCTGCGGCCGATTTATGACGCGCTTGATGACATGATCCCGGCGGAAAAACTCAAATTTTACATTGAGAACCGGATTATCGAAATTGCGCCGCTGGCTTACATGCGCGGACGAACGCTCAATCACGCATTTATCTTACTCGATGAGGCGCAGAATACGACGCCGATGCAGATG
This sequence comes from Tellurirhabdus bombi, assembly GCF_021484805.1. Classification (NCBI taxonomy): domain Bacteria; kingdom Pseudomonadati; phylum Bacteroidota; class Cytophagia; order Cytophagales; family Spirosomataceae; genus Larkinella; species Larkinella bombi. The sequence continues at coordinate 3,504,041 of NZ_CP090557.1, read as the reverse complement.
AAAATGTTTTTGACGCGGATGGGTCCTACCTCGAAAGCCATCATAACGGGTGACCGCTCGCAGGTTGACTTACCAAAAAACCAGCGTTCTGGTCTCATTGAAGCGGTTGAAATTTTGAAAGACATCAACGGTATAGCCTTTGTGGAGCTCGACGGACGCGACGTGGTTCGGCACCGGCTCGTGAAAGAGATCATCTCAGCGTATGAACGCTCCGAAAAATAGTGCATTTTGGACAGGACTGTGCTTTGCGTTGTCAATTCTGACGGCCAGGGCGCAGTCTTTGTCTACGGAGGCGGTCCCGCAGCGTTGCGGGACCGCCATTTATGAACAGCTTCTTCGCCAGCGTGACCCCCACCGGGTGGCCGATCAAAAGCGATTGAATGAACTGATTCAGGGCGTGCTTCGCCAGAAAGCGGCCACTAAATCAGGGGCGCGGGTAGGCGAAGTAACGTACCGGATTCCGGTGGTGGTGCACGTGGTCCACAACAACGCGGCTGGAACGGTAGGCGGTGCCAATAATCCCAACATTTCGGATGAGCAGATCATTTCCCAGATTCAGGTACTGAACGACGATTACCGCCGACGGGAAGGAACCCGTGGCTTTAACACCAACCCGGTGGGAGCGGATACCGGCATTGAGTTTGTGCTGGCGAAGCTCGATCCCAGTGGGAACACCTCGACGGGCATTACCCGGCATTATTACCCCCAGCAAAGTACGTTTGATATTTACCAGGACGATTTGTTGCTGTCGCAGATTGCCTACTGGCCCAGCGACCGTTACCTGAATCTTTGGGTTGCCCCGCTGCGAAACGATTATTTGGGCTATTCCCAGTTTCCGACGGCTCCGGCCATTCCGGGCATAAGCGGCGAACGCAATGAACTGACCGATGGCGTTATCATCGATTACAAGAACTTTGGAAATGCAACCGGGACCGTAACCAATCCCACATATCTCTACGGGCGAACGGCAACGCACGAAATAGGCCACTGGCTGGGCTTGCTGCACACCTGGGGCGATGCATATTGTGGGGAGGATTATTGCGAAGACACGCCTCCCACGGAGAGCCCGAACCAAACTACCCAATGTACCGAACGGTTTTCGACCTGCAACGGCGTGCGGACCCGGAATCAGATCGAGAATTACCTGGACTATTCACCGGACGGCTGCATGAACCTGTTTACCAAAAACCAGGCCGAACGGATGCGCGCCGTCCTGGAAGCGAGCCCCCGGCGGGCCCGGCTGATCCGGTCGGTGACGGTTTTGCCCCAACCCGAGCAGTTGACGGTGAATCTGTCGCCCAATCCCAATTCGAAAAACGAGAAGACAACGCTGGAAGTTTTGTTTTCGGGCCTGAGCACCTTCACGGTCGGCATTTTTGATCTTCTGGGGCGACAAGTTAGTGCGCAGCAATACACCGATTCCCCCAGCTCAGCCATTGATTTGCCGTTACATACGTTTAAGAATGGCGTTTATCTGGTTAAAGTAACAAAGGGCAAGGAAACAATTACGCGGCGATTGCTGATCCATTGAACCATTTAGCGGTATGATTGCAGTTACTCAGGTTACCCAGCCCGATGATTTAAAAAAGGTCTTTGCCATTCGGGAGGCTGTTTTTGTTAATGAACAGCAGGTTGCGGCGGAAGACGAATACGATGAATACGAGAACAGCAGCCGTCACTTTATGGCCTGGTGCGAGGGAGAACCCTGCGGAACGGCCCGCTGGCGTTCCACTTCCAACGGCATTAAACTGGAGCGTTTCGCAGTTCTGCGTGCATTCAGGGGCAAAGGCGTAGGCCGGGCCCTGGTCAAAGCCGTACTGGACGATGTATTTAGCCTGCAACCGGAACCCATCGAAAAAATTTACCTGCACGCCCAAATTACGGCCATGCCCCTCTACGCGTCTTTTGGCTTCAAGGCCGTGGGCGAGCAATTCGACGAGTGTGGCATCCAGCACTATAAAATGGTATTACCTTCCTCGGCTTATCCCATCTAAACATGCATCGGTGGTCTGCTTATCCGTTTGTGCGGTATGTTACCGCTTTAAGTATAGGTATTATAGTATGCTTGTACAAAAAAGACAATTTCTCGCTTGCGTTGATTCTGACGGGCGTAAGTGGCGGCAGCTTCCTAGTGACTGCCTTGTTCCAGCGAAAGGGGAGCTTTGGGCGGCTGGTGAGCGGACTGAGTGGGTTGATTTTTCTGGCTGGATTAGGCTGGTTAGTGACCTATCGGCATACCGCTTCCAACGATCCAACCAATTTGACGCACAGCCAGCAACCGATTCGGGCCTACGAAGGGGTGGTCAATACGCAGGCTGAACAGCGGGAAAAAACCTTTCGGCTGGAAGTATCGGTGCGGCGGGTGCGTACCGACAGTTCCTGGCAGACCGCGAGCGGAACGGTATTGGTGTATCTGGATAAAAACGTCGCCCAGAAACCGCGCTACGGCGATGTCTGGCTGATTAGAGGAAGTCCCAAAGCGGTGGACCCGCCTCGAAATCCCGGTCAGTTTAATTACAAACGCTTTCTGGCGCATCGGCAGATTTATCACCAGCAGTACGTGCGGCCCGCCGACCGGCAGGTGATCGGCTACGCGCCCGCTTCTCGCCTGACTGCGCTGGCGTTTACGGTGAATGCCTGGGCGGACAGTGTATTTACGCACCATGTGGGAACAGGCCAGGAGTTTGCCATCGTGAAAGCCATGATTCTGGGCGTTCGTGATTCCATCGATCCAGAGTTGCAGCAGGCGTATTCCGCCGCCGGGGCCGTGCATGTTCTTTCGGTATCGGGTCTGCATGTGGGGGTACTTTTTGCTGCCCTGACGTTTCTGCTTGGGTTTCTGAAAAACCACGACAAAGGACGATACGTCTTTTTTGCCCTGATGCTTGGCCTGCTTTGGTTTTATGCGCTGATGACGGGTTTTTCGGCCCCCGTGCTGCGTTCGGCGTTTATGTTCAGCCTCATATTGCTGGGCCAGGTATTGAACCGAAAGCACACCATGATCAACACGCTGGCGGCATCGGCGTTTCTCATTTTGTTGATTGATCCATTCGCCATTACAACGGCGGGTTTTCAACTGTCTTACCTGGCGGTAGGTGGGCTAACCTTGTGGCAGCGGCCCCTGTACCAGTCGTTAAGATTTGAAAACTACTGGGTCGACTCGCTGTGGAAAATAACCTCCGTGGCTTTGGTAGCGCAGTTGGCCACGTTTCCGCTGAGCGTCTATTATTTTCACCAGTTTCCTACGTATTTCTGGCTGGCCAACCCGCTGGTGATTCCGCTTTCGTCGCTGGTTTTAATCCTGGCGATGGCTTTGCTGGCAGTTAGCTGGATTCCGCTTCTTTCCATGTTGCTCGGCATGGGGGTTTACGCGGCTATGTGGGCGCTAAACCAAAGCATTTTACTGACCGAAAAACTGCCTTATTCCGTTCTGAAGGGTCTGGTGCTGACGCCGCTGGAGCTTGCGTTGTTGTCGGCTTTGCTGCTGTCGCTTATCGTTCTGCTTACGGAGCGAAAGAAGGCGTGGTTATGGGGAGCTTTGGGCTGTGGTAGTTTCCTGATGGCATCGGTTAGCTGGACCCACCAGGCGCAGAACCGGCAGCGGCTGACCATCGTGCACGCCGTGCCCCGCAATACGGTGGTGGCGCAGGTGCGGGGACGGTCGGCAACAATTTTCTCCGAAAAGCCGTTGACCGTTGGGAGTAAAGAATTTTCGTTTAATCTTCAGGGAACGTACGATAGCTTGGGCGTTCCGGTGGAGGCCATTACATTTATCCGTTTATCTTTGCCGTCCCATTAATTCTGCTAGTTAAGTATGGCATCATTTGATATCGTCAGTAAAGTAGATCTGCAAACGTTAGACAATGCGGTAAACGTCGCCGTCAAAGAAATCGGGACCCGATACGATTTGCGCAGCAGCAAAACCACGGTTGAACTGGACAAAAAAGCGCCAAACATCCGGATTGAGACGGATAACGAAATGAATCTGAAATCGATCGAGGATATTTTATTGACCCGAATTGTGAAACAAGGGCTGGATGGTCGCTGTCTGGATTTTAGCGTGGACGCAACGCCTGCGGGCAGCCGGCTGCGTAAAGACCTGAAAGTACGGCAGGGATTGGACAAAGACCAGCAGCGTAAAGTACTGAAAATCATTAAAGACCAGTATCCTAAAGTAACGGCTCAGGCGATGGAGGACCAGGTTCGGGTCAGCAGTAAAAAAATCGATGAGCTGCAAGCGGTCATTGCGCTGTTGCGTCGTTCGGTAGAAGAAGTTCCGCTGCAATTTGTCAACATGAAAAGCTAAACTTTTTAGTGAAACGGTACGTTTTCCTTATATGGAAAAACTGGAAAAAATCCGTAAAGCCTATACAGAATACGTGCTGGAACACGGCACCCCTCCGCCGTCCGTATACCAGTTTGCAAAAAAACAGAAAATCACTGAAGGAGAGTTCTACGAACACTATCCGTCCTTCGAAGCCATTGAAGCCGACATTTGGCTGGCGGCTTTTACGCAAGCCCGGCAGACGGTAGAAGGAGACGACGTGTACCAGACGTATTCGGTACGGGAAAAACTACTCGCCTTTTATTACACCTGGATTGAAGTCCTCAAAGGACAGCGCAGCTTCTTTGTCTTTAGCTACGGACGAATCCGGGAAACGAGTGCCCAGCGGGGATCTCCGTTAGCGGGGCGGCTGGGGCAACGCTGGATGGCCTCGTCCGTCTGGAAACCATTCAAAGAAGCCTTCTACGACTTTTCCCGGGATTTGCTGGCCGAAGGGCGCGAAAGCAAAGAGGTAGAGCCGCGTCCTTTTCTGTCCAATCGGTACGCCGATGGACTTTGGACCCAGACGCTTCTTCTGCTCGATTTCTGGATCAACGACGTTAGCAAAGGCTTCGAGAAAACCGACACGGCCATCGAAAAATCCGTGAATACCGCTTTCGATCTTATTGGCCGTTCGCCGCTGGACTCGCTTTTTGACCTGGCCAAATTCATGTACCAAAACAGGTAAAAGAGCGAAAGAGTGAAAGTGATAAAGAGTGAATTGGCTTCGCTTTTCCCCCTATATCGCATTCAGTCTTTGTCCAAGAACAAAAGCGAAAAGGCGTGGACTAGCTTCGCTCTTTCACCCTTTATCGCTTTCACTCTTTATTTTATCCGCTATGAAGACGCAAAATCATATTCCGACGACGAAGGTTGCGCGGGCCAGTCAGTTTGTGAAAGCCGGGATAAAAGTCGGTGGAAACTACATAAAGCATTACAGCAAAAAGCTGGTTCAGCCCGATTTGCCGAGGGATGAATTGCATAAAGACAATGCCGCCGATATTTACGACGCCCTCAGTGAACTGAAGGGGAGCGCGTTAAAGATGGCGCAGATGTTGAGCATGGACCGGAACATTCTGCCGCGTGCCTACGTCGATAAATTTACCATGTCGCAGTACTCGGCTCCGCCGCTGTCGGGGCCCCTGGTGGTGAAAACCTTCAAAACGGCTTTCGGCAAGACGCCCCAGCAGCTTTTTGAGCAGTTCGAGATGAATTCGGTCAATGCGGCTTCCATCGGTCAGGTACACCAGGCCTGGAAGGAAGGCAGGAAGCTGGCCGTAAAGGTGCAGTATCCGGGCGTGGCCGATTCGGTGAGTTCGGACCTGCGGATTGCCAAACCACTGGCCATTTCGCTGCTGGGCCTCAACGAGCGGGACATTGACCGGTACATGGGCGAAGTGGAATCGAAATTGCTGGAGGAAACGGATTACGAACTGGAACTGCGCCGGTCGGTGCACATCTCGGAAGCCTGCGCCCATATCGAGGGGTTGGTTTTTCCGGTTTATTACCCCGAATTGTCCAGCAAACGAATCCTGACGATGGACTGGCTGGAAGGCTTGCATTTGCGGGATTTTCTGAAAACGAATCCCTCCCAGGAAGTGCGCGATCAGCTGGGGCAATTGCTGTGGGATTTCTACGATTTTCAGATTCACCACTTGCGGCAGGTGCACGCCGATCCGCATCCGGGAAATTTTCTGATGCGGGCCGATGGTACCCTGGGCGTAATTGACTTTGGCTGCGTTAAAGAGATTCCGGAGTTTTTTTACGACAATTATTTCCGGCTCATCAATAGCGATACACTTGAGGATGAGGCGCTGACGCGAGAAATTTTCCATAACCTGGAGTTTATCGTATCGGAAGATAGTCCCCGCGAGCAGGCATTCTTTACCGATCTGTTCAAGCAAATGACCGCCATGCTGGGCGAACCCTTCAACGCCGCCACTTTTGATTTTGGCGACGATGCTTATTTTGATCGGGTGTATGCGTTTGCCGACAGCCTGTCGAAGGTAGACGAGCTGAAAAACTCGAAAGTAGCGCGGGGTTCGCAACACGGGTTGTACATTAATCGTACCTATTTTGGGCTTTATTCCATGCTGAATGAATTGAAAGCCCGGATTGTGACGAAGCGCCCGGATTGGCTGAAACCAAAAAATCTTGAGCCTGAATTGCACTGATTCAAAGATTAAGGCTGACCTTTGACTTCTGGCCTGCTTTTAAAGGCAAGGCCAGAAGCAAACCGTCTGTAGATTGAATTAATGACCACCGAAACTACTCATGCCCGGCCCCGTTTTGATGATATTTTCATGGAACTGGCCGTAAACCTCTCACGGCGTTCGCACTGCATTAAAGCGCAGGTTGGAGCCGTATTGACCAAAGAAACCCGGATTATCTCGATTGGGTATAACGGACCTCCCGCAGGAACCCATAACTGCGACGAGGAATTTCCCGGTGTCGGTTGCCCCCGCGATTCGAAAGGAAGCTGCTCCCTGGCTTTGCACGCGGAGCAAAATGCGATCTTGTACGCGGCCAAGAACGGAGCCGACATAGAGGGGGCTACGATCTACGTAACGCTCTCGCCTTGTATCTCCTGCGCCCGGATTATTTACAGCATGAAAATTGCCAAAGTGATTTTTCTGCATTCTTACGCCCGTTACAAAGGAATTCCCCTGGATGAAGGCGTTGAATTCCTGCGGAAATTTGGCGTAGAAGTAGAGGCGTACCGTCCTTCGGAAGGTTTCGAAGCGACTTTTGTGCAGCCGGTCCGCCGCGCGGGCGACCCGCATCTGTAGGGAACGATTATGAATATTTTAGCACACGCTTTTTTATCGGGAGGGGATGAACATCTGCTGATTGGCAATTTCATCGCCGACTTTATCAAAGGCGACCCGGGCCACCCGCGCCATGGACTGTCCGTGGAGGTACAGCGGGGTGTTCGGCTGCACCGGCAGATTGATTCCTTCACGGATACGCACTCTCTTGTTGAAGAATTACGGATAATTGTCAGGCCGCGCTGCCGGAAGTATGCCGGGGCCGCCATTGATGTTTTCTTCGATTATTTTCTGGCCAATCGGTTTTCGCAGCTTGCGGATGAGCCACTGGAAGGGTTTGTCCAGAACTTCTACGGGGTAATTCGCCGGAGGCAGGAAAGCTTGCCGGTGGCCGCCCACCGCATGGCCGATTACATGATTCAGCAGGATTGGCTGACGGCCTACCGCACGCTGGAAGGCATTGACCGGTCGCTAAAGGGCATGTCGCGCCGCACGGCTTTCCCCTCTAACCTGGATACCGCCGTCGACGATTTGCGGCAGCATTACGCGGCATTTGAATCGGGTTTTGCGTTGTTCTTTCCGCAATTGAAGGCCGCGGTTCGGCAGTGGCTAGTAGACAATTAGTTAACAGTGCTAGATTTTTGGTAACAAACTGTGGGTTACCGTTTTAACGAAACTGAATATTTTCAAGCATACTTCTGGAATGACACCCGCTATTGACCAATTATTGAAAGACATTAAAAAGAAACAGTTTGCTGCGGTGTATTTGCTGCACGGCGATGAATCGTATTATATTGATAAAATAGCGGATGAGTTAGAAAAAGCGGTTGTGCCGGAAGCGGAAAAAGGGTTTAATCAATTGATCGCTTTTGGAAAAGATACCGATGTCGGGGCGGTGTTAAACATGGCCAGGCGGTACCCTTTTATGGGCGACCGACAACTGGTTTTGGTCAAGGAGGCGCAGGATATTGGTGGGTTTAAAGACAAAGCGTCGCAAAACCTGCTGGAAGATTACGTGTTGAAGCCCTTGCCGTCGACGGTACTGGTGCTGTGCCACAAAGGCGCTTTCGATGAGCGAAAGTCGTTGCCCAAGGCTTTTGCCCAGAAAGGCGTTTTGTTGCAGTCGAAGCGCCTCTACGACGATAAAGTGCCCAACTGGATTGGCGATTACTGTCGGCAGCAGAACGCCAAGGTAAGTCTGAAGGCCATCCAGATGCTGTTCGATTACATTGGGAATGACCTGAAACGACTGGCCGGAGAGATTGACAAAGTATTGATTAACTTGAAACCGGGGGAGGAGATCAGTGCCGAAACGGTGGAGCGGTTGGTCGGAATTAGCAAAGAATACAATGTTTTTGAGTTGCAGAAAGCGCTGACGCAACGCGATGTGGTCAAGTCCAACCGGATTGTCGATTATTTCAGCCGAAATCCCAAAGACAATCCGCTACCGCCAATGCTGATTTTATTGTACCAGTTTTTTGCGAAAGTGTTGATGGTGCAGGCTTCCCGGGACCAATCGGAGAAAGGATTGGCTTCCTTATTGGGCGTGAATCCCTACTTTGTCAAAGATTATATGCTGGCGGCACGGGCCTATCCGTTGTGGAAAGTGGCGGCCATCATTCACGCCATCCGGCAGGCCGATGGCCTGTGTAAGGGAATCAATGCGCCGACAATCAACGAAGGTGAAATTTTGAAAGAATTGGTTTTCAATGTCTTGCATTGACTAAAAAAAAGAAAAGCCACTCTTAAGAGTGGCTTTTTCGTTGTAGCGGGGACGGGAATCGAACCCGTGACCTCAGGGTTATGAATCCTGCGCTCTAACCATCTGAGCTACCCCGCCTTGATTTTGGTGATGCAAAAGTAGGAAAAAAATAGGTTCGTGCAACAAAAATTTTGATTTGGAACAGAATTTTGACCATTTCAAAATTCTGCTACCTTTGTTTTCTGACCGTTTCTCATCGGTGCAGCAATCAATTACGGCAAGACTATGGAAAAATTTAAATTCATTACCGAATACGAATTGAGGGCATCGCCTAAGGTATTGTTTCCTTATATCAGTACGGCTTCCGGCCTTTCGCAGTGGTTTGCGACGAAAGTGAATGTGATGCCCGATCACGTCTATGACTTCTACTGGGATGGCGAAAGTCACCCCGCCCGCCAGGTGTCGCTGCGGCAGAACAAAAGTGTTCGCTTTGAATTTTTAAACGGTACGGAGCGGTCAGACAATAATTACATCGATTTTCGGGTTGATGTAAGTGAGTTGACGCAATCTACCTTCCTGCGGGTAACCGACTACTCATCCAACGCTGATATTGACGAACTTAAATCGCTTTGGAACGGTTTAATGGATAAGCTAAAAGAGATCGTAGGTAGTTAAGAAACCGGGTGTGCTGAAGAAAATCGATAAACTGGTGCTCAAGTCCTTTTGGGGACCTTTTGTGCTGACCCTTTGTGTAGTTATTTTCATCTTCCTGATGCGGTTGATGATGTTTTACGTGGACGAGTTCGTCTCCAAAGACATCGATCTGCTCACGTTTGGCAAGGTTATTTTCTTTTTCAGCCTCAACACCGTTCCCATTGCGCTTCCCCTGGCGGTCTTGCTGTCATCGCTGATGACGTTTGGGAATCTGGGCGAGTTCTTCGAATTAACGGCCTTAAAAAGCGCCGGGATCTCCATGACCCGTATTCTGCGGCCCATGCTGGTTGTCGCCCTTGGAATTAGCGTTTTTTCCTTTTGGTTTAACAACAAAGTAGCGCCGTGGGCCAACCTGAAAGGATACAGCCTGCTGTGGGACATCAAATCGGCTAAAGCCACGCTGAACCTCAAAGAAGGCATTTTCTACAACGACTTACCGGGGTACAGCATCAAGGCCGACGAAAAATCCAAGGACGGAAATACGCTGAAACGCATGGTGATCTACAAGCACCAGGACAGTGGCATGGAAACGGGGAACCGGGAGATTATTCTGGCCGATTCCGGGCGCATGTTTACCACGGCGGACAAACAATACCTGATCTTCGAGTTGTTCAACGGCAATGACTACACCGAGTATTCGGACAACTCACGGTATACGAGCTCCAATCAGATGGCCCAGTTCATGCGCAACTCCTTTAAGCATTATAAACTGGTCATCAGCCTGGAGTCGTTTGGGCTAAAACGAACCGATGAGCAGCAGTTTCAGTACCACGAATACATGAAGAACCTCAACGAGCTGGCCATCCTGACCGACTCGCTCAATAAAGAGGTGAAAGCGTCGCAGGCCAGTGTGGCGGCCACCTCGAAACAATATTATACCTATCAGTTTAAGCCGGATTTAGCCATTGCCAACGTCAAGCCGGTAAAAGCCGGTAAATGGATTGACTCCTTGCTGGCACGGCCGGTAGCGGCGAGTGTGCAGCAGGAAATTCCGGGTTTGGCGCTTTCTCAGGCGAAAAATGTCCTTTCTTACGCCGAGTCAAACCAGGTTTATCTGCGGGAAAAGAAAAAAACGCTGTTTCGCTACGAACTGGAGAGTCACCACAAATTTACCCAGGCCATTTCCTGCTTTATTATGTTCTTAATCGGCGCGCCTTTGGGGGCCATTATTAAGAAGGGCGGCTTTGGGGTGCCGGTGCTGGTGTCTATTTTATTCTTCATTCTGCTTTATGTATTGACCCTGACGGGGGATAAATACGCTAAAGAAGGCCTCGTGTGGGTGCCCATTGGTGCCTGGGCGGCCAATGCCTGCTTGTTGCCGATAGGGCTTTACCTGCTTCAGAAGGCCCGCAATGATTCGCGCCTGTTTGATAAGGACGTATATACCATATGGTGGGAAAAGACCAAAAAACGATATTTTAAGAAAAATAAAAAATTACCTGAAAAAGCGGCCTCTGTTGAGGAATTAGCCTGAAAAAGTGCTATCTTTGCAGCTGTTTTTATTTTTTATATACTTTATTTAAGCTGTCTGACGATGTATTTATCGACCGAAAAAAAGCAAGAAATCTTTGCTAACCAGGGCTTCCAAAAGAATCCGGGTGACACTGGTTCGGCAGAATCTCAGATTGCTCTGTTTACGTACCGGATTAGTCACCTGACAGAGCACCTGAAAGCCCATAAGCACGATTATAGCACCCGCCTGGGCTTGCTGAAACTAGTAGGAAAGCGGAGACGCCTGCTGAACTACCTGCAACAAAAAGATATTAGCCGCTACCGGGCTATTATTGCAGACCTGAATCTGCGGAAATAAGGTAGCGAATCTGAAATCAGGGAATCTGCAAACAGGTTCCCTGATTTCGTGTATAGTGCCAGTAAATTAAAGCGGTTAAAGCGGTAGGGAGTATCTTATTTCATTATTTATGTCACAAATCATCACCCAAACCATTTCACTTCCAGACGGACGTACTATTTCAATTGAAACCGGCAAACTGGCTCGCCAGGCTGACGGGGCCGTTGTGGTTCGCCTGGGCGATACGATGTTATTAGCCACAGTCGTATCGAGCAAGGATGCCAAAGAAGGCATTGATTTTCTTCCGTTGTCGGTTGACTATCAGGAGAAATTTGCTTCGGCTGGCCGTATTCCAGGTAGCTTCCAGCGCCGGGAAGGCAAACTCTCCGACCATGAAGTTTTGATCAGTCGTCTGGTTGACCGGGCGTTGCGCCCGATTTTTCCGGAAGATTATCATGCCGATACCCAGGTTATGATTACGCTGATTTCTGCCGATAATGAGGTGTTGCCCGATGCGCTTGCCGCTCTGGCCGCTGCTGCTGCCCTGGCCGTATCGGATATTCCGTTCAACGGACCGATTTCCGAAGTGCGCGTAGCGAAAATCGACGGTGAATATAAAATTAACCCGCTGACCTCCGAGCTGGAAAATGCAAGCCTTGACCTGATTGTTGGGGCGACGGAACGCGACATCTGCATGGTGGAAGGCGAAATGAAGGAATGTGCGGAAGCCGAAGTGGTGGAAGCCCTGAAGATTGCCCACGAAGTCATCAAAAACCAGTGCGCCGCCCTGCGGGAACTGGGTGAGAAAGTAGGTAAGACAGAGAAGCGCCTTTACAGTCACGAAACCCACGACGAAAGCCTGCGTGAATTGGTTCGCCAGAAGTGCTACGACCAAGTTTACGAAGTCGCGCGTCAGGCCAATCCCAATAAAAAAGCCCGTCGCGATGGTTTCCGGGCGGTATTCGACGCGTTTTTACCAACCTTGGTGTTCGAAGGATCGGAATTCGATACGACGAAACTGGCGTTGGCGAAGCAATATTTCCACGATCTGGAATGGGAGGCATCCCGCCGGCTGGTACTGGACGAACGGTACCGCCTGGATGGTCGTAAACTAGATCAGATTCGTCAGATCACCTGCGATGTGGATTACCTGCCCTCGGCCCACGGATCTGCCGTGTTTACCCGGGGAGAAACCCAATCGCTGACAACGGTAACACTCGGTACCAAGATGGACGAGCAAATTGTCGATCAGGCGATGTACCAGGGTTATTCTAAATTCCTGCTGCATTATAATTTCCCGGCTTTTTCAACGGGTGAGGTAAAACCGAACCGGGGACCTGGTCGCCGTGAAATTGGTCACGGAAATCTGGCGCACCGGGCCTTGAAAAAAGTAATGCCGGTCGATGCTGAAAATCCGTACACGATTCGGGTCGTTTCGGATATTCTGGAATCGAACGGGTCGTCGTCTATGGCTACCGTTTGCGCAGGAACACTGGCGCTCATGGATGCAGGGGTAAAAATCAAGGCGCCGGTTGCCGGAATTGCCATGGGTTTGATTACCGATACCGAGAGCGGTTCAACTAAATACGCCGTTTTATCCGATATTCTGGGCGATGAAGATCACCTGGGCGATATGGACTTTAAGGTGACGGGTACCGAGGCGGGGATTACGGCCTGCCAGATGGATATGAAGGTGGAAGGCCTTTCCTATGAGGTCTTGGCCGAAGCCCTGGAGCAGGCCCGCGCCGGACGTCTGCACATTCTGGGTGAAATGAAAAAAGCCCTTGAAACAACCCGCGAAGATCTGAAACCGCACGCACCTCGTGCTGTCACGATTAAAATTGACCGCGAGTTTATTGGTGCGGTTATCGGGCCAGGCGGTAAAGTGGTTCAGGAGATTCAGAAAGAATCAGGAACGACGGTGGTTATTGAAGAGCGGGATAATGCCGGCTTTGTCAGCATTTTCGCTAACAATCAGACAGGTATGGATAAGGCGGTTGCCCGCGTGAAAGGCATCGTTTCCGTACCGGAAGTCGGAGAAGTATACGAAGGAAAAGTAAAAACGATTATGCCGTTCGGAGCCTTTGTCGAGTTCCTGCCGGGTAAAGATGGTTTATTGCATATTTCCGAGATCAAGTGGGAACGGCTTGAAACGATGGAAGGCGTCCTGGAAGTAGGGGAAGAGGTTCAGGTAAAACTGATCGATGTCGATAAAAAGACTGGAAAATACCGCTTATCCCGTAAAGTATTGCTTCCCAAGCCGGTGAACAAAAATCCGTCTTGAGTTGTTACGAGTTTGTGTACAGAATCAAGAAGTGATTTCGTTAACACGTAGTAAAGCGAACCGCCGAAGCGGCAGTATCCCTACATGAGACAGCTAAAAATATCAAAACAGATTACCAACCGCGAAAGCCAATCTCTTGACAAATACTTGCAAGAGATTGGCAAAGTGGATTTATTGACGCCGGATGAGGAGGTGCAGTTGGCACAGAAAATTCGCGAAGGAGACCAATTGTCTCTGGAGCGTTTAACCAAGGCTAACCTGCGTTTCGTCGTGTCGGTAGCCAAGCAATACCAGAACCAGGGTTTGTCATTGGGTGACTTGATTAACGAGGGAAACCTTGGATTGATTAAAGCAGCTCAGCGGTTTGACGAAACCCGGGGTTTTAAATTTATTTCGTACGCCGTTTGGTGGATTCGCCAATCCATTCTTCAGGCTTTGGCCGAGCAATCCCGGATTGTTCGCCTGCCGTTGAACCGGGTTGGTTCTTTGAATAAAATTTCAAAAACGTTCTCCGATCTAGAGCAGAAATTCGAACGCGAGCCTTCGCCGGAAGAATTAGCCGCCGTATTGGATATCACCGCTGCGGAAGTAGTGGATACCCTGAAAATCTCGGGTCGTCATGTATCCATGGATGCGCCGTTTGTGCAGGGGGAAGAAAATAGTCTACTGGACGTTCTGGAAAATGACGGCGAGGACAAACCCGACTCGGGGCTGATCAACGATTCACTTCGGAAAGAAGTGCAACGGGCCTTGTCGACCCTGACCCAGCGCGAAGCAGATGTGATTACTCTTTACTTTGGTTTGAACGGTGAACACGCCATGACCCTGGAGGAAATTGGCGAGAAGTTCAACCTGACCCGGGAACGGGTGCGGCAAATTAAAGAAAAAGCCATCCGTCGGTTGCGGCACACCTCCCGCTCGAAAGCGTTGAAAACTTATTTAGGTTAATTCGGTTAAATTTATAAGGTTTTCCAAACCGCAAAGTCGCTACGAGTGACGCCAAGCACGCAACATTGCGAACTTCGCGTTTTCTTCAGCGGTTTTGCGGTTTTTGTTTTGACTCCATGATACACCAACACGTTCTGAACCTGGTCGAACTTTGTGTACAAAAGGGAATTCGGCAAGCCGTTATTTCGCCGGGCTCGCGGAGTGCTCCCCTTACCTTAGCCGTGGCGCGACACCCCAACATGCAGACCCGCGTGGTGGCGGACGAACGCTCGGCGGGTTTTATCGCGCTGGGCCTGGCGCAACAGCTCCATCAACCAGTGCTGGTGATTTGCACCTCAGGAAGCGCGGTGTACAATTTAGCCCCGGCGGTGGCCGAAGCGTATTTTCAGGAAATCCCCCTGCTTATCGTAACCGCAGACCGACCCAAAGAATGGATTCACCAGTTGGATGGCCAAACGATCTACCAAACCGATATTTTCGGGAAGCACGTCAAAAAAAGCTTCGAGTTACCCGCCGATCATGTGCACCCGGACGCCACTTGGTTTTCGGAGCGGATTGGCAACGAAGCCATCAACCACTGCCGAACTATTCCCTACGGACCGGTTCACCTCAATGTTCCCCTTCGGGAGCCGCTTTACCCAACCAGCGACGAGCAGTTTAGCTTTGGTCCTGTTCGAGTAATCGATCAGTTGACGGCGGTCCCGGCTCTACCGACTGAAACCTGGCATCGCTTGCAGCAGGAGTGGGAGGGAGCAGGGCGTAAGTTGATTGCGATTGGCCAGGGGGCTTACCAGGAAGATCTTATTCAGATCGTTACCAAAATAAGTGAAGAGTGGTCGGTGCCCATCATCGCGGATGCCATTTCCAATGTGCCCCGTAACGGACGGGTGATCTCTCAGCAAGATGTTTTTTTGGGCGGGTTCACCGACGAAATGAAGCAGGAACTACAACCAGACTTGCTCATTACCTGCGGGCAATCCTTTTTGTCAAAATCCTTCAAACAATTTTTGCGTCAATATCCGGCCAAGCGTCATTGGCACATTCAGCTGTCGGACCGCCTGGCGGATCCTTTCCAATCGCTAACCACCTTAATTCCGTACGAACCAACTGCTTTTTTTGAGAAACTATTCGAAGATCTCGATTTTCAGCATTTTCGGGAGGGGGATGATGGGGAGATGGATGATACCTACCAACAAAACTGGCAGCAGGCGGAAGGAAAGTCGCTGCGCCTGGTTGCCCAGTTTCTCCGCGACGAATCTATTTTTCACGAATGGGCAGTAGTCCACCGTTTATTGGAATCCTTACCGGTTGATAGTCAACTGCATGTAGCCAACAGCATGCCGGTTCGGTACGTGAACCTTAGCGGTCTGGAAGCGCAGCAGCGCGTAGAGGTGTTTGCGAACCGGGGCACGAGTGGCATTGATGGCTGTTTGAGCACAGCAGTCGGGGCGGCGTTGGCCAATCCGAATAAGCTCATTACGGCCTTGATCGGGGACATGGCTTTTTTCTACGACCGAAATGCGCTCTGGAATGCCTATGTGCCGACCAATCTGCGCATTGTGCTGCTGAATAATCATGGGGGGAATATCTTCCGGATGATTGATGGTCCATCCCGGCAACCCGAACTGGAACTGTACTTCGAAACGCCCCAGCCGTTGACCGCCGAGAACACGGCCCGCGATGCGGGAATAGGCTACCAACGGATAAACTCCTACGCTGGTTTGCGCGATAGCCTGGCTACTTTTTTCGAGCCAGCGAAAGCGGGCAAACTACTGGAAATCGAAACCGATCGAAAACAGAATACAGAGCAGTTTCAGCATTACAAACAATTGGTAAAGCAAGTATTCAGTTAAAGACAAAGGCTACAAACAAAACTTGGCGCGAAGTTCCTGGGCTAAGGCATCGCCGGCTGTCTGGCCCAGAGCCCAGGTTTTGCAAGCTTGAGCCAGATTTCCTGACGCCTGGTAGGCTTGACCCAAATAGCCATAGACCTGTTCTACCGACGAATCCAGCTTTTCAGCCTGAAGCAAAGCCGCCAGCGCCTTGGCCGGTTGCTGTTGGTTCAGGTAATATATACCCAGGTTGCGGTGGGCCCACCCATTTTGTTCGTCCAGACGCAATGACTTCTGAATGAAAGTCAGGGCTTCGGTCGGCTGGTTCAACTGCAAGAGCAGATACCCTTTGTTATTTAGGTAATAAGGTTGCGTGGGTTGCAGGGCCAAAGCCTGGTCGAGAAGCGGTAGCGCTTGGGCATATTTTTTTTGCTGGGTGAGCACCAGACTAAGGTTATTCAAGGCAAAATCCTGTTTGGGATTAGCGGCAATAGCCTGTCTAAAATCCTGCTCGGCCAACTGATACTGCTTTTGCTGAAAATACAGCACGCCTCGATTAGTGAGTGCATCGGCGTTGGCGGGTTGTAACTGGAGGGCTTTTTCATAGGCCGCCTGGGCCGCCGATAAATTAGCTTGTTTAACCCGAAGATCACCCAAACGGACATGATAGAAAGCCGAGTCTTGGTAGATCGTTTTTAATTTTTCCAGGTCATTTTGGGCACCTGGTAAGTCGGCGAAATCCATTCTCACTTCCGCGCGGTTGAGATAGGCCTGCCACAATTCTGGATCTAATTCCAGGGCTTTGGAATAATCGGATAAGGCCCCGTCCCGGTCCAAAATTTTGTACTTTGCCAAGCCTCGGTTATTATAAGCATCGGCAAAATCCGGTTTCTTTTCGATGGCTTCGCTGTAGAATTTAATTGCTTCGCGAAACTCATTGGTCTTATAAATGTGGTTGGCTCGCTGAAAAAAGCGGGCTGCTTCGTCTTTGTTTCCATCGCCGCAGGCAATAATTAATGCCCAAAGCGGTAAAAGGATTGCAATGGCTTTTCTAACTTGCATTCAATTAGTGAAACGTAGTTTTACCAGAACTTGCTATGTTACCGATTACGAATAATTGTTCATCTAACACTGTTAACCGGCTCTTATGCGCTATATAAAGGACATTGCCAATCCCATTTTCCGCATTGGTTTGTACGTCTGGAACGGAAAATACATCCTAAAAATCGAGGCTGGTCTGTACGAACAGACGTATAAAATCAGCGAAATGGATGTTACCTCGGAAGAAGACGTCCTAAGCTTACTGGACGAACCCTTTCTCAAACGGGTGGCGGATCGCTTTCGGCAAATGCACGAAGATTTTACAGAAAGCATGATTCGCCACGACCTGGATTTCTGATAAAGGGTCTGCATAAGAGCCAAACGCATTTACTTCGCGACGGTATAAAGCCATTTAGCGTACAATGATTTTTGTTCAGCAGTTGGATTTTGGACAGAGAGCAGTTGGTAATTAACCAACGGGTTGTTGCTTAATTTCACCTTGATTGTTTGCCTTAATCCGGTTCGGTTTACAGCCACCTCAATGGTATCGCCCGGCTTAAAGGAGGCAATCTGGGCGTTGAGATCGTTGCCAACGGGTGAGCCATTGATGCTTAGAATCTCGTCGCCTACATTGAGTCCATCGTTCCAGGCGGGGGAGTCGCGCCGGACAGCCAGGATAATCTGCCGGTTGTCGGCCCGGCGGGTCGTCGGCGTAATGGCACCCAGATACGCATCATTTTTAGCGCCGCTCATGTTGGCTAGTTCTAAACCAACAGGCCTAAAAAAGTAATTGTAATCGATGGGGGCGGTGCTAAAAACGTATTTCTGGAAGAAGTCGGTCAATTTGCGCCCGGCAATTTTCTCGGCCGCCTGCTGAAATTCATTGTCGGTAAAACCTCGTTTCTGCTTTTTAAAATACTCATCGTACATAAACCGCATCAGGTCATCCAGATTTTTTTGCCCTTTGGTGCTGGCTAGGATTTCCAGGTTTAACAAACTACCTAAAACCGATCCTTTGTCGTAATAGGAGATGGTACTATTGACCGAATTCTCGTTGGGACGATAGCCTTTGATCCAGGCATCGAAGCTTGATTCTGCGACTGACTGAACCGCAATGCCCGGCTGGTTTTCGATGTCCGTGATCTCCCGCGCGACCATTTTAACGTAGGTATCTGGTTCAATAAAGTTTGCTTTACGAAGCAGGTAGTTTTGATAAAATGACGTAATTCCTTCAGATACCCAAAGTTGGGTCGTGTAATTTTCGTTCTCGTAATCGAACGGTCCTAATGCCTTGGGACGCAGGCGTTTTACGTTCCAGAGGTGAAAATATTCGTGCGCAACCAGGCTCAGAAAATTCCGGTAGGTTCCTTCTTTTTGGTACGCATCGCGCCGCACTTGCAGGGTCGTTGAGTTGAGGTGCTCAAGGCCACCGCCGCCCGTGGGTGTGTGGTGAACCAGGAACGTATAGTCCTGACAAGGATGTTCCCCAAATACGGCCGTTGCTGTTTCACAAACCTTTTTCATGTCCGCCGCGACCTTCTTTTCGTCGTAGGTAGTCTCGCCGTACATAGCCACCGTGTGCGGAACATTCGCGGCGGTAAAAGACAACGTCCGGTGGTTGCCGATCTCGATGGGACTATCCACCAAAATATCGTAGTCGCTGGCTTCGAAGGTGTTGGCCTGATTAGGTACCTTCTTCAAACCGGTCGCAATGTTTTTCCAATCCCGATACGGATTAATCGTCACCCGGTGGGGAATTGAGCGCAGTGGATCGACATAAAGAAAAATACTAGCTCCGTTTAAGTAACCGTGAGAGTTATCCAGAAAACTCGTACGCACCGAAAGCTCGTAAGCGTATACCTTATAGAGTATAGAAATAGCTTCCTGATTCGTGTAGATGCGCCAGGTATTCTTGCGAATTTTCTCCGACCGCACGGGTTGCCCGTTGGCCGTAGCCTGAAACCCTTCCACATTCTTGGCGTACTCGCGAATCAGGTAGGAGCCAGGGGTCCAGACCGGCATTTTTACATCGACGTATCCATTCTTTTTTACATTCGTGGCGGCATCAATGCCCGACAAACGCATCTCCACTTCGAAAAAGTGGGTTTGCGGCTGGGGCATGGAAAGTGTATAGTCGATGGAAGGGCCGGGAGGAAATGCGGTTCCAGCCCAGCCTAAAATTGGAACAACCCAAATCAAGCACAAAAAGAAGAGGGCTGAAGTTTTTTTCATACGGAAAAGCACGTACTTTCGTTTTTAACGTGTTCGAATGTGACTTTATTAAGCTACTAAAGTAGGCATGTTCAAACGGAATACCAAACATGGTTGGCGTCATTCGTAGCACACCGGTTTGTCATATATATCTTAACTCATTCACTGTCAAATCATACCTATGCAATCGTCTGTCGCCCGACTTACGGTTATTCTATCCTGTTGCACCTTACCGTTGACGGTATCGGCGCAACGGACATTGAGTTATACCGAGCCTGATTACCATTACCGGAACGGAATGGAGTGGTTTGAGAAAAATAATTATGCTGCGGCCCGGGAAGAATTTTCCGAATACCTCAACTCTAAGAAAAAACTTCTCAATACCAACGACCTCAACGCTGTTACGGCGGAATACTACGTGGCCTTATCGGGGCTGTATCTGGATATGCCGGAAGCGGAGGTTCAGGTCGACCGATTTGTGAAGAACCACAGCGAACATCCGAAAGCCGCCCAACTGTACGGCGATTTGGGGGAATATTACTTCAACCGGGGGGATGTTGACAAAGCCATTACGTTTCTGGAAAAGGCGGTTCAGCAAAACCAGACTTACACCAAGCAGGCGCAGAACACGTATCTGTTGGCGATGGCGTACTACGGAAAGCAAGATTTTCAGCGGGCTTTGCCTTTGCTGAACAAAATCAAGCAGGATCCCGGTTTAGAACAGGCGGCTTCGGCTTCTTACTATGCCGGTGTCATTCATTTTCGGAATGGAAATTACCAGGAAGCCCTTTCGGATTTTCGACGTGTTGAAAAAAACGAAGCGTACCAGAACGATGTTCCGAACTGGATTGCGCAGGCTTTGTACAAAACAGGCCGGTATGACGAGCTTCTCAACTACACGCAGCCTTTGCTAGCCCGGAATCGGGGAAATGCCGCACAATTAGCGGATGTAGCTTTGTTTACCGGCGAAGTCTTTTACAACAAAGGGGATTTTGCGAAAGCGGCCCAGTATTACAAACAATACAGCAATACAAAAGGAAAGGCGGTCGCGCCGGCCATCCAGTTCCGCTACGGTGATGCGTTGTTTAAAACCGGCGACTATGCGGGATCAATCAACGCGCTCAAGACTATTTCGGCGGGGAAAGATACGGTAGCCCAGTTTGCGTCCTATCGCCTGGGCGTTAGCTACCTGCAAAGCAATAATCCGAGCTATGCCCTCAACGCCTTTGATCAGTCAGCGCGCCTGGGCTTCAACAAGACCATTCAGGAAGAGTCGGCTTTCAATCACGCCAAGCTGCAACTGGATCTGAACAAAGGAGCAGAGGCGGTGAAGGAGTTTACGGAATTCCTGAAGCGGTATCCTAACAGTTCATACGAAAACGAGTCGAACGAATTATTGAGTGAAGCCTATTTAGCTTCTAACAATTATACGGCGGCGATTGCCTACATCGAAGGCCTGCGCCGACGGACGCCTAAAATCAACGCCTCCTACCAGCGGCTTACCTATAACCAGGCGGTGAGTGATTACAACGCGGAGCGGTATCCGCAGGCGATCGCCAATTTTGACAAATCCCTGCAGCAGCCATCGGATGCGTCCTTGAAAAACGATGCGGTCTTCTGGAAAGCGGAGGCGTTTTCGGCGCAGAAGAATTACGATGGCGCCATTCCTTTGTACAATCAGGTCGCCAAGTCCGGGAATACCGAGCTGCAAAACAAAAGCCTGTATGCCCTGGGATATGCCTATTATAATAAAAAGGACTATAGCCGGGCGGGTAGCTACTTCCGGGATTACATCAGCAAAGCGGCGCGCACGGCCGATCCGCAAACCATTGAGGATGCAACGGTGCGGGTAGCTGATAGCTATTTTGCGTCCAAGAATTACAACGAAGCCATGCGTTATTACGACCAGGCCATTGCGCAGGGTCGGATTGACAAAGATTACGCAACCTACCAGAAAGGCATGATTCTGGCTTTCATGGAGCGGGATACCGAAGCCAAAGCCTTGTTTGACCAGGTGGTCACGCGGTATCCTACGTCCCGTTACGTGGATGATGCATTGTACCAGTCGGCCAATGTGGACTTTGAAAAAGGATCCTACCAGACGGCCATTCGTGGGTTTAGCCGCCTGATTACTGAAAAGCCCAAGAGCTATCTTTTGCCGGAGGTTCTGCTGAAGCGGGCCACCGCCTACAGCAACCTGCAAACCTACGAGCAGGCGGTGCAGGACTACAAACGGATTCTGGCGCAGTACGGCGGCAGCCCGGAAGCATCCAGTGCCCTGATTGGCTTACAAAATGCCCTTAGCGACGCCGGACGTTCGGAAGAGTTTAGTGCGGTATTGCGGGATTACAAACGGCAGAATCCGGGAAGTACGGATGTACAGAAGGTTGAGTTTGAGAATGCTAAGAATCTATATTTCAGCGAGAAATACACTGAAGCGGCTCAGTCACTTTTGCAATTTATCGATGATAATCCAAGTAGTCCGTTGGTGTATGAAGCGCGGTATTATCTCGCCGATGCCTATTTCCGGGCGGGTGATAAAGCCAATGCATTGCGTTATTTTTATCAGGTTATTACCGACAATAAATCGGAATTTCTGGGACGTGCTGCGTCACGGGCGGCCGAGATTGAGCGGAGCGAAAAGAACTTTCCGCGCGCCATTCGGAACTACCAGGTTATGCTAACCCAGGCGACCAATAAGAGTGACCAGATCAATGCAACGCTGGGTCTAATGGATACCTACTACGCCATGGGTCGTCAGGACAGCACCCAAATCTACGCCCGGGAAGTCATGGGGATGGGCAATGCCCTGCCTGGGGCGCAGAACCGGGCGCAGTTAATGCTGGGCAAAGTGGCTTATGCCAAAGGAGACTTTCCGAAAGCAACCGAAGAGTTTGAAAAGACCATTCGGTTGGCAAAAGATGAGTCGGGCGCCGAAGCCAATTACTGGATTGGGGATATTCAATACCGGAATAAAAAATACAAAGAGTCGATTCAGACGCTGCTCAAGTTCAACGAGGATTTTGCGGAGCAGGAATTCTGGAAGGGAAGGGCGTTTATTCTGGTCGCGGAAAATAACGTGGCGCTGAATGAAATTGCCCAGGCTAAAGCCGTGCTGAACTCTATCATTGAAAATGCAAGCAGTCCCGAAGTGGTCGCGGAGGCGAAAGAGAAACTAGCGGCCATCGAAAGTAAAAATTAATTCACTGTTTTTGTACTGGAAATTAAGCCGCAGCCGCCCTTTGGGCTGGTTGCGGTGATAAAGCTAAATTCTGAACGGCTTTTTTGTTACTGAGTATATGTTAGAGATAAAGCTTATCCTGCTTCGTTCCGCATACCTGGCCACGCTGGCCAGCACCCTGGCATTTTGTTCAACCGAAGCCCTGGCGCAGCAACCAACAACGCGGCCTACCCAACCGGCAAAAGCGGGCGAGGTGGAAAACCAGGAAATTACCTTGCAGAAAGAGCGAAATATCCGGTTACCCCAAGCCAACCGAATATTCACCAAAATACCGGCGGCCAAACCCAATACCGACCAGCGGAAATTAACCTACGAATTTACGGACCGTCCTTTGGTGGTAGGCGATCCCCGCCTATCTCCCGTTGCTTTACCCGTACAATCAGGAAAGGCTGAGGACCAGACCGCCTTTAACAATTACGTGAAGGTGGGAGCGGGTAATTACGGATCATTCTACGGGGAGGCGTTTGGAAGCGGTACGGTCAACTCCAATCTGATGTTTGACGGATCGTTCAAGCACCTTTCTTCTTCGGTGGGTCCGGTTGATGGCAGAAACTCGGCCCAAAGTGAAAACAAGCTGAAAGTAAACGGGGCTTATCTAGCGAATCAATTCAAGATTACGGCAAACCTGGGCTACAACCGGGATGGCTATTATTTCTATGGCTATGGACGGCCCCGGGAAGTCAATCGGGATACCATCCGGCAGCGGCTCAACACCTTTAATTTTCGGGTAGGTTTCGAGAACATTGATCCGGAGGCCAACATTGACTATTCGTTGAAGACGGGTATAACTACGTTAAGCGATAATTACAACGCTACGGAAACTGATTGGGCGACTAACTTCAATGGATCGGTGAAAATTACCGAGAAATTTGTGGCCCTGGTTGGTGCGGATGCGTTTGTTACCCAGCGTACAGATGGGCCCATTGACAACCGGAATCTGTTTCGGGTAAAGCCCACGTTTAAGTACACCACCTCCAAGTTCACCGTAACGGCGGGGGTCAATGCGGTCAATGAAACCGATAAGCGACTGGGTATTAATCACACCCGGGCTTTCCCGGTGCTTGACATTGATGTAGTGCCCGTGGGAAACATCCATTTCTATGGCGGGGTGGATGGCGACATTGTGCGGAATACGCTGCGTAGTTTTCTGAGCGAAAATCGCTGGTTGTCGCCTCAGGTTGTGCTGGCCAATACCGAAAAGACGCTGGATGTATACGGAGGAACCAAAGGCGAAATCAATGGCATTAATTACGAAGCCAAGGTTTCCTATGCGCAGTACCGCAACTTTTACGCCTTTAATAACACCTGGCCCGATACGTCGCGGTTTTATGTATTGTACGATAGTGGAAAGGCCAAAGTGTTGACCATTTCGGGGCAACTGGGCTATTCCGTTAAGGATTTCTTCCGGTCAACGCTAAAAGTGGACGTGTATGATTATACGACCAGTCGGCTGGAAGAAGCCTGGCACCGTCCGCGGGTAATCGGGACCTGGTCAAACTCGCTAATCATCAATAAAAAGTTGTTTGTAACGGCTGATCTATACAATTATAGCGGCATCAAAGCGAAGAACTTCGTTTCTGGCGAAGTCGTTACGTTGCAGCCTATTTGGGATGTTAACCTGAAGATTGACTACTTCCTGGGTAAGCAAGTTTCCGCATTTGTGACGTTGAATAACATTCTGGGTAAGAATTACCAGCGTTATTTGTATTATCCAAATCAAGGGCTTAACTTTCTCGGAGGCGTATCTTACTCGTTCTGATCCCACAAATAAAGCACATGGCACCTGTTTCGGATTACATAAAAAAGCTGCTGTACCAATATGATTGCCTGGTTGTTGCTGAACTAGGTGGTTTTATTCTGCACTACCTGCCGGCTTCGTATGCTGAAAAGTCGGGCCTGTACCTGCCTCCCCGAAAACGAGTGGCCTTTAATGAAGCCCTTAAATTGGATGATGGCTTGCTGATCAATTACATGATGCTGCATGAGGGGCAAAGCCGGGACGAGGTCTTGCAACGCATTCGTGCGTTTGTCGACGAGGTCAAGGCCCAAACCCGACAGGGAGGGAGTGTTTCTCTGGAAGGCATTGGTTTATTTTCGGAGAATGAAGAAGGAAGACTGCAATTCGAACCCGAATTGCGGCATAATTTCTTTGGGGAGTCCTATGGCTTTCAGCCGATTGCCATTGAGCTGGCGGAAGTGAACGCCCCGGTTGAGTTGGTTGACTTGTCGAAGGGAGTACGGGACGCCGAAGAGGTGGAAACGACGGAAATGCCAATGGTTACCTACGAGCGGCCTCTGCATCGGACGTATATCCGGTGGGCGGCGGCCGTTCTGCTGGTTGGGTCTTTGGGAATCACCAGTTATTTTACTTTTTCAAAAGTTCCTGGGCAACTGGCCAGTAGTTTAAATCCCTTTGACCTGGTCTGGACTTTCCATGCGCAACCCAGCGTAGCGGCAAGCCCGGAGCAACCAAAAGGAATCGACCAACCTACAGCCGAAAAACCGGCCCCGGTTTCAGAAGCGGTGGTGGTGAAACCGATCCGGCACGAAAGTCCTGAACCGGAAAAGGTAAGCCTACCAGCCTTGCCTGAAAAAGCCGCGGTGGTCAAACCCCAAACACCCGAGTTTCAATTCCTGGCTATCGCGGGTAGTTTTTCGAGCAAGAAGAATGCGCGAAAGCTCCAGCGTCAACTGCGCCGTAAAGGATTTAAAACGGCTTATATTGTTAATCCAACGGCCAAAGGCGAATTATACAAGGTTGCGGCGTTTGGCTTTAACGAACGTCCCGAAGCAGAGGCATCCTTTAAGAAAGTGAGCAAACTGACGGGAACGGCCGCCTGGGCCAGCCGACTGTATTAAATAAAAGGTAAAAAATAGAAAAAAGGCAGCCAGCAGGTTGCCTTTTTTTGTTGCGGAACAAGAGGAGAATGATAAACGTTATATTTTTGCCCTAGTTGATACAATAGGAGCCACCAAGTTGCTCGTTAATCAGAAAATAGTCCACCAGGTATATGCAAAATAAAGT
Organism: Tellurirhabdus bombi; assembly: GCF_021484805.1. NCBI lineage: Bacteria > Pseudomonadati > Bacteroidota > Cytophagia > Cytophagales > Spirosomataceae > Larkinella > Larkinella bombi. Next base: position 3,478,162 of record NZ_CP090557.1, on the reverse strand, counting down.
CACTTTAGAGAACGAAAATCAATACCGTGTCACGGCCCTGGCGAGTTCGTTTGGGATTTGTGCGCTGGTGCTGACTCTTTTGTTATTCTTTACGCTCTCGCAGACCATACCGCAACCACCACCGATTGACTTTGTCGAAGTCAACTTCGGAACGGATTTGGTGGGGAGTGGCTCTATTCAGACCTATAACAAAGCCAGCGATTCGCCGAATAAAGAAGATGTGAAGCGCGAAGAGAATAAACCCAACCCCAAAGTAACCACAACCTCGCGGGTGGAAAAAACGCCTGTGGCTCCGGTGCCTAAAATCGAAGCGGCCAAGCCCAGCAAGGTCATTACGGAAAAGCCCGATATCAGCACGAAATTGGAGAGTCCGGTTTCTGTTCCCGAAAAAGCAGAGCCCAAAAAGGTGGTGACTACGGCTCCCAAGGCAACCCCAGCACCGCCAAAATCGGAGCCGGTGGCTAAACCAGAGCCTAAAGTGGATAACAATGCCCTATTTAAGCGGTCTAGCTCGTCGGGCTCCAACGGGACTGTTGGCCGTGGGGCTGGCGTGGGCGGTAATAACAACGGCGATGATGCCTCTGGCGTGGGTGATAAAGGGAACCCAGAGGGGAAAGTAGACGCCAAAGGGTTGTACGGAACGCCGGGTGGGACCGGTTCGGGGGTGTCCCTGAATATTGCGGGCTGGCGTCTGGCAAGCGCATCCATTGCCAAAGATAACTCAGGTGAAACGGGTAAAATCGTTTTTAGCATCATTGTGGATGATCGGGGCGATGTGATTAAGGTAACAACCCGGGAAACCCGCCTAAGCCCCGCCGCGACGGAATTTTACAAGCAGCAGGTTTATAAACTGAAACTTATCCCTAAATCCTCCGTGGCACCGCCTCGCTCGGAAGGAACTTACACCATTAATATTAAAGCGAATTAAGCGTGACGTATTCAGAAGCTGTTGCGTATTTATATGCGCAGCTGCCCGTTTTTCACCGGGTTGGAGCGAAAGCCATCAAGCCGGGTTTAGGCAATATCAAGAAATTATGTGCCGCTTTAGGCAACCCCCAAGACAAGCTCAAATGCATCCACGTGGGAGGAACGAACGGAAAGGGGAGTTCCTCCCATTTGTTATCCGCCGTACTCCAGGCGGCGGGGTATAAAACCGGGCTTTATACATCGCCGCATCTAAAATCATTTACCGAACGCATTCGCGTGGATGGGATTCCTATCTCAGAAAACGCGGTGGCTCATTTTGTCACTCAAAACAAGGGCCTAATCGAGGCGATAGCGCCGTCCTTCTTTGAAATAACCGTAGCCCTGGCCTTCGACGAGTTCGTGCGTCAGGAAGTAGATTTGGCGGTTATAGAGGTAGGCTTGGGCGGTAGACTGGATTCGACCAATATTATTACGCCGCTGGTTTCGTTGATCACCAACATTGGCTGGGACCATACGGATGTGCTGGGCGATTCGCTGGAAAAGATTGCTTTTGAAAAAGCGGGGATTATAAAACCAGGGGTGCCGGTGGTTATTAGTGAACGGGCCGCGGAAACCGAAGCGGTTTTTAGAGAGGTAGCAACGGCATTAGGTAGCCCGATTGCCTTTGCCTCGGATGAGTACGTGGTTGCAGGCATTTCAGATGGGTTGGAGGGACGGACCCTGGCCGTGACCCATAAGGGGGAAGCATGGGGTACCCTAACCATCGGACTACGGGGCAATTACCAGATGAAGAATACCGCCGGTGTTCTCAGGACTCTGGCTGTTTTGGAGAATGAACGGGCAATTCCCCGGAAAGCTATCGAAGAGGGCTTTAAAAAGGTGGTTGACCGAACGGGTTTGAAGGGCCGTTGGCAAATACTGGAACACGCGCCCTTGGTGGTCTGTGATACCGCGCACAACGAAGCGGGGCTTACGGATGTATTTGCGTCTCTAGAGCAGATTTCATACGCCAGCTTGCATGTTGTCGTGGGTTTTGTAAAGGATAAAGATCTTTCGCGGGTAATTCGCTTGTTGCCCAAGAACGCAAATTACTATTTTTGTGCGGCGAATATACCCCGCAGCTTACCGGTTGTCGAATTGCAAGCTTTGGCCCAAGCGCAAGGTTTATCGGGAATTTCTTATGACTCGGTGAATGATGCTGTGGCAGCAGCCAAAGTGAATGCCGCTTCTGGCGATTGTATTTTGATTACGGGAAGCACCTATATTGTAGCAGAATTAGAGAATTTATAAAGTGAGTCGTTTAAAATTAGCACGTTTCGAACAAAATCGGCAGAGTCCGAATGTCATTGAGTCAGGAAAAGAACTATTTACAACCATAAAAGGAAAGTGGCGGGAAACGTATTTCAAGAATGATCGTCCGATTGTCCTTGAATTAGCTTGTGGGAAAGGAGAGTATACGGTTGGATTGGCGCGGCATTACAAAGAGAACAATTTCATTGGTGTTGATCGTAAAGGGGATCGCATTGCCCGGGGGAGCCAGCAAGCCCTGGATGAGGGTTTGGATAACGTCGCCTTTCTACGGGTTGATATTCTGCAACTCGGCGATTTTTTTGAGCCTGGTGAAGTCGATGAAATCTGGATTACTTTTCCAGATCCGCAGCCACGGCAGAAGAAAGAGAAAAAACGCTTAACGTATCCGCGATTTCTTGAATTATACCGCCAGATTTTGAAGGAGAACGGAGTATTGCATCTTAAGACGGACAATACGGAATTCTTTGAGTATAGCCTTGAGACGTTGCCTGCTTCTGGTTTCACGGATCTTACCCATACGCATGATTTGTACGCCTCGGAGTTGAACCTGATTCACCTCGGGATAAAGACCAAATACGAAGAGCTATTTACCGAAAAGGGCTTCTCCATAAAATACCTGCAATGTAAAAATAAAAAGGCGACTGTATAGTCGCCTTTTTTGTTGGAATTGGTATTATCCGCTTTCTTACTTAATAAGTAGCGTAATAAGATCGGCAATCCGGCTAGAGTATCCGTATTCGTTGTCATACCAGCCTACAACTTTCACCAGTGTTCCGTTGGCGCTAGTCAGGGCAGAGTCAAAGATACAAGAGTGGGGATTTCCCACGATATCAGTAGAAACGATTGGATCAACTGAATATTCCAGAATGCCTTTCAGCGCACCTTCAGAGGCGGCCTTCACGGCATTGTTTACTTCTTCCGCCGTAACTTCTTTTTTCAACGTTACAGTAAGGTCAGTCAACGATCCGTCGGGTACGGGAACGCGAAGCGCATAACCATCCAGTTTACCTTTCAGCTGGGGCAATACTAAACCAACGGCTTTAGCAGCGCCGGTTGAAGTAGGGACGATAGAAAGAGCGGCAGCCCGTGCCCGACGAAGATCAGAGTGCGGGGCATCCTGCAAGTTCTGGTCCGCTGTGTAGGCATGGATGGTTGTCATATAGCCTTTCTCGATGCCAAACACATCATCCAATACTTTGGCTAACGGAGCAAGACAGTTCGTGGTACAAGAAGCGTTCGAAACGATTGTCTCGTTGCCCGTCAATGTATCTTCGTTAACCCCTAGTACGACTGTAGGAATATTGCCTTTGGCAGGAGCGGAGATAACTACCTTTTTTGCACCTGCTTCCAAATGCTGGCCAGCACCTGCTTCATCTACAAAACGTCCTGTAGATTCTAATACTACATCTACATTCAAATCAGCCCACGGTAATTTTTTAGGATCGCGTTCTGCATAAGCGTTAATGCGTACTCCATTCACCGTTAAACTTTCGTTATCTGATGTCACTGTTCCGTTGAATTTTCCGTGAACAGAATCGTATTTCAATAGGTGAGCTAGTGTAGCATTATCAGTAAGATCGTTGATAGCAACTACTTCAATGTTTTCTTTTTCTAGTAATGTGCGGAAAGAGAGACGTCCAATTCGTCCAAAACCGTTAATAGCAACTTTAATTTTGCTCATAAGGGGAAAGTTTATGTGTCGGGTGCAAAATTATCATTACCATAGAAATAAAGAAAGTATATGCATGCATAATTATTTTAATCATAGCTATATTATTTGGGAATCGATTACTAAAATACGAGGCAGGGATTACTAATATTATTATTATATTTAGTAAATTGCTAATTATATTTCTGTTATATGCTAATTTTAATAGTAATAAGTTCTTAATGTAATACTTTGTTTAGTATTTCGATAATTTGCTTAATTAACCACTCGAAAAGGAGGGATGGTCTGTTTGTAAAGGAAGAATAAGGAAGTTATATCGCGTCTTTGTGGATATAGGAGACCAAGCCTATATATATTGTTTCAATTTTTTATAGGCGACCTTATGTTTATATACTCGCCCTCATTTTACCACTTACCAAAAGATATGGAGGTTATAACATTATTAAGTTTTGCTTGTTTTAGTATATATAACCTTCCTAAGAAAGAGTGAATGGAATTTAATAGCCCTCAGCTAGAACCCATTCAAAAGCGATAGAAAGCGTGAACAGCGCTGTGAAGTTGGATATGAGGTGACTATTGCTGAGCAATTGTTTGCTGCACATCTGTTACATCAACATTTTTAATGTATTTTTACACTATTAGATGATCATTTCATCAAACATGGTTATCTCTTATTAATTTCGCACTTATGAAGTGCAGAGTTAATCAACCAGTAGGAGGTGGAAAACCTTATAAAATTAATTACACTCCGCATAGCATAATACCTACAATATCTCATCTTAGGGTTATAATTAAAATAAGCCCTATATAATTCTGCTTAATACTGTAATGTATTAACTATGAGTTCTTTATCTCATTCTGCCTCTAATTCATCTTTATAATAATTTTTGACTTTTAACAACATGGCTTACAAAGCTGAAATTGAACAAATTTGGGAAGAGCGCTCGTTGCTTAATCAAGAGAGTTCATTATCAATTATTCGTGAAACCATTGCACAGCTTGACAATGGAGAGTTACGCGTTGCGTATTATTCGGAAGAAACCCAGGATTGGATTGTTAATGACTGGGCCAAGAAAGCCATCTTACTTTATTTTGCTTCCCAAAAAATGCAGGTGAGTCAAGCTTGTATCTTTGACTATTATGACAAAATCCCTTTAAAGAAAGATTACGACAGGAGAGGAGTTCGGGTTGTTCCACCCGCGGTAGCACGCTATGGATCCTACATTGCGCCTAACGCCATTCTCATGCCTTCCTATGTTAATATAGGTGCTTACGTGGATGAGCGCACAATGGTTGATACTTGGGCAACTGTAGGAAGCTGTGCTCAAATTGGAAAAGATGTTCACCTGAGCGGGGGAGTAGGAATCGGAGGTGTGCTTGAACCGCCACAAGCTTCCCCAGTTATTGTCGAAGATGGCGCTTTTATTGGTTCTCGCTGCATTGTCGTTGAAGGAGCACGAATCGGTAAACGAGCTGTTCTAGGAGCAGGAGTGACCATTACTGGCACCTCCAAGATCATTGACGTTACAGGCACCGAACCAAAAGAATATAGAGGATATGTACCTGCGAACTCGGTCGTGATTCCGGGTAGTATTCCTAAAGAATTTTCGGCTGGTACCTTTTATGTTCCGTGCGCATTAATCATTGGCCAACGTAAAGAATCCACTGATTTAAAAACGTCATTGAACGAAGCCCTACGCGAAAACAATGTAACTGTGTAAACAGACTACGATTAATTACATTATTAAATAGTTTAACATTGGCCGACATATCACAAATGTGTCGGCTTTACTTTTGTAACAGTATTTACAAATCCCAATTATTGATCCATGTAAACTTGATATTGATTTGTAAACAGTTTACATTTGACAAAAACAGCCGCCATGAGTATTAATGACAAAATTAAATTCATACTGAAAGACAAGAATTTAACTCCGTCACACTTTGCCGATGAGATAGGTGTACAACGTTCAAGTATCTCTCACATCTTGTCTGGACGTAATCGACCAAGCTTCGACATTATCCAAAAGATCATTCGACGCTTTCCCGATTTAGGTTACGATTGGATATTGGAAGAAGAGGAGTCTGTTCCAATTGTCAATCGTAATTCACAATTTACACCTCAAACCACAGCTAAAAAACCAGTATTACAGCCCGAAATTCCGCAGGAGAAAGCACCAGCTGTAGTACCTGATCAGAATCCCATTACCAATTCTTCCGCAAAAACGATCGAGCGTATTCTGATTTTTTATTCCGATGGGACGTTTAAAGAATATAGTCCTTCCTAATAGTTATTCCTTTTAGTTATAAAGCCGGCCTGTATTGTTCGATGACAATGCGGGCCGGCTCGTTTTCGGACTTATAAGAACACCTTTACTTTCTACGAAATTGGCATAACTAATTATTACGCGACTTTGGAACAAACTTGAATCAGCAACCAGCAATCAGCTCAGTTATCGTAGCAATCTTCCGCTAGTGGTTAGTCAAATAATTTCAGTATGCAGAATCAAATAACCAAGACCTGCCTCACTCTACTGTATACCTTTTAGAATCAAGGAGAGCTATCCTTTTTTGAGAGCTATCTTGATAGTGTGATATAATAAGTATATAGTACTCTCTTAGTTTCTAATTCATATTAAACAATAGTCACTTCATAGATATAGCTTGTTTTATAATTTATATTATGTTAACTAGGTTTTTCAAAGAAAGAGGGTGATCGATTAGAACCACCCTCCACTCCATTATTTCGATTCTACACAAGCGACTTTCTTCTCTTCAAACTGCTTCAGGATATCCTGAAGGTTTTTCAGATTTTCGGTCAAGTCCGGCTCGGTATCTTTAACACTTTTTGCTTTTTCAAAATATGGCAGTGCTTGCTTGAACTTTCCGCAAACCTGACCATCCATCTCTTTACCGCGCGCCTGGTACTCTTTCATGTCCATCGCATCAACCTGGTTCTTCAATTCAACCGCTTCGTTGAAGTACGAAACGCCTAAGTTGTAGTTACCATCATAATTGTTCGGTTCGATTTGTAAAGCCTTTACGTAAAACTGTCGCGCTTTTGCCCGGCTCTCATCACGCTGTTTTGTCAGCGTTTCGAGTTTAGCTTTTGGATCCTCGCCCGCTGGTTGAGCCGCTTGCTCCTTAATGGCTTTCTCAGTAGCAGCAATATCAGCCTTTTTGTCGGCTACCATCTGGGTGACCGATGTCAGCTGGCGTTTGATTTCTGCGTTCTTTGGTTGCGCCTTTGAGCGAGTTGATAATTTAGTTAACTCTCCCTGCATCGCCGCTAACGCGTCTTTCTGCTCCGATAATTGCTTCGTCAAGCTTGGACCTTTGCGTGCATTGCCACCTAATTTGCGTATCTCAACTCCCGCATTGCTCGATGTATTATCGTAAATACCCGCCAGGTTCAGCCAGTTTGCCGCGTTGTTCGGATCCTTCTCGGCCAACGTCTGCATATCTTTCATCGCATCGTCCATACGACCTGCGTTGATCAAGATATTTACTTTAGCCGCGCTCAGGTCCTTGTTCCCTCCTAATGAAGAAATTCCCTTATCCAACGTAGCCAGTGCTTTATCAACGTCTTTGTCTTGTTGATAAAGCGTCGCCAAGGAGTAATACACGCTAGGATCTTTTCCGCCGTTGGTTACATAACGCTCGAAGTTGTTCTTAGCTACGGGCATGTCATTTGCCTGCTGCGCAAAAATACCACCGTACAAAGCAGCTGTTGTATCCTTCGGATTGATCTCACCAGCAACGGCCGTGAATTTCGACGCATCGGCGTAATTCTTAGCCTGGTACTTCATAATCCCCGAGTTCAGGAAAGCCTGAAACAGGTTCTGCCCTTTCAGCGCATCTTCCGCTTCTTTGGCCGCCTTACCCGGTTTACCATCTTTCTGATCCAGCTCTATGGTTTTCTTGTACGCTTCATACGCGGCAAAGGCTGCGTTCGAATCGAGTTTCATTGCCTGCGTTGCAATGCTTTCGTACGTCTTAGCCCGGCTCAGCCAAGTGGCTGCTTTTGCCGCGCTTTTTTCGTCCGTGATGGCTTTGTCACTCTTTTCTTTGTCCTTTTTAAATTGCTGCTCCATCACGGCATCTAGGCCTTGCTGGGCATACACTCCTGTTGTTAAGCAACTCGCCAACAGAATGAACGAGATTTTTTTCATGTGAAGAGACTTTGTTGGTTGAAAATTATAACGAACGATCAATGCGGAAAGTACCGTATATTTTACGGAAATATCAAGCTTCAGACTCAGATGCTGCTCCTTCGCCAGGGGCTAGCCCTTCGTTTTGACCTTCTTCTCCCTCCTCTTCATCGTCCTCACGGGCAATTTGAGTCACGGAAGAAATCGCATCATTGTCGCGCAAATTAATCAATTTAACGCCCTGGGTATTCCGACCACTCAGGCGAATTTCGTCAACGTGCATCCGAATCGCCGTTCCCGACTTGGTAATAATCATCAAATCATCCGAATCGGTTACTTCAATGATCGATACCAGCGCACCTACTTTTTCGGTTACTTTTAAGGTACCAACGCCTTTAGCACCCCGGTTTGTCACGCGGTACTCCTCTACTTCCGAACGTTTTCCGAATCCTTTCTCAGAAACCACCATCAATTGAGCATCCTGGCGGGCAATACAAACCATTCCGACAACTTTATCATCCGTCTCGGCCAATTCAATTCCTTTCACACCGGCAGCGGTCCGACCCATCGGACGAACCCGGCTTTCGTTAAAGCGAACCGCCTTGCCCTGGCTCGAACCAATGACAATATCGTTATCACCCGTGGTCAGACAAACGTTCAACAGCTGATCGCCCTCCTCTTCATTGATGGTAATGGCAATGATTCCGTTCTGACGCGGACGCGAGAAAGCTTCGAGCAACGTTTTCTTAATGGTTCCCAGCTCAGTACACATCACAATGTAATTATTGTTGATGTAGTCTTCATTTTTCAGATCTTTCACGTTGATCACCGCCCGTACCTTATCATCTCCTTCGATATTGATAAAGTTGGCCAGCGGGCGACCTTTCGAATCCCGGGATCCTTCGGGCAGCTCATACACCGGTAACCAGTACAGGCGACCTTTCTGCGTGAAGATCAGCAGGGTATTATGCATGGTTGCGGTAAAGATATGCTCGGTAAAGTCATCGTCTTTGGTTCTTACCGCCCGCGAACCAACTCCTCCCCGGCTCTGCGCCCGGTACTCGCCCAGTGGCGTCCGCTTGATGTAACCCTGCCGCGAAATGGTAATGAGCATTTCCTCATCGGCAATGAGCGACAAGTCACTGATGTTCCCATCGCCCAAGGCATTGATTTGCGTCCGGCGGGCATCACCGTAGCGGGCTTTAATGTCGAGTAGTTCTTCCCGAACAATACTCAGCTTACGATCTTCGCTGTCCAGAATGCCTTTAAGATCTTCAATTAATCGGGCCAGCTCTTCGTATTCAGCGATGATCTTATCGCGTTCCAGACCCGTTAGTCGTTGCAAACGCAGTTCGAGTATGGCTTTTGCCTGCACTTCGCTCAGGCTGAACTGCTCGATCAAGCCTGTCTTAGCCATCTCCGGATCGCGTGCTTTCCGAATCAACTCGATCACCGCGTCCAGATTATCCAGCGCAATCAACAGACCCTGCAAGATATGCGCCCGTTTTTCGGCTTCGCGTAATTCATACTGCGTCCGACGGGTAATTACTTCCTGGCGGTGCTCAACATAATACCGAATCATATCTCTCAGATTCAGCAACATGGGCCGGCCTTTCACCAAAGCCACGTTGTTAATCCCGAAAGAAGATTGCAGTTGGGTATATTTATAGAGGTTATTCAGCACCACGTTGGGCACCGCGTCACGCTTGAGGTCATAGACAACCCGTAGTCCGTCGCGGTCCGATTCGTCCCGAAAGGCCGAAATACCTTCAATTTTTTTCTCATTGATCAGATCCGCTGTTTTTTCCAGCATCACCGATTTGTTCACCATATAGGGAATTTCCGTAACGATGATCTGCGTTTTGCCCCGATTCTCTTCAATGGTGGCATTCGCCCGCATCACGACCCGACCCCGTCCCGTCCGGAAGGCGTTCTTCACCCCTTCCATGCCGTAGATCGTTCCGCCGGTCGGAAAATCGGGAGCGGTCACGTATTGCATCAACTCCTCAACCGTGATGTCGTGGTTATCAATGTACGCAACAATGCCGTTCACCACCTCCGTCAGGTTATGGGGTGCCATGTTGGTGGCCATCCCTACCGCAATACCCGACGAGCCATTCAAAAGCAGATTTGGCAGTTTACCCGGCATGACCGAAGGCTCCTGCAGGGAATCGTCAAAGTTTGACTGAAAATCAACGGTTTCTTTATAAATATCCGTCAGGATTTCCTCCGCTATTCGCTTCAGACGCGCCTCGGTATAACGCATGGCCGCCGGCGAATCGCCATCGATGGATCCGAAGTTTCCCTGACCATCGACGAGCGGATACCGCAACGACCAGTCCTGTGCCATCCGCACCATGGTGTCGTAAACAGACGAATCACCGTGCGGGTGGTATTTACCCAGTACCTCGCCCACAATACGGGCTGATTTCTTATGTGGCTTGTTGTAATTAACGCCTAGTTCAGCCATCCCGAACAACACCCGACGGTGTACTGGTTTCAGGCCGTCTCGAACGTCCGGAAGTGCGCGGGAGATAATAACCGACATCGAATAATCGATGTAAGCGCCGCGCATTTCATCCTCGATATTAATGGGGATAATGCTATTGCTGGTTTCCTCAGCCATATTAGGGGAATTATCTTAGAAAAATACTAATGTAGCAATGTATTAACTGGGTGAAATAGGTCACCTAATCCTACAAATATGCAAAAAAATTGCCACAAATAAAAGCATTTATCCGCTCTTCTGCCAACTAAATACTGGCTTTATAGAGCCTTGATCAGCGACCGGCAAAGGGAAACACCGCCAACCAATTATTGATGAGACCGATCCGCTTTTTGCGCGGCGGGCGAAGGGCTTTTGCGAAAGCCTGAGGTCGTAGAATGGCGAAAATGATAGCTATACAACAGCACAAGAGACAGCGACAAAGCCAGCAGAACGCTAATAAAATAGAAGGTACGCCGGAAGGAATACCAGCGTTCAAAATAAAGGCCCAAAAACCGTTTCAACCGTTTCACAAGCTTTCCTTGTTTGCCGTTGCAAGTTGCTCATGGTTCATTAAAACAAGGTTAAAAGTAAATTAACAACGGCTTAACTCTGCTCTCCTTCGTTGTTTTTTCGAACCCATACCCCGTCTTTTTACGCGCCAGAAGGTAAATGTTTTTCCGCTTAATCAAGTGTTATTTAAAGTAAAATCCCTAACTTTGGTAGGTAACTTCTTTAGGATAAAATTGCCCCTAATAGACTATGCCCAGCAAATTTAAAATATTCATGGCTGACGATGACGAAGATGACCGCTTCCTGGTCAAGTCAGTCTTTGATACAAACTGGCTCGATTGCGAAATGGTTTTCGCGGCTGATGGCGTAGAATTATTAGAGAAACTAGATCAATCAGAAGCAAAACCTGCCCTGATTCTACTTGACCTGAATATGCCCCGTATGGACGGTTTTTCGACCCTGCGGAATCTGCGCGCAAACCCGGCTTTCCGGTCAATTCCCGTTATTATGTTTACAACCTCGTCGGCACCTGAACACGTAATTCAATCGTATGAACTAGGCGCTAACTCGTTTTTGACCAAACCAGCCAGCTACGCGGAGCTCTCGCAGTTAATTCACCAAATTCGGATTTTCTGGCTTGACCTCGCCCGCGTGCCCGCCAACACCAAAGTAACACCAACACTCTGATTACGTCCAGCGGCTCATAAACTGATTGAAAGCATCCTTGTATTGATCACTCACCGGAATCTGAGCCGCTCCGATCTGAATCGTATTCCGCGACACTGTTTCGATCTTATCCAGCGCCACAATGAACGACCGGTGTACCCGCATGAACAAGCGAGCCGGCAACTTTTCTTCCAGGGCTTTTAAGCTCGTCAGAGACAGCAAAGGCTTCGAATGACTTAACAAGTGCACTTTTACGTAGTCCTTCAGCCCCTCGATGTATAAGATATCGTTAAAGGCAACGCGCACCAACTGGTATTCTACTTTCAGAAATAAGTAATCTTCCGACTCAACCGGGCGGGCGGCTTCCAACACGGGAGCTGCCGTTCCCCGCTTGACGAGGTCGAAATAATTCTTGGCTTTGTTGGCCGCTCGCAGGAATTCTTCGTAATTAAAGGGTTTCAGCAGGTAATCCAGCGCATCGACCTTGTAGCCTTCCAGCGCAAAATGATCGTAGGCCGTCGTGAAAATAATCCGGGGACCATTCCCTTCCTTCGCCCGTTCCAGGACCCGCGCCAGCTCAATGCCCGTCAGGTCCGGCATTTGAATATCCAGAAAAATCAAATCAACGGGGTTCTGGTGTAAGCCCTGAAGTGCCTCCACCGCGCTGGAATAGCGCCCTTTCAGTTCCAGAAAAGGGGTTTTCTCAATAAAAACGCAAACCAGCCCCAGAGCCAGTGGCTCATCATCAACGGCAATGCAAGTCAACGCCATAACTAAAATGCTAGGAAATCCAGAGCCAACGATCTGTCGACTCACCAAAGTTGAACGAAATTAACGACTCGTCCTAATTAACCTTTACCTGAAGGCGCACCTGGTATTCATTGTCCTCCCGGTTTTCATCCACGACCAGTACGTACCGTTCCGGATACAGCAAATCCAGCCGCCGCCTTGTGTTGGCCAGCCCAATGCCACTGCTTTTCTCCAGCGACTGGTTCTTTTCGGGGAACATCGTATTCTGCACGTCCATTTCCAGGGTTCCGTTCTGCTGGTGAATCCCCACGTAGATCCGGCTGGGGTGCGTTGCACTAACGCCGTGCTTAAACGCGTTCTCCACAAAGGGCAGCAACAGCATCGGCGCAATCGGCACGTCCCGGAGGGGGCTGGGTTGTTCGAAGGTAACGGTAACCTTATCGGTCAGTCGCAACTGCATCAACTGAATATAGTCCTGCACAAAAGCCAGCTCTTTGCTCAGCAGCGTGGTACTGGCCTGCGTTTCGTAGAGCACATAACGCATCATGCGCGAAAGCCGGTGCAGCGCCTCGCGGGCATTATCGACATCAATGAGCGTTAGGGCATAAATGTTATTCAGCGTGTTAAAGAAAAAATGCGGATTGATCTGCGCTTTCAGGAACGACAGCTCGGTGCTGACGCGCTGCTGCTCCAGGGCCAGACGGATTTCGGCGTCGTGCTGCCATTTCTCCACGGCCGTCACACTCGTGCTAATGCCCACCACCATAATCGTCACCAGAAAAACAAACGTATCGAACCAGCGTATCCCCGATTTGGGTTTGGGGTCGAGCCGCCCGTTGGGGTGAAAAGCCCGCTCCATGAGCGCAGGCAGGTTTAGCCAGTGCTCTATTCCCTTAACGGCGATCATGGTTACCACTATCGCCCCGATCACAAACAATATATACAAGCCAATATCGCCCCGCAGCAGGTAGGTTGGTGCCCACTTGCGCGCATTGATATAAAATACACAGACCAGCAAAAAGAACAAAACGCCCTGACGCACCCAGTACTGGGGCGGCAACGTAATCCGCCAGGTCAGAGGTTGTAACAAAAGCAAGATAAAGCCTAGCAAGCCCCAACCTAAGATATGAATCAGCAGCGGAACCCGATGACGTAAAGAGACAGAAGCCATTGCATTACGTTAAAAAATGAAAAACAATAATACAACCTCGTACCTAAAATCCTAGGTATAATCTTCTGATAGCCTGAATCTCCCGACTAATTGCAGTTTCCAACCGATAAATAACGCTCTAAAGTCCCTGAGAAGATTTCGAATTGGATTTATCGGTTAAAAGCGGGCTTTGGTCGGTGTTCATTCTGCTTCGGTCTATTCCATTTTGTACCGACGAAAAAGAAACGTTCTTTTGACTTAGTGATTCGGTCACACTTATGAATTATTAGTCATGAACAAATTTCTTCCTTCTATTTTTTTACTTACGGGCATGCTGGCCACACCAGCACTGGCTCAATTCCCGATGGGCGGTCCCGGCGGCTTTCCGGGCGGTGGACGCCCCGGCCAGGGGGGCCAGCGTCAACAGGAAAAAACATTCATTCCTGGAACGGCGGAAGATGATAAACCACGCGGTAACGGAAAAATTACGGGTATTTTGATGGACTCAACCACCAAGAAGCCCGTTGAATACGCCACGGTTGCGCTAATCAATACCGCAACCAACAAACCCATTGATGGAACAACTGCCGACGAAAAAGGACGTTTTTCCCTCACTAAATTAGCACCTGGCTCCTACCGCCTGCAATACTCGTTTATCGGCTACCAGGCGAAGAACTCCAACGTGATCAAGATTGAAAAAGGATCGGATATCAACGTGGGACTAGTCCAGCTCTCATCCGATGTTCGGATGCTGAAAGAAGTAACGGTGACTGGCCAGGCGGCCCTGATTGAAGAAAAGGTAGACCGGTTGGTGTATAACGCCGAAAAAGACATTACCTCCAAAGGCGGTGACGCAACCGATATCATGCGGAAAGTCCCCATGCTTTCGGTTGACCTCGACGGGAACGTGAGCTTACGCGGTAGCAGCAACGTCCGCGTGTTGATCAACAACAAGCCGTCCACCATTGTGGCGACCAGCGTGGCCGATGCCCTTAAGCAAATTCCTGCCGACATGATCAAGTCGGTCGAAGTCATTACCAGCCCTTCCGCCAAATACGACGCCGAAGGTTCTGCGGGGATCATCAACATCATTACCAAGAAAAATACGCTGCAAGGCGCTACGCTTAACATGGACCTCGGCACGGGGAACCGGGGAACCAACCTTGGTTTGAACGCCAGCTACCGCCAGGGAAAAATGGGCTTCAACCTCGGTGGCTTTGGCCGCGCCCAGTACAATGTGAAAGGCGCTTTCACCAATACGCAAAGCACATTCTCCGACCAGGGCATTACCACCACTACGCAGTCGGCCAGCACCCTGATGCAGGGCCAGTTTGGTAGCTACCAGTTGGGCTGGGATTTTGACATTAACAAAACTACCTCGCTTTCGGCCAGTGTCCGGTACGGATTCCGGAATAACATCAACACGCAGAACAACCTGCTGACGGAAACCTTTTCGTCGTTCAGACCACCCAGCATGGGCGCTCGTGACGTACGATCGAAGAACCTGTCCGGTACGTTCGACGGAAACGTCAGCTATACCAAAACGTACAAGCCCAACAAGGAGCTGAGCATTTTGGGTCTTTATAGCCGCAACAACAACACCAACAACTTTGTGGCCGATATTCTCAATGGCGTTGATATGCAAACCATCACCAGCCGCCAGCGGAACGACAACCTGAGCTACAACCAGGAGTCAACCATCCAGGTCGATTACCAGACTCCCATCAAAGCCACCCAGTTGCTGGAGTTCGGGGGCAAGGGAATTTTCCGCCATGTGAACAGTGATTTCAAGTATTTCCAGGCCTCGGGCGACACGGGTGAATTTATTCAGGACCAAACCCGTCCGGCTAACACCCTGGATTACGACCAGAACGTGGTGGCTTCTTATGTGGCCTATACCTACGCCTCGAAAAGCAAATGGACGTTTAAAGCCGGTGGCCGTTACGAATACACCATGATTAACGCCCGCTTCGCCAACACGGAGAATCAGCCCGCCGACCAGTTGGATCAAATTCCAGACTACGGCTCCTTTGTGCCAAGCTTTAACATTTCGAAAGGCATCCGGGGAGGTAAAATCATCAAAGCGGGTTACAACCGCCGGATTCAGCGGCCTGGTATCCAGTTCCTGAACCCGAACATCAACAACGCCAACCCGCTGAACATCACCGAAGGAAACCCTTACCTCCGCCCGGAGCTAACGGACAACTTCGAGCTAGGTTTGAGTGGCCAGGTGAAGAAAGTGTATTTGAACGCCACCTTGTTTGCGCGGTTTACCAACAACTCGATCCAGAGCATTCGCGACATCCAGAGCCCAGATACACTGTCGGTAACCAATCCTGTCTACCAGCAGGTTATTCGCACAACGTACCTGAACATTGGGAAGGAAAATGCCTACGGGGCTAACTTGTTCGCCAACCTGACCCTCTTCTCGATCTGGCAGCTTGGCGGTGGGGTTGACGTGTACCACGCTTACATCAGCAACAACAATTCCGATCCTATCTACGGTGCCTCTAACTCGGGCTGGGTTGTGGGCGGACGCTTGTTCACGAGCGTAACGCTGAAGAATGGCTGGGGTATCCAGGGCTTCGGTGGCGGTCGTGGCCGGCAGGTGAACCTCCAGGGCTACCAGGGCAGCTTCGCCTTCTACAACCTGGGTGTGAAGAAAGATTTCAAGAACAAACGCGGTTCCATTGGCGTATCGGCGGAAAACTTCTTCAACCATCCGTTCAAGGTACGGTCTGAATCCTCCTCTCCTATCCTCAACCAGTACAGTGTAAACAGCATGTACAACGCGGGGGTGCGGGTGAACTTCAGCTACCGCCTGGGTAAAATGAGCTTCGACGGATCGGGCTTCAGCCTTGGTCGCCGGAAAAAATCCATCAACAACGACGACGTAAAAGGCGACGGTGGCGGTGGCGATAGCGGTGTTCAGCAGCAGCAAAGCACACCAGCTCAGGGTAGCGGCGGCGGACGTCCTCGTCAATAAACCTGCGAAAATTGCTTTACGAAAGCGGCCGGATGAAGGGAACAGCAAACATTTGTTAATGATTTGTTAACTCCCATCGTTCGGCCGCTTTAATTCTATATATTTATCCTGCTTATAGGAAAGACACTTTCATTTTAACTCACCTCTGCTTTATGCTAACCAAACAACTTTTTGCCCCACTTTTAGTCCTCGCGCTGATTTCAGCCAATCCACTAGCCAACGCTGGAACTCTGGACAAAACACCTAAAAAAACCGTTGCTAAACCGGCCACTTACACGGTAGATCCGGCCCAAAGCACCCTCACCTGGAACGCCAAGAAAGTAGGCGGCGAACACACGGGAACAATCAAGCTGTCAAAAGGGGATTTAGTCCTGGATGGCAATAAACTGGTGGGAGGCACCTTTGTTGCAGACATGACCACCATTGCCGACAACGACAACAGCCAGCGTCTGGTTGGCCACCTGAAAAACGACGACTTCTTCGGGGTAGAAAAAAACCCAACCTCAACCTTTAAGATTACAAAGGTTACGCCGCTTAAAGGCAAGGCGGGCGAGCCAAACTATACGGTTACCGGTGATTTGATGATCAAAGGAAAAACCAGTCCCATCACCTTCCCCGCTACCGTGAAAGTTTCCGGCGATGGCGCAGAAGCCATGGCCAAGATTGAGGTGAACCGCGTCACGTACGATATTAAATACCGGGCAGCCGTTATCGGAACAGCCGCCGATAAAATCATCGAAGACAATTTTACGCTGGACCTGAAACTGGTCGCTAAGAAATCAGCGATGTAAGCCTTCTGACTTATCCTTAAAGCGAGCGCTGCGTGTAACCTTTGGTTAGGCGCAGCGCTTTTTAGTTGCTCAGGATAACTTCATGTTCTTTAACCGGAAGCTATTGCCGTGGTGTAACAGGTGTACCAGCAGGTTCTCCACAAAAATATCGTGTTTCCCCCGCGCCACCGTGGGGTTGGCTTCCTGAAGGGTACGTCCATCGATGATGGTGACCAGCCCCGAACCGATGGCTTCAATCTCATTTCCTCGCCGAACGATTATTCCCGTATCTTCTTCCAGGCCAATGCCAATGTGCGAGGGATACTTACAGACGGCAATGGCCAGTCGTCGAAATCGCCCCCGAACCAGAAAATGCGTATCGATAATGGCATCGTGAATCAGGCAAAGGCCCCCGTATAGCGGGACGTTCGGATTCATCCCACTGGCGGAATCGGCACCCGGATAAAGCATCAGATCAGTCATGGCCATGGCACCCGCACTCGTTCCGGCAATAACCAGGGGTTCGTTGATGTACCGCTTATGAATCAGCTCCGCAAAAGCCGTTTCATGAAATACCGAGGTCAGCTTAAACTGGTCGCCCCCCGAAAACAGAATGCACCCAGCCTGCTCAACCCGGGCCAAAACCTCAGGATCATCCGCCTCTTCCCGCGTTTTAATAGTCAACACGTTAACAGACTTATGTCCTAGTTTTCGAAAGGACCGCACATACCGGGGACCCACCTGTTCGGGAATGCTCGAAGCGGTTGTAACGATCTCAATCGGTGCTTTTGGGTCTTTTATTTCGGAAACAACGCGAAAAAGGATGCCCGACGTTACAAAATCATGGGCGGTGTCCTGCACGTGCAACGGTTTTCGACCGGTTCCTTTGTCTTCGTTTCCTCCTATAGCAATCAGTGTTCCTTTTATATTCATACTTTTTTAATAACAAGTCCCGGCACGATTCGGTTATAGGGTTGCAATATCTAATCTGAACGGCATAACAGAAAATCGAAACGCATAAATCGTACGCCCCGTCCGGCGAGAACTTTACGAACATCCCCCCTGTCGAAAAATACCTCCTGCATCTACAACAAAACCCTTATGAAACTATTGGAAATCCGTGTTCTGCAAGGCCCTAATTATTGGTCTATCCGGCATCCGAAACTCGTTGCCATGCAGCTCGATCTGGAAGATTTGGAAGAACGTCCCACGAATCTGATTGATGGTTTTTACGAACGCATCCAGGCACTGTTACCCACCCTTCACAGCCACGAATGCTCGGAGGGCCATCCCGGAGGTTTCTTTTTCCGGGTAAAAACCGGCACGTGGATGGGGCACGTCATTGAACACATTGCCCTGGAAATTCAAACCTTAGCCGGCATGGAGGTTGGTTTTGGCCGGACACGCGGCGCTGGCCCGGTAGGGGTCTACAACGTTGTTTTCGCCTATCAGGAAGAACAGGCAGGTCGGTTTGCCGCCGAGGCCGCCGTTCGGATTGCCCAGGCCCTGATTGACGCCCAACCTTATGATCTTCAGCAGGATATTGATGAATTAAAACGACTATGCGAGGCAGAAAGGCTCGGTCCCAGTACCTCCGCCATTGTCGAGGCCTGCGCCCGGAAAGGAATTCCCCACATTCGACTCGATGATGACTTCTACATCCAGCTTGGTTACGGTGCCCGGCAAAAACGCATTCTAGGTAGTATTTCGAGCCAGACCAGTTCCATCGCGGTGGACATTGCCTGCGACAAAGCCGAAACAAAAAGGACGCTCGATCAGGCAGGTATCCCGATTGCGGTAGGAACCGTCGTTCAGCACGAAAACGAATTGCCGGAAGCAATCGAGCAGGTAGGCTTTCCCCTGGTCATCAAACCACTGGACGGCAACCACGGTCGGGGCGTTTCGACAAATGTTCAAAATGCCGACGAAGTGCGCCACGCTTTCCATACCGCCCAGACTTGTTCCAATTCCCGGCGTGTCATTATCGAACAGTTTATTTCCGGTCACGATTACCGCTTACTGGTGGTTAATTATAAATTCTGTGCAGCGGCCCTCCGCAAACCCGCCAGCGTTACCGGCGACGGCCAGTCAACCCTGGCCGCCCTCATCGAACAAGCCAACAGCGATCCCCGTCGGGGCAATGGCCACACAAATCTCCTGACGAAAATTGAGATCGACGATTGCACAAAGCATATTTTAATCCAAAATAACCTGACGCTTGAAGCGGTCCTACCAGCGGGTCAGGTTCTGGAATTAAAGAAAACGGCCAACCTCAGCACCGGAGGCACCGCCGTTGACGTCACCGACCTCATTCATCCCGAAATTGCCTTTATGGCCGAACGGGTAGCCCGGGCCGTTGGTCTGGACATCTGCGGCATCGACCTCATGGCCAAAGACATCAGCCTTTCCTTGAAAAAATCGGGTGCTACCGTCATTGAAGTCAATGCCAGCCCCGGTTTGCGAATGCACCTCGCTCCCACCGAAGGCAAAGCCCGGGATGTCGGGCAGGCGATTGCGGACATGCTTTTTCCGGAAGGGCAAAACGCACGCATTCCCCTGGTGACCGTCACGGGTACCAACGGAAAAACCACCACCACCCGTCTGGCGGCACACCTGATTCGGCAAAAAGGCTACCGCGTTGGCTACACCACTACAGACGGCATTTACATCGACGATTTTTGCATTGAAGAAGGCGATTGCACCGGTCCGGGTAGTACCCGAAAAATTTTGCAGGATTCGCTGGTCGAAGCGGCTGTGCTGGAATGCGCCCGCGGAGGAATGTTGCGGTCCGGCCTGGCCTTCGACCAATGTGACGTAGCGATTGTTACGAACGTAGCCGCCGACCACCTCGGCCTGAAAGGCATTCAAACGGTAGAAGACATGGCGAAAGTCAAAGCTGTGTTGCCCGAAACCGTGAAACCGGATGGTTACGCCGTTCTCAATGCGGACAATGACCATACCTACGCGATGCGCGAACGGTTGAGCTGCCAAATTGCGTTGTTCAGCCTTCACCCCAACAACGAACGCATTTTGGCTCACTGCCAGCAGGGAGGTTTAGCGGCTATATTGGAAAACGGGTACATTACGCTTGTAAGTGGCTCAGACCGTATTCTTCTGGAGCAGGTAAACAACATTCCGCTCGCCTTCGGAGGCAACGCTCCCTTCATGATTGAAAATATTCTGGCGGCCACTTTAGGGGCTTATTGTCAGCAGGTTTCGGTGGAACAGCTTGCCCAGGGTCTACGAACATTTATTCCGTCGGCTTCCAACACGCCGGGTCGGATGAATCTGTTTCAATTCAACGACTTTACGATTTTGGTTGATTACTCCCATAATCCGCATGGCTTGAGTGCCCTCGGTGCTTACCTGAACCAAACGACGGCCACCCGCAAAGTTGGTATCGTTGCCGCCGGTCTGTTCGACGAAATCATCATTCGGCTGGACGAAGATTTGCGGGGCCGCTCCGAGGAAAACATCGTTGAGTTAATTCAACAGGGCATTTCAGCCGCGAGGGTCGCGAAACCAACGGTGGTTATTCCTGAAGAACTCAAAGCCCTGGATTACGCCATCCGACACGCCCAGGCGGGTTCACTCATTGTCCACCTGACGGAGAAAATCAGTAAATCCATTGAGATCATCTCTGGTTTTATGGAACTGGAAGAAAATTACAGCGACGAACAAATCCTCGACGGCGTATAGCCTGTTCCGAACGGAGGCCATTAGTCAGTATATAGGTATTATTGCTAATGGCCTCTTTCTCAAAAAGCTTTTTTCGAAATATTCGGCTAGTTTAGCGACCAGAAACCCATCCAACCTGATCACTGAATGAACCGGCAAAAACTAATTGCATTTTCTTCTTTTTTATTTCTTCTTTCCGCTCTGACGGCAACATTTGGACAATCACGCGCAACCATCGCGCAGCTCCGTCAGCAAATTCAGGATACCCTGGCAAAACAGGAGGGCGTTTTTGCCGTTGCTTTTCGCGATTTGAGCAGTGGACAGCAGCTTTTAATTCGGGAAAACGAAACCTTCCACGCGGCTAGCACCATGAAGACCCCCGTTTTAATTGAGGTCTACAAACAGGCCGCCGAAAAACGTCTGGCGCTGACCGACTCTATCCTCATTAAAAATACCTTCCGCAGCATTGTTGATGGGAGTCCATTTACGCTCGGGAGCGCAGCCGACAGCGAAACAAAGCTCTACGATCGAATAGGCCAGAAAATTCCTTTATCGACGCTGGTCTACGAAATGATTATTATGAGCAGTAACCTGGCGACCAATCTGGTCATTGAGTTGGTCGATGCCAAAAAAGTGACGCAGACCATGCGCGACCTGGGGGCCGCTACCATCCAGGTACGGCGGGGAGTTGAAGACTCCAAAGCCTTCGCCCAGGGGTTAAACAATACCACCACGGCCTACGATCTGTTGGTGATTTTTGAGAAAATAGCCACGGGCAAGGCCGTCAGTCCCGAAGCTTCCCAGGCCATGACGGGAATTTTACTAGATCAACACTTCAATTCGATTATTCCGGCAAACTTGCCGAAAGAGGTTCGGGTAGCGCACAAAACCGGCAGCATCACCGGCGTTCATCACGACTCGGGCTTCGTCATTTTACCCGATGGCCGCCAGTACGTGCTGGCTCTTTTATCCAAAGACCTAAAGAACGACAGCGCCGCCACGAAAGCCATGGCTTCGGTTTCTGAGTTAATCTACCGCTTTGTGACTCAGTAATTTTCAGGTTTGAAAATGGACTAGGCTTCCTGAAGAACCCCACCGCTGCTTTATTTTATCGGATCGGCCAAAACTTTACTCCTGACCGGCGGTTTATTGACTAAGTTCTAAAAAAGAGCTTTTAATTTATTTCGTTTTTTATGGCAGAAATTACCAAAACCGCCCTCATCACCGGTGGCTCAAAGGGCATCGGTTACGGCGTAGCCGAAGTCCTGATCAAACAGGGAATCAACGTCGCTATTACCAGCCGCTCCAAGGAGAATGCCGACGAAGCCGCCGCTTCGTTGAACAAAATAAGACCAGATGCCGCCCTCGGACTAGCTGCCGACGTTCGCGATCTGGCCTCGCAACAGGAAGCCGTAGCCGCTACTCTTCAGCAATGGGGACGGCTCGATTACGTCATCGCCAATGCAGGCGTAGGACACTTTGCTCCTATTCAGGAACTTACGCCCGAACAATGGCAGGAAACCATTGACATTAACCTGACGGGTGTCTTTTACACGGCCAAAGCCACGCTGGATGCGCTGAAGGAAACCGAAGGGTATTTCATCACGATTGCGAGCCTGGCAGGAACCAACTTTTTCGAGAAAGGCGCTGCTTACAACGCCAGCAAGTTCGGTCTGGTCGGCTTTTCGCAGGCCATCATGCTGGACCTGCGCAGTGAAGGCATCAAAGTAACCACCATCATGCCTGGTTCCGTGGCTACCTATTTCGATAACCACCAGCCTACTGAAAAAGACGCCTGGAAAATCCAGCCCGAAGACATTGGCCAGATCGTTTCCGATCTCATTCACATGCCCGCCCGGACACTTCCGAGTAAAATCGAGGTGCGTCCTACCCGACCCGGCGGGAAATAAGCCGTTTAGCCCGGAACTTGCTCCGGGCTACTTACCTTCTTCTTTGACGACGATGTGGCTATTGATCGCTAGCAAATCCCGCAACAAATCAGTGTTATTTTCGGGAGCGATATAAATTTCATCGAACCGATTGTATTTTAT
Source organism: Tellurirhabdus bombi (assembly GCF_021484805.1). Taxonomy (NCBI): domain Bacteria; kingdom Pseudomonadati; phylum Bacteroidota; class Cytophagia; order Cytophagales; family Spirosomataceae; genus Larkinella; species Larkinella bombi. Next base: position 3,455,055 of record NZ_CP090557.1, on the reverse strand, counting down.
TGTCAAGCCTTTGGACGCCAGAGCCGGTTTTAAGCCCGCCCATAGGGTCTTCCCTTTGACGATTTCTTTGATTTGCAGGACATCAATCTCACCCTTCAGAAAACCCGATTTGTACTTCAACTTGGTTTGCTCTAATTGGTAGTAGGTATCAACATAAATCCAGAGCAACAGACCAAGTGGAGCGAGTAAAGGCAACAATAACCACGAACTTTGCAGGAACGTAGCTGAATCCAGGATAATAATCGTCACCAACAAAAGCCCAACCGCTAGAATCAGGTTCTTGAAAAATCCTTTCCGATTGGCTTTGTAGACCTTCATCACGTTGGCAACTTTTTTAGTTTAATAGAACGAAAACCCAATTAGCACTACCGAGCCACCTCAATTTTATACTTCTTTCCCTTCATTTTCTCGGTTTTAAGTCGCTCCAGCAAAGCCTTTACTTTGGCTTTTTTTACGGCGGCGAACGAGCTAAAATCCTTTACTTCAATCCGCCCCAGGTCTCCTTTTTCCAGGTCTCCTTTCTGGGAGAAAAAACCGACGATGTCGCCTTTAGCCAGTTTGTTTTTCTTTCCACCGCTAATGTAAATCGTTTGAAATTCAGGCGGTTCTGGTAATCTATAATGTTGGGGAAGTGCTAACTCCTCGATACCCTCCGGCACGTAGCCCGGTCGTGTGTCCTCCCGATAGAGCAGCAGGTAAGCCGTTCCGGAAGCGTGCATTCGGGCTGTTCGGCCATTGCGGTGCACAAACTCCGACTCGTGCGGCGGCAACTGGTAGTGAATCACGTGTTTCATTTCGGGAATATCCAGCCCACGAGCCGCCAGATCGGTGGTCACCAGGTATGAAACGCTCCCGTTCCGAAACTGAATCAAAGCCCGTTCCCGGTCATCCTGTTCCATACCACCGTGGTAAAAGGCTGCGTATACGCCCTGCTCATTCAGAAAGCCACTGACCCGCTCGGCTACCTCGCGGAGGTTGCAGAAAATCAGGGCTGCCTCCGAGTTCAGCGAGCATACCAAACGGAACAAGGTATCCAACTTATCTTTTTCGTCCGAAAGAACAATTTTGGTGGTCAGGCTGCTTTCGCCCACTTCCTCCGGAATAAAATTTAAGGTTATTGGCTCATCTAAACCTGTAAAAGCAGGTAGTTGAATACCCGACGTAGCCGACACCAGAACGCGTTTGCGCAGGTTTTTCAACGTCTCGATAATAAAAGCCATCTGGTCGTGAAATCCCAGTTCCAGCGATTTGTCAAATTCGTCCAGAACCAAGGTTTGCACCTCATCCAGCCGCACCGTTTTTCGGAGAATATGGTCCGCGATACGCCCCGGCGTTCCAATCAACACCGCTGGTGGGCTGCTCAGATTCTGAATTTCCGTGGCCATCGAATGACCGCCGTAACAAACATTAACTTTGTAGCCTGTTCGCAGACTTTTCCATACCTGTTCGATTTGCAGGGCTAGCTCCCGGGAAGGCGACAGAATAAGACACTGAACCCCACGTTGCTCAGGCTGAAGCAATTGCAGCAACGGCAAAAGGAAACCTAACGTCTTCCCGGAGCCAGTAGGCGACAGTAGAAAAACGTCTTTATCCTGCAAAATAGCTTCGTGTGCGGCCTGCTGCATGGGATTCAGGGCGGTGATGCCCAAGCCCGACAGCATCTGTTCGATGGGTTGGTTACTCTTCATCTTGCAAAGGTAACGCAAAACGCACGCCTTAGCGCTTTAGGTTCGCTTCTTCTTCTGCTAACGATGCGCCGGTAATGCCTTCGGTCTTTGTTTTGTGGCCGGGTTCTGCCTCCGCGGGTGAAAATTCTGTCCCGTCGAGGGCATAAGCGATCTTCGTGCTTAAATCCGTATCCTGCGTTGGATCATCCGCCGTTTGGGAAGGAATCCGTCCGACTGGCTCCGATGGCTTTAGTTCGGTTTCGTCCTTATTGGTCTGATCATCAGGCCGGGTCTGGTCAATGATTTCTTCGTCCGCTTTTGGATCGTGATCCATACCCGATGGTACGGCGCTCAGTGGGTGCAGGTTAGGATTTTTAGACGGGTCCATAGCTGTTGTGGTTTGTGAAAAACAAGTATCTTAATAAAACGCAATTCGCTACGGACTGTTTAACGCAAATTGATAGTCCACAAAAAAGCCGCCTCTTTACGAGGCGGCTTTTTTGTGACGCTGCTACTCAGGAGCCTGCGTGGTGTCGGCCTGTTCTGTTGGTGGAGTGGGCGGTAAAAAGAGCGAGTCGCCGGGGTAGCCTTCCATATCCGTCGAATCGGAATCATCTTCCTCTCGCTCATCATCGTCGTTCGGGCCGCAATTGAGGTAATTCTTAGTAATGGTAATGGTCGGTTTTCCAAACGGCCCCTGGAATACGCCCACCGATTTATCTTCGTAGACTTTTTCCAAGAATCGGCCCACCAGCGGCAGCGCCGTTTTGGCCCCCTCGCCCAAGTCCGTAGATCGGAAGTGAATACTTCGGTCATCCCCTCCCACCCAGGCACCAACGACTAGATCCCGCGAAACGCCAATAAACCAACCATCGGAGTTATTTGAGGTGGTCCCGGTCTTACCGCCAATTTCATTCCGGTTCTTAAACAGGTTGTACGACCAGAGATTCTGGGATGTTCCACCCGATTCTTCCAACCCTCCTCTCAGCATGTGCAGCATCAAAAAAGCCGACTCTTCGCGGATAGCCTGTTTTCGTTCCGGCACAAATTCTTCAATGACTTTTCCCGTACGGTCTTCAATGCGAGTAACCAGTAACGGTTCCGTGTAAACCCCTCGGTTAGCAAACGTGCAGTAGGCCGCAACCATCTCATAAAGAGACACATCCGAAGAACCCAGACCCACCGATGGAACGGCCGCCAGCTTGCTTTTAATTCCCATGCGATGCGCATATTGCACCACTTCCTGCGGAGAAGCTACCTCATTGGTTAGTTGCGCCGTAATGGAGTTGACCGAACGTGCCATCGCGCGGCGTAAGGTCATGTTGGAATACGAAAAATAACCCACCGAGTTTTTGGGCTTCCAGACTTTTTCCTCGCCGTTTTCCGTATAGCGGGCCTCAAAAGGCTTGTCCTGAATCCGGTCGCAGGGGCCCATGTTAATGGTCGAATCGTCAATAACCGTAGTGTACACGAACGGTTTGAACGTCGAGCCTGGCTGGCGTTTTCCCTGTTTAACGTGGTCGTATTTAAAAAATTCATAGTCCAAGCCGCCTACCCACGCTTTGATAAAACCCGATTTCGGATCCATCGCGACCATCCCGGCCTGCAAGAACCGCTTGTAATATTTAATGGAGTCGATGGGCGTCATGTACATCTTTTGGGGGCCTTTCCACGAAAAGACGGTCATGCTGTCTTTCTTTTCGTACAGGTAATAGCGCACGGAATCCGGCTCATTCGGGAAGCGCTGTTGCAGGGACTTATACCGTTCTGTGCGTTGCGCCACCTTATCGATAAAATCCGGAATTTCCTGCCCCTTTTCGTCGGTCCACGGGCTGCGGCCTTTCCAGTGGTTGTCAAACGTGCGCTGCAGCTGCTTCATTTTTTCCGAAACCGCATCTTCCGCGTACGTCTGTATCCGGGAATCGACGGTGGTATACACCTTCAATCCATCCGTATATAAATTGTATCCGTTTTCTTCTCCCCATTTCTCTACAAACGCCACCACGGCATTTTTAAAGTAATTGGCCGGTCCCGAGTACGGGTTATCCGACGTATAGCGGGTACGCAGCGGAAGCGCGCTGATGGAATCGGCCTGATGGGCTGTCAAATAGTTGTATTTGGCCATCTGGCCCAGTACTACATTCCGGCGTGAACGTGATTTCTCTTTGTTTATCAGCGGGTTATAAGTCGTCGTGGCTTTTTGTAAACCTACCAAAACGGCGGACTCCTGCACACTCAGGCTATCGGTTGCTTTCCGAAAATAGGTTCGGGCCGCCGTTTTGATCCCGTACGCATTGCTGCCAAAATCGACCGTGTTAAAGTACATGGTCAGGATTTCATTTTTCGTAAAATTCCGCTCTAGTTTAATGGCCATCAGCCATTCTTTCGTCTTAATGATCAAGGTACGGACGAGCGGAATGTTATAAAGCAGCCCGCGGGACTGTTTGCGGCGGGTCTTGAATAAATTTTTGGCGAGCTGCTGCGTAATCGTACTGCCGCCCCCGGCGCTGTTGCCGGTCAAAACTCCATAAACCGCCCGGCCAATACTGCGCGTATCGATGCCCGAGTGCTGATAGAACCGGACATCTTCCGTAGCGATCAGCGCGTCAATCAAATGCTTCGGTAAATCTTTGTACTGGATGGGCGTCCGATTCTCGGTGAAGAACTTACCAATCAGAACTTTGTCGTACGAGTAAATCTCGGATGACTGCGCTACTTTGGGGTCTGCTAGCTCCTCGACGCTGGGCATTTCGCCACCCAGATACAGGAAATTGGTTTCAATAGAGAAAATATAGAAGATGGCAAACGCAATGCCATACAGGAAGACTTTCCATAGCTTCCAGATAGGTTTGAAATAAGGCGATTGGGTATCGAATTTCTCCGCCGTCCAATTTCGTACGCGCTGGCGGACAGAGCGGTAGGACCCTATCCATGAATCGACCCGTTCCTGTCCGGCAATAGCCGCCATCAAGCGATACACCAGGCCCGAAATCCCGGTGCCGATGCGGCTAAAAAAGCCTCCAATAGCTCTCCGGAAGGCACGAAGCCATTCCCCGATTTCACTCATGCGTGTTTTGTTGTCAGTTAATTAGGATAGACCACAACCCGGAAAGCAAAAGCTCCCCTGCTTGCGTAGCTTCAAAGATAACGGATTTTCGCCGCTATTTGATACAAAAAAGCCGATTCATGACATGAATCGGCCGTTTAAAAAGTCTATTTATCATTCGCCATTTCCAATCCTCCACGCGGAAGCTTCCGCAACGAAACACCTGGCCGGCCTTATTTTTTGGCAAACTCCAACGCATCCCCATTGAGGCAATAGCGCAGGCCGGTCGGCTCGGGCCCATCGTTAAATACATGACCCAGGTGCCCTCCACAAATTCCGCACACGACTTCAGTACGTACCATGCCGTGCGTTTGATCCGTAAAATTAACGACATTTTTCTTGTTGATGGGCTGGTAGAAACTCGGCCAGCCGGTTCCCGACTCAAACTTGGCCGCGGAACTGAAAAGCGGCGTTTTGCAGGCGGCACACCGGTAATCTCCGGCTGCTTTGTTTTTGTTCAGGGGGCTGGAATAAGCCATTTCAGTACCTCGCTCGCGCAAAATATAGTACTGCTCTTTGGTCAGAATCTTTTTCCATTCGGCGTCGGGTTTAGACACCTGCCATTTTCGGGTCGGGCGAGGTTCCTGCTGGCTTTTCGACCAGGTAAACGCCATAAAGATAACTACAGCCGCCAGCAAAAAGGCCGCCAATCCATTCATTGACTTCTTCATAGATGCGTTACTGAGCAAATTAAAGGTGTAGAATTCACGAGTTAATCAGGCTTCTGGGCCTAATTAATTAACAAAAAACAGCACTGATTCATTCAAAATCAGGCATTTGTTTTGCCCATGACAACCATGGTTTCCATGGTTGGAGTAGGATTGCCCCCGCGTTTCTCAACGGTAATGGCGAAAGCCTCAGCCCGGGCGAATTTTTTCTGGGTCTGGACAATGTGCAGCCAATCCTGAATGTCGAAAACGCCCGCGTCAACCGGTTTGCCGTCCACAATAGCCCATAGCTGGTACTGCATGTATTCGGGTGGCCGCACCAGTGAATCAACTTCCAGCCGCACCTCGCCGGTCTGGCTGTTCCAAAAGAGCATGACGGGTCCTTTCTGGCCTTTACCCACCGGATCGAGCTGAATGACCCGCGTTCCCGGCTGTTTAGCAACGGCCAGTGTCTGCTCCGTCCGCTTTTCTGATTCCCGGAGCAACCGGATATCTTCCTGAAATAACCGAGCAGAATCCCGCATCATCGCCATGGTCTGCTGGTTCGTGCGAAGTTGAGAATATAGATAGATGGAAAAAAACAAGAAAAGAAGGCCAATCGACGCCGCTGCGATCCAGGTCCCCCGGAAGGCGGGACGTTCCAATGGAATTAATTCCCGAACCGGTACTACGGACTGGGCGTCTTCTTCGGCGGTAGTCTCCTGCTCTTGGGGCGTAAAATCCAGGCTTTTTAATAATTTGTTTTTTACGTCGGCGGGTGGTTCGCGCCGCAATGTCAAAGCATATTGTTCCAGTGCTACCGACAAAGCATCTAGCTCTTGCTTTATTTCGGGATAAATACCAGACAAACACTCAACTTCCCGCTTTTCCTGCGGATTGACTGTCCCCAGCACATATTCCTCCAAGATGCCCGATGCTATGTAATCGTTAATATTCATGGGTTAAACAACTTCTTCAAGTCTTGTAAAGCGGATCGGACACGGGTTTTTACCGTACCCAAAGGCAAGTTCAAACGCTCGGCCGCTTCTTCATGAGTGTACCCTTTAAAATAGACCAGATCAATGACTTCCTGACGATCAGGTTTTAACTGATTCACTTTATCCGGAATATCGATCAGATCGGAGTTGGGCTGATTCGTATTGTGTTGCTGATCAATTGTATATACGAGACCCGACTCATTTTGGATTGATTCGGTAGAATGACTTGTTCGAAGGGCATCAATAGCCGTATTCCGGGCTACATTCAGCAACCAGGTAAACAAACGGCCTTTTTTACTGTCGTAGTTGGGAAAGTTACGCCAGATCTTAACGAATGCATCCTGCAATACGTCGCGAGCAGCTTCTTCATCCCGTATGATGCGGGAAATTACGCCATACAAAGCTGGGCTATACTGATCGTACAGCAAATGAAAAGCCTGCTCCTCCCGCCGCTGGAGTTGTTCGACTAATCGATCTTCGGAAATTGGCAACTGAGAATGTTTCAAGGTAACAATCCGGATAGAGATATTGAATACCCGGTGAGTCCGTTCAAATATAAACGAAAAAAAAGCCGATATGTCTAACTTTCTCCTAATTCTTGCTCCCTAATACACAAAAAAATGCGCCACCGGGCAAGAATCGGATAGAGTAGCGTATATTTGTTGCCTTAATTGACGGATTTTTTTCATGCAGTTGCAGCATAATCGTTATCAGATTCAGGGTGTCGATGTAGTAGCCATGACCGAAACCTTCGGTTCGCCGCTCTACATCTACGACGCCGACAAGATTATTGAAAAGATTGGGAGGCTCCGCTCCGCTTTTCACGGGGTTAATCTCAAGATTAAATATGCCGCCAAATCGCTCACCAATATTTCGATTCTGAAGCTGATGCGGAGCCAGGGCGTTGACCTCGACGTGGTTTCCTTTAACGAAGCCCAACTGGGAAAACTGGCTGGCTACGAACCGCAACAGATTATGTTTACGCCCAGCGGCAATGCGACTGCCGAAATTCAGGAGGCCATTGAAGCGGGGTTGCAGATCAACGCCGATAGCCTGCCCCTGCTTGAGTGGCTGGGCCAGACGTACGGCAGTCAGGTGCCGGTTTGCATTCGCATTAATCCGCACATTGCCGAAGGCGGTAACATCAAAATTTCGACGGGCCACGCGGATTCCAAATTTGGCATTTCGATTCTGCAACGCGATCAGATGCTGGCCGTTGTAAAGCAGTATAACATCCCAATTGTCGGTTTGCACGTCCACACGGGCTCTGATTTCAAGGACGCCAACACCTTCCTGAAAGGGGCCGAAGTCTTGTTCGAATTAGCCAGCGATTACCCCCAGTTGCAATTTCTGGACTTTGGCAGCGGCTTCAAAGTAGCTTACAAAGAAGGCGATCACATCACCGATATCGATGAGCTAGGTCAGAAAGTATCCGTAGCCTTTCAGCATTTCTGCCGTCAGTACGGTCGCGAGCTGGAATTATGGTTTGAGCCCGGTAAATTTCTGGTTAGTGAAAGTGGGTTTTTAGCGGTGTCGGTTAACGTGGTTAAGCAAAACCCAACCCGAACGTTTGTTGGCGTTGATTCTGGCCTCAACCACCTGATTCGTCCGATGATGTACGACGCCTACCACGACATCATTAATTTATCGAACCCCAACGGAAGCCTACAGACCTACACCGTTGTTGGTTATATTTGTGAAACGGACACCTTCGGGACCGACCGCCGCCTTAACGAAGTGCGCCCCGGTGATGTACTGGCGTTTAAAAATGCCGGTGCCTACGGTTTTAGCATGAGCTCAAACTACAACGCTCGCTTCCGGCCCGCCGAAGTGCTGGTCTACGAAGGCAAACCGTATCTGATCCGCCGCCGCGAAACGTTCGAGGACTTGCTGGCGACCCAGGTGATCATGGAATTTGAAGAAGTAATCGTTAATAAGTAATTTCTTAAACGCAGAGGACACAGTATGGGACGCGCGTTTGAATACCGCAAAGCCAGAAAATTTAAGCGGTGGGGGATGATGGCAAAAACTTTCACCCGGATTGGAAAAGACATTGTCTTAGCCGTAAAAAGCGGCGGACCTGATCCCGAATCCAATGGCCGTCTCCGGGCGATCATCCAGAACGCCAAGGCGGCCAACATGCCGAAGGAAAACGTAGAACGGGCCATTAAAAAGGCTTCATCCAAAGACCAGGAAGATTACAAAGAAATCACCTACGAAGGATACGGCCCCCACGGCATCGCTTTTGTTATTGAAACGGCCACGGACAATCATAACCGGACAGTAGCCAACATTCGTAGTTATTTTAACAAATACGGCGGATCACTGGGTATATCGGGTATGCTCGACTTCATGTTTGACCGGAAATCAGTCTTCCGAATTGCCGCCAATGGCATTGACCCCGAAGAACTTGAGCTGGAAATGATCGACTACGGCGCGGATGAACTGGTGCTTGATGAAGAAACCGGTGATCTCATTATTTACGGAGACTTCACCGCCTTCGGTGCCATTCAGAAGTTTCTGGAGGAGAAAGGCTTTGAAATAAAACAAGCTGAATTTGAGCGCATTGCCAACGACTTTAAAGAGCTGACCGAGGAAGAAATTGCCGAAGTAGAAAAGCTGCTTGAGAAAATTGAAGAGGATGACGACGTGCAGAACGTCTATCACAACATGCGCTAATTCGGAGTGACCAAATAAAAAAGCCAGCGGGTAGAACGCTGGCTTTTTTTATATAGTAAGGTCCAAAAGCATCTTTGACAACCGGCAGGAAGCCCGAACTCAAAAAAGAAGATTTCGTAATTCATCCCGCGTCGGTCGTTCCGTCAGCGCCTCATACCGAAGGCCTGACAAATCCAACTCGTCGACAAAAGAAGCGTATTCTTCGACCGAAAAAAGACAAACGTTTTCGTAAGGTTCGTTGAAAAGCTCCACTTCCGTCAACACCGCTAGCTTCTGCAAGTGCTGGTAAAGACCAGGGGTTAACGCGTCCTGCTTAATGATGAAATGCCACATAGGTTTTAAACCAACGACGCTACGGGGGCGGGATTCATGGCTTTTTCCAGCACATCCGACCAGCGTTTCCCTTGTTTATGCATTAATTCTGTCGTAATGGCCGTCTTGAGGGCTTGCACGTTTACTGGCGTTTCACCCGTCATGACCCGGTGCATCGCCGCTGCCATTTCGGCAATGTTGAATCCTTCGACAAACTCACCCATGCCTTCCTTCACAAACTCCATGATGCCCCCCGAATTAAAACCGACAATGGGTTTGCCTAATATTGCCGCCTCCCGCATAACAATCGGGTAAGAATCTTCGCGGGACGTCAAAGCAAAGCCATCGCAGCAATTGAAATAATCGAAGTACCGATCCGCCTGTTCAGTCAGGAAAATAACATTCTGGTGGTACGTTTTAACGTAGCGTTCGGTGTAATACGTATAGGCTGTTTTGCGGGCCGAACCCATCCAGATGAAATAGGTATCTTTGGGTAAATGCTTCAATAACTGAGGCATAATGTCAAAGCCCTTGCGTGGTGACCAGGCTCCGGACATCAACCAGACAAATGCATTGGTCGGAATACCCAGTTCACGGCGTAACTCCATCCGATCCTGCTTGGTTTTTACATTTTCCACGTTAATCAGTCCGTGCATAACGACGGCTTCGTAGCCCATATCTGCCAGGTTTTCCACGACTGTTTCAGAAGCGCAAAGACGCACCAGGGCGTTGTCCAGCATAAACTGAAAATCATCGTACGACTGAAAATCGTATTCCTGCGGCAATTCATGCACGTGTACGACGTAAGGAACCCCCAACTTTACGGCCAGCCGGGCATAATCAGGCATGGCAATGGTATTGATGTACCACAAGTCAGGCTTAAATTCCTGGTGGGCTTTTACCAGCGCGTCGGCGTGGAAAGTCCGTTTGGTAAACCCTTTGTAAATCGCTTCGGATAAATTATACAAGTACCGATACGAATACCCCCCCGTATACTCTTTAAAAGCAGGCACTTCCGGATAACTAGGTACTTTCCCTTCTAAACGGCTAAAAAAACCAAACTCGTGCTTTCCAGTCGGCGCATACTGCATGTAATTCAGAATGGTAGTTACCGATCCTGACCGATCAGCGGCTGGACTGACAAATAAAATCTTCATAAAAATGGGTGGCTTTTCCCTTTAATTAACTAATCACCTTGTTATCAAACAGCTTCAGGGATAGTATCAGCTACAATTAATATTTCGCAAAAATTAAATCCTATGTATGCGTATTGCCCACAAAAGTAACATCCGGCAAAGATAAGGATACTGACTAAACAATTACTTTTTAACCAGGAAATCGCGCGAAGAGTTAAAAAAGCAATCGACTGGAACGTTCCAAGCGTTCCAGTCGATTGCTTTTCATTATTTATCTATCGCATGGTGGTGCCTTCCCGGATGAGCTGCACCCAGCCCTTGACCGACTCCCGGCTGCCCACCCGGCTCGAGCCGCTGAAAAGCACATTGGCCTCGTAGTAGTACAAACCCGACGACAACGCCTGACCCCCGCTGCTGCGACCGTCCCAGCTTACTTCGCCCCCCCGGCTCTCGTACACCTTCGAGCCGTACCGGTTGTAGACCACAAAAACAACCTCTTCCACCTGACGCGGACAAGCCAGCGCCTGAAATACGTCGTTCTTGCCGTCCCCGTTGGGGGTGAACACGTTCGGCAAGGCAAACCAGGGACAACCCTCCTGACACACCCGGTTCGAGGCCGCGCTGGCCACCCCGCTCCGGGTCACCGCCCGCACGGAGTAACAGCCCCCGTAACCGTCCCCCTTCCGGTGGGCGTACACCTGCTCGGGCGCCGCCACACTCCCCAGCAAACTCGCCGTGCTGTCCTCCCGGTAGCGGCTGTAGTACACCTCGTAGCGCGCAATCCGCAAATCGCAGCCCGAACCGCTGCCCACCTGCCAGCTCAGGTTGTTGATGAACTCACTCTGGTTGCAGCCCGACTCGGCACTCAAAGACCCGCAGGCCAGGGAGTCCAGCCGCAGCACCGGCGCGCAGGGACGCGTCGTGTCGATGGGCGAGGCACAAATCCCCTGCGAGTAGTTCTCCAATAGCGGCAGGTTCACCGCCGGACTCACGTACCGACCGACGGTCAGCACCCGGTAGCAGTAGCTGCTGTCAACCGACAAACGCACGCTCACATTCCCGTCAGCCAGCACCTGGTCGGCCCCCGTGTCGGTAAAGCGGTAGCTCCCCCCACCCGTCACGGCCACCCGGGCGATCTCGTTGAAGGGGCCGTTGGGGCCCCGCTGGCTGCGGAAGATGCGGTGCGTCTGGTTGTCGTTGCTCCAGGGCGTGGACGCCTGCCAGGCGAGTGCGATGGCCCCGCTCTGGCCCACCGCCGACAGGCGCACGCTGCTGGCCGCCTCGCTCACGTCCAGCACCGTGAGCTGGCCCGTGCTCGCCTCGGTGAAGAGAAACTCCACCCGGTAGCGGTAGGCGTTGGCCTCCGTGTTCAGGCCCCGGTCCACAAACACGGTGTCCCCCGCCCCCACCGCCAGGCTCGTCGGTCGGGTCTGAATCAGGCTAAAGTCGGTGCCCGCCAGCCCCGTGGCCCGGTAGAGCCGGTACTGGAAAGGCCCCCCCAGGTCCTGGGGGTTCACCCCGATGGGACGCGTCCAGCGCACGGTGATCCGACCCCCCGTGGTGCTGGTGGTGTCCACCGTGACGTGGGTCATCAGCGGCGTCTGCAGGGGCAGGCTCACGCAGGCCTGGGCCGAGGCCACGCTGGCGCCCCCCCGGGGGCGTTCAAACACGGCCACCAGGCGGTAGCTGTACTGAGCCCCCCGCCGCAGGTTCTGGTTGTCGGTGAAGCTCGTCTGGGTGATGGGCACCTGCCCCACCAGGGTGTAGCCCCCCGCCACCAGGGCCTCGCCCCCGTTGGTGCAGGGGTCCAGGGGCAACGCCTCGCAGCCTTCCCGGCGGTAGACCCGCATCTGGGCCCCGGGCAGGGCGCAGTTGTAGGCCCCCCAGTTCAAAACAATCGACCGCCCCCCCGGGCTGGTGCCCGCCTGGGCGGTGAGGTTCTGGGGGCCGGGGGCGTAGATGCGGATCTGAAACGAAGCCAGCGTGGCCAGCTGGGTCTGGTTGCGGGGGTAGTCCACCACCCGCAGGATCACGTCGTAGGGCTCATCGCGGATGTGGGCGCAGTTGGTCTGCCAGCGGAAGTTGGCCGTCAGGGGCGCGTTGACGATGCCCCCGGGGGGCGTCAGGGTGGCCGCCGCCGGGGCCACCAGGGCCAGGGGCTGGCCGTCGGGGCCTCTGTTGAAGGGCCCCCCGTAGTAGGTCAGCTCGATGCGGTTGCCATCGGGGTCGGTGGCCGTGATGGGCTGGTTAATCAGGGTGCCCGCCTCCACGCAGAGGTCTTGGGGCACCCGCAGCTCGGGTCGTTTGTTGGTGCCATCGACGACGATGATCTGCATGTCGCGGACGATCTCGCCGATTTTGATGCCGTTGCGGTATTCTTCTACGATGAAGGCGATGTTGTACTGGCCCCGTTCGGCGGGGGCGTCCCAGCAGACGTCGCCGGTGAGGGGGTCCACCGTCAGGGTAGCCGGGGCGGTGCCGGCCTCGGTCCGGGGATTGCCCCCGATGAGTTCGGGACGGGAATACCCTAAAACGAGTTGAGGACGGCAAAAGTTATCGGGTCCAATGCGTCCGGCCGGGGTCCAGAGTCGGTAGGAAAGGCTATCGCCGTCGGCATCGTAGGCGGCGGGGTTGTGGCAAAACTTCTGGCCCACGCGGGCGGAGTCCAGGGGCGGGTTGAGCATGACGGGGGTGCTGTTCAGCCCCAGCGAAGCATTCACCAGAATCGTCGTCCGCAATTCAAAGCTGGTATTGATTGAATTGGGAATATTCCGGGTCCCTTCGTTCCGGTTCGTAATGGTAGTGATGATGTTATACGTTCCCGGACCCGGGTAGGTGTAATTAATCCGGTAGATGTTAATGGTGGTGTTGGGATTGATGAACCGGCGAGCAACCCGGGGGGCACGGCCGACTTCATTCCCTACCCCAAAACAGATATCAATATCATTTTGCTGATCGGCGGCGGTTTTTCCTCGGTTCTCGTCATAATAAAGCGTAATTGTTATTTCGTACGTATTATTATTGGAGATACGCCGGGTTGTTATCTCACCCGCCCGTACGTGCGTTGCCTGAACATCTGTAACGGACAGAATTAACAAACAACACAGACTTAGGAGGCCAAGTAAATAATTTGCTTTCATACGCAGGATTAGTTCTGTATAGTCAACAACGAACAGAAGAATAGGTTTTGTATGCAAATCCGCCCGAACTGTACGTTGGAGAGGCACATTTCAATGATGTCGGAATCAATATAGACATAAACCTGCTTATAGCTTATAAAATCCTGGTTTCTTTAGCAATGTTGGCCAGAAAAAGCGTAGAAAAGAGCCAATTTTCCGCGTAAACTCCTTCTGATTATGAAGTTCCGAGAAAGGACCTCTCCCTTTTCGGATGTTGATGATCATTTTCCAGACAAAAATAACCGGCACCATGCTCAGGTAATGCAGAATGAGGACCAGGTACGCCCCCACGCCGTAGGATTTTCGGACCCAAAGCAGACAGGACATCTGCAACTGGGGCTTGAAGCGGTTGATCCACGTCATCTGGGCTTGCTGGTATTCCGGCGAGCTGCCGTATTCCAGGTGGACATAATACGCGTCCCGCAAGAGCAGAATCCGGCCTTGTTTCCAAAGCCGCCAGCCCCACTCAATGTCTTCGCCATACATGAAAAAATCGGGATCCAGCTTACCCGCCTTTTCGATGACCGTACGCCGCGTCATTACAAACGAGCCGGGGAGCCAGTCCACCTGGTTGGGATCGTCATACTTCCGCTCCGGCATGAAAAATTCAAGCAATCGGTCGAAAAAAGGAGTCGGAGGCAATACAAAGAAGAATTTCCGAATCTGATTAAAGCCGTTGTGGGCATCGTAATGCACTTTCCCCGCCCGATTGATTTGCATGGGGCTGACCGCCGCCACATCGGGTTGGGTATCCAGCAGCGTAACGCACCGCTTCAGGACATTATCGATCAGTAAAGTATCGGAATTAAGCAGTAAGATGAGCCGTCCACGGGCGGCGTCGATGCCTTTGTTGTTGGCGCGGGCAAAACCGGCGTTGTATCCCATTTCCAGCCAGCGCACCTCCGGAAAGGCTTCTAAGACGATTTCTTTGCTGTTATCGCCGGAATCGTTATCAACAACAATAACCTCGTAATGAACACCTTGGGTATATTCCCGAATTGACGTCAGACAATCAACAATCAATTTTGGTGTCTTGTAATTAACAATCAGGATGGATAAATCAATGGGGGGCAATGGCTGCATGCCCGCAAAAATAGGCTAAAAGAAAGAAAGGAGAAAAGGAAAGCCTCGTTCCTTCTCTCCGCTTGCGACTTTAATACAAGACCCACGTATCTTTTCCGCCGCCGCCCTGCGAGGAATTCACCACCAGCGATCCTTTCCGCAACGCCACCCGCGTCAGACCACCCGGAATTACGTTGATGCTGTCGCCGTAAAGAATATAAGGTCGTAAATCGACGTGTCGTCCTTCGGCGTGGTCGCCAATCAGGCACGGCACCCGTGACAGGGAGATGGTCGGCTGGGCAATGTAATTGCGCGGATTTTCGCGGATTTTCTGCCGGAATACGGCGTGATCGGCTTTGGTAGCCTGGGGACCGATGAGCATGCCGTACCCGCCCGCTTCGTTGGCTTCCTTGACCACCAGGTCCGCGATATTTTCCAGCACGTATTTGCAATCTTCTTCTTCCCGGCAAATGTACGTTTTCACATTCGGGATGATTGGCTCTTCGTTAAGGTAATATTTGATGATGCGGGGCACATACGCATAAATCACTTTATCATCGGCCACGCCCGTGCCCGGCGCATTGGCCAGCGCAACGCGCCCTTTTTTATAAACCTCAAAAATACCCGGAACCCCCAGCATCGAATCCGGATTGAAGACTTCCGGATCCAGAAACGTATCGTCGAGGCGGCGGTAAATCACATCCACCGTCTGAAAACCTTTGGTGGTCCGCATTTTCACATATCCCCCCGAAACAACCAGGTCACGAGCATCGACCAGTTCCACGCCCATCTGCTGGGCCAGGTAGGAATGCTCAAAATAAGCCGAGTTGTAAATCCCCGGCGTCAGCACCACCACCGTAGGGTCGGGTCGGCCGGCAATGTGCTGGAGCATTTGCAGCAGCCGCGTCGGATAATCCGAAATGGGCTGCACCCCCGTGCGGGCCAGTACTTCCGGAAAGGTCTGTTTTAGCAGTTCCCGGTTTTCGAGCATGTAGGACACCCCCGACGGGCAACGCAGGTTGTCTTCCAGGACCATGAACTGGCCATCATCGCCCCGAATTAAATCGGTTCCCGTAATGTGGCACCAGATTCCTTTGGGTGGTTTCAGGCCCAGGCAGGGTGGCAAGAAGCTTTTGCTCGATTCGATCAGATCGCGGGGAACAACGCCGTCATTCAGAATGTGCTGTTCATTATACACGTCGTCGATGAACATATTGATCGCCGTAATGCGCTGAATTAACCCTTGTTCGAGGCGTCTCCATTCGGCGGCAGCAATGATGCGCGGAATGATGTCAATCGGCATAATCCGCTCCGTCCCCTCCCCTTCTGAATACACATTAAAGGTAATTCCCATCGACATCAGCGCCCGTTCCGCCGCGTGCTGCCGACTCATCAACTCTTCCGACGACAGCTGCTCGACCCGTTGCCGAAGCACGTCGTATCCAGAGCGTACCTGGCCGTCGGCCGTAAACATTTCGTCAAAAAAAGCTTCCGTTTGATACGCACTAAATGAAAATGTAGCCGCTCCCTGCGTCTGCTGCTGTAAATTACCACCTTGAAATTGTCCCTGAAATTGCATCGCGGGTAATGATTTAGCAAAAATTATACGCCAATAAAGTTCTTTACCAAAATAAGATATGGCAAATAGCACAAATATCAGCTATAATCCCTCTATATTCCTGTATTGTTCATAGAATATATCGAAAGCTTACTATTCCACTCGATTTTCACCCACTGGATAGAGTTGTTCTGCGGATTCTTTGCTTTGCCCTTTCTTCGGCTATCTTTGTCGCTCCTACCCCTGATCTCTAAACCCATGATTTTGAAGGCTTGGCTGATGCTGTTGGTTGTATGGCTTGTGGCAGCGCAAACGGTGTCTGGCCAATACCTATCTGGAATCAGTTCGAGCAACTACGCCGGGACCAATGCGCTTTACCAGAATCCAGCCCAGGCTGCCGACTCCCGGTTTAAGGTCTACGTCAATCTGGCTACGGTCGATGCCTACCTCAACAATAGCTTTCTGAGTTGGAACGCGCCCTTTTCTTTTCTGTCTTTTGCTACCAACACGATTCCCAATCAATACCGCAATGAGCGGGGCCAGGTGCGGTGGAGCAAGAGTTACCTGCAGGAACGCCTGAACGGACGGCTCAAACAGCTCACCACCGGGGCGGACCTGCGTGGCCCTTCCCTGCTGATTAACCTCAATGAAGAATGGGGGCTTGGCCTCACAACGCGCGTGCGGAGCGGGGTTTCGTTTCGGAAAACATCCGAAGAGTTTGCCCGCGTGCTGCATTATTCGCCTCAAGTGGCGCAGCTGCTCAACCAGGGCAGCACCAGCCAGCAGGGATACGTCAACGGCAACGCCTATGCCGAATTAGCGGCCACACTCGGAAAAGTCCTGGTCGATAACGGCGAAGATTTCTGGAAAGCGGGGGTTACGCTAAAACGCGTCGTTGGTCTCTACAACGCCCATATCCACGTCGACGAAGCAACCCATACTCTTATTCGCGACCCGCAACGACGCGGCTTTACGGCCCTGGATTTTCCGACCATCCGGGGAGCGGTGGGCTACACCTCGCAGGAAGCCTTCGAAAACGCCAGCCCTAGCCCCGGCTGGCTGCTGGGCAACCAATCGGCTGGTGGCGGCTGGGGCCTTGATCTGGGAATTGTTTATGAGTACCGCCCCAACGCCCGCCGGTACCGCTACCGGGATCGGACCGGCAACCACAGCGACGGTTCCGTGAACAAATACAAATACCGCATTTCAGCCGCACTGCTGGATTTTGGAGCTATCCGCTACAAAAATCCCGCTTATGTCAACCAGTATGAGGTCGATGTACGCAACCGGCGGCTCACGCAGGGTTACTTCAATAACATCAAGAGCAGCGACGAAGCCGGCGAGCGACTGGTTAATTTTACGGGCGTACCGGAATCCGCACGCGGAACAAATTATCGGGCGGGTTTGCCAACGGCCTTAAACCTGAGCATCGACTACCAGGCAACCAACCGGCTTTACGTCAGTGGTTTGTGGACGCACAGCCTGGCTGGCGTTCGGTCGAAGGCCATGCAAACGCCTTCTATGGTTGGCGTGGTGCCCCGCTGGGAAAGCCGCTGGCTGGAAGTGTCGATGCCCGTGCTGCTGCAATCCAATTATTCGATGCTGACGGTGGGTCTGGCCGCTCGCCTGGGCCCTGTTTTTGTCGGCACCGACCATCTGGGTGGTCTGATCAATCTGGGCAACCCACGCGGGGTCAGCGTGTATGCCGGGGCGGGAATTCCGCTTTACCGAAAAGCACCCGGCGACCCCAATCCGTGCTGGGATCCCAATGGAAAGAAAAGTTTTTGGAATATCTTTAGACGAAAAAACTAACTGTCGTTATGAAATACCTGATTTATGCCCTGCTGCTGCTTGGTTTTGCTTCCTGCTCCCGAAAAATGACCTCCAGCCCACGGAACATGAACTCAGTTTCGGCCACTGCCAGCCAGCCGGAATAAAAAGATTATTTGACAAGCGGACTTGCCTTGCTAGTAACTTATGAAAAGGAAGTTTTTGTTGTTTGCTATGGCCGCCTGTTTCAACAGCATCTTTGGCTGCAAACAGGGTGTTACTGATCCGCTATCGCCCACAGAAATAGCCATCGTTCAAAATTCACTCGTAAAGAAAATAGATAAAAAAGAACTTGGCTGCGTAAGCTTTGACTATGATCAGGACTATAAAGTAACCCAAACCACTCATTGTCAGGCTCCCTTATCTTACCAAACTTACTCGTATAGAGATCAAACTGTTTTATTTACCTCTTACTACCTTGATACCTTGTTTTTGAACAAAAAGGGTTACGTTTCGAGGAGCAGGCATAACGGCAGCCGGCCTAGCTATTACCCTATCGGAACCTACGAATACAATGAAGAAGGATACTTGGTTAAAGAAGAGTCGTATCATTACGCAAGTCACCGTGAATCAGCCGCCTGGCTTACCTTTTACCATACGTATGCAGATGGGAACCGGGTTTCAACCCTGGTAAAATTTTTGCCGGATTATAAAACCGTAGCTGATAGCGCCCAAATCAATTACGAATACGATAAATCGAACTATAATCCCAACCTGCCCTATGAAGAGTACGATTTTTTCGGGGCAGAAAGCTTCTCTTCCTATTTTACCACATTTGGCAAACACGCCCATACCTTGTACGGTAAAACGAATAAAAACTTACTTAAAGCGGCTCACGTAACCGTTTTTCAACCCAGGTTTACCCATCGCTCATACGGCTATTTTTACGCGTACATTTTTGACGAAAAAAAGAGGCCTAAAACGCTGGAATTATCCC
Organism: Tellurirhabdus bombi; assembly: GCF_021484805.1. Taxonomy (NCBI): domain Bacteria; kingdom Pseudomonadati; phylum Bacteroidota; class Cytophagia; order Cytophagales; family Spirosomataceae; genus Larkinella; species Larkinella bombi. The sequence goes on along the minus strand of NZ_CP090557.1, from coordinate 3,435,944 downwards.
TGAAAATCGACGACGAATTAAGCTCCACCAGATACCACTGGGAATACGAGTATCTAGAAAGACAATGAACTAAGATTTGCCTTTCATGGAAAATCCACGTGAACAAACCGAACTTGGCCTGTTCACGTGGATTTTTATCCTCTTTTGGCCAATTACAAAATAAACTGGCTCAAATCCCGGTTTTGTACCAGGCCGTTCAGTTTCTCCTGCACCATCTCCTGGGTGATAATCACCTGCGAATCAGCGCCGATTACATCGGGAATATCGAACATGAAGTCGTTGAGTAAGTGGCTCACCACCGTCTGCAAACGCCGGGCACCGATGTTTTCCACTTCGGAATTAACCTGAAACGCAATCCGGGCAATTTCGCGCAGGGCACTGTCTTCAAACGTCAGCTCTACCTTTTCGGCTTCCATCATGGCCTCATACTGCTTCGTGAGCGCGTTTTTGGGCGTTTTCAGAATCTGGTAAAAATCCTCTTCCGACAGGCTTTGTAGCTCTACCCGAATGGGGAAACGGCCCTGTAGCTCGGGAATCAGGTCGCTGGGTTTGGAAACGTGGAAAGCACCCGCCGAAACGAACAGAATGTGGTCGGTGTTGATGACGCCGTATTTGGTATTGATGGCGCTGCCCTCCACAATCGGCAGCAGATCGCGCTGCACCCCTTCGCGACTCACGTCGGGCCCGCCGCCCGATCCGCCGCTGCGACCGGAAGCAATTTTGTCAATCTCGTCAATGAAGATGATGCCGGTATTTTCGGCCTTTCGGATCGCCTCTTCCTTTACCTCATCCATGTCAATCAGTTTGGCCGCCTCTTCTTCCAGCATAATTTTCTTGGCTTCTCCGATGGTCACTTTGCGTTTGCGTCCACGTCGGGGCATCATCCCGCCGATCATTTCCTGAATATTCATCATGGACAGATCATCGACGGAGCCGCCAATCATGCCGATATTGGGCGTTTGGGCCTGCTGTACCTCAATTTCAATTTTCCGGTCGTCCATCTCACCCGAACGGATTTTCTCGCGGAAACGCTCCCGTGTCCGTTCGTTCAGTTCTGCGTCCGAATCGGGCACATCCGTGTTGACCGCTTTGTGGCGGTCGTCCATCACAAAGCCCGGTCCGCTCGCCTGCTTGACGGGAGGAATCAGAATATCAAGAATATTGTCTTCTACCAGTTGCTGGGCCCGCACTTTCACTTCTTCTTTCTTGGCGGCCTTCACCATGTTGACCGATTGTTCGACCAGATCGCGCACCATGCTCTCTACGTCCCGCCCCACATACCCTACTTCGGTAAATTTAGATGCCTCTACTTTAATAAATGGCGCATCGGCTATTTTGGCCAGCCGCCGGGCAATTTCTGTCTTTCCAACCCCCGTCGCACCAATCATCAAAATATTATTGGGAACAATTTCACGCTGCATTTCCGGGGCGCTGTTCATGCGCCGCCAGCGATTCCGAAGGGCAATGGCTACGTTTCGTTTTGCTTCGTGTTGTCCGATAATGTATAAATCCAGTTCAGCAACAATCTGTCGTGGTGTTAAATCTTTCAGCGATTGGGTCATGTTTGTTACATTGAAATCATTTCCTGTAACAAATAAACGCACGAAAGCGGAATTGGTGCGAAGCTACCGTGTTTTTTTGGCTACCGGTCCTTAAAATCAAACCCGGAAGTACGTATTTCACTATTTTTTCCGCAGTACATAGCCTACTTTAAAACCAACAACCAGATCAGGATACGTACTGGATCCTGTACTCCGGAAACGATCAAAAGTCAAAATATCGCCCCGGTTCCAGCCAAAAAATTCCCCCTCGAAGACGGGCCGTTCAACCCAGATATGCCGTAGCCCCAGTCCAAAATAAAAATCGATCACAAACGGGCTCAACGGTTCGTTACGCAACGGCAACTGCCACCCCAATTTGACATAGCCCGCCGCAACGTGCCGTTGTTTGGGAGCATATACCTGCTCCCAATAACCACAGGTACCACCTTCACATCCTCGTCCCGCACTGGTGTATTCGTTCAGTTTCATTTGTTTGTAAAAACCCTCCACGGCAAAATACCTGCCCAGCGGGAAAGCCGGGTATCGCTCCGACCGGGGCCGCTTCCGCGAAGCAAGATACCAGCGCAATTCGCTACGCGTCCGCCACGTCTGCAAGCCCGGACGCGATTGCAGAAAGCGTCCGTACCCCGCCTCGGCCTGCCAGGAAAAAGCCCGGGCGAGCCGAACCTCCGCCCCGAACTGCACGGTTGGGTCAAAGTTCAGCAGGCCCATCGGCGAGAATTTCAGCACCACCCGGGACGCTTTGGCGTAGGCATCGTGGGCCAGCGTATCCTGCGCAAAGGCGGTCGAAAATGAAAAAAGAAAAAGGGCAATCGATAGTACTAGACGAATCATGAAGTGGAGAATAGCGCGTAAACGGGTCTTTTGACAGATTTGCTGGAATTACTGAACAATGGGCATGGAACTCAGCAATTCCAGCTTCAGCGGATTGGCGTAGCTATATTGAAAAATGCCGCTTTTACCCGTCACAATCAGGACTTTACTGCTGGGAATAACGTCATACGTTTGAATATCCGTAATAAACTGAACTTCCTGAATGGCGGTCGGATCAGTAACATCGAGTATCCGCAGCCCATGATCGCCTTCGCAGACAAACAGCAAATTGCCGTCGATGCCTAGTCCGTGGGGGTTTTTCATCGGATAGCTTTTCACCAGCTTGGGCTTGGTGAGGTTGCTGATGTCCACAACGTCGAGCGTATTCAGGTTGTTGTTGCGGCAGGTTGTTCCGCTGCGGAGCGTTATATAGGCATATTTTCCCTGGGCCACTACCGGATCACAGCTCTGAAAATGGTCGTAGAAGGACAGCTGTTGCGGGGATTGAGGTTGGGTAATGTCGAAAATATACATCCCGGTCTGGGTGCCGATAAACAGGTTTTGCTGATATGGGAAAATGGTTTCTACCCCAAAGCCCAGCGAAATTTTTGAACCCGCTTTCGGATTGCTGGTTTGGGAAATATCGTACGCCTGTAAGCTACTGTGTCCCACCGTATACAGCGTATTGCCCGCCACGGTGAAGCGCGCCATTGAACCGCCCGTTCCGGTGCCCGGCGACACGGAGTCTTTGCTGCTGAAATCCGCCGAGCAACTGCTCAGCAACGCACTCCCAATCAGGTAGGCTAGGTATTTTTTCATGGTCTGGAATGGGCTTAGGATTAACGGTAGCATTTAGCATTCTGAATCGTCGCCAGTTCCCAGCGAACCACATACCCTTTTTCTGGATCGGGGCACTCGAATTTAACGTTGCGCTCCGCCGGATGATAGGTAGCCGTAAATGAGTTTTCAATCCGTTTGCTCAGCCGAACACTGTGCGGATTGGAAATATCCAACGCCACCAGATCAATCGCGTTATCGGCATAGAGCGTATTGCCTTTCGCGGCCATGTCGTGATTTCCCGGAATGGAAATGAAGGCAATCGGTGCGGGATGAGCCGGGTCGGTATTATCCACCACATGGATCCCCCGTTCTAATTCGTTGATAAACAGAAACCGGTCTTTGATGTAAATCTTACCGGGCCGTTTCAGTGGCTGCGGCTCCAGGGTTTCAACTTTCCGAATATCCGAGTAGGGCGCGTAAACGGGCCGGTACGTAGGCCAGTTATCCGGCAGATCGGGTTCCGCCTGGGGCGTTGTGCAGGCATCGAGTCCCACAAAAAGGCCGAGCAAAACTACCCAGCTTCGTGTCCATATAAATTGCTTCATAGCGCGTTGCGTTTACCGGTAAGACACCCAAACGTTGCCGAGGGTTGGAGCCGTTTGATAAAAGCGTATAAAGTTTATTTATCAATGGTCATGGTCGGTCAATCCGTCGGGGCAAGCGCAAAAAAAAGCGTTTTATTCTGTGCCCATCCGATAGCTCTTGTGGTCGCAAAATAAAACGCTTCTAATGGTCCGAAAAACGCGTTCAGCCCGAGTTGAAACTTCCGTCCGCCCAACTGCGGCAAACGCCGGCTGAATTAGCTTAGTCGATTTCGACGTAATTGAGGTCTTTGCGGAAGGTTTCTTCCAGAAAGGCCAGGGCAATTAAGGCCAGGACAACTGTGAGGACACCGACGCCCAGGGCGCTGTATAACACCCCGAACTCCGTTTTTCCCCACAAAAACAGGGCAGTCAGCGGAATGACGGCACCCCGGACGAAATTCGGCACGGTAGTCGCCACCGTGGCCCGCAGGTTCGTCCCGAACAGTTCGGCGGCAATGGTCACGAACAAGGCCCAGTAACCGTTGGCGAATCCCAGAAAGATACAGACCAGATAAAACGTGTCGATATCTTTCAGCGGTACCAGCAGATAGACGGTCACAAAAACGAACGACAGCAGAATGAAACCCCGAATCGCTTTTTTCCGGCTTTGAAAATACTGACTCAGCAACCCACTGGCCACATCGCCAACGGCCTGACCCGCAAACGATAGCATCACCGCCTTGCCCGCCACCACGGGTTCCGAAAGCCCCATCGCCTGGCCAAATTCCGGTGAGAACGTGATCAGAATTCCGACGACAAACCAAATCGGCAGCCCGACCAGAATGCATTGCAGGTATTTCAGGAAGCGTGTTTTATTGCCAAATAGCATCCGCAGGTCGCCGCGCTTGACCTGCCGCTCCTTCACGACTTCAAAAATACGGGACTCGAATACATTGATCCGCATCACCAGCAAAAGCAGACCTAACCCGCCGCCAATGAAGTAGGAGTTTCGCCACTCGAAAAGGTCCGCGACAAAGTAGGCCATGATGGCGCCCAGAACCCCCATTGTGGCCACAATCGTAGTCCCGTACCCTCTGATTTTCTTGGGTAATACCTCAGTCACCAGCGTGATGCCCGCGCCCAGCTCGCCCGCCAGACCAACCCCGGCAATAAAACGCAACACGGCATATTGCTCCAGCGTGGTCACTAAACCGTTGCCAATATTAGCCAGCGAATAAATCAGGATGGACCCAAAAAGCACCGAGAGACGTCCGCGTTTATCGCCCAGTACACCCCAAAAAATACCGCCCAACAGCAATCCGGCCATCTGCATGTTAAGCAGCAGTACTCCGTCGGACAGAAGCCGGTCGGCAGGTACTCCCAGAGCTTTCAGGCTCGGCACCCGAACGACACTAAACAGAAAAAGATCATACATATCCACCAGATAACCCAGGGCGGCCACCATGACCGGCAGTTTGAAAAGCGCCTGGCTGGTGGATTGCTCAACTTGAGGATGCTCTACCATTTTTTAGGAAAGAAGGGTTAAGAAATCAGTGGTTGAGTTACACCTGCGTTGGTACCGTGTAAGGAGCGCGGTATTTTCGGCTCAGCATGGCGTTCGCTTCTTTGTCGCCGATGAATTCTTCTTTTTTCGGGTCGAATTTCAGGGTACGCCCCAGCCGGTAGGAAATATTCCCCAGGTGCGCGATGCCCGACGACAGGTGCGCCGTTTCGACGGGGCCGTTCAGCTTGGATTTATCCCGCGCCCGAACCGCTTCGATGAAATTCAGGTAGTGATCGCCCCCCGCTTTTCCCGACGGTCCCGGCTCACGGTCTTTCCCCAAAAAGGTTTTGTAGTCGTTGTAGCCATTGACCACCATATACCCTTTATCGCCGTAGAAAATATTGCCGATATCGACGCCATCTTCCTTGTTGGTCATCCACGGACGCACCTCAAACTGAATGACTTTTCCTTCTTTCGGGTAGTTATAGGTTGACGTCAAGACTTCGGGCGTTTCCTTGCAGTCGTTCCAGAGGTATTTTCCACCCGACGACGAGATGACTTCCGGCAGGCCCACGTCCAGCCCCCACATGCACATATCGGTTTCGTGAATTCCCTGATTGCCAATGTCTCCGTTGCCGTAATCCCAGAACCAGTGCCAGTTGTAATGGACGTAATTTTTACTGAAGTCCCGCGTCTTGGCCGGTCCCTGCCAGAGGTCCCAGCTCAAGCCATCGGGCACCGCCGACGGCCCCTGGTTGCCAATATCAGGCCGCCACTTGTAAACGATTCCGCGCGCCATGTAGACCTTGCCGATCAGCCCATTCCGCAGGTGCTTAACAGCTTCCTGAATGGCAGTAGAACTCCGCAGCTGAACGCCGTGCTGCACGATGCGTTTGTATTTATTGGCCGCCTCCACCATCTGCCGACCCTCGAACAGGTTGTGCGACCCGGGTTTCTCCACGTACACATCTTTCCCCGCCTGACAGGCCCAGATGGTTGCCAGAGCGTGCCAGTGGTTGGGCATGGCGATACTAACCGCATCAATGTTTTTATCGTCGTACACCTGGCGGAGGTCCTGGACCTGCTGTACTTTTTTACCGTGTTTTTTCTCGAATTCGGCGGCACGTTGAGCCAACACCACCTTATCGGCATCGCAGAGCGTCACGACCTCCACATTCGGCAGCCTGGAGTAGCCGTCGATGTGATTCTGGCCACGTCCATTAACGCCCAGCACGGCAACGCGCACCCGGTCGTTGGCCCCAAAGGCGTGGGCCGGAATGATCGTCGGTAAACCCAGCACGGCCAGCGAACCCGTGGCGGCGGTTTTCAGGAAATTTCGTCGGGAATCAGCTTGTTCTTTCATGATTAGATTTGGGTCTAGGAATGTAAAATTCGTTTATAAGCGAGGCAGGGTCATGCCTCCGTCAATCATAATCACCTGTCCCGTCGAATAGGGAAAATCGCCCCGCGCCAGCGCTGCTACAGCCCGACCCACGTCGTCGGGATAGCCCCAGCGTTTCTGGACACAAAGCCCTTCTTCGATCAGTTTATCGTATTTACCCGTTACGCCCGCCGTCATATCGGTGCGGATGATGCCGGGACGAACTTCGTACACCGGAATATCAAATTCACCGAGGCGCGCCGCAAACAACTGGGTCGTCATGCTCAGTCCGGCTTTCGCCACGCAATATTCGCCCCGGTTCACGGACGCCACCGTGGCCGAAACCGACGAAATCGTAATAATCGAGCCCACAAAGTCCGGTGCTGCCGCTTTTTGGGCAATCAGCCAGTTAGCCACCGCCTGCGTCAGAAAATAAGGTCCCTGCAAATTGGTCGTCAAGACGTATTCAAAGCTTTCTTCGGTCGCTTCCAGAATATCCCGGCGTTCTTTCGGAGCCACTCCCGCGTTATTGACCAGCACGTGCAATCGCCCGAAATGCGCCTTAATTTTGGCGAGCATCGCCTCCCTCGCCTCTTTTGACGCAATGTCGCCCGGGCAGTAAATCACCTCCGCGCCCAAAGCCCGCAGGTTTTGCAAGGCGTCGGTGATCAGCTCTTCCGAACGCATTCCGTTGATCGCCAGATCAAAGCCTTCTTTGGCCAAATATTCCGCAATGCCGTAGCCAATGCCCCGGCTTCCGCCCGTTACGAACGCGACTCGTTTCATAGCTCCTGAATATCGACCCAACACCGTTTTTCCCAGCTTTCAATGCCTTTTTCGGCCAGTTGAACCCCTTTGGCTCCTTCCCGCAAATCCCACGGAAACGGCTCATCCTTCACCACGTGCTTTAAAAACAGCTCCCACTGCACCTTGAAGGCGTTGTCGAACGGCTCCTGCTCCGGCACCTTCGCCCAGCCTTCAAAAAACTTGATGGGCTGCTCGATGTCCGGGTTCCAGACGGGTTTGGGCGTATTGCCGTAATGCTGGATGTAACACTCCCGCAGACCCGCCACCGCCGAGCCTTTCGTCCCGTCAACCTGCAACGTTAGCAGATCGTCGCGCCGCACTCGCACCGTCCACGACGAATTGAACTGCGCAATCACGCCGCCTTCGAGTTCGAACGTTGCGTAGGCCGCGTCATCCGCCGTGCAGACATACGGTTTGCCCTGTTCGTCGATGCGTTCGGGAATGTGTGTGGCACCCAAGCAGGAAACGGCTTTCACCTTGCCGAATACGTTGTCCAGCACATAGCGCCAGTGGCAGAGCATGTCTACAATGATTCCCCCGTCGTCTTCCTTGCGGTAATTCCAGGATGGACGCTGCGCCGGAATGGTGTGGCCTTCGAAAACCCAGTAGCCAAACTCACCGCGCACGGACAGAATCTCGCCAAAAAACCCGTTCTGAATCAGACGCTTCAGCTTCAGCAAGCCCGGTAACCAGAGCTTGTCCTGCACGACGCCATTTTTCAGGCCCGCCTCTTTGCAGAGATTGTATAATTCCAGCGCGACTTCCGTACTGACCGCCGTTGGTTTTTCGCAATAAACGTGTTTTCCGGCGAGCACGGCTTTCCGAACGCCCTCGGCCCGACGGCCCGTGGTTTGCGCGTCGAAATAAATGATGTTGTGCGGATCGGCCAGGGCTTCGTCCAGGTTGGTGGTCATTTTCTGCACACCTGACTGTTGACAAAGGGCCGCCAGCTTATCGGCGTTCCGGCCAACCAGAATCGGGTCGGGCATGATCACTTCGTCGGTACCCACTTTAACGCCACCCTGTTTGATGATGGCGGCAATGGAGCGTAGCAGGTGCTGGTTGGTGCCCATCCGGCCCGTTACGCCATTCATAATAATGCCTACTTTGTGTTCTTTCATGTGGGTTTTAGGAATGATTCAGGTATGCGTGTTTAATTTTTTCCAAAAATTGAGCTTGATCCTCAGACCAGTAGCGATTGGAGAATATTTCGACTTCATTAAAGTCGGTAAAGCCCGTAGCTTCCACCCAGCTCCGAATCTGCCGAATGTCGATGCAACCTTCGCCCATCAGTCCCCGGTCGTTCAGAAAATCGAGCGTGGGCGTTTTCCAGTCGCAGATGTGAAACGCGTAGAGATGGCCATTTCGACCGCAGCGCGCAATCTCCGCCTCCAGCGTTGGGTCCCACCACAGGTGGTAGACATCGACGGCCACCCCGACATGCGTCGAAGCCAGCTCTTCGGCCATGTCGTTGGCCTGCGCCAGCGTGTTGATGGCCGAGCGGTTGTCGGCATACATCGGATGCAATGGCTCAATGGCCAGTTTGACGCCAACGGCTTCGGCATGGGGCAGCAGGGCGGCAATCCCGTCCTGTATCTGCTTCCGCGACTCCGTTAAAGGTTGGCCCGGAGCGGCCCCGCAAACCAGCACGACGTGCGGCGCGCCCAGTTCGGCGGCTTCGTCGAGCGCGCGTCGGTTGTCGTCAATGGCGGCTTGGCGTCCCGCCGCGTCCGTGTGCGGGAAAAATCCACCGCGACAAAGCGATACCACGGACAGATTATGGTCCCGCAGCAATTGTCCGGTCTGGGCGATGTTCCGGTTCGCCAGCGCATCCCGCCAGACGGTAATGCCCCCGACACCCGCCTTGGCAAACTGTTCGGCGGCCACTTCGATGGGCCAGGGCTTGGTGGTGATGGTATGCACACACAGCCGAGACAGATCGTTGATCGGTTCTGCGCTCATCGGACGGCTCCAAAAAAGGTGTAATACGGTTCGTTTTTGATGACCCGCTGAAGGTAAAGTGCCACCTCTCGCGCGTGATAATCCCCCCACATACAAGACTCTCCGTACGGGATCTGGCTTTCTTCGGGCACGTAATCCCAGCCGTTAGGACGGTGGTAAATTGTGTGCAGCAGCAATCCCTGATGCGCCGAATCGGCGCTTAGGTAAGGCTCTTCCAGCAAGGTGTCCAGCACGGTTAAGCCCGCCTGCCAGTACCGCTGTCCGGCTTCGGTTTCGCCTTTATCACTCAGGTATTTTCCCAGGCGCAATAGCCCCTGCGCCCCGATGGCCGCGGCAGAGCTATCGACCGGCTCAAAGTCATTGAACGGCTCGGCGGGGCGGTCCAGGTAATCGCCCAATTTATGCAGGTTCGGCGCGCCCGTGTCCCAGTACGGAATGCCATTGATGGGCGTATGATCGATGTAAAAATCGCAGGTTGCTTTGGCGGCGCGGAGCATAAAGGCTTCCAGCGTTTCGCTGCCCCCATGCGCCTGAAGGCCCTTTTTATCCAGCGTATCCAGAAATTCGAGTTGCTCGGCAAAGCCGCACATGGCCCAGGCCAATCCCCGCGTCCAAGTCGTAAAGCCCGAATAACCCTGCTGTGAGTTGGGACAGCGGAAATTGCCGTCTTTGGTATTGAAAACGCTTTCGTGCGCCGTGCGGCCCCAAATGTCGTAGGAGTCACGCCCTTCGCCGTAGAAGACCGAATAGTCGGCGGTGGCTTTCATGTGCAGCAACGCGCGTTCGAGCAGATCAATTTTCACGTCGCCCTCGGCCTGAAATACGTGGCCCAACTGATGACTCAGCACCAGCGCCCGGCAGGAACGAATGGTATCGACAAAAAGCGAATGTGGCCCGTTGAACGAGTGAATAAATCCGGCGGGCGTTCCCGCTCCGTTTTTGATGGTGGTCCAGCGGCTGGCCTGCACCGCCCCGGAGATTTTCAGCGCCAGTTCGTAAAAGGCTTTCTCCCACTCGTTATGAGGTAGCTTCCCTTCGTGCATGAGCCGCAGCAGGTTGCCGTAGGTACTGACGTTGTTGAACCCGTGATCGTGCACGCCGATGTGGCTGACGTGGGGGGCCATCACCTCCACGGTTTTTTTCCGACCGGCTTCCAGAAAATAGGTATCGCCGGTGGCGTCAAATTGAAGAATGGACGACCCGTACTGAAAGCCCTGGGTCCACTCGGTCCAGCCCCGGGTGGTGTATTTTCCCTGGACGGTAAAAACGGGCGAGCCTTTGGAAAGATCGTACTCCTGGTCGATCAGGCGGATTTTTTGCGCGGATAGCTCCCAAAACCGTTGCAGTTTTGGACGAAGGTCTGCCGGTTGAATGGCATTATTAATCTGAATCATTAGACAGGTACTAGGTGATTAGGATACCTGTATAAAGGCATTTAGATTAAATAATTACTATTCAAAATTCGTATTATCAAATTATTAACTTCTACCCGATGCCCTGCACGTTCCAATTTGTATATGTGGGCCTTCTTTGAGGTGCTGACGTGGGCGCGAGGTGAAGACATTTAGGCTGCGGCTGTTAAAAAAACTGTCGTGTTTAATTTCCAACAGCTTTTGTAATGCTTCCTGCAACGCGCTATAGCCACAATAATTACACACTGGCCTTTGGGCGCGAAACCCCACTTTTAACGCTCCTTAACATAAACCCGTAAATTCTGATTATCAGGGCCGTATATGTTTCTGATCTGTGCCCATTGAAAAGAATTCTGAGCAAATTACAAATTTACGTGCTACTTTAGTTACCGCTATCCTTACATAATGAACATTGATAATGAGTACGATTAATGAAATTTTTGAATATCCTTCCTTAGTTAGTTATCTTTCGGGAGCTAGTAATTATTCGTGGGTATACTTCCGGGACGGCCGTAAAACGCTGATTAGCAAACCAATCAGCTATTTCGAAGCCCGGCTTCCTCAGTTTTTACGCATCCACAAAACGGCGCTGATAAATCCTACCTGTATTGATCACCTGGAAAATCCGCCGCGCCCTAAGATGGCCGGGAAAATGTATCTGTTCGATGGTACCGTGTTGCCCGTTAGCCGCCGCCGCTGGAATGACATTACCGCCCTGCTACGCTCCCAGGCTCTGGTAGAACTTCCAGTCGAGAATACCCTTTCTGACCAGCCTCCACAAGGCTCGTCGACGATCATCGCGGTCATGGACAGTGCTGAAGACTTTGTTTTGCTGCAAAAAATGGCCGAGAAAAAATGGCCCAACTATACGCTCCTTCCTTTTCAGAATGGATCTGTTTTACCGCGCGTTCTCCAGACCAATCCGGCTGATGATTTACCGGTGCTGGTTATTCTTGACGCCCGTACGGAAAAGACCGATCGGATGATTACGTTACGAGCCCTGAAGTCAGACCCGCGTTTGTGCGTGATTCCGGTTGTTTTGCTCGTTAATCAGGACACCAAGCAGGAAGTAGAGCAGGGCTACGAATGGCAGGCCAACTCAATTATTGCGCTGGGAAAAGTAAGTAGCCTGCTGGTACAGGCCGTGGATGAAACGTTGTACTATTGGTTGAATATGGCTTCGCTACCGCCTCTGGTCATGACCTAGAGGCCTACGTTTTATAGGTAGAATCGCATCTGGGGCAGTGTTACCGTTTCCCACCAGTAAGACCGGAGGCGCTGAAAGTAAATCAGCCAGTCCTGAAATGCAGTTGGCTTGATTAAATAAGACGCTCCACCGTATTGGTAGACTTGCCGAATATCCTCCGGGCTATTGGAAAAACTAAGCACGACCACGGGAATCTGGTTGAATGGTGCAGGCATGCTTTTGATTTGCTGCAAAAGCTGCCAGCCATTCTCGCGTTTGGGCAGGTATAAATCCAGCAAAATTAATTTGGGCAGTTCCCACTCCTGCAACGAGCCATCCTGTAAAAACCGCAGGGCTTCCTGCTCGGAATGAGCGTGCACTGTTTCTACTTCAGCCAAGCAGTGTTCCGCTGCCTTTTTCATTAGATTCCAATGATCGGGATTATCTTCCACGATCAACATTTTGGCATTACGCAGGTTACGTTTCAATGGAGTAATGGTTTTCGAGACGCTACAAATAGAGGCAATGGATTACCTACAAATATACTAAAACAATACCATCCATTTTGCTATTTATTTATAGCTATACCGCATAAATCAACTAGGTATCTATCTGTTGAAACTCGGCTTACCTATCCTTTTTTCTGTCAGACATGAACAATGAATCTCTTTTCGATCAACAATCTGCCCAGTTAGCCACCTTCTTTTTTGTCCGTCGGGAATCGCTTTTAAACCGATGGCGGCTGCTTTGTAACCAGGATGCAACGCTATTGACGGGTAAAAGTCTTTCCCGGGAAGAATTTAATGATCAGATCCCAACCCTTCTGACGATTTTTGACGTCTGGCTGCGGGGCCAGGAATCTTCTCTGAGCGCTTCTGAGAAGGCCAGTGAACACGGTATGCACCGTTGGCACAAAGGCTACGCCCTGGACGAATTGCTCACCGAGCTGGAATACCTACAGGATACCATTAAGGATGAAATTAAAGCGTATCTGCTGCAATACACAGACACCCAGCCGCAGGTCACAATTCAGGCTTTCGAGCAACTGCTTCGCCTGATTAATGAAATGGTCCGGGGTAGTGTCTGGCAGTACAACCAGCTTTATCAACTCCAGGCGGCCAGCCGCGCCGAAAGCCTGCAACATACGCTCGATGAGTTAAATACGTCCATACGCCAGCGTGGGGAGCACCTGCGGATGAGTACGCACGACCTTCGGGGCAGTTTCGGCACCATTGAAGGGGCGGTGGGCATGTTTGAATGGTCCGGGAAATCAGAGGAAGAACGGGAAGAAACATTGCAAATGCTGGTACGGGCCCTGGCCGCCTCCCGTTCTGTTTTGATGAATCTGACCGATCTGGCCCGGCTCGAAGCGGGGCAGGAAACGGTTCAGATCGAATCGTTTGACGTGGGGACTCTCCTGCGCGATTTCATTACGGGCATCCAACCCCTGGCCGAAGAGCGTAAATTGACCTTGACGCTGGACTGCCCGGAAACGTTGACGGTTGAAAGTGATCCGGTTTTGGTGCTGCGCATTATCCAGAATTTGGTTAATAATGCCCTGAAATACACCCCCAAGGGTTGGATTTCGGTTTCCGTCGCCTTTTACGATGAGTCGCACTGGACACTTAGCGTCCAGGACAGTGGCCCCGGCTTGACCAGTCAGGCGCTGGTTCAACTGGCGAGTAAACTGGATCCGTCGGCCGAGTCGTCGGCTACGCTTCTTCCCTTTGTAGCTGACACCCAAACGCGAATTCCAGCCCCGGCCTTAACGACCGAATCACCGACAATGCCCGATGGCGAGGGCATTGGTTTGATGATTGTCAAGCGGTTGTGCGAACTGCTTCATGCCAGCATGGATATTGAAACCCAGGCCGGAAAAGGAACGCTCTTTCGGATCAAACTCTTGCGCCGCACCCAGTCTAAATCATGAAAAAAGTGGGTTTAGTCCTGGGTTGCTGGTTGGTTTCCTTTTTCGCGTGTGGTCAGGCCAATCGGCTTTTGGATCATAATCAGATTGGTTGGTATCTCTATAATGGCGACCACGTCATTCATAAAAAATGGACCCTTCACACTGAATACCAGTGGCGGCGTATTGACTTTATTAAAACCTGGCAGCAATCTCTGGCGCGCCTGGGGTTCCTGTATAGCCTGACCGATCAGGCGCAGGTTGGTGGAGGCTACACGTTTTTCACCACGTACCCCTACGGTACTTTCCCCGTGGCCGACCTCGGCGTTCCAACTCCCGAACACCGCACCTACCAAGACGTGCAGTGGGACAATGAGTTGGGACGCCTCGCCTTGACGCACCGCCTCCGCCTGGAACAGCGCTGGTTGGGCCAACCAGCTTCGCGGGGCAATCGCCGGATAGCCGATTGGGAATACCAGAACCGCGCCCGTTACCAGCTTGAAGGTCGTTTTCCTTTACAGGGGCCTGCCATCGAAGACGGCGAGTTTTATCTTACGTTTCTGGACGAATTATTCATCAGCTTCGGAAAAAATGTGGGCCAGAATGTCTTTAATCAAAACCGGATTCTGGGCGGCGTTGGCTACCAGTTCCAGGATAGCTTCATGATCGAGCTGGGTTACCTGAATCAAATCACGCAACACGCTGACCCGGACCCGCTTACTGGAAAATCCGTTTTTGAGTTCAACAATGGCTTTCGGCTCAACGTTGTTTACAGCCTCGACTTCACCAAATAAACGACGGGACCGAAGCAGGAGACAGCCTTAATTTTCGGGATGGCATTGAATGAACGAACAGGATCATTCCTTGCTCAATGAGGCGCTGACGCTCCGAATCGGTGGGGCTTATGTTACGAAAGCCGTTGTTCCAGCTCAGCCAGGTGCTCTTCGGTAATGTCCAGATGGGTCACAAACCGAACCAGGTGCTTGCCAAACGTCACGGCCAGAATGCCTTTCTCGGCCAACTGAGCCACATAGTCCGCGGCCAGAATAGGCTCCGGCAATCTGAAAATAACAATATTGGTATCAATGGGATAGATCTCTTCGACCTCGGGCAACCGCTCCAGCATGGCCCCGATTTTCCGGGCGCGGGCGTGGTCCATTTTTAGCCGGTTTACGTGGTGATCCAGCGCATAGATGCCCGCTGCCGCCAGAAAACCCGCCTGGCGCCAGCCCCCGCCCATGAGTTTCCGAAAACGCCGGGCTTGCTTGATAAAGTCTTTTTTTCCGAGTAACAACGACCCCACCGGACAGCCCAACCCTTTCGACAGGCAAATGCTAACCGAATCGAACAGTTGTCCATACGCTTCCGGGCTTTCTCCGGTTTCTACGAGTGCGTTGAACAAACGAGCTCCATCCAGGTGCAGGCGCAGGTTATGCGCATCGCAGACTTGTTTGATGGCCGCAATTTCCGGAACGCTGTAGTAACAACCGCCTCCTTTATTGATGGTATTCTCCAGCGAAACAAGGCGGGTGGTTGGTTTATGAATGTCGTCCGGCTGGATATGATCACGCACCAGATCAGGCGTCAGCTTTCCTTTTACGCCCTGGGGCAAGCTCACCGACGCCAGCGCATTGACCGAAATCCCACCCCCTTCGTAGAGGTAAATATGTGACAGAACATCACAGATTACATCGTCACCCGGGCGGGTGTGCGTGCGAATCGCCAGCTGGTTGGTCATGGTGCCGGAGGGGCAGAACAGGGCGGCTTCCATCCCAAACAGGCGGGCCGCTTTTTCTTCCAGAGCATTCACGGTCGGGTCGTCGCCCAGCACGTCATCGCCCACTTCGGCATTAAACATGGCTTCCCGCATGGCGGGCGTTGGCTTGGTAATGGTATCGCTGCGTAAGTCGATTATCATTTGTTGAGAAGAACATTCTAGTAGGCCAAAGGTCGGAAAGTTTCGGAAAAGTTACCTACCAAAGCGGCTTGAAGAACTTGATTTTTCCCGTTCCCACAAAAAAAAGCCATGCCCAATCTGGGTATGGCTTTCCGTCAACTAAACAACAAATACTATTTCAATCCAAAATTTGAGATCCTGAATTCATCTCTACAACCGAATCCTAGCGTTGAAAGCAATTAAGTTTTCAACGCTTTCTTTCTGGCTCTCAGCTATAAAACTCAAATTGCCAAAGTTAAAGTTCATTACTCGTTCATTTTTCATGAATTACGCGGTAAAAGCGCCCTGGAAATCACTCCACTTAAGCTGGTTGGCCTTCCCTCATCGCTTATAGTCATTAGACGAAAAATAAAGCAAAAGTTACAGGGTCACTGACCAGAAAAATAGCCGCCGTTGACGCGTTAATGACGCAGTTCTTTTCGTCTTCATAAAAAAGGAAAGCGAACTTAACCGAAGCGCACCAATTTGAGTTATAGGAGCATACGTTTTTATGAATCAATGATAAACCCGACGACGCCTGTAAAAATTCTATACGCCTTATTGATTTTCTTTCTTATTCAAAGCGGAGGCAGCCCGAGCGCTCTGGCTCAGACAACCATTAACGTCACTCCCGACTCGGCCCGGAAAGAAGTAGTCGTTATGGGTATTTCGCTGGACACGCTTTTAAAACTACCTAAACCACAGGTAGATACAAATTACGTGGCTAGTTACTTTAACTTTCTGCATCTGCATGTAGTCTCCGAAAACCGCGATTATTTTCTGCGCTTGGTAGGCAATGGAAACCGGGCTATTTACCGGCCTAACGGAGCGAATGCCATTGGGCTGGGCGTCAGTTATTCGTGGCTCAATGTTGATCTGACCATTAGCCAGCCGTTTCAGCAACGCATCACGGAACGGGGCCGCACCCGGCAACTGGGCACCGACATCAGCTACAACGGTCGAAAGCTTTGGTTTACCACGAATCTTCGCCTGTATAAGGGCCTATACTTGAACAACCCGGAAATTATTGACCCCGACTGGTTTGACAAATACACTAATTACCCGCAACGGGGCGATATGCGGGGCCATTTGTGGTACAGCAATATTGCCTATGTTTTTAACAGCCAGCGTTTTGCCAACCCGAACCTCCTGCTTAATCGCGAGCGCCAGAAGAAAAGCGCGGGTTCGTTTCTGGTGGGCGCCAGTTTTGCCTTTACCCAGATTCGTGGCAACTCGCCGCTGTTTCCCGCCATAACTCCGCCCCTTTTTGGCGATGCGGCCAGCCTCATTCGCGTGCGGTCGGTTAGCTACAGCCTTAATGCGGGCTACGTGCAGACCTTTGTTTTTCGCAAGTACTTTTACACCACACTGCAATTGCTGCCGGGGGTTGCGCTCCGCCGAACCAGTAACCTCGACCTGAACCAAACTCGCCAGAAACTACCTTTCCGCTCAGGGATTCTGGGCGACACACGCGCCATCCTGGGTTATAACGACGACAAATTTTACGGCAGTCTCGTTTATTCTGTCATCTTTTCATCCAGCAGCCTCACAACCAGCAATGACTTACGGAGCTACTACACGTACTTTCGGCTGATGGTTGGCAAACGGTTTTCCTACAAGCCCAAAGGCTTTCTCAGACGCATTCCTGGTTTCCAATAGATCGTCCGGCAAACCAACATCCTTTCTTTTTCTTAACGTCTGTTAAACAGGCTTTTTCGGTTTACAACTAGCTCAAATACCGCTAAAATATTTTCCTATTCTGTTAAATGCCAGTCATTTATGGAATAATTTTTATTCGTACAAGTTTCTTTCATATTTAAAAACGATGTATTTTTATTCATAAACTCAGTGTCAATTTTTACATCAATCTATAAGCTCGTTTTATGAAGCACATCTCCTCTATCTATCTAAAATTCTGTTGCCTTATTTTATGCTTGAGCTGCACTTTGCTTGCCCAAGCACAGACCCCACTAGCGGCCAATGGGCGGTTGAAGGTGGTTAATCGACAACTCACCAACGAATCGGGCAAGGCCATTCAGCTGCGTGGCATGAGTTCGCACGGCCTGCAATGGTTCGACCAGTGTTACACCCAGGCTTCGGTTCAGGCCTTGGCTACTGACTGGGGCATCGATCTGTTCCGGGCGGCCATGTACGTTGATGAAGGTGGCTACCTGAATAATCAGAGCGGTT
The DNA here is from genome assembly GCF_021484805.1 of Tellurirhabdus bombi. Classification (NCBI taxonomy): domain Bacteria; kingdom Pseudomonadati; phylum Bacteroidota; class Cytophagia; order Cytophagales; family Spirosomataceae; genus Larkinella; species Larkinella bombi. Next base: position 3,417,921 of record NZ_CP090557.1, on the reverse strand, counting down.
TGCGCGCCAAAATCAATCAAATCGTGGACTGGACCGAACAGGCGGGCGTTTACTGCATCATCGACTGGCACGTGCTGAACCCCGGCAATCCCAACGAACGGCTTTCCTACGCCATTGACTTTTTCCGGACGATGGCCCAGACGCACGCCAACAAAAAACACGTGATTTACGAAATCTGCAACGAGCCCAACGGCGTGAGCTGGAGCCAGATCAAAAGTTACGCCGAGCAGGTGATTCCGGTGATTCGGCAATATGCGCCCGACGCGATTATTCTGGTGGGAACACCCAACTGGTGCCAGCGCCCGCAGGACGTGCTGCCCGATCCGCTGACGGGTGCTAACGCCCACAACATCATGTACACGTTCCACTACTACGCCGCGTCGCATTTTTTCCAGAACGATATACGCTCGGTGGTCAATTCGTTGCCCTTGTTCTGTAGCGAATGGGGCACTTCCACGTATTCCGGCGGCGGCAGCCTCGATTTCAACAACGGGCAAAACTGGCTGGATCTGATGGCGGGGCAAAACCCGGCGGGACAGAAAATTAGCTGGTGCAACTGGACGTTTTCCGACGCGGGCGAATCGTCAGCGGGGCTTAATTCGGGCGCTTGTAACGCGCAGCAATGGAACAATACCAGCCCTTCCGGCACCTGGGTTAAGCAAAAAATCCTGAATCCAGCCGACGATTTTGGCCCAGTGGTGCCTTCGGTGGCGATTACGAGTCCTACCCACAACAGCACGGTTGCCATCGGTACGAACCTGATCATCAATGCCAACGTCAGTAATGCAACCGCCACCAAAGTGGAGTTTTACAACGGAGCGACTAAGTTAGGCGAAGACGCCACCGCCCCGTATTCGTGGACCATTTCGGCTATTCAGCAAGGAACGTACACATTAACTGTCAAAGCATTACGGAGCAGCGGCGAGCCCTTGACTTCCTCAGTGGTACAGGTTACCGCCGCCCCGGCTCCCAACCAGTTACCAACGGTCAGTTTGACGGTTCCGGCCAATAACTCGTCTTTTCCGCTCCCGGCAACGATTAATCTGGCGGCCAACGCCAATGATTCAGACGGCAGCATCGTGAAGGTGGAATTCTATAATGGAAACACAAAATTGGGCGAAGACCTCACGGCCCCTTACACGTTTGCCTGGTCCGGTATGGCGGCGGGTACGTATGCGCTTACGGCAAAGGCTTACGACAACCAAAACGCGGTTACCACGTCCGGATCCATCACCGTGATTGTCTATAATGCTGGCGATCCAGATCCAACAGCCGATCTGATTGGACCCAACTGCGTCTTTGCCAATACGACGCAGGTTTTCGAAGTAAATGCCAGCAAACTGGCTAACGCAACGAATTTTTCGTGGTGGTGCACCGGCTCAACACAGAGCGTTACGGCGATTCAGCCCGGTAAAGTAAGCATTAATTTTGGGCCGCATTTTACCGGCGGACAGGTTTGCGTAGGTATCAACTATTCAGCGGCTCCCTGGTATACCCAATACTGCAAAACCGTGACCGTTTGCCCCGGTACGCCAACAACGCCAACCAACCAGGCACCGAGCGTGAGCTTAACCACGCCCGTCAACAATGCTACCTACACCGCTCCGGCCACGGTTGCCCTTGCCGCCAATGCCAGCGATTCAGATGGCAGCATCGCGAAAGTGGAATTTTACAACGGAAACACAAAATTGGGTGAAGACCTGACGGCTCCATATCAGTTTAGTTGGACGAGTGTGGGTGTGGGAAGTTATAGCTTAAAAGCCATCGCAACGGATAATTCAGGAGCAACCGCCACGTCGGCTCTGGTCAATATTACGGTCAATGCACCGGCTCCGGTTAATCAGGCGCCCACGGTTAGCCTGACCAGCCCCACCAACAGTGCTACGTTCACAGCTCCGGCCACGGTCAACCTGGCCGCTAACGCCAGCGATTCGGATGGCAGCATTGCGAAAGTGGAGTTTTACAACGGAAACACAAAACTAGGCGAGGCAACCGCCGCGCCTTATCAGTTTAGCTGGTCAAGCGTGGGAACCGGCAGCTATTCACTCAAAGCTGTCGCGACCGACAATGGGGGAGCAAAAACAGAATCAGGTACGGTAACGATCACGGTTAAAACGACTACTCCGCCGCCAACCAATCCAACCGCCGACCTGATTGGCCCGGACTGCGTGAGCAAAAATGCCGTACAAACGTTCGAACTAAATGCCAGCAAGTTAACCAATGCGACGAACTTCTCGTGGTGGTGCACCGGTTCGACGCAAAGCATCACGGCGGTGCAACCGGGCAAGGCGAGTATCAATTTCGGCCCGTGGTTTACCGGCGGGCAGGTTTGCGTGGGCGTTAACTACTCGGCGGCTCCGTGGTACGCGCAATACTGCAAATCGATCGCCGTGTGCGGCAGCGCCCGTGTGGGTATCAGCGCGGAAGAACGTAGCGGCACAGGCGTCGTTTTCCCGAGTCCAAGCAGCGAAAGCTTCACGTTTGTAGCCCCCAAAGAGGTGAAGCAATTAACCGTCAACGACTTGTCAGGCCGCGAATGGTTACGCTTCGGAGCGCAAGCCAGCGGCCAGCGCCTTACATTCGGAGAGCGACTCTCCCCCGACACCTATCTTATTCAGATTCAATACACCGACAAAACCCAGCAGGTCATCAAAGTCCTGAAAGTGGGACGGTAATTTTCTCTGTATGTTCTGAAAGAAGTGACTGGCCGTCGGCCAGTCACTTCTTTTTTTATTCGGCTTTCTTCACCAGCCGATTCCATTCTGGGTGGCGTTCCAGAAAGTCGATCACGAAGCCGCAACGTGGTACAACTTTCAGATTATGCTGTTCGGCATAGTCAAAAACGCCTTCCACTAGTTTTGAGCCGATGCCCCGCCCTTCCAGGCTTTCCGGCACTTCCGTATGCGTTAACACGAGCGTCTGCTTGTCGCCCCAGCGGTATTCCAAAATAGCCAGATGGCCCTCAACCGACCATTCAAAGCGCTGAATTTCTGTGTTATTTTCAATCCTTACGTCCTTCATTTTATGCATAAAGCACCCTGATCTGGAATAAACGAATTTGTTTATTCGGTAGGCGCTTACGGGCAAAATAGCACCTTTTAGGGAAGAATTTAATCAGTTCGACAAGAAGCGCTTGTCAAAATTCAACCTTTTCGTGAAATTTACTCATTCCTCAATCGATTCTGACTATGGCATCTGTCACGCTCAATATCAACAACCAAAAACACACCATCGACGCCGACGCACAAATGCCCTTGCTGTGGGCCATCCGTGACTTCGTTGGCCTTAAAGGCACCAAGTTCGGCTGCGGTATTGCCCAATGCGGTGCGTGCACCGTCCACCTGGATGGCTCACCCATCCGCTCCTGCTCCTTCCCCGTTTCGGCGGCAACGGGCAAAAAAATTACGACCATTGAAGGGATCGGTACTGAACAGAAACTGCACCCCGTTCAGAAAGCCTGGATTGACGAACAGGTTCCGCAGTGCGGCTACTGCCAGTCAGGGCAAATTATGTCGGCCGTGGCCTTGCTAAAAAACAAACCCAATCCCACCGATACCGATATTGATCAGGCCATGAGCGGGAATATCTGCCGCTGCGGGACCTACGACCGGGTTCGGAAAGCCATTCACCGCGCGGCTAAAACAAGCAAAGAAATCGCTGAAAGTGGAAAATAACCATCTTTACAGCACCTCTTCTCCCTGTATGATCCCTAAAAGCACGTCTCTTCATGAAACCTTCCCCCATAAATCGTCGTAATTTTCTCAAAGCCGCCAGCCTAACCGGAACGGGGCTGTTTCTGGGTTTTTCGCCCCGCGCGAATGGCCCCGCCGAACTGGTAAATATGAGCAGTCAGCTTGGCGAATCTGCCAACGCGGTGCTTTCTTTTGAACTGAATCCGTTCATCATCATCGATAATGCGGGCACTATAACCCTCATTAACCACCGCCCCGACATGGGCCAGGGCTCCTGGCAGGCCGTTCCGACGTTAATTGCCGAAGAACTGGAAGTCTCTCTGGATCAGATTACGGTGAAACAGTCGGATGGTTTGCGCAAATACGGCAGTCAGCTGTCTGGTGGTAGCAGCACCGTTCGGACGGGCTGGCAACGCCTTCGCGAGGCCGGAGCCGCAGCTCGCCTCATGTTTACGCAGGCCGCCGCCACACGCTGGAACCTGCCCGTTGAGGAATGTTACGCCGAAAACGGCACCATCAAACACAAATCGGGCAAAAGCTTGACTTACGGCGAATTGGTTGACGACGCGTCGAAGCTACCGGTTCCGCAGAAACCCAAACTAAAAGCAAAAAGCGACCTAAAGCTGATCGGCAAGCCGCTGCACCGGTCGGATATTCCGTCGAAAGTAACCGGTAAAGCAGAATTCGGAATGGACATCACCGTGCCCGATATGCTTTACGCCAGCATTGAGCACTGTCCGGTTGTACACGGAAAAGTTGTTTCCATCGACGATACCGCCGCCAAAAAAATTCCGGGCGTCAAAGCGGTCCTGAAAGCCGAACGCCCCATGCCGCACCGCACCTCCGAAGCGGTGGCCGTGGTAGCCACCAACTACTGGGCCGCTTTGCAGGGCCGTCGGGCGTTGAAGGTGACTTGGGACAAGGTCGGTTACGACCAGTCGATGACCACCGATCGGTATTTCCAGGAAATGCGCGAAAAAAGCAAACAGGACGGCATTCCGTTCAGTAGCGTGGGCGACTTCAAGGCCGCTTACGAGGCTGCGCCCAAGAAGCTCGAAGGTCTTTATGAAACGCCCTTTCTGGCCCATGCCCCTATGGAGCCAGAAGTAGCCGTTGCCCACGTCAAGGAAGACGGCACCTGCGAAATCTGGGCACCTGTTCAGGGACCCGACGGAGCCATTCAGGAAGTATCTCGGTACCTGAATATCAAACCGGAAGCTGTCAAGGTAAACGTTCCTTTTCTGGGCGGTGCCTTTGGCCGGAAAGCCTATCTGGACTTTGTGCTTGAGGCGGTCTACCTTTCTAAACAGGTCAAAGCCCCGGTCAAAGTGATCTGGACGCGGGAAGACGACGTGACGCAGGGACCCTACCGCCCAGGCGCTTTGAGCGCCATGCGCGGGGCCGTCGACGCGCATGGGAAGGTCGTTGCTTTCGAACATAAATTCCTGAGCGAATCCATTCAGCGACAGGTTTTTAAAGCACCTATTGACGGCAAAGCCGACGAATGGATGAAAGAAAGCATCGGGGCCGAAGAAAGCCCCTATCAGTTCCCGAATGCCATCATCAGTAACCACGTCGTTAAGACGGAGATTCCCATTCTCTGGTGGCGGTCGGTGTATGCTTCCACAAACAGTTTTGGACACGAATCGTTTATGGATGAACTGGCCCACGCCGCCGGGAAAGATCCGCTGGACTTCCGGCTCAGTCTGCTGGAAAAAGCCGAAGGAAAGGCTACCACCCGGTTTGTCAACGTCCTGAAACAGCTTCGGGAAAAAGCCAACTGGGACAAGCCGCTGCCCGCTGGACAAGGCAAGGGCCTGGCTATTTCGCAGTCGTTTGGCAGTTTGTGCGCCCACGCTTTTTTCGTTACCAAAAAGGACAAAGGCGTCAAAGTAGACCGCGTTGTCTCGGTGCTGGATTGCGGGATGTACGTAAACCCGGATAATGTTCGGGCGCAGACGGAAGGCAACATTGTTTATGGAATGACCGCCGCGATCAAAAATCCGATCACGTTTACGAATGGGCAGGCTGACCAAACGAATTTTCATAATTATACGGTCATGCGGATTGAAGAAATGCCCGTCGTTGACATTCACCTGGTTGAAAACGAAGAAGCGCCGGGCGGCGTGGGCGAACCCGGTTTGCCGCCCGTGGCGCCGGCTTTGTGCAATGCCATTTTTGCGGCGACCGGTAAACGAATTCGAAAATTACCTGTTGATATCACTAACCTTGGATAACCGATGATGAAACTGCGCCTTTTGCTACTCAGCCTTATTCTGGTAACTGCCTTTTACGGGTTTAGTCCGCCTAAAGTAGCCCTCAAAGGGGCCTGGCGGCAAACAGACGCCAAACTCGGCCCGAACGTGGTGATAATTGCGTCGGATGGGTATCTGATGCAGACGACTTATGCGCCCGACCGGTACGTCAGTACGCGGGGGGGCGCGTACCAACAAGACGATAAACTGTTGAAACTAGCCGTTGAGTTTGACACGGAAGACAGTACCCGCGTTGGTCAGCCGGAAACCTACGAAATCGGCTTCACGAACCAGCGACTTGTGTTGCTAGGACCAGGCGGACGCCGTGTCTTTGAACGCATCGATGACGCGGCTCCTTCGGCACAAATGGCGGGTTTGTGGCGAATGGCAGGAAATATTGCCGATGACGGACAAATCAAAACGCGGCCCCGTACCGCCCGCAAAACGCTGAAACTTCTAACGGGAACGCGGTTCCAATGGGCCACGATCAACCCGGAAACGAAGCAGTTTTCCGGTACCGGAGGAGGAACATATACCTATAAAAACGGCAAATACACCGAAACCATCGACTTTTTTTCCCGCGATAATAGCCGTGTAGGTCGTTCTCTGCAATTTGACGCTGAATTAAAGGAAAACAATTGGCTCCACCGGGGGCAAAGCTCCACCGGGGGCAAGGTAAGTGAAGTGTGGACGAGGGAATAAGTAGGTTGTGCTTCGTTTATAGCGCTAAATTTTGACTCATAGAGATACTTATGATCATTTGGCGCGTCATAGATGAAGCACACTATATTTACCCTCACTCATTGTCCAATGACCAAAATTTTCCGTCACCTGGTCTGTCTCGGCATTCTGGTAATGGTTGGTAGTAACCACATTACCTATGCCCAGACCGAATCTTCACCATCTTCCACCACGGCCGCACAGAATGACGAGCGCTGTGAGCCCAACGACAAAATCTGGCAAAAGTCGTCCCGATCAGACCTCGTGCCTGTTACGCAGGCTACGATTCAACGTGCGGGCATCCCGGTAGAAAGCCTCGCCCAATGCGATTCGCAGCAAACGTTTATTTTAAAACGGGGAATCTCTCCCTGGCGCATCGGTTTGTATGCCGGTCCAAACACCGCTTGGTGTGGCAGTTGGGATGGAACTTTTGGGGCTGTCAAGCGGGACAATTCGCTTTACAACGGCATTGGTTTTCACCTCTCCACGAATGTCGATTATTTCTTTCCGACAAAATCGCGGTTCCGGTTTGGTTTGGGCGGTGCTTTGGGGTATCAGAATTTTTTCGCCCGACGAGAATACAAGGATTACTTGCTTTCGCTGGCTACCCAACTATCTCCTTCGGGAAGTCCGGCGCTCCGTAACCGGCCTTCGGAAGACTTTTTTCTGGTCGTTGGTCCGGTTGTTACGTTTGATCTGAAGAAAGGAAGTACCCAAACTTGCTCGTCCTTTCTGGAATTGGCCTTGCGTGGCGGCGTCTACCGCTCCGAAGCAGCGCTGGTCGGTGCTTACCTGCCAAACGAAAATAATCAGCTGGTACGCATGGTCATGCCGGGAGATCGGCTTTACCAACCGGGGGGTAATCTGTCGCTGGGCGCATATTTTCCGTTGCGCAACAACTGGTACTGGGGGGTTCAGGCCCAGGGTTTTATTACACGCCAGCAATACTTTATCATTAATGGCGTTCAGGATCAGCTGTTTGAGTTCAGACGCAGCCACGGTGGCTTCAACGCGGGTCTTGGCTTACGCAAAGGGTTTCAGGAGCGAAAAGTAACGCCTGTTAAGGTGGAATGCCCATCCTGTACCGAAACTCCCGTGGTAACGTTTACATATGCAGGTGCTCAACTGAATGGCACTACCCTACCGAACAGCGTTTTGGCCAGTGGTTTTCAGCCTACCTTGCACTGGCAGAATGTTAACAACGATACAATAAACTACGAATACCAGACGCAGTTGTATTACCAGGGCGTAGTGCCCGGAGCCACCCAGGCCGTTTTGGTCAAAGAGCAGTCTTTCGCGCAGACCCGTCAGTTTGAACCATTACCCAATGACGCCTGGAAAGCCGGCTATTATTTTATGACGGTTCAGATGCGCAAAAAAACACCTTGTGGCACCCTCCTATGCGGATTTACGACTACCAGCTTTGCCATTAAAGATACCTGTGCTCAGTGTCGCTACGTTCACCGCTTCGAACCGAAAAAGGTCTATTACAAAGCTAAATGGAAGGACGTGATTCAGGTATGTTATTGCGATACGCGGGAAGTCAACGCTAAAACGATCCGGCGACCTGTTACCCGGTCGCTTGAGTTATCGGAGCCAATGACCGTTGACACGCTGGATAACTCCCGTCTTCATACACCGGAAGATATTCAGAAGCTTTACCTCGTCGAACGACCAGCCTCAACCCTGATCAAAGGGAAAAAGCAGCCCATTCAGGATACGTATATCACAGCCTATGAAGGGATTTACACCGTTGAAGAACTTTGCGAAGACGGCAAGCCGGTTAGAATCGCGTCTTACAACTTGTCACTTAAGGCGAATCATTTGGGCGACTTTGTGATTGATGTCCTTCGCCCCCACGATGCCTCTTTAATTAAAGCGCCGCTTAAATTAAAGCCTTCCGAAAAACCGGCCCCAGCCAATCCGCTTCCGGCGGTAAAGCCTACCCGAAGCACAAAGCAGACAGCGAAAAAAGCGCCTTTCAAGGCTAAAAAGTAGCGCTTTTTCGTCATCATTTCGAAACTCGTTCCGCTCAACGTTGAGCGGAACGAGTTTCAGTTGAGGTTGTTGCGCATGGTCGTCCCCGCGCCGTTTATTCGGGCTTTTTTGGTTCGTAAACCGCGTGTTGCAATCAGGCGGCCAATAAAAATCAGCAAGCCGATAACGAGAATTACGGTCAAAACAGGCAGCAGAATGGCCAGAAAAGATAATCCAAACGACAGAACGTTTTCGGTGCTGGCCACAACCGGGTTTCCCAAGCCTCCCGTAGTAGCAGTAGAGCCAAGCCGCAACATACTCGTGCCGGTCTGAATCAGACTAGCGGTACCACCGCCCGCAATTATCCCCAAGCCCCATTTCAGTAACGGGATGTCTACATCGACAAAGGAAGTTGTCAGCAGCGTACCCGCGGCAAAAGCCAGTGGCATGGCAATTGTATCGAGGGCATTATCGAGCCAAGGAATGTAATAAGCCCCTACTTCCAGCAACGTGGCCGTGGCCAACACAAAGAAAGCGGTCCAGGTTCCCATCCATTCAAAGCCCGGCGTCATGGCAACCCACCCGAATTTTGTAGCCAAACTTGCTACCAACAGCGGCACAAAAACCCGAAAGCCGCAGCACGCGCTCAATCCAACGCCCAGACAAAGACCAAAAATCCATTCCATAATTCTCAAAAGTTAATTGGCCTATCTCCCGTTCAGCCGTAAATAGCCTATTATCAGGACGAATACTAAAATAGATTCATTCATCCTTTCTCTTACTAAACTCATAATTGAATTTTTGTGTTACACCAAAACATATTCCAACTACATTGCCCCCGTGAATCAGGAAACAAAAAGCGGAAAAATCTTCGATTGGGTGACGCTAAAGCGGCTCTTCAGTTTTGTCCAACCTTATCGGCTTCAGTTCGTTAGCCTTATTGCCATTATCTTGATCAGTGCGGCTTTAGCGCCTTTGCTTCCGCTTTTGATTCGCCACACCATTGACCAGAAAATTGCCGCTGGCGACTATCCGGGCCTGACGATGATGCTCGTACTGATGATTGGTGTTTTAGTGATTCAGGCTATTTTTCAGTTTTTGAACACCTATTTATCGGGCTGGCTGGGGCAGCACGTCATTCGTGACATTCGGGTACAGCTTTACGCCAAAGTCCTGCATCTCCGGCTTAAATTTTTCGACAATACGCCCATTGGGCGGCTGGTCACCCGCACGATTTCGGATATTGAAACCCTGGCCGACGTGTTCAGCGAAGGCATGGCCGCCATTGCGGGCGATATTTTGCAGTTGGTGTTGATCATCGCCGTTATGTTCTATACAGACTGGCGCTTGGCCGCTATCAGCCTCGCCGTTGTGCCCCTGATGTTGCTGAGTACGTATATCTTTAAGGAGAAAATTAAAGAGTCGTTCAACGAGGTTCGCCTGGCGGTTGCCAATCTAAATTCGTTTGTGCAGGAACACATAACCGGCATGAACATCGTTCAGATATTCGGTAGCGAATCCATTGAGTCCGTTAAGTTTCGTGAGATTAACAACCAACACCAAAAGGCTCACATTCGCTCGATCTGGTACTATTCAGTTTATTTTCCGGTGGCAGATATTCTGTCGGCTACCGCAACGGGACTTGTGGTCTGGTATGGTGCTAAAGAGATTCTTAATCAGGAGGTTTCGTTTGGTACGGTGACGGCGTTTATCATGTTCATTAACTTGTTTTTCCGTCCAATCCGCATGTTGGCCGACCGATTCAACACGCTACAGATGGGTATTGTCAGTACCGACCGTATCCTGAAGCTGCTGGATAGTGACGAATTTACAGCCAATCAGGGGACCTATAACCCGGAGGCGATGCGTGGCAACGTCGAGTTTAAGAATGTCTGGTTTGCCTACAACAACGAGGACTACGTTCTAAAAGACATTTCTTTTTCGGCACGGGAAGGCGAAACAGTCGCCTTTGTGGGAGCCACTGGAGCCGGTAAATCCTCCATTATCAATCTATTAAGCCGTTTTTACGAAATTAATAAAGGCGAAATTCTCATCGATGGCCGGGACGTACACGACTACGAACTTGGAGCACTGCGCAGAAACATTGGCGTTGTTTTGCAGGATGTCTTTCTGTTTTCGGATACCATCGAAAATAACATTACGCTGGGCGATAAAACCATCCGGCGCGAAACCATTATCGAAGCGGCGAAGCTGGTCGGTGTTCACGATTTTATTGAACGGTTGCCCGGCGGCTACGACTACAACGTCATGGAGCGGGGTTCAACGCTTTCGGTTGGGCAGCGGCAGCTGATTTCATTTGTGCGGGCGATGGTTCATAATCCGCGCATTATCGTGCTCGACGAGGCAACCTCGTCGGTCGATACCGAAACGGAAGAGATGATCCAGCGGGCCATTGGAAAATTGATGAAGGGCCGGACCGCCATTGTCATTGCGCACCGCCTCTCCACCATCCGGGAAGCCAACAACATCATTGTGGTGGACAAAGGCCGGATCATGGAGCAGGGAACCCACGAAGAATTATTGCAACACGAAGGTTTCTACGCAAATTTGTACCGCATGCAGTACAAAGAAGTGCTGACCTAGTTCCAACGGCCCTGCTCAATTATGACTTTTGACGAATACCTACTTACTAAAAAAATTGACCGGCAGCAGTTCCAGCGGCGGGAACCCGGGCGCTTTTCTGAATGGGCGGCTTTGTTTGACCAAATGCATCCAGAAAGTTTTACCACCCACAAAAAATTCCTGATTAATGAGCTCCGCCGGAAGTACCTTATAGGACCGGTGCCAGAAAACCAATAGTTATTTTCATAAAACTAGCGAGAGGTACACAATAGACCAGCTAATATTGGTTACTTTGGGATAAAGTCATTTTCAACATTTTTCTATATGCATTACGATTTTGCCATAGTGGGGGCAGGATACGCCGGAAGCGTATTGGCCGAACGACTGGCTTCCCAGGCAGGCAAAACCGTGCTGGTCATTGATAAACGACCACACATCGCCGGCAACGCTTACGACTATTACAACCAGGATGGGATTCTGATCCATTTGTATGGACCGCACATCTTTCACACCAACTCTCCTGAAGTCTTTTCTTACCTTTCTCAGTTTACCCAGTGGCGGCCTTACGAGCACCGCGTGCTGGCTCAGGTTGAGGGCAAGCTGCTACCGATCCCCATTAACCTGGATACGGTCAATAAACTGTATGGCTTTAACTTCACCGAAGAAGAGCTAGCCGATTATTTCAAGACCATTGGTGAACCAGTTGCACAGATTCGCACCTCCGAGGATGTGGTTATCAGCCAGGTAGGACGGGATCTGTACGAGAAATTCTTCCAGGGCTACACGCGTAAGCAGTGGGGCTTGGACCCTTCTGAACTGGATAAATCCGTTACCTCCCGGATTCCGACCCGCACCAACCGCGATGACCGCTATTTCGGCGATCAGTACCAGTTCATGCCGCTGGAAGGCTTCACCAAAATGTTTGAGAACATGCTCAAACATCCCAACATCCACCTGATGCTTTCGACTGATTTTCAGGAAGTAAAAGAAACCCTGAGCTACGATCAGCTGATTTTCACGGGTCCGGTAGATGAATACTTTGATCACTGCTACGGCAAACTACCTTACCGGTCGCTGCATTTTGTGCACCAGACAGAGGATGTAGAACAATACCAGCCGGTGGCAGTAGTGAACTATCCCTTGGATCACGAGTATACCCGGGTCACGGAATACAAGCACCTGACGGGCCAGGAACACCCTAAGACCAGCATTACGTTTGAGTACCCACGGGCGGAAGGGGACCCTTACTACCCTATTCCTAAACCTGAAAACGCGGAGCTCTACCGTAAGTACAAGCAATTAGCCGACAGCACACCGAACGTTCATTTCGCGGGCCGTCTGGGCACCTACCGGTACTACAACATGGATCAGGTAGTGGCGCAGGCGTTGACGCTGTATAAAAAGCTAGTAGGCGCTGACTCCCTGGAAGATGTTGTCAACGGCGATTCACCTGCCGCTAAATAAGCAAGCAGCCTTAATCCAATAAAAAAAGCCGACGGAGGTGCATCTTCCGTCGGCTTTTTTGTGCCTTAGATTTGGCGACTGGTATCTACTTGCTACCCTAGAATTAGTTTTCTTAAATCGATCTGATCGAGATAGGCTTCCAAAGGATGAGGACGCTGGATGCAGGCCAGATCTTGCTTGCGAAACGTCAGTACGTCCTGAAAATCATATTTATCCTGAAAGTAGGTTGCCTTCGAAAAATACGCCTCCACAAAAAAATCCCCCAAAGAATACAGTTTAACCAGAAAATGCGGCATTTCCCGGCTTAGTAAGAACGTCCCGTTTTGCCTCAGAAAATCAATTTTTTTCATTATAGGCAGCGTGTTATACTCATACTGACTAAGCATAAAATTTCCAATTGTTCAAAGTGAATACTATCTATCGGGCAGTTGATGCGGCGGCGCTGACTTAAGCCTTAAAATAGTTTATCCGTTGTATAAATAGAAACGAAACCTAGCGTACGGGACATAAGTAACACAGGCTTAACAGCCCGCGTTCCGCTAAAGCTTCCAATTTTTTCTTTTTTTCTGTATATTACCCAGACAATCAATCCTTTCTGCATTATGAAAATCCGGCATGTTCTTCAGGGAAAGAAAATCAACACGATTTATTCCGTTGCATCGAGCTCCACGGTTTACGAAGCGCTTGAGCTAATGGCAGAAAAAAACATCGGTGCTGTGCTTGTTATTGACAACGATGAGTTGGCCGGCATCTTCTCCGAACGCGATTATGCCCGCAAGGTAATTTTGCAGAGTCGGGCTTCCCGCGACACGCTTATCGAGGAAGTAATGACCGCCAAATTAATCACGGTCACCTCCGACCAGCCGCTTGAAGATGCCATGCGGGTGATGTCTGACAAACACATTCGCCACCTGCCGGTAGTGGACGAAGGGCAACTGACCGGTATTATTTCCATCAACGATGTCGTCTCTACCATTATCCGAGACCAGAAAGCCCGCATTGATTCCCTGGAAAACTACATTTCAGGCAGTTATTAACGACCCCGTAGCGGCGGGCCTTATCTGGTTTCCGGCTAAGCCCGCCGCTACCGATCACGAAAGTATCCGGCCTGGTAGCTAACTACGATTCCTTTCCCGTATCTTTGCCATACTAAAAACGGCATTTAATAGAATTGGATAAAGCACGGCAAGAAGTAGTACGGCTGTATGGCAACCGCCTGCGGCTACGGGTGTGCGGACTTTGCCTGATCGATGGCAAGTTACTCATGGTTCGCCACCGCGGAATTAACTCAACCGACACGTTCTGGTGTCCTCCGGGCGGCGGCCCCCAGTTTAGCGAAACCGCCCCCGAAGCCCTCGTTCGCGAATTTCTGGAAGAAACTGGCCTGGAAGTTGTTATTGAAGACTTATTGTTTGTCAATGAGTTCATGCTACCGCCGCTGCATGCGCTGGAGCTATTTTTCAAGGTAAAGATTGTGGGCGGACAGCTTGGTCAGGGCTCTGACCCCGAGATGGACACTGACCAGCAGATCATTACCGAGGTGCGGCTCATGACTTTTGAGGAAATAAAAGCCTACCCGGAAACGGAAGTTCATCAGCTATTTCGACAATGCGATACCATGGACGATATCTTTCGTTTGAGAGGTTATCTGAATAAGTAGTGTAACTGTTTTTGTATTTTTTTTAATTTAAGCGATTATTCATAAAACGACAGTGCATCGGCAAACCGAAACTACCTCTACCGTGACGCCAACCATCGCTATTCGGGATAACCGGTTCGCTCAGGAGCCGTTCGATGCTGCGTTGGCCAGCTCATCTCGCCTCTGTCTGGAAATGAGCAAAGATCACTTTCGGTTTTGCCTGATCAAACCAGCTGAAAAACCCGGCCAGCCTTCGCAATGTTTCTGGCTGGAATCCTATTCGTTTCCGACCTTACTGACCGATACCCCGCTCATTCCCTCCCTGAAAGCCATTTATCAGGATCATCCGGTTCTTCAGGCAGCGTTCTGGAAAGACATTACGGTCTCGGTCAATACGCCGGCTTTTACGCTTGTTCCTTCGAAACTTTTCCGGAAAGAATACGCCGCTAACTACCTTCAGCTGATGCGCGGCAGTGCGCTGCCCCTCACGGAACACATTCAGACCTACGTGCATCCGAACGAAGGCTTTCACTCTGTTTTTAATCTGGACATTCGCCTGGCCGACTGGCTCTCAGCCACCTACCCGCTTCAACAGGTCAAAATTGTCCACCAAACCAGTGCGCTCCTCCAGGCTTCGGTAGCACTCAGCCAAAATAGCCCGCAGACGGTCCTGTTCTATTTTGAAGATGAATACGTAACGGCCATTGTGCGGGAGGGCAAAAGCCTGCGCTTCTGCAATAAGTTTGCGTTTAAAAATACGAGCGATCTGACCTACTACCTGCTGTATATCATCACCGAATTGGACCTGGAACCCACCAAAGTGAACGTGCAGCTTTTCGGGGAGATCACTCCTTTTGCAGACACCTATATTTCGTTGAAGCGTTTTTTACCGCAAATGACGTTTGGTACTTCCCTTCCTGAGTTGTTACTTACGCCCGAATTCGACGAAATCCCTGATCACCGCTACGTCAGTCTGTACGGAGCCGGCCTGTTGCTATGAAAAGAATTGCTTTGTTTCCCGGTTCTTTCGACCCGTTCACCAAAGGGCACGAAGATATTGTTTTGCGCGGTTTACAGCTTTTTGATGAAATTGTGATTGGTATTGGCCGAAATGCCAACAAACAACGCTATTTCGGCCTGGATCAGATGGTGCAGCTCATCGAACATACCTTCGAGAAACACCCCAACGTCCGGGTAGAAGCGTACGACGATCTAACGGCCAACGTCGCTCGGAAGCTGGGCGCCCGTTTTTTGCTCCGTGGCCTGCGTAATACCACGGATTTTGAGTACGAAAACGGCATCTCCCAGGTCAACCGCTACATTTACGGGGATGTCGAAACCGTTTTTTTGATTACCTCGCCGCACCTCGCCCCCATCAGTTCAAGCATTATCCGGGATTTACACCGGTATGGCCAGCGCATCGACGACTTCCTGCCCTATCAATTACATTAAGAAACTGTTATTTTTTTCGAAAATAGTTTTATATTGTATTCGCATAGCTCTCTATCATAAACATAAAGGTACCATGCGAGATACATTCATCCACCTGTTTGGTCAACGACTGACCTACAGGGATTTGATGCAATTGTTGGTTGCATTTCTGCTGTGGAATCTTGTCATGATCTGGCACGACCGCTTCCAGGCTTATAAGCCATTAATCGACATGGTTGTGAGCCACAAGTGGATGCAGTAGCTATACCTCTTTTTCGCCTTCGTATACGGCATCAATCACAAAGCGGATCGAACTAAACGAGTTGGTTAGCAAACGCTGGGCCTCCCGGCGATCCACCCATTCGAGCCGTTCAATGTCTTCTTCGGCTTGGGGCATCATGTGCGATTCGTCCCGACACGTCATCAGGTACCACTTTGTTCGCTTCAGGACCCGGCTACCGTTCATGGTATACGTATGCCAGGTGGTACAAACCCGTTCTTCGACCGATACTTTTACGCCGGTTTCTTCTTCTACTTCCCGTTCCGCTGCCATGCGCGATTTTTCGCCCTCATCCAGCTTGCCTTTGGGTAGATCCCATTTACCCCGCCGGAACATAAGCAGCATTTTTTCGCCTTTGAACACCACGCCACCGGCAGCTTTCACGATTTTAAACAAGCTTTTCAGGCGCTCTTCGGCGGCTTTCTTATCAACGGCTACCAGCGTTACCGAGTGCAGATCCAGTAATTTTGTGCTATTGAGCAGCTGAATTAGCTTCTCCACCATAATCGGTGTTGCATTGAGAATGAGCACATGGCCAAGCAAACTATCAGGCCGAAGCGCTTCCAGGCGGGCGTCAATAATGTGGTCGTAATCGGTACTTGACTCAAGAAGAGCTGCCGCTTTAGGGCCAGTGATGCGGATTGGCCGGTCGTCGATGAATACAATCATTCGGCTAAGATAACGGTGAACGGTTCATTGTAGCAATTGACTCGTAAATTTAGCTAAACGTTGTATACTGAAAGAGTGACCAATATTACTATTTTTGCGACAGGCCAACTTATTCCTACGTGGAACTTTTTATAATTCTCTTTCTTATTATCCTGAACGGTGTTTTCTCCATGTCAGAGATTGCACTGGTTTCTTCCCGGAAAGCCCGTCTTGAAACCGATGCAAAAAACGGGGATAGCCGGGCTCAGGAAGCCCTTCGACTTGCCGAATCTCCCAACCGCTTTTTATCAACCGTTCAGATTGGAATAACCCTGATCGGGATTCTGACGGGTATTTTCAGTGGTGACAGCGTTACTACGCAAATTGCCGGACTCATTGGCCAGATTGCCCTTGTCGCGCCCTACGCCAACAGCATTGCCGTGGTTGTGGTGCTGTTTCTGTTGACCTATTTTTCCCTCGTTCTAGGCGAGCTGGTTCCGAAACGGATTGGTCTATCGAATCCCGAAGCTATTGCCAAGGTCATGGCCGGACCCATGAACGTCCTTTCGCGCATTACCTCTCCTTTTATTGCTTTGCTCAGCTTTTCCAGCGATTTACTCATTCGATTGCTGGGCGTTAAGCAAAACGCGTCGGCCGTAACGGAAGAAGAAATCAAGAGCTTGATTCAGGAGGGAACCACGGGTGGTGTTATTGAAGAAATTGAGCAGGAAATTGTGCAGAACGTTTTTCTGCTGGGCGACCGGAAAATCACCTCCCTGATGACCAACCGCCAGGATGTCGTGTTTCTGGATTTAGAAGAAGATATTGAAGAAAACCGGCAGCGCATTATTGAGCACAAACACTCGATTTACCCGCTCTGCCAGGGAAGCGTTGACGAGATTGTGGGCCTGATTCACAGCAAAGATTTTCTGGGTAAAGACCTCGATGAGCAGCTCACGCAATTAGAAAGCATGAAGCGGGAAGCGCTCTATATTCCCGAAAACAACAAAGCCTATCAAGTACTCGAACGCTTCCGGGAGCGGAAACAATACATCGGGATCATTGTCGATGAATACGGCGGCGTGCTGGGCATTGTGACGCTAAACGACATTCTGGACGCGCTGGTCGGCGATATTTCCGATACCAACGAGTTCGGCTTCGAAATTGTGGAACGCGGCGACGGCAGCTTTTTGATCGATGCCCAGATTCCATTTGATGAATTTTTGGATCATTTTGACATCACCGTTCAGAACCGTAAAGACCTAACCGGCTTCGATACCCTCGGCGGTTTTGCGTTGCATATTCTCAAAGACATTCCTAAAACCGGCGAAACTTTTCACTGGCAGTCTTATCAGTTCGAAATAATTGACATGGACAAAAGCCGGATTGACAAAATTCTGATCAAAAAACTCGAAGAAGAGTAAGCTTTTACCAGGTTGGGTTAAGTGTTGATGCTACTCATGCTTAGCTCGTAACGAATAATTCAAGTATGATTGCAAACCAAATTGCCCGGATGTTGCTGGAAGTGCAAGCCGTACGGCTGCGTCCGGAAGACCCTTTTACGTGGAGTTCAGGGTGGAAATCACCCATTTACTGCGACAACCGGCTGACGCTCTCCTACCCGGACGTACGGACTTTCATTAAAAATGCCCTGGCCGACGCAATTCGCCAGCACTTTCCGGATGTACAGGCCATTGCTGGCGTCGCTACCGCTGGAATTGCGCAGGGTGCCCTGGTCGCCGATGTGCTGAATCTGCCGTACCTCTACGTTCGGCCCGAGCCCAAAAAACACGGCATGGGCAACCAGATCGAAGGCCGCGCTGAGGCGGGCCAGAAAATTGTGGTGATCGAAGATTTGATCTCGACGGGTGGCAGCTCCCTCAAGGTGGTCGATGTGCTTCGTCAGGCAGGTACCGAAGTGTTGGGCATGGCCGCCATTTTCACCTACGGGTTTCCGGTGGCGGCGCAAAACTTCACGGACAAAGCTGTTCAGCTGGTTTGTCTGAGCGATTACGAAACGCTTGTTCAGGAGGCGCAGCAACTCGCCTACATTCCCGCCGAAGCCAGTGCGTCGCTGGCAGCCTGGCGGCAAAACCCTGCTGAGTGGGGCGTATAAGAATTTTAGGCGTAGCCCCCGCTACGCCTTTTTTTTGTCTTTATAAATAAACCGGCAATCCGCTTCGCACGGATTCGTCACAGGCAAAAGCAATGCGCAGGCTATTGACCGCATCCTGCAAATGGTCGGTCAAATCCATATCTTCCTGAATGGCTTTCAGGAAATACCGCTGCTCGCGGTTACATAACTCCTGGTGATCCGGCTCGTCCTGCATATCGACCCACGTATCCGCCTGCGTAAATTGATCTTCACCGTTTAAATCCGCGTAGTGTATCCGCAAGGATTCCGTTTTGGTGTGCGAATCAACGTTGTCCGATTTTCCGGCGGCTCCTGCTTCCTTGGCAACGATGGAAACGCAGCCTTTCGGCCCAATCACGTCTTTCACAAAAAAAGCCGTTTCGCTCATCATAGGCCCCCAACCCGCTTCGTACCATCCTACCGAGCCATCTTCGAACCGGATTTGCAACTGTCCGTAGTTGTAATTATTAGCCGGAATCTCATCAGTTAGCCGGGCGCCAATGGCGTTGACTTGCAGTGGTTTCGAGCGGGTCATCTGGCACATCACATCGATGTAGTGCACGCCGCAATCGACAATCGGGCTAAGGCTTTTCATTAGGTTCCGGTGCACCGTCCACATCGTTCCGTGGCTTTGCTGATTGAGGTTCATGCGCATCACCAGCGGTTTACCGAGTTCCTGAGCCACTTCTACGAATTTCTCCCAGGACGGATGATGCCGCAGAATATAGCCTACCACCACCTTTTTACCTGCTTTTTCAGCCGCCGCCACCACGCGTTCGGCCCCTTCGACCGTATCGGCCAGGGGCTTCTCAATAAATACGTGACAGCCCTGCTCCAGCGACCGAATGGCATACGCTTCGTGCGTATCCGGGTACGTCGAAATACAAACCGCATCCGGCTGCGTCGTGGTCAAAGCCGTTTCAAAATCAGAAAACAAGGCATAGCCTCCTCCGAGTCGCTCGTTCAGAACGTCTTTGCTTTTTCCGGTAGATACCAATCCGCAAATTTCAAATTCATCCAGCAGTTGGTAGGCGAAGGCGTGCGAAGCCCCCATGTTACCACAACCAACGACCAGTACACGTAAGGGTTTCATTGAAGTTGACATGAAATCAGTTTCTAAGAAAGTTAATTAAGCCATTAGATCAGCAAAACAAAGATAGTGACAAACATTCACCAATGGAGCCAGTTAATAAAAGCGATTATAGTCAGGCTAACCACACAACCAAACCATTTCAGCCTATGCAACGATTGCCTTTTTCACGCCGGGATTTTGTGCGCCATGTGAGCTTTGCCTCGCTGGCGTTGCCAGGCCTTGTTACCCTAGCTGGTGTGCAGGCGTGCGGAAATAGTGAGCAGAAAACCTCTGAGGAGAAGGAAGCGACCGAAGCAACGGGTAACCGGAAGCTGGGAATTGCGCTCGTCGGTCTGGGAAAATACAGCGAAGAACAGCTGGCTCCTGCTCTGGAAGAAACGCAGTTCTGCCGCCTGGCAGGCATTGTGACCGGAACGCCCGAAAAAGCCGAAAAGTGGAAGAAAAAATACAACATTCCCGATAAGAACGTCTACGATTACAAGACGTTCGACCAGATAGTTGACAATCCCGACATCGATATTGTTTACGTCGTTTTACCCAACGCGCTACACGCCGAATACACCATCCGGGCCGCCCAGGCGGGCAAGCACGTCATCTGCGAAAAACCCATGGCCACCTCGGCGGAGGACTGCCAGAAGATGATTGACGCCTGCAAGAAAGCAGGCAAGAAGCTTTCCATTGGCTACCGGCTTCATTTTGAGCCCCATAACCTGGAAATGATGCGCCTGGGTCAGCAGGAAGTAATGGGAAAAGTGAACAAAATCATTGCCCACAACGGTCAGGTACAGAGTAATGAAACACCCTGGCGGCTGGGCAAAAGCTTGTCGGGTGGCGGCCCACTGCCGGATGTAGGAATCTACGCCCTCCAGGGAGCGATCTACACCAAAGGAGCCATCCCCATCTCGGTAACGGCCAAGTTCCACCCTATTACAGACAAAGAGAAATTCAAGGAAGTTGAAGAAGGTGTTGATTTTCAACTCCAATTCGCGGACGGTTCACTGGCCGATTGCAAAACCAGCTACAACGATAAATACAATCAACTTCGGGCCGAAGCAGCCAAGGGATGGTTTCAGCTAGAACCGGCTTACGCGTATGATGGCCTGAAAGGCGAGACCAGCCAGGGCAAAATGGACATTAAAAATGTCAACCAGCAAGCCCGACAGATGGATGCCTTTGCCGACTGCGTTCTGAATAATAAAGAAACCACCGTTTCGGGAGAGATGGGCATGCGGGATGTACAGCTGATCGAAGCCATTTATAAGGCGGCAAAAACGGGTCAGAAAGTATCCACAAAAGATGTAATTCAGGTTCTGGATCCGGTTGGGAAACAGGCCTGATGCAGGTTTATAGTCATGCTAGGAAAAATTGGTAGTCAACGCTTTCCCTAAGTCGATACGCCAAGCTTTTCCTAGCATGTCGTCCCAAAACAAGACGGCGAACTCAGCCCTATAATCACTGAGCCCGCCGTCGAATAGACTTGGGTTTATTGCAGATTGGCGTCTTCCCGGCTGTTGAACGTATCGCCCTGGTTGATATCGCCCGTTTGAAAGCCTTTTTTAAACCAGTATACGCGTTGCGCTG
This sequence comes from Tellurirhabdus bombi, assembly GCF_021484805.1. Lineage (NCBI taxonomy): Bacteria > Pseudomonadati > Bacteroidota > Cytophagia > Cytophagales > Spirosomataceae > Larkinella > Larkinella bombi. Next base: position 3,396,424 of record NZ_CP090557.1, on the reverse strand, counting down.
AAGTACCGTGCGTGAAAGCGTCGGGCACGACATAACCCTGCGTTTCTTTCTGAATCCGGTCGTCACCAATAGCGCCGGCCGCGTTAATGGCTTCTTCGATGTCGCCTTCTTCCAGAATGTTTTTCATTTTTTGCGCGTGATGCGCCCAAACGCCCGCCAGAAAATCGGCCTGTAATTCGAGTCGTACGGAGAGCCGATTATTTTCGGTTTTACTCAACTGGCCCCGTGCCTGCGCCATTTTATCGGTAATGCCCCATTCGTCCTGAATGTAATGGCCCACTTCGTGCGCCACCACATAGGCCATGGCAAAATCGCCGGGTGCCTGAAAACGCTGGGCCAGTTCATCGTAAAACGACAAATCAATGTATAGCTTTTTGTCGCCAGGACAATAGAACGGGCCACTAGCTGCCGACGCCATGCCGCACCCGGATTGGGTTTGTCCCCGAAATAGCACCAGCGTTGGCGGTCGGTATTGCTCCCCCTGCTCGGCCAGCAGTTTCGTCCAGACATCTTCCGTATCCGCCAGCACTACCTTGACAAACGAAGCTGCCTTGTCGTTTTCTGGACTGGTTTGGGTTGCCTGGGTAGTTTGACTTTCTTCGGTTCCTGTCCCTATGTATCCGGACGGATCACCACCCAGCAGATAGATGATAATCGCAATGACGACGGTACCAATACCGCCCCCCACGACCATACCCCCGCCTCCGCTCCCACGGCGGTCTTCTACGTTTTCGCTTTCGCGTCTACCTAACCAACGCATCTGAAATTGAAGTTAAAATTCGGATATATAACCCGCTACCGTTCTGTTTGGTTACGCAAAAATGATTCTAAAAAGTGGCAAACTGTTCATACCTGGTATTTTCACTCCCGAAGGAGCTTGGTTTTTCATAAATAGTTGCTGATTTTTAGACAATTGCCCGCATTTACTAAGCCTGTCACCTTATGAATTCTTCTTTTCTGCCTGTTTGGACAACAAGGGCTTTCTGGAATACTCTCACTACATTTTCGTTTTTTGGCGCGGCCATGAGCGTATTTTTCCAGGAATCGCCGGGTGGCTGCGGCGATTACCCTCAGAACTTTGAAGTTCTTTACCTGGGCGTGAGCATTGGCACTTTTGCGGGACTACTCGTCGGGCTGCTTGCGCCCCGTTTCCCAAGCCTGCATTGGGCCCAACCCGTTGTACTTACCCTCATCCGTTATTTTTTAGCCAGCATACTGCTCAGTTACGGATTTGCGAAAGTCTTTTATTCGCAGTTTCCCCACATGCAAGCCAACATGGACGCCCGGCTAATTGAGCTCTCTCCCATGCGCATGGCGTGGGCTTTTTTTGGGTATTCGCGGGGCTATCAGATGTTTTTAGGTTGGGGTGAAGTCATCCCGGCGCTTCTGCTCCTTTTCCGACGCACAGCCACCATGGGTGCCTTGGCGATGTTTGTGGTAATGCTCAATGTGTTCGTGATCAACATCTTCTTTGATGTTTGCGTCAAACTTAATTCGGGTCTTTACATGGTTCTGGCCCTGCATATTTTGCTCAACGACAGCCATCGACTTTGGCTGGCTTTTTTCACCAACGGTTCAGTCCCGGCGCGCAGGTCGCCTGATCCGATCAAGCAACGCTGGTTGCGCATTACAGGAGTAGTTATCAACGCTTTAATTGTCGGATTAATTCTGCTTACGAACGGACTACAAGCCTACAGGTCTTTCCAGTCTCTCCAGACACGGGGCGTTTCTAGTCTCCTTGACGGTGCCTGGCGGGTTACCGAAATGCAGCGCTGGCACAATCAGAAGTGGCAGCCCCTTACTGAAGACGACTCGACTTACCTGGATCGGGTTTATTTTGAAGGAAGCAACGGGATTCTGAAAGGTCCACTCCGGCGCGACCGCTTTCGCTTTAGTCTGGACGAAAAACATAAAACCCTTGCGCTACAGTTTACTAACCCCCAGAATGAATGGAATACCCCGGCCCGACAATGGAGCTTTCAGACGAGCGATAAAAATCATTTAAAACTAACGGGGCGTTGCGGCAGCGATTCTGTACAGGCTTTTTGCCAGCTTCGCACCGAGAAATTATCGCTTTATTGAGCCGGTTTCTGTTGGCTCACCCAGATAAACATAAGATTACCAATCTTGTTATGGGTGTAGTTCCTCTCTACTTCATCCCAGAAAGCTATGTGGTTTGTTTTTAGTTTATTGGCTGCTCTCTCGGCCGCCGTAGTCGTTACGTTATCGAAAGTAGGCATTAGAAATGTAGACTCCACGGTTGGCTTTGCAATCCAGTCGGTACTTATTTTGCTGGTTTCGTGGGGCATTGTCATTGGACAGGGCAACTTATCCCAATTGTCCCGCATTGATCGGCGCTCCTGGATTTTTCTAATCATCGCGGGTGTGATCACCTGTCTTTCGTCAGTATTTTCGTTTCGTGCCCTGAAGCTGGGAGATGCTTCCAGAGCGGGTTCATTAGATAAAGTCTCTCTGGTTTTTATTATTATCCTGGCAGCGGTATTTCTGAAAGAGAAATTAAACTGGCAGGTTATTGTGGGGGGATTAATGATGGGCGCCGGTGCCATTGTGATTGCGCTGGCCAGAGATACCGGTAATTAAGCACTACCCATAAAAAAGCCGCCCTTGAATCATCAAGGGCGGCTTTTTTATGGCAATCAAAAGGGCTTACCGTGCAACTTCTATGTTTACACGACGGCCTTTGATGGTATTTCCTTCCATCGCATCCAGAACGCGGGTTACCACGTCGCGAGGAACATCTACCAACGTATGTTTATCGAAAATGTCGATGTGTCCAATCGTACCGCCCGGAATGTTGGCTTCACCCGCCAGCGCTCCGACGATATCGCCCGGCCGCACAAAGTCGCGACGGCCAATGCTCACGAACAAACGCACCATGTTGGCTTCACGCTCCCGTGGCTGGCGATCGCGGTCGCTGAAACGACCCCTCTCCTCACCGCGAGTTCCACCGTCACGATCCCGGCCAAAACGACCTTCGCCCCGACGAGCACCGTCCCGGCTTCCACCGTCACGGCTGCGGTCACCAAAACGGCCCCGCTCTTCCCGGCCTGCAAAACGCGAACCGCCTTCCCGGTCGCCTAAGCGGCCTCCACGCTCCCGACGATCGTCGTCCAGCGCCAGATTTTGGTCAGCAAATTCGTTTTTCTCCAGACCCATGCTGCGTTTTACCAGGGCAGCCACAATCTGCTCCGTCGTGAAACCGGCGTGATGCAGGTTTGTCAGCATGTCGTCGTACAGATTCAGGTCCTTATCTTTCTCAATCGTTTCTCTGATCTGCTCAATGAAACGCGCTTTCCGGATACCAACGATATCTTCAAAGGTAGGAATAACGCCCTTTTCGACTTTTACTTTTGTGTAATTCTGAATTTCGCGGAAACGATATTTTTCGTCTTTACCGACCATCGAGAAAGCTTTTCCCGACTTTCCGGCGCGACCCGTCCGACCAATCCGGTGCACGTAATATTCTTCATCCAGCGGAATATCGTAGTTAATTACCGCGTCTACGTCATCCACGTCAATTCCACGAGCGGCTACGTCAGTAGCAACCAGAATGTTGGTTACGCCCGAGCGGAATTTCGACATAACGTTGTTCCGTTGAGCCTGGCGTAAATCACCGTGCAGACCTTCGGCCTGATAGCCCCGGATTTGCAGATCTTCAACGATTTCGTCAACGCGTTTTTTCGTATTACAGAATACGAGCATCAGTTTCAGGTTGTGCATGTCGATCAGACGGCACATCACTTCTACTTTCGCCTTTGGTTTTACTTCGAAATATACCTGCTCAATGTTTTTGTTCGTCAACTCATTTTTGACGACTTTAATTAAGACAGGATCTTTCTGGAAACGCTGCGTGATGGTCATGATCGGCTTCGACATGGTAGCCGAGAACAGAATGGTCTGACGCTCTTCGGGCATTTCTTCCAGAATGCTTTCAATATCTTCCCGGAAGCCCATATCGAGCATTTCGTCGGCCTCATCCAGAATCATCATCCGGATGCTGTCCAGTTTCAGGGTCCGACGTTCCATGTGATCCATCACACGGCCCGGCGTACCGATCACGATATGAACCCCGCTCTTCAGCGATTTAATCTGGCGCTCGATGGAGTCACCTCCGTAAATCGATTCAACCCGAAGTCCTTTTTTATATTTAGCTAATTTTTTAATTTCATCAGCTACTTGAAGGGCCAGTTCGCGGGTTGGGCAAAGCACCAATACCTGCGGCTGACGGCTCTCAATATCAATCAGTTCGAGGGCTGGAATCCCGAAGGCAGCCGTCTTTCCTGTACCTGTTTGGGCCTGTCCAATAACATCACGACCCGCTAAAATTGGAGGAATACCTTCTGCCTGAATGGGCGAAGGGTGGGTGAAGCCCATGTCCGTAACGGCTTTCAAAATGGGTTCCGAAACGTTCAGGTCTTCAAATGTGCGCTGGGGAGCTACTGGTTTTGCGATCTCCTGCACAGCTTCAATTTCTTGATTCATAAAACTTTTTGTAACAATAAAAATGGACGATGAACAAGCGCCGGGTAGGTTTGCGCAGACAGCACGAATTGTGCTTGCTCAAAGCGATGTGCACGGCAGACGAAGACCGCTAAAATAGCTTCTTGTCATGAACCCGTTACAGTTGCGGCTGGAAAGTTAGATATGCCCCACAAAAGCCCCTACGACAACGGATAATGCAACCCCAATCCCGGTCGACATCCGTTGGTGGCTCTGTGAAAGTGAGAGAAGAACTCAAAGGTAAAAACCCCGCTACAGAGAATTAGGACGGATGTCCGCTTGAATAATTTTTACAAAGGTACGCTTTTTTTTGGTATTAGTAAAGGGGCAACATTAAAATTGCATTATTTTATGCCCACATCTAGTCTGCCGAATAGATTTCAAATCCTTTATTGCAATACGGAAAGTATTGCCTGTGCTTTTAACAAACATTCTTCATACTCCGCCTCCGGGTCGGCATCGTACGTAATGGCACTTCCCACCGAAAAAGACAGATAGCCCGTCTTTTCATTATAGAGTATGCTGCGGATGACTACATTGAAATCAAAATCGCCTTCGGGCGTAATAAAACCAACCGCGCCGGAATACAAGCCCCGCCGACTGCTCTCATACTGGTCAATCAACTCCATGGCCCGCACTTTCGGCGCTCCCGTCATGCTGCCCATCGGAAAAGCGTGCCGAATGGCGTCTGCCCAGGACATATTCTCCCGCAAGGTGGCCGATACCGTCGAAATCATCTGGTGTACCTGCTGGAAACTATAGATTCCGAACAACTCCTCTACCCGCACAGAACCGGTTTCGGCACTTCGGGCCAGGTCATTCCGCACCAGATCGACAATCATCAGATTTTCCGCCTGCTCTTTTTCATTGTTCCGCAGGTGATGCTTCAGGCGCTCGTCTTCTTCGATGGTTTTCCCCCGCCGAGCCGTCCCTTTAATGGGCTGCGAAACGAGTTTACGGCCATCTTTTTTCAAGAATCGCTCGGGAGAAGCGCATAACAGATACTGGTCACCTATTTTCTGAAACACCGAAAAAGGCATTGGCGACTTCTCGTTCAATTGCCGATAGGTTTGCAGGGGATCGATAACGGCGTTTTCAGCAAAAAACTCAATGCAATAATTTAGTTCGTACACATCCCCTTCCAGAATGTGCCGCTGAATCTGCCGAACACGCTCTACATACTCGGTTCGGCTAACCCGACACTTTACCTGACCAGGCGCTAGCTTATCAACTGATTTAATTTTAGCAGCCCGCAAATTTGATGCACCTGCATACCCAGCCAGCAATTCGGCAAGTGTACCCCCATCTTCCAGAGACCGGATCACCACAGTATCTGACTCAAAATCAAGCACATGCCGAGGCTGGTAAAAAGAGCAGTCGGGCCAGCCCGTTCGGTTTGGGTGGCGACTTTCCAACGCTTCCAACTTGTTTTTGAGGTCATAGACCCAAAAACCAATCAGAAAATCCGGCTGTTCGTGATGATAGGCCCAAAGCTGTTGAAAAGGATCTTTCCCGGATGCATCGACGGCCTGGTACTTTCCAAGCGCCAGCCGATCCGGGAAAAAACCATGCGGATACGCCAGACTTATCTGCGCCGAACGATTGCTGTTGAAGAATGTTACATCCTCATCCTGATCGATGGCCCACTGTAACAAATCCCACCGCAATGCATCGGTTGGAATGGCGGTCACTCGCTGCTCCTCTCTCACGGGTTGCCGGAGCATTTCTTAGTTAATTCGCAGCCGAACATCCACCGCAATGTCTTTTCCTTCCGCATTTTTTCCAATTCGGAAGGACACTTCATCGTCGGGCTGTAGCTCGTTGAAGTCCGAATCAATCAGGCTGGTATGGTGGAAAAACAGGTTATTGGGCGGGTAGTTAATGAAACCATATCCATTTTTCAGGTTTCGGATAGAGCTGATTTTGGCTTCCGAGTCTTCGTCATCATCAAACGAAAAACCATTCGTGCCGATCAGCACCGGGTTATTTTCATTCAATACCCGGGTAGGCTGCTTTACGAACAGATTCTGAATGAGCGGTTCATTATTCCGCAAATTCCGTTCGATCAGATCGTGCATAGCCACCGGATAAGACACATCTTCCAGCAAATCCTGCGAAGTCCGCGTCACCATCCGCTCGCCTTCGTCGTTGAAATATTCAAAATCCCAGCTCAACACCATGGCCCGCGTACCGAGCGTATTGAGTTTGCGAATCAACGGAACGTAATCACCGTCGGCGGTGATGAGCACCAGTACGTCAAAATGCTTGTAAAAAGTCAGTTCAAAGGCTTCCAGTGCCAACCAGACATCAATGCCTTTCTCCTGCCGGTTCCCCTGGAAAGTCTTTACGGGCAGATAGTGAGTTACTACCCCCTCAGACATCAAAATATCGTCAAAAAGCCGGTCGTAAAAGAGTTGATTACCGCGCTGGCTGGCTTCGTGCGCGTTCAAACGCCCCCGAAAGTAGTGGGCATCGACAATCTGACACAGACGAATGTCCGTGTTTTCTTCTTCGGCAACCTGGTGACGGATAAACTCATGCAGGCCTGAAATGCTAATGCGGCTGCGTCTTTCGTGTGAATAATTGTAATAATTGCTTACATGTAGGAAGTAATTACCATCATAAAATACGGCGATACGTGTCAATTTGCTACTTTTTTTATCCTGCATTTCTAATAAAATAATATATAATTTAAGCTAATTCAGTTTCTTTTCAAGCGTATATGAGCCACCGGCTTGGTTGACAATCAAGACAAATAACTGTCAATCAGTGGCGTATTTTCTTTGCGGTAAGATTTTAAATTAAGCAGTTTCAGTAGGAGGACTTTACGCTATAAGCTGTAGAATTGCAAAGGTAACGGTTTTAACAAATTATGAAAAAAATTCTGCCTTTGCTTTTTTTAGGCCGCTTTTTAGGAAAACACTACCTTTGTCGGGCCTTTTAATGGATTGTATGCAGAACGTACTTTTTATCGACCGAGACGGTACTATCATTATCGAACCTCAGCCAAGTCAGCAGGTCGATTCCCTCCAAAAACTCGAATTTGCCCCTAAAGTGTTGTCTAATCTCCGGCGTGTGGCCGAGGAAACCGATTTCCGCCTGGTTATGGTCACTAATCAGGATGGTTTGGGTACAGATTCGTTTCCGGAAGATACTTTTTGGGAACCGCAAAACAAGATGATGCAAACGCTGGCGGGCGAAAACATTCATTTTGACGCAGTTCACATCGACCGAACTTTTGTCTACGAAAACGCGCCCACCCGCAAACCCGGCACCGGCCTCCTGACGGAATACCTGACTGGCTCGTACAACCTGGCCAGCAGCTACGTTATCGGCGACCGTCTTACCGACGTTCAGCTAGCGGTCAATTTAGGGGCAAAAGCCATTCTGTACCTACCGCCCAACCTTACCCAGAACGCACAGCTAGCCGATGTTACGGGTCTAACGCCCGAAATGGAAGCAGCCATTGCGCTGAAAACCAATGACTGGGACGAAATTTATAGCTTTCTAAAACTGCCCGCGCGTACGGCATCGGTGACGCGGGAGACAAAAGAAACCCAGATTCAGATTGACCTTAACTTGGATGGGCAAGGCCGTTCGGACATCCAGACGGGGCTTGGTTTCTTCGATCACATGCTCGATCAGGTGGCCAAACATTCTGGTGCCGATCTGCACATCCGCGTTCAGGGCGATTTACACATTGACGAACATCACACCATCGAAGATACCGCTTTGGCTTTGGGGGAAGCTTACCGCAAGGCGCTGGGCGACAAGCGCGGAATTAGCCGATACGGCTTTCTGCTTCCGATGGACGAGGCACTGGCGCAGGTGGCCATTGATTTTTCCGGTCGGCCGTGGCTGGTCTGGGACGCTGAATTCCGGCGGGAAAAAATCGGTGAGATGCCTACTGAGATGTTCTTTCACTTTTTTAAATCTTTCTCAGATACCGCACTTTGTAATCTGAATATCAAGGTGGAAGGCGATAACGAGCACCACAAAATAGAAGCCATTTACAAAGCATTTGCGAAATCGATTAAGATGGCCGTCAAGCGTGACCTCAAAGAACTGGACAGTTTACCCAGCACCAAAGGCGTGCTTTAAGCTCTTTTTATTGCGTCTAAATTTCGTAGCAATCGGCGTTCATGCTGGTTTATTTGTTAGTTTTGCAGCATAATCTCATTCAATCTGATACGACTATGTTAATGGATATCGTTACTATTGCGTTTTTTGCGGTTCTGTTGATCGCCGCCTTTATTGCAGGCAAGTGGCTGGAAGGAAAAGAACGCAAGTACTAGTCTTGATTTTCAGACGTATACTGAGGCCCCAAATGGGGCCTTTTCTTTTTTGCGAAAAAATTAGCAGACATTACAACCCTTTCAGATACGCAGGAGTCTTCAGAAAAAGCAAACAAATACCATGAAAAGCAATCTGAAGTTTTCTGCATCTACCTTACTCCTGTTGGCGGGCATTTTATTTGCCGCCTGCGATTCCAACAAAGTTACCCCAACAACTGAAACGCTGGACCCCGTCGTTGTTTCAGCGACTAAATCTGCTCGTTTAAAGCACGACGTTAATCTGAAAGTTACCAAGATTGAAGATAACCGGTGCCCAGCCAATGCAATCTGTATTCAGGCAGGAAGTGCCAACGTATTCTTTACCCTGGAAGCCAACAACGAGACAAAAAGCAGCGAACTCTGTCTGGGGGCATGCAGTCCAACCTCTAAAGTGAGTGACAAGGCCCTTGTTCAGGTGGGAGGCACTGAATATGAAGTTCTGCTGAAAGAAGTAACGCCTTACCCCGGTACAAGCCCAGAGCCCAGAGAGCGGGAAGCGACCATCCAGGTAACTGCTCGTAAATAGGCTATAACAAGCCTTCGTCCGCGAAACTAAAGAAAGCCCGGTCGGTGAAGATAAGATGATCCAGTATCGGTATATCGAGTAACCGTCCGGCTTCTTTCAGTTTACGGGTTAAATCTTTATCCGCTTGCGAGGGTTGCAGACTCCCCGACGGATGGTTGTGAAACAGGATCATCGAACTCGCCAGATGCTCCAGAGCGTGTTTAAAAATAATTTTGGGATCGGCTACCGTTCCAGAAACACCTCCCGTACTAATCTGCACGGGCCTCATTACTTCATTAGCCCGATTTAGCAGCAAAATCCAGAACTCTTCGTGGGGTTTATCCAGCAGATACGGCTTTATCTCTTCGTACGCATCTCGGGAGCTTGTGATCCGGGCGCGTTGTGGCCTATCCTGCTCTTTGCGCCGACGGCCCAGTTCCAGGGCGGCAACAATGCTAATGGCTTTGGCTTCACCGATGCCTTTAAATTTCGACAAATCTTTGACGCTTAACCGGGCTAACTCATTCAGGTTAGAGCCTACGTGCTGAAGAATAACCTTTGCCAGATCTACCGCCGACATATCCCGCGTACCGGAGCCAATCAAAATGGCAATGAGTTCGGCGTCGGTAAGCACCGACCGGCCTTTCAGCATCAGTTTTTCCCGCGGGCGATCTTCTTCGGCCCAGCTTAGAATGCGGCGATTGTTTTCGTAGTTTACGGACGAGGCATCTTTACTCACTTCTAGTAGCTTTTTTTGCGGGATTAGTTACAAGGGGTATAAATGCAAAAACCTTACCCGTTAGTCGAGTAAGGTCAAAGGGAGAACTCCAACGAAAACTTAAGCCGCAGCCGCTACTGACAAGCCATTTACGTACTTGGCCAGTTTCGATTTGTTGTTAGCTGCTTTGTTTTTGTGGATAATGTTCCGTTTTGCCAATTTATCTAGCAAAGATGATACGGTTTTGTACAGCGTTAGAGCTGCGTCTTTCTCAGTAGTCAGACGAAGCTTTTTAATCATCGTACGAGTTGTCTTGTGCTGGAAGCGGTTCAGCAGGCGCTTCTTCTCATTTGCGCGAATCCGCTTTAATGCTGATTTATGATTTGCCATTTTTTATAAAACTGTATTCAGTTGTCTCTCAAAAGGTCTGCAAAATTAGACTTTTACCGTTAACATTCCAAATAAATAGAAATCAGTATTAGCTGGTTTTCTTATTTTTTCGCGATTTGTTAGCTTAAAATGCCCGCCAATCCTGGTTTACATCCATTCTGGATGCGTTTATTGTCTGATATCAGAATTAATGACCATCACGTCTTCCCAATTATCCTGATTCCTTTTAACAAATTCCTGATACTTTTCATTCCTACCATACGTCTCAATATCGGCTTCAGTTTGAAAAGTCAGGTAGTGCATAACGTCATAAGTGGCGGTTTTCCCTTCTTCACTCTTTAACGTGGTCCCGGCAGAGTACGAAATGATCTGTGGAATTTCATGCTTTAGCATTGCAAATTCACGCATATGTTTTTCAACTGCCTCATTTTTAATGCCTTCTTTGAATTTAAAACAGACTATTCGCTGTTTTTGGGCTTTTCTGGCGGGTGAGTAAGCGCCGTAGATGATTAACCCGAAAATACCAAACATCAAAATAATGAATGTGTAGCCTATTGTTTTGCGTTGCATGTTGATTGTATTATGCCAATTTTTCGAAATATAATTCTGTTAAGCACAACCATTTATAAATAAAGTATAATGTTTTCTATTAAAAATGCTATGCTTGGACAAAAGTACCAAATAACGGTTCGGCTGCAAGTTTTCTCTGTAGTTTTTTTTCTAAGCAGCTTGTTGCTTTTACCGGTTCAGGCAAACAATCCTTCATCTGCGCCCGTCTGGGGGTTCTATGCCCACCAGCAAATCAACCGACTAGCAGTCTTTACCTTACCTGTCGAGATGATCCCGTTTTATAAAAAGCATATTGATTATCTGACCGAAAATGCCGTTAATCCCGACAAACGCAGATACGCCGTGGCTGGTGAAGCACCTCGCCATTTTATTGATCTGGATGCCTATGCTGATACGAGTAAAACGACCTTACCGCGTTACTGGCCTGAAGCGGTGACCCGTTATAGCGAGGATACGCTGGCTTTACACGGCATTGTTCCCTGGCATATTCAATTGGTTAAATACCAGCTTACAGAAGCCTTTAAAACCCACAATGCAGGCCGCATTTTAAGACTCTCCGCCGATCTGGGTCACTACATCGCTGATGCCAACGTGCCTCTCCATACTACCCGCAATTACAACGGCCAGCTTAGTAATCAACAGGGCATTCATGGATTCTGGGAGTCGCGCTTGCCCGAATTATTTAGCGCTAAGTATGACTTTCTGGTTGGAATCGCCACTTACGTTGAATCACCACAGAAAGCGGCCTGGCGGGCTGTGTTTAACGCCAATGCTGCCTTGGATTCTGTATTGCGATTTGAAGAGATGCTCACCGCTCAAATGGGAGAGACTAAAAAATATAGCTTTGAAGACAGGAATGGCGTGCTTGTAAAAGTAGCCTCAGCGGAGTTTTCGCGCCAATACCACGATCGACTACAGGGACAAGTTGAACGGCAAATGCGGGCATCGATCAAAATGATTGGTGATTTCTGGTACACCTGCTGGGTAGATGCCGGTCAGCCCGATCTGCGCAAGCTGGCCCGTTTGCCGCTTTCAGGAGTAACCCAAGAAGGGGAAGAAGAAAAGAAAAGCTGGCTAAAAAGGCTTTTCATCGTTCGCAGCGAAGATTGATGCACGAAAAAACGCAAGCCAGATTGTTCAGCTTCTCGCCTCAAGACCTGACTTGCGTTGACTCTTTAGTTAAACAACCAGTGCTTTCATGTACTGGGCATCGATCTCAATGCTTTCCATGGACGACTTAGGGTATTCTTCCTGCTCAACCAGAAAATGCTTCATGCCATTATCAAGGGCGGCCCGCACAATCTTTTTGTAATTCACTTCACCGGTACCTAAATCGGTTTGCTTGATGCCTTTTTCGACGCGTTTGAAATCTTTGATATGGCAAAGTTCATAGCGTTTACCGTACTTCTCCAGGTGTTGAACAGCACCGATTCCTGCGGCTTCAATCCAGCAAAGGTCCAGCTCAAACATGACGGCCTTAGGATCGGTATTTGCCAGCAGAAACTCTTGAGGAAGCTGGCCGTTCAATGGCTTGAATGAGTAATCATGGTTGTGATAGCCAAACTTCAGACCACCTTTCCGTACCTGCTCCCCTACTTTGTTAAACTGATCAGCGATGCGTTTCCAGTCATCCATCGACTTTTGAGGCCCTAGATAAGGACACAGCAAGTACGACAAGCCCGCTTCGCTGGCCATATCGATGCTTTTTTTCAGTTTATCTGGATCTTTGGACTGCGCATTATAGTCAAAGTGCGTACTAACCATTTTTACCCCTATATCCTTTAGGAATGATTTCGCTTCTTTAGGCTGCATTCCCCAAAGGAAACCTTGGTCACCCTGGTAGCTTTCAAATTTCTGGTAACCCATTTTAGCCAGCTTTGTCATTACCCCTTTTGGATCTTTGGGTAACACATCGCGAACACTGTACAATTGCAAACCAAATTGCTTGATCGTTCCAGCTTGCAATGAAGAATGGGAAATGGCAAAGGCACTGGCCGTCAGCACGCCAGTCTGTTTCAGAAAATCTCTGCGATTCATGTTTTTTAATAGGAGAAAAAATTCGGACCGAAAGTTGATAAATATTGAGTGATTAATCACAAGAGTCCAAACGTTTTTTCGCAAATCATGCGCAGAACACTCTAACGTCGAAAACGAAGGCCTTATTCCTCGCCATCTGATTTCCGATCAAGAAGCCTTAAAAAGCCTTCAAAACGATCCCGATAGGCAGCTCCGATGGGTATTTTATTATTACCAATCGTGACGTTTCGGTACGTATAGCTGCTAATTTTAGACAGATTGATAATATACGATTTATGAATTCTTAAGAATTGTTGCTTCGGTAAATTGTTTTCCAAATTAGAAATGGCGTCGTTTACAACTGAAATTTTCTGACTGCTACTTATTTTACAATATATTCCGTAGGCCTGAATAAAATCAATATCTGCATAATCAAACCGCTGGACTGTATGCCCAATCTTGAGGTAAACAAACTCCTGCTCGATCAGGCTATTATTCACAAACCGGACGCCCAGGGCCCGATTCAATGCGCGTGTAAAGCGCTGAAACGTAAATGGTTTTAGCAGGTAATCAGCAACATCCAGATCATAGCTATCAACAGCGTAGTTGGCGTTGGCGGTTGTAACAATCACTGGTAATGGCCTGGGAAACGAGTGCAGCAATTCAATTCCTGATTGATCGGGCAAATTAATATCGAGGAAAATCAGGTCGAATGGCTGCTGCTGGATAAATGATAATGCTTCAGCCACTGTACCACAGACTGCCGGCGGTAAAAAGAAAGGCAAACGAGCAATATATTCCTTTAATAAACTGACGGAAGAGGGCGAATCTTCCACAATTAGACATTGGCGTTGTTTCATACTTAAGCTGATAGAGGCAACAATATCCACGTGTATTGGCACTAAATTAGTGAACCCTCGTCAAAGCAGGTCAATAGCAGCAACAATTTACATGCTAACGTTCTATTAACTGATAGTATTTCCACTAAATATATTGGGCATACATAACCCAGAACGTGAAGTTTAACCCAACAAAGTGCCTTTTTGTATAATTTCTATTTTGCGTGAAGTTACCAACTAATTGCCGAAAAAAGATAAACAAGCCTATGTAAACCAATTCGATCAGTTTATATATTTTATGTATACGTTTATACAAGTAACGTATATTATGTACGGTAATTGGCTGGATATTTGCAAACTTAACATATGATCCAACTCCAATGTGGCCATTGAGCGCTATTTTTTAATATTTTTTACACTTAGTAAATCATAAATGGAAAAAAAATTGAGTGATGAAGAAATTATTCACATCTACCGAAGTACGCTTTGTAAAGATTACCTCGCTATTCTCTACAAACGCTACGTAAAAAAAGTACATCGAACCTGTCTATCATTCACCAGAAATTATTGCGATGCCGAAGACTTTACGCATGATATTTTCATAAGAGCTTTTTCTAAAATTGAACAATTCAAGGAACGATCTTCTTTCTCTACCTGGCTTTATGCCATTGCGCACAACTACTGCCAGGACCAGCTTCGGGCGGCTAAGCGGCTACCTGTTACAGGTATAAGTGAGAATGAGGCAGATAATGTTCCGGAGTATACGGATATAGACAGTAGTCAGCTAATGCTCCAGCAGTTAGCACAATTACTGGATACAATCTCACCTGATAAGCTTACTTTGCTGCGGCTTAAATACGAAGATGATCTCGATTCGAAAGAGATTGCCCAACTGTATAACCTGAAAAACAGCACGGTTAAAATGCGCCTGAAACGCACCCGGGATCAGCTATTTGATTCTTACCGCACTTTGTTTCTGGCCAGTTAGCTTTTGGCTAATGAGGAAAAGGATCGTTTCTTTATAGACTTTGCCTAAACCTTTGCGACCTTTGCATTGGTTTGCCGTTTGGCTCTAAAAAGCAACGAATGAATTACCCTAAAATCTATTTACAAGCCGGACGGGAAGAAGCCGTCCGGCGCTTTCATCCCTGGATCTTTTCGGGCGCCATCGCACGCATTGAAGGGCAACCACAGGACGGGGATGTAGTGGAAGTTTTTACCAAAAAAGGCGCATATCTGGCTACCGGCCATTACCACGATGGCAGCATTACGGTACGCATTTTTTCGTTTGGTACTTCACAGGGCCAGGGAGTCACGCCTGATATTCCCTACTGGACCGAAAAGTTACGCCTAATCAAACAGGTGCGCCAGGCGGTGGTTCCCCCACAAACCAATTGTTACCGACTGGTTCACGGGGAAGGCGATGGCTGCTCGGGGCTGATCATCGATTATTACAACGGGGTGGCGGTTATTCAGGCGCACTCCATCGGTATGCACCGCGAACGGGAGCAAATTACCGAAGCGCTCAAGGTTGTTTACAGGAGTGAGCTGGTTGCTGTCTACGACAAAAGCGCCGAAACCTTGCCTGACAAATATGCTGCCCACGTAGAAAATGGATACCGATTTGGCGCCGCCGAGGTTCCGCATGCGGTTCAGGAAAATGGCCATACGTTTCTGGTTGATTGGATAACGGGTCAGAAAACCGGCTTCTTTCTCGACCAGCGCGATAACCGCAGTCTGCTGGCCCGCTACGCAGCGGGCAAAAAAGTGCTGAACGCTTTCTGCTATTCGGGTGGCTTTTCGGTTTACGCACTGAAGGCCGACGCTGAGCTAGTTCATTCCGTGGATGTGTCTCAGAAGGCTATTGCCTTGACAAACCGTAACGTAGCGGCAAATTTTGACCAGGCCGTTAATCACGAAGCCTACGCCGAGGATGTGATGAAATACCTCAAAGCCCACGATCACCTTTACGACATCGTCGTGCTTGATCCACCGGCTTACGCCAAAAGTCTTTCGGCACGGCACCGGGCAGTGCAAGGCTACAAGCGACTGAATGCCGAGGGACTTCGGCGCGTGGCCAAAGGCGGCATCCTGTTTACGTTTTCCTGTTCGCAGGTAGTTGACCGGGAGTTGTTTTACAACACCATCGTCGCGGCGGCTATCGAAGCGGGGCGGCAAGTTCGTGTGCTGCATCACTTGAGCCAGCCTGCCGATCACCCGGTTAATCTGTTCCATCCAGAAGGCGGCTACCTTAAAGGACTAGTTCTTTGGGTTGAGTAAAGCGCTTCCTAAACAAAGAAAGCCCAACGATGGTGTCGTTGGGCTTTCTTTGTATTATCAAGGCGTTGATTAATTAATTTTCAGTACGGCCATAAAAGCTTCCTGTGGGATTTCAACGTTACCAACCTGACGCATCCGTTTCTTTCCTTTTTTCTGTTTTTCAAGTAGCTTCCGTTTCCGGCTAATATCCCCACCGTAACATTTTGCCAAAACGTCCTTCCGTAGTGCTTTGACAGTTTCGCGGGCGATGATTTTCTGACCAATTGCCGCCTGGATGGCAATTTCAAACTGTTGACGCGGCAGCAACTCACGGAGTTTCTCGCATAACTTTTTACCCCATTCGTAGGCTTTGTCGCGGTGAACGATAGCCGAAAGGGCATCAACCCGGTCGCCGTTTAGCATGATATCCAGCTTAACCATGGTGGACTCCCGGTTACCCAAGAATTCGTAATCGAGAGAAGCATAGCCCCGGGAGATTGTTTTCAGCTTATCAAAAAAGTCAAAAACAACTTCGGCCAGTGGCATTTCAAATTGCAGCTCAACCCGCTCAGAAGTCAGATAAACCTGGTTTTTCAGCAAACTGCGCTTATCCATACACAGCCCCATAATGGCTCCGACGTACTCGGATTTGGTAATGATTTGCGCTTTGATGAATGGCTCTTCAATCCAGTCAATGCTGCTTGGGTCCGGCATCTCGGCAGGGGCCGATACCTGTAGGGTTTCTCCTTTTGTTGTGATTACCTCAAACCGCACGGACGGTACGGTGGTGATAACAGTCATGTCAAATTCACGCTCCAGCCGCTCCTGCACAATTTCCATATGCAGCATGCCTAGAAAACCGCATCGGAAACCAAAGCCTAAGGCTGCCGACGTTTCAGGCTCCCAAACGAGCGCGGCGTCATTTAGCTGCAATTTTTCCATGGCTTCCCGCAGGTCTTCATACTCGCTGGTTTCTACGGGATAAATACCGGCAAAAACCATCGGCTTCACCTCCTCAAAACCCTGAATTGGTTTGCCAGCCGGTCTATCCGTGTGGCTGATCGTATCTCCAACCTTTACCTCTTTGGCTACCTTAATTCCTGAAATCAAATACCCTACATCGCCGCATTCAACAACGTCTTTGGGTTCTTTTTCCAGGCGAAGTGTACCAATCTCATCGGCAAAATATTCTTTGCCCGTTGCCATAAACTTTACTTTATCGCCTTTGCGAATGCTCCCGTTTACGACCCGGAAAATAACTTCAATACCGCGGTACGAATTAAACTGCGAATCAAAGATCAACGCCTGCAAATCTCCCTGGGGATTGCCTTTCGGCGCGGGGACGCGTTCGACGATGGCGTTCAGAATAGCTTCAATCCCGATTCCTTCTTTCCCACTGGCCGGAATAATTTCGTCCCGTTCACAACCGATCAGGTCTACCATCTCATCCTTTACCTCTTCCGGCATGGCACCTGGCAAGTC
The DNA here is from genome assembly GCF_021484805.1 of Tellurirhabdus bombi. NCBI lineage: Bacteria > Pseudomonadati > Bacteroidota > Cytophagia > Cytophagales > Spirosomataceae > Larkinella > Larkinella bombi. The sequence goes on along the minus strand of NZ_CP090557.1, from coordinate 3,378,790 downwards.
GATCTTGTTCAGAACTGGGATGATAACCAGATCGTTGTTCATGGCCAGATACAAGTTCGAAATGGTCTGTGCCTCTGTTCCCTGCGAAGCGTCTACCAGCAGCAAAGCCCCTTCACAGGCAGCAATGGAGCGTGACACTTCATAGGAAAAGTCCACGTGGCCCGGCGTATCAATCAGATTGAGCGTATATTTTTCCCCCTTATACACGTAATCCATCTGGATCGCGTGGCTCTTGATCGTAATACCACGCTCCCGCTCAAGGTCCATATCATCGAGCAACTGCGCTTGCATATCGCGGTGCGAAACGGTATTGGTAAACTCCAGCAGACGGTCAGCCAAGGTGCTTTTACCGTGGTCAATATGGGCAATGATGCAAAAATTGCGAATATGCTTCACGTAAATGAGTCAGTTTTCAGCTTAATAAAAAACAAAAATACGCAAAAAGTAGCGATCTAATTCGCCGAACTTACTATCTGTGAGAATCAATCTGAAGAATACGGCTTATGGCGAGGCCAATTGCATCAGAATCCCACACACGTAACCCATGTAGGTGCCAACTGCATAACCCAGAATGGCCATCAGCACGCCCACCGGCGCCAGCACCGGATGAAAAGCTGCCGCAATAATCGGAGCGGTAGCCGGTCCACCGATACAGGCCTGGCTACCTACCGCTAGAAAAAAATACGGAGCCCGAATCAGCCGGCTGAACAAAATCATCAATAAAACGTGAAAAGCCATCCAGATAATACCGACTAAAATAAGACCCGGATGATCGGCAATAGCTAGGATGTTCATCTTCAACCCGATGGTGGCAATCATCAGGTACAGAAAAACGGTCGCCACTTTCGAAGCCCCTGCCCTTTCCAGTTGCCGCGCCTTCGTAAAAGACAACGCAATGCCAAGGGCGGTTGCCAGCCCAACAATCCAGAAAAAAGGTGCATCTAAGCTAAACCGGCTCAGCAGCGGATAATTAGCGCCAATCCAGGGAGCAATGGTATCGGCCAGGGCGTGCGCAATGGCAGTTGCTCCGAAGCCTACAGCCAGAATAACGATGAGATCGGTAGATGAAGCGATGCGGCGGGTCGCTTCAACTTCCTGTTGCACCCGCGCTTTAACCTCTTCGACGGCACTGGCATCGGCCCGGAGCCAACGGTCAATCCGGGCCGACTGCCCGGCTCCGTAGAGCAAAGCACCTAGCCATAAATTAGACACAAAGACATCGACCGTTACGATGGCCGAAAAAAGATTGCTGCTCGGCTGAAAAACTTCTTTCAGGGCGGTCTGGTTAGCCCCTCCCCCAATCCAGGTTCCGGCCAGCGTGGCCAGCCCCCGCCAAACGGCATCGGGACCCTGCCCCCCAACCAATTCCGGTGCCAGATGCGCCAGCAGCCACACGGCCAACGGGCCACCCAGCATGATGGAAACCGCCGAAGCCGCGAACATCAAGATTGATTTTCGCCCCAATCGCTGAAAAGCCCGTAAATCAACACTCAACGTAAAGAGGACCAGCGAAGCCGGCAACAAAACCCGCGAAACAATGGGATAAAGGGCTGTATTCTCCCCATCGACCCAACCAGCGGTGTTCAGGAGGGACGGAAGAAAGTAACAGAGTAAAGTAGGGGGAACGTAATTAAAAAAACGGCGCCAGAAAGGATGAGCACTGTCGGCAAGGGTTAAGACGGCGGCAAGAATCAGGAGAAGTACGCCGAGCGTTACGGTATCATTCATGAAGCAAATATATAACAAACAACGCCGGCCTCAACTTGAGCCGGCGTGTCAAGATTACACTTCATCAACAAACTAAAAACCAAATAAACCCTTGTTCCAGCTAATTGTCAAGTGACAACCGATGGCATTCCGGTAAAACGATATATTTTATCGTTTTAGTGCTGTAGGAGGGGGATTCGAACCACCCACGGTGCGGTTAGCCGCAGCACAAACCTGGTGGTCAACCCCAGTCCGCGTATAGCGGGCATTATGCTGTGTTTATCCCTTTCCACCACCCCCGAGACAGGAGGGCACGTCTGCCAGTTTCGACACCCTACAGTATAGACAAAGAAGGTAACAAATTGTAACTTGCGCTACGGTTATCCCTTATTGTTACACAAAGATAAAGCGGCAGCCCAACACTTTGCAAATTTTTTAACATATTTTTTCCAAAATTTTTTTGTTGGCAAAAAATGTTACCTTTCGTTGCAGAATTTTAAATGTAGTTACTTTAAATTATGGACAAGAATCCGGAGATCGACTCAGTAGATCTGAAAATATTAAACCTACTGATGGAAGACGCCAACATGCCTTATACCGAAATTGGTAAGCGTATTCAGGTATCAGGAGGTACAATCCACGTCCGGATGAAAAAAATGGAGCAAATGGGAATTGTTAAAGGTTCTCAATTGATCATCGACCATACCAAGCTCGGCTGGGACATCAGCGCCTTTTTGGGCATTTACCTGGACAAAAGCTCGCTCTACGACGAAGTGGCCTCTGAAATGCAAAAAATTCCAGAAGTGGTCAACATTCATTATACAACGGGTATCTACAGTATCTTCGCTAAAATCGTCTGTCGCGACACCCAGCATCTGCGCGAGGTCTTGCACGATAAAATCCAGAAAGTAGGGGGCATCCAACGAACCGAAACCTTTATTTCTCTGGAAGAGCGCGTCAACCGCCCTATCCCATTTGGTGATACCAACCAGCTGGATAGCTACTAACGGCCCCTCTTTGCAACCTTCCGTCGAAGCAGTTGATATTTTTACGATATTTGTCGTCCGGCTAAGGAACAGCCGCTCCATGCAATTTGTTAACCAAGTGACGAATTGTGTAAAATCACAACCGCCACCTCTACCATGAGCAAAGACGTTGAAATTTTAGAGAGTATTACCAACTCCGAATATAAGTACGGATTCGAAACCTTGATTGAGGCCGACGAAGCCCCTGCTGGTCTGGACGAGACGACAGTTCGGTTCATTTCTGCCAAGAAGAATGAACCAGAATGGATGCTCGAATGGCGGCTTAAGTCCTTCCGGCACTGGCAAGGACTGAAAGAACCGCACTGGCCTAATGTTTCTTATCCAGCAATCGATTACCAAGCCATTAAATATTATTCAGCGCCTAAACAGAAGAAAGTCGTTAATAGCCTGGATGATATTGATCCTGAATTGCGGGATACATTTGAACGGCTGGGCATTTCCCTGAAAGAACAGGAGCGTCTGGCTGGCGTTGCGGTGGATGCTGTCATTGACTCGGTGTCGATTGCCACTACCTTTAAAGACAAACTCAGAGATCTGGGCATTATTTTTTGCTCAATTTCGGAAGCCATTCAGGAGCACCCCGAACTGGTTCGAAAATACATGGGCTCCGTAGTTCCTCCAAAAGACAACTATTTTGCAGCCCTGAACTCGGCGGTTTTCTCTGACGGATCGTTCTGTTACATTCCTAAGGGCGTTCGTTGCCCAATGGAACTGTCAACCTATTTCCGGATTAATGCGGCGGGAACAGGCCAGTTTGAGCGGACGTTGATTATCGCCGACGAAGGTTCGTACGTGAGCTACCTCGAAGGCTGTACGGCTCCCATGCGCGACGAGAACCAGCTACACGCTGCCGTTGTCGAATTGGTTGCGGCCAAGGAATCGGAGATCAAGTACTCAACCGTGCAGAACTGGTATCCGGGCGACAAGGAAGGCCGGGGCGGTATTTATAACTTCGTTACAAAGCGTGGTATCTGCGACGGTCCTAATGCCAAAATTTCTTGGACACAGGTTGAAACAGGCTCGGCCATTACCTGGAAATATCCGTCTGTTATCCTAAAAGGTGATAACTCCATTGGCGAATTTTATTCGGTGGCAGTAACGAACAACATGCAGCAGGCCGACACCGGAACGAAAATGGTGCACATCGGGAAAAACACCAAAAGCCGGATTGTCTCGAAAGGGATTTCGGCGGGAAAAAGCCAGAACTCCTACCGGGGTTTGGTGCAGGTGTTCAAACGGGCCGAAAACGCCCGGAATTTCTCGCAATGCGACTCCCTCCTACTCGGTGACAAATGCGGTGCTCATACGTTCCCGTACATTGAAGTGAACAACCAATCGGCCACAGTCGAGCACGAAGCGACCACGTCAAAAATTGGAGAAGATCAGTTGTTTTATTGCAACCAGCGCGGTATTCCTACCGAGCAGGCTGTGGCGCTGATTATCAACGGATACGCTAAGGAAGTTCTAAACCAGCTACCGATGGAGTTTGCTGTCGAAGCTCAGAAACTGCTGGAAATCAGCCTGGAAGGTTCAGTTGGTTGATTGATATACCATACATTTAATACTAAAAAAGCCCCTACGGAGATGTAGAGGCTTTTTTGTTATTAGCTCAGTCGATCTTTAAAACTCTCGTAGCCGTACGACTTCACCAGTTCAAAACGCCCCTCCTTCCAGATGCCAATGGACGGCAAACCAACGCCATTGAACGAGGTCGTTTTCACCATTGTGTAGTGAATCATGTCATCAAATACCAGCTTCTGTCCGATCTGCAACGGTTCGTCGAAGGAATAATCGCCCATGAAATCGCCGGCCAGACAGGTCATCCCACCCAGACGATAAGTCGGTTTGCCAGTCACCGGCTCGTGGTAAGAATCCAGGATACGCGGCTTGTAGGGCATTTCTAGCGTGTCGGGCATGTGGTTGGAAAACGAGGTATCCAGCATCGCTACGGCAATACCCTGGCTATCCAGAAGATCCAGTACGGTGGCAACTAGCACACCTGTTTGCCAGGCAATAGCAGAGCCAGGTTCCAGAATCACATCAACGTTGTATTTTTCGCGAAACGCTTTCAACAAGCCAATGAGGTGATCGGTATTGTATCCCTCCCGGGTCATCAGGTGGCCACCGCCCATGTTTACCCATTTAGCCTGGTGAAGCAGGCTGGCAAACCGGCTTTCCAGCGCCTCCAGCGTCCGCTCCAGCGTGTACGAATCGTTTTCGCAAAGCGTATGGAAGTGAATTCCTTCAAGGCCTTCGGGTAAGTTATCGCCCAATTGATCGCGGGTTACGCCCAACCGAGAACCGGGAACGCAAGGGTTGTATAAATCGGTACCGACCTCCGAATATTGCGGATTGACCCGAATCCCGCAGGAAATACCGCTTCCCTGTACCTGGTCTTTGAAGTGCTCCCACTGATTCAGGGAGTTAAACGTAATGTGGCTGCTGCCTTTTTTTATTTCTTCAAATTCATCGTCCCGGTAAGCGGGGGCGTACGTGTGCGACTTTACGCCCATGTACTCGTTGATTAGCTTTACTTCGTTGAGAGACGAGGCTGTAGCGCCGCCCAGGTACTCTTTCACAAGCGGGAAAGCACTGTACATCGAAAACCCTTTCAGGGCCAGGATGATCCGAATACCTGCCGATTGCTGAACCTGATCAATAAGACTCAAATTCTTACGAAGTTTGGCTTCGTCTAGTACAAAACAGGGCGAGGGAATTTGTGTGTAGTCCATTTTATATACTTAGCCGGGTCGCGGACGATCCGTTTTTTTCGTGTTTAAGGTTGCAAAAATAGCCAATGCTAAACCTCTAACAACAAAAACCGCCGGTTGCTTAACCGGCGGGGCACTATTTATGAAGGGTTAATTGAAAACTTATTCTAGGGCAAACACAATGGGCAGGTTAAATTTCACCCGCACGGGCCTCCCCGACTGTTTGCCCGGTCGCCACTTAGGCATTTTTTTCACGACTCGAAGCGCTTCTTCGTCGCAGCCAAACCCGATCCCTTTCGTGACCTGCTCATCCACAATACTGCCATCGGCGTTAACCACAAAGGAGAGATACACTTTGCCGGAAATGTTGCTTCGGGCTGCCGCTGGCGGATATTTCATATTTTTGCTCAGCCACTCATACATGGCCGCCGGACCACCCGGAAATTCGGGCTGCTGCTCCACAAAAAGAAGCGGCTCTTCTTCTTTTTTCTCTACTTCAATCGCCTTTTCGACCACTGTCGGTCCAGCCGCCGTACTTGGCGCTTCAATCATTTCACCGGCATTCGGATCACCCTCTACCGTTTTGTCGCTGGGCGCGGCTTTCTCGAGGTCATCTACCGTTGGTACCGTTGTTTCATCGGGAGCCTCAGCCGTAACCAGAGGCGGCAAATCACGCACTTGTGGCACCTCTACTTGCTGGGCTGGCGGCGGTGTCACAATCGGCGGCGTTTCTGTCTTCTCCGGCGGAGGCAGTTGCTCAAACTTCACTTCATCCATATACACCTCTTGCTCAGCCGGTTTTAGCTGATCAATCAGGCTGGGAATGGCCAGCGCTCCTACAAACAAGACGATCCCCATCCAGAGTGCGGTGCGCGTATGGCGTCCGTAGTGTTGCCGCAGATCGTAGGCCCCATAGGCTTTATTCCGATGCTCAAATACAATATCATCCAGCGAAGCAAACTTCCATTGGTTCGTAGCCATGATCTTATTTCTTTAACTGGTTATCCGCTTTTTTTTGCATTAATGCCGTATTCTTCCGGGCCGTTTGCATCCATTCTGGCTCTACAAACCGAACTTTGGCGTGCTTGACCGACTCGCTTCGCCGGTGCGACACATTGTGATTCACGTGCCAGCTCAGGCTAAAGATCGCCAGCGCAAACAGTAAAAATCCCCACAGCAAAGCCCGTTCCGCCGCCCAGGAGTATTGCATCCGCAGGTCATAGGCTCCGTAGGCTTTATTCCGATTCAGAAAAACAATGTCATTCAGCGTAGCAGGCTGGCTATCAGGCAGAGCCAGAATAGAGTCGTACTCTTCCTGAAGCTGCGCCATATTTTTCAGGTCAGCGCCCTGTATCACCGTATCCAGTGCTGTTTCAAACGAATTTCCCTCCCACATCGCGTTTTCCAGGTCACAGGCCAAATGATCCGTCAGCTCAGTAAGTAAATCTGCCGAAACACCGCTGCGGAGTACGTGATTGCGCAGGGCTTCGATTTGTTCAGATGTAAGCAGATACATAAACAGGACAGGTTAATGTGGAATAGGAATCAGTTCGTAGCTAGCCCGGGAGCTGGCCCCATCAGTGCTTTCATTGCATTCATAAAATTCTCAAACTCAGAAACTTTTGTTTGAGCCGTTTCGGTGCCGGCAGCCGTCAACGAATAATATTTCCGAAGGCGACCATCCACCTCTTCCGACTCCGTCACCAGAAAACCTTCGTCTTCCAGTTTGTGCAACACCGGGTACAAAGCGCCGTAAGTCAGCGTGATTTCTCCTTTCGTACGTTCTTTTACCTGCTGGGTAAGCTCGTAGCCGTACATTCGCTTGTTTTCGGCCAGCATCTTCAGAACGATGGTGCGAAGCGTTCCTCGTAGCAACTCCCGCGATTCAGTCTGGTTCATGGATTTGTGCATTATTGATGACACGAATATATATAAGAAATCTATATATACAAGAAAGATAGCGAAAAATATTTTTCGGCGATTGGCTTAAGTCGCTTTTTTTCTTGCAGCTTTAGTAGTTGATGCCTGTTTCGGGTAACAATTTCTGGAAAAAGCGTCAGACAACACGTGCTATGAAAACAACGCGTATCCTCACCTTGCTTCTTTTTTTCGTTAGCATCCACAATACAGTCACTGGTCAGGCGGTATTTTCCAGGAGCTTTCTGGATTCGCTGCAACGCGATACGTTCCGCTATTTTTGGGAGTTGGGCGACAACCCGAACGGCCTCATCCCCGACCGATACCCAACGCCTTCTTTTTCAAGCATTGCCGCCACGGGGTTCGGCCTGACCACCTATCTGGTCGGGGTTGAGCGCGGCTACATTAGCCGCACCGAGGCCGCCGAACGCACCCGCCGGACACTCTACTTTTTTGCCAACGCAAGTCAGTCAGACCAGCCAGCCAACGTTACGGGCTACAAAGGATTTTTTTATCATTTTCTGGATATGAAGACGGGGCATCGTTTCAAAACGGTGGAACTTTCGTCCATCGACACGGCCCTGTTGCTGGCAGGGATTCTGAGTTGCCAGGCTTATTTTGACCAGCGTACACCGATAGAACGCGAAATCCGCACGCTGGCCGATCAGCTATATCGCCGCGTTGACTGGCGCTGGATGCAGGCCCGTAAGCCGCTCCTCAGCATGGGCTGGCACCCGGAGAAAGGTTTTATCGAAGCCGATTGGAAAGGATACAACGAAGCCATGCTTTTGTATGTGCTGGCGCTTGGTTCACCCACCTTTTCTATTGAGCCAGAAGCCTGGACCACCTGGACCCAAACCTACGATTGGAATGCCTTCTACAAGTACGAACACATCAATTTTGAGCCGCTTTTTGGGCACCAATATTCCCACATATGGATTGATTTTCGGGACATAAAAGACGCTTATAACCGGCAGAAAGGAATCTCCTATTTTGAAAACAGCCGCCGGGCTACTTACGCAAATCGGGCTTACTGCCTGGATAATCCGCTGAAGTGGCGCGGCTATAGTGCCACCATCTGGGGCTTGACTGCCTGTGATGGCCCTAAAGATACCTTGATTAACAGCCGCCCGTTTTTTTCTTACCGGGCGCGCGGGGCTGCCGCAACAGGAGTTGTTGATGACGGCACGATTGCGCCAACGGCGGCGGGAGGCTCTATCCCGTTTGCGCCGGAAATCTGCATTCCGGCGCTCCAGGCGATGAAAAGTAAATTTGGCAGTAACATTTACGGGCGGTACGGCTTTAAGGATGCCTTTAACCTTTCCTACCCTAGCCCATCCTCAGCCAATCAAAGCGGCTGGTTTGATGTGGATTATTTGGGCATTGATAGTGGCCCGATTCTGCTTATGGCCGAAAATTACCGCACCGGGCTTGTCTGGAACCTGATGATGAAGAATCCTTACATCCGGCGGGGGCTGCAACGGGCTGGCTTTCGCGGAGGCTGGCTGGGGCGTTAGTTTTACAGCGAAGCATAAAAAGCCGAACGGCAATCCCCAGTCATTCCTGACTGGCGATTGCCGTTCGTTAAGAAGCACGCAAACATACACTATTTGTCCCACCAGACAGGCTGGTAAATATCGCCAATGACAACGGCATTCGGATTGTAGTTTCGTTCTTCCTGTGAGGTCGGAAAACGCACGGGAATGGCCTTCTGCTGCGAATTCTGGTTGGGTGTCAGCTTTGGGAATCCCGTACGCCGCCAGTCGTGGTAGCCTTCTGGCTGGGTGAACAGGGCGACGTACTTCTGGTTAATTATTTTTTCCAGCGTAATGGAGGCGGCTGTTTCACTGGCCACGGCTTGCTTAAAGAGGGCGGGAATAGCTGCCTCCGTGACCCGTTGCACCGAAGCGGCAACCGCCACATTGAAAGCCGCCGCTGCTTCAGCCCCTTTGCCTAAACGCAACTGCGCTTCGGCCTCAATGAATTTGGCCTCGGCATAGGTCGCCATCGGAATAGGTGCGTCCGGACCGGTCACCCCTTCGCCCGGAAACGAGCCTGTAGTCAGGTTGGTTTGTTCCGGCGTCTGTCCGGTGTAACCGCCTTGCTCATCTTTCGTCGCAAAAAACGGCAGGCGCGGGTCATTGGTGTTCTTCAGGTAGTCGATAAAAAACTTACCCATCCGAACGTAATTAGGTCGGGCCGAGATGAAATCATACCACTGGTTGTAGCTCCCGGCTACATCGAAAAATTTCGCTTCAAAATCCGGCTGATCGGCGCTGACGTGGCTCAGAAATTGGAGAGCCTGGTTTGCGCTTCCCTGCGGATCAATCTGGCTCAGCCGGTTGGCATAACGGGCTTTAATGATGTACGCCGCGTTAACCCAGGCTTTGGTATTTCCTCCAAAAATCAAATCGTCCGCTCCCGGAAGCGATACATTGGCTGTAGCGGGTTTGTTCAGGTCCGCAATGGCTTCGTCCAGTTGCGTCTGGATGTACTTGAGTACTTCTTCCTGCTTTTCGTATTTAGGCGTAAAATTACCATCCAGTGCCCGCCCCGCCTCGGCGGTTGGTACGTCGCCCCAGAAATCAGTAGCCAGTCCCAGGTTGAAAGCCATCAATATTTTGGTCATGCCCACATAATAGGGATTCCCCGCCCCATGCCGGTCAATCAAGGTCCGACCGTTGATAATTGTTCCGTTGAAGAGCGTCCGCCATTCGCCCGTAATATCTGCTTCCGTAAGAATATAGCGCCCATAGGTTTGGAGTTGTTCCTGGTTCCCGGCGGCCTGCTGCACTAAAATAGCACTGATGATGCTGAGATTCCCACTAACGGCGGCAAAAGTAGCCACTTCGGCTCCCGATAGCAGCAAGGCCGCCGACGCTTCTTCTGGCTGATTGGGATTGACGTTATATTCATCCATTTGTTTCTGACAGGCGCTGGTAATCAGCACTGTGGCCAGAAAGGATACGAGTATTTTTTTCATTGTGTAAAGTCGTTTATGAATCGAGGTAGCTTTTCTCACCCGTTTGTCGATGGGTTGCCTGAAGGGGGGCGGCACTTTCTAGAAGCCGATATTGACCCCAAAAATATAAGACCGGGTTCCTGGGTTGTTGAAGTAGTCGAAGCCTTGCAGGTTCGAACCAGCGCCCGTTAGGCTCGTCTCGGGATCAACACCTTTGTAATTGGTATTGAGCCAGAGGTTGCGGCCCGTAAATGATACATCGACATAATCGAGAAACTTCCTGCCTACTTTGAAGCGGTAGCTCAGGCCTAACTCGCGCAGACGCACCCAATTCACATTTTCCACAAATTCCTCGGCAGCACCACCGCTATCGCCCACATAAAACGAATAATAATCCACCGCCGGAATAGCGATGTTATTAGGCGTGCCATCTTCTAAAACCCCTGGTATCACGTACGTGCGCTCCCGATCAGCCGACTCCTGCGTAACACCCAATCGTTGCAGACGGGCGTAGGTTCCGTTCCAGATGGCTCCACCCCGGCGAATATCCAGCAGCGCCGTTAACGAAACTCCTTTGTAGGTAAACGTATTGCGCACGTTCCCCAACCAGGTGGGATAAGGGTTGCCAATGTTTCCCTGCTTTTCCTGTAAAATGGGCAATCCGTCGGCACCAATCAAGAACTGTCCCTGCTCATTGCGCTCCCACTTGCTGCCGTATAAGACGCCAAGCGGCTCACCCACAATGGCATACCCACCAATCCCCGTAAAAGCCGATTCCAGACTTACTTCACTGACTCCTTCGATCAGACTCAGCACTTTGCTGCGGTTCATGGACCAGTTCAGGGCGACATCCCAGGAAAATGCCGGCGTTTTAAGAGCATTGATCCCCAGCATCACCTCTACGCCCCGGTTACGCAACGAAGCCGCGTTGATGTAGCGCGCCGGAAACCCCGACGCGGGTGCCGTTGGCTGCGAAAGCAGAATATCGACGGTTTTCTGGTTGTAAAGCGTTACGTCCAGATCCAGCTTATTTTGCAACAGCTTTAGATTCAAGCCCAATTCGGTTCCTTTCACGCGTTCCGGGCGCAGGTTCGGCGTACCCACAACCCCATTGTTATACGCATACCCATTGATGCCGTTGTACGGAAAGTTCAAGCCATTGGTGAAGCCGTCGGTGAAGGAGGGCTTGCTTAGGTATGTCCGGGTCCGATACGGTACGGGAGGAATACCCGCTTCGGCATACGCCAGACGCAGTTTACCAAATGACAACAGGCTGCTTTCCGGCAGATTTTCCGTAAAAATCCAGGAAGCCGAGACAGAAGGATACAAGAAATTATTTTTAATTGTTCGCTCGTAGGTAGAAGCCCACTCGTTCCGGGCACCGACGGAGAGATACAGCTGGTCGGCCAGGTCAAAATCAAGCTGCCCAAATACGGCTGTTGTCAACCGACGCTGATCGACCCCGTTGGAAGCATACAATTCGGCGGCATTGCCCAGGTTGTAGAAATTCGGAATGGACAGGTTCCGGCCCCGGGCGAAGTTACTCGTAAAATTATACGTCGTAATATTATGACCGAGGGTATAGTTAACGCCCATTTTCTCCGTAAACCGGTGCTCGCCCCGCCAGATTAAATCGGCATAGATGTCGCGGCTCGTGATGTTGTCGTAATTAACCTGCCCATACCGCTGTCCGTTGTCATCCCCGTTGGAACTGATGGCAAAAACCTGCCGTCTGAAGTCCGAATACGCGTCGGCACCGACTTTGTAGGTCAGATCGAAGTACTTGGACGGACGATAATTAACGAACACATTTCCCAGAAACCGATTGATGTCATCCGTGAATGGATTTTTATAGACCGTATAATATGGGTTGTCATACGAGTAATAATAATTGCGATTGAACCCGTTCTCAAACTGATAATTGCGCAAATCGAACGAGGCGGGTGCGCGAAGCAAACTCAGCATAACCCCCGCCAGGTTGCTTCCGTTCTGCGCTTTAACGCCGCCCGATTTGGTGTAACTCGCTGTCCCGCCAATTTTGAGGTTATCGAGCATGTTTCCTTCCGCCGTAATCCGCACGTTGTTCCGAACATAATCGGTGTTTGGGATCACCCCGTTCTGGGTTAGATTCCCGAATGCGATTCGGAAGTTGGCTTTTTCATTGCCCCCAACCAACGCCACGTTCGTATTGTGCGACACCGCCGTTTTAAAGAAATTGCCCCCATTATCAAACGATTGCAGCGTTGGGTCACTCGCGATTTTCGGTCCCCAGCTGTTGGTACTCCCGATATTCCCGTCATCGTCGGTTCCATGCTGGTTGTCTGGTCCGGCATCGGCCGTAATGTATTTTCCGCCAACGCCCTGGGCGTATTCCCGTTGCAATTTGGGCAGTTTGTTCACCTGCGAGAGTTCCAGGCGGTAGTTCAGCGTAATACCGATGCCTTTTTGCTTGCGTCCTTTTTTGGTGGTGTACACAATGGCTCCGTTTCCAGCCCGGGCACCGTACAGGGCAGCGGCGGCGGGGCCTTTCAGGATCGTCACCGACTCAATATCGTCCGGGTTCAAGTCCAGCGCCCGGTTCGAGTTGTTCACCCCTTGCAAGTTGGCATTGTACGGATAATCAGCCGAAGAAGACGTGAACGTTTCATTATTAATCGGTACGCCGTCCACCACAATAAGAGGCTGTTGCTGCCCCGTAAACGTCGAAGGTCCGCGCAGCACCACCTTACTCGAAGCTCCCGGTGTCCCGGCGGAACCCGTGACAATCACGCCTGCCGTTTTGGCGGCCAACCCCTGAATGACGTTGGCTTCTCCCGACCGGGTCAGTTCTTCGCCCTTCAAATCAGAAACGGCATAACCTAGCGTCCGCTTTTCCCGCTGGGCACCCAGGGCCGTAACGACCACTTCCTGAAGCTGTTTGGTATCCGCTTTCAGCGCCACGTTGATCGTCGTCTGCGTGCCTACCCTAACCTCCTGCGATTCGACGCCAATAAAACTGAAAATAAGGGTATTTTCTCCGCCGACACTAATGCGATAGGCTCCGTCGGCCCCGGCGGTTGTGCCCCGCGTTGTGCCTTTGATCTGCACCGTCACGCCGGGCAGTGGTGTCCCCTCTTCGGCTGTCGTAACGCGTCCCGTCACCTCGCGCTCCTGGGCAAACGCGTAGCTCATGAGGCTAAGCATTGCCATCAATGGTAGAACTTTTTTCATAGAAATAATCCGTTGTATTTGATGATTACTAGCTACGATAATACCATAATGAATTGGCTTGCAGTGAGGCAGTTAGGCAATATCCCCTTTTCTGGGTGACCAAAAAAGAGCCTTTTTTACTTAACGTCGCAAATTGGGGGAGATGGGTTAGTCAAGTGGAAAAAGTCCCCTTAAATGCGAAAAACCACCGGGGTTGCCGGTGGTTTTTCGCTGTAATTAATTACTCAGTAAGCTGCCTAAGCTTCTACGCTCAGTGGTTCGTTCACCTTGTCCTGGACGGGTAGACCCTGGCGATTCATCTGTTCGATAAATGGATCTGGATCAAGTTCTTCGCAGTTCCAAACGCCTGGTTTCATCCAGACGCCTTTCAGCATCAGCATGGCGCCAATCATGGCAGGCACACCCGTTGTATAGCTTACGGCCTGCCCGCGCACCTCCTTGTACGTTTCGGCATGGTCGCAGTTGTTCCAGATAAAATAAGTTTTTTCCTGACCATCTTTGATGCCTTTGATCTGGCAGCCAATGGAGGTTTGTCCGGTATAATTCTCACCCAATGAGTCGGGCGGCGGCAATACCGCTTTCAGAAACTCTAGCGGCACAATGTCCATGCCCTGGAACTGGATCGGCTTAATGCTGGTCATGCCCACATTTTCCAGCACCTGCAAGTGCGTGATGTACTGCTGCCCAAAGGTCATCCAGAAACGGGCGCGTTTCAGGGTTGGGAAGTTTTTAACCAGCGACTCAAGTTCTTCGTGATACAGCACATACGACTCCCGCTCCCCTATTCCGGGGTACTCGATCGGCTTATGAATCGACATGGCCGGGATTTCGACCCATTCGCCGTTTTCCCAGTAGCGGCCCGGTTGGGTGATCTCGCGGATATTGATTTCCGGATTAAAGTTAGTAGCAAATGCTTTCCCGTGATTGCCGGCGTTGCAGTCCACAATATCGAGGTAATGCATTTCGTCGAACTGATGCTTGGCTGCGTAAGCCGTGAACACCTGGGTGGCACCCGGGTCGAAGCCGCAGCCAAGTAAGGCCATCAGGCCTGCCTGCTCAAACCGCTCTTTATAAGCCCATTGCCAGCTGTATTCAAACTTAGCAACGTCTTTGGGTTCGTAGTTGGCCGTATCTAAATAATGAACTTTGGTTTCCAGACAGGCATCCATGATGGGCAGATCCTGATAAGGCAAAGCCACGTTAATGACCAATACCGGATTAAACCGTTTGATAAGCAGCACCGTTTCGGCCACCACATCGGCATCGACCTGGGCCGTTTGTATCGTTACGCCGTGTAATTCTTTAATTTCGGCGGCAATTTTGTCACATTTAGCAAGTGTTCGGCTGGCCAGCATAATTTCCGTAAATACATCGGAATTCATCGCGCACTTGTGGGCTACGACACTGCCTACACCGCCGGCACCGATAATCAGCACTTTTGCCATGTTTGTGGTTTGGTAGTTATTGATTAGTAATTCTTAATTGAAATCGACCGCAAAGATAGAAACCCGCGTCAAGCGGTCAGGCACCTCGCTCTAAAAAGATTCGCTTCGTCATTAAAAAATGAGCTTTGCCCCTATTTCATCAAACCCCCTCCCTAAAATAATTGTTTTAAGGTTAACTCACATCAAAGTTCTTAACACCATGAGACTCACTTCCTCTACCGGCACCTTTGAATTTAAGATTATTGGCTATAGTCCCGAAGATGCCGACTGGCGCGACCGAAACAGCCTCCTCTGCGAATTATCAACGGTTTCCAACCAGGAAAAACACACCCAGGAAACCCCCATACGGACCTGGGAACTCAACCGACTGCTGGAAAACCTGCAAAAAATCGCGAACCAGTCCAGCAGCCACCTTACCCTTAACTTCTCCGAGCCGGGTTTGAGCATGGAACTGGTAGCCTTACCCGCGGAGCAGTATCACCTCCAAGTGCAGCTAGATCATGACCTGACGCCTTCGTGGCATCCCTACAATGATTTTCCCTGTCAACTGGAAATTACGCTATCGCGCCAGCAACTCCAGGAAGCGATCCACGATTTAGCGCGGCAACTAGAAGCCTACCCCGAGCGCTGATTCCCCTCAGATTGCGCTTGTTTATGCATCCAAAAAATCGTTACATTCTTGCTTTTTCTCTACCCTTTTAGAAAAGCCGTCGCGACGCAGGCGTGAACTGCTGGCAGCGTTCTATGGGTCTTCCTGGAACATTTAAACGGAGACGATGCTTAAAAGGACAAAAAACACCTAACAAACTCGTTTTTAACACGCTAACTAAGTATTCTATTAATAAAAAGACTCTTTTTTGCTTCTTGCATGAATCGAACTTACTTTAGGTTTTGCAACTATTAATGCGTAAAACTCCGCCGTAAGTCAGCCGAAAAAAGTAACGTTTAAACGGGTTGCTGCTTCATGAAAAAGATAGCTAAACGGAATCGTCAGATGACCATGCAACGCATCCTGGCTGCCTTGGGAGACGTTATTGCCGAGCAGGGTGCTGACAAAGCCGGAATCAACGCAGTTGCCGACAAAGCGGGCATCAACAAGGTATTGATCTATCGCTATTTTGGTGGCTACGAAGGGCTTATGCAATCCTTCACGGAGCAGAGTGATTTCTGGACGATTTTTAACGATCAGTTTCTGGAGAATAATCGGGAAAGGATGACTACCTCTTCCCAAAATCAGGTTTGGTCGGATTATATGGTTCAGTTTGCACGGGCGTTCAGGCACCGCCGCGTTGCCCAGGAGCTACTGAAATGGGAAATAGCCAACTCAGGTTCGGCCCTAAGTGCGCACATGACCCAAACCCGGCAAGAGGCGTTGCAAAAATTGGTGAACCAGCTTTCGCCGGATACCCGTCACGATACCAAAGCGGTCGCCGCCATCCTGCTGGCGGCCATTACGCAACTTTCCTTTTTAGCCTCGGCTAACTACAAGCTGTTCGATATTGACCTGCAATCGGACGAAGGTTGGCAGCGCATTGAGCGGGCTATTCGCCAGATCTATACCTGCGTAGACCAAGCTTAACCCCAAAATCCGGCGGCTTATTCAGGCCGTTTAAATCCAGAAAAACCGCCCGATCTTTGTTCTGAAAAAGCTTAGAAAAACCTTAGAATTGCATTATCTCCAAGCCACCTGTGCTTTCTTTTAGTTAGTATAATAAAGAAATAGTACAACATTTTTTGAAACTCCGGCTTCCACGCTTACCGGATAAAAGGCAACGTTATGGTTTTAATCAATTCAGGAAAAGAGAAATTGCTCGAACTAGCCGAGCAGAAGCACAAGCATTCTATATCTATTTTTATGCCCACCCATCGCCGGGGGAAAGAGGTTCTCGAACGGCAGGATGCGCTTACGTTTAAGAATCATATTCAAACAGCCAGGCAAACGCTGAAGAGTCAGGAGGTACGCCCGGAGGAGATTGACGAGTTAATGCAGCCGCTGGAAACCCTGCTCGACGATCCGAATTTCTGGCGTCACCAGCAAGAAGGATTGGCGGCTTTCAGAAACCCCGACTACTTTGCGGTTTACCACAGTCCGCTGCCGTTGGAGAATACCTTTCATATAAATTCCCGCTTTCTATTGCAGCCGTTGCTTCCGTTTGCCCAACCTTTCCCGGAATACTACGTGTTGCAACTTGGCAAAAACGGAGTGGCCCTCTACCGGGCTAATTATTTTTCTATCGTCCCACTCGATTCGGAGGAAGAAATGCCGTCCAGCATGGATAAAGTGACGAAATACTACCGGTTCGAGAAAGAGTTGCAGGGATTCAATGCCGGTATGGCGGGTCAGGGGGGCGTAGCGGCCATGTACACCAGCGACGATCTGGCTAATAAGGAAAAAAATCACCTTCTGGCCGATTTCTTCCGCCTGATCGACGAAGGCATTCGCAACCTGATTGGTGATCAAAACGCGCCGCTCGTTATCGCCTCCGTAGAGTATTTGCAGCCTATTTACCGGGAAGTTAATACCTATCCGCATCTGCACGAAAGCGGTCTAACGGGTAATTTTGACAACGTTGACATTAACGAAATTCACCGCATGGCCAACGAGCTGTTGGGGGATAGCTTAGAAACAAAACGACAGCTGCGCATCGAGCAGTACCAAAATAACAACGATAACGGATTAGGCTCTACTGATATCCGGGAACTGCTGGAAGCCGCCGCATCGGCACGAATCGAAGCCCTTTTTGTGCAGACCCATACCGATGTGTGGGGGCACTTCGACGAAGAAACAATGGCGCTTACCATTCACGATTCCCAGCAGGAAGAGAGCGAATCGCTGATCGACAAACTAGCCTTGCTGACCATGCGGTATAACGGCGAAGTGTACGTTCTGGACGAAGTAAATCTGCTTGGACAGCAGGAACCGATAACAGCAGCGGCTTTATTTCGGTTTTAAGGGTAGTTCAGTTCTTTAACAACAAAAGAGAATCACTATGGAATACAATATAGAGGGCATTAAAATGGATCTGCAAACAGTGGGCTTTGACGAATCGCCCGAGTTGCTCGACCTGGTTGAAAAAGAGCTTCGGCGGATCATGCGCTTTCGAAAGGACATTGTAGCCTCCGATATTTACCTGCGCGAAGATGGTAACAATCCGGAAAACAATAAAGTAGTTCGCTGGCGGCTGGGCATTCCGGGGAATGATCTGTTTGCCGAAGGAAACGGCGGATCGTGGCCGGAAAGCATGCGGGCCACGGGCGAAAAGCTACGTCGGCAATTTGTAGACTAAGCTGCTCACGAAGCAAAAACCTCCTGAAAGTGGCGATTTTGTCACCGTCAGGAGGTTTTTTATTTTGTTCAATCTTCCGGGCGAACGGCGTTTATTCGTTCATCAGATCTTCGATTTCCTCGATTTCCACCGGCGTGGAAGCCATCAGATCGATGTTGCCATTTTCGGTAATCACGATGTTATTTTCCAGCCGAATCCCCAAGCCTTCCTCGCGGATGTAGATGCCGGGTTCGCAGGTAAAGACCATTCCCGCTTCGAAACGGCGGTATTTGTTGCCAACGTCGTGTACGTCCAGCCCCAGGAAGTGCGACGTTCCGTGCATGAAGTATTTCTTGTAAAGCGGCGCATTGGGGTTTTGCGCTTCCACTTCGTGTTTCTTCAGCAGGCCAAGGCCAATCAGTTCGGATTCCATAATCTTGCCGACTTCCTTGTGGTATTCGTCCCAGATATTGCCCGGCACCAGCATGGCCGTTGCCTCCTTCATCACCCGCAGCACGGCGCTATACACGTCTTTCTGGCGTTGGGTAAACCGACCACTCACGGGAATGGTCCGCGTTAGATCGGCATTGTAATTGGCATATTCGGCGGCTACGTCCAGCAGAATTACCTCCCCGGCCTTGCACTCCATGCTGTTCTCCAGGTAATGCAACACGCAGGCATTGGCCCCCGTGGCGATAATCGGCTGGTAGGCAAATCCGCGCGAGCGCTGCCGGATGTATTCATGCGCTAGTTCCGCTTCGATTTCGTATTCCCAGACGCCCGGTTTTACGAACTTCAGGAGCCGCCGGAAACCGTCTTCCGTAATTCGTACAGCCTCTTTCAGCAGTTCTACTTCTTCCGGCTGCTTGATGGCGCGCAGGTTATGCATCAGCGGTGCCAGTCGTTCGAGGCGGTGCAGCGGGTATTTTTCTTTGAATTCGCGGATGTAGCGGCTTTCGCGCGTTTCCACCTCCGACGAGTTCCGGGTGTGTTCGTTGGTGCTGAGGTAAACCTGCTCGGCCTCAAAAACGAGGTTCACAAACACGGTTTCGAATTGGTGCGTCCAGTAAATCTGGCTTTGCGGAATGCCCGTCAACTGCTCGGCTTCTTCCTTGGTGAGCTTGTGCCCCTCCCAGATTTCGATCAGCTCACTGCTTTCGCGGAGAAACAGCAATTCGCGGTATTTTTCGTCGGGATGGTCGGGAAACAACACCAGCCGGGTTTCTTCCTGATCGACGCCGGAAAGATAAAACAGATCGGTATTCTGCCGAAAACCCATGGACCCGTCGGCATTGGTTGGCATGATGTCGTTGGCGTTCAGCACCACCAGGGATTTAGGCTTAAGTAAGGCAGCCAGCCGGTTCCGGTTCCGGACAAACAATTCGTTGGATAGTTGATTATAGCGCATAAAAAAATTATTGACAAGAAGGCGGCGGAAAACAGACCCTACTAGTTTACCAATTTATTGATTTAGTAACGATGGTTCTGGTTTACCCAATCTGCGTTCCCGTTCAATTCTTCGATTTTTGTTTGTATCTTAAGCCATAAAATTGACAGTTTCCTTTCAATGAAAAAAATTATCGCCCTGTTTTTAGGGCTGACCACTGGACTTTCTTCCACGACGCTGGCCCAAACAAAATTCTGGATTTTATTGGCTGACAAACCCTTATCGGCGGTTCCTTCCCTTTCTCCCCTTTCCGTAGTTAATCGACAGAATCAGGGTTTATCCATTGACGAAACTGATCTTCCCCTTAATTCATCGTACCTCGAGCAGCTAAGCCAGCAGGGAATACGCCCTTTGTTTCGCTCCCGCTGGCTCAATGCCGTTTCGGCGGAGCTGACCACTACGCAAATGCAGCAGGTGCGTCGGTTGCCCTTTGTGAAAAGCCTCGTACCAATCGATAAAAATCTGGTCATCACCAGCACAGAAATTCCTGGTAGCCAAGTGCAGATGGCCCCCGTGATGTCGCAGATTCAGGCTAACGTATTCACTACATCCGGTCTTACGGCCAAAAACGTAACCATCGGCGTTATCGACGCCGGCTTTTTCGGAGCCGATTCCACCAGCGCCCTGAAGCACATTTTCAAACGCAACGGCATTCGCGACATTCGTGATTACGTCAATAAACTGCGTCCGTCCAACCGCTTTTTCAGCTCGCTGGAAAGCATGTCGGATTTTCACGGCACGGAAGTCATGGCCGCCATTGCGGGCGTTGATCTAACCGAAAACATTCAGTATGGGCTGGCTACCGACGCTTCCTTTTACCTGGCCCGCACGGACCACGGTGGCCGCGAGTTCCGGGGCGAAGAAGACAACTGGATTTCGGCGATGGAATGGATGGATAGCCTTGGCGTCCGAATCATCAACACCTCACTGGGCTACGCCAAAGGCTTCTCCGATCCAAAAGAAAACTACCAGCCCGCGCAGATGGACGGTCATACCAGCCTCATCAGCAAAGCGGCGCAACTGGCCGCCGACAAAAAAGGCATTCTGGTCATTGTGTCCGCCGGTAACGAAGGCGACGACCGGGCGTGGCGCATCATCTCCACGCCCGCCGACGCCCAAGGCGTTTTGGCCGTGGGGGCCACCAATGCCCGCGTCTGGAACCGCATTGGCTACAGCAGCATCGGCCCCGAATTTCTGCCTTACCTGAAGCCCAACGTTTCGTGTTTTTCGTTGTATGGTACGTCGTTATCCGCTCCCGTCATCACCGGTTTTGCGGCCTGTCTGATGCAAGCTAATCCGAAACTTACCAATAAAGAGCTGATTTCCATTATCGAAAAATCATCACACCTTTATCCTTACGGCAACAACTTTATCGGCTACGGCGTGCCGCAGGCTTCGCGAGCACTGGCTTTGGCGAGAGGACAGTTTGTTGCCCCGTCGGCTAAATCCGTGACCGTAACCGGCAAAACGTATACGCTCAAATTAGCCGACTATACCGAACCAAGCGTATCGGTTTTCCGCAAAAAAGACGCCACCCGCGTTCTGAATCAGGAATCGGTTCGGGTTCAGAATGGGAAAATCACGCTAACCCGCGCCAACCACGAGAAACAAACAACGGTCGATCTGAAGCGCGAGGTAATCGAGGTTATTTGGGAATAAAGCCGCCTAAACCGTTTTTCGGTAGCTCCACGAAGCCAGGCTAATCAGCGCCAGGGCCATCAGGGCCAGCGTAATCGCCTGTTGCTGTACATCCCGGAATGTGCTGCCTTTGAGCATCACGTTCCGGCCCACTTCGATGATGTATTTGAGCGGATTGATCACATTGAGGTACTGCGCCCAACCGGGCATATTTTCCGTGGCCGAAAACAGCCCACTCAACAGAATAAACAAGACCAGACAAAAGAAAGCGGCAAACATGGCTTGCTGCTGCGTATCCGAAACCGCCGAAATCAGCAGGCCCAGGCCCACGCTGAGCAGCAAAAACAGAAACGCAAACCCGTACATCAACGCCAAACTTCCTTCAAACGGAATCCGAAACCAGAATACGCCGATCAGCAGGCCGAGACTGAATTGCACCAGACCAATGATCACGAAGGGAATCAGTTTGCCCAGAATAAATTCGTATTTCCGAATGGGCGTTACGTTGAGTTGCTCCTGGGTGCCAATCTCTTTTTCCCGCACGATGTTGAGCGCCGCAATCAGCCCGCCGACCAAAATCAGAATTTCAAACAGAATGCCGGGAACCATGAACGTTTTGTACTCCAGTCGGGGATTAAACCAGTATTGATTTTCAATCGTCACCCGCGCCAATCCAGTCGTACTAACCGCCAAGGCTTCCGCCCGCACGTCTTCGTTAAAACTTCGAATAATCTGCTGGGCGTACCCCGCTGCGATCCCCGCCTTTGACCCATCGATGGCGTTCACCAAGAGTTGGACGGCACCCCGGTTTTCTTTCCCCAAATCCCGTTCGAAATGGGGCGGAATAACCAACACCAGATCAGCATTGCCGGAGAGCAGTTGCTGGTAAGCAGGTTTGTAGGCGGGCAAATAACCCAGAAAACGAAAATTATCAATGTACCGAAACTTGCTGACCATCCGCTGGGAATACGTCGTATGATCCTGATCGACCACGGCAATCGTCAGGTTTTTTACTTCAAAATTCGCCGCATACGACAGCAGAATCAACTGCATAACGGGTGCTCCCAGCAGCATCCGCAACAACACTTTGTTCCGAAAAATCTGCTTGAATTCTTTTTCAATGATATAGCCAATGCGGTTCATGCGAGGCGCGTTTTAAGATTTCGTAAACTCAGGCCGGTCAAAACCAGCGAGATCGTCAACAGGGTGAGCGTTTCTTTCCACAGATAAGTCAGCCCAACGCCTTTGATCATGATGCCTTTCACGATGGCGATGAAATACTTGGCCGGAATGATGCTGGAAATAAGTTGCAGGGGTCGGGGCATGCTTTCCACCGGAAAAATAAACCCGGACAGAAAGATGGTGGGCAGCAGCATAATGACCAGCGAGGCAAACATGGCCACCAACTGCGTCTCCGCCAGCGTGGAAATCAGAATACCAATCGACAACGCCAGGAAAATGAACAGCAGCGTTTCGGCCAGCAGCAAGAGCAAGCTGCCCTGCATCGGCACACCCAACAGCCAGACGCCCAGCGCAATGATCAGACAGCCGTTCAAAAACGACATCAGCAAGTAAGGCAATACTTTTCCGAACAGAATCTGCAATTGCGTCAGGGGCGATACCATCAGCACTTCCATCGTACCGGTTTCTTTTTCGCGGGCAATAGTCACCGAGGTCATCAGGGCCGACACCAGCAGCAACACTAGCGCCATCACGCCCGGCACAAACACAAACGCCCCTTTCAGCTCTGGGTTGAACACCATTCGGGTCTGAATGTCAATTGCCAAGGGGAGCGCCTGAACCGCGCCAGTTTGTTCACGCAAGTAGTCCTGAATAATGGCCGTGGCGTAATTAGTCAGGCTGATTGCCGTGTTCTGCTCCGAGGCGTCGGCCAGGAGTTGAATTTGTGCTTGTTTGCCGTGGGTATAATCGTTGGTAAAGTTGGCCGGAAACACGATGGCCATTTTCACCACACCCCGCCGGAAAGCGGCCTCCAACTCTTTATACGATTGCAGATTTTCCGCCACCTGAAAATAGCCCGACGATAAGAGCCGGTCCGTGAGCTGGCGGCTGTGCTGACCGTGGTCATAATCCAGCAGCGCGATTTTGGCGTTTTTGATCTCATTTGTCAGCGCAAAACCAAATAAAATCACCTGAACAAACGGCAACCCGAACAGAATCAGCAGCGTTCGCCGGTCGCGCAGGATGTGGAAAAATTCTTTTTTGACAAAAGCGAGAAAGCGTTTCATGTTTTTGTTGTTTCGTCCTACTTGGTGGAAGTGCCCCGCGCCAGAATCTGGAACACTGCGTCCATAGAATCAACGCCATACGTTTTTTTCAGACCGCCGGGTGTGTCCAGCGCCTTGATTCGGCCATCGACCATGATCGAGACGCGGTTGCAGTACTCGGCTTCGTCCATGTAGTGGGTAGTGACAAAAATGGTGGTTCCCCGGTTGGCCGCTTCGTAAATCATGTCCCAGAACTGGCGTCTGGTGATGGGGTCAACCCCGCCCGTTGGCTCGTCCAGAAACACGATTTTTGGATTGTGGAGCAAAGCCACCGAAAAAGCCAGGCGTTGTTTCCAGCCCAGCGGCAGGGAAACAACGAGTTTATCCGCTACGCTCTCCAATCCCAATTGCTGGATGATCTGTGCCGATTTTTCCCGCAGTTCAGCACGATTTAAGCCGTAGATTCCGCCGTAGAACCGAATGTTTTCCCGAACGCTCAGGTCTTCGTACAGGGAAAATCGCTGGCTCATGTAGCCAATGACCTGCTTGATTTGCTCAGTCTGCCGGTAAACGTCGAAGCCCGCAATGGTGGCTTCCCCGGACGTGGGTTTAAGCAACCCGCACAGCATGCGGATGGCGGTGGTTTTTCCGGCTCCATTGGCCCCTAAAAACCCAAAAATCTCGCCTTGCCCGACCTCAAACGTGATCTCGTTCGTCGCAATGAAGTCGCCGAACCGTTTGGTTAATTTGTTGATAACAACTGCCTTATTCATCGTGCATCAGTGCCATAAAACTATCTTCTATGCCCGCCCGAATCGGCTTTACGTCAAGATTACGGTGCTGCCGATTGTCCAGATAAACCCTGATTTCGCCGGGGCTTATGCCCTCGTTCGTGGTCAGGTGCAGGTACTCGCCAAAAGCGTAGCAGGTTACGGTAAAGGGGGCCTGCCGCAAATCCTGAATCAGCCGATACGTTTCGTCGGCCCGCACGGCGTAGAGTGGTCGGGCAAAACTGTTTTCTATTCCCTTTGGGGTATCAATGGCTAGAATCCGCCCCGTTTGAATCAGGGCCACCCGGTCGCACAAACTGGCCTCGTCCATGTACGGCGTCGAAACCAGCATGGTCAGACCGCGCGTTTTCAGGCGGTGCAGCATTTCCCAGAATTCCTTGCGCGAAACCGCATCCACACCGGTTGTTGGTTCATCCAGAAAAAGCACTTTTGGCTTGTGAATCAGCGCGCAACAAAGCGCCAGTTTCTGTTTCATTCCGCCCGACAAAGCCCCCGCCCGCCGATTTTTGAACGGCTCAAGCTGGACGTAAATATCCCGGATCAGCTCATAATTTGCTTCGATGGTCGTGCCGAATACGGTCGCAAAAAAATCCAGGTTTTCCCGAATACTCAGGTCAGGATACAGCGAAAAACGCCCCGGCATGTAGCCAATGTGCGTACGCAACTGGCGGTAATCCCGAACCACATCGTACCCAGCCACCATTGCCCGCCCCGCATCGGGCCGCAGCAGGGTGACGAGCATTTTAAACAAGGTCGTTTTTCCCGCTCCATCCGGTCCGATTAGCCCGAACAGTTCGCCGGCCTCAATCGATAGCGAGACGTCCTGCACCGCCTTGGTTTCCCCGAACGTCTTCGAAACTCCCTCAACAAAAATGGTTTCCGTAGCCATCTACTGCTTGTTTACTGCCGCCTGAAACCGCACTTCGCCGGGCATTCCAATTTTCAAGCCGCCGTCATTTTTCACCTGAATCTTCAGCGCGTAGACTAGATTCACCCGCTCGTCTTTGGTCTGGATCACTTTGGGCGTAAACTCCGCCTTGCTCGCAATCCAGCGCACGGTTCCCTCGTAAGGCTTTAACTGATTGTCGGGCGCATCGACTAGTACCTGCACGTTTTGTCCAACCCGCACATTCACCAGTTGATCGCCACTGACGTACGCCCGAAGCGTGATGGTATCCAGCGTGGCTACTTTGTACAAAGGCTTGCCGTAACTGACCACCTCGCCGGGTTCGGCGTACTTCACCGTTAGGGTTCCAGCAACCGGATTGACGATGGATGATTTTTTGATCTGATCGTCCAACTGCTTTACTTGCTGGGCCAGGGGCGCCGTTTCGGCCACGGTTCCGCTCCGTTGCGTCCCCAAAGCCGATGCCTGGGCGCTCCGCTGTTGCTTGATGAGGGCAATTTGCCGCTCCATAACCGCCATTTGCGCTTCGATATCGTCTAGCTGTTTGGTGGGCGCGGCCCCCGCCGCAATCAGGTTTTGGGTGCGCTCTTTTTCGCGTTGAAGCGTCCGAAGCTGCTGTTCCTGCACCGCGATTTGCTGCCCATAAGCCGATAATTGAGCCGATACATTGGGCGTCCGGCTCCGCACGGCTTGCTCACTGGCCAGCAGTTGCGCCTTCCGTAGCTGTAATTGTTCGGTATCAACCTGGCCTACAACCTGGCCCGCCTGAAGGGTTTGGCCTTCCTCTACGTCGAAGCGCTGCAAAGCTCCAGTGGCTTCCGCCGAAACGATGGTTTCGACGGCTTCAAAATTGCCGTAGGCATCCGACTTGGTTTCTTCTTGTTGGCAGGCAGTCAGTATTATCACCAGACCGGCCAGCATCCATTTTGCGTTCATGGTATCTCTTCAATGAGTTTGATCGAATGTTTACTTTCTAAAAATTAGCTTAATTTCCGGTTAGTGTCCGGTACTGCACCCGCGCCAGTAGCAGTTGCAGTTCATGGAATTTCTGGTTGAGCAAGGCCTGGTTTTCGTTGTTTAGCTCGGTGGTGTAGTCGCGAGCCGCAATGGCCCCGTTGTCCAGTTGCGCGGCGGCGGCTTTCCGCACTTTTTCCCGCAAGGCAATAATAGTCCCGTCTTTGTCCAGCAACGCTTGCAAACGCTCAATTTCGGTCTGCTGCTGCCGCAACTGAATACGTAATGCTTTTTCGAAGGTTGCCTGCTGGACGTCCACCACTTCCCGATTCAAAGCCACTACTTGGCGGTCGTTCCGTAGCGTGTAACCGGCCGACAAATTCCAACTCAACCGCAACCCGCCAATGAAGAAGCCCCGGAAATCGTTATTCAGAAAATTCAAGGCTGGTCGCCCAGCTCCACCCTGACCGAACAAACTTAATCGCGGACGAAATTTAGTATCGGTTAGCGCCAGCTGTGCTGCATACAAGGACCTCTGGGCGTCATAAAGTTTTAGTTCAGGCCGGTTAACGGGTTGATTGGATTTAATCGCCAGAGGGTTTTCCTCCACCACGAGCCGCGTGCTATCATCAATGGATAGGTTCGTCAGCAGGCTCAGGGCATCACGCAGTCCCCGACGGGCAGCCGTCAACTCGGCCAGCCGCTGCTCGGAGCGGAGCGCTTCAGCTTGTAACCCATCGAGATTCATCTGGGAGGCCGTACCGAAACGAACACTGGCTTTTATTTTTTCCGTACGATTGTGAAGCTCTTCCAGCATGATTTGGGTCAATCGCAGGTTCTCGTCGGTGAGTAGCGCCTGAAGAAACAAGCCGTTTACCTGATCCTTAACCTTGTGTAATTCGACATCGATCTGCTGCTGGGCAGTTGCCGTGGTCGCTTGCTGCAACGCGGTTTGCAAACGGGTGAGATTTCCGTCGTAGAGTGCATAACTCGCATCGAGGGCCAGCTTGTACTGGTCTTTGCTGAGCGTAGGAATAACCAGATTGGGCAGTTCAATCGGCAACTGCGTTACTTCCGATTGCCAGGTTGCCTGTCCGTTTAGAGCTAGTTGCGGCAACCGGCGGTTCGTCGCCAGACTAGCAACCGCCAGTTCTCCCGACTGCTGAATAAGGGCCTTTTGTTTTGTTAACGGGTACGTTTCCCGCACGGCCGTGTAACATTGCTCCAGCGTTATAATTGGCTGTCCCTGTGTGGGCAACCAGAGCAGCCAAAGCAAACAGATCAGGTACTTCTTCATGATACATTACATTGTTGTTTTAAACATTTGTTTAATTAAAGGGCAAAAAAATTACACCTGCCTCAGGTAAGCCATAACCATTTCGGGTACTAATCGCTTTCTTTCTTCCATGAATTGCCGAAAGCCGGTCTCATCAAGTGTGCCTACATACGAGAGCACGGGTTTAGCCAAAATAGGGAAAACGATATTGCCTATAATCGTAAAAATTACCTGCAAAGGCTGGATGGACCGGATTGTTCCTTTGGCGGCTTCGTCGGCCAGCTGTTTCGTAAAATACGACGTAGCAATGATGCCTTTCACGTCAATATCTTTAAAAAAGGTGGCTTCTCCTCGTCTAAATTCAGATAAGACAAAAATAGGAATCAACGGGTTATCTATCAGAAAATCAGTATATTGATCTACGATTTTCCAAACTTTCACCTCTAAAGGCACTTGTTCTTCGAGCATCATGGCCAGCCTTCCCAGAAAATCCCGGAAAGCATCCATATAAATACTTTTAAATAGCTGGTCTTTGCTGCGAAAATAATAATTCACCAAGGCAATGTTGACGCCCGCCTCTTCCGCTATCTGCCGAATTTTAGCACCCTCGTACCCCTGCGCCAAAAAAACTTTCTTGGCGGCCTCTTTAATCTTCGATTCGGTATCTACTTCTTCTGCCATAACTTTCTAACCTGCTACAAAGGTAATGGTTTAAAATTGATTTAAACAAATGTTTAAATCAATTTTTTTCAAAAAGAAGCCGGATGATTACTCACCCGGCTTCCGCTTCAGCATCCTAATTAGGGCAATTTATAAGTAAGTTTCTGTCACCAGGTAGTTTTGCACATAATCCTGAATTCCTTCTTCCAATGTGCAAAAAGGCTTTGTATACCCAATTGATCGGAGTTTGCTCATACTAGCCTGGGTGAAATACTGGTATTTGTCGCGAATATCTTCGGGAGTATCCACAAAGGAAATTTGCGGCGTTACATCCATCGCCTGGAAAGTGGCCTGCGCCAAGTCGATAAACGTCCGGGCTTTGCCACTACCGAGGTTGTAGATACCGGAGTTGCGGCGGTGATGCATCAAAAACAGACACACGTTAATGACATCTTTTACGTAAACGAAATCGCGCATTTGCTCGCCGTCCTGAAAATTAGGATGATGCGAACGAAACAGCTTCATTGATCCCTGCTGGCGAATTTGGTTGTAGGCGTGAAAAATCACCGACGCCATGCGGTTTTTATGGTACTCATTGGGCCCGTAGACATTGAAAAACTTCAGTCCTGCCCAGAAAAACGGCTTTTTCTCCTGCTCCAGCGCCCAGATGTCAAATTCGTTTTTAGAAACACCGTAGGGATTCAGTGGCTTGAGCTGCGGAACAAGCTGTTCGTTGTCGTCATACCCCAATTCACCAAGTCCGTAGGTAGCTGCTGATGAAGCGTAAACCAGCGGAATTTGGTAATCTATGCATTTTTGCCAGATTTTCTTGGAATACGAAACGTTCAGATGTTCTAGAATTCGGCGATCAAATTCGGTGGTGTCGGTGCGGGCTCCGATGTGGAAGATAAACTCAACTTCGTAATAATTTTGATCGAGCCAGTCAAAGAACTGCTCCCGGTCTACGCGCTCCTGAATGCGTTTTCCTTCGAGATTAGGCAGCTTCTCGGTCTGCGAAAAATCATCGACGGCGATGATAAAATTGAAATTTTCCTGATTTAGCCGAGAGATCAAACCACTCCCGATAAAACCTGCAGCGCCCGTAACGATAATCATACTACCTTAAAATTGAGCAATATATTCTTGAAAGTATTCGATAGTTCTTACGTATTAGCTGTTAATCTTAAGTTAACAGGGTGTAAAATTAGGATAAATAAATGCAATAGACTATCCACGTTTTTACGAAAAAATAGTATTTTTTCAATATTTACCTACAAATTTAATTAGAAATCCATTAGATTCTCATCTGATTCAAAAAGCAGCCGTCTGTCTGATCAAGGATTTTTTTAAGAAGCACTTTGGCGTAATTTTGCAAAAAAGTTGCGCTTTAACAGCTGAAAGTTGATTACGGGTTGTTTTCTACTTTTGGCGCTATCAATATGGTTTACGTTACACGGAAAGAGCATTTTAATGCGGCACACCGGCTTTACAACCCGATGTGGTCTGAGGAAAAAAATAAGGAAGTTTTTGGCCTTTGCGCCAACACCAACTGGCACGGTCATAATTTTGAGCTGATCGTGACGGTGAAGGGGGAGCCTAACCCAGAAACAGGCTTTGTCATTGACCTTAAATTGTTAGGCGATCTGATCAAAAGTGAAATAATTGATAAGGTAGATCATAAAAACCTGAACCTGGACGTCGATTTCATGCAGGGCAAGATGGCTTCGTGCGAGATTTTCGTTATGGAGATCTGGAAAATTCTGGAACGCGCCCTTAGCAAAGTGACCGAATCTCGCCTGTATCGCATCCGGCTTATTGAAACCCCTAAAAATTACGTCGATTATTACGGAGAATAAGCATCCATGACCTATTATCTCATTGCCGGTGAGCGCTCTGGCGATCTACACGGAAGCAACCTCATTCAGGCTATTCGTCGCCATGATTCATCGGCAACGTTCCGGGCCTGGGGCGGCGAGCAAATGCAGGCAGCCGGGGCTGTTTTAGTGCGCCATTACCGGGAAATGGCTTTTATGGGTTTTTTGGAAGTCGTGCAAAATTTAAGCACGATTCGCCGCAACTTTCGGGATTGCGAACGCGACTTGCTCCAACACCGCCCCGATGTGCTTATTTTGATCGATTATGCGGGCTTTAACCTGCGCATGGCTCGTTTTGCCAAGCGGCATGGCATTCGGGTTTTTTATTACATTTCACCAAAAGTCTGGGCCTGGAACCAGAAACGTGCCCTGAAAATCAAAGCCCTGGTAGATCGCCTGTTTGTTATCCTTCCTTTTGAAGTGGACTTTTTTCAGAAGTACGCCTATCAAGTGGATTATGTAGGCAATCCGCTGATGGACGCCATCGCCGCTTTCCAGCCCGATCCTGCCTTCCGGGAACAGTTTGCCAAAATTTCCAACCGCCCCGTTATTGCTTTGTTACCGGGGAGTCGTAAGCAGGAAGTTGAAGGAATGCTTCCTCTGATGCTATCAGCCTGCAAGGAATTTGTTAATTATCAGTTTGTTGTCGCAGGAGTTAGCAACCTTCCTTCAAGTCTCTACCAACAGCATTTAGCCGCCTACCCGAATATTCCAGTCATCACCGACGATGCCTACAACCTGCTTTCAATTGCTGAAGCGGCCTTGGTCACCTCTGGAACGGCTACGCTGGAAACGGCTTTGCTCCATGTGCCGCAGGTAGTTTGCTACCGCACAGGTACGATTTCTTACCTTATTGCCAGACAGCTTATTGCGGTTGATCATATTTCTCTCGTTAACCTCATTCTTAATAAAGAGGCGGTGAAAGAGCTAATTCAAAATGATTTAAATCCAGCGAATATTCGTACTGAACTGAGTAAAATTTTAATAAACGGACAGAACCGACAAAGCCAGTTAGCGGATTATGCCCGCTTGCAACAGATTGTTGGTGGCCCCGGTGCTTCTGATCGGGCTGGTGAATTGATGGTGAAATATGCCCAAGAAGCACGCTAACTTAACTCATCCCCTATTTCAATAAATTGAACTATTAGAAGATTAAAAATTATTAATCTATTTTTAAGTCATATTTAACGAGCAGAATCACTCAATTTTTCACCTTTGTGCTACTAACCGCAGCGCAATTATGAACGCTTTTTACACCATTCACCACCACGCAGGCAATAATACGATTATCTATCATAGCTCAGAGAAAGAAGCATTTGCGTTCTTGGATCACCTTACTCAGACGAATAAGGTAGATCGGAAAGATAGCCTGGGGGTTGGCCGTACGTTTGATAATTACGTTCTTTTTTTGGGGCGTAAGCAAGAACTCTTCTGGCGGCGCGAAAAAGCAGCTTCGTTCGGATATAAGCGGTCGTATATCAGCGTACTTATGGTACTCAGTAAAATGGCTTGGACTGTATTTGGCTTGTAAGTTCTTTTCTTCTCCTATTGAGAGCTTAGTTAATACTCCCTGTCTCTTCGTACCGTTTGAGCCAGTCTTTGCGCTTTCCCTGAACGCGACTGAAAAAATCGTATACTAGCCGAATATCCGCTTCAAAATCGCCAGTCATATACAAAGGTTCGCTCAGTACAACCGCCTTTCGGGGATAATCGAAGCCAGTTAAGATCAAAGGCGCCCCCGATTTAAGGGCCATGTAGTAGAAGCCCGTTTTCAGTTTGCTCACGTTGCTGCGCGTGCCTTCTGGTGTGATGCAAATGTGCAGGCGGTCGTGCTGATTCAATACATCCACCACTGCATCGACCAAGTTATTTGCTCGGCTCCGATCCACGGGTTTGCCCCCTAACAGCCGAAAAAGCCAGCCAGCATACCACGAAAACAACTCTTTCTTGGCCAGATACTGAATCCAGATTCGCAATTCGGCCCGTGCGCCAACACCAACTGGAAAGTCCCAATTTGAATTATGCGGCGCAATAACCCAGATACCTTTGGGTACAGTTGGTCGAGGTCCGAGCACTTTCCAGCCTCTTTGTGCAAATAGCCAGCGTGCAAATGCAGAAAACATATGTATGGAGTTAGGAAAATATAAACGGCTTGGGACTAAAACAGAGGATAAATACCACCAATGCCAGCCAGCCTAATACTTTGCGTTTTGTATCCAGCGGCTTGTCTTCTTCCGTATCTGGGTGATAAATACCCAAAAATCTCCCTAAAATGAAAATAAATAATAAAAAATTAGGATAACCCTCCCAATCAGGGCGTAGATAACCGATGAGGAATTGGCCCGCTACCACACTCAATGCAATTAGCAAGCCTGTCACGCGATCATCATTAATGCGGATGCAGGCCAGATACAGCGCAAAGATATAAAACCCTAGCTTCCACAACTGATCCATAAAACGCACGTCGTTGCCGGTGGCAAAGTCCGACGGCTTGAAAAAACCGATGCCCGCGTAAAACATGAACCCAATGAACAACACGGGTGCAACCTGCCGGAACGCGCGCCGACCAATCAGCCCGTACAAAATATGCCCCCCATCCAGTTGACCGATGGGCATTAGATTCAGAGCGGTAAAGAAAAGCGAGAAATAACCAGCCAGCAGAAACGGGTAGTGAATCATCTCGTAGGGATGCGGCAGCAAGGCCGGATCGGCGACGTAATTCTTGAAAAACCAGAAAATCAGGTTGTCACCGAACGACATTAAACTGTCGGGGGGCAGGTTTTTGTAGACGTGGGCCGGGTAGTCCAGGCCGTACTGCTGCCAATCGGGGTGAATGGTAAAAATGTGCTCGGGCGGGGGCAGATGGGTAAAACCATACCACAGTACCCCAAGAGCGGCCACAAAGCCTGCCAGCGGCCCGGCAATCCCAATATCGAAGTATTTCTTCCGGCTACTGATGTAATCCTGAATGCGGATAAAGGCACCCAGCGTTCCAAAGCTCTGCCCAATGCCAATCCAGAGCGGAATATAATACGGCAATGTTACCCGAACCTGGTGCATTCTGGCCGTGAAGTAATGCCCAAACTCATGAACGGTCAGAATACCCAGCAATGGCAGGGAGTATTGCAAACCCGCCAGGAAATCAGGCCAGCCCAGGTTCGACTCCGGGTCAATAAAAAAGCGGCCGGTCATCCATTCTGTACCGGCCAGTGTTGTTGTAATAAGCGTTAAGATAGCCAGGCTAACCTGCACTAGAAGCGTCTTCGTTCGTGGGTTCATCACGCAGATAATCAAGAATCGTCAGCGGCGGTTGTACGTGTACCGCCTGAATACCTAACTCAGCCGCCGAACGGATGTTATCCGCATTATCATCCAAGAACACAGTTTCTTCCGCTACCAGACCGGCATCGTTCAAAACATACTGGTAGATATCCGGAGACGGCTTCATTATTTTAATCTCATAAGAATAATAGACCTTCTCAAACAACTCATTCAACTGGGGTAAACCCGTTAGCTCTTTCAGCTTCCGGTTTACTTCTTTGATGTGAATGGCGCTGGTATTACTCAGCAGAAAAAGGCGGTATTGACCGCGCAATTGCTGAATCCGTTCAATCCGTTCAATCGGAAACTCGAGCAGCAGCGTATTCCAGGCTTCGTCAATCACCTCATCCGCCCATTCCTTGTTGTTCAGGATCTGCCGAATGTGGTCGCGGAAGCCTTTGTCATCCACCAGACCCGTTTCGTATTGTTGAAAAACCTGGTGTTCCCGGAATAGAACCTGTACCTGCTCCAGGGTTAAAGCCGTCAAACGCGCAAAAGCCAACGCTGTCAGCGGCGGATTGATCGGAATAATCACATCACCAAGATCAAAGATGATGTTTTTGATTTGAGGAGTTAAAACGCTTGCCATATTGATTTATTCAACCACCACACCCATTGAACAGAATTTCTCAATCCGTTGGTCAATTCGCTCTTCGGGCGTCAGTTGGGCTAATTCAGCAATGGTATCCAGAATGGTTTTTTTCAAACGCTGGGCCATGTCTGCCGGATCGTTGTGCGCGCCACCCGTTGGCTCTTCCACGATGCCATCGACCAGACCGTATTTCTGCATGTCGCGGGCGGTTGGCTTCATGGCTTCGGCGGCCTGCTCCTTGAAATTCCAGCTACGCCACAAAATAGTCGAGCAGTTTTCGGGAGAAATCACGGAATACCAGGTATTTTCGAGCATCAACACCCGGTCGCCGATGGCAATACCCAGGGCTCCACCTGAAGCGCCTTCACCAATGACAATGCAAATAACCGGCACCCGCAGCATGAACATTTCTTTCAGGTTCCGGGCGATGGCTTCACCCTGGCCGCGCTCTTCGGCTTCCAGGCCCGGAAAGGCCCCCGGCGTATCGATCAGCGTAACAATGGGTTTATTGAATTTTTCGGCCAGTTTCATCAGCCGGAGCGCCTTACGGTATCCTTCGGGGTTAGGCATTCCAAAGTTACGGTGCTGACGCTGCTTGGTATTGCGGCCTTTTTGCTGGCCAATGATCATCACCGTCTGGCCAGCGATTTCACCGAACCCACCCACCATAGCCGGGTCGTCGCGAACAGTGCGATCCCCGTGAAGTTCAATAAACTGGTCGCACATCTGCTCGATGTAGTCCAGCGTATAAGGACGGTCTGGATGACGAGAAAGTTGAACACGCTGCCAGCGGGTCAGGTCCTCAAAGATCTCGTGACGAAGCCGATCAATGCTGATTTCCAGCGAGCGAACGGCTTCACTGACGTCCACATTGCTGTTTTCCGCCAGTTTTTTCATCTCAACCAATTTCGACTCCAGGTCTGCTATGGGTTTTTCAAAATCTAAGTATGTCCTCATTCAAATGCTGTATCGTACAAGATAAGAGCCACAAAGTTAACGGAAAATCCCGATTGACAGTACCAATCCAACGAATCGCGCCCGGTTATAGCACATACGTCTGACCCCGCTTCGGAATTTCCACGTTAGGGAAACCTTCCTCCTTCAGGGTTTCCTGGAAGGCCATCATGCTGGTATATTCCCCGTGTACTAAAAATAATTTCTGCAACTTTTCGGGATTCTGCTGTTTCACAAACCGAACCAGATCATCCCGGTCGCCGTGGCCACTGAACACATCCGTACGCTCTACTTTCGCCATTACAGGCTCGTCTTTTCCTTTGATGGAGATGGTGCTCTGACCGTTCAACAAGCGCCAGCCGAGGGTTCCTTCGGCGCAATAGCCAATGATGAAAATGGTACTATAGGGATTGCTGATGTTCGCTGCAACGTGGTATTCAACGCGTCCCCCCTGCACCATGCCGGAAGACGAAATAATAATGCAGGGTTGGTTATAATTCGAGACGGCCTTGCTGGCTTTGGAACTTTCCAGAAACTCGAAATTCTCGAAATCGAACAGAGATTCATTATCCTCTACAAATTCTTTGGCTTCCTTGTTCAGCAACCGCAGGTTTTTCTGATACACTTTCGTGCTTTCCAACGCCAGAGGACTGTCCGAGAAAACTTTAATGGGCGGGAAATTAAGCTCGGAGTATAGCCGGTTCAGCGTATAGAGCAAGGCCTGGGTTCGTCCAACGGAAAACGATGGAATAATCAGACGCCCCGGAATATCGATGCAGGTTCGTTTGATGATGTCCGCCAGCACCGCTTCGGGCGTTTCCTGATCGACGTGCAGGCGATTGCCATACGTCGACTCGCAAATGAGGTAATCAACCGCGGGCACCGGTTCAGGATCGCCCAGCAGCGGATAATTGTGTCGGCCAATGTCGCCCGAAAAACAGATGCTTTTTTTGCGCCCGTCTTCATAAACATTGATTACGATGTGCGCAGCTCCCAACAAATGCCCCGCCGGGACAAACGTGACATCCACCCCATCAGCCACCCTGAATTTGCGATTAAAGGCAATCGGCACCACATTTACCATCGACTCCCGCACCTGTTTTTCCAGGAAAAGCTCTTTTTGAAGCTCATTGAACCGCTTTTTGACCCGCTGTTTTTTACTACGGCCCATTTCGTTTAGTCGCCGCTGGTTTAGCGAAGCGGCGTCCCGCAGGAGCAGTTCAGTCAGATCGTAGGTTGGTTCGGTGCAAAGAATCTGCCCTTCGTAGCCTTCCAGGAAAAGATTGGGAATCCGACCGCTATGGTCAATATGGGCGTGGGTCAGTAAGACTAAATTAATACCAGACGCCTCAAACGGGAAAACGCCGGTATGATTTTCGGTTGGAGACTCGCTGTTGGCCACCGAACGATCCAGATCCGATCCACAATCAATCAAAATCCGAAAATCGTCGTCTGTTTCCAGTAGAAACATACTGCCGGTAACTTGCCGGGTAGCCCCCCAAAATGTCAACTTCATTCGTGTATTATCTATGCTATTTTAGCTAGTGATCTATCTTTTTTTCGCTTTGTCGATACGCTGGCGTATAGCCAGCGCCCTAATTTTAGTAAACAACAAAAAAGGAGACAAGATTCGACTATTTTTGCAAAGCTACGAAAACCTTTGGCAAACCGATACAGAGGTGCTCTTTGTCTAAAAAGCTTGCCAATTCGCTTAATTGCATGCATTATTTAACTGTTTTCTTCGTCAGTGTTCTTTTTCTGACCGGACGGCCTTCCACCGCCACCTCTTCTTCCCGGTCGCTCCAATCCGATTCGGCGGCGATTCTGCAACTGCAACAGACCCTCAATAGGCTGCAAACCAGTCCATTGCTGCAAAATGGCACCGTAGCACTTTCCGTGCGTCGGGCCAAAGATGGGCAAACGTTGCTTGATTACCATGCAAACCTGAGTTTACCGCCCGCATCAACCTTGAAACTGGTAACGACGGCTACTGCATTAACGGTTCTCGGAACCAATTATACCTATCAAACGCACCTTGAATACGACGGAACCTTGCGGGATAGTGTGCTAACGGGAAATCTTTACCTTCGGGGCACGGGCGACCCCTCACTCGGTAGCAGCCGTTTTGCGGAGTTTTCCGACGCGCCAACGCTCTTGCGGACCTGGCTGGACGTGGTGCGTCAAGCGGGCATCAAACGCATTGAGGGAGCCATTGTTGGCGATGCAACCGCCATTCAGACGCTACCAGTCCCCGACAACTGGATTTGGGGCGATATGGGGAATTATTATGGTGCGGGCTTAAGCGGCCTCAATTTCAACGAAAACCTGTACCGCGTCGTTTTCCAACCCGCCAAGACGGTCGGGCAGCCTGCTCTGGTTTTACGCACGGAACCAGCCACGCCTTACCTGCGAATGCTCAACCGCGTGAGTACCGGGGCGGCGGGTTCGGGCGATGAAGTGGTTATTTACAATGCGCCATATTCTAATCAGGTTTTTCTGGAAGGCACGGTCCCGACGGGGGTGGCCAGCTTTGGGGTGAAAGGCTCCTTGCCCGACCCGGCCTTTAGCGCCGCGTTTGCCCTGCACGAATACCTGAGCAAAGCCGGCGTTTCTATCCTAAACGCTCCGCTTTCCTACGGTCCGGGCTCCATCACGGGCAGCGAGCCCGTTGCCAAGCCACCTAAAAGAACAACCTTGCATTTGCACTCCTCACCGCTCTTGGGTGAACTGGCGCAGCAAACCAACCACCAGAGCATTAACCTCTACGCCGAAGCGCTGCTCATCGCAGCCGGTTCCGGGCTGGCCAAAAAGCCAGTTACAACCGCCGAAGCCGTCCGGAAAGTCGGGCAGTTCTGGCAATCGAAAGGAGTTGATCTGGGCGGGTTTCGCATGAAAGATGGCAGCGGATTATCACCAAGCGGCAGCTTGACGACGGCGAACCTAACAGGGATTCTGGCCGCCATAACCCGCGAAAAATCGTTTGCTGCCTTTTACGAGAGTATCCCCGTTGTGGGCGAATCAGGAACAGTGAAGAGTTTGGCCCGCCGAACGGCTGCGGCGGGCAATGTTCGGGCAAAAAGCGGCACCATTGAAGGCGTTCGCTCCTACGCGGGCTACGTTACGGGAGCCGATGGAGAATTACTCACCTTCTCGCTGATTGTCAACAAATACCAGCCGGGCATGCTTTCCTCCGTTATGAAGCACCTGGAGCAAATCATGGTTCAGATGACGGCCCTGACTGGAACGCCGTCTACTCCTTAGTCCAGACGCATGCTGATTTTAACCACATTAAACCAGTAGTTCCCAATTGCCTTGGTCACATCAATTAGTTTCTGGTAGGACGTAGGCTTTGTAATAAAACTATTGGCACCCCAGAAGTACGAATTTTCAATATCATCCTGGGCATCCGACGTGCTCAGGACGATAATGGGAACATGACGCAAGCTCGGGTCTTTTTTGATTTCCTGCAACGCTTCCCGACCGTCTTTACGGGGCATATTCAGATCCAGCAAAATCAGTTCTGGAAGCCCATGATCAGCGTTTTCGTAACGCCCGGTTCGCCGAAGGTACTCAATCAGCTCTTCTCCGTCCTCCACGAATTGCATCGACGTAGCGGGAAAATGATGCTGAAAAGCTTCGCGCGTCAGAAAACGGTCGTCTTCATCATCATCCGCCAACAAGATGCGAATGGGTTTCGTGGATTGTTGTTGTACCATGCTTGGATTGATTTTGATGTTCGGGTAACACGACAATAAAAGTAGCTCCGGAACCGGGCTGGCTATGGGCCGTAATCAGCCCTTTGTGGTAGCTGACAATGCGCTTACAAATCGCCAGACCAATTCCAGTACCTTCGTAGGTACTTTTACCGTGAAGCCGCTGAAAAATTTTAAAAATGTGATCCAGGTATTTTTCGTCGAAGCCGATCCCGTTGTCTTTAATCAGTATTCGATAATACGTTTTTTCCGGGATCAGGTCTTCATATACCTCCCCACTAACGGCCTCGGCCTGAATTGACACAAC
Source organism: Tellurirhabdus bombi (assembly GCF_021484805.1). Lineage (NCBI taxonomy): Bacteria > Pseudomonadati > Bacteroidota > Cytophagia > Cytophagales > Spirosomataceae > Larkinella > Larkinella bombi. Next base: position 3,339,864 of record NZ_CP090557.1, on the reverse strand, counting down.
CGGCTTTTCGTCCGATTTACTAAACTTTAATGCGTTAGAAATCAGGTTAGTAAACAAATGCGTCATTTGGTTGGAAACGGCATCCACAACGGGCATACGCCCAATGACCATATCGGCTCCAATGGTTTTTATTTTCAACTCCTGATCACTCAGGATACCGCCGAAGACATCGTTAAGATCCACCGGTTGAAACGGCTCCTGCTTGTTTGAGATCCGGGAAAAGTTCAGCAAATCCTTGATCATCTTGGACATGCGCTCCGCCGATTGCAGGATTTTCCCCAAGAAAATGCCCCCATCCTCCCCCAGCGCCGGCTCATACTTGTCGCGAATCAGAAACCCAAAGGACTGAATTTTCCGAAGTGGCTCCTGCATGTCGTGCGAGGCTACAAACGCAAAGCGCTCCAGTTCCTCGTTCGACATTTCCAGCAGGTTGATTTTTTCCTTTAAATCCTCCTCGTAAGCGCGCAACTGGTCTTCGGTTTTCTGACGGGTATTTAGTTCGCTTTCCAGCAGATTATAACAAACAATCAGGGTAATGAATGTCAATAGCGAGAGCAAAAAGGTAATGATCACCGTGGTCCGAAACGATTTCGTAGCGGCCTCGGTGAGTTCATCCATCCGGTGATGCTCCTGCTGCTGCATGGTGTTGATCAAGACCCGAATGCGGTCCATCCGTATTTTTCCAATCAGCATGTAGGTTTTCATGATGCTGATGGCCGTACGCGCCCGCATGGCTTTCTGCTGCCGACTCACAATTTCCAGATTATCTTTGGTCAGCAACCGCAGTGAATCCAGGTTGCGAAGCTGCATCGAATCATCCTTGAGCAAACTTTGCAGGGAGTCCAGAATCACCGGCACCTGCGTAACCGCTGCCCGGTGCGTTTCCAGAAAAATAGTATCGTTCGTGGCCACGTAGCCCCGTACGGTATTCTCCACATCAACGAGCATTAGTAAAATCCGACCCAATTGATTGGATACTTCATACGAGCGCTCCACACGGGCGCGGTCTTCTCCATTTTCACTATAGCTATTCAGCGTCAGCACGAACCCGAGTGCAATCAGGCCCAATGCTGTCCCAAAGCCATATCGAATACGCCTTCTGACCGGATTTTGTCCTCCTCTCCGGAATACATTCATAGTGGTTTATCAACAAATAGTGATAAAACGACGTCTTGACGGAGCTCCATTAATCCAATTTTCTTTACACCGTCTCGACTGTCAAGTTATGGTTGGTATAAATACAAATATCAGCGGCAATGTGCAGGCTTTCGCGCACCATTTCTTCCGCACTGAGCTGGGGCGCATGTTTTTTCAGGGCAATGGCGGCTGCTTGCGCATACATACTTCCCGATCCAATGGCGGCTACACCGCTGTCAGGTTCCAGTACGTCGCCCGTTCCGGAGATAACCAGCATGTCTTCTTTAGTTGCTACGATCAGCATGGCCTCCAGCTTGCGCAGGTAGCGATCGGTCCGCCAGTCTTTTGCCAGCTCGATAGCGGCCCGCTTCAGGTTTCCACCGTAGCCGTTCAGTTTTTCTTCAAACCGTTCGATCAACGTAAATGCATCGGCGGTTGAACCCGCAAAACCCGCCAGTACTTTTCCACCCAACAGCGTTCTTACTTTGCGAACGTTGCTTTTTGCAATTGTATTGCCCATTGTCGCCTGCCCGTCGGCCCCCAGCGATACCTGTCCGTTATGAACGATCCCAACGACCGTTGTAGCGTGAATTGGTTGTTGCATCTTAAATCAAAAATAGAGGAGCAATGTTACTAATTTCAACGCATCTTCGCCGAAAATCTTCGCCAATAGCTTTTTGTTGAGTCTATACCCCATAAAACAACGGTGACACCCTTTTGTACGAGGTGTCACCGTAAAAATTTAGTATGAATAATTGATCCTTAAAGGAAAAAGGCGTTTTCTTTGGCCTTAAACCAGCATTTTCATTGGATCTTCCAGGAAGCCTTTCAGCGTTTGCAGGAAAGCAGCACCGCTCGCGCCATCAACCGTACGGTGATCGCAGGAGAGCGTTACTTTCATGACATTGGTTGGCTTAGCGACCTCGCCTTCAAACTTAACCGTCTGTTTGATGGCACCAACCGCCAGAATACACGAATCAGGTGGGTTGATGATGGCCGTAAACTCATCGATACCAAACATACCTAGGTTCGAAATTGAGAACGTACTGCCTTCCCAGTCTTTCGGTTGCAGTTTTTTGTCTTTCGCTTTTCCGGCCAGTTCTTTCACTTCTCCGGCAACGGTTGACAGCGTTTTCTGATCGGCATTGCGAATAACGGGTACTAACAAACCTTCATCAACCGCCACGGCGACTCCAATGTTGACGTATTTGTAACGACGGATCTTGTCGCCCAACCACGAAGAATTGACGGCCGGGTGTTTTTTCAGGGCCAGCGCCGCCGCCTTGATCACGAAATCGTTGAACGACACCTTCGCCGACGCGACTTCGTTGACTTTACCGCGCAAATCGATTGCTTTGTCCATGTTGATTTCCATCGTCAGATAGAAATGCGGTGCTCCAAACTGGCTTTCGGTCAAACGACGAGAAATCGTTTTACGCATCTGCGTAACCGGAATATCCTCGTACTCGCCCGACGCAGGTGCACTCTGAGCGGCTGGTGCCGGAGCCGACTGAGCGGCCGGTGCTGCTTTCTCCGCTGGTTTTTCGGCGGGTTGCGCTGCGGGGGCTGCTTTTTCCGAAGGCTTGAAGGTTTCCACATCGCGTTTCACAATGCGTCCTTCCGGCCCAGTTCCTTTCACTTCGCCCAGACTGATTCCTTTGTCTTCGGCAATGCGTTTGGCCAGCGGAGACGCTTTAACGCGGTCGGCTTCAGCATTGGCCGAATGGCCTTTATCGCCGCCACCGTAAGAAAGATCCGTATCGGCGTTGGCGGGTAGGTCCGCCTGCGGGTTTTGCTCCGCCGTGGATGAACCCGATGAGGAATCAGACGATTCACCCGATCCGGAACCTCCTTCTATCAATACTTTAAAGTTGGCCCCTTTTTCACCGATGACCGCAATAACGGCATCCACCGCTACGGCATCGCCTTCTTTAACGCCAACGTATAACAACGTGCCTTCTTCGTAAGCTTCCAGATCCATTGTTGCCTTGTCGGTTTCGACTTCGGCCAGAATATCACCGGACTTAACGGTATCGCCTTCTTTTTTCAACCACTTAACGAGCGTGCCTTCGGTCATGGTATCGCTCATTTTTGGCATTCGGACAATCGTTGCATTGACATCCTCGGCGGGAGCTGCGGCGACCGCCTTCTGATCGGGCAGTTCGGTTTTAGACGCTTTCTCGTCTGCCTTCCCTCCTTCGGGGGTAGGGGCGGGCGATGCTTCTTTCTTTTCGTTTGCTTTTGGCTCTTCGGCGGGGGCACCGTTGCCACCATCACCATCCAGCAGCGCCTGATAATCTTCGCCTTTTTCACCAACCACCGCAATGACGGCATCGATGGCTACAGCCTGGCCTTTTTCAACACCAATATAGAGAAGCGTTCCTTCGTCATATGCTTCCAGATCCATCGTAGCCTTGTCGGTTTCAACTTCGGCCAGGACATCGCCGGACTTGACGGTATCGCCCACTTTCTTATGCCACTCGGCGATGACACCTTCGGTCATGGTGTCGCTCATCTTAGGCATCCGGATTAATTCTGCCATATGCGGTTTTGTATCGGATTATTCTGTGAATTTCTTCAAAGCCCCAAAATTAGCGGAAAGCCCGGAAAGTTGGTTAACTTGGCCAAAGTTTCCGCTCAGGAAGCGATCAGGAACTTACTGAAAGTTTCTTAGCCAAGATGCAAGAAACACTATTTTAAGAGTAAATACTTGATTATCAAACAGCTATTTAATTCAGATGAAAAAGCAGACCCCGTATCTGAATTTTGGTTTTAGTGCATTTTTGTTACTGCTGTTACTTCTGACTGGCTTTTTGGCCACATCTCAAACGGTCGACAGCTTACAACAAGCGCCCGTACTTAGCGCACCAAACGCGGCATCCCTCACCCCTTCCTACACGGAACCGGCACAGGATGACCTGTTCATGCCGGGTGCTTTTGCTCTTTTATTCATAGCGGGCTTTTTCTTTGTTTTTGCCGGGATTGGTGCCATGCTGACGCTTCTTTTTGTGCTGGGTATTGCCGGGCTTGTTTCGGTAGGGATGCTGTCGGCTTCCATCCTGGTGGGGATTCACCAGAAATCATTCGAAAGAGGCTTCCGAACGCTGGTAATCCTTTTTTCTGGTTCCGGGGGGTTGGTTTTAGGTGCGGTTAGTCTCTTTATCGCCAATGAATTTTTTCACTGGTGGACAACGAAATCAGCGCTTTTAATCGGCTCGGGCAGTGGGGTTTTTGCCGGTCTTGGCCTGGGTTTTCTGGCCCTTCTCATCCTGAAACGGCTAACTGATTTTTTAAAACAGCGCTTTCAATTCTTGTCTTATTCAAAACAAACTTTGTCCTAAATTCCAAGACTTTATCATTCGGTTTCAATTTCCATGTCTACTTATTCTAAAACATCGCACGTTCTCTTTTTTTCGCTTGCTTTTTTGCTGGTAGCGAGTGCTATTCAGGTGGTTGGGTTCGCTCCAAAACGCGAGTTTTACCAACTTAAAATTTATCACCTTAAAGACGACAGCCAGCAGGAACGCCTGGAAAAATACCTGGAACAGGCTTATTTGCCCGCCCTGCACCGCGCGGGTGTCGGTAAGGTGGGCGTTTTTAAGCCCGCGCCAGCCGCCGCTACGGGCAATACTCCTGCCGAAAAGCTGGTTTATTTGCTGATCCCGTTTAAGTCGTCCGAGCAGGTTTTCCGGCTGCCCGAAACTTTGGCCAAAGATAAGCAGTACCAAACTGCCGCCCAGGATTACATCAATGCCGAATACAACAACCCTGTTTTCAGCCATTTTGAAACGATTGTGATGGAAGCTTTCGCCACGATGCCAACCCTCGCAACGCCTTCGCTGAAAGCCAGCCCAGCCGAGCGGGTTTACGAACTGCGCAGCTACGAAGCCGCCACGGAAAAGCTGCACGAAAACAAAATCCGGCAGTTCGATAATGGCGAATTAGGCATTTTCAAGCGATTGGGTTTTAACACCATTTTTTGTGGGCAGGTTAAAGCGGGGCATCACATGCCGAACATGATGTACATGACCTCCTTCGAAAACAAAGCGGAGCGTGATGCCCACTGGAAAGCCTTCAGCGCCGACCCGGAATGGAAAAAACTCAATTCCCTGCCCGAATACGCCCATAATTTTCTGCGAGCAGACATCTTTCTGCTGCACCCAACTGCTTATTCGGAGATTTGACCTATTTCTTCCCACATTGCTCAGGCCCGCTTTCCCTTCCGAGAGCGGGCTTTTTTTGCGCATATCCGGGTAGAAAAAAATAGGAAATGGCCCAAAAAAATGGATTCAGTAACCTTTCTACCTAGTAACGGTTAATCATTTGGTTTAGCTAGTAGCGCTTTTCTATAACAATTGCTGATTATTCACTACAACACCATGTACAATCCTGTCTCAACGTATCGAATACAATTCCATAAAGCATTTACCTTCAGCGATTTTGAAAATATCATTGCCTATTTGCAAAAATTAGGCGTGGGCACAATCTATGCCTCTCCCCTTCTCGAATCAACGCCCGGCAGCACCCACGGCTACGACGGTGTCAATCCGCACCAGATTCATCCCGAGATTGGCACCGAAAAACGCTTGAAAGCCATTGGTAAAAAGCTGCAAAAAAACGGCATGGGCTGGCTTCAGGATATTGTGCCCAACCACATGGCCTACCATGTTGGCAATCCGTGGTTGATGGACGTACTGGAAAAAGGGCCGCTTTCGCAATATGCGCCGTTTTTCGATTCCACCTGGACCAGCTCCTTTTATCAGGGTCGCATCATGATTCCGTTTTTGGGGGCACCTTTGGCAGAGGTCATTGAAAAAAAGCAACTCAAGGTCAGTTTTCAGGACGGGCGGCTGGTGCTGCGTTATTTCGAAAACGATTATCCGCTGCACCTTAGATCCTACGCGACCATTCTTCAGGCCGGCGAAAACCCCGGTGATAACATTCAGCAACTGCTTGATCAGCTCACGCAACTGCAACGCGTGGATGATGCCAAAACTTACGCACTGGAAGTAACTGAATTTCAGCAGCAACTGGCCTCGCAGACGAAGCACCCAGACACTAAAAAGTACCTTCAAAGCTGCCTGAAAGCGATCAATGGCAACCCAGAGCAGCTACAACAGATTGCTGATTCCCAGGTTTACGAGCTTTGCTACCACCAGGACACGGATCAGCGCATCAATTTCCGCCGTTTCTTCACGGTCACCAGCCTTATCTGCCTGAATATTCAGGACGAAGCGGTTTTTCAGCATTACCACCAGCTAATCAAGTCGTTGCAGGATATTGGGATTTTCCAGGGCTTACGCATCGACCACATTGATGGGCTGTATGATCCAAGCCAGTACCTGGCCCGCCTACGGGAGCTAACCGGCGAAGAAACGTACCTTACTGTCGAGAAAATTCTGGAGCCGGGGGAACCCCTGCCGCAGAACTGGCCGATTCAGGGTAGCACAGGATATGAGTTTTTGGCCCTCGTCAACAACTTATTTACCAGACAGAAAAGCAAAGCCGATTTCACGGCCTTTTATAACGATCTGGTCGGAAAACAAACGCCAGTTCAGGAGCAGATTCACCAGAAGAAAGCGCATATCCTGAATAATCACATGGTTGGTGAGTTGGAAAACCTCTGCCAGTTTTTTATCGAATCGACTTTAGTTAGTGAGGACGAATTAAATACGGTTTCGCACGAAGAACTCAAAGAAGCTATCGGGGCAGTGCTGATCCATTGCCCGGTTTACCGCTATTATGGCAATCGCTTTCCGCTTGATTCCTCCGAAGTGGCGGCGGTTAAGGACATCTTCGACCAGGTTCGGAAAGGCAAGCCAAAACTGGCTACCGCACTCGGGCTACTAGAAGCTAGCCTCCTTCATAAGCCCTTGGATAACAATCCCGAATACAACCACCGGGCCTTGTCTTTTTACCAGCGTCTGATGCAATTCACGGGGCCGCTTATGGCAAAAGGTGTGGAAGACACGCTCATGTACACCTACAACCGGTTTATCGGACACAATGAAGTGGGCGACGCTCCGGAGTCGTTTGGGCTATCTATTTCTGACTTCCACCAGCAAATGGAAGATCGGCAGAAATACTGGCCACTCGCTTTGAACGCAACCTCAACACACGACACCAAACGGGGTGAAGACGTTCGGGCCCGTCTCAACGTCCTCACGGATATTTCTAACGAATGGTTTGCCACCGTTCAGGAATGGCAACAAATAAACGCTAAGCTTAAAAAAGAAAATTCGCCCGACGAGAACGATGAATATTTTATTTATCAGACTTTAATTGGCGCTTATCCAATGCCGGAGCAGGGTGAAGATGATTTTGGACAGCGCATTCAGGCGTATCTGGAAAAAGCCTTGCGCGAAGCTAAAAGACATTCTCAGTGGGACACCCCTGATGAAGCCTACGAAGAAGCGGCTAAGGCTTTTGCTACCAACCTGTTAAATCCCAAAAAACCATTCTGGAAGAGCTTTCAAAAGCTTCATCGGAAGGTGGCGGATTTTGGAATTATCAATTCGCTGGCCCAGGTACTGCTTAAGGCGACCTGTCCCGGCGTACCGGATATTTACCAGGGAACTGAGCTTTGGGATTTAAGTCTGGTAGACCCTGACAACCGCCGTCCGGTGGATTATAACCAGCGTCAACAATGGCTGGAAAGTCTGGAAGCCAACGACGAAGCGCAGACCGAAGCCCTTTTGACGGAGCTTTGGCAGAACCGCTACGACGCCCGCATCAAACTCTGGCTGATTTATAAGTTACTGAATGAACGCAAGCAACAACCTGATGTTTTTGCGGAGGGCCAGTATATTCCGCTAACGGTTAAAGGAGCTTATAAAGAGCATGTTATGGCGTTTGCCCGGCGCCATAAGCAGACTTGGTACGTAACTGCGGTTCCTTTACACCTGGCCTTTTTAAGCCAGCAACAAAAACGCGATGCATTGGCTGTCGACTGGAAAGATACCCGCATTGTGATGCCTCCCGAAGCGCCTTTGGAATGGTGCAACGAGCTAGCCAATACGAGTGGAAAATTTGAAGATGACATTGCTGTTAATCTGATTTTCAAGCCTTTTCCGCTGGCTTTACTAAAATTGCAGCAGCCTATCAACAACCGTAGCGCTGGGATTTTGTTATCGCTTACGTCGTTGGCCTCCCCTTTTGGCATTGGCGACATGGGGCCCGCTGCAACCGAATTTGCGGATTTTCTGAGCCGTAGCCGCCAGACCTACTGGCAACTGTTACCCCTTAATCCAACGGAACAGGGCCAGGGACACTCTCCTTATAGTTCCATTTCCAGCATGGCTGGTAACACCTTATTGATTAGTCCAGACTTATTGGCACAAGAGGGTTTGCTGGATTCAGAAGCACTTGTTCAGCATCATTTGCCACCTAGTGATAAAACCGATTACACCAAAGCGGAGCGGGTAAAAAATAAACTTTTTGACGAAGCATACCAGAATTTCAGCGAAGGAAGAGCCGAAGGGCTCCAGGTTGAGTTCAACCTCTTTTGCGAACAGGAAGCGTACTGGCTGGATGATTTCGCTCTTTTTGTCGTCCTGAAACAAAAGCAGGATGACAAAGCCTGGTTCCAGTGGCCCAAGCCTTTTAAACTGCGGGAGCCGGAAGCGCTTGCCACGTTTACAGCAGAAAATCAGCGGGTATTGGACCAGACCAAATGGCTTCAGTTTATCTTCGCCCGGCAGTGGAAAGACCTCAAAGCGTATTGCAACAACCTGAATATTAAACTATTCGGCGACCTTCCTTTTTACACCAGCTATGATTCGGCGGATGTGTGGGCGAATCCGTCAATTTTCAGTGTTGACGAAGAAGGAAAAATGATTGGCGTGGCGGGCGTGCCTCCCGATTATTTCAATGCCGAAGGGCAGCTTTGGGGAATGCCCGTTTTTCGGTGGGATGTGTTGAAAGAGCAGGGTTATTCCTGGTGGATCGACCGCCTTCGAAAAAACATGGAACTCTATGATTTACTGCGCCTTGACCATTTTCGGGCTTTCGCCAATTACTGGGAAGTTCCCTCGTCTGAAAAGACGGCCATCAACGGCGAATGGAGACAAGGACCGGGTTCCGATTTCTTTCTGACGATGCAACAGGCGTTGGGAGAGCTTCCGTTTGTGGCGGAAGATTTGGGCGATATCAACGATGCGGTGTATGAATTGCGGGATGAATTTATGCTTCCAGGCATGAAGGTGTTGCAGTTTGCCTTCACCGATGATATGATCCATTCTGTTAACGTACCCCATAATTTTACGCCCATTGGCATTGCCTATACTGGTACGCATGACAACAACACAACGCGCGGCTGGTACCGCCAGGATGCGACCAAAGAAGAGCGAAAAATGCTGGAAAGATACACGGGCTACCCAATTTCGGATCGGAATGTGCACCAGGTGCTGAGTCGGATGGCTTATGCGTGCGTTGCCAAGATTGTCATTCTGCCCCTTCAGGATGTGTTGGGTCTCGATGAATCGGCTCGCATGAATACGCCAGCCTCCACGAAAAATAACTGGGTCTGGCGGCTTCTGCCGGATCAGATTACGCCCGCTTCCGAGGTCCAGCTTCGGGAATGGGTGTTATTGTATGGCCGGGGCTAAAATTGAGTTAATGAAAAAGGCCGCCGCCCTCACTAAGGGCGGCGGCCTTTTTTTAGTGGTTAAACCGGCTTTTTCGCCCAGATTAATCCGTAATCCATTTGCGTTGGGATGTTTTCGTCCGTTGGCACCAATCCCGCTTTTCCCAGCCAGCCACGGTATTCTTTTCGGCTGTAAATCCGCCCTTTCGTTCCCCAGAAAAGCTGTGCCGAATAATCGGTAGCGGCTAAGGGACCATCCAGCGTATCATTCAAAAAAGCATCGTGCACCCATAATTCACCGCCCGGACGCACCGCTGCGGCAAAACGGTTGGCTAAATGCTGGCAGGTTTCCGTCGGCCAATCATGGAAAAGGCTGGCGGCCAGCAGCAAATCGGTTTCCGGTAGTTCATCGACCAGCATATCACCGGGCTGAAACGTCACTCGTTCACGAACCGTATCAGCGCCGGGCCGACCACTTTTTCCAAAGGCATCCAGCAGTTCCGCCGCCACGTTCAGCACCTGCTGGCGGTCAAAAACGGTGGCCGTTGAAGTCGGGTTAGCCAACAACCATTCGTAGGTAAAATAACCGGTTCCGCCCGCTACATCGAGCAGATGGCCGTCGCGTTTGCTCATCCGGGCCGCCACAATGGGCGACAGGTGCTGCGCCCGTCCGGCCAGACCCAGCGTCAAGGCGCGGGCCAGGGCCGGATCGTCCATCGGCGAAGGACCTTCGCCTTCTTTCACGAAGGAAATACCCGCTGAAATGTCGCGCGGTCCGTCGTTTTGGAGACGCTCCACCATTTCCAGCACGCCCGAATCGTCTTTTTCCAGACCGACATACCCAACCAGATTGGGGTTTCCTCCCTGGGTCAAAAAGCGCCCCAATGGGGTTAGGGACAGGTTTTTCGCCTCATCTATGGCTAAAAAACCCATGGCGCAAAGAGCGGGAAAGAGCACCATCGCCGGTCGGTCGGCCAGGTGCATGCGCGTTTGTAACTCACTGAAGCTGACGGGTCCTTTATCCAGAATTTCGAAAACGTCCAGATGATTTACCGCCGCAATTAAAAGCCGGGAACCGAACATGGCGCGCAAATGGCGGGTGATCGGAGCCAGATCGGGTTTAGTCATTTCATGCATGAGAGATAGCCATTCTTTTTGCAAATATTTCCTTTTCCGGCCTAAATCCCACCTTATTCACTGCCTCTTATGCGAAAAACTGCTCCCTCCAGATTTTCATTGACCCGTAACTGGCAGGCCAAACGACTGGCAGAATCAGCGTCCGGCAGGGTATCCAGCATGTCTAGTTCGGCATCGTTTGCGGATGGCAGGGCCTCTTCGCCTTCCAGCACCTGAACGTGGCAGGTAGCGCACAAAGCCATGCCGCCGCACGTGGCCAGAATATTGTACTCCGACGCTTTCAGCACTTCCATCAAACTCAGGTTAATGCCTTCCGGGATTTCCAGCGTTTGCCGACTACCATCGCGATCTTCTATGGTGAAACTGATCATCTTAAAAAGTGGGAATGCCGTTAACGGTGGTGTATTTAAAACTCAATTTCTGATTGGGGTAAACAAACTTAAACGCACTCTGGCACATGAGCGCCGCTTCGTGAAAACCGCACAAAATCAGTTTCAGCTTGCCCGGATAGGTGTTGATATCCCCAATGGCATAAATCCGTTCCACATTGGTGGAATAATCCGTTGTATTGACGTTGATGGCGGATTTGTCGATCTGCAAACCCCAATCGGCAATGGGACCCAGTTTAGGCGTTAGTCCAAAAAGCGGAATCAGGTTATCGGCTTCCAATTGCGTTACGGATTTGTCTTTTGCCGTAATCGTCACTTCCTGCAAATGCCCTGTTCCATCAATTTTGGTGATATTCGACTGTAGAATTAGCCTGATTCGTCCCTGCTTCGCCAGTTCAAACACTTTCTCCGCCGAGTCGGGCGCTCCCCGGAATGAATCGCCCCGGTGCACGAGTGTTACTTCTTGGGCAATATTGGCCAGAAAAACGGTCCAGTCAAGGGCTGAGTCGCCGCCGCCAGCCAGCACTACCCGGCGACCACGGAGGCTTTCCGGGTTCTTCACCATGTAGGCAACGCCTTTGCCTTCAAACGCTTCCAGGTTTTCAATCTCCGGTTTCCGTGGTTCGAAGCAACCGAGTCCGCCGGCAATAACCACCACCTGGCAATGCACCGCTGTTCCTTCGTTGGTTTTGACGATCAGCGAGCCATCGGCCTGGCGGTCGAGGCTTTCCACGCGTTCTCCCAGCGTAAACGTAGGGTGAAACGGGTTGATTTGTTCCATCAGATTATCAACCAGCTCCTGCGCTTTTACTTCTGGATAGCCAGGAATATCGTAAATCGGCTTTTGCGGATAAATCTCGGAGAGTTGCCCACCCACCTGCGGCAGCGCATCAATTAAATGGCAACGCATTTTCAAGAGTCCTGCTTCGAAAACGGCAAACAAACCCACTGGGCCCGCGCCGATAATGCACATATCTGTTGTTATCATTTTTTGAGTAAGTTCTGCTTGCGTATAGGCATGGCCGCCCCGCCAGAAACTTTTTTAATCAGGTGAATCATTCGACCGTAAAGGTAAACGCCCGAGCCTCGGAAAGGGTTGAAAACAAACTATGATAATTCAGAATGAGCAATAAGCGTAGAGAATACCTGTTCACTAACTTTATTTGTAAATTGCCTGTTGATAACCCCTCATTAACCATGAAAAAAATTTCATTCCTCCTGATCGCTCTCTTGCTGGCTCCTTTCGTGCAGGCCCAGCAAGGGTCTGTTGAGTATAAAATCAGCATGAAGAGCGGTAACCAAAACATAAATTCAAGCAGTGTGATGTACTTCTCCAACGGTAACGTTCGCACGGAAATGAGTATTCCCCTTCCGGGCGCCCCCAAGCCGATCAAGCAAACGATGCTTCTCCTGACGAGCAAGCCCAACACGGTATATCTCCTGAATGAGGCGACAAAAACGTACACCGAAAACGCGACCAACACCGCCTCTAAAACCAATCCTGGGAAAATAACCGTTAAAGTACTCGGTAAAGAAAAAATCCAAAACATGAACTGCACGCACGCCGTGGTTACCACCGATAAAGGAAATGTGGAAGTCTGGACGACCAAGGAAATTCCAGGCTACGAAAAACTGATTTCTTACTGGAGTTCCAGCAAAAACTTTGGCGTAGATAACATGTACAGCGAATTGAAAAAGAATGATGCTGAGGGCTTTTTTGTTCGGATGCAGAACAACGCCGCGCCAGGAGGCATGGTTATGGATCTGGTTCGCTACGACACGAAAGCCATCCCAGCCTCGCAGTTTGAGATTCCCAAAGATTTTAAAAAAGGCATGTCATACGATCCCGAAAAAATGAAAAATATGTCACCGGCGGAGCGGCAGAAAGCCGTGGAAGAAATGATGAAGCAATACGGCCTCAAGCAATAAGAGGAACAGACTTTATAACGAAAAGAGCCCTGCTATCAACGGGGCTCTTTTTTAATTCATTATCTATCCTTTATTGAATGACAATTTTCCTGACCAGGGTTTCATCTTCCCAGCTCAACCGAAGCGAATAGACGCCCGGCGGGACTGACCCGACCTCCAGATTGATGGAACGGCCCCCGGACATTGTCTGCCGAAGCAAGGTGCGTCCCGTTAAATCCACAACGGATACCTGAAGTTTCTGGAACTGGTGTTTTTCCGGTATGTCGCACTGGAGAGAAGATCGGGTAGGAATCGGGTAAACCCTCAAATTTTGCACTGAAACCGGCTCTATACCCAGCACCAAGGGGGTCACTTCCGCCAGGTTTGAGAACGGCGACTCGGCTTTGGCGTTCACGGAAGCTACCCGGTAGTAAAACCGCTGGCTATTTCCGGGTACAATCCGGTCTGAGTAAGCAAAGGTTCGCGCATTTACCTGGGCAATTTCCTTAAAATTGTCTGGCGTATTTGCCGACCGTTCGATGCTGTATGCATTGCCTTCGGCAGCGCCCTGATCCCAGTTCAGGTTGATTTGTGTATCCGATATAGCCTCGGCTATCAGGTTCAGCGGGGGCGGCGTGGCGGCAGCAATGGGGTATTTATAAAAGGTCAGTGCCCGCATACCCCGGGAGTTTTTGAGTACGGGTCCGTTGTAATAAGGCGTGACGCTGCTGCCAAAAAAGTCCGGCAGATACGTGATCGTTTGGGCTTTAATCTTTTGATTCAGCTTCAGGACAATTCGATTTCCATCGGCCCGGCCACTATCAACCAGCCGATCCTGCTGGCGGCTTACATCGTAGTCAAAGTAGAGAAAAGTCCGTAAATCCAGGATGTAATTACCCGGACCATTGAATGAATTATTAACCAGCGCCGTATCCTGCGTCCAGACCATTTTTGCGGAAGGATCAAACTCCAAGACTACCTCCTGCTGATCGGGAGTCAGGTAATACGCGCGTTGGATGGCTGGCGACGAAATTTCCGTAGTATCGGTAGAACCGTAAAAATCCCGCCCTAAAAGCCGGGACAACTCTACCGCAAATTGCTTGTAGCCAGCATGTTGGTAGTGAACCCCATCATAGACAGGCAAGCCCACCGTCGCGATGGCTTCCGTGTTTGGATACAGGTAGGCCATCCGCCGTTGAAGATCCCGTACCCAACCAGCCCTGGCGTTTGGATCGGCCAGCAGGTTCAGTTGGGAAACATAGATTTTCTTGACATTCTTGTAGTCGGCTTTCCAGTTCGCAAACAACGTATCGATTCCTTTGTCGTAATCGATGGCACTCCCTCCCCCGGCTTCGTTTTCCCCCTGCCACCACGCAATAGCCTTTATTTTGTCCGCAACCCCTGCCTTTCGCGCCCGGTACAGCAGCCTTCCGTAAATCGTTGACAGATCGGTAGGGTTGTTTTTGTTACGGGCTATGTTTGCCCAGATGCCCGTTCCTCCCATGGCTCCGTTGAGGATGCAGGTTGGCATTTGATACGTTTCGAGAATAATGCGCTGAATCTCTGTGCCCACCAGCCCAGCCTGCCCGCTCATGCTATTGGAAACCCGCCAGAGCGTATCGCCGGGTGATTCGGTTCCGTAGCTGCCAAAAGTGCGCAGGAATTTGTTGGTATAGCTGTAATTTTCGGGGTAAAATACAGCAATGTTTGACTGGCCAGCCAACAAAAAAACGTCCCCGCACAGAATGCTGTCCCGCGAAGCAACCAGCAGCGAATCCCGACCAGCTACGGCATACAAGCGAAAACTATATTCGTTTAGGCCTGCCTCGATGGTTGGGTTAAACGCAAACTGAGCCTGGTTGCCATTTCTAACGGTTGCCCCCCGAACGTTTTTCCATAGCCTCCCATTTTGATAAATAAGCAGCGAAGCCGTGGAATAAGTCGCTGACTGGAACTGACCCGCCACGGGAACCTCCGCTTTGTTTTGGGCATCCCTGGGATAAAGTTGCTTTTGGGCAGGCCACTGGCGCCAGGTCACGTTTACTTGGGCAACGGACGAAAAGGAAGAAATAATTAACAAAAATAAACCTATGCAGGGAAACAGGTGCTTCATAAGCAAAGAACTCCAAGCCTGCAAAAATGTTAGTAATTAAGCTGTTGTTCAGAATAAAAAAAGGTTAAAACGAATTTTAACCTTTCCCTATCAGCAAATGCGCTAAAATAGTTACCTTTTCTTTTGTCTCCTTTTTGGTTTGGCGCGCTGCTTCTGGCTCCCATCGTTACTCATAGCGTAAGGCTTCTATAGGATCTAGCTTGGAAGCTTTGAAAGCTGGATAAATTCCCGAAAACAGCCCCACTACAACGCAAACAACAATACCTACAGCCATCCAGAACCAGGGCACAATAAACCCTCCTTTTCCCTGCATGATGATGGATGAAATCAGGTTGCCAATGCCCAGGCCCAGCACAATACCGCCGATGCCTCCCATAATACAAATGACGATGGCTTCAATCAGGAATTGCTCCCGGATCCGCTGCGGCGTGGCTCCCAGCGACTTACGAATCCCGATTTCCCGCGTTCGTTCTGTAACGGATACCATCATGATGTTCATCAGCGCAATGGAGGCTCCCAGCAGTGTGATGAACCCAATGCCAAATCCTCCAATACGCAGGTAGCCTGTAATGTCGCCAAAGTCTTTGGCCAGTTCATCGGCCCGTTCGATGGCAAAGGAATCTGGTTTTCCCAAAGGATCACGGCGAATTTGCCGCATCATGCCCCGCCCCTCGCCCATGGCTGTTTCCTGGTCTTCCAGACTAGGCACGGAGCCGGTAATGTCAAAGGTCAGGGTCCGGCCTGCGGCCAGGGCGCGGGCATTTTCCAGCGGCAGCAACACCAGCCGGTCGTCACCACCTCCCGAAAAACCGCCTTTTTTCTCTAGTACGCCAATTACTTTGTATTTCCCACCCAATACTGAGATTTCCTTGTTCAACGGATTGGCGTTTCGCTCGAATAATTTGCCAACCAGTTCATTCCCGATGATGACCACATTCAGCGCGTTTTCCAGATCATTGGGCGAGAAATTACGTCCTAACTGCAATTTATACGCTTTGACGCCCAGATAATTATCTTCTACGCCCACCACCTGAACGTTTGGATTGGTTTTTTTAGAGGCGTACTTTACCTGACCGGCTCCCGTCACTGCCGCCGAAACGGAAACCAGCGCGCCGTAGCCATCCCCGAACCGCTGCTTAAAGGCCATGGCCTGGTGGTAATCAATGGGCGGCGACTGCTTCTCGGTTCGTCCACCGGAGCGGCGGTACAAACGAGGTTGCGTGATGCTAAACGTGTTAGCTCCCAGCCCGGAAAAGCTATCGTCCACCGAGCTTTGCAGCCCATCAATGGCCGTCAGGATCCCCACCAGTGAGGTAATCCCAATGGCGATGATGGCCGAAGTCAGAATCGTTCGCAGGCGATTCGAGGCAATTGACCGAAGCCCTTCCCGGATATTTTCGAGTAAATCCATAGCGGCAATGAATTAATGACGGCAAGAAACAAATTGAAGCTAGACAAAACTAATCGGTTAGGGGATTCCGGTAAAATTCTATACCTTTAACCTTTCCTCCCCAAAGTCCTTACTCCCGGTATTCGTTCCTCCTTTCTAAAACAATTGAATATAATTGAACTTATATTCGTTAGAAACGAAGATTACAAATCTAATACGGTACAAATTTAAATCAGATACCGATGAAACGGTTGCTGCTACCACTTATACTTTTTTTGCTGCTTACGGCCCCGGCCTTTGCGTCAAAAATTCTGGTTCCCATGGACGAATCGCAGAAGAATCACCTTAAGGCCTACGGGATTGCTTACTGGGTTCTGAAAGACTTCGAAATCGAAATCGACTGGTTACTTAACTACCGGGGCGGGAGCTTTATGATGCCTGTCAATCAGAAGTTTATCAATGAGATGGTAATTCGGGGCATCAGTTATGAAGTAATCTCGGACGCACAAGGGTCCCAGATTCTGGCCCAGATTGCTTCCCCCGACGCGAACATGGATGCCGTAAAATTACAGAAAGTCCCGAAAGTTGCCGTTTATTCGCCAAAAACCAAACAGCCCTGGGACGACGCGGTAACGCTCGTGATGACCTACGCCGAAATTCCTTACGATATCGTTTATGACGATGAAATTATGGAGGGCAAGCTGGCTCAGTACGACTGGCTGCACTTGCACCACGAAGATTTTACCGGCCAGTTCGGAAAGTTTTACCAATTCCGCGACATGCCCTGGTACGTGGCCCAAAAGCGGGAAGCCGAGCAGATTGCCCGGAAACATGGCCTGACGAAAGTCTCGCAACTAAAGCTATCCGTTGCTAAGAAAATTCGGGAGTATTGCCTGGGAGGCGGTTATATGTTTGCCATGTGTAACGCCACGGATACCTACGACATTGCCCTGGCGTCGCATGCTACCGACATTGCCGAATCCATTTATGACGGCGACGCGGCAGACCCGGCTGCCAACAGCAAGCTGGATTTTAATCAGACGATGGCCTTCCGTAATTTTCAGGTATATACTAACCCCTACCTGGTTGAGTTTTCCAACATTGACAATCAGCCCGACGAGCGCGGCCTTACCGAGCAAAACGACTATTTTACGTTGTTTCAGTTCTCGGCCAAATGGGACCCTATCCCGACCATGCTGACCCAGAACCACGCCAACATCATTAAGGGGTTTATGGGCCAGACCACCGCTTTCAAAAAGAATCTGATCAAACCGGAAGTGATCGTTTTAGCTGAAAGTAAGGCAGCCAACGAAGCGCGGTATATTCACAGCCCTTACGGAAAAGGATTTTTTACGTTCTACGGTGGCCACGATCCCGAAGACTATCGCCATGAAATCAATGAAGAGCCAACCGATCTCGCCCTGCACCCAAACTCAGCGGGCTACCGGCTCATTTTGAACAATATCCTGTTCCCGGCGGCAAAAAAGAAGAAGCAGAAAACTTGAGAACGGGTAAAAAGGTCAAGTAACAACGCCTAATTTCGGGCGTATCTACAATCAATTTTAGTAAAATGGGTCTGCTTACGAGTAGACCCATTTTACTATGTTCAAACGCGTCCTGCTCCTCATCTTTTCATCTCGGCTTCGGCTCTTTTCTTCTGCCGGGTTGCCTTCCAGGCGATGATTACAACTGTCCCGCACCCAATGCCAACTTCGCCGTAGAAATTAGTCTAGAACTGGAAAATGGACAGGTCTTCTCGACACCACTAAAGATATTTCCATCATTCAATAGCAATGCTGTTTTGATTTATCGGTCAGATTCTGGCGTTTTCAGATTCTTTTCCGGCACCAAATGACACCCTTTTTCATGGGCTTGTTCGCCATCTTTGTGCAGTTTATTGACGACCGCTTTAACGCATCATTTATTTTTAGTAGCTTAAAATCAGTCGTCTAATCCACACCACATTCCATGAAAATTATCCAGTTCGAATTATTGACCAATGATCTGAACAGCACGCAGGACTTTTACGCGGGCAAGCTTGGTCTGCCGCTGCTAGCCCGCCGGGCTGATTCGTATTTGTTTCAGGTTGGCTGGAGTTCGCTGCTGTTCCGCCTGACTGATCAGCCCGTCGCGTCCTACCATTTTGCATTTAATGTTCAGCCAGGAACCCTTGATCAGCTTGTTAACCGGCTGCCGCTTTCCTTCTTGGATGCAGGTCAACCTGGAGAGCCTATCGCCCATTTCCCCGACTGGAAGGCGCGTGCCTGCTACTTTCAGGACCCGAACGATAATGTGGTCGAATTGATTGAGCGGCGGGACGCGGCCTATGCGGGCGCTCTTTTCTCCCCCATCCAGGGCATTAGTGAAGTGGGTTTGGTAACCGATGATGTACCCAGCCTATCCCGGCAGTTAACAACGGCATATAACCTGGAACAATTTGATAAGACATTGCCCAAAGAAGACTTCAACGCCATTGGCGACGATTTTGGTTTGTTTATTCTGTCCCAGACCGCTAGAAAATGGTTATTTACGGATATTCCGGCGCTTGCCCAACACAGCCGGGTGTTATTTACAGACCATTACAACGTACCGCACTTGTTGACGACAAGCGCCCAAGATGAGGTTTTAGTAAGCCTTTGACAGGATTCAGAAACCTGTATGAAACAACAAAACTAATTTCAAGCCCGCTTTCCAGGTATCAACCTGTCAGCTTGGCCCTTCGATTCTACCCCTTAAGTAAATCAGAATTACCTAGTTTTTAATGGGAGGCACCATGGTAGGATTGGCATCCGCCCCTATCGTTTGCACTTTATCCAACACGCGGTCCGTTAAACTCAAGGTCAAAATCGCTATTGTAGCGCTTACACTCATGCCTGCTATGATCGACACCAGCGCAATGACGATGCGGTGCAGATAAGGCTTCCAAAAGTCAATTTCCATCAAGAAATTAGCAGCCAGGAACCAGACTACCAAAAAAACGAAAACTGTGAATTGTTTTTTCATTCGCTGAGTGAATTAAAGAGATAGAATTTTCTGGAGCAACTCCAACACTGAAAGCGCCTTACCGGCAAAAAAGGAAGCAATTGCTTCAAGAGAAACGGTCTCGGGATCCGCTCCACTGTGCTAAAATGGCAGGCAGGACATTTTAAGGACATAGGTCAGTATCGTTACGAGTAAGTCTTTCGAATATTATAAAATAACTGCCTAGCTGCCAATGCCTTAACCCTAAAGTACAATAAAATATGATTATAAGTATACGAAATCTACTGTTCGGTATCATGCTTCTAGGCGACATGCTCCTTATGAACGCTTAATCGATGGCACCGACTTTCTTCTCCTCCTCAGGAAGTCCTTCTTTCCGCCTATTATCTTTTGCGGTCTAGCTCTAAATCCAACGTTAATACCGGAAGCAAATCGCTTTTTCGCTGCACTGATAGGCATTTGCTGTTGAGTTGCTTCCTATTAAAACTACAATTCAGGCATGGATTAGCCACAATTGCCACAGCAATATGAGCAAATCATGCAGGACTTAATTGTCATGCGACCCGCAAGGTGCTAGGTTTGTCAACGAAACAACAACAAATCTACTGAATCGCTTCGGCGAAAAACACCATGAAAAAGCTCGTTTTAGTTACTCTGTTCGTCTGGATCATTGCCTTGCTCGTGATGCCAGCCAAAGCCCAGCAGAAACCCGTTGCCAAGCCAGCGACCGCCAAGGCCAAACCACAAAGTTCCGCCGTCGCGTCTAGCAAACTCACTACCAAATCGACCGCTGCTAAACCAACAGTAACCAGGCCCGCAACTGCCGCCAAGCCTGCTCCCGCAACCAAGCCCGTCGCGGAAAGTACCCCAGCGGAAACCACCTCACCAGCGGCAGAAACCAAACCGGTAGCCGATAAAACGAGTACGCCGGTTGGCAAAACAGCCTACGCCAAACAATCTTCGCCTCGCGCCAGCAGTTCACGCAACGCGTATCTGAACGCAGGACTCGGTCTTGGCTCTTACGTCTATGCCGGCATCCCAATTGGCGCTTCGTTTGAAGTTGACATACAGGATAATATTTCTGTCGGTGGCTCTTTTGACTTCGCCAGCTCTGGATACGATTATGGACGGTATACATTCATGTATTTCGGTGCTCGTGGCTCCTACCACCTCGGCGAATTATTGAATGTTGATAGCAAATTTGATCCATACGTGGGCCTTTCACTCGGCTTCCGGACAGCCCGCTACAAAGACACCCACGGCCGTGGTTATGACTACGTTAACTCCTACGGCAACGGCCTGTTCTTCGCTGGTTACATTGGTTCCCGGTATCTGTTCTCCGAAAAATTAGGTGCTTTCGCCGAAGTAGGTTATGGGGTTGCCGCCCTGCGTTTAGGGATCACCGCAAAGTTTTGATCATGAAAAAGACGAGAACGTTTGTTTTTATTCTTTTGGCGGGCGTTAGCGGCGTACTTTTCGAAGCCTTCCGCCCCGCCGACATCCTGGCTGATTTAGGCATGAATCCTGCCAGTACGAAAGAACAAATCATAGCTAACCTAAAGCATACGGATTACTGGAACTTTCGGACGACCAGTACCATGCGCCAGATGGCCCGGCAAATCCCCGAAGGCTCACGGGCCGCCGCCGTTCAGGCACTGGGCAAGGTTGTACGCATGTTCGTTGAGTCTGCCGAATGTCAGCAAGCTTACCGCGAATGGATGAAGTCAAAATACCCGGTTGATTCCGAGAGTGATTACGACCGGCTTCGGGCGCAGGGGCAGTCGGAAGAAGCATTGAGAAAAACCTACCAGAATAGCCTCCAGCAAAGCGTAGCGGCAACCAATCAGGCGATGGCCCAACTCTCCCCGGAAATGCTGGCGATGGCGCTTAGTGCCCAGCTCCAGGCTACGGAACAGGAACTGGCCAGCCTGACGGGTGAAGAACGGACCGCCAAAGCGCAAGAAATTAATAGCCTGAAAAAACAACTTGCCCTGGCCAAAACCAATCCGGCGCAGTTCAAAAAGCAGTATCTCGCCACCATCAACCAGCAGGCCAGCCAGCTCATGGCTGAAAACGAGCAGGAACTGGCCAACGCCCGGCAGCAGTCCGAAAAACGCAAGCAGCAGCTAGCCGAACTCAAGGCGCACTCGGAGGTGAAGCCCGTAGTTAAACAACGTCTCCGCGACTTTATTGCCCTGAGCAGCACGGTTGATTTTGAGGCCAAAGTAGTGCCGATGGGTTACAAGAAAGAATTTGTGAATCCGGTCTACAAGAATAAGGGCAGAGATTGGAAATTTCTGTACCGCCTGGGAAAAGAACCCGTGATGGCTGCCCGCGCTTTTGCGCAGAACTGGCTGAACGAGTTGGAAAACAGCGGCTCAACGGCTAAACGTAACTAAGTAAGTTCATTTAACCAACAAGGCTCAGACCTGGCACAAAGGATTTTTTTGCGCTTCAGGCTGAGCCTTTTCGTGTTTTATTTTGGGTAATACTTACAGACTAAACCACTGGCTGACAACCTCCCTTGGCCGGGCACTTTCCAGCTTTTTTTCCAGATCGTCGGGAATTTTGGGGAAGAAATCAATGCCGGTCATGCGCTCCACCTCATCGACGGTGACCACAAATTGCTTCAATGAACTTTCCGAACCTTTGTTGGGCAAAAGAAGCGCGATCATACGGATATCTGGATTGTTGCAGTAAAGAATTACCTTATAAAAATGACCCGGCACCGCCACCTGGTTTTTCGTACCAATGGTCGGTAAACCGCGCTTCAAGACGGGTCCCGTCACGACGTAAAGCCCTTTATCACGCACCGCCCAAGTCCGAACCTGGTCTTCCAGTTGTTGCCAGATGCCCCGGTTGAATTCTGGAACCTGCGGGCTGATGTTGCTCATAAAAAAAGACTCTCTCATCAGCCGCTGCGAAAATTTGAAGTCGCCTGCGGGGGCCAGGTGACCCCGGTCGTACCCCGAACGCGTGTAATCAGACGGCAAAGCGGTGCCGCCTGCCACGAGCGGATCGGGCCGAAATTGCTCGTTTTTCCGATCAGCATCGCCAAAAAGCTCGTTTTCCAACAAAGGATAGGCTACCCAATCGGCCTGTTTATACGCTTCCTGAAAGCGTAGCGTGTAGCCTTCGTGCCGAATAATCTCATCGGATGACTTAAAGGCGGGAAGAATGAAATCAACCTCTTTCTCAAAGGCAAACCGCGGGCCGGGCGGCGTCTTTGTTCTTTTCTTTCCTTTGGCGCGTTTATTGGCCGAAGCCTCGCCAGCCGTGGATTCCGAGTTGTCGGCAGTAGCAACGTCTTCATCGGGCTCCGGTGCCTTGTAGGGGTTATCTGCGGTCCGATCGGCTGGCGACGTTCGAATGCCAACCAGCCCTTTCAGGTCGTTCCAGAAAGCCACGACGGGTTTGGTTTTTCCGCCGTAATGCAGAAAAAGACCAATCATAAAGAAAATCAGCAGCAATATAATCGTATTGCCCCGGAGCCGTAACCCATTCCGGGAATAACCATTCCGGAATGATCCCCGGCGTGAATATTTGCGATTTGATCGAAAAAAAGAATTGAAGAACATAATGCGGACAAAACTACAGGAATATTACGAACTAATGAACGGTTTTGCGCTGTTGGCCTACTATGTCAGGTCTGAAAATAGTTGTCATTGGTGGTGGAGCAGCCGGTTTTTTCGGTGCCATTGCCGCCGCCGAAACATTCCCGAACGCCACGGTAACCATTCTTGAAAAAAACAATTCGGTACTAAACAAAGTCCGTATTTCGGGAGGTGGCCGTTGCAATGTAACCCACGCGTGCTTCGATCACCGAAAATTGGTTAAAAACTACCCACGCGGCGAGTCTTTTCTACGGCCCCTGCTCAAACGCTTCGACGCCTCAGCCACCGTCGCGTGGTTTGAAAAACGCGGCGTGCCTCTAAAAACCGAAGCCGACGGACGGATGTTTCCGGTCACGGATTCTTCCGAAACCATCATTAACTGCCTGTTGCGCGAAACCGAACGGCTGGGCATTTCCATTCGTACGCGCTGCGGGGTTGCGTCCCTCACTCCCACTGAAAACGGCTGGGAGCTCGTCTTGTTTAATGATGGTTCCAACACGGGTTCGGTTTTGCAGGCCGACCGGTTACTACTGGCCGTGGGCGGCTACCCACAAACGCCCTCTTACCGCTGGATTCCTGGCCTTGATCACGCAGAAACGCTGATGGCTCCGGTTCCTTCCCTGTTTACGTTTAATACGCCGGGCAATCCGCTGCTGGCGCTGGCGGGGGTTTCCGTCTCAGATGCGCTGGTGAAGATTCCGACCTTCAAACACGAATACCGGGGGCCTGTCCTGGTGACGCACTGGGGCTTTAGCGGGCCTGCCGTTTTGAAGCTGTCGGCCTGGGCCGCCCGTGAGCTGGCCAACTGTCAGTATAAGTTTGAGTGCCGCATCAACTGGATTCCTTTGCTGAATGAAACCCAAATTCGCGAGCAGATTCAGGCGTTTCGGCAGGCGCACCCCAAAAAACAAGTCGCCTCACAAGCCCTTTTTAGCCTGCCCAACCGGCTCTGGACGGCTCTGGCTACCGAAGCAGGCATTGACGAAGGTGTCCGGTGGGGCGAGTTTCCGGCCAAAGTGCAGAACCGTTTGATTAATCTATTAACCAATAGCTCATTTCAGGTATCTGGCAAAAGCACCTTTAAAGAAGAGTTTGTAACTTGTGGGGGGGTCGCTCTTTCCGCCATTCACCCCGAAACGCTAGAAAGTCGGCAGCACAAAGGGCTTTTTTTCGCGGGCGAAGTGCTGGACGTGGATGGCATTACGGGCGGTTTCAACTTTCAGAATGCCTGGACAACGGGTTATGTCGCGGGTCAGCAAATTGGGCTGTAACGCTTCGTAGTCAACGTTTCTGTTCAACTTATAACGGACGTAGGTTCGTACTTACTTTATGCTCAAACAAATACAGGAAGTCGCTCAATTTATTCGGGCTTTTAATACGCCATTGCCCACCGTCGGTATTATTCTCGGCACGGGTTTAGGCGCTTTGGTCAATGAGGTTACTATTGAGGTTGAAATTCCCTACGAAACCATTCCGCATTTTCCGGTATCAACGGTTGAATCGCATTCCGGTCGTTTGATTTTGGGAACGCTTGCCGGTAAATCTGTCCTCATTATGCAGGGGCGTTTTCATTATTACGAAGGTTATTCCATGCAGCAGGTTACGTTTCCGGTTCGGGTTATGAAGTGGCTGGGTATTCAGACGCTGCTCGTATCGAATGCCGCCGGGGGGTTGAATCCGGCTTTTTCCGTTAGCGACCTGATGATTATCAACGATCACATTAGTTTGCTGCTGCCAGAAAACCCGCTGCGAGGCCAGCTTCCCGCCGAATTTGGCGACCGTTTCCCCGACATGAGCGATCCATACAGCCCCGACCTCATCGAAAAAGCGCTCACCATTGCCGACGAACTTGCGTTACCGCTTCAGCAAGGTGTTTACGTTAGTGTTACCGGCCCGCAGTTGGAAACCCGGTCAGAATACCGACTCCTTCGCCAGTGGGGAGCCGATGCGGTGGGAATGTCTACCGTCCCGGAAGTAATCACTGCGCACCAGATGGGCATGCAGGTATTTGGCTGTTCCGTCATTACGGACCTATGTATTCCTGAAACGCTGGAAAAAGCAAGCTTGCCCAAAATTCTGGCCGCTGCCGCTGTGGCCGAACCAAAGCTAACTGCGCTGATAAAAAGGCTAGTGGGCCGGTTGTGAAGTATTTCGTTTATATTTAACTTAAAGTTACCATATTGCAAATTCAAATGCTTTAGATATGCTTTTTACTCTACTAGTTGACGATGCTATTTCTTTTCTCCGACCATCAATCGCTTCCGCCTTCTAAGCACATAAACCCGACCAAAAAAGTGGCCTGGTCGGGTAAAGCAACTTTATTTCTGCTTTTTCTTACCTTCTCTTCCTGGCCTGCTTTTGCCAGACACATCATTGGCGGGAGCATCAGCATGATCGCTGATCCCAGTGTGCAAGGCCGCTTTACCCTCAACCTTTACCAGTATTGGGATGATCAAACTACGGAGGCAGGCTCCCAGGACCCCAACGCTACCCTCCTGATTTATAGCAAAAATGGAAATGTCTTAGTTGAGACGATCACCTTACCCTTGCTGGCAAAAACGGGAGTTAGTTATGGCAATACGGCCTGCGCGCAGACTCTCTCCCTGCGTACCACGCAAGCCCGCTACTCGGCAACCCGCACCTTCGACTGGCGTACCTACAACGATCCACAGGGCTACTACATCGTTTGGGAACGCTGCTGTCGGAATAATAATGTCTCCAACATTGCCAATCCGGTTAACGTAGGCATGGTTTTTTACCTGGAATTTCCGCCGATGAACGTAAACGGCAATTTCCGTCTTAATTCCACGCCGTCCTACATCATCCCCAACGGCGAATACATTTGCATCAACAAGCCCTTTACCATGCCCATGCAGGCTACCGATGCCGATGGGGATGAGCTCCGGTACTCGCTGGTTACGCCCATGCGCGGTTATACTAGTGATCGGCAGGTAAATGGCCAGTCGCTTTCCTACACGTCTTATCCACTGGTTCAGTGGGGTACGGGTTATTCCCTGCAACAGATTATTCCCGGCAATCCCGCACTCACGATCAATCAGCAGACGGGTCAAATAAGCGTCACGGCCAATCAGCAGGGCTTATTTTTGTTTACCATTTTGTGCGAAGAATACCGGAATGGCCAACGCATTGGTGCCGTTCGCCTGGATTTCCAATTACCCGTAGTGGATTGCCCATTAACGAACCCACCGCCCGCCGTTGTTTCCAACAAAGGTCAGAAAGTGAGTCAGATGCAATTTTGCCAGGGCATGAAGGATACGTTGCATACCGAAAGTGCCGCCGACTGGAATTTGCAGTGGCAACGGGATGGCATCAATATTCCCAATGAAACCAAACCTTATCTGGTCACTTCTGAAGCCGGAGTCTATACGGTTCGGAAAAGTGCCGCCCGCACCTGCGGACGCGATACGGTCTCCGAAAAGGTCACGGTTACGGTATTGCCCAGTCCCGACGCAAGCATCACCGCGGCTCCGTCCGGCACCATTTGCGCTGGCAACAGTGTCACGCTTTCGACAACGCTGGGAAATGGCTACCAATACGAATGGACCAAAGACGGGGTTGCGATGGCCAATGCCAATACGGGCTCTGTATCGGTTAAAGAGCAGGGCGTTTATGCCGTGAGTGTTAATTCTCAGGCCAGTAGCTGTAAAGGCACCGCCTCCCAGCGCGTTGAGGTGAAGCCTTTACCAACTGTCACCTTAACGCCCAATTCGCTGTCGGTCTGCGCTGGCGAAACGGCTACTCTTGAAGCCAAAGGGACCGGTGGCGTTTCCTATATTTGGTATTTTAATGGAAATATCCTCACGGCCAAAGACGCCAACTTGAACACGACGCAGGCGGGGATTTACCAGGTTCGGGTGACCGATGCCGTTGGCTGCACCAACCTGTCTACCGTGGCGATTGTGAGCCAAACGGCGGCTCCGACCATTCGGTGGGATTCGATCAATCCGATCTGTCTGGAGGCGCCTGCCTTTGCTCTGGCAGCAGCACCGGGAGGTGGCATCTACACGGGTATGGGCATCGATGGTGCTCAATTTGACCCCAAGAAAGCTGGTGTTGGGATTCATACGGTTACGTACAAAACGGCAGCGGTGGGCAACTGCTCCGCTAGTATCACTAAACGAGTCGAAGTACTGGCTCCTCCCCAGTTGCAGGCCAAGACGCACTACCGCATTTTGCAAGGCAGTGGACGAAGCGTTACTTTAGAAGCTTCAGCTACCCCTACGCCGGTTACTTATACGTGGTCGCCGCCAACTGGTCTGGACAATCCAAATCAGCAGAATCCGAAAGCGTTACCGACCGAAACGACTACCTATCAAGTAGTTGCTACAACGCCCGAGGGGTGCCAGGCTTCGGCGCTGGTCACTGTTGAGCTGAGCAGTATGTTGTTTATTCCCGATGCTTTCAGCCCTAATGCGGATGGCGTCAATGACACGTGGATGATTGAAAACATGACGGCTAATCCAACGTATGAGGTCCTGATTTACAACCGCTGGGGTTCACTTGTCTATCTATCGCAAGGGTACCAAACGCCCTGGGATGGCACCTACGAAGGCCAGCCAGCGCCCGCAGGTGGTTACCCGTACCTGATTCGGGATAGCGACAAAAATGTCGTTTACCGGGGGCAAGTTTTCCTCGTTCGCTAATCAATACAACCCAACAAAAAAGCCGAGACTAGTAGCCTCGGCTTTTTTGTTGGGTTGCACCCAGTTCACTTCGTTACTTTCCGACCAGAACCTTAACCGGGCTTACTTTTACGTTGCCTGTCTCGTTCAGACGAATAAAGTATTGACCGCCAGCAAGCGTTGACACATCGATAGAAACCTCGTTGCGGTCCTGCGTCAGTTTAACATCGCGGCTCAGTACAATGCGGCCTTGTCCGTCTATTAATTGCAGATTAGCCTGTTTCAAATTCAGATCGCGCCGACGGAGAATTCTTACATTAAGTTCCGAAGATGACGGATTGGGGAATACGTTGACTTCAACCGCCAGATCAGGATCGATATAAGCTGAGCGTATTTGGCTTAGAGAATATTTACCATCCACATCGAATTGTCTGAGGCGGTAGTAGTTGGTTATGCCTTTAGGTGCTTCGTGGATAAAGCTGTAGTTACGCAATTCCGCAGCACTCGTGTTTCCGGCTCCTTTTACGCTACCGACAGTCTCAAACGACAAGCCATCCTGTGAGTGCTGCACTTCGAAGTGACTGTTTCCCTTCTCGTCTGCTGTTTGCCAGAACAAATCTACTTTTCCTTCACGAGTTCTTGCCTCGAATTGCTTGAGGTTAACAGGAAGAGCCGAAGCTGAAGCAAAGGCGTAGTATACATTGTAACTTTCAGCAGCACCAACGCCTATTGTTGCTCCAGCCGTAAACGTAATATCAATTCTATTCCAGGGTAAAGTTGGCGTTATAGCCAAACGGTATTTATTAGTTGCTCCACCAATTAAACCTGCGGATAATAAATTTCCTCCATTGCCAAACGTTTGCTGCAAAGTTTCCCCCAAATAAGTCCGAATCTGAACGCGAGATCCTAATACAGATACATCAGCAAGGCTTGTATTCGTACTAACTACGTATCCGGCTTGTTGCCCATTTGCCGGAAAAGGACTAGCTAGATTTGAACGTACCGAAACATTTGCCGCCCCTGTGAGGGGAGCGTTTATATCTGGTAATGGAAATGGTAGATCTACGGATATCCCTACTCCTAATGTCACATTAACAACAGCGGCGTCACTTATATCTGAATTAGTGATATTCCCTGTGTTGAGCGCACTTGAAAGATTTAAGTCAATATTAGGAATAGGTATACCAAGGCCTTGTAGAGTGTTAATAGCTGTTTGGACAAGAGCTGTAACAACTGTCGCATTATTAAAAGATGCGCTTGCTCCCGGAACTGCTGGCTGAACAATCGGAGCATCCTGCCCATATGCCGTCCCGGCGAAAACGGTTCCGCACCAGAGTAAAGTGTGGAACGATAGCCTCTTGAGCTTGGTAGAGATTGTGTTACTCATAATGGTGCTTTTTATGTGTTGATAGACAGAAAGATGCAATTATTCACCAATCTTATGCAATAAGTAACAATTTGTCAATCAAAATGTTGAGCTAGAAACACTCAAAAGCTGTTAAACCTGCATATGTAACTGAAATTCAATTACATATGCAGGTTTAAATTTTCCATTAAATCCCCTGTTTTTACCTAACGGTGAACTATATAGTTGTACTTTTTCTTAGAACATTTCAAGACCCTACAGATGCCTCACCCTATAGATAGACCATAGTTTCCAGACAGCTAAATCGTCTTTAGATACGCAATACTCTGCGGCACCTGCTGCTCAGCAGACGAACTTTCATCTTCGATGTAAAAAAATTCAATGGAAGACTTCCGCGCTGCTTTCAAAACGGCAGGCAGATTGATCTGCCCGGTGCCTAGAGCAACGTCGTTGTCGGGGGGCGTGCCGCCGGAAAGGTTACCCTCCACGCCTTTTTTCAGGTCTTTCAGGTGCATCAGCTTAAACCGCTTAGGATATTTTTTGAGCAGGGCCGCCGGATCCTGGCCCGGAAAAAACACCCACAGAATATCCATTTCGTAACTTACATACTCCGGCTTGGTTTCTTTCATCAACACATCAAACAAGGTACCCTTCTCGTGCGGCTGAAACTCATATCCGTGGTTGTGGTACACAAACGTCAAGCCACTGTTGTGCAGCTGCTCGCCAAACTTGTTGAAATCAGCGGCAGCTTTTTGAATACCTGCCAGATCCATAGCGCCTTTGTGCGGAATCCAGGCCACCCGCACGTACTTCGCGCCCAGCGCTTTGGCATTCTGAATCACGGTTTCCATCTTGTTCGCCAGATCGTCGTAATTAACGCCGTAGCTGGTGCAGCGCATTCCCCGCTCATCGAGCCAGGTTCGGATTTCGCTCGCCTGTTTTCCAAACAGGTTAGACATTTCCATATTCGTGACGCCCATTGCTTTGATTTTGTCGAGCGTACCGGGTACATCTTTAGCAAACTGGTTACGAAAAGTATACGAAACCATTCCTGGTGTTTCTTTCAGCGTTTTACTGAACGATTGGGCAAAAGCAGTTCCATAGTACACAAAGAGACAGACTAGTAAGGGGATAATGCGTTTCATGAACGATTAGGTTTGGTAAGTAAATGGGTTTAAAACCGAGTTTTGGATAAGCTCAAAGATCGTCATCCTGAAACATCCGGTACGCGCGGGTCAGCTCATCAACTGTTTTCTGGTTACCCGCCGAACGCGCCAACTCTATGCCCCGCTGGTAGAGAATATCGGCTTTAGGCCGGTCATCCAGGTCGGCGTAGAGAGCCGCCGCGTGGTAGTACGTGGGCAGATAGTCCGGATGTCTGTCGAGCAATTGTTCAAAATAATGCAACGCCTGGCCCGGTTGCGCAGTCAGGTATTCCATAGCCAGGGCGTAAACATTGAAAGGATCGTCCGGTTCTTCCTGAACGAACGCTAGTAATTGCTGAATTCGTTGGTTATTCATAAAATAAAATTAGTATGCTTGCATACGGATTATTTGTAACTTTGTATTTTAGCCGCGAAAAATTGTCTTTAACGGTTCTGAAGGATGACTTCGCTCTTCGTCAAGTTAATAAATAAGGATAGCGATCAGAATCATAAGGACAACTAAACCACAAACAACATGAAAATTTTAGTATGTGTAACGAGCGTGCCCGACACGACGACTAAAATCACGTTCACCGACAATAATACCAAATTAAACAAAGCAGGCGTTCAGTTTATCACGGGGCCTTACGATGACTATGCGTTGTCGCGGGCGGTTGAACTCAAAGAACAGACGGGTGGCACCGTTACCGTTCTGAACGTAGGCGAAGCGGATGCTGAGCCTGTTATCCGCAAATGCCTGGCTATCGGCGCCGACGACGCCATCCGCGTCAACGCCGACCCCACCGATGCGTATTTTGTTGCCGAACAAATTGCCGCTATTGCCAAAGAAAACCAGTACGACCTAATCATGATGGGCCGCGAGACGATTGACTACAACGGCGGTCAGGTTCACGGCATTGTTGGCGAAATGCTCGGCATTCCGTCCATTTCTCCCGTTATGAAGCTGGCCATCAGCGGAAATACTGCCCAGATTACCCGCGAAATTGAAGGCGGAAAAGAAGAACTGGAAGCCAACCTGCCGCTGGTGCTGGGTTGTCAGGAACCCATTGCCGACTGGAAAATCCCGAACATGCGCGGCATCATGTCCGCTCGGACAAAGCCTCTGAAAGTAGTGGAGCCAACAGGTACCGACAAGCTTACGCAGGTAGCCAGCTACGAACTCCCTGCCCCGCGCGGAGCCTGTAAAATGATTCCTGCCGACGAAGCAGAAACACTCATTAAACTACTGCGGACCGAAGCTAAAGTGCTGTGATTTGCGTCTGCATTCGCCATGAATTGTTCAGACCAGTCATCTGGCACCACACAACCTTAAAATAATAAAACTATGTCAGTCTTAGTTTTTGTAGAACTTGATGAAGGAACGCTGAAAGCTTCCTCGCTCGAAGCAGTCTATTACGGCTCTAAAGTGGCCGAAAAATTAAATACATCCGTTACGGCCATTGCGCTTGGCGAAGCCAGCCAAGATGCCCTGGCGCAAGCGGGTCGGTTTGGCGCTCAGAAGGTACTTCACGCCAGCAATGCCCAACTCAACGAAGGCAACACGGTGGCCTACGCCAGCGCCGTGGCCGAAGCGGCCAATCAGGAAGGTTCAACGGTGATCGTTCTAGCCAAATCCTCATTGGGCGACGCCATGGCCGCCCGTCTGGCCGGAAAATTGAAAGCAGGTTTAGCTGCCAATGTGATCGACTTGCCCGATCTGTCGAATGGCTTCCGGGTTAAGCGGAGCATTTACACGGGTAAAGCTTTCGCCTACACGGAGTTAACCGCCGACAAGAAAATTCTGGCGATCAAAAAAAATACGCTCACGCCCGAAGAAAGCGACGCCACGGCACCGGTCGAAACATTCCAGCCTACGCTGAACGAAGCGGATTTTGGCACCATTAAGGTGACCAACGTGGAAAAAGCCACGGGTGATGTGTTGCTGCCGGAAGCGGATCTAGTGGTTTCTGCCGGACGCGGTTTGAAAGGACCAGAAAACTGGGGCATTGTCGAAGATTTGGCCCAAGCTCTTGGCGCGGCCACGGCCTGCTCGAAGCCGGTTTCGGACCTCGACTGGCGCCCGCACCACGAACACGTGGGGCAAACCGGCATTAAGGTTAGTCCTAATCTTTACATTGCCTGTGGCATTTCAGGAGCTATTCAACATCTGGCCGGCGTAAACTCTTCTAAGGTAATTGTAGTTATCAACAAAGACCCGGAAGCACCGTTCTTTAAATCGGCGGATTACGGCATTGTCGGCGATGTTTTCGATGTGCTACCCCGATTGACAAAAGCGGTGAAAGAAGGGGTTTAAGGTAATTAGGTAAGGTTTAACGCCATTTTGGGTCGTTAGGGAGTATAAATTTGCGGGTTTTCTGGATATATCTATCTTTAAACCTTAAACTTCAAGCCCTTAAACGTTAAACCTTACCTGCTCTTTACTAAATTTGCCTCGTGGAGAAGATCAAATTAGAAATATTAGGTTTATCACCCAGTCAGTCGCAATCGGGTTCGTTTGCGTTAGTATTAGGGGAAGAATATGGTAACCGCCGGTTGCCCATCATCATCGGCATGTTTGAAGCGCAAGCGATTGCCATCGAAATTGAAAAAATAGTGCCCAATAGGCCGATGACGCACGACTTGTTTAAGTCGTTTGCTGAAAAATTTGGTTTCACCGTGCGGGAAATCGTTATTTCAGACCTGCGTGAAGGCATTTTCTTCGCGCGCATTGTCTGCACCGATGGAACGCGTGAAACCGTGGTTGACGCCCGGCCTTCAGATGCCATCGCCATTGGCATTCGATTTAGCGTTCCAATTTATACGTACGAAGCCATTCTTTCGGAAGCCGGAATTACCGCCAGTGCTGCTGATGAAGTGGATGACCCGGAAGAATTGGTTTCGCAGTCGATTCGCTCAACCCGCTCGTTGTCGGAACAGTTGAAAGACATGACCCACGACGAATTGCAGAAAATGCTGGACGAAGCGCTGGCTAAAGAAGAATACGAAAAAGCTGCCAAAATTCGGGACGAGATGAGCCGCCGGAATTAAATCATAGACACTCCAAGACAAAGCCCCGAATCCGGGGCTTTTTTCATTCCCGTCTTTCCCTTAATTTGTGTCGCTTTAATCAGGCTCGACCATGCACAAATTTGTACCTACCCTTTATTTTTCCCTGCTAACAGGATTCGTTTTTGCTCAGACCAGGCCAGCACCAGCCAGCCAGGTCACGGTTTCCAAACCCGCCGTTGCTCCGGCAGCCGCCCCTGCTGCGCGCGGCACCCTCGTTGAAGCCCCGCCACAAACGGTGGGTTTTAGCCCGGACCGCCTCCAGCGCATTGACCGCTTTCTGCAGGAATACGCCGATAGAAAACAAATTCCCGGGGCGGTGGCTTTAATTGCCCGGCGTGGCCAGATTGTTTACTACAAAGGCATCGGTCTGGACGACGCTCAAGCCAACAAACCACTCAAGCGTGACGCCATCTTTCGGATTGCCTCGCAGACAAAAGCAATTACGAGTGTAGCCATCATGATGCTGTACGAAGAAGGCAAGCTGCTGCTCGACGACCCAATTTCGCGCTACATTCCCGAGTTTCGCACTACTAAAGTACTGGGCCGGTTCAACCCAAAAGATACAACGTTTACCACGGTTCCCGCCAAAGCTCAAATAAGCATTCGCCATCTATTGACGCATACTTCTGGCATCGGCTATCCGATTCCGGGAATTGGTTCGCGGGAAGCCCTGTCGATTTACGCAAAATACCGCGTTCCCAACGGCATCGGTACGCCTAACGCCAACATGGCGGGCGTTGTGAAAACACTGGCTCAGCTTCCGCTGCTCCACCAGCCCGGCGAACGCTTTACTTATGGGCTCAGCACAGACGTGTTGGGTTATCTGGTTGAAATTATCTCGGGCCAAAAACTGGATCAATTTCTGCAAAGTCGCCTTTTTGAGCCGCTGGGCATGAAAGACACCTATTTTTACCTGCCTGCCGACAAAGCCGAGCGCCTGACTGTGCTACATACCGAAGACTCCACCCGCGCTTACCGTCGGATGCCCGTGCGTGGCGGCAGCAATCCCGACTACTATAAAAGCACAGGCACCTTTCTGTCGGGCGGCTCCGGACTGTGTTCCACGGCTTTCGATTACGCCATTTTCCTGCAAATGCTCCTCAACGGCGGAAACTACAACGGCAAGCAGATTCTAAGCCCTTCTTCGGTGCGGATGATGACCAGCAACCAGATTGGAGGAATTAGTCTGGCCAATTATAAATTTGGACTCGGATTCTCGCTGGCCACCGAACTGTCAGCCATCCTGCAACCGGCCTCCGTTGGTACGTTTGGCTGGTCCGGGATTCTGGGAACCAATTACTGGGCCGATCCCAAGGAGGAACTGGTTATTCTGCTGATGACGCAGAAATACCCCAATAGCTTTAGCGATATCGACGAGAAATTTCAATCGCTGGTTTATCAGGCCTTGATCGACCCCACCTCCCCCCCTTTTCAGGCGAATCGATAATTTATTCTTAAATTTTCCTAAAAGAGCAGCTCTATAATCGGTATTAACGGTACGGTTTGGTCAAAATGCCTATTTTTGCACCTGATGTAGGCAGGTTTGGCAGCGAAATAGCTTAATTATCACCTATATTGGCACATTAGCGGTACTGTTCAGGATGGCATCAAAGAAGAAAGTGGGTTCGTATCCGAGTGGGATGATTCTTTTCAGCCTAACCTCGGCTTTGTTTTTGATTGGTTTTTGCGGCCTGCTGGCGCTTCAGTCGAAAAGGCTGGTGCAGTATATTAAAGAAAATAACGAAGTGCGGGTTTTCTTAGATAAAGACCTCAACGAAAGCAAGTTACAGACTTTACAGGGCAAGTTGAACCAAAAGCCTTACGTGCTTTACAATGGCTCGGCTCCGGCCATTACGTTTGTTAGCAAAGATGAAGCCGCCAAAGAATTTATTGCCGAAACCAAAGAAAACTTCAACGACTTTTTGTCTGAGAATCCGCTCCGCGATAGCTACCGGATTAAACTGCGGGAAGACTACTTTGAAGAAGCTAAATTACAGGGTGTAAAAGACGATCTGGAAGAAGTAGACGGCGTTTTTGAGGTAATTTACCAGGAAAACATCGTCGACGAGATCAACCGGAATTTGACAAAAGTATACATCGTGCTTTCGTGCTTTGCCGTTATTTTGCTGTTCATTATTGTTGTGCTCATGAACAACACCATCCGGCTGGCGCTTTATTCGCAGCGGTTGCTGATTCGGAGTATGCAGCTGGTCGGTGCGACGAATGCGTTTATTCAAAAGCCTTTTCTGTGGCGCGGCATTGTGCAGGGCTTCATTGCGGGCGTTATTGCGGTGGTTCTGATTGCCCTCTTGCAGCAACTGGCTAACCAGAATATCGAAGGTTGGGCTATGTTGCAGGAGTTCGATAAGCTGGGTATGCTCATGGCTGGCTTGCTGGTGTTGGGTATGATCATTGGTCTGGTCAGTACATTCCAGGCGGTGCATCGTTACCTGCGCCTGTCGCTGGATGAATTATATTGAATTTGTTAATTATAAAAGAATGAATAAACTTCCTTTTGGTAAATCCAACTACACGCTGATGATTATCGGGGTAGTCGTTATTCTGCTGGGCTTTTTCATCATGAGCCTGGACAGCGAAGAATTTGGTTTCGGTACACTGGGTCTAACCGTCGGTCCGCTGGTGGTGATGAGTGGTTTTATTCTTGAATTCTTTGCCATTCTGCGCAATCCCAGCCAGAACACTCCTTCTTAATTAATGAGTCTTTTTCACGCGATTATGTTAGCCATCATCGAAGGGCTAACCGAATTTTTGCCGGTTTCTTCGACTGGCCACATGATTATTTACTCATCGCTGGCGGGCATTAGCAGCAACGAATTTACGAAGCTGTTTACGGTCAACATCCAGTTTGGCTGTATTCTTTCCGTGCTGGTTTTATACCACCGTCGCTTTCTGGTGGAGGCCCGCAAAGCCGAGAATACCATTCCCTTCTGGTATCCGGTTCTGCCCGCTTCGTTGCAACGGCTGACGAAAGCCCGCATGGGCTTGCTCGATTTTTACGTTAAAATCCTGATTGCGTTTCTTCCCGCCGCCGTCATTGGCTTTCTGCTGAATGACCTGATCGATGCGATGCTGGAAAACATCGTGGTGGTGGCCATCTCGCTGCTTCTCGGTGGAATTATTCTGGTTTACATCGACCGGCTCATCAAGACGCTCCCCCGCGACTACGATGTTACGGCCCCGGAAGCGCTAAAAATTGGTTTTTTTCAGTGTATTGCGATGATTCCGGGCGTTTCGCGTTCGGCAGCAACCATCATTGGTGGGATGTTTCAGGGCCTTTCGCGGACCCAAGCAGCGGAGTTCTCGTTCTTTCTGGCCGTTCCGACGATGGCTGCCGCAACGGGGTACAAGCTCCTGAAATCGTACAAACTGCTTCAACCGGACGATATTCAGATTTTACTGATTGGAAATGCCGTCGCATTTGTTGTGGGTCTTCTGGCCATTCGTGGCTTTGTCAACTTTCTGACAAAATACGGTTTCAAGGTGTTTGGCTATTATCGAATTGCGCTCGGCTTGCTTCTATTGGGCCTGATGGCGTCGGGGGTCAAGCTGGATATTTTGTAGTAAAAGTGGGCTTTACGCATTATTTGGGCACGCTCACAACGCCTGGATAATGCGTATTTTCGTTAAAGTCCTACTTCTTTTTCGCTCCACTCCCACAACCTACGGGCTAAGCCATCGTCCTGCGCTTTTTTCGAGGGGGTAGCAATTTTCATTTTGTAAAAGTATCGACCGCTGAACTGGCCTACTTCCGGGCTACTGGCCAGATAAACAGCGGTTTTAGCGCCTTCGGCGGGTGTTAGAAAGAAAGGCTTCAACAGAGAATAAACCCATTTGCCAAACCCCGTTTCCCGGCTAATTCCCAAATTGGTCGTTACGGCTCCGGGATGCACGCTGTTAACGGTTACCCGACTACCTGCTACCCGTTTAGCCAGCTCCCGCGTGAACAAAATATTGGCCAGCTTGGATTGTGCATAGCCTTTAACGACGTTGAACGAGTGGGAAAGATGCGGATCCTCAAAGTGAATTTTTCCAACCTTGTGGGCATCCGACGAGACATTCACGATTCGGCCCTGGCTCCCCTTTTGCAACGCCTCCAGCAGCAGATTGGTCAGCAGAAAATGCCCCAGATGATTCACGCCCAACATCATTTCGAAGCCATCAGCGGTAGTTTGCCGCTTCAAATTGACAACGCCCGCATTGTTAATCAGCACATCCACAACGGGATAGCGCGCATTGATTTTTTCGGCAACCGCCCGAATGCTGGCCAATGACGCTAAATCGCACTGCATCAATGCTATCCGATCCGAGCCGCTTTGCGTTCTGGCCGTTCGCAGCGCCTCCTGCCCCCGTTCTTCGTTTCGGCACAACATCACAACCTCAGCCCCTTTCCGGGCCAATTCCACGGAGGTTGCCATGCCCATTCCTGAGTTGGCGCCGGTCACCAGAACAATTTTGTTTTGCATAGGACGTAATCGATCAATAACTCCATTCTCGTTTACCAAACAAGCCGGGAAAAGCCATTTGTGTTTTTAATCGCGAAATTTTAGCGTAAAATCTTATCTTGAGTTGCTTTTATAGACTGCATACCTAATCCCATTAACTTTATGTCTTCTTCCCGCCGCACATTTATTAAAACGCTGTCGTCGGCAGCCGCCTTGGTGACAGGCCAGAGCATGGCTAAACCTTTTGTTCCCCAGCCTTTTTCCATTATTCGTGATCTAAAAAAAATTAGTCCAAACGACAAAATTCGGATTGCTACCATTGGCATGGGTATCCAGGGAAACTACGATACGCAGGCCGCCCTCCGCAATCCGGATGTTGAACTGGTGGCGGTCGCTGATTTATACGCCGGGCGACTTGAGCGGGCTAAAATAGCTTTTAATAATCCGGGACTATTCGTCACCCGCGATTTTCGCGAGATTCTGGCCCGCCCAGACGTTGACGCCGTGCTGGTTGTCACGCCCGACCACTGGCACGATCACATCACCATTGCGGCCCTAAAAGCCGGTAAGCACGTTTACTGCGAAAAGCCAATGGTGCAGCACCTGAACGAAGGAAAAGCGGTGATTGATGCCTGGAAAAAGTCGGGTAAAACCATGCAGGTGGGTAGCCAGCGGATCAGTAGCGCAGCCTTTCAGGAGGCCAAGCGACTGGTACAGGCCGGTGATATTGGGCAGATTAATTATATCGAGTCCAACAGTGATCGATTCAACGCCATTGGTGCCTGGAACTACTCCGTCCCACCCGATGCTACCCCCCAAACCGTTGATTGGGACCGTTTCCTGGGCGATGCACCCAAGCGGCCTTTCGATCCCATCCGTTTTTTCCGCTGGCGGAACTTCAAGGATTATGGCACGGGCGTAGCTGGTGACTTGTTTGTTCACCTGATTACGGGCGTTCACTTCGTCACTAACACGCTGGGACCCACCCGAATTTATTCGTCAGGCAACCTGGCCTATTGGAAAGAGCACCGCGATGTTCCGGATATCATGACCAGCATCATGGATTACCCAAAAACCGACCAGCACGAAGCGTTCCAGATGGTGCTGCGGGTGAACTTTGCCAATGCAGGAAAAATCAGCAATGTCACCCGGATTATCGGGAATGAAGGAACCGTGGAGTTTTCGGAGAATAACCTGATCCTGACCAAGAAAAAATTACCGATTGCGCCTGGTTACGGCAATTACGACAGCTTCTTTACCTTTACAGAGCCCGTACAGCAGGAGTTTGTCCGGCAATATGACGCTAAATATCCGCCTGAAACCCGCACGGCAGAACCCGTCAAAGAAGTGCGCTTTGAAGCTCCGAAGGACGATGATGCGCACGCCAAACACTTCGGCGACTTCTTCACCAACGTCCGAAATGGCAGCCAGGGAACCATTGAAGATCCGGTGTTTGGCTTCCGCGCCGCTGCGCCGGTACTCGCCTGCAACGAAAGTTATTTCGAAAACAAGGTGGTGCATTGGGACCCGGTTACAATGACCCAAAAAGGTCCGGCAACAACCGCCCCGGCGAAAAAGAAGACGCCGACGAAAAAGCCAACGACCACTAAAAAACCAATCGCCGCAGTTTCCAAAAAATAACCCGTTTGACTTTAGCGAAAAAGGCGACCTGAGCCGCCTTTTTCGCTATTGCCTTATTTCGACAGTTCCTCAAACTCTTCTTCGGTTAGCTCAATTTCGGAAGCTTTCAGATTTTCTTCCAAATGTCCTATCGAACTGGTTCCGGGAATTAATAAGATATTCTCGGAGCGTTTTAGTAACCAGGCCAGCGCGATCTGCGCCGTTGTCGCTTCGTACTTTTCGGCAATGTGGCTAATTTTTTCCTTCAGCTTGTCGGGGCCCGAAGCCAGCGGATACCAGGGAATAAACGCCATTTCCCGCTGGGCCGTGTAGTCCACGAGTTCCTCCCATTGCCGATTCCCCAGGTTATACAGGTTCTGCACGGACACAATCGGCACTATTTTTTCGGCTTCTTCGATCTGCTCAATGCTCACCTCGGATAATCCCACGTACCGGATTTTACCCGCCTCGACCGCCGCAACAACCGGCTCCAGTGTTTTTTCAATCGGCGTATTCGGATCGAAGCGGTGGAGTTGCCACAGGTCGATGGTGTCTACTTTCAAGCGTTGCAGACTTCCTTCGATGTTCTGGCGGATAAATTCAGCATCCCCCTTAGGCACCCATTTGTTAGGTCCTGGCCGGTCAAAGCCGCCTTTGGTCGCAATAACCACCCCTTCGGCATACGGATAGAGCGCATCCGCAATCAGCGATTCGTTGAACTGTGGGCCGTACGCTTCGGCCGTATCGATAAAATTAACGCCAGCAGCCACGGCAGCTTGTAGCACTTTCTTCGCATTTTCGCGGTCATTTACTTCGCCAAATACGCCAGAGCCCGTTAATTGCATAGCTCCGTAACCCATCCGGCGGATGGAAAGCTGACCTCCTAACTTAAAGGTCGATGTGTGTTGAATGGCAGTCATTGTGATAAGATTGAACGATTCCTCTTAATAACCCTAGTTTCCCGGGCTTGTTGACTAATCGACCTAAATACTTACGCGCTACTGACCCATTCGGCGTTGCTCGTCGTCGGAAACTGTCCGGCGGTTGCTGTTGTTGGTCTTCAGCTCCCGGTTTCCAAAATTATACGTAAAAGTCAGGCGGGCGATGCGGGTTTCCCCGTACGTCGCGTAGCGAAAGTCCATGTTCTGGAACCGCAGCGTTCCCCAAAAGCGTTGGGTCTGCAATAAATCGCTCCAGTTGAAACGCAGGACGGCTCGCTTTTTCCAAAGATTTTTCTGTAGCCCAATGCTCAACTGCCCAAAAGCCCGGATTCGGTTCTGGCTGAAAACATAAGGCGAATTATACGAAGCCACCGCTTCGGCAGTTAGGCCATAGGGTAACACAAACGAATGCGTACTCGATAGCGTTGTTGATAGCTGGCCTAGTTCGAAAGCCGTGCCGCCTATTTCAGCCTGGTAGCGGTTATGGAAAATACTAGCCGCCTGGCGGGAACTCCACCAACGATTGAACCGGAAAGGTGCGCTCAGATTTAAGCTCATGTTGGTTAGCTGCGCAAGATTCGCATACGTAATTTGGGTTACGCCCGTTGCATCATCCTGCACATTGATGTCAGCAATAACGTCTCTGGTGCGGTTATACCCAAAACTGATCGTCGTTTCTTCCTTGTAGCTGTACCCTACCTGAAAAGCATCGGTGTACTGCGGCTTGAGGTACGGATTTCCCTGCTGGTAGGCATACGGATTGATAACCCGAATAAAGGGATTCAGCGCATTATAGATGGGTCGATCAATGCGCTGGCTAAACGAGTACTGGAATTTATGCTTCTCCCCCAGAGTTCGCGTCAGAAAAATACTTGGAAAGACATTCAGGTAGGAACGCTCTACCCTGGTGTTGGCCGTCACTGAATAGGCCTCGGTTTGCGTCATTTCCGCCCGAACGCCTAGCTGCAACGTCCACGGTCCCCACATACGGCGCCCCGTTAAGTAAGCGGCGTGGATATTTTCCTGATACGCAAACTGGTTGCTTCGGCTGCTATCCACCCGCCAGGGAATGGCTTGCT
Organism: Tellurirhabdus bombi; assembly: GCF_021484805.1. Taxonomy (NCBI): domain Bacteria; kingdom Pseudomonadati; phylum Bacteroidota; class Cytophagia; order Cytophagales; family Spirosomataceae; genus Larkinella; species Larkinella bombi. The sequence continues at coordinate 3,298,284 of NZ_CP090557.1, read as the reverse complement.
CTGATCCGGCACGGCCAGTATTTACCCGCAAATCATTACTCAGGGAAACAAAACTGCTTTTCCAGCCGACCTCAAACGTCGTTCGTTTATCAAATGGGTAGATGTAATCGGCCTTGGCCGCCCGAATAATTGACTTGGCGGTACTGTTGAGTTGTTGAAAATAACGCAGCTCCGCTTCTCTTCCCTGAGCATCAAAATAACGCGTCATGAATTGATCATTGGGTATAAATGACGCATCCGAATAATCCATGTCAACGAGCAATTCCTGCCCTTCGCCACCCCGGCGGGTTGAATCAAACTGGTGCCGGAATGTCAGGTTTGCCGCCAGCCGATCCGTGGTTCGGTGGTTGTCGTTGGTGGTTGGCTCCGAAGCCGTTAGTTGATTGGCCGCGTAAATTTTCGTTTCCGTACCGCCCTGTGATTTGCCTCGCCCATACAGGCCATTGAGCAACACGCCTACCGTGCTTCGTTTCCCGAGTGTATAATCAGCTCCAAACCGAACGTTGTGGCTCTGGTTCTGCGCCGGGCGGTAGCTATCCTGCCGGATCAACGTGGGTGGAACGGCCTGGTCCAAACGGCGGTCGATGTTGGCCACCAGCCAGTAGTCGCGCTGGTCGAGGGTGTAATTACCGAACAAACTCCACCGCCCTGGGCGGGCATTCAAAGTCAATCCGGCGTTGTATTTCGGAAAACGACCGTAGCCCAGTCCGGCGGTCACGTTGCCGTTGAGCGGCTGGGGTGATTTGTTGCGTTTGAGCCTAATATTGATAATCCCCGCCGTTCCCGCCGCATCGTACCGCAATGAAGGATTGCTGATGAGCTCAATTGTTTCGACGTTATTACTGGGAGTATTGCGTAACAAATCCAGCACTTCCGTTGGACTCAGGTAGGTAGGTTTCCCGTCCAGCATTACCAGCACGTTTTCCCGTCCTTTCAGGCTAATCCGCTCCGCCTGCGCATCCACGACCACGCCAGGGGCTTTTTCCAGAATTTCCAGGGCCGATCCGCCACTCGCCACAAGGCTATTTTCGACGTTTAGAACGGTTTTATCCAGCTGCTGCTCAATAAAAGGTTTTTGTCCTTTTACCGTGACGTGGGCTAATTGCTGCGATTCGTCCTTAGCTATCAGTGGTGGCAGCGTATGCGATTCCGTAGCGTTTGTTTCGATTGCGAAAATCGCCGAATAGGCTTTTTGATAACCGATTGACGAAACCGCTACCCGGTACGAACCCGGCGCAACTGCTTCAAAATGATAACGTCCCTGTGCATCACTTACCGCTCCTTTTACCAGACTTGAATCTACCGCCTTAAGTAGCAAAATAGTCGCCAGTTCCAGCGGTTTTCCCTGCTGGTCCTGTACCAGGCCGGTCACCGCGTTGGTAGTCTGGGCCAGCAAGTGCGATGAAACGGCCAGCAACAGTACGATCCATAAAAGTTTCATGCCTTATTTGTTGGTTACGAACTGAGTTTGACCGACAAAACTTCGTGCGCCAGTTGCCAGCTTCCGGCCCGTTTTCGCCAGATGCGCAGGTAACCCTGTCTGTTTTGTTTGAACATGGCGTAACCATATGTATACCCAAAATCCCCCGAAGGCGCCGTAATGGCCTGAATCGGCTGGTACTCTACCTGATGGGCTGCGGCTTCGACCAGCTTTCTGGCAGCGGCTCCTTCATAGACAACCGACCCTTCGCGCAACAAACGGACGGAATCACTGGCCGGTAAGACCCGGGCATAGGCATCCCGCAGGTTTTGGGTGCGGGCGATCTGCGCAAACATCATTTCAGTCTGCATCAACTCTTTATTTATCACCGATGTATCCAGCGCAGCGAGAGACTTAACAGCGAATTGCGTGGGTGACTTCAGCTCAGAAATTAGCCCGGTGGGTTTGGCGTGGGTGCATCCAAAGTCAATCAGGGCTTTCCATTCGCCGCTGGGTGTTTTGTGCCAAACGCTGGTATATTGGCCGTAGGCAACCGGTGCTTCGTCCGACGATTTGGCCCGAAATTCAAAGGGACCGGTGGTATAGCCCAGCGTTCCCGATGCAGCGATTTCCGCGTAATTTGGACGCCAGGTTAGCTTCCCCGATGAAGCTGGCTGCTTTTGGTAGGTAGCTTTTCCGGGCAGAAACTGATTCTGGAAGACAACCGAATTTTCATCCAGATTCGCGACAAAGGCCTCGCGTAGACCCAAATCAAGGGCGGATTGGGCGAAGTTTCGTTCGGCGGCGACCAGTTTTTCGTAATCGGCCTGGACGGTGCGGGGTTTGTCTTTTAACGGCGTAGGCCCTGCCAGCAGGGAAGTAAACCAAAGTGTGAGTAGGAAATGCATCGCAGTTAATGAAGGGAAGTGATCCCGACAAAATACCGCCTTATCCCTTTCTCTTCCACCTCATACTATCTCAACTGACTGATTGAATGGTTAAACTGCCAGGAGTAGCGTCTGAAATGTACCTAAAATTGAGTTGTTTATCCCGTTAAAGCAAAAAAGTCTGAGTAAGCCTTCCATGGACAAGGCTTACTCAGACTGACTTTTTATTTCCGACGCAAAGGCAGGAGCCTACCGCTTCGGCCCCACCGAATCATAAACGGCCACCTTCTCCCAAAGTGACGAATAATCCTTTACGAATTTAAGGTGGATCGGGTGTTTCTGGTATACTTCTTCCTCTTCCAGGCTATCGAAAAAACACAGCCAGGAAATGGAGTAATCCCGCACAATCACGTCCCGGTTAGTCGTAGCGGGCGTTCCAATATGGACAAATTTGATCGTTGGTACTTTGGCCAGTTTGTTTAATCCTTCTAGTAATTTTGCCTTGTCGTCGGCGCTATTGGGATTTTTCAGGTAAAAATAAACGTGGTGGACAAACAGGGTTTTCGCTGCGCTAACGGGAAGGCTAGCGCCTAGTCCGGCCACAACGCTACTTTTCACAAATGCTCTGCGTGATTGTTCTTTCATTGAATGGCTTGAGTTTAACGGAAGATTCAACGGCAAATTTGGCTAATAATCGCGTAAGTTAACGCACTTCTTTGGCAAAACCACCCCAGTATTGTTCGCTTTGCACGCAGAAACGCCCGGACAAATTGGTATTTGCCCGGGCGCAACTTATTTATTAAGCCCCTCTTGGTTTAAAATTCCCAGCGATAAGCCAGAATTGGCAATAAGCCCAGCTGGTTTTTACGGACGACTTTGCCCTGCACGGCATCAAAATAAAAATAAGCGGCATTTTTGGCACTCGTCAGGTTTTGCAGATCCAGCGAGAGCGTCCGGCTGTAACGCGCTTTGCTTTTTTTCCAGTAAATCCGCAGGTCGGTCCGGAAATAGTCCGGCAGTTTTACGTTGTAATCTTGGCTGCTATAGACGGTATAGCCTTGCTGTACCGACAGTGCCGCATCAATAGGCCGATCCCGGAAGCCGCCGAGGTAGGAGATCCGGCCATTGACGCCCCAAATCCGGCTATTTGACCCGTCCGAGCTTTTACGCTGCCATTCTTTTCCACCGGTCAGGTTGGTTGTAAACCGCCCATCGAAGCGCGTACTGTACCACGTTTTGGTCGTCATCCGGTAGTATTGTGAACTATAGACAGACCCGGAAGCGAGTAGGTAATAGCTCTTCGACAAATATTTCTGATACGTTAATTCAACGCCCCGATTGCGGGCACTGCCTGTATTCGTCAGATTACCAATCATGTAATCGGTATTTATCTGGTTCAGTACCGCGTAGTTTTCCTGATTCGAACCGAGACTCAATACGGGCACGTCAAACAACTGTTGCCAGTATGCTTCGGCTTTGAAATAAGAGGCATCGCTCAACTGCCGTGTGTAGTTCAACACCCAGTGATGTGCTTTGGTAAAACCTACGTGATCACTGATTAATTTGTCCGTACCATTGGCCGGGAAACTCAGGTAAACAGCAGGTTGCTGCGTCTGGCTATGGAGTCCGTACGCCAGCGAGAACGTCTGCCCCGGACGCGCCTCCCACTGTACGGAAGCCCGTGGCTCCAGCGAGCGACTCGCCGAATTCAGCGTAAAATGATTGTAGTGCAAACCCGCGTTGATCGTCAACCGATCGACGGGCTGCCATTGATAATCCACGTATGGCTCAATTAGCCAGCCATTGATGTGATTTTCGTCTAGAACCTCATCAAAGCTCTGGTCTTTAACGGCTGCATTATCACCGCCCAAATAAAGCTGTGCACCGTACCAGCGAGTCAGGTAAACGCCCGCCTGCAAGCGATGCCGGTTTGAAAGCCGATACGAAAAGGAATTTAAGAGTGAGCTGCGGGAATTGGCGTTGTAATCAAATTGATAAGCGGGCAATCCAGTACTGGTCCTTGCCAAAATCTGGTCGCGGTCGTTCCGGTTGGCCGAAATGACCAACGCTGTTTTCCAGAGGCCACGCTGGCCCAACGGCTGCGTAAAGGTAAAGCCCCCCACTCCCATCCGCGACTTGTAATAAATGGAATACCGGTCTTTGTCTTCGACCTGCTCCGAATCGGCTTTTGCCGTGAAATCATTGCGGCTCGTACCCCCTACGCCAAACACCGTGAACCGGCCACCTTTACGGGTCGGAAAAACCAGATTGAATGATAAATCCTGAAACCGGATGTCTTCGCCGCCGAACGACACGCCCATCGCGCCGAGCAAGCCAGTGAACGAATACCGGTAATTGACGATATACGATGAACCCTTTGCTTTAGAAATAGGCCCTTCAGCGGCTACATCCAGCCCGATCAGACCCGCCTGCGCCGTAAATTCGTGTTTTTCGTTGTTGCCACGCCGCAATCCCATATCCATAACTCCGCCGATAGTGTTGCCGTATTCAGGCGAAAAAGCGCCGGTCATAAATCGGGTCGTACCCAGCAACTGCGCACTCAGAATGTTCACGCCGCCGCCCGAAGCCGTTGGCCGGTCGCCAATCGTTCCGGCATTGCTGAGGTGATTGGGGTTCACGATTTCCACGCCTTCCAGCCGCCAGATCAGGCTATTGGGTGAATTTCCCCGCACCGAAATGTTATTTGCCTGGTCGTTGGTGTTCACCACGCCCGCGTAGGCCGTTGCCAGCCGAGCCGGATCGAGGTACGTGGCCGGAAAACGGAGTACCTGCTCCGCCGTGATGTGCTCCGCGCTGATGGTTCGGTCGGTTCGGGCACCGCTGACGGTGGCTTCACCGAGTTGGGTAGCTCCGGGTTGCAAGCGTATTTCCAGCACCTGCTCCTTACCAGACTCCACCAAGACTTCGTTGATAACGGTTGACTCATACCCAATAAACGACACGCTCACTTGATGCCGTCCAAGGGGAACATTGGTTAGGCGAAAGCGTCCCTGCTCGTCGGTGATGACGCCCGACACTGTGCCCCCCCGCAGGGAAACCGAAGCGCCCGAAAGCGGCTGCCATTGCTGGGCATCATAGACCACCCCGCGAATGGTTTGCGTGGGGGTTTGAGCAAGACTATTAAAATAAAAAAGAGATAAAATGAAGGAAAGGAATGCTACAGTAAAGAATGGTCTCATTGCTTGATCGAAAGTGCAAAGATAGCAACAAAGACCCAGACCAACTTTTGCCCGTTGGACAATAATCGCATCCTTTTCTTGAATATGCGTTAAAGCCGTTTGGCAACATGGTCGCCATTTTGATGCACCACCAGTTGCGACACCTTCCCACCAGCGTCTTTGTCAAACGTAAGCTGTACATCAATAACTTTCAGGAAGAAATTCGTTTCGTTTTCGGCAAACATTTCAAACTTGGGCTGGCCCGTAACCTGTAAAAAAAGCTTACTTGCCTCAAGCGTCACTGCTATTGTCCGTTCTGCGTCCAGGCGATACGTGCCTACATATTGCCGCAGCACGCTTTCGTCAACGGCTACTGCTTTACGTTCAACTGGTAGTTGATACGGCATGTTATACATGATTTTCAAAAGATCGGTTGCGATGGGTTCTAGGGAAGTGAGATCCGACGTATCGTCTACATTGCAAAGTAGAATAATGACCACATCATCTTCGGGGACCTGTATGTAAAAAGTGGCAAAACCCGGAATATTTCCGTTCTGAAAAATCAGCTTTTTCCCTTCGTTAAAATAACTAACGCCCCATCCGTAGCCCCAGGCTCCCTGGTTTGGTGGTGTCAGCGCCGAGTCCCAGGTTTCTGGTTTCAGCATTGTCCGGTTTTGCACCACGCGCGACCAGCGGTATAAATCGTCTACTGTGCTGTACATGCCACCCGCCGCGTAGGCAACCGTCGAATCGACAGCTGGCGTTTCTACTAGTACCGAATCTTTCCAGAAAATATAGCCCGTGGTTTTTCCGCTATTTTTCAGATTGATCAGATCAAAGCCGGTCTTCGTCAGCCGCAATGGTTTCAGAAATCGCTCCCGCACGACCGTTTCAAAGGGTTTACCGGTTACTTTCTCAACAATTAAACCCAATAGAAAATAACCGGAATTGGTATAGTTGACCGCCGTTCCCGGCTCCGCCCTCAGCGGCTTGTCCTTAAATTGGGCTAACACCCACGCTTTCGAAACCGGCCTGGTTACCTTAGCGCTATCCGGACCGTATAAAATTGACTTGAAATCATAGATCCCGGAGGTATGATAAAATAACTGCTCCAGCGTAATCTTGTCTCCGTTGGGATAATCGGGAAAGAACTTGTGCAGCTTGTCTTTCAGCGACAGCTTGTTTTCTTCCTGCAATTTTAGAATAACGGCACCCGTAAACGTTTTGGTAATCGAGCCTAGTTGATAGATGCTGTTGGTATCGTTGGGGATTTTTTTACTGACATTTCGCCAGCCATACCCTTTCTTCAGTAGTATCGTTCCTTTCCGCGCGGCTAGCACTGTGCCGTTGAAGCGCTGTAACTTGGCGCATTTTGTTAGGTATTCCTCTACTTTTTCGGCGGTTGTTTTCGAACTAGTCTTTTGCTGCGCCCAAACCTGAACGGGCGCAGCAAGGGTAGCTAACAGGAGCAGGAAACTTATAACGGTTTGCATGGTTTTTGTTTTTAACCTAAACCAAGCGTTTATGGCCTCTATAAGCTACTCAAATCCGGATTTGAGCGCTCTTTCAAGCTAATTTGGCCATTTTGTCCTCGAAAAGCATTTCCAGCATCCGCTCAAATTCTAGCTGTAAAGGTGCCGTAATGGTTATCTTTTCCGCCGTACGGGGGTGCTGAAACTGAATCTGAGTGGCATGTAGCAGCATCGTATCCATCCCAAAACGGCCTTTAAAAAGTCGGTTCTGCTTATTACACCCGTGCGGACGATCCCCAATAATCGGATGAAAAATATGCGCCATGTGCTTCCGAAGCTGGTGCATGCGCCCGGTTGTCGGGGTAAGTTCAACGAGCGAATACCGCGATGTTTCGTGCTTGCCGAGCGGCAAGGGTACTTCCGTACGCCGCAGCGTTTTCAAGACCGTAAAAGCGTCCTGCACCACCCCATCGTCGCGCCGGAGCGGGTAATCGATTTCCTGGTAATCGTCTGTATAGCCCCGCACAATGGCCAGGTACGTTTTCTGCACGCCCCCGTCCATGAACAGGGTTTGCATGGTCGCGTTCATCGCTTCGTCCAGCGCAAAAAGAAGTACACCGCCCGTTTTTCGATCCAGACGATGCACCGGATAAACCCGCTGGCCCAACTGATCGCGCAGGAGCTGCACCGCAAATTCGCTGGCATCACTCGCAATGGGCGACCGGTGTACCAGCAAACCGTGCGGCTTATTGATAGCCACTAAGTCCGGTGACTGATACACCAGACTTAGTGGCAAATAATCCTGTTTTTCTTCAGACACGGGCCGTTCTTCCATCAATACTTTTGCAATAAGGTTAGTAGCTTTCGGTCCAGTTTATGCCCGTGCCAATCTTCATAGGCAACGTCGGCCCGCTTGGAATCTAGAATTCCGAAATCGCCGATAAACTCCCAGAGGGCAAATCCGATTCCGTTGCTCGACAGAATATCCAAAACATCGCCAAACCAGGCCAGAAAAACATCGTGTGGGGTTTTGTTCCAGCACCCGCACTCGCCACAGTGCACGCCAACGCCTTTATTGACTAGCTCAATCCACGGCTGGTAGAACGTTTCGAGCATGGCACGACTCAGGTATTTATCGCCAACTTGTCCCGGCCATTTGGGAATGGGTAGATTCTCGGGGTCTTTGTTGGCCCAAGGTGCTTTGTAATGCGAAATGATTCCGGGATGGTATCCCCGGCAACTCTGCGCAATGTCCAGATCGGTCAGCGAGGGCACGACTGAGGAACCGCCATCGTTGCCATCAGCAATCACCAGATGCTTCGGATTTTCCCGCCGGATGGCTTCCGCCGCTGCTTTCGCCACTTTGCGGTAGACATCGCCCGGCACCGAACTATGTTTGGAATGCTGGTCGTTCATGTCGGCCCGCATGCTGGGTTCATTCAGCAGATCAAAGCTGATTTTGTCGGACGAAACGTTTTTGTACCGTTTTGCCCACATCGCCCAGTGAAAGTTAAAGGCATCCTGCGCCGCCTGGTCCATCCAAAGGTTATACGGTTCGTGAAAGCCCGCGTTGATGCAGTATCCCGGCGCGCGGTGCAGGTTCAAACTAACGTGCAAGCCAGCTTTGTGGGCCATGTGTACCAGCTTATCGATTCGCTCCACGCCCCGTTCGTCAATTTGGTAGATTTCTTCGGGGGTAATGTTCCGGCTGCGATCAAATTTGACGTAGACTGGATACGCCATTGGTATACGCACAAAATCAAAACCCCAGTCCCGTATCCATTTCAGCTCTTCTTCCTGCGTGGCTCGTCGGCCTGCCGAGGGGTTGGGTACAAAGAAATCAAGCAGATTAAAGCCTTTCCATTTAGGCAGTTTATTTTTCGCTTTCGGTTCGGCACCGGCCAATACCGCTGGGCCAGAAGCACCAACGGCTGCCGCCAGTAAGCCTGTATTTTTGACAAATGTTCTCCGTTGCATTTAGGTAGGGTTTACGATCGGCAAACCTACTCAAATTGCAGCAAATCCACTTACTTATTGCCTCCTTTAGCGAACCCCTTTATTGCCGAATGGCTTTAATCGTGTGATTCTGGATCAAGGTAGGCTCACTATCGAGATACGTTTCTTTCAGGATTAACGTCAGCTCATCGCCGGCCAACGTCGCATTGCCTTCGACCTGAATGCTGGGATCAAATCCGGTATTTTGCATTGGGAGCGTCAGGCGGTTTTCCTGCGTTGTGGCCGACCAGGGATCTTCCATCGGTGCCGATTCTTCGCTGCTGAGCAGTAACAAAACTTCACCGCTTTTCGCGCCCGCCCGGATGGTAACCTTACTTTTAGACGTTGCTGTCGTTGTTTGAGTACCCAAAACAAATTTAGTTGTAATAGTACCTACGTATGTTCCAGGCCAGTTAGTTGGCTTTGGGTTAGTTTGAGGATTATTGCAACCAATCAGCAGAACTAGCAAAAAGTAAGCAACCAGGCCATGACTTACTGAGAGTAAGTTGCCACCTAAAAAGTGGTTGCAAAACAGGGAAGAGTTTCTTTGATGCATAGTAGCTTAATGTTCATTGTTATTGCTTTGACAAGCAATATGTTACGGTTTTTTAATTTTATAATAAGGAGGCTAGTGTTGATTCGTCGAAAACATAGTATCCCAAAACCAACGTTTCTGCCTGACACGATTGCTGTTTTTTGTTGAGCTTATAAACGCAAAAATAATATTCACATACATAAATATTCATATTACATTACTTAAATAAGAAAAAATATAGGGTTGAAAACTGCTTAGGTAAGCAGTTTTCAACCCTATATCAACAAAATCACGTTAGGATGGCGCGAAATTACAGGCTAAGCTGAAACGAAACCTTTACGGCAAAGGGCGTTACCCCCGGGCTCTGGCGGTACGTGAGTCGGTGCAGGGCTTCGACCCGAACCAGGCGGAAAATATTCTCGATCCCATAACCTACCTCAACATAAGGCTCTTTTTTGAGCGAGTTTATGGATTGCAGCGGCAAACCTTCCTTGCTCTGAGTGGCAATCAAGCCGCGATTGGCTTCACTTAATGTCCCCCAAAGAACCTTACCGGTTACAAAATTTCGCCAGCCCCAGCGCCGGATCATCGGCAGTCGATTGGTCAGCAAACCTTCAAATTTGTGTTCGAGTGCCAGCGAAACGTAACGATCACTTACGAACTCGGCGTAATTCATCAGGTTATAGGCGTTCCGGTTGTGGAACGGAGTCTGGTTGCCGAGGTGTACCTGAAGCAGTGGATAAGGTATCGTTGACGGTGTATATCTCGCTTGAAGCGTATACTGCGTGCGCCCCAGTAACCCCCAACGTAGCGCATGGTCCAGTTTTAGCTGAAACTTGTGGTAATCTCCAATTACCTGACCCTGAAAAGAACTGCTCGTTCCGTAGGTATAGCGCATCGTAATAACCGGGGCGGATTCGGTGGCCCGGCGTTGCAGGCGGCGCGCTGGTACCCGCCGGGATGGTAAGCGCCCTGGAGCATAACGCGCTTCCAGAAACGCCTCGGTTCCCCAGAATTCGTTGATCAGCAAGGGTTGGGAATCCTGAGCAGCGGGTAACTGAATGGCAAAAGGAAAAGCCGGGTTAAAGCGGTGGTAGCGAAGCCCTACGGTATGGGTAAAATTCGGACCGAAATCGCGTTGCACCGTCAGCAACGATTCGTGTTGGTAATAGGCTTGTGGGTAAGGCCCGAAGCGGTTGGCGAACCGAAGAAAGGGATTCTCGGCCAGATCTTCCATCCGAACGCCGAGTTGTTCCAGATCATACGTATTTTTTAGCGTGACGATGGTCAATGGTTTTCGGGATGGGATATAGACAATTTCACTCGATGCTTTCCAGATCCGATCCCGGGTTCCGTAGGCCCCGTAGGCAGATAGTTGCCAGTTTCGGCTAAACTGATTACTGGTTTTTAAACCCACTTGCAGCCGGTGGCCTTCTACCGGATTATACGCCCAGAGCGAAAACACCGACCCTGCTTCGATTCCCCGGCCCAGCGGAATGTTGCCCCCGTTGAGCACAAATTGAGCCGCCCGCGAATACGCCTTGATCAACGGCAAATCACGTACCGCATTCAAGGTGGCCCGCGTTGCATCGCTGGCTTCCGACTGTGGAACGGCCTGGCGCTGGGCCTGCCAATAGTCCGCCGAACTTTCCGCCCGATCTTCCGCCATTTCAACTTCCGTATCGAAGAAATCAAGATCCTTTACCGCCCCAACCTGCGGCTCGCGCACGGATGTCATGTAATCAACCGTCGCACCAAACGTGTTTTTCACCACTTCGTCAACGCTAATTGTCAGACGCGTAACTTCTGGTAACCAGGCACCCGGGGCATCATCGACCGTTTCGTAGGTCTGTTCAATATCGACACCCCGAATAAAGTTGATGTTTGCTTCCGCTCCGACGTGCGCATCGATCTGCACCAAGGCGTAACTTAGGGTATCTATCCACATTTTGCCCTGCATCACCAGGTCGCGCTTGTTTTTAGGGTCGAAATCGATTTCGTAGCAAACATGCTGACCAATCTGGGCCGTATCGGCGAGAAAATATTTATAGGCGGCCCGGCCTCCTTCGGCCAGTGGGGAAATGAACTCTTTCTTAAACAGACTAACCTGCTTCCCGTAGAAATTAAGCGTGTTGAATCCGGCTCCGGTAAACATGGCAATAAAACTATCGTCGGTCAGACCGGCACTGGTGATGTTGGTTTTCAGAATCTGTTCTTTCTGGCGTTGTGGTTGATGGCGGGCGTATACCTGCGACACCGTTTCGGACAGAAAAATAGGAACCGTTGTGGCTTCCTTGCCCGCCTGTTTTTCCTGCAACGCTTTCATAATGGCCTGAACCGGTTTACGTTTCCGAAACTTTTCGGACATTTCGCTGATGCTGATGGCTAGTTGGCTATAAGCCTGGTATTCATAACCAGCCAGTTGCTGAAAGTCATTCTGGGAGCGGTGGGCAATTACTTTTCGCAGGATGCCGTAAGCCGGATTTTCGCCTGCCCGCACAACTACTTCCTGCAATTGAGCGGCAACCGGGGTTAATTTGATCGGGATAATTTGCGTAATCTGTTGCGGATTAACTGGCACCGTGATTGTCTGAAAACCCATCGCCGACACCAGCAGCGAGTCGGCAGCCTGGCGCAAAATGAGTTGGTAGTTTCCTTCAGCATCAGCCTGCGTTCCGATAGGTTTTCCTTTTACGGCGACGGAAGCGAACGGCACCGCCTGCCCTGTTCCCGCCTCAGTAATCTGCCCTGAGATCGTCTGCGTTGGGGCCTGACCGAAAAGCACATTGGCATTTAACAGCAGTATCAAACTATAAAACGGCGTTAAACGGCTCTTTTTAAATGGATTGTGGCAAGAAACTACATTCTTTACGTACTGGGTAATCGCGTTCATGATGTTGTTTACTGTGTTCTTTGTAGTAAAGACCGATTAAAGGCCCTTTCCCCCTACTGGAAAAATGATTGGTTGATTAAACGGCAATCGTTTATCTCCCTGAGCTGCCAAAGGTAGAATGAGAGACTCTGTAAGTCAGCTTCTTGTATTCTGAACTGCGATTATCAATACCTGAGTTGTTATAAAATTTAGCAGAAGTCCTTGTTTACCTTGACCGATAGTCCGACGCGGAAAAGGATATTTCCAGCGTTAAAAGGTCATAAAAAATCGGGTTTTCGCCCGCTGACGTACGCCAGTGGACAAAAACCCGAGTTCATTTTTCACTTAGTAGATCTTATTAATTCGCGCCCCGGTGTTGGACCAGATAACTTGTTCGACGCCTACGCTCAAGCCAAGTACTTAAGTTGCCAGAGAAAGAGCGTAGACGGCCAATTTTTACCGCAATCGATTGCGTTTGACGCCTTCTACCGTAATCTGAACGGGTTTGATGAAGCCTTTTTCGTCAAAATTAAGCTGATCAATACAGGTTTCGCGGTGATTGCCGTCGGTTTCCGTTAATGGGCGACGGTGATAAACAATATACCACTGGTCTTTGCCCGGTACCTGAATTACTGAATGATGCCCCGCACCCGTCGCCACTTTAGGGTCTTGCTGTAAGATTTTTCCAACGCGCTCAAATGGACCAAACGGTGAATCGGCCATGGCGTAAGCCACGGAATAATTTGGCCCAGTCCATCCGCCTTCCGACCACATGAAGTAATATTTACCGTTCCGAATGAACATAAAAGGCCCTTCAACGTAGTTTTTTGGGGTAATTTCCTTAAAAGTCGTCCCATCGTCGAAAGGCACAAACCCCGTAAAATCGTCTTTCAGCTTCGCAATGTTGCAATGCCGCCAGCCGCCATAAATCATGTAGTACTGACCGTCTTTGTCTTTAAAAACAAACTGGTCGATGGGCTGGGCCCCGTTGTGAAACCGGTCAATCAGTGGTTTTCCCAAGTGATCCCGGAATGGACCAGCGGGATTGTCGGCTACGGCCACGCCAATCCCGCCCAATTCTTTGTCACTTTGAATGTCATTTGCACCAAAGAACAGGTAATATTTTCCGCCTTTCTCAATGATGGCTGGTGCCCACATCGCTCGCTTCGCCCATTTGATGGACGTTGTATCAATAATGCGGCTGTGTTTTGTCCAGTTGACCAGATCAGACGAAGAAAAGGCATCCATAAAAACCTGCTGATTATACGGCGCCGAAAAGGTTGGATAAATCCAGTATTTTTTTCCAAAAATGATTCCTTCCGGGTCGGCATACCAACCGGGAAAAACCGGATTTCCGGACATGTCTTTCTTTTTGGCTGCTTTTGTGGACGCGCCAGTTCCCTGCGAAAAAGCTTGAAAGGCACTACTAATCAGGATAAATAAGAGAATTGTTTTTTTCATGGATATATCCGCCTGGGTCAGTGAAGCGGTAAAAATACACGTTTTTTGCAAGGCTCTTACTAAATTGCTTGACTAAGCCATTTTGATGCCTTTCTCTTTAAATTTGCGGTAAATATTCAGCAGGATTTCGCTGCGGAAGTTATCTTCTTTGTTCACCGCGTTGGTCCATACCTGGACTTTCAATTCCAAGGTTTCATTGGTAATCGTTGAGACAAATATTTCGGGCTGCATTCGCTTAATCGCATTCGGATGCTTCGAGATTTCCTGTTTAATGAGTGTTTTTAGGGTCTGCAAATCCTGTTCGGCGTCTGTCTTCAAGGTCAGTTCAATGCGTTTCGCCTTGTGGTTGATTGTCCAGTTAATCACCTGCCCCGACAGCAGGTCGCCATTGGGAATAATCACTTCAGAGCCTTCGGTCGTCAGCAAGCGGCTCGAACGGATACCGATATTCTTGACCCTTCCTTTTTTATTGGTAATTTCGATGTAATCGCCAATTTGAAACGGTTTATCAAAAATTAGAATAATCCCCGAAACCAGATTATTGACAATATTCTGAAGACCTAACCCGATCCCAACCCCTAGCGCACCGACAATTACGGTAACCTTATCCAGCCCGATTCCTGAGGCGACAATGGCTAGCAGAAAGCCCCCGATCAGCATAAAAAGCCGAATAATTACCAAGCGCGAATCTGTCTTTCCAATCGTGCCGCCAAGGTCGTCGTCCGTCTCGCCAAAGAAGTAACCGATGTATTTTCGTAAAACACCGGACAAGTACAACACAATAAAGAAAAGCACAATATTTCCCCAGGTAAATGTGGTACTACCTACCTTCCGCTCAGCCGTTAAAACACGCTCGATTAAAGCATAAACATCGTTGTAAATGTACAGGTTATTCGTAAATATAATTACCCAGGCTACTATGGCAATAAAGCTCAGAGCATGATGCAAGCCAACTTCAAGGCGGGTGTAATTAAAGCGGGATGCAACACCTTTTGATAATTTACCGCTGGCTACTTGTAAACGAAAAGCTTCATTTACAATTTGAACCAATATAAATAAGCCGACGGCTTGCGTTAAACCGAAGATAGATGCTGTACTAAATATTTTTGCCAGACTAATGCGACCAATAATATTACAGATAACCGCTAGAATATTTAATAATATGTATATAAAAGAAACCTGTTTTATAAATCCGGTCAGAGATAGAGCTTGCCGTATTCGAGTTACAAAAAGATAACCAAATAGTATCGAAATAGCATTTAAGCATAGTAGCCAAAGTCTGAAAAATAGTCCCGGATCAATGATCGATGACCTAGTAATAACAACCAAAATGTAAAGTGTAACAATGGCTAACCAATAATAAAATAGTTGCCGAGGCCAGCGCCTGAAAAATAACAGCGTAAGTATGACTAATAAAATAAATTGCGTTAATTCTACATATACGGCAGGTGGACGTAAGTCGAAGAAAGGCGCAAAATTAAAGACGATAACTAAGGTCGCTAAAAAAGGGACAGGTTCAATATATTGTAATTTTAAATCCTTGAGGGTAACAATGGCACTCTCCCCCTGATTTTTAATAAAGGCCCGATTTCTGGCAATCCAGACAAAGAAAAGCACACCGACAACCAGCATATAAAACCAGTTGGCAGCGCTTCGGTTTAGGTAATATAAAAGCATATCCCGTTGCCCTTCGTACGATTTAGCAACCAGGTGGTCCAAGTTATTATCCGTACCAATATCTTTTGGAATCGCCCATATAAAGTCAGTTTCTTTACCAGCAATCCGTGCATTAAATTCCCGAATGCGTTCATTGACTACATTAGTTTGTTCAGCTACTTCGAAATAGCTATCTGAAACAGAAGCCTGCAGTTTATTTATTCGCGTTAAATTCTTATTGGTTGATTCGCTAGCGTCAAGCCACTGCTTCCTTAAATCATTCAGAGAGTTAAAATACAAAGCCCTGTAGGCGCTATCGGTAGGTAAAACAAGCACTGAATCGCGCGCAATAGAAATTAGGGCACCATTCATTTCAGACAGTTCTTTTTCATAACCCGATAGCTGTTCCCGCCAAGTTTTAAGCTGCCTTTGAATATCGCCCAATAGCACCTGAAACATGAGTAAATTTTTCATGTCATGCACCTTATTGTAAAGCGACAAATTCGTTCGTATACTACTAACATACGATTGCACTTCAGGAAGCCGCTCATCAATTTGCCACGTACTAAAACTACGCTTTGTGCGGTTCGTAATGTCATTCAATGCTGTATGTCCTTTTTCAAGACGCGCAATAATACTATCGACTGGAATTTCTGGTCTGGAGACAATAGGCAAGCTATCAACCTCGGTCATGACGGTTGTTTCCTGTGCCCATACCAGCGAAGAATAAAAACTGAAAACTAAACTTATAAGACTTACTAAAATTCGATTTTTACTGATTAGCATTGCAATTCTTTTAAATAGCAAATGCAGTAAGTCCAGTGGCTTACTGCATTCATTAATAATCTTACTTATTTGTTTACAACCTGAACCTGGTACGTTTTTCGCAATTGGCCATTTCCGGTTTCGCCAGCCATTTTTTCATAAAACATGACTTTCGCCGTACCCGTAGTTACCCCTTTAATTTGGAAAATAACCGGTTCTGGATTTGTTTTTTTAAGCGTATCAATAGCCGGAGTTAACTGTTGCCGGGATACGTCGACAACCTCGGTATTGTCGGAGTTACCAATCAACTGAGCCTGATTATCACCCCGCCCCGATAGCTTTATCTCTTTGATTTCGCCAACTTTCACGCGAAGCTTTTTAGCCGGACCAGGCGAGTTGGCTTCCGTCAGAGACCTGCTTTGACTACAGGCGCTAGCACCAACCATACAGAGAATGATGCAGAGTGACGCCAGGCGCCGGGCGAAGGGGATGAGCAGCTTTTCCATATCCTTATAACTACACAACCAGACCAACGGTTTTAATCACCGCTTATTGGTCTCGTGAAGAAACAAAGAATACGCTGGCGCAAATCGTACAACCGATCAGGACGCTCGTTTCCGGAAAATGATTCCTTAGAAGCTGTTATTGCGTAATTCTAATGAGCAGGTCTTTTAGCTGCTGGGCTTGAAAAGGTTTTGGCAAAAAGCCCGCAAAGCCCGCTTCTTTTACTTTATCAGACGCCTCCGAGCTTTCGTCTGCCGACAAAGCGATGATCGGTGTATCTGGTTGTAATGGACGTAGGGCCGCCGCTAGTTCGTAACCGTCCAGATACGGCATGTGCAGATCCAGCAGGATACCTTTGTATTGGGTATTTTTAGCTGATTCCAAGGCTTCCAGAGGAGAGTTAAAAACGGCAACCTGTACGCCGTATTTTTTGAAAAAGTAAGTTAAAATTTTGGTATTAAAGGGGTTATCATCAACGGCCATGTAAGTTCCTTCTAACCACGATTCCTCATTCATAACCTGGGGCGTTTTAGCCACTTCAATCGCCAACGTCAATTGAAACCAGAATGTCGTTCCTTGACCAACTACGCTACGTACTTCTAATCGACTTCCCATCAGTTCGAGCAACTGCCGACTAATGGCCAGCCCCAGACCAGTTCCCCCGTATTCGCGGGTTGTGGACACCGAAACCTGGATGTATTCATTGAATAGATGCTTGATGGCTTCCTGCGGAATTCCAATACCCGTGTCATTCACTTCGACGATTAGGGTCGCGTGCGTTTGTGAAGCCTCTAGGAGCCGCGCCCGAAGCTCAATTTCACCCTCTCGCGTGAACTTCAGCGCATTGCTGAGCAGATTGGTCATTACCTGCAATAAACGTGTCGAATCACCTTTGAGGGTAGTCGGTATATTTTTGTCAACTTCTACACTCAGCTTTAGTCCTTTTTGCCGCGCTTGCCATTCCTGTAAATTAGCCGTTTCCTGCAAAAGCTCCGACAAAGAAAAAGAGGCTTCTTCCAGCAACACCTTATTTGCCTGTAATTTACTGTAATCCAAAATATTATTTACCATGCGAACCAAGGTCCTGCCTACATTTTGCAGGCGTTTCAAGTCTTTTTGTTGAGTAGTTTCTTTTGTATTATCTAATAAGGCCTGCGTATACCCTTCCAACGCGTGCAGCGGCGTACGGATTTCGTGGCTGAGCGTAGCCAGCAAGTAAGCTTTTTGTTGAGCTAGTTCTTCGGCATCCCGGCGGGCTTCGGCCAGCTCAGCGTTGGTCTTGCGCAACTCCATTAATAGCACCACCTGCTGAGCCAATGCCTTCATGGCTATCTGCTGGTCCTGGGCCAACTGGCGCGGTTGATGATCAATCACGCAGATTGACCCTACGGCAAACCCATCCGAAGAGATGAGCGGAATTCCCGCGTAAAAAATGATATAAGGCTGATTAATTACCGCCGGATTGTCCCAAAAACGCTCATCTTTTGTCGTATCTTCGACAATTAAAGGATGATCATAATTGATGGTATGTGCACAGGGAGAGATGTCACGCGGGACTTCACTGACGGCTAGTCCATAGTGTGATTTAACCCATTGCCTTTTTTCATCAATTAAACTAATTAAGGCAACCGGCGTCTGACAAAGCTCGGAAGCAATGCAGGTAATCCGATCATATTCCGCCTCTGGCAACGTGTCTAAAAGTGCATATCGCTGCACGGCAGCCAGACGTTGTAGTTCGTTAACTGGAATTGGAGCAACAATCATGCGTAATCAAAGCCTGATTTATTTGTTCGACAAATATAAACTTAACTTAGTTCGATTTTGCTCTTTTATTCCGTAAATTCCTATCCAAGGCCATACCTCTTCCCTGGTAGCGAACGGATTATCCCTTTAAATTCCAGATTGAGGAGTAAAGCAGCCAATGTTCCCATGGGCAAACCGGTTTTCCAGCTTATATCATCGATGTGCTCGTCTGTTAATTGACGCAGCAAAGCAATCACCTGGCTTTCTTCTTCCGTAAAATCCAACGCTCGGTCTAACAAAGGATTGGTATGCATCTCCAAAGGCTTATCCCAATTCAGGGCTTCTACCAAATCTTCAGGACGGGTGTAAATCTGGGCTTTATTTTCACGAATAAGCTTATTGCAACCCTGCGAAAACGACTGATTTACCTGCCCCGGCACGGCAAAAACGTCCCGGTGGTAGTTGTTGGCGTATTCGGCGGTGATGAGAGCTCCACCTTTGGCCGCCGCCTCAACCACAATAACCACATCGCTGAGGCCGGCAATGATCCGATTTCGGGCCGGAAACAGATGCGCATCGGGTTTCGTCCCGGGCCTACTTTCGGTCAGCAATGCCCCATGGTGCCGCATTTCCTGGGCTGTTTTCTGATGAACAGACGGATAGATGACATCAATTCCGGAGGCCATTACCCCAATGGTTGGTAGCCCATGCTGGAGGCTGGCCCGATGGGCAGCGATATCTATTCCATAGGCAAGTCCGCTGATTATTAGCGGTTGGTAAGCTTTCAGGGCCTGAATAATTTCCTCGGTCATCCGGCGGCCATAGTCCGTTGCCTGCCGTGTCCCAACGATACCAAGCGTACGTCCCGTGTTCAGGTCGGCATTTCCCTGCCAGTAAAACAGCGCGGGAGCATCGTACAGAGATTTCAGACGCGATGGATAGCACTTGTCGGTATAAAAAACGGTTTTGACGCCGAGCGCCTCTGTTTGCTGCGTAACCCGCTCTGCTTCTTTAAGTACTTCCGGTGATAAAATTGCCCGCGCTGTTACTTCGCCAACGCCCGGTATTTTCATCAGCTTGCCTGCTGAAGATTGAAACACTGCCGTAGCTGAGCCGCTATAACTAATTAGGTGCCGAATCAGGACATCTCCCACGCCAGCTACCAGCGTCAGGGCAAGTTGATAAAAGGATTCAGATTGGTTCACACGTCTTAACAGTTTGCTATCTGGACGTATCGGAATCGCCAGAGTAACGATCAATCAGAAATAAATTACGTATCTGCATCAGACCGGAAAGACAAAGCTTTCTTCCTCAGGACCGTCTCATTCTGCGCTAGCGCACCTCTTAGATAAAGGACCTACGGCGGCTGGTATTTAGCCACTACCCGTTGGCTAAACTAACTGGACTTTCATACAATTTCTGCCCAATTATTTAACCATCTCCCCTACTGGAAGTTACAAGAAATGTGTATCTTTTATTCATACCAATTTTAACGTTATGAGTTATATCCAAGCCGCCCCCGATGTTAGCCTGTTCTATCAGGATTGGGGAACCGGACAGCCTGTTGTTTTCATTCACGGCTGGCCATTAAGCCACGAAATGTGGGAAAACCAATTGACGGAACTTCCTCAGCAAGGCCTTCGCTGCATCGCATACGACCGCCGTGGTTTCGGAAAATCCAGCAAACCATGGAGTGGTTACGATTATGACACGCTGGCAGATGACCTGCGGGCGGTTCTTGAAGAACTTGATTTACAAAATGTAACCCTGGTCGGCTTCTCCATGGGCGGCGGGGAAGTAGCCCGTTACATGAGCAAATATGCCGGAGACCGGGTTTCGAAAGTAGTGTTTATTAGCGCCGTAACGCCTTATCTGGTTCAGACGGAGGACAACCCGGATGGCGTTGATCGCAGCACGTTCGACGAAATGGTTGAAAACATCAAAAAAGACCGGGCCGATTTTCTGGATACATTCGGAAAGCAGTTCTACGGGGTCAACTTGCTAAGCCACCCGGTTAGCCAGTCGCTGCTGGATTGGAACAAAACGCTCGCCTTGTTTGGCTCGCCAAAAGCTACGCTGGATTGCGTACGGTCTTTCTCCGAAACGGATTTTCGGGCTGATTTACCGACCATCAGCGTTCCAACCTTGATTATTCACGGGGACTCGGACAAAACGGTTCCTTTCGAGTCTTCAGGTCAACAAACGCACCGACTCATTCCCCAGTCAACTTTATTGGTTTACGAAGGAGAGCCGCACGGCCTTTTTGTAACCAGCAAAGATCAGTTGAATGAGGATTTGCTGAGCTTTATTCTGGCTCGTACAACGGTAACAGAACCGGCATACTAATCAATTGGTACTATTCTTTTATACCCCATTTCTGCTCTAACTTGGGCCGAAGTGGGGTATTTTTTAAAACTGAAGTGCCGCTAGTTCCTGCCACGAAATAAGCCCGATTGCCACAATAGCCAGTCCCAGGCCAACTTTATTGGGGGTAGACAGGGTCTCTTTGAAGAAAACCGCTGCTGTCAGGGCGGCTACCAGAATAACGCCAATGTTGTACAGTGGATAGACAAAAGCCCCATTGCCCCCAAAAGCAGAGAGCGCCAGTAGCAAGGTATAAAAACTCAGATAATTCGGAATGCCTAGCGTTACGGCACCCACCATCGAGCGCCAGGAAATGGTTTCCTGCCCGCGAATGATCCGAACAAACAGCATTAGAAAACCCGCGACCACCGCCCCCGCCACCATGGTTAGGGTGACTGCCGTGGTTTTGTCCGCCGACGGTATATAACGGATATTCATGTAATTGATCAATGTGTTGGTGATGCCGTACATCAGAAACACGCCTATCGGCAACAGGATATTTAGGCCTAGCTTTTTGGCATTTATTCCGGCTTCGGCCTCAGGTTCTTTCTGAAGGGTACTCAGTCCAACCGCCACTAGTGCCAACACCAGGCCCAGGTAATTTAAACTGTCAAATTGTTTTCCGCCCGCTTTAAATACAAACAGGCTAAAGCAAACCGGAATAACCAAAGACAGGTTATTGGCCAGCGAAGTTACGGTCATACCCATGCGTTGCGTCGAGGCCCCCGACAACAGAAACGTCACGATAAAGCCAACGCCCAACCCCAATGCCAACCAGGTCCAGGTTTGCGAGAAATCAATACTGAATGTCTGGTTAGTGGGCAACAATAGATAACCCGTTAGAAAGCAAATCACATAATTAAACACAATCGCCTGGAAGGTATTAACTTGAAAACGGGGAAAAAGACGAAAATTAAGAAGAAGCAGTACAGAAAGTAAAATGCTGAGAATGAGATAAAGCATAGAAAAAGCCGACCCAGTATACCCTTATTTTTGTGTAAGTATAATCAAATTATGATACCAAATAGTTTAACTTAAACCCAAATTGAAAACTTATATTCTAACCCGGTATGAAGGCCGCCGCTATAACTGATAATGAAGAAGAGCGCTTAAAAGCTTTGGCTAGCTATAATTTGCTTGATACCCTCCCCGAAGCTGACTACGACGCCATTACGCTACTAGCCTCCGAAATTTGCCGTACCCCGATTTCTGCCATTAGCCTGATCGACAAAGACCGGCAGTGGTTTAAATCCAAACAGCGCTTAAAAGCCAGCGAAACCCCCAGGGAGCAGTCGTTCTGTGCCCACGCTATTCTGGAACCGGATGAGATTTTTATCGTTCCCGACGCCCGACTCGACGACCGCTTTTCCGACAATCCACTGACTACCGGCTACCCGAATGTGGTTTTTTATGCGGGCGTTCCCCTGATGGATGCGGAAGGTTATTCCCTCGGCGCGTTGTGTGTGATCGACAGCCGCCCCCGTACTCTAACGCAGAACCAGCTTCTGGCACTCAAAGCGTTAGCCCAGTTAGTTAATACTCATTTTGAATTAAGACGCACAAAAGATGAGCTGGAACGCACCCGTGCAGAGCTCCAGCAAGCGCTTCAGAAACCGTCTTAGGCCTCTCAGAAGTCAGGCTGTTAATTCATCGAACCCGATGGATAAACTTTGCCGGAGAATTCATGGATCTGTTGGTTACAAGAATAAATGATAACAACTTTGCCCAAACTTTCTTTTTGAAGTCATGCAAATCACAAAACACAAAGTGGCTGCTATCCACTACACGCTGCGCGACAATTCAGGTAAAATCCTTGACTCAAGCGCTGGACGCGAGCCACTGTACTACCTTCATGGTGAAGGAAATTTGATTCCAGGAATGGAAGAAGGACTCGAAGGGAAAGAACCCGGCGACCATTTCCAACTAAATGTATCTCCCGAAAAAGGCTACGGCGAACGGGATCCTGAGCAAATCCAGGAGGTTCCGATGAGTGCTTTCGGCGGGCAGAAAGTGGAAGTTGGCATGCAGTTTCACGCCAATCATGGTCAGGTGGTAACGGTTACAAGCGTTGCGGGAGATGCCGTAACAATCGACGCCAACCATCCACTGGCTGGGCAGGAATTGAACTTTGACGTAGAAGTCGTAGAAGTACGCGACGCAACCGCCGACGAAGTGGCCCACGGTCACGTTCACGGCCCCGGCGGAGCTAATCACTAAAAAATTAGTTAGAGGAGTTATGGAGCTTAACAGCAAATCTATAACTCCTCTTTTTTTTAAACCCTTTGCTGACTTCACCAAAATAGACCCCAAGCAATTATTGCGCAACAGCAGTCGGTGAGAAACTAGTCCATAAACTACCTAAATAGACCGGGCTAGCTTATATTTGTTACTATTGTATACTCAACAGTTACTTTTAATTATACCCAACCAGCATGACAGCCATCGATGAGCGCATCCATATTCTGATTATTGAGGATGAAGGCATTCTGGCAATGGAACTCAGCGATAGTCTGGAAGAAGAAGGCTACTACGTGGTGGGCGTCGCCAGTAATGGCCGCAAAGCATTCGACATTTTCCGACGGCAGCACGTCGATCTGCTGCTATGCGACATCACTCTTAAAGGCGATTGGGATGGCATTGAAACAGTCCAGCACTTAACGGCCGAACGACCCGTCCCCGTCATCTATCTGACGGCGCTGAGTGATCGCGAGACGCTGAACCGCGCTAAACAGACCTACCCCGCTGCTTACGTCAACAAACCCTATCAGTTAGCCAGTCTCCGTACCGCCATCGAGCTGGCCATTCATAACTTTACCCAGCGCAAAAAGCCCGCAACTCCCTCCCCCACCGAGCGCAACCACCTCGACCGCGAAACCATTCTGCAAATCAACGATTACGTTTTTATCAAGCAGAATTACCAGTTTGTTAAAGTTAACCTGACCGATTTGCTGTATTTGGAAGCGGACAATGTGTATACTTCGTTGATTACAACCGACCGCAAGTACGTTCTCCGGCAAACACTGAGCGGTATCTTGGAGCGTGTACAACAGCCCGGACTTGTCCGGGTTCATCGTTCTTACGCCGTTAACATCAACAAAGTTGAGTCGTTTAATGAAACCGAAATTGTGATTGGCACGCAGCAGATTCCGATGAGCCGGAGCTATAAAGAGAGCTTTTTACAGCAATTCAATCCCCGTTGATGGCCCAAAAAGAGGAGTTCCTATGATAAAAAGCACGTAGAAACCCTTTTTTTATCAGCACCAGGGGAGTATTTCGGGTATATTTTTGCGGCTACATCACTCCTTAAAGCCTTATGAAGATTACCTTTTTCAGTTCGAAAGCGTACGACACCCATTTTTTCACGGAAATGAACGAGCCTTTTGGCTATGAACTGTCCTTTCTCGACGTTCATTTAAACCAAACAACGGCCAGTTTGGTCCAGGACTCGGAGGTTGTCTGCGCTTTCGTGAATGATAAGGTTGACGAAACGGTTGTTCGGAAACTGCGCGACCAGGGTGTCCAATTGCTGGCTCTGCGTTGTGCTGGTTTCAACAACGTTGATCTGTCCGCTTGCCATGAGGCGGGCATTCGGGTGGTACGCGTTCCGGCCTACTCGCCCTATTCAGTTGCAGAACACACCATTGCGCTCATTCTGACGCTTAATCGCAAAACGCACCGCGCCTACAACCGCGTCAAAGAAGGCAACTTTTCCCTGAATGGGTTGATGGGTTTTGACCTCTACCAACGCACGGTTGGTTTGCTGGGGTTAGGAAAAATTGGTAACGTGACGGCCCGCATTCTGAAAGGTTTTGGCTGCCAGGTTCTTGCTTATGACTTGGTTCAGGATGATGAAGCTCACGAAATCGGTATCGAGTATGTGTCGCTGGACCAGCTCTTTAGCGAATCCGATATTCTTTCGCTCCACTGCCCCCTCACGCCGGAAACCCACCACATTATCAACGAAAAAACCATCCAGCAAATGAAGAAAGGCGTTATGCTGATCAATACGGGGCGGGGCGCGTTGATTGACACCCAAGCCGCCATCGAAGCGCTCAAAAGCGAGCACATTGGCTACCTGGGCCTGGATGTGTATGAAGAAGAAGGCGATTTATTCTTCGAAGATTTGTCCAGCACGGTCATTAAAGATGATGCCTTCATGCGCTTGCTGACGTTTCCTAACGTGCTGATCACGGGTCATCAAGCCTTTTTTACCCAAAATGCCTTGCAGGGTATTGCGCAGACTACCCTGCAAAACATTCAGGATTTTGACCAGCAACGGGCGTTAAAAAACGAGGTACTTATTTCTTAGCCACCGTGTTTCACCGAATGGGTGTGTCTCTCGAATCCGCGTACGCTTTGCCAAAATCTACCTTCCCGACCTGGCCAGCTACGTAGCGAATGCCCTGAAAAATGTGCTGGACAAAAAGCGGGTCTTCGTAGTCTTTTTTGTGGTGACCCAAGGCGGTACACCAGGTATACCCACCGTCGAAGTTGTAATACCAGGCGGCGGGGTACAGTGCGGTATACGACCCACCAAACGTTTTAATTTTCTCCGCTTCAGCCTGGTCGAGCGAAGTCAGATCGTGGGCCATGATCACCGTTGGACCTGGCGACATTTCCTTGGCAAAATAACACTCGTCTTCTTTTTCCCAGACACGGGGCAAGCCTTCCATCGAAGGGTGTTTCGGGTCGATTACGTCAATCTTAAGCTTCTGAAAACGCGGATGCCAGGCAAACGTGCCGCCCAGCATCCGCTTGAACCAGGTCCAGTTCCGCTCCGTTCCCATGACGGAATGGATGCCAACAAAGCCGCCCCCCGCTTCGATATACCGCCGGAAAGCCAGCCGCTGCGCGTCGGTGTCAAATACGTCGTTGTTGGTACTCGGGAAAATAAGCAGCGTGTATTTTTTAAGATTCTCTTCCGAAAAAACCGCTGGCTCGTCCGAAACATCGACTTTAAACCCGTGTTGTTTTCCTAACTTCTGGATGCATTGCACGGCGTTGGGTATATTGTCATGAACATATCCTTTCCCGTTTTTAGTATACACTAGCACACTGACTTTCTTCCAGTTAACACCATCTTTGGACCAGCCAAGACCAGCGGTCAACAGCCAAAAGATTAGCCCGAGTACTCCTACGTTTGCACATCGATTTTTTCGCATAGGGACTTATTGCTTAAGCGTTGGGTTCTGTGCCTGCTTTTGCGCTTTCAGGGCTAGTTCAGTCGCCAGAAAACAATGCGCCTGCGACATGGCCGTTTCGGTCCGATTCAGAATATCATCCACCAGTTGCTCGCCATACGGAAGCGGTTGTTTGCTACAGTCGATGTAACGCGTCTCTTTCTGATCGACCAGAATCAGGTGATTTCCACCGCTTCGTCCGGCAATGTCCACGTTTTTCCGGAGTTCGATAAATCCATCCGTACCCAGAATTGTCAGACGCCCATCACCCCAGGTTTTTAAACCGTCCGGCGTAAACCAGTCTACCCGAATGTAACCCGTTCCGGCATCGCCGCGCAGCATCAGATCGCCAAAATCCTCGAACTTCGGGTACTGCGGATGATGCACGTTGCCCGCTTGCGCAGCCACCACTTCAGCCTTGGTTGAGCCGGTAAAGAACAGAAATTGGTCACACTGGTGGGAGCCAATGTCGCAGATAATGCCGCCGAAGCGTTTGCGGTCAAAAAACCAGTCGGGCCGCGATTTGGGGTTCATCTGGTGTGGACCTAGCCCAATGGTCTGAATCACCTGGCCGATTGCCCCGGCTTTTACGAGTTCACCCGCCTTGACCGTGGCCCGGTTGCCAAAACGCTCACTGTACATGATCGAGAAAATACGCTTGGTATCTTTCTGCACCCGACGCACTTCGGCAAGTTGCTCCAGACTCGTAATACCCGGTTTATCAACCATATAATCTTTCCCGGCCCGCATAACCCGCACGCCAAGCGGAGCCCGTTCGTCGGGGA
The DNA here is from genome assembly GCF_021484805.1 of Tellurirhabdus bombi. Classification (NCBI taxonomy): domain Bacteria; kingdom Pseudomonadati; phylum Bacteroidota; class Cytophagia; order Cytophagales; family Spirosomataceae; genus Larkinella; species Larkinella bombi. The sequence goes on along the minus strand of NZ_CP090557.1, from coordinate 3,271,466 downwards.
TGGAGGCGCTGACGACCAGTTGAATTGACTGGTCTTCCAGAATTTCTTTTTCGCTGCCTGCCTGTTTGGCCTGCGGGTAGCGTTTGGCAAAAGCCGCCGCCAGATCTGGCTCTTTGGCATAGAACGAAACCAGCTGACCGCCTCCCGCCGTTACAGCATCAACCTGCCCGTTGATATGCCCGTGGTTCAGCCCGATTACCGAAAACCGAATCCGAGCGGCTGTCGGCTTTTGAATGGTTCTCCCGTGCGCATCCGCCAGCGGGGAAGTGGATCTGATTGCCGGAGCGCCGAGCGATTCCACAGGCAAGGCAGCCATGCCTGTCAAACCAGCCGCTGTTGCAAACGATTCTTTAATAAACTGACGCCGATTGGCTTGTGATTCTTTCATTTTAAAGAGCGAAAGTGGGGATGAGTGAAAGAATGAAGGGAGGAAAGAGCGAATGAGTAAATGAGCGTTTCAGGAATCCAGCAAAGGGACCGAATAAGCTATGAGCCCATTCGGTCCCGGTCTGTTACTTTTTAGCTACTGCACTTTTGGTTTTTTTCGCTAGTTCCAGGGCTTGTGTGGTGGTGTAGTATTTGGAAATCATGTTGGGTACTTCCCATTCCGGCAGCTTGCCCGCTTTCAGGTATTCCATGTATTTCTGCGCCACCCGCCCAAAATGCGCCTCGTGGCCTTCTTTGTATTTTTCCGGGATAATCACTTCCCAACCGGCCCCCGATTTTTTGACGTCAACACCCGGAAACTCCTGTTTGATCGCTGGCAGAGACTTCGTCAAAGAGGCTTCCAAAGTTGTGTTGCCCGCTACTGGTTCAATATACAGCGTTGGTTTATACTGCTGGGCCGCGCCCTGGCGAATAATCAGATTGGCTTTGGTGCCGCGCATGATGGAATAGTGCGTATCGCCCGTTCCCTCGGGTGCTTTATAGGCCCAAATCACCGATACTTTGGCGTGTACGCCCCGAAGCTGGTAATTGATTTCGCCATTGCAATACACCTGTAAAACACTGTCTTTGGTCACATCCTTCTTGAGGTAATCCGGGAAAGCATCCTGCTTGGTGATGGCTTTGAACTGGCTCAACGTCATATCCGTTGTCCAGCGCCGCGCCGATGTTAGATTAATATCTTTCAGGTAATCAATCGTTTGCTCTGGAAAACACTCCCATTGCACCAGATCAACCAAGTGCGTGGTTACGTCCACAATCCCTTCGCCCTGCTGTGCCACATCCATAAACCAGGCCGGACGTGTCAGCACGCTTCCCGAAACGTTTTTGTAAAAGTGGTGCACACTTTCTTTCGTAACCGCCGGATTTTCGGGGGTGCCTTTTTCCAGCGTTCCGAACACGTCCAGTTGCTGCGAAAAAGCCCGTTGCAGCATGGTCGAAATTTCGTAACGTTCGGTCATGATGTCGTAAAGCAGCACGTTCTTCTGTTTTGCCGTCTCAAACGCATCTTTCAGCTTCTGGAAGTTGGCTCCGTCAATGGTCATGGGTTTATCGGCCAGCACATTGAAGCCCGCCGCCACAGATTTCTGAATGTAATCCGTTTTCAAGCGGTTATTACCCGCCATAACAACAACATTACCCGCTTTGTCGGCCAGCATTTTTTCCAGAAAATCAGGTCCCCGGTAAACCTCTTCTTTCCAGTGAGTCGGGTCTTCGGTGCGGGTGTTGAAGCCCTGAATTTTGTCCAGATGGAGTTGCACGTCCGATCCCTCGGGGGCGTATACATGCACAACTGAATCGACCCCATCAAACATTGTTTTCTGTACCAAAGCAGCGTGAAAATGGCCAGGATCCAGGGTAATCAGACGAATGGTGTCGTCATCTTTTTTGTCCGATGACTGACAGGCAGCAATCAGCGTAGCCATGAACAGGCTACCAACAGCAGGCAATAACTTCATGATAAATAATTAGTTAACAACGAATTAACGGGTTTTAGTAGTGGCCAGCGCTTTAATGGCATACGGCTCCCGTTGTGAACGAGACAGCAATTTATTCGCTTCCGGATCATTTTTAAACTGTTCCTTCTTCGGATCCTAGTATAGCTTTCGGTTCAGTTTCATGGCGGCGTGGTGCAGCAAACAGGCCGAGCAGGAACGGTGGCCTACCTCCGCCGGGGCAATGGGTTCTTTGCGGCTTGCAATGCTTTCGAGCCAGTTACCATGATGTTCCTTACTGACAGTCAGGTGTGTTTCGTTCGGTCCGATTACCGATTCAATGATTTTCGGATCGCTGGCATCCAGCGCCTTGGCGGCTTTCTGCTTGGCAATCGGGTCGCTGGCCGTCACAGAGGAATCGCCCCGGGACACGAAAATCCAGCCTTCGGTACCTTCAAATTTAATGCCGTTGGGTAGCTCGTTGCTCACAATCATGTGAACCCCATTGTCATAAAGCGCCTCGGTCCGGAAAATGCCGTGTACATCCCACAGCCCTTTTTTAGGAAAATCTGCTTTTCCCCATATTTCGATCGGCCCTGTATGTTCGGTATTCATCGCCCAATGCGAACAGTCGATGTGGTGGGAGCCCCAGCCCGTGATCATGCCCGCACCAAACTGCTCGCAACGCAACCAGCCGGGACGGTCGTAATCTTTCTGTGGATGAACTCGTTTTTCGGTGTAGTAGACTTCCGGCGTTGTCCCTAGCCACATGTCGTAATTCAGGTTCTTCGGAATCGGCATTTCAGCTTCTTCTTCGCCCGACGGATCACCGGGCAAACCCACGTATACGGTCTTTAGCTGTCCAATACGCCCGTTTCGTACTAACTCGGCGGCATACCGAAACTGGTGTGATGACCGCTGCTGGCTTCCCACCTGCACAATCCGTTTGGTCCGTTTAACGGCATCGGCCATCATCCGACCCTCCGAAATAGTCAGCGAAGCGGGTTTTTGCATGTATACATCTTTCCCGGCTTCGACGGCGTGCACCACCATCGGCGCGTGCCAGTGGTCGGGCGTGCTCACCAGCACAGCATCAATGTCTTTATTACCTAATAGTTCGCGGTAATCCGTGTACACGCGCACTCCGTCATAGTCTTTGCCTGCTTTTTTGGTGTAAAAACCATTTACCAGCTTTTTGGCGTCTTCGGCCCGTTTGCTATCCACATCACAAACCGCCATAATCAGCGCATTGTCATATTGCAGGACGCCCGGAATGTCGTGTCCCCGCGAGATCCGTCCTGTTCCAATGGCTCCAACATTGATTCGATTGCTGGGCGCATTTTTACCAAATACTGAAGCGGGCACAATGGTAGGAAAGCCACTGAGGATTGCCGTAGATACCAGCGTTCCTTTCGCCGTCAGGTCGAGAAAGGCCCGCCGCGAGACTGTTGATTTTTGTTCCTTTGACATATCACATGGGGTTTAGGCTGCTTTTCGGACCTTTCGGCCTTCTTGTGTCTATAAGTTACAAAAGGCTGATTTTTACTTTCCGTTCTTCCTGTACATTAAATCATTCTTCTTGCTAATTGCTCTTCCTGCGCAAAGACACAAACGAATCTAAACTCCCGGCTTATTCGTATATATACCTGACACTGTAGGAAGTGTGATTTTGTTGAGTTAATAATAGTGTGGAAGGAAATGCTGATCCACTCTTGAGAACAGTGTTTTTCGTGGATACTTTAGTGTGTAGCAATAAACCCCGGCTCGTTTGTACCGGGGTTTATTACTTAAAGGGTATTTCTGAACGGGCAATCAACAAAATTTGTTACTTAATTACAACCCTTTTTACTATGAAATCTATTCAGGCTCTGTTTGTTACAACATTGTTATGGTTGGCCTATTCTCAGGGTCAAACGCAGGATACCAAGCCCGCCAAACTGCCAACGCCTAAACCCGGTGAGGCGGTTGCGACCTTTGCCGGCGGCTGTTTCTGGGCGCAGGAAGAAGGCTTTGACCAGCTTCGGGGCGTTCGGGAAGTGGTTTCGGGGTACGCGGGCGGTGACCTGAAAAACCCGACCTACGAACAGGTTAGTACCGACAAGACAGGCCATGCGGAATCCGTACAGGTCTATTACGACCCCAAAGTAATCAGCTATGCCGATTTGTTGACCGCTTTCTTTGCCGGACACGATCCTACCACACCCAACCGCCAGGGACCAGATGTTGGACGGGATTATCGCTCGATGGCTTTTTATCGGACTCCAGCGGAAAAGCAAGCCCTTGAAGCCGCCATTCGGAAAGTCAACTCGTCGAAGCATTATAGCAATCCCGTCGTGACGGAGGTGGTTCCTTTCAGCGTGTTTTACCCCGCCGAGAATTACCACCAGAATTACTTTAAATTACACCCAGACCAGCCTTATATCCGCAGTGTTTCGCTTCCCAAAGTAGAAAAACTGCGCAAAGCAATGCCTGGTAAACTGAAGAAAGAAACGCTAAGCTAATCAGTCATACTCCGGCTTGAAACAGCCTCCGGGAATCGTATGAGTGGTTATAATCCCGCTTAATTCGGGTAAATCCATACGAATCGGTGGCCTTTTCCGTTGTAAATTTGATGTAACTTCCCAAGCGGTATGAAGCGACTTTTTATCTATGGTTTACTGGCTTTAAGTGGTTCGATTGGCTTTATGTGGTCGTGTGATCGCCCGGAATCGGTGACGCCCTCCGGCCAATTACAAATTCGATTTGACAATGTAGCTGGTAATCAGGATCTGAAGTTAACCACCGATTCGTACAAAAACAGTTCGGGAGAAACCTTCAACGTAACGCTTTTTAATTACTACATCAGCAATATCCGCCTCCGCAAAGCCGACGGCACTGAATATACCGTGCCCCAGGATAGCAGCTATTTTCTCGTCAAAGAATCGGATCCTGCTTCCCAACTCATTACGTTGCGCAACATTCCGGTTGGCGATTATACCAGCCTTACTTATCTGGTTGGCGTTGATAGTCTGCGCAATACGATGGACATCAGCAAGCGGACGGGCGTACTTGATCCGGCGGGGGGCCATTTGGGCGGTATGTACTGGAACTGGAATTCGGGGTATATTTTCCTGAAGTTGGAAGGTAGTTCGCCGCAAATCACCAAAGAAACCGGTAACACCTTTACGTACCACATTGGTCTTTTTGGCGGCTACAGCGGTCGGACGTTGAATAATCTGAAAACGATTACGGTTGCTTTCAAGGGAACCATCGCGCAGGTCAGTGAAACGAAGGTTCCGCAAGTGATGATCAAAGCCGATGTTTTGCGCGTTTTCGACGGTCCCAACCGCTTAAGCTTGCGGCAATATTCAGACATTGCAGTAGCGAATGTCTCGGCAGAAGTTGCCGCCAATTATGCCCAGATGTTTGAGTTTACCGGCTTGAAAGCCAATTGATCACATGAGTCGCTGGCAAAAAATAGGGTTTTTACTGGTCGCTGCACTGTGGGCATTTATCCTTGGCTGCCAATCCGACTCGCCCGCCAACGAGGAGCCGAAGCCAAATCCAAACCCTGTCGAATACAAAGCCACGCCTTATAACTGGATTAAACCGGCTAATTTTCCTGATCCACTTTACGATTTTAAGAACAACCCACTGACGGTTGAAGGAGTGGCCCTCGGCAAGGCGCTTTTTTACGACGGAAAACTCTCGCAAAACGGCATCATCACCTGCGATTTTTGCCACCAGCCCTCTACGGCTTTCGCTCATACCGATCACCCCCTGAGCCACGGCATCGAAGACAAAGTAGGTACCCGCAACGTTCCAGCCATTCAGAATGTGGCCTGGAGCTCGCATTTTTTCTGGGATGGCGGGATCGTTGATCTGGATTTGCTGCCGCTCTCGCCCATTCAGAACCCGGTTGAGATGGGCGACACAATGGCCAATGTGCTGAAAAAAGTGCAGACCGACGGGCGCTACCCGGCCCTGTTCAAAGCGGCTTATGGCTCCGAACAGATTACGAACGAGCGTTTTCTGAAAGCTTTGTCGCAGTTTATGCTGACGTTGGTGTCGGCCAATTCAAAATACGATAAATACGTACGGAAAGAATCCGGGGGTAATCTTTCCACCGAAGAGCTGCGGGGCTTGGCACTTTTCCAGGAAAAATGCGCCTCCTGCCACAAAGGCGAACTGTTCACCGACCAAAGTTTTCGTAACAATGGTTTGCCCCCCTCCCCGACCAATCAACAGCCCGATCCGGGGCGTTCCAGCATTACGTTGCAGGAGACTGATAAGAATAAATTTCACGTTCCCAGCCTGCGAAACGTAGCGATTACGGTGCCGTATATGCATGATGGGCGGTTCGCCACGCTTGAGGCCGTTCTAAAGCATTACGCCTCTGGAATGGAAGATAATCCGCAATTAGATCCGCTTTTCCGGCAAAATAACCGCGTCGGCATCCCACTAACGGCTTCAGAACAGCAGGATATTATTGCGTTTCTCCGTACCCTGACCGACTACGATTTTATCACGAATCGAAAGTTTCAGCCTTGAATCTTTTCTTCTGAATTGGGGCACCATTGCGTTCTTTTCGCCCCAAAAACGTCATTTTTATAATTCTAACCACTCTTGGAATACTTCAAGAATTATTTTAATCCCATTGCCAAAGTTTAACTAGTAAATTCTTGCCCTATTTTGCTTATTTAGCTATCACTCAAGATGGTTCTCTGTTGTAAGCAATCCCTGGTGCATGAAAAAACTATTACTCCCCATATTCACCTGTTTTATAACCTGCGCCTGGGCCCAACAACCCGCCTCGCCGCCTAAACTACCGTCTGTTTTACCCACGCTTAAACCCAATGCCAAAGGCTTTCGCATCACTGGCGTGGTGATGGATCCAACGCTGAACAAACCCGTGGAATTTGCCACGGTCGCGTTGCTGGATCCAGAAACGGGGAAACCGGTCGGCGGGATTACCTCGGATGAGAACGGGAAGTTTGCTATCAACAACGTAGCAGCCGGGACGTACAAGGTGGTGATCAGTTTTATTGGCTACGAAAGCAAAACGATTAACAACGTACTGGTTAGTGCGGAGAAGCCGGATGTGGCGCTGGGGGATGTTCAGATGCAGGCCGATAACCGCACCCTTAACGAAGTGGTCGTCACCGGCGAAAAATCCCTGATTGAAGACAAAGATGATCGGCTGGTCTACAATGCCGAAAAAGACATGACCAATGCAGGCGGAACCGCCGTCGATGTTCTCAAAAAAGTACCGCTTCTGACCGTAGACCCGGACGGTACCATCCAGCTAAAAGGCAGCAGCAGCATTAAAGTACTGATCAACAACAAGCCATCAAGTATTATGGCGCGGAGCATCAGCGAAGCGCTCCAGATGATTCCCGCTGAAGTTATCAAGTCGGTGGAGGTGATCACGGCCCCTTCGGCTAAATACGACAGCGAGGGAACGGCGGGCGTGATTAACATCATTACTAAAAATCAACTCCAAGGCTTAACCGGCGGCCTCAACGCTACGGCTGGCAATCGCCGAAATAATTTAGGCGGGAATTTTAACCTCAAACGCGAAAAATTGAGCATCACGGCGTTCGGGGGCGGCTCCTGGAACAACAATTTCGGAGGTACTGAAAACTTCCGGCAAAACTTCCGCAACGGCCAGCAAATCAGCGAAATCAAGCAGTCGAGCTTCTACCGGAACCGGGGCGATTCACGAACGGGCTCCATCAGCATCGACTATGACCTGGACTCGACCAACCGCATTGGCATGGATGCCAGCTTCGGCGGCGAATTTCGCACGACCAATTCCACGCGGGATACCCGCCAAGTATCGAGTACGCCCCAGGAGTTTCGTCGGTACAACACCACCAAAAATCAGAATCACAGCATGGATGTCAACTTTAACTACACCAAGACATTCAAGCGAAACCCCGAGCAGGAATACACGTTTCTGGCCCAGTATAACCAAAATGAAAACGAGAGTCGCTACGCCCTGAATCAATTTCCGCTGCCGGAAAGCGAGGTGATTAACTACCGGGAGCGGAACAACAACGAAAACCACCAGAAGGAATTTACCTTACAAACCGATTACACCCACCCGTTTTCGGCCAACCGGCGGCGCGTGCTCGAAGTTGGTTCGAAAGCCATTTTGCGCGATGTGAGCAGTGACTACCGCCTGGAAAATGCGCCGAACGAAACAACCGAGTTTAAAGAAGATCCGCGTCGGGCCAACAAATTCGATTACCAGCAATGGGTTTGGTCTTCCTACGCCACCTTCCGGCTTCGGACGGCTAACAAATGGAGTTTTAACCTCGGTGGCCGGATGGAATTGACCGACATCAACGCCAACTTTATTTCTACCCAAACCAAATTTAAGGACCGGTACCAAAACTTTCTGCCGAACATCACCATCTCAAAGCGGCTCGATGAGGCCCAGCGCCTGAAACTAAATTACAGCCAACGGATTCAACGCCCAACCATTGCGTACCTCAACCCTTACGTGAACTATTCCGACCCAAAGAACATCCGGTCGGGAAACCCGTATCTGGAACCAGAAGTGGCCCATTCCGTGGAGTTTACCTATAGCACCTATACGAAAAAGGGCCTCAGCGTCAACGCCATGGTGTTTGGCCGCCTCACCGACAACGCCATTGAGCAAATTACGACGGTTGATACCAGCGGCGTGTCGAACAGTTCTTACCGCAACATTGCCCAGAACGCCACGTATGGTCTGAACCTCTTTAGCTCGGCCCGGCCCGTCAAGCAGTGGAACATCAGCGGCTCCTTCGGGCTGAATTATAATTTACTGAATAGCACGGCGCTGCAAATCGTCAACCAGAACTGGAGCTACCGTTTCAACCTGAACTCCTCGCTTCAATTGCCCAAAAATGTAAGCTTGCAGGTCAACGGATCCTATACCTCCCGGCGCATCTTGCTCCAGGGGCAGTCTTCGGGCTTTTATTACTACAGTTTCTCGGCTCGCAAAGAATTTAAAAAGCAAAACCTGACGGCCACTGCCAACATTGACAACCCGTTTCGCCAGTACAACATCATTGAGAATCGCTACCGCACGGCCACGTTCAACTCCGACGGCGAGAACTACAACGCCATTCGAAATTTCCGGCTTTCGCTCAACTGGCGATTTGGAAAGATGAGTGCAGGACCCAATCGGGGGAAAAAGAAAATCTCCAACGACGATAAAAAATAGCGTCTTTTTTGCTCATTAATCGCTCGTTAAACCGAGCCTAAGAAGCACACAGGCAAGCCTTGATCTCCACGGGGCTTGCTTTTTTTGTGATAGGCGTTCTGAGGTTATCTGCGAAAAATGAAACCATTTATGAACAATTTGCCGGAAAAACTTGTAAAGTTTAAAGAATGTTCAGCACAAATCGACCAAAATGACTTAATAAACAAAAGGTTTTATTAAGTTCCCCCAATAGCTGGTTACATTTGTTGTGTGCTAGTATGAAAAAACGGTATAAATATAAATTTCTGCACCGGCTCCTTTGTTGGTTGATGGCCATTCATGTCATCAACATAAGCATCGATGCGCCGGATAATTACTTGCCACCGACCCTCCAGAGTGGCTTGCAGAAAGACTTATCCGTAAACGAAATTGAAAGCCTGGGCGAGCTGATTCTGGAAGACTGGTTCGGTATCACCGATGCCTTTCCTGAGCACGATAACTCCAATAAAGAATCGCATCTGACGCAGGTTGAATCCGATTATATTTTTTCGCAGCCTTTTGTTTTTACAGTAGTACCGATTTCCTGGCATCTGGTCACCAATCCGGCTACGTTCAGCCTGATTCGTGTATTGACGCACATTGAGGAGATTACGCCTCCCCCTCCCAAAGCCTGACCTCCTTTTACTCTGCCTGTCCATCACGCCATTGACGCGGGATAAGCAGCTATAAGCTCGATTACAACAAAACCTCTTTCGTATTGGTACAGATTCCAGCAGGAATGCTGTCCATTCATTCTGGTTATACGGCAGTTCTAGCAGCTACGAATGCATCGCATTTGTAGTCGTATAATGCTATGAATTGTCGATCCGTGAAAACCCAAAATAGGGGCATCCATCAATAAAAGAATCTCTTACTCTAGTAGCCTTAATTATGAGAAATTTCCCAAGTATAACGGTGCTTGCCATCAGCACGTTACTTGCCAGTTGCACAACTCAGGAAAAAGAAAAAGAATCCACTGAAAAACAGGCCTTTCCAGTCATTGAACTTACCGAGCAGGCAACGACCCTGCAACGGGAATACGTTGGTGACCTGGAAGCCATTCGGAATGTAGAAATCCGTGCCCGGGTTGCTGGCTTTTTAGATAAAGTTTTTGTCGATGAAGGACAGTCGGTGAAGAAAGGACAGCTTCTTTTCCGCATCAATGAAGGCGAATACCAGGCTGAATTAGCCAAAGCAAAAGCCAACTTGAAAAGCGCCGTAGCCGAGGCAAAAACGGCTGAGCTGGAACTGGGTCGCGTGCGGCTACTGGTCGATAAGAAAATCATTTCTGCTTCCGAAATGGAGCTGGCCAAAGCCAAACTGGATGCGGCCAAAGCGGCCATTGAAGAAGCCCAATCGGTACAAACCAACGCTTCGCTTCGCTTATCGCACGCTAACATCCGCGCTCCTTTCGATGGCGTGATCAACCGAATTCCCTTTAAAATGGGTAGCCTAATCGAAGAAGGTGCCCTGCTGACTACGGTTTCAGATACTAAAGAAGTATACGCCTATTTCGATGTTTCGGAGAAAGAGTACCTGGAATACATCAAAAAAAGACGCCAGCAACCCGGCCACCGCAGCCAGGAGGTTGATTTGCTTCTCGCCGATAATTCGTCTTATTCGCATAAAGGAAAAATTGAAACCATGGAAACCGTGTTCGAAGGCAACTCCGGCACCATTGCTTTCCGGGCTCGTTTTCCAAATCCCGATAAGCTCCTCAAACACGGTGCCACCGGGAAAGTTCGCTTAGCCAGCGCCGTTACGGACGCCGTTCTGGTACCCCAGAAAGCCGTTTTCGAAATCCAGGACAAGAATTACGTCTTTGTCGTTGATGACTCGAATAAAGTCAAAATGAAGAGCTTCATTCCCCAAAGCCGCATTGACCAGTTTTACCTGGTTAGCTCTGGCCTGGAGCCCGGCGAAACGGTGGTCTATGAAGGCATTCAGAACATCCGGGATGGGATGGAGATCACGCCAAAACCCCTTTCAGCTGATAGCGTTCTCGCGTTAACTGCGGCAAAATAAAAAGCTATCGTACCGGTCAAACCTGGTTTGACCGGTTTCCTCAGAATGGATTTTCAGCAATATCGGCTTGAGCCAGATGGCTTGGCTGGTAAGGTATGTGATGTGCTTACGCCAACCGGGTAAGCTCGCATTTCTATTCAAAATCAAACTAAACTATGTTTAATACCTTCATAAAAAGGCCACTGCTTTCGGCGGTGATCTCAGTGGTGATTTTACTGCTTGGATTGTTGGCGTTAACGACATTACCCGTTACCCAATTTCCTGATATTGTTCCGCCTTCGGTTACGGTAACAGCCAACTATACAGGAGCCAACGCCCAGGTAAGTACCAAGGCCGTTGCCATGCCTATTGAACGTGCCATCAACGGGGTGCCGGACATGACCTACATGACCTCCATTTCCGGGAACGATGGTTCAACGCTGATTCAGGTGTTTTTTAAAGTGGGCACCGACCCCGATTTGGCCGCCGTCAACGTGCAAAACCGGGTGACCACCGTGCTGGATGAGCTTCCGGAAGAGGTTATTAAAGCCGGGGTAACGACCGAAAAGGAAGTAAACAGTATGCTGCTTTATCTTAACCTGATCAGCAGTGATTCAACGGTCGATGAGAAGTTCATCTATAACTTTGCTGACATTAACTTATTTCCTGAGCTAAAGCGGATTGATGGCGTTGGTTTTGTGGATATTCTGGGAGCGCGGGAATACTCCATGCGGGTATGGCTCAAACCGGATCGGATGACCGTTTATCAGGTTTCTCCCGACGATGTAATTAATGCCATTCGGAAGCAAAACGTGGAAGCAGCCCCGGGAAAAGCGGGTGAAAGTGCCGACCGTGATGCGCAGGTATTGCAGTATGTTTTGCGTTATACCGGTAAATTTTTCGAGCCAGCCCAATACGAAAACATCATTATCCGTGCCGAAGAAGGAGGCTCTATTTTGCGCTTGAAAGACGTTGCCGACGTTGAATTTGGCTCCCTGGACTACGGGATTTTGTCTAAAAATGACGGTCGCCCGTCGGCAGCCATCATGCTGAAACAGCGTCCGGGTTCTAACGCGCAGGATGTTATTAATAACGTGAAGGCCAAGATGGCCGAGTTGAAGGAAACAACTTTTCCTCCGGGCATGACTTACAACTTTGCCTACGATGTTTCGCGCTTCCTGGACGCTTCCATTCACGAAGTACTTCGGACACTGGTCGAGGCGTTTATTTTGGTATTTATCGTCGTATTCCTCTTTCTGCAAGACTGGCGCTCGACCTTGATTTGCGCTTTGGCGGTGCCGGTAGCCCTGGTTGGTACGTTTGCCTTCATGAATACCATCGGTTTTTCGATTAACTTGCTCACTCTGTTTGCGTTGGTTCTGGCCATTGGGATTGTCGTCGATAACGCCATCGTCGTGGTCGAAGCCGTACACGCCAAAATGCACGAAGAACACCTCTCCCCCCGGGCGGCAACCTTTGCCGCGATGAAGGAAATCAGCGGTGCCATCGTAGCCATCACGCTGGTGATGTCGGCGGTATTTATTCCGGTGGCCTTTCTGGATGGACCGGTCGGTATTTTCTACCGCCAGTTCTCTCTGACGCTGGCGATCTCCATTGTGATTTCGGGGATCAACGCCGTTACGCTGACTCCGGCCCTGTGTGCCTTGTTGCTCCGTCCCATACACGGCGAACAAAAAGGATTACTGGGCCGCTTTTTTGCTGGATTTAACCGAGGATACGATTCTTTATCGGGCAAATACCAGAAGATTCTGAGTCCGTTTGTGAACCGGCGGGTTGTTACCTGGGCTACTTTGTTTTTGTTCATTGCGGCCACCTGGGGCATTAATACCATTTTGCCCGCGGGCTTTATTCCTACCGAAGATCAGGGAATGATTTATGCCAACGTAACCACCCCCGTTGGCGCCACCGTGGAACGAACGGAGGAAGTGATGGATCAGGTGCAGGAAGCGGCGGCCACCATCGAGTCGGTCGAAAACGTATCTACCCTGGCCGGTCTTAGCCTGATGACCGACGGAGCGGGGGCTTCCTACGGCATGGGCATGATCAACCTGAAGCACTGGGATGAGCGAAAAGAGTCGGTCGACGACGTTATTGCCGTCCTGGCCGAAAAAACGAAGCACATCAACGATGCCAGCATTCAGTTTTTCTCCCCTCCTACCGTTCCTGGTTTCGGTAATTCCAGTGGATTTGAGCTTCGGATGCTTGACCGTACGCGAAGCGACGATCTGCAAAAAACCAAAAAAGTAGCCGATGACTTTATTGCCGCGCTGGAAAAACGCCCCGAAATCACCCGGGTTTTTACCAGTTTCGACCCTAGTTATCCTCAATACGTGCTGCACGTCGATCAGGAAAAAGCCGCCCAGAAAGGCGTTTCTATCGACAATGCCATGAGTACGCTGCAAACCCTGATGGGGAGTTTTTACGCCTCCAACTTCATCCGGTTCAATCAGATGTATAAAGTAATGGTACAAGCCGCACCGAACTACCGCGCGAAACCGGAAGATGTCCTGGCAATGCACGTAAAGAACGACAAGGGTGAGATGGTCCCCTACTCCAACTTTATCCGGCTGGAACGCGTCTACGGCCCGGAGCAGCTTACCCGCTACAACATGTTTACCTCGGCCATGATCAACGGAGAAGCCGCACCGGGTTACAGTAGCGGCGACGCGATCAAAGCTATTGAAGAAGTGGCGGCCAAAACCCTGCCACGGGGGTATGGCTTTGAATGGTCGGGTATGACGCGTGAAGAAGTGCTTTCGGGCGACCAGGCGCTTTACATTTTTGCGATCTGTCTGGTGTTTGTGTACCTCCTGCTGGTGGCGCAGTACGAAAGTTTGTTTTTGCCCCTGGCGGTGTTGCTCTCGCTTCCGGCCGGGATTTTCGGCTCGTTCCTCTGCCTGCAACTAGCTGGTTTACAGAACAATATTTACGCGCAGGTATCACTGGTTATGCTTATCGGTCTGCTGGGTAAAAATGCCATTCTGATCGTAGAGTTTGCCAATCAGCGGCAGAAAGAGGGACTGCCCATCATCAAAGCGGCCATCGAGGGAGCCGTCTCCCGTTTACGCCCTATTTTGATGACTTCGTTTGCGTTCATTGCGGGTCTGATTCCGCTTTGTGTCGCGTCCGGCGCTGGTGCGTTAGGAAACCGCTCTATTGGTACGGCAGCAGCAGGCGGGATGTTTATCGGTACGTTCTTCGGTCTTTTCCTGATTCCTGGTCTGTATGTCATTTTTGCCAAATTGGCCGAGAAACTGCAATCGAAAAAGACCATTGATGAAGACCACGATTCGTATGAAGAAGACGAGTCAGAACTGGTTCCTGTATTAACTCAAACCCACGTAAACGGTGCAAAAAAACATAATTAAGACCCTTCATTCTGCTGCTTATTTCGCGGTATTCGTTCTGGCATTAAGTAGTTGCAAAGTATCTGCCCCTTTGCAACTGCCCACCGCCACCCGGATGCCAGCCACGTTTTCCGGGAGTGCCGATTCGACCAATATCGGAGCGATGGATTGGAAGTCCTTTTTTACGGACGCCAACCTGATTAGCCTGATTGATACCGCACTAAACCGTAACCTGGACTTACAGGTTGCTACGCAGCGGATCGAGTTTGCCCGGGCTAGCTTTCTGTTGAGTCGGGGGGCTTTTGCTCCTGCGGTGAGCGCTGTTGCGTCGGTCGGTGTAGATCGGTACGGTGATTATACGCTAAATGGTATTGGTAATTATGACACGAACTTATCGCCCAATATTGACGGTAAGCAGCGGATTCCTACCCGACCAACACCGGACTATTTTCTGGGTTTTCGAAGCGCCTGGGAAGTGGATCTCTGGGGTAAATTGAGAGCCAGAAAACGGGCCGCTTACATACGTTTCCTGGCCTCTGAAAAAGGGCGTCATTTGATAACTACGTCGCTTATTTCCGAAGTTGCCCGCCTTTACTATACCCTGCTGGCGCTGGATGGTGAATTGGAAATCATTCAGGATAACATCGACTTGCAGCAGAAAGCCGTTGAACTGGTGGATGTGCAGAAACAAGCGGGCCGGGTGACCGAACTGGCCGTGCAGCAATTTTCGGCTCAGCTTCTGAACACACGCAGTCTGGCGGGGCAGGTTCAGCAACAGATCATTGAAACCGAAACACAGTTGAACAACCTGCTGGGGCGTTTCCCGCAACCCATCGTCCGTGGGCGCTCGATTCGGGAGCAGAACCTACCCGCCAATATTGCGGCGGGTATTCCGTCCCAGATGTTGCGCCGGCGACCAGATATCCGGCAGGCCGAACTGGAAATGGAAGCGGCCAAGGTAGACGTACAAGCTGCTCAGGCGGAATTTTATCCGGCTTTGGTTCTTTCCCCGTATGTGGGCCTGAACGCCTTCCGGGCCTCGGTGCTTTTCAACCCCGCCTCACTTGCCTTTGGTGTTCTGGGCGGACTAGCGGCACCCGTTTTTAACCGCCGGATACTTAAAGCCAATTATAATGTTTCCAATGCGCAGGCTCGCGAAGCTTTTTTCAACTACCAGAAAGCGGTTATCAACGGCTTTGGCGAAGTGTTCACGAACCTGAAAGGTCTGGATAACTACCGGCAGGTGGCCGAGCTGAAAAGCCAGGAAGTTACCGTTCTAGGCCAAGCCGCCTCAATTTCAAACGATTTGTTTGTTACCGGATATGCGTCATATCTGGAAGTGATTACGGCGCAACGCAGCGTACTGGAGGCCGAATTGGCCTTGATCAATACCAAACGTGCGGAATTCCTGTCGCTGATTGGATTATACCAATCGCTGGGCGGCGGCTGGCGTTAGGTCAAACCGTAGTCTGATTGAAACATCCTGATTTACCGCGCTTTGAAAAGGCTGGTAGGTCAGGATGTTTGCATTTATCTTGGTCTGGACCAAGATTATCCAGTTGGAAGTCGTGTAGGTTTGTCCCAAAATTTTGCGCCATGTCCAACCACGATCAGCCATACCATCCTACTTCAGACTCACACCACATTACGGCTTCCGTTCGGGCGCCACTCATCACGGGCGGGAAAACCTACGCCGACGTGACGGAAGACATTTGCCGACAGGTCGAAGGAAAACCCACCCGCGCCTGGATCATCGCTTTTGGCATTTCGTTCCTGGTTTTGCTTTACGGATCTGTCTGCGTCTTCTGGACCTGGTGGGAAGGGCTCGGCGTCTGGGGTTTGAACAAGACCGTGGGCTGGGCCTGGGACATCACCAACTTTGTGTGGTGGGTCGGTATTGGGCACGCCGGGACGCTGATTTCGGCCATTTTGCTGCTTTTTCGCATGAAATACCGGACGTCGATCAACCGGGCAGCTGAAGCCATGACCATTTTCGCCGTGATTTGCGCGGCTAGTTTTATCCTCATGCACGCCGGACGGCCGTGGCTCGCCTACTGGTGTATTCCCTTTCCGAACGCGTACGGCTCCTTGTGGGTTAATTTCAACTCGCCGCTGGTTTGGGATGTTTTTGCCATCAGCACGTACTTCACCGTCTCGCTGGTGTTCTGGTACATCGGCCTGATTCCCGATCTGGCCACCATTCGCGACCGGGCCACCCACCGCGTTTCCCGCTTTCTGTATGGCATGTTTTCGTTGGGCTGGAATGGCGGGGCGCGGACGTGGGCACGCTACGAATACGTTAGCTTGATTCTGGCGGGAATTTCAACGCCGCTGGTTTTATCGGTACACACGATTGTTAGTATGGACTTTGCTACGTCCGTTATTCCGGGCTGGCACACCACTATTTTTCCGCCTTATTTCGTGGCCGGAGCCATTTTTTCCGGCTTTGCGATGGTGCAGAACCTGATGCTGATTACGCGGGTCGTATTCAAGCTGGAAGATTACATCACGTTTGAACACATCGAATCGATGAACAAAATCATCACGTTGACCGGCTCCATTGTGGGTGTCGCCTACCTGACTGAGTTTTTTATTGCCTGGTATTCAGGCGTGGAATACGAACGATACGCGTTCATCAACCGTGCCTTCGGACCTTACTGGTGGGCGTATTGGGCCATGATGACCTGCAATGTGATTTCGCCGCAACTATTCTGGTCGCGGAAAATTCGGCGGAGCATTACCTGGACGTTTGTTCTGTCGGTAATTGTCAATATTGGTATGTGGTTCGAGCGCTTTGTGATCATCGTCACTTCGCTGCACCGCGATTATTTGCCATCCAGCTGGGCCATGTTTTCGCCAACCCTGTTCGACATTAGCGATTATATTTTTTCGTTCGGTTTATTCTTTACGCTCTTTCTTTTGTTCGCCAAGTTTCTGCCCGTTATCAATATGTTTGAAGTTAAAGCGATTATCAAATCCTCATCGGAGAAACCGCCGAAACCGGTTTATGCAGAGAAAGAAACCGTGTAAACCACCAAAGACAAAACCCGCTGGAAATCCGGCGGGTTTGTACACTTCCTCTTAAAACAAACTATAAGGTTATAAGTCAACGAGTGCTTTCTGACGGTAGAATACGTAAAACAAGAGCGGAAACACCAGCAAGGTCAGGAAGGTAGCCGTAATCAGTCCGCCAATCACCACGATCGCTAGCGGCTTCGACGTTTCAGACCCAATCCCAGTCGAAATGGCCGCCGGAATCAACCCGATGGCCGCCATCATGGCCGTCATCACCACGGGCCGCACCCGCGAAATGACCCCCTGCCGAATGGACTCGTTCAGCGACAGCCGATTGTGCAGGTTCTTTTTGAATACGGAGATCAGGATAACCCCGTTCTGAATACAGATACCAAACAACGCAATGAAGCCAATCCCCGCCGAAATGCTGAAGTTGACGTGCGTAATCAGCAAGGCCGCGATGCCGCCAATGATGGCGAAAGGCACGTTTAACAGCACTAGCCCCGCATCTTTGACATTCCCGAACAGCACAAACAGAATAAAGAAAATCCCCAATAAACTGATCGGCACCACCTGCTCCAGCCGCAATGTAGCCCGTTGCTGGTTTTCAAAATCACCCGCCCATTTGATGGTGTAGCCTTGGGGTAATTTCACGTTGGCGGTCACTTTTTGCTGCGCTTCGGTCACGGCTCCACCCATGTCGCGGCCTCGCACCGAAAACTTCACGGCACCATAGCGCTGGTTTCCTTCGCGGTAGATCAGGATCGGGCCTGTTTGAGTGTAAACGCGGGCGATTTCCTTGATGGGTATTTCAGAGCCATTCTGCGTCGGCACCATCAGGTTTCCAATCTCAGACTCGTTAGAGCGGAAGGGCCGGTCGTACCGGATACGCAGATCAAATTTGCGTTCGCCCTCGTAAATCTGGGTGGCTGCTTTGCCCCCGATAGCCATCTCGATGACTGCCTCGGCATCGGCCTTGTCAACGCCATAGGCCGCCAATTTCTGTTCATCAAGTTCGATCCGTAGCTCTGGCTGACCAATGTTCCGAATGACGCCTAAGTCTTCAATTCCCTGAACCGTAGCCAGTTGCTTTTGAATCTCGGTCGATTTTTCTTCCAGCGTATATAAATCGGGTCCGTACACTTTGACTGCAATGGAGCCTTTCACGCCCGAAACGGCCTCCGACACATTGTCCATAATCGGCTGCGAAAATCCGAAATCCACGCCAGGGAACACTTTCAGTTTCTCCTGCATCTGCCCGATGAGCTGCTGTTTCGTTAACCCACTTTTCCACGCTTCTTTGGGAAATATACTGACCAGAAACTCAATGTTGTAGAAACCCGTCGGGTCGGTTCCATCGTTGGGGCGGCCTGTCTGCGAAATAACGCCTTTCACTTCCGGAAACGCCTCGAACACGTGCCGCATCTGGGTTGTCAGCTTCACCGATTCGGGCAGCGAAATGCTCATCGGCATACTCGCCCGCACGTAAATTGACCCTTCGTCCAGTTCCGGCAGAAATTCCGTACCTAGCAGTTTAAAGCCCGACAAACCGATCACAACCAGTCCAACCGATACCAACAAAGTCAGTTTTTTATGGGCAAAAGTGAACCCAAAGCCGCGGGTTGCGTGGCGCGTCAGGAACTCGACAAATGGATTGTGTTTCTCACGAACGTTCTTTTTCAGCAGAAAGCTAGCCAGGACCGGAACCAGCGTCAACGTAAAGAACAAGGCCCCCAGCAGCGCAAAACCCAGTGTCCAGGCGAGGGGCGAAAACATTTTACCTTCTACTTTCTGGAACGAGAAAATAGGAATCAAACAGGTGATAATGATCAGCTTAGAGAAGAAAATCGCTTTTCCCATTTCGGTTCCGGTTTTGCGCAGAATGCCGAGCTTGGCCAGCTTGTTGAACCTTTCCATACCGTTATGATGCGCCATTTCGTCCAGCGTCACGAAGATTCCCTCGACCATCACCACCGCACCGTCCACGATAATTCCGAAATCTATTGCGCCCATGGACAGCAGGTTGGCCGACATTCCCTTTAAACGCAGACAGATAAAGGCAAACAGCAATGCCAGCGGAATAATGATGGACACCGTGATGGTGGTCCGCCAGTCGGCCATGAACAGGAACACAATGACGGTCACAAAAACGAGCCCTTCGATGAGGTTGTGCGTTACGGTGTGCGTCGCGAAGTGAATCAGCGTTTCCCGGTTGTAAAACGTGTCAATTTTGACGTCGGCGGGCAGAATAGTGCTGTTCAGCTCGTCAATTTTGGCTTTCACGGACTCAATCACCTCGCTGGGATTTTCGCCTTTGCGCATCACCACAATACATTCCACCACATCGTTCTGGTTGTCGCGGCCCGCCTGTCCCAAACGGGGCAGCGCCGATTCCGACACCTGGGCAACATTCCGCACCATGATGGGCGTGCCTTTGACGTTCTTGATGATGATATTCTCAATATCCTGGCTATTTTTCAGCAGCCCGATGCCACGTACCACGTACGCCTCGGAATTCTTTTCGATCACATCGCCACCCACATTGACGTTGGAATTGGCCACCGCCTGATAGAGTTGCAAAGGCGTAATGTCGAAGTTCTGCAACCGGCGCGGATCGACAGAAATCTCGTACGTTTTCACCTCACCGCCGAAGCTAACCACGTCGGCCACGCCCGGAACACTTTTTAACTGTCGTTCAATCTGCCAGTCCTGCAAAGTTTTCAGTTCGCGTGCGGTGCGGGTGCTGCTCTTGAGCGTGTAGCGAAAAATCTCACCGGTAGGGCCATACGGCGGCTGCACGTCTGGTTTGACGCCATCGGGCAACTCGACGCCGCCCAACAGGTTGTTAACCTGCTGCCGGGCAAAAGCATCATCGACCCCATCGTCGAACATAACTTTCACCACCGAAAGCCCAAAGAGCGTTGTTGAACGAACGTCCGTTTTTTTCTGCACTGAATTCAGGCCAATTTCCAGCGGAATTGTTACAAACTTCTCGATTTCCTCGGCGCTGCGGCCCGGCCACTGCGTGATGATCGTAATTTGGGTATTGGTAACATCCGGGAACGCTTCAATCGGTGTATTCTGGTAGCTGATAAATCCAGCCACTACGACCAATCCCGTCAGGAAGAACACGAAAAATCGGTTCTTCAGCGAGAAGGAGATTATATTTTTGATGAATTTATTCATGGCAATTTAAAGAGTGAATGAGCGAGCGAAAGAGTGAAAGCGATAAAGCGCGAAAGGATTTCGACACACTCTTTCACTCTTTATCGCTTTCACTCATTAATTTCCAAGTGCACTGTAAATGAGAAGCTGGTTCTGCGAGACGACCCGTTCGCCGGCTTGCAGGCCGCTGTTGAGGTAGGTTTTATCACCAATGGTTTTGAAGATATCTACCTCGCGCACAACCGGCTGGTTGTTTGCCGTTACGGCCACCACAAAGTTTCGGCTTTTGTCAAAGACGATGGACTTGGCGGGCACCGCCACGCGCTGGTCCTTCCCGGCGTACTGAAGGCTGACATTGGCAAACATTTCCGGTTTCAGCATGTAGTCCGAGCGTCCGGCCACGCGATTGGGCAGTGTTACCCGCACTTTCATGGTTTTGCTGTCGGGGTCAAGGACGTTGAAGATTTTATCAATTTTACCCTTGAAAACCAAGTCTGGGTACGAAAGCGTCGTGATGGAAGCTTCGTAGCCTTCCCGCACCTTGGCCAGATCAGATTCATAGACGTTCGCCAAGACCCAGACCTGATCCAGATTGGAGATGGTGAACAAGTTCTCGGGATCATCGGACCGTAGTTCCATGCCCTGCGAGGCATTTTTCTCTACCACAAAACCGTCAACCGGGGCCTTCACCACGTAGGTGGAACCGGAGCCGCCCAGAATGCTTTTGCGTTCGTTCACGCGGTTGACTTCGCCCTGCGCAGCCTGCAACTGCTCGCGAGCTGCCACCAAATCCCGCTGCGAATTAAGCCCCGATTTGGCCATATCTTCGGTAACCTGTAGGTTTTTCCGCGCTACTGATAACTGGCCTTTGGCGGCGATGGCCTGCTGTGCGAGGTCGGCCATATCGCCCGAACGGATGATGGCCAACACCTGCCCTTTCTTCACGTAATCGCCCAGATCAGCTTTTACCTGGTCGATGTGGCCGCCCACGAGCGGAAATACCTTCACCACTTTGTCCTGATTGAAGGTTATTTTACCGGTCAGTTTCAGTTCGTTATTGACGGTTGCTTCTTTGGCCGTATCCAGCTTAGCCGTTGTCAGTAAGTTAGGTGCGGTCGCAATTTCCTGCTCGGTTTCGCTTGCCGACGATTGGCAGCCTGTTAAACCACTGGATAACAAAGTGGTAACCACGAGAAAAAGGCCGACAGTTTGCGTATAACGGATACTTATTGATTTCAATTTCATCGTTTGTTTTGCTATCCGTAGCCGGACAGCGGCTTAATTATTGGGCGAATAGGTTTGTTCCAACGGCGTAGTTCAGCTCTTCCAGACTTTGCATCCGGTCGTTCTGTAGCTGCGTGTACTGAATCTGACTGACTTTATACGAATCGAAGAAGTCCAGAAACTCAACCACATCGATGTTCTGTTTTTTGTAGTTCACCGTAACCCCTTGAATCAGCTTGCCGAAATCGTCGTTGAAGCGCTGGTCAAACGTGCGGTACAGGCGGTCGGTCAGAAGGGCTTTCTGGTAAGCGCGCTGCACTTCGCTGTCCACCTGAAGGCGGTAGGCATCCGTTGCCTGCTGGCTGCTTTGGGTCCGGATGGTGGCCGCCCGGATATTGCCCTGATTTTTATTAAAAACCGGCAGGTTAATCCCTACGCCAAGACCAAAATAGTTTGGAATGTAACCGGCATTTCGGTCGTAGGTGGCCTGTACCTGCAAGTCAGGAACCGCCAGCGCTTTTTGCAACGTCAGGTTCTGTTTTTCCTGGATGACCAGATCGCGGAAGGCTTTCAGATCGTAGCGGTTGTCTTCCGCTGTTTTGTACAACTCATTGATTGACAGTTGACCGACGGCAGACGGAGCGGCTCCGTTCGGGCGCAACTCGTCAGGTCGCGCGCCCGTATTTTCCAGCGCTGGCTGAATGATCGTGGAAGGGCTGGCATTCAGTAATAGGGCCAGATCAGCCTGGTCGTCGGTCGATTTTTTAAGTAGCTGCTGCTGCTCCGTTGTCAGTGTAAACAAGTACGCTTTCAGCCGCGACAAATCTTTCAGCGGGACATTGCCTTTTTCGTATTGCTGCTGGAACAGGTTGACGGTTTGCCGGAGTGTACCGATTTCTTCCCCATACACCGCCAGCGACTGCCGGGTATAATACAGGTCGTAGAAGGTAGTTCGGAGCTGGTAGTTGAGTGTCCGCAGCAAGTCATAAAAGCGGTCGGCAGCAATCTCCGTATTAGTTTTAGCGATGGCCAGTTGTTTGTTTCGTTTGCCAGCCAATAATAAAAGCTGTTGAAACTGCAGAACTTGCTCCGAATTGCGTTGCCGCAACGGCATCACTTCTTTAGTTTGGCTGTTATAGGGCATCTGTTCAACGTAGATGCTTGGATTATTCCAGAGTTTGGATTGCCACTCATACGCCTGGTTTTCGCTGATTCCCAGCTTACTGGCCATGAGTTGAAGATTACGCTGCCGAAACTGCGCTTCAGCCTGGGGTAGTGTAATGCGCAGGGTATCCTGGCTTACCTGTGCCCGCAAGGGTGTTATAGCAATCCACCCAAAAACGAAAAGCAGTAGCTTTTTCATGGGGGTTATGTGTGTTTTAAGAGAAGAATGCGCCGGACCGTTCCGTGGAACAGTCGGCTTTGATTGTCAGGAAATTTGATGCAGAAATGAGTCAGTAAAACTCATTCGTGGGGAAGTGACAGCCCAAAGAGATAGGAACGGGCTGGGATTAAGCTTGTAAGGGAATGCGGAGCGAGCAGAAAAGCAGGTAATAAGGCAACGCAGGACCCGCCCGTTTTCCAACCGGAATTGTTGTCAGGCCGGCCGAGAGAACCGAGACGTTGCAGCTGGCCAATTGCATCGCCAGCGGTAAATCAAAAAGAGGCAAATAGTCGGTTGAACTAGAATCCTGCTCGTCTTCAGTTTGCAGTGAAGCAACGGCTGCCGCACCGTCTGTGTTACTAGGATTCTTCTCCTTTTCAGAAGAAACGACAGCACAGCCCAGGGAATGTGCAGGCCATAACTCCTGACCCATAGCCGGATAGACTCGGAGCGCTAACGCCCAGATTAGCCCAATGGCCAGTGCTATGTTTTTGAAGAAGCCCATGTAGTGCCGTATTGATGGGCCAAAGTAAAACTACTTAGATTTATAATGTATAAAATAAGCGTTAAAAAAGAGTTAAAAATACACAAAGATACATCATGAATTAGCTCATTAAGCTTCCAACTTCCTGTAGAGCCGTCAGTTCTTTTTTCTCTATCATTCGGCAAATCATTATTGAAAGAAAAGCCACTGAGTAAATACCCTTATTTCTACAGGCTCACACGAATGAATAACTTTTGTCACCTCCAACCATACGACCTGTTCCGGATCACCGAAAAGTTTTTTTAGCTCCTCTTTGGTGGGTTGTATCCAATCGCCCTGGTGTGGAATCATGGCGTTTGCCGTCATGATTGAACTGGTATCGAACAACAATCGCTCGGCTGGCCCGCCTTCACGGAGCGGATAAAATACTTGGATTTGGGTAGGCATACGTCAGGATTTTTTCTGATGCTGGCGAAAGCAA
This sequence comes from Tellurirhabdus bombi, assembly GCF_021484805.1. Classification (NCBI taxonomy): domain Bacteria; kingdom Pseudomonadati; phylum Bacteroidota; class Cytophagia; order Cytophagales; family Spirosomataceae; genus Larkinella; species Larkinella bombi. The sequence goes on along the minus strand of NZ_CP090557.1, from coordinate 3,247,248 downwards.
AATGCTAGAACCGACAAGTAATTAACGGCCAAATGAGGGCGGTCGTATTTCTGCGACGCAGAAAGATCGGCTGATAAACCGATCCATAAGTCAGTTCCTCTTCAAGGCTCAGAAAGTACAATTCAGCTATAAAAAACCACGCTTCAGCCAATATTACCTGGATTTAGGCCCTTTATAAGCGAACTTTGTTCCTGCAAAGCAATAGCTTTCCACTGTTCAGACGAAGTAAACAACAAATACCACCTTTCTCTTTCCAGACTGACTATGCAAACAAATTTGTATTTGAGACGGCTCGGTTATTCGGGATATTTAGATAACCCACTGGATGTATTAAAGCAACTTCATAAAAACCACCTCTTAACGGTTCCCCTCGAAAACCTGGATATTCATTACGGAAAGGAAATAACGCTGGATATTCCCACGCTGTTTCATAAAATCATTATCAAAAGGCGGGGTGGTTTTTGCTATGAGCTCAACAGTCTGTTTTACGAGCTTCTAAAGTCAATTGGTTACCAGGTCGAGATGATTTCAGGACGCGTCTACGAAGTGGAAAAAGGCTTTAAGGATGAATTTGACCATCTGGCGGTCGTAGCTCACATCGATGACGAATCGTGGCTGGTTGACGTTGGATTTGGCCGCCGCTTTGGGCACCATCCACTGCGCATCAACCTAAATGAGATTCAGGAAGACGAAACAGGCCGTTACCGCATTATTCAGCACGACAACCGTTATTTGGCCGTCCAGCAGCAGCACGAAATGGGTGATTGGGTTACGTCTTATATTTTTACGCTTGTTCCCCGCAAACTGTCGGAGTTTACCGCGATGTGCGATTTCCACCAGACTTCCCACGCTTCGTTTTTTACCCGCAATAAACTCTGTACCATTGCTACCCCAACTGGCCGAATAACGCTGACTGACAGTATGCTGAAAATTACCGAGCATGCCCGTGTCCATGAATTTCCGATTCTGGATTCAGAGGATTTTGAGCAGAAATTGACCGATTATTTTGGGATTCGGCTGCCCAAAATGGCCCTGGCCGCTTAACTCAAAAACGGAACGGCCGTACAAAAGACCCTCGATTTAACCGATAGTAGCGGTGGATGATCCACGAAATAGGCAGTCCCACCAAAAACATAAGCAACAATATTCCTACCAGAACATTTTGCCAGGTAAACGGTGTAGGTGGAACATTAGACAAGGGTAATACCACGAAATTCATGATTACCCATACGCAAATGCCATAGAGTAAGCCACTGGCGATCTTTTCCTTGCGCAGAAAAGGCAGGTACGGGAAAATAAAGAAGTAAACCAGTGTGAAGGCCAAGGCGATCAAATAGTGGAATAGAACGCCATAGCCAACCATGTCGATACCACCCGTAAACGCCTCCCGGCCAAAAAATCCGCTCGCAATGTATTTAAAAACAGGAATTGCCTTCATTTTACCCAAAACAACAACGGCTGCTAGTGCATCCAGTGTTCCGGCTACAAAGCCCGCCCATAGAATTGCCTTTAGCGCTGATGGCGAAGTAGTTGATAACGACATGGTAGTTTTGTTGTAAAAGCTGATCCTTTTAAATTCTTGCTTATTCACCTCATTCAGCGAATAATTTTAACCGTTAACTTCCGTAATAACGGCTAGATGCTGCAAATTGGCTTCAAAAATACTTATAATGCTGTAAAAAATAGCAAAAGTACTATCTATGAGGTATTTTCAGCTTTTTATACCTTATGAAGCCCATTGTTCAACTCTCGCTGGATTTAACCAATATTGACGAAGCGCTGGAAACAGCCGCCTTAGCCATGCGCGCCGGGATCGACTGGCTGGAAGCAGGGACACCGCTCATTCTCGCCGAAGGTTTGCACGGTGTACGTGCCTTGCGTAGTGCCTTCCCGAATGTGCCGATTGTGGCCGATCTGAAAACCATGGATGGCGGGTATCTGGAAGCCGAGATGATGGCTAAAGCGGGTGCTACGCACGTGGTAGTGATGGCCCGTGCCCACGACGAAACCATTCGCTGCGTGGTTCAAGCTGGTCGCGATTTTGGGGTTAAAGTTATGGGCGACAACATGGTTTGCCGCGATATGGTGGCGGGTGCCCGACGGCTTGAGGAACTGGGTTGCGACTACATTATTCATCACATTGGCTACGACGAACGGCGGGGAATTGCCGCGCGTGGCGAACGCATGCCTAGTCCGCTGGACCAGCTCCGGGAGGTTGTTCAGGCGGTGAACGTTCCCGTTCAGGCGGTTGGTGGACTTTCGCTGGAACAGGCCATTCGCTGTCCCGAATACGGCGCGCCGCTGGTGGTGCTTGGCGCTCCCCTGACCATTGATGCCGATTCGTTCAAAACCGCTTCCGGCGATCTGGAAAGCTCCCTCCGCCTGATTTGCTCTAAAATTCACGCCTATGGGGATGTTCCTGTTGGTACAATGCCCCACGTATAAAGTCCTGTTTATCTACAAGTTTACTAAACCCTTTCATGAAATCTGCCGCTGTTGTTAACTATGCGCCGGAAAAAGGCTCTGTTGAAATCCGTGAAATTCCCAAACCAATTATTGGCGACGAGGATGTACTCCTTGAAGTGGCCAACGTTGGCGTTTGTGGCAGCGACCTCCACCAGTGGACCTCCGACCACAGCTGGCCCGTTAATTATCCGGTTGTTTTAGGTCACGAATTTGGTGGTTACATTGCTGAGGTTGGCAGTCGTGTCGTAGGCTGGAAAGAAGGCGACCGCGTGGTTAGCGAGACGGCCGCCGTTATTGATCCGACCAATCCCATGTCGCGAAGTGGCCGCTACAACCTTGACCCCACTCGCAAAGGCTTCGGCTACGGCGTCAACGGAGCCATGACCCGCTTCGTTAGCGTTCCGGCCCGCTGCCTCCACGCTGTTCCGGCGGGTCTGGCTTTCGAAGAAGCCTGTTTGACCGAACCCTGCTGCGTGGCCTTCAACGCCGTTGTCGAGAACTCGCGCATTAAACCCAGTGACCGTGTGCTTGTACTTGGCCCCGGCACCATCGGTATTTTGTGCGCGGCGGTCGCTAAACTTTGCGGCGCGGAAGTAGCCATTGTCGGTCTGGAAGCCGATCGGCACCGGCTGGCCATTGCGCAACAATATGGCTGCGAAGCCATTATCGGTGATGCGACCGCCTGGGCGCAGGCCCGCGACGGGCTTGGTGCCGACTGCATTATCGACGCCGCCGGAATCAGTCTCACCTTGAAACTCGCTTTGCAACTGGTTCGCCCTAATGGCCACATCACTAAAGTGGGTTGGGGGGCACAGCCGCTGGGTTTTTCGCTTGATCCGCTTGTTCAGAAAAATGTTACGCTACAGGGGAGCTTTAGCCATCACTGGACCATCTGGGAACGCGTTTTGACTTTGCTGGCTAGCCGACAATTAGACGTGCGCCCCATTATTGGTGGGGTTTGGCCCATTTCCGAATGGCACGAAGCCTTTGAGAAAATGCACCAGGGCAGCGTAGTCAAAAGCGTGCTCCGCCCCATTTAAGGCCTTCTTTACCCCCGGGCAACTCTCAAAACGAAAGCCTCATGCGTCTAAAAAATAAAGTTATTCTTGTTACCGGAAGCTGCACTGGCATTGGCAAAGCCATTGCCGAACGTTGTGTAGCCGAAGGTGCCCGCGTTGTCGTTCACGGACTGGAACAGGAAATGGGAGAAGCGGTTGTGGCCAATCTAGGCTCTGACAAAGCCGTATTGCACATTGAGGACCTCACCGCTGAGCACGCCGCCCAGCATTTAGTTACCAAGGCTTTGCAAACTTTTGGTCGGCTGGATGCTGTGGTGAACAACGCCGCGCTGGTAGCTTCGTCCAACATTCATACTACCGACCTCTCTTTTTTTCGCAAGATACTAGAAATCAACACCCTCGCTCCGTTTTCACTCATTCAGGCTGCCTTACCCCATCTGCGGGAGGCACGGGGTTGTGTGCTGAACATTGGATCGGTTAACGCCTGGTGTGGTGAACCCAACTTGATGGCCTACAGCGTGTCGAAGGGGGCGCTCATGACCCTGACCCGCAATCTGGGTGATACGCTCCACCGGGAAGAGGGCGTGCGCGTTAATCAGATTAATCCCGGCTGGGTACTCACCGAAAACGAGGCCCAGCGAAAGCACGAGCACGGCCTTGCTCCCGATTGGTACAAAGACGTTCCGCCCCAATTTGCGCCTGCGGGTCGTATCCTGTGGCCCGCCGAGATCGCCGCCGCCGCTGTTTATTGGCTGGCCGATGAAAGTGGGCCCATTAGCGGCCAAGTCGTTGATCTGGAACAACATCCGTTTATCGGACGCAATCCTCCTAAATAAAAGCCCCGTTCTTTTTTACTTACGCTTTATTTCCATGCCTAAACTAGCTGCTTTTCCCAAAGCATTTATGCAAGCCCTCTGCAAAGACAGCACCATGCGCCTATCTGATTGGATCAAACTAGCCGTCAAACTCGACATTGACGGTCTGGAATGGTATGCGGGTTTTCTTGAGATGGCCGATGAAGCGGCCTGGCCCCGGTTCCGCCAGCAGGTTGAACAACACGGTAAAGTGATTCCCATGATGTGCTGCTCTCCTGACTTCACGCATCCGGACGCTGCTTTTCGCCAGCGGGAGATTACCAAACAAAAACGGTGGATTGATATGACGTATGCCCTGGGTGGTTCTTACTGCCGAGTGCTTTCCGGTCAACGCCGCCCAGAACTTACTGTTGATGAGGGTGTTAATCTAGCCGCTGAATGCATTGAAGCCTGTTTACCCTATGCCCAAGAGCATGGTATTACGCTCATTATCGAAAATCATTACAAAGATGATTTCTGGGAATATCCTGAATTTGCCCAGAAAATGGCCGTTTTTTGCCAGCTTGTCGAGCAAATTGAACACCCGAATTTTGGGGTGAATTATGACCCCAGCAATACCTATCTGGCCGGGGAAGATCCGCTGGAACTGCTCAAACGCGTTTCGCACCGCGTAGTGACCATGCACGCCAGCGACCGATACCTGCTTGAAGGAACCATTGCCGATTTGCAACGCGAAGAAAGCGGTTCAGCAGGTTATGCTAAACGGCTGCGTCACGGAGAAATTGGCAAAGGGCTCAATGATTACGACGCCATTTTCACGGAACTAAAGCGCGTTGGCTTTGACAGTTGGATCAGCATTGAAGACGGCGTGGATGGGATGGAGCAACTGGAACGAAGCGTTGCCTTTTTGCGGCACAAAATGGCGCAGTACTGGCCATAAGGTTTTCAAGACACAAAAAAAGCGGAAGCAACTGCCTCCGCTTTAATCATTTTCAGGTTGTATTACGTATTAAGGTCAATTCGGTTAACCGCGTCGGCTATCGTAGCGATTGTCGCGCCGATTCCGTTCGAGTTGGTAAAGTCGGTCGCGTTGGCTAGGCGTCAGTACCGACAGCATTTCGCGTTGCTTTTGCTGTTGCATCTGGCGGTAAGCATTTCGGTTGTTCTGGCTCCGGCGTTCGTATTTGTTTTGAATTTGTTGCAGATCCCGGACTTGCCGACGGCTTAAATTTAATTCACCGGCGTATCGTTCCAGACGTTCTTCCAGGCGGTCGTCGGCGTACCGTTCGTTACGCTGCTCATACCTGTTTTTCGGATCATATCTATCTCTGTCGTATCGGCCACTTGTTGTTGGTTGCTGGGTTGCGCAGCCACCCAGTGTCAATCCGACTGCGACGGCTACTATCATTAGTTTGTTCATTGTCGTTTTGTCTTTGTTCTTGTTGTAGCCGTTTGACACCGGGTTTTGTCAGAGGTTTAATGAGGTGATTTATTTTTAACAAAAAAGGTCGCCTTTCCAGGCGACCTTTTTTAATAGTAATGTTTTTATGTTACTAGCTTATGGTTTTCGTAGCTCTCTTCCTTCTTGATTGTCAAATCTGGTAGCTACCGATGTCCCCTTATTTTAGTCCACGTACGAACTTCCGGATTGCTTCCCGGTAAATTTGTTCCGATTGCTCAAGCGATTGTTTATTCCGAAGTAGCAGAGCCAGCGCAATCATGCCGTGTGACATTGACCACCACTCAAAATAAAGCTTCTGAATACTTTCTTTAGATTTGGGAATAAACGAAAAAATGATCAGTCGCACGACATCACTCATTTTTTCCATATCGTCTGAGTCACTAACAGGCAGTGCACAATAAGCACCGTTCAGGTTGTACATAACCTGGTATATTTCCGTGTTTTCCAGCGCAAATTGCCACTGGATCATTGACGTTTCGAACAACCGTTTTTCAGGGTCGCGGTAGAGATTTCTGATGCGTTCATATTCGCTTTGCAGGTAGCGAAAACCCTCGTTCCGAATTTCGTTGATCAGCACATCTTTGCTATCAAAATATTCGTAAACAACCGGAGCACTGTAATCAATAGCCTCGGCAATTTTTCGGATCGACACCGCCTGCCATCCTTCGCGACGAGCAATATCTTTCGCAGTTAGTATGATTCCGCTACGTGTCTGTTCTCTACTACGTTGCTTACGTTCCAGAGTTTCCATGTAGTTTGAGTATCAATTTAACAGTGTTAATTTAACCGTTAAACTAGCGAAATGATTTGACCTTTTCCTTAAAAAATCCAAATTACTTTATATAATCCAATTATAGTGCACAATCTTTATACTATACTAATAATTAGATACTTTACAAGGATTAATTAGCCGAACCTGCTCTGTTACCAATTGTTGATTAAACTAAACTACTTTCCACCGTAAATAGTAGGGCTTTCTATATGGGCTTAATGACCCTTCTAATCTGGTAATTTCTCGGCAAGAATCAACAAACGTTCATCGCCTAGTACAAATTCGCTGCCATCAAGGGCGGAAAAAGTTTCCGTGATTTCCAATCCAGCCTCCCTGAATAAGCGACGTAACTCGGCATAGGTATACACATAATGCTGAGCGGTTCGCGACTCGGTCTGCCCATTTTGTAAGTAGGTCAGGTGCGAGTTAATCCGGCTTTCGGCCACTTCGTATTCATTTTCCATCAAAAAAGTCAGATCGCCAATTTTCATCCAGCTCCGTTCCTGAAAATCCGGTAAAACGCTTTCGGCAACCATTCCGGTATCGGCCATAAACTTTCCCCCAACCGGCAATTGGTCCGCGATTTTCTGAAGAAAACGCCGCATGTCGTCGTATGGAAAAAAACTGAAACTGTTACCAAAGCAATAAGCCGCTTCGTAGCTCTGCTCCAGTGGGGCAACCATAAAATCAGCGCAAATACCTTTTATAGGCAACTGCTCGTCCTGGGCTACTGTCTGAATCTCCGCAATGTATTCTTCAGAAATATCCACGCCCGTCACCACACAGCCCAACCGGGCTAACTCAAGCGCGTGCCGTCCGTAGCCACAAAACACATCCAGTACCCGTTGTCCGGGCTGAAGCGCCAGCAAATCACAAATAAAATCGACCTCCTGGGCCGTCTGTTCCTCATCCTGGGCCTCTTTCCAGGCTTGCTGAACGAGACCGTGAAAAAAATTAGTATACCAGGGCATTTTGGGAAATCAATAAATAAAAATCACTTCAATGAAGACGCAATCTCGTGGTAGTTTTCAAGAATCCCAGCGGATTGGCGTAAAGATCCGGTAATTGATAACGATATTGGGTTAAATTCGCGCAATTTATGCAGAAACCTGCTGTTGCCCGATTGAATTCCAAACCATATTAATCGATTATCTATGCAAACCTACTGGGGAATCGACCTGGGTGGTACTAAAATTGAAGGTGCCATTTTATCTGCGCCTTCACCCGACGCCGTGGTTATCCGAAAGCGCATTGCTACCGAAGCCGATAAAGGCTACGAACATATCATTAGTCAGGTTGCCCGCCTTGTGGACATGCTGAAAGCAGAGACGGGCTACCAACCCGACCGGATTGGTTTTGGGACACCCGGCACCTTTGATCCCCGCCTGAAAGTGATGAAGGGCAGCAATACTACCTCCATGAACGGCAGAAACATGCCCCTTGACCTGGAAAAGGCACTGGGTACTGCGGTGGCAATCGCTAACGATGCCAACTGTTTCGCGCTTGCCGAAGCCACTTTAGGAGCCGTCCCCGAGGTGGCACCCGATTACCGCTGCGTTTTTGGCGTTATTATGGGTACGGGCGTTGGCGGTGGTGTGGTGTTTCGCGGGCACGATGGCGTTCCTTTTGTGCAGAATGGCTTGCAGGGAATTGGGGGCGAATGGGGCCATAACATCTTGGAAGAGAACGGTTACTCTTGCTACTGCGGCAAGCAGGGCTGTAACGAACAGGTTTTCTCGGGTCCGGCGCTCCAGCGTTTTTACAAAGACATTAGCGGCGATGAACGAAACTTGAAAGAGATTCTGGCCCGTCACGAGGCGGGTACCGACCCTTACGCAAGCCAAACCATCGACCGCTTGCTGGAATACTTTGGCCGGGCTATTTCGACGATTATTAACTTCATGGACCCCGATGCCATTGTGCTGGGCGGTGGCGTCGGCAACATTGATCTGCTTTATACGGAAGGGGTTGAACGGGCCAAGAAATACGTCTTTAACAACGGAGTTATCGACACGCACATTCTCAAGCCGAAACTCGGCGACAGCGCGGGCGTTTTCGGGGCAGCCATGCTCTAAGACATACTGTTATAAAAAAAGGGAAGCGCTGAGCTTCCCTTTTTTTATTCTTTTAATCCTTATTATTGCTGCTTGCTCTCTCCGCTTTCGCCCTGCTTCACGTCATCGTTGGTCACCGATTTTTTGCGGCGGCGCGATTGCTGATCGAAGCCCATTTTGCCAAACCGGTAGCTGAAGTTCACCCGTACGCCCCGGTTGTAAAGTCGGGTCAGGCTGCTTTGTGTAAATTCTGGAGTTTGTAGTTCGTTACGGATTTTGAACGCCTTCATCACAAAATTTTCTCCGGCCAGTCCGATGCTTCCGCGTTTGTTTTTGAAGTCTTTCTTCACACCCAGACTATAGAACGTAAATCCGCCCTGCGTTCCCTGAAGCTGCACGCGTCTTCCCTGCGAAAAAGCAAAGCCCTGGAAACCCCAGCCGCTTTTCAATTGCAGGCTAGTAAACAGCCGTCCACTCACGACCATACCGCTATTGCTGAACCGGGGCTGTCCGTTGTTGCCATTGTTGCTCAGGTAAGCATAGAAAGCTTCCGCACCACCACCGATTTGCCATTTGGAAAATAGCGTCAGGTTTCCGAAAACGTTGGCGCCATAGGCATCCTGTTTCCCAATATTCTGGAAAGTCGTCTGGATAGTATCCGTGCCGATTAGCTGGCGCACACTTTCAATCGAATTATTTGTCGTGCGGCCATAGCCCGTAAAATTCAGGTAAAGCGTTTTTATCGTTGTACTGTATGTCAACTCAACGTTATCGGTTAGCTCCGGCCGCAGATACGGATTTCCGAATGAGATATTGCGCGGGTTGGCCGCATTGACATTCGGATTCAGGAACTGAATACCGGGACGTTGCAAACGACGGTTATACCCTAATCGTAGCATTTTACCGCCTTTCAGGGCTTTCGAGATGTTGACGCTCGGCACAAAATTACCGTAATCGGGCACATCGATTTTCTGCTCCGCGCTAAAAGTGGCGTTGATCATCGTGTATTCATACCGCCCCCCTACTTTAAACGTATACTTGTTCTTGGTCGAATACGTATACGACAGATAAGAAGCCACCACGTTCTGATCGTAGTTCAGCATGTTAGCCGGACGATTCGGGTTCAGTTGGTAAGCGCCGTTCGCTCCTTCGGCAATCAGGTATTGATACGTGCTTTCAACCTGCCGGAAAATGCCTTTACCACCTAGTTCCAACTGCTGGTTAGCACGGATGGGCGTCTGGTAGTCCGCCTGAATGGTAGTTTCCTGGTTAAAGCTGCCGTTATCGTTGCGTTCGCGGCCCACAATCGTTTTGTTGCCATCGAGCAGGTCAGCCACAAAGTCGTTCGTACGGTTATTCCGACTAAAAAGCGTCAGGATACTGAATTCCTGTTGGGGCTTTTTCAGCGTTCGGGTGTAGTCCACGTTCACGTCAACCGTCCCCGACAAGTCTTTGATATCCACATCGCGGATAGGCGTACCCGCGGCGGGTGTCGTAATGAGGTACTGCGAGTTTGTCCCGTTGCGAGCGCCATAACGGACACCAGCCGTAACCACGTTATTTTTATTAATGTCGTAATCCCAACCTAACTGATACGTACCGAACGTAAACTGGTTCTTGGTGTCAGCCGTTTGCCGGGTTACATACGTCGCCCCGTCCCGAATACTGGTCTGGGTGTTGTCGAACGTACCTTTAATGTTGTAGTTGGCCCGTCCGAAGCCGCTCAGCGTAAAGCCCATTTTGCCCGTCCGCAGGTTTCCGTTTACGCCCAGGTTAGAGCCCCGGTTACCGGCACCCACGTCCACGCTGAGCGTGGCTCCCTGCAAGTTGTTTTTCTTGGTAATGACGTTGATAATCCCCGCCGAGCCTTCCGCATCGTATTTAGCCGATGGCGACGTAATCACCTCCACCGACTTAATCATATCCGCTGGAATTTGCTTCAGGGCATCGGCCACGCTGCTGGCAATGATGGTCGAAGGCTTGTTGTTGATCAAAACCCGCACGTTCTGGCTGCCCCGCAGGGTAACGTTTCCGTCCAGGTCAACCGATAACAGGGGCACACGGCGCATGACGTCGGTCGCATCACCGCCCTTGGTAGTCAGGTCTTTTTCGGCGTTGTAAACCAGGCGGTCCACTTTCTCTTCGATCATGGCTGCCTGACCAGTCACCGTTACTTCTTTCAGCGTCTTAACATCCGGCGCAATTTGCACATTCCCAAGGTTGATGTCTGTACCCCGGTCGATTTTAACCAGACCGCTTTCCTTCAATCTATACCCAATAAATGAAAACTGAACGCGGTAATTTCCGTTCGCTACTTTCGTCAGCGCAAATTTTCCTTTGTCGTCCGTAGTTGTTCCGTCGATGGGCTTATTCGTTTCGAGGCTAATCAGGGCTACCGTTGCAAATTCGACGGGCTTTTTTGTGGTTGAATCCACCAAAACACCCACTATTTTACCATTTCCGCGTGGTGTGTTGTCGTTTGCCGTGCCGGGAATGGCGACAGCGGGTCGATTGCCAGGATTTCCGCCTACTGGTGCCGTTTGGGCCAGCGCAACCGTGGAGCAACCTAAAAATAAAAGCAATAGATTTTTCTTCATATAGAGAGTTTACTGGACTTTTCCTGGTGAAAAAGCCTACAAATATTGGTTAGGAATGCATTTAATTACCGGTCAAATCCGAGAACGGCTTATGCGTTGGGCGGGAGGAAATCAGAAAGGATGAATGGAATAGGCAGGCAGGAACATGCTCGTGAGGCGCCAAACATCCTGCCTGACCACCTTACGAGTAGTACATCGTTCTTAAAATACTACGCAAAAAGTTCTTTTTTACTTTCTAGTTCTGGATAGGTAAAGGTTTCCAGAACTTCGGGAGCGTCGGATGGCTCTGTGCGGGACGTAATGCGCTTGCTGATGCTGTAGCTATGCATTTTTTTGTCGGGGTAAAGATTTGCGGTCAAATCCAGTACCTCCTGTTGGTTCAGGTCTTCGTGCAACCAAGCGTGTTCGGCTTCGGGCGTCAGCAGGACCGGCATCCGTTTTTTCGTATTATGAATGTTGGCCAATAAATCGTTGGCTTCGGTTGTTAGCAGACTGTAAGTCGGTGTCACTTCACCCGTTTCTGGATCGGCCCACTCGTCCCAAATTCCGGCGATTGAGAAAATAGGCTGGTCTTTGGTTTGGATGAAGAACGGGTATTTTTTCTTACCCTGCGTATACCATTCAAAAAAGCCAGTAACCGGAATCAGGCACCGTCGCCCCGCCGAAATGCTTTGCCGAAACGAGGGCTTTTCAAACAGCGTCTCCGCCTTTGCATTCAGGGTGCGAGCGCGAATTTCGTCGGCATCACTGCTGCTTTTAACCCAGCGCGGCACCAACCCCCAGCGTACCAGCTGTAACTTGCCCGGTTCCTGCCGGGTCACAATGGGCCAGGCGGGAAACTGGAAACCCGCAGCGTGATAAATAGGCTGGTAATCTGCCTTTTGCGGAAACGATGCGTCATACCGCTCTTCGAGCTTGGCGGCGTTGACGTTGAGTGACTTATGGTAGCACATACTCTTATAACCAGGTGCTTATAATAACTGTTTCAGCTGATCTAACTCTTTTAGGCTTTCTTTCAAGGCTTCCGCCTGTGGGTCTTCGAAGGCGCGAAAAACCCATTTTGCTAACCCATAGAGTACCAGAATAATTCCAACCTGAAGGCCCAAAAAAGTTACCGTCTTTGCCATTCCGTAAGCATCAAAATTCCGGCTTACCAGCGCAACACCCAGTAAAAAACCAGCTACCATAAACAGTAACCAAACCTTGCCGAGTATCCTTTGCGTCTGCTCGTGCGATTGAATTACTTTGGCGAGACTGTCGCGCAAGTTTTCCCGACTCAAATTAACCTGATTCAACTGGCGGTGCTCTTTCACTATAATCACCAACGCAAAAAGCCCCAGTACGAGATACAAAACCATCGGTACGTACGAATACCAATTTGTAAAATCAAAGGGATTGCCCAAGATAGCCGCGGTAAAGAAAAGGATGGTTCCTACCATGATTGTACCGGCCAGCCTGATCTTCTGCCCCATTTTTGCCAGGTTACTTTTCGAACGATCCTTAATCATCGAAAGAAACATTTGCTCATTTAACTGCTGCTGCCGACTGATTTTTTCGTCGTATACTCTCCAGCTTGCTTTCAATTCATCCAGTTCCATTATCGTTTACTGTTTACAGGGTTATTGTTTTGATTAATTTTTCCAGTTTTGCTTTGATGCGGTTCAGTTTCACCCCCACATTGGATTTGGAAATGCCCAGAATAGCCGCCATTTCCTCATAGTTGTGATCATCCAGATACAGCGTAATAACGGCCTTTTCGACGGGCGACAGCTGCTCAATGGCGGCGTATAACCGCCGGGAATCTTCGTGCGCCACGGTATCCTGCAAGTCCGGAATCTGAAAAATTCCTTCCGAAAGTGGCAATGGGAGGGGTTTCCGGGTCTGCTTCCGGTAATTGGAAATCGCCGTGTTCAAGGCAATTCGGTACATCCAGGTTGTAGCCATTGCTTCTTCCCGGAAGGCCGGAAATGCTTTCCAGAGCTGAAGCACCATTTCCTGAAAAAGGTCTTTTCGATCTTCGTCATCCTTGCAGTACAGCGAACAGACTTTGTACAAAATGCCCGGGTGCCGATTTAACAGGCTGATAAACTCTTTTTCCATCACGGCGATACCTTAATGTTGAATTTCAGACTATTAGTCGCGCAAGCAGTAGAAATATTACAGGATAACCGGAAATAAAAAACGCCGAACGATCTCGTTCGGCGTTCTTTGCCAGTATCAGAAGATTAGATCAGGCTTTTGCTTCAATCAGGACGCCTTGTTTGATATCCTCCACCACATTCGGGTCGAGCAGCGTTGAGGTATCGCCCAGGTTTTTGGTGTCTCCCTCGGCAATTTTACGCAAAATCCGGCGCATGATTTTCCCCGAACGCGTTTTGGGTAAGCCTCGCACAAATTGAATCTTATCCGGTTTTGCAATTGGCCCGATGATGCGGCTGACGGTGGCCAGAATATCCCGACGAATCAGGTCTTCTTCGTGCGCGGTATCACTTTCCGTAATCACATAGGCGTAAATTCCCTGGCCTTTGATGTCGTGCGGATAACCCACCACGGCGCTTTCCACGACGCCCGTGTGCATGTTAATGGCGTTTTCGACTTCAGCCGTTCCAATCCGGTGACCCGATACGTTCAGGACATCATCGACGCGGCCCGTAATCCGATAGTAGCCATCCTCATCGCGGAGGCAGCCATCGCCGGTGAAATACAGCCCTTTGTAGGTACTGAAATAGGTCTGGCGGCACCGTTCGTGGTCGCCGTAGGTCGTGCGTAGGATGCCCGGCCACGGAAATTTCATGCATAGGTTACCACTGACGCCATTGCCTTCAATTTCGACGCCGTTTTCATCGACCAGAATGGGTTGCACGCCCGGCAGCGGTAGCGTCGCGTAGGTTGGTTTGGTTTTAGTAATGCCCGCAATTGGCGAAATCAGAATACCGCCGGTTTCGGTTTGCCACCAGGTATCGACAATCGGGCAGCGATTTTTGCCAATGTTGTCGTCGTACCAGTGCCAGGCTTCTTCGTTAATCGGTTCACCCACCGAGCCTAACACTTTCAGACTGCTTAAATCTTTTCCTTCCACCGGCTCCGTTCCAAAGCTCATCAGCGAGCGAATGGCGGTCGGGGCCGTATACAGAATATTTACTTTGTGCTTATCAACAATGTCCCAGAAACGCCCCGCGTCTGGCCAGGTTGGAACCCCTTCGAACAGCAGCGTGGTCGCGCCGTTGGCCAAAGGTCCGTAAACGATGTAACTGTGGCCTGTGATCCAGCCAATATCGGCCGTACAGAAATGCACGTCCCCCAGTTCGTACTGGAAAACATTCTGGAACGTATAAGCCGTAAAGACCATGTACCCCCCGCAGGTGTGCACTACGCCTTTGGGTTTGCCGGTTGAGCCGGATGTATACAGGATAAACAGCATGTCCTCCGCGTCCATTTCTTCGGCGGGACATTCGCTGGTAACCTGCTTCATTTCGGTTTCCCACCACACGTCGCGTCCTTTGATCATCGACACCGCTGAGCGCGTTTGCGTCAACACAATCACGCGCTTCACGGACGGACAGGCAATCAGGGCGTCGTCTACCGTGTCTTTCATCGGAATGACTTTGTTGCCCCGCACAGCCCCATCCGACGTAACAACGATTGAACACTCGGCATCATTGATCCGGTCTGCAATGGAACGCGCTGAAAACCCACCAAACACCACTGAGTGAATCGCTCCGATGCGGGCGCACGCCAACACGGCCACGGCCAGTTCGGGCACCATCGGCATATAAATACAAATCCGGTCGCCTTTTTTAGCTCCGTTGCGTTTCAGCACGTTGGCAAAGCGGCAAACCTGATCGTAGAGCATCTGATACGTCAGCGTAACAGTCGGTTCGCTCGGGTCGTTGGGTTCCCAGATAATAGCGGGCTGATCAGCGCGGTCTTTCAGGTGCCGATCAAGGCAATTTTCGGTGATATTTAGCTTGCCGCCTTCAAACCATTTAATGCTTGGTTCGTCGAAATTCCACTGTAAAACGCGTTTCCACGGCTTTCGCCACTGGAACTCCTGCGCGATCTCGGCCCAAAAGTTTTCTGGATCTTCAACGCTCTGGCGATAGGCCTCCTGATATTGGTCAAAGGTTTGGATTTTCATGGGTTAACGGACTGTATGTGCAATAATATGCATTAAAGGTAAAAAGCTCTTCTGGAAAGTCTTCAACGAAATCGCCAAAAATAGCTATTTATCAAATAACGTCCTCACGACTTCAGATCATACTCGCCTTTTAGCGCGTAATAGCCAAATGTTACTAACCCACCTACAATAATTGGCATCAGGATAAAGAGAATAATGATTCCAAACACCAAATCCTCCTGGTTACCAGAAGCCAATTTAGGTAAGCCAAAATGCACAATTCCGAAATAACCAGCCAGAGCGGCAATGAACAACCAGGCAGCGCCCAATATTCGTTTAATTGTATTCATCTGTTTCGCAGACTATTGTCTTAATTAATAATTCAGAATTAATCGTCTACCTGCGTATCTTTTCCATTGATGTAAACCAGCCCGATCACGAAGCAGACGCCCGCTACCACAATGGGATACCACAACCCTTCCAGATAAGGCGCCTTATAAGGCAGTGCCGCTCCCGCCTTGATGGCCACTCCGTTTGCATCATTGGCTTTGGTAGCGAGATACGTGGCGACGGCGGGCAACAACCCCCCAAAAACACCATTCCCAATGTGGTAGGGCAATGACATGGACGTATACCGAATGCGGGTTGGGAACATTTCCACCAGAAACGCCGCAATGGGTCCGTACACCATCGTGACGAACAACACCTGTAAAAACACCAGCCAGATCAGCGTCCATTTGTCTCTGCTGTTCAGCGTGATTGTTTTTTTCACGCCCGTCGGCGTTGCCGACCCCGCTTTGATTTTAGCAGTTTCGACTACTTTCGTTCCGTCGGTGTATTCCCGGTTTGTTGTGGTTGTTGTTATCAACGTGCCCGGATTTTTTTCGTCGGGCGTGCTTAGGGTCTGGATGGTTGTATTAGGCGTTAGTTCGGTTTTTGCGGTTAGATTAGTCGTCTGGTACATCTTTTCGTAGATGGGCCGGTAAGACAGAATGGCGATAAGCATCCCGGTCAGCATAATTCCTTTCCGACCAATTTTATCAGACAACCAGCCGAATAGCACAAAAAAAGGCGTTCCCAGCAGCAAAGCAATTGTCATCAGCCCATCCGACTGCATCTTATCGACATTGCATATTTTTTCGATAAAACTCATGGCGTAGAACTGACCAGTATACCAGACAACCCCCTGCCCCATCGTGGCTCCAAAAAGAGCCAGCAGTACGAATTTGAAATTGTATTTGTTACCGAAACTTTCTTTCAGCGGGTTGGTCGATGTGTTACCCTCTGCTTTTGCTTTCGCAAACAGCGGCGACTCGTGCATGTTCCTCCGAATCACGTACGAAATCGCTATCATAATAATTGACGCCCAGAACGGAACGCGCCAGCCCCAATCATCGAACGCCTCTTTTGACACGGCCAGACGGGTAAGCATAATCACCAGCAGCGACACGAATAAGCCGACCGTGGCGGTCGTCTGAATCCAGGATGTCCAGAAGCCTCGCTGGTGGCTGGGCGCGTGTTCGGCCACGTAGGTGGCCGCTCCGCCGTATTCACCGCCCAGCGCCAGTCCTTGCAGCAGGCGCAGCACCAACACCAGCAAAGGAGCCAGAAAGCCGATGGTTTCATAGCCCGGCACCAGCCCGATGGCAAACGTGGCTCCACCCATCAGTAGCAAGGTGACCATAAACGTATATTTCCGGCCAATCAGATCTCCCAAACGCCCAAAAAACAAAGCCCCGAAAGGCCGTACCACAAAGCCCGCCGCAAAGGTTGCCAAGGTTGAAAGAAACGCCGCCGTCGGGTTGCCTTCTGGAAAAAATTTGGTGGAAAGTATGGTTGCCAGCGAGCCGAAAATGTAAAAATCGTACCACTCAATCAGCGTCCCTACCGACGAGGCTGAAATGACACTGAAGAGGGTTCGCTTGTCAGCAACCTTCTGCTTGGTTGATTCAGAAATCATGAAATTTAAAAGCGTGAGGGTTTTAGGAGAAACTTAGGGTGCTATCGTTCCTAAGTAAATATAGGAAATCCAGCGATTATGAAAGGATATATTTCTTTTATTATACTATCCAGTGCTTGGAAAAACAAAAAGCTGTCTGGCTTTCCAAACAGCTTTTTTTACTGGTCCACCCCCGAAAGATCACTGGGCGATGGCCGCCCGTACTTTTGCGTAATTGCGAATTCTTCGTTTCTCCAGCGTTACGTTTTTCAGTTCGTAGCTAATATTCATTGAATCAGCTGTTTCCTGAAACTCCTGGAGCATGGTGTAAATGTCATTGTCGATAAAGGTGGCATTCGTGCCATCAATCAAAACCTGATCGCCGGGTTGTAACTGCCGCAATTCTTCTTTAAGCTGCGGTTTATTGATAAAATAGACGTCTTTCTGAAACTTGATCAATACGTGATTTCCATCGCGGATGACGCGGAAGGCCATTTGAAAGTTCGTATACAGCACAAAAAGGATTCCAACGACCAAACCAATTCCGATCCCAATCAACAGATCGGTAAAGACAATCCCTAAAACGGTGACAACGAACGGAATGAACTGATTCATCCCTTGCTTGTAAGTGGCTACAAATATTTTAGGTTTGGCGAGTTTGTAACCGACCATAATCAGAACAGCGGCCAGACAGGACAACGGAATCCGGTTCAGAAATGGAGCTGTCAGAAATACGGCCAGCATGAGCAAAATGCCGTGAATAACTGCCGACATACGCGTTCTGGAGCCGCCGTATACATTTGCGGATGACCGCACAACCACCGACGTGACGGGTAATCCACCGACAAGCCCAGAAACGATGTTGCCAATTCCCTGCGCGACCATTTCCTGATCGGGCGACGACACTCGCCGCTGCGGGTCCAGGCGGTCCGAAGCCTCCAGGTTCAGGAGCGTTTCCAGACTGGCAACGATGGCAATGGTTCCGGCCGTTTTATAGACCTGAAGGTTATTTAGTGCGCTAAAATCTGGAAAATCAAAGATCGAGAAAAAGCTTTCGCCGGCCTTAATCTGCGGAATCTGCACCATGTGCTGGTGTGCCGAATCGCCCAGATACCAGTTTGGCATGAAGGCCAGGAATAACTCGTTCAGAATGGTTCCGGCAAATACGGCCAGCAAGGCGCCAGGTAACAGGCGAACAAAATTGAAGCCCCGCCCCGTGAGCTTTTCCCAAGAAATAAGGATGGCAAACGAAACCAAACTGATGACCACCGCGCCGGGGCTAAATGTTACCACCGCCCGGTATATCTCGGAGAGTGTATTTTCGCCATCGGCCAACTGCTGAAACTCAAATTCACCTTCGTAGTCATTATCCCGGCCCAGGGCGTGGGGAATCTGCTTTAAAACAATCACCAATCCAATGGCTACCAGCATGCCTTTGATAACACTGTCCGGGAAATAACCACTGAACTTGCCCGCCCGTACAATACCCAGCACAAACTGAATAAAACCGGCGATGACCACAGCGGCTAAAAAGCTCTCAAATGACCCCAGTTCTTTGATATTGTCGGCCACAATGACCGCCAGACCCGCCGCCGGACCACTGACGCTCACGTCCGATCCAGACAACAATCCGATAATGATTCCCCCAATCATGCCTGCTACCAAACCTGAAAAAAGAGGCGCTCCAGAAGCCAACGCAATGCCCAGGCAAAGCGGAAGCGCTACCAGAAAAACCGATAGCCCAGCTGGTAGATCGCTTCGGAAGTCAGCTGCCTTATAGTGGGCAAGTGACTTAAGCGGTTTTAAGATATTCATACATCTATCAATTGAGTTGCTTATACGTTATTAATTTTGTTAGGTTTCTGGACGCGTTTTATTTGACCAGCTACCCCTACAAAGGTAATCCTAATCATTTTTTAATCTTTATCAGTATTTAATTTTATCATGATTTTTTTGACTCCTGAGGAGCAAGAGTTTATTATACATCATATGAATGATGATCCGGCAACCTTACTCTTGCGCCAGAAGACAAATTCTGGTCTCCGCATGCGGGAAATTGCGGCTCAGCTTACGGCGCGTCAGAAAGCACGCCAGAAGCTACCGGCCTGGTACGCGAACCCGGCATTGGTCTTTCCGCCTCCTCTCTCCGTCGAACAAGCTTCATCAGAACGGACTGCTCTTTACAAAGCTTCCCTTGTGGGCAAATCTGATCCGCTACCGGACAACCCAACCCTACTCATTGACCTTACGGGCGGTATGGGAGTCGATACGGCTGCCTTTTCGGAACGAGTTGATCAGGTAATTTACGTTGAAAATCAGGCCAATCTAGCTGAGCTAGCAACCTATAACCTTCCCCGTTTAGGTGCCTCTGGCATAGAATTCCGCTCGGATAATGGCTTGCATTTTCTACAAAATTTTGCTGGCTATGCCGACTGGATTTACCTTGATCCGGCTCGTCGCGACAGCCGTGGTGGCAAAGTGGTTCGACTTGAAGACTGCGAGCCCCCCGTTGCGGATTGGTATGATACGCTGCTGGCCAAAGCCCAACGCCTGTTGATTAAAACCTCGCCCCTGATTGACATTGAGTCCAGCCTGCGAACCCTCAAGGGCGTCTCCGACGTTCACGTGGTTGCCGTTGATAATGAGTGCAAGGAAGTGCTTTTTGTGGTGTCGAAGGAGGCGGCAGATGATGTTCTCATGACGGCTGTAAACCTACGCAGCAAAGCAGTTGATGAGCATTTTAGCTTTGTTCGTTCAGCGGAGAAGCAAGTTGATATACTCTTTGGTCCACCCGACCGTTACCTGTATGAACCCAATTCGTCTATTTTGAAAGCAGGCGCTTTCAGGGTTATTGCAGACCGATTTAAATTAACCAAAATAGCGCCGAACAGCCACTTATACACCTCGGACAAAGTTGTAGATGGCTTTCCAGGACGCATTTTTGAAGTAATAGGCACTTGCAAACCAGACCGTAAAGCGGTACGTATGCTGGTGCCCGACCGCAAAGCGAATTTAACCATTCGCAACTTTCCCGATTCGGTAGACGCCTTACGAAAAACGCTGGAACTAACTGACGGTGGCGAAACGTATATTTTTGCTACGACCTTGTTAGATGGAACAAAACGTTTATTGATCACAAACAAACTTGTTAACTAAATACATGAAAAGAAACCAAACAGTCCACAAGTCCTTTTCCCGTTTCGCGGCAGTTCACTTATTCGCTATTTTTTGCCTTACACAAACTGCATACAGCCAGACCGTTTATTCGTCTACGGAAAAAGTTGAGCAGCAGTCTTTGAAAGGAATCACTATCGATATTCCAGCCGAAGGAAAGTTTGTCGAGCGCGAATGGGAAACGCTGCTAAAATCGTATGGGCGTGTCGTTACGAGCCGCGGTGGTGTTTACAAAGTCCCCGCTGCCGACATAAAACCCCTATCGGTAAACCCTGTTAACCTAACTAGCCGGATAAGCGCGTCAAAAGACAAGGCAAAACTGTTTGTGGCCGCTGATTTGGGAAGTGGAAACTACGTGACGGTAGGAAGCCGAGAATATGATCAACTCGAAACATTGGTCAAAGATTTCGCAGGTCGCACTTTACTGAATAACGAATTACGCGCTGCGGAGCAAAGCTTTAACGACGCCCAGAAACAACACGAAAAAAGCACGCGTGCGGGCGAAAAGCTTGTCCGTGACATAGAACGAAATAAAAAGGAGAAAGAAAACCTACTTCGTCGTCTAGACGAGAATGCAAAAGAATTAGAACAGTTGGAAAAAAATGTAGAATCAAATAAAACGGAGCAAACCAATACTCAGACAGAACTTGATAATAAAAAGAGTGCGGTAGAAGCTGTTCGTACAAAAATACCGAGATAGTACATTCATTAATTAAATAGTGATTTTCACTACAAATAGAACTGATTTCATACCTTTTTCGAGTCAATTTTATCTTGTTACCGAAACAAGACTTAAATTAACTAAATTGTACTTTTTTAATAATTAACTCAATTTTAATACTCTTTTTTGTCTGATATTTAAGCATAATAGAATATATTTACAACGTATTAAGCTCATTAAGCAGACACTAAATGTCTAATTATTTTTGCCTTCATTAGTAAATGTACACCATTCTATCGATTACACATTTATTACCTTACGTATTGTTAATCTGCGCTTTATCTGGATTAATAGCAGTGATTATATTGTTTTTTAAACGCAAGTTGATTGATGTAAATATTTACCTACTTTTCTCTATTTTTAATTTTAGTATTTTTCTCTGCGGAGTTGCCTCTTTGCATACTGGTTTATTCATCAAATCACCCTATTTATACAGTATTTTCGAGCCTTTCTTCTACCTAGCTATTCCTAGTTCATTTTTGTACATTCGCTCGATTTTACAGGACCGAATAGCATTTAAAAATTATGACTTTATTCATTTAATCCCTTTTCTTTTTCGGTTAATTGAACTACTCTTTTTTTACAGTTTTCAGCCGGTGGCCGGTCCAATAATGGCCCATCTTTCACCGCTTGGCTCTGGGTCTATTTTCCCATTTGAAGACGTTCAGCTTCCTTCTTTCGCTCATTTTCATTTAATGTTATTTGTATCAATTATTTATTACTTTTTTCAAGTCAGGCTTCTTATTCACTCTTATCGTTCTTTTAGATTTAAGTATTTGGTTCGCCAAGCATCTAAAATGGAATGGCTATTTATCTATCTTCTTTTTAATACATTTTTGCTCGCGATTTTTTTTGCTAATGTCTTTATCGCACCTGCTCACAAGGGAGCTACGCTGGAAATAGCAATTGGCATCTACTTGATCTCGATTCTTGCCTATGTCCTTTATCGATGGTCAACCCAGCATGTCGCTACCCATCCATCTACGACATTAGAACCTTACTCAGAAGTTATTCCGACTAACGATCAGGAAGAAAACTTGCTTGGTTCAGAGGTTGAGAAAATAGAAAGTTTACAGGCCGATAAACGGCTGGACTATCGTCAGCGAATCGAATCTTTTTTAAATAATCAACAAGCTTACCTGAAAAAAGGATATTCGTTGAAGGCATTATCCGAGGACGTGAACCTGCCCCACCATCATGTTTCAGCAGTTATCAATCGGGAGTTTAACATGAACTTCAATGATTACATCAATCAATATCGGATAAAATACATCCAGACTATTATGCTACAACCCGAGAGCAGTCAGCTTACGTTAGAAGGTTTAGCCTGGCAGGCAGGTTTTAGCTCCCGATCTACTTTTTTCCGGGCTTTTACCAAGTTTACAAATTCAACACCCACCGAGTATATAAATAATCAACCGCTAAATGCCAATCAGAATACGCCTTCAAACCCTTAGGGAGCCAAAAAGGCTTATTCTTTTGTGCCAAATTATAAGTTCATACATATAACAGCTATGTGCTAGTAGTTTTTATCAGACGCTTTACAAAATTAGCATCTAAATAACGGCTAGCGAATACACGAAATATGTACGTTCGATCCTGTTTACATTGAATACCCAAATTCTCTACCAGCTATAAACTCTATTAATTTATTTAATTCTTGTGCTTATGACTACCACGTATCTTAAAAGCTGTTACCATTTATCTGACAGCGAATTGATTGTCCGCATCACCGAAATGAAAGACGATTCCTGCTTTTCTATTTTGTACCAACGACATTATAAACGCGTCTACCGCCATTGCATGACCTACGTCAAAGATGCGGATTGGGTGGAGGATTATACACAGAGTGTCTTCCTTCAGGTATATCAGAAATTGAGTCAATTTAAAAATCAAAGTTCATTTTCTCATTGGCTATCGGTCTTAACCAAAAACTATTGTTTAAACCAATTTAGGGTTCAAAAGCGTACGCAAACAGCCATCTCTGAATGGTGTAATGCCAGCTACGTATATGATTCCACGGATGATGAGCAGGATAATTTTGAAACACTTACGCATGTGCTTAAGCTTATCAATGTCCAGGATCGTACGCTTTTGCACCTAAAATATGAACAGGGCTACAGCCTTAAAGAGATTGCAACGCAATACAATGTGCGTACAAGCACCATTAAGATGCGACTATTACGTGCCCGGAGAGCCGTTTATCTCTACGCAAAATCATCTCAAAGCTTATAATATACTTGCTTGAACAAACATATACATCACCCTAATTCTTGACCTTGGGATTTTACCGGGAGCCTGTTAAAAGAACTACTCCCGGTAAAAAATGCGTTTCACGCGCTCGCTGACGCCAGTTATAATTTCGTATGGAATCGTACCGATGCAGGCAGCTAGACGGGTTATTGGCATTTCTTTTCCGAAAACGATAACTTCGTCAGCTTCTTGCGCGTCAGCTTCGGTTACATCAATCATCGTCATGTCCATGCAAATACTGCCTACAGTTGGACAGAGCGTTCCGTTGACGGATACATGCCCTACCCCGTTCCCTAAACGCCGGTCGTAGCCATCTGCATAGCCAATGGCAATAGTCGCAATTCGGGCGTCTTTCTGCAGTAATCCCCGACGGCTGTAGCCAACCGTTTCGCCCGCTTTCAGGTTTTTAATTTGACTGATAACTGTCTTCAATGTACCAACCGGCAGTACCTGGCCGGTTTCCAACTGGCTCGCTTCTACGCCGTATAGACCAATTCCTAGACGTACCATATCCAGTTTATACTCTGGAAAACGAATAATTCCGGCTGAATTAAGAATATGGCGAATCGGTTGATAGCCTAATGCCTCTTCCAGTTGCATAGCTCCACGGGCTAATTGTTCGTATTGCTGCTGAGAAAACCCATTATGCGCTGCTTCGTCGGCTCCTGCCAAATGGCTAAACACCGAAGCAACGCGCAAGGTAGGCGTTGTTTGTAGCAAGGTGCATAAAGCAGCTAATTCGTCCGGTAAAAAGCCAAGACGATGCATCCCCGTGTCTAGTTTCAGGTGGAGTGAGGGGAAATCGGCGAACGAACTTTTGCCTTTTTTCGCTTCTTTCATCAAAAACTCCTTCCATTCTTCCAGCCGCCAAAAACTGTATATTTCCGGTTCCAGCCTGTACTCCAGCAGTTGAGCGAACGTTTCGGGGGACGGATTCATGACCATGATCGGCAGATGAATACCGTGCTGGCGAAGCGCAACGCCCTCGTCGGCATACGCAACAGCCAAGTAATCCACCCGGTGGTATTGCAGCAGCCTGGCTACTTCCGCACTCCCGCTCCCGTAGGCAAACGCCTTCACCATCGCCATAATTTTGGTCTTTGCCCCGACTTTGCTGCGGTAGTAATTCAGGTTATGCGTCAGAGCATCCAGATTAACCTCCAAAACCGTTTGGTGCGATTTCTGAATTAATCGATTAATAATGCGCTCAAAGCCAAAACGCCGTGCTCCTTTCACCAGAATTACGGCATCGTATAGCGTGTTCAGGTAGTTCGATTGCACCAGTTCTTCCGCCGTCGGGTAAAAGCGCGTCCCCTCCGGAAATAAACGCTGGTTGGCCCCAAGTTCCGGCCCAACGGCAATCAGGTGATGCACGCCTTTTCCGGCTACCAGCTGACTGATTATCGGATAGAGGTCTTCGGCACCCAGACCCGTTTCGAGCAGATCAGATAAGATTAAAACCTTCTGCCGGGAGCTATCCTGCTGACTCAGAAAGTTCAACGCCATGGAAAGCCCCGCCAGATCGTTGTTGTAGGTATCGTCGATGAGCAGATTTCGGTGAATTCCCTCTTTCACCTCAAGACGCATCGAAACGGGCCGCAACCGCGCAAAACGACTCTGAAGTGTGGCCTCATCTGTAATGCCTAACACCAACGTCGCCAGAGCAGTATGCGTTGCATTTTCGAGACTAGCTTCATCCGCAAAAGGCACAAAAAGGGAATAGTCTCTTTCCGCCCATTTCAGGGTAATTAATGTACCGCTAGCCTGCGCTTCGTACGTCACGTTAACGGCTCCTTTTCCTTCCGAAGACCAGCTTATAAGTTGAATATCAGGATTTACCGCCTTCAACAATAAATTAATTTCTTCGTCTATTTCGGGGTAGTCCTTCCGGTAGATGAGCGTTTTTACCTGGGTAAACAGCCGAAGCTTTTCGGCTACCTTCTGCTTCCGGCTCCGAAATCCTTCGTCGTGCGCCGAACCGATGTTGGTGAAAATGCCAATCGTGGGTCGGATGATGCCTTGCAGGGCCTGCATCTCAAAGGGTTTCGAAATACCTGCCTCAAAAATACCCAAAGTATGCTCTTCCTTCAGGGGCCAGACCGAAAGCGGTACGCCAACCTGCGAATTATAACTTTTCGGACTTTTCTGAATGCGAAAATCAGGTTCCAGTATTTGCGTCAGCCATTCCTTTACGATGGTTTTTCCATTGCTTCCCGTCACACCGATGACCGGAATAACAAACTGCCGCCGATGGTCAGCGGCCATCTTCTGAAGCATTTCTAGACTATTGCCTACTTCCAGAATCTGGGCGTCTGCGTATTGCGCCAGTTCGTCCCGAAAAGCGGGCGTTAAGGCTGCCGATTCTACCACAAAATGGCGTACTCCTTTTTGGTATAATTCTGTGATATAGCGATGCCCGTCGTGGCGCTCCCCCCGAATGGCAAAAAAAATGCTCTGTGCCGGGAATAAAACCTGACGACTGTCGGTCACTGGATAAAGAGCCGCCGAGTTGATTTCTGGAAATAGTATATTCATTGTGTAACCCGTTGAATACAGGTCGTTACTGGAACTGCACCTACATCCAACCTCGTTTTCTAAAATAAATGATTGAGCCAATGGCAATCAGCAACATAACGCCTAGCGTTGCAAAATAACCATATGGCGAGCGTAGTTCAGGCATGTATTCAAAATTCATTCCGTAGATTCCCGCGATGAATGTCAGGGGGATAAAAATCGCCGAAATGATGGTCAATGTTTTCATCACGGAATTCATCCGATTGCTCAAGGTGGACAAATAAACGTCGAGAAGCCCCGTCGCTAGTTCCCGGTAGGAGTCAATGTTATCCAGAACCTGCACAACGTGGTCGTATAAATCACGCAAATAGGGCGTAGTTGAAGGTTGCAGCAAAGGCGATTCTTCTAGCAGCAGCCCGTTAATAATCTCCCGAACAGGCCAAACTACTTTCCGCATCAGCGTCAATACCCTTTTCAGCGAATAAAGACGCGCCAATGTTTGCTGAGATGCCACCTGCTGAATAATACTATCTTCCAGAACTTCAAGGCGTTCACCAACCGTTTCCAGCACAACGAAATAATTATCAACCACCAAATCCAATAAAGCATACAGCAGGTAATCAGCACCGTTACGGCGAGTTTTTCCGGCAGAAGCAGCAATTCGGTCGAGAACAGGCTTGAATAAATCAGACTGTCGCTCTTCCTGAAAGGAAATAAGGTATTGCGGGCCTAACACAAAACTCAGGTGTTCGCTTTCCAGCTCGCCCGAATTATTGTTGAATGACAAAGCCTTTAGGGTAGTAAATAAATAGTGGTCGTCGTACTGCTCCAGCTTGGGCTTTTGCAGCGTATTAACCACATCTTCCAGCAGCAGCGAGTGCAGCTTGTACTGCTGGCCGATTCGTTCGATTACGGCTGGTTCATGAATCCCGTCAACGCTCAGCCAGTTTACTTGCGGCGAAGAAACCGGCGGAATTGTACAGTTACTCAGTCGCTTAACCTCTTCAATGGTGTATTTTTCGGGACTATATTCAATGCGCTGTACGCGCGTTTCGTGCTCGACCTCCTGCCCAACGTAAATCAGCGATCCTGGCGATGTACCTACTTTTTTGGATTGGTGACGGTAACGGTTTTTGGACATACGGGCAGTGATCGGAACAGACGACAAAGGTAAAGCGTGGGCGACTAACAAAGTACTGCCATCGCTAACTTTGTTAATCACCCACGCTATTGCTTTATTGGTTTTTTATAGAAAATCGGCGCCTTTTGTATCACCCGCATGGTAGACCAGCACGGGAACACTCGAGCTTAGCACCATGCGTTTCGTTAGGCTCGGATTGAGTAAACGACTCATAAAATCACGTTCGCGAGTGACCATCACCAGCAAATCAACCTGATGCGTCTTGATGTATCCTGTCAGGCCCTCCGATACATTATCAGCGTGCACAACATCCTCACTAAAGCGCTCTTGGCCGAATTCCTGTTTAATCTGAGCCATAAACTCCTGGCTGTTATTTACATCAGGCTGGTTATCGGCATTTATTTTCAGCAAAGTCAGCCGGGCATTATTGCGACGAACCAAATCCACTACCGGCCTCAGGATGTGGTTTTCGTCAAACTCCAACTGGGTTGCGTATACGATGTGTTTGAACTGAATGGCCGCTCCCTGCGCTTCTTCAGGCGATGGAACCACCAGTACCGGACAATGCGCCTGCATCGCCACATCCGAAGCCGCACTCCCCGTCAGACGATCAAAAAAAGAGTCGAAATTATGGCGGCCAATCACAATCATGTCGGGGCGCTGCTCATCAGCCAGGGCAATTATCTCGTCCTCGACTGACCCCATCCGGCTCTCTGTCTGACACGTAAAGCCTTCCTGCTGGAGGCGGGCAGCTAGCTGCTGTAATTGTGATTCGCTGATTTCTTCCATTTCCTGCGCAGCCAGCGCCCCCACCCCAATTCCTATATCACCGGTTGGCAATGTTGTATCTGGAATAAAGGGTTGGGTAACATGCGTCAGCGTCAGCGTTGCGCCGTCTAAGCGGGCCAGCATCTGGGCATATTTCAGGGCATGTTCAGCAGATTCCGAAAAGTCAGTGGGGATGAGGATGTTTTTCATATTGTTATTAAGTTGGCGTACAACTATAACAAAAAAACAGCACTGGTGGCACTGAAATCAGGATAATTGTTTGTAAGCGGGCTGATTTCCATCACGCTATTTCTTCAGGCAAAATGAATGCTAAATACCGTCCAGCCCTCCGCATTGGTCTGGAGCGAAAAAGAGAAGCCATGATTCATTAAAATTTCCCTTGTCAAGGTCAAGCCAATGCCTTGCCCGGTCGGCTTTGTGCTGTAGAAAGGATTAAAAAGGTTATTTTTCAGCGTTTCTGGAATTGGTTTTCCATTATCGCGCACAGCTAACTGACGGTTTGAAACGGTAACTTCCACCAGCCCGCCCGGCGAACAGGCTTCAATGGCATTTTTTAAGACATTGACCAGTACCTGCTCCATTTGCGCGGCATCCGCCAGCACTTTAATCGGGCTACTTTCAGCGTCAAACGTAAGGCTTATTCCGGCGAGTTCCGCCTGGATCTGCATCAAACGTACCACATCCTGACTAAGCTGATTGACGTCGGTCGGGATGCGGTTTGGCAGGGGCAAACGCACCACATCGGCGAAGCGGCGCATGAAATGGTTTAGGCGATCATTGCGCTCTCTGGCAACCTGAAGCGCATGTTTCAGGTCGCTCTGCTTCGGCTCTTCCATCACCGATTGCGTAACATCCAGAATCGAATTGACCGCCCCGATTGAATTGTTCACTTCGTGGGCCATCATCCGAATCACTTTGCTATAGGCCGCTTTTTCCGTCTCCAGAATCTCACTGGTCAGTTCAGCAATCAGCAAAAAAGATCGCTGAAAGCCCCGATCCAGAAAATGCGATTTTTGAACCCGATAAATTTCAACACCGCTGATTTTCAACGTTTTTGTTTCACCATCTTTTAGCTCTGCTACCTGATTCAGGAGCGGATGGTCGATTTCTGCCAACGTTTTGTTCTTCATTTGCTCGACCCTCCGTTGCACTATTTGACAAGCCACTGGATTAACGGTCACAATGCGGTCGTCAAAGTCAAAAATCAGAATGGCAATCGGTGAGGCGTCAATAAGCTTTTCCAGAAAAAACTGTTGTTCCATTTGCTGCGTCCGTTCCTGGCGGAGTTGATCAATCATTAAATTGTAGACATTGATCAGCTGATCAACTTCATTTCTTCCGGTAGGTACAAATTTGACCGTAAAATCTTTATCCCGAATCTGACTAATCCCGGTGGCGACAAACTCGATGGGTTGCCGAAAATCCGAATAAATGCGAATGGCGATGTAAGCCGAAATCAGTACAAAAACTTCCGAAGCAATAAAAAGCAGTTTGTCTTCTTTTAACCATCGAAAGATCAGATAAATCAGGACCGCGTGGACCGTCGCGATGTATAGCAGGTATTTGGTTCGGAGCGTTAACTTCATGCGATGCCTCTCATTACTCGTCTGCACTATAAGGAATCCCGTATTTTTCCAACCGCCGATACAACGCAAACCGGGTGATTCCCAACGCCCGGGCTACTCGCGCCACCCGATTCTGGTGAAAATCCATCGCCCGACGAATCATCTGGTATTCCATTTCATCCAGCGTCATCACCCCCACGGCAGGCATGTTTTGCGCGAGCACCGACGCCGGATTCTGGCTTACGTGCTTTTGAAAGTCTTCCGTTTCCAGGATATTTTTGGTAGCCAGCAATACGGTTCGTTCAACAATATTTTTCAGTTGGCGAATATTGCCCGGCAAAGATAGCGTTTTCAACCACTTCATGGCCACCGGACTCACTTGCAGCGAAGGACGCTCGTAGATGATTTTCAGGTTGTTAACAAAATAATTAACCAGTAACGGAATATCGTCCGGGCGCTCACGCAAAGCGGGTAACTTAACGGTAATCAGGTTGATTCGGTAAAATAAGTCCTCCCGAAAAGTGCCCTCCGCTACCATCGTTTCCAGGTTTCGGTTGGTGGCGCAAATCACGCGGACATCCACCGTCCGGCTTTTGC
This sequence comes from Tellurirhabdus bombi, assembly GCF_021484805.1. Classification (NCBI taxonomy): domain Bacteria; kingdom Pseudomonadati; phylum Bacteroidota; class Cytophagia; order Cytophagales; family Spirosomataceae; genus Larkinella; species Larkinella bombi. The sequence goes on along the minus strand of NZ_CP090557.1, from coordinate 3,217,253 downwards.
TACTGCCCAGCGGCTCAAAGGTCCGGTCCTGAAGCACGCGCAACAATTTTACCTGGCTGGACGGGTCGAGATCGCCGATTTCGTCCAGAAAGATGGTGCCTTTGTTGGCCAGTTCAAAGCGCCCAACCCGGTCGGAACGGGCATCCGTAAACGCCCCCCGAACGTGCCCGAACAACTCACTTTCGAACAACGTCGAGGAAATTCCGCCCAAATTCACCTTCACAAATGGTTTTGTCCGGCGTTTGCTATTTTGGTGCGTGGCTTCGGCGATAAGTTCTTTGCCGGTCCCGCTTTCGCCCGTTATGAGCACCGATGCGTCCGTTACAGCTACGCGCCCGATGGTTTCCAGCACTTCGATCAGCTTGCCGTCATTTCCCACAATTTGCTCAAACTGGTAACGCTGGTCGATGCGCCGCCGGGTCGATGCTTCGCTGGTTTCCGGTTTCGGCTCCGATTGCGCCAGGTTCAACGCTGTGTGTACCGATTGCAATAAGTACTCATTTTGCCAGGGTTTGGTAATAAAATCGCTAGCCCCTGCCCGCATGCCCTGCACGGCCAAGTCAATGCTTCCCCAGCCCGTAATCAGAATGACCGGAACTGAGGGATGCATGCGACGGACCACATTCAATAGCCGCAATCCTTCCTCGCCAGAGGTTTCGATGGAAAAATTCATATCCAGAACGACCAGTTCCGGGGTTTGAGCCGTTAACACATCCAGCGCCTGGTCGGGTGCGTTGGCAGTTACGACCTCAAAACCAGCTTTCCGAAACAAGAGCGAGAGCGAAGTTTGAACAGCAATGTCGTCGTCGATAATTAAAAGCATACTGGCAATTTAAGATGAATAATCAATCCCGGCGAGCGACTAAGGCAAAAGGCTTTATTTTCTTCTTTTCCTATTCCTCATGCAAAGCCAGCGCCGGCTGAATCGTGGCTGCCTGCCGACTTGGGTAAAACGCGCAAAGGGTTACGATTCCGTAGATCACCGCAATAGAAACCAGAATGGCCATGACGTAAATACTGGTGTCCAGATCAAATACATTCATGAGCGGAAACTGGACGGCAAACAGTAATCCAATCAAGAGCCCAAAGGTAGCTATGACCCAGATTTCGCCGACAAACTGCCAGCTAATTCCGCTTTCGGTGGCTCCCAACGCCCGGCGTAGGCCAATCTCCTCGCGCCGTTTGGCGATACTAAGGTTCAAAATTCCGAACAGTCCCAAAGCAACATTGATCAGCAAAAAACCACTGATAATGAGAAAAATAATAACGGGTACCAACACTAGATTATGCTGGTTTTTCCGCTGTTTTTCCATGTACGACAGATCCAGGTTCCAGCCTTTAGCCAGATTACCAAAGTCCTTCATCATCTTTCCCTCGAAGACGGCATCGGTCCCTGGTTTTACTTTCACGAGTAAATTGCTTGTCCATGCCTGCTGCTGTCCTTTCGCCAGCCGAAAGATGCAAAGGGCGTTTTCCTGATACTCACCACCCGGTTTAAAATTACCGATCACGCCAACAACCCGGCATTTTGTGCCCTCATTGATGATTTTCCCAACAGCCTGGCCTTCGCCAAACAAGGCTTTTTTTAGTGGTTCATTAATAACAACAACTTCCTGATCACCAGATTCGTCAGCCTTGTCGAACCAACGCCCTTCCCGCACGGCCACGCCCATTACTTTCGCAAAATCCTTGTCAACATTTAAGCTATTTGCGCTGATGCTGGTTTTATTGTATTCGACACTGTTTGTCATGGAGCTCATCGCCATTGGGCTATTATTGGACACCCAACTGGATGCCTCTACTTCCGGATAAGCAGCTGCCCGAACCTTGACCTGCTGTAATACCTCAATTTTCAGCGAATCGGATATGTTTGCTCCATTGGAGTTGAAATCAATAGCCCATACATTCTTGTATTCGTAGCCAATCGGCTCGTTGTAGTTCCGTAAACTTTTGATAATCAAACTACTCACCCCAAATAAAACCAGAAAGGCGGCTAGTATCTCGACAATCAGCAGGCCATGCGCCCGCTTCTTGTTCCACATGAGTTTAAAAAGGTGTTGTAACATCGCTATTTTGAATGAGTGATTTAATTAATGAGTGAAAGCGATAAAGAGCGAAAGAGCGATCTGGAGGAGCAACAGAACGGAAATGTGATCGGGCTTTATCGCTCTTTCACTCTTCGCCTCTTTCGCTCTTTGTACCTTTTAAGCTTTCAGCGCCTCGACAATGGTTAGTTTCGACATACGCAGAGCAGGTACTAAGCCCGATAACAGACCAAACACAAAAGAAACCAGCAGGCTTATCGCAAATACGGGCAGGTTGACGGTTAGATCGGCTTTGGCAATCCAGCCGCTTTGGTTGATAAAATAGATCACGAGTGCGGAAAGAGCCAGCGCAATCGCCCCGCCAATGGCCGTAATGAATAAGTTTTCGATGATAAACTGACCCATCAAGATCAACGTTGGCGCGCCAAATGCCTTCCGAACGCCAATTTCAGAGGCTCTTTCCATGATCCGACTTACGTTCAAATTCACCAGATTAATAGCCGGAAGACTCATAAAGAGCAGCATAAAAAGCCCAAGGACCAGATAGAAATACCCCTTATCGTTGCCTGATAAAAACGGAAACGTACTCAGCAGACTGCCCAGGTAGTTGTTGGCAGAAACTTCCAGATGATACACCTTGAAGCCATTATCCACTTGCGGGAGCGGAATCCGCCGGACGGCATCGTTAAACTCCGCTTGTATCTTGGGAATATCTTCTTCCTTATGAGCGAGCAGAAATGCAATATACTGTCCTCCAAAACCAGAATCTTTATAGTTGCTTTTGGGAATTGTGTAGGGGAAATAAATATCGGCAGACGTGTAAAGGCGGGTTACGGGCGCTCCCTTGAGAACACCGATAATTCGATAATTCACATTGTCTACTTCAATATTTTTACCAACTACGGGTTGGGTCGGATCATCGAAATATTGGCGTTTGATGTCGTCCGTGATGACGGCAACGTGGTCTCCATTGGCAATATTCTGCTCATTAAAGGGCTTTCCCTCCAGAAATTCAAAGTCGGTCACCTGCCAGAAATCAGCGTCGGTCACTTTCGTTTGCAGGCTAATCCGCCGATCTCTCACGTACGCATTGGCAAATCCGAAAGCAGACGCAATGCCCACACGTTCGGGCGTTTTCAGGGTTTTGACGTATTTGGTCAGGAACGAAAAGCTGACTGGCCCCATGTTGCGCCCTTGCTGGGCCGAATCCTGCCGAACAACCCGCTGGATGTAAAGCATCCGATCCCGCTTGTATTCGGGATAATGGCTCCCAATCAGGTGATCCACGAAGGACGTCATCACGATCAAGACCGTGAGCGTCAGGCTAATGCCAAACAACGTAATGAAGGTATAGAACGGGTGCCGAAGCAATACCTTCCAGGCTATTTTGATGTAGTTCAGTAGCATGAATCAATTATTTTACCTGGTTGGTTAACTGTCCCTGTAATGTCGTGTCCGCCACCTGCGTTCCGTCAAATAGTCGGATGAGGCGGTGTGTTTTCCGGGCCATTTCTTCGTCGTGCGTTACCATGATGATGGTGCTTCCGTCGCGGTTCAGCCCTTGTAGAATGGCTAAAATCTCGTTTCCCATCGCGCTGTCCAAGTTTCCGGTTGGCTCATCGGCCAGAATGATTTCCGGCTGTCCCACAATAGCCCGCGCGATAGCAACGCGTTGTTTTTGCCCACCCGATAGCTGCCGGGGAAAGTGCTTCATCCGATTGCCCAGGCCGACGCGTTCCAGCGCCTCTTTCGCCAGTTCCCGCCGCGACTTCCCCGATTCATTTCCCTTGCGGTAGAGCAACGGTATTTCCACATTGTCGAGCACCGACAAGTCATTAATCAGGTGAAAACTTTGAAAAATAAAGCCAATTTTCTCATTCCGCAGCCGGGCTAGCTCTTTGTCTTTATAGCTGGTAACTTGTTTTCCATCAACCGCAATGGTTCCGCTGCTTGGTATATCGAGCAACCCCATGATGTTCATCAAGGTACTTTTGCCGCAACCCGAAGGCCCCATGATTGAGGCAAATTCACCTTTGTTGATGGTCAGATTGATGTTATTCAGCGCCAGCGTTTCAACCGAACTGGTACGGTATACTTTTTCGATGTTGGAGAGGGTGATCATTAGGTATCTTGTTTAGTAGCTAATTTTTTCATTTCGTTCAAAATCATACAAGGTCAATTGCCGGAGCGTAAAGTACGATTGCCAATAGTCGCGCAGAGCAATGATGTAATCGCGTTTGGCGCGGTCTTTATCCTGCGTAGCAATCCCTAAATCCGTTACACTCAGGTCACTAAGTAAAAATCGATCCTGCGCGATCTGGTAGCGGTTGGCAGCAATTCCGTCGGCTTCGGCGGTCAAGCGAACCTGTTTTCGAAGCATTTCCAGCAGCGTCACCTGCGTATAAATCTCCTGCTCGAAGGTAAGCTTGTCCTGCTCCACGGACTGCTGCGCCAGTTGCTGGTTGGCTTTGGCCGTCTCGGTCCGGGCCTGGGCGCGACCGTAAGTGACGAGCGGCAGATTAAACTGAATTTCCACAAACTGCCGGTCCTGGGGATGCCGGTACACATCCACGGGGCGCTGCCCCCGGTTGGAGAGGCCAAAAGCCGCGTTCAGGCTGGCATTTAGTCCGTTGTCTTTTTTGGCTTTGTCCACGTCCCGACTGGCTTCCAGCAACCGCCGCCGAAACGCGATGGCGTCCGCGCGGTTAGAAAAAGCTTCTTTTAACGCCTTTTGCATGTCAATGGCAAACTCCTCAATCCGGGCGGGAACGGCCAGTTGCAACCGCCGTTCATCCCGGTAGCCGATGTACGCCTTCAGTTTCAGCGAAGCGACCTCTGCCGCTTGTTGCGCCGACGCCAGATCTTTCAGGGCGGTCAGGACACCAAGCTGAAGTTGCAAAATGTCATTCTGGGATATTTTCCCTAATTCCAGCTTTTTCTGGGCAATTTTATAAAGCGTGTCGTTATTGCTCCGGTTCTTCTCGGCAATCTGCAAATTCACCTGCGCCACCAGCAAATCAAAATATAGACTCGTTGCCGATACGCCCACCTGCTCAAATTCTTCAATGGCCTGCTGGTTTCCTTCCTCGTATTTCAGGGGCTCAATGCGCCGCTCCCACTTCATGGGGTTAAAGCGAAATAGGGGCTGCGTAAACCCTACGTCGAATGGAATCCCGTTGTATAGGGTATTTTTTCGCACAAAATCATCAAAACGCTGCATCTGTTTTTGCACGTAAATAGTCCCTCCCGTTCGGGCAATGCTTTGGGTAAGTGCCAAATTGAGCAGCGAATTATTATTCGAAATAGGCCGAAAATCAATGGTTCCGTCGGGCTGCTGCACCTCCACAAAAGAGCGTGTAAAACCAGGTAACGTGCCGCTCAGGGTCAACTGAGGCTTATAATCGGCTAGAAACGAGCGGTATCGCCAGTAATTCGTTTTCTTCTGGGTTTGCACCTGCCGCGCCGCCACCGACTGCCCTTTGGCCATCTGTACCACATCATCAAGCGTTAGAATCTGCGGCTGGGCCTGGGTTAGCTGTTTTAGGAGCAGCAGTAAAATAAGGAGTAAAAGCTTTTTCATTCCTGGTATGGCCCGAGGCTTAATCCGCTTTGTTGTTTATGGTAATCTTATCCAGGTGTTCAAACCGGCTCAAATCCGAAACAATGACTTTTTCGCCCACCTGCACGCCACTTTTCAGTTCGACGTGATCAAAGTTGGTTAAGCCAATTTCCACTTCGCGCCGCTCGGCCGTTCCGTTGGGTTTCACGACAAATACGGATTGGCGTTTTTTCCCTTTAAAGGCAGGGCCGTTGGCAATTCGCACCGCGTTTGCACTCCGATCAGTGACGATAAAAACTTCTACTTTCATGTTCGGTCGCAGCGACGCGTGGCGGTTGTTTTCCAACTGCACGGCAAACTGCACCACGTTATTCTGAACTGAAGGCTTTACCTGGGCAATTAGGCCCCGTAGGCTGGTTTCGTTGAGTTTCACAATAACCGGAATGCCCGATTTGATCCGGTCGGCATACATATCAGCGGCGGACGCTTCCACCCGGAAACTGCCTAAATCGGCCAGTTTCGCTAACATTTCACCTTCGTTGACCGCTGTACCGATGTTTTCATTCACCCAGGTCAGCACCCCTTCGCGGTCGGTCAGGATGTCGGCCTGTTTCAATTTGTGCTCGAGTTCTTTCAGGTTTTTCCCTTCGATTTGGGCCTGAAGTTGTGATTCGCGCAGGCTCGCCCCCATCGACTGCCGGTTATAGGAAAGGTCGTTTTCCAGTTGCTTTTTCTCTAGTTCGGCAATGCGTAGGGCATTTTCGGCCCGCGTAACGTCCTCGAGCGTCCGGCCGCCCACTTTCTGGAGGCGACGCGTGTCTTCCAGCTCGGCTTTCAGTTTATTGATATTGAGGGATTTAATCTGATCAGACACCTCCGAATCATAGAGGTTTTTATTGAGTTTCATCCGCAGCTGATCGATGCCGTTTTGCTTGAGGGCTAACTGATCTTTCAGCTTTTCCAACTCAAAAAGAGAAAGGGATTTGTCCAGTTCCAGGATGGCTTGCCCTGTTCGGACGCGGGTGCCGGGAGTTAGGAGTACGCGCCGGATGCTGGCGCGGATGGGGCTGGTGATGATTTGTTCGTAGGCCGGTATAATCTCACCCGTGGCATTGAGCGTGTTCTCAACACTGCCTCGTTCAGCCGTGGCCGTCCGTATTTCGGAAGCGTTGACTGAGGTTTCGAGAAACGACCGGAACCAGACCAACGCAATCACCAGGCAGCCAACAAGGAGTAGCCCAATCAGCCAACTTCGGCGACGGGTTTGTTTTACATATTCGATTGAAACTTCACGATCCATGCGTCTGTACTGTTTCCATAAACAGACCCAAAGGATGTGCCATTATATTACCTCCTAATAATCAAACAATTACCAAAACTAGAACTAGTAAAAAACGTGCGATTTCGCACAAATTGTGCGACAAAAGAAAAGCCCGAATACAAGTCCGGGCTTTTATAAAATCTAGTTGGGTCGCTTAGTGCGCTTGCAGCCAGTTATCACCCAGGCCAATGCCGGTTTCCATTTTGACGCCTAACGGTATTGCGTTCCGCATGATGTCAGCCACCGCCTCTTTCAGCTCATCTACCTCATTGCGGTGCGCATCGAAAACCAGTTCGTCATGCACCGTCAGAATCATGCGTGACTTCATCCGCTTTTCACGGAGAAAATCATGAATATTGATCATGGCAATCTTGATCATGTCAGCAGCCGTTCCCTGAATGGGAGCGTTAATGGCGTTTCGCTCCGCAAAGGTCCGGTCGGTCATGTTGCGGGAATTAATGTCGCGCAGGTACCGCCGACGCCCCAGAATCGTTTCGGCATATTGCCGTTCGCGGGCCAGGTTGATGCTGCGGTCCATGTACTCTTTGATGGCCGGAAACTCCCGGAAATATTCGCTGATGATCTCCGACGCTTCCTTGCGCGGCACTTTCAACCGACGGGCCAACCCAAAAGCCGAAATCCCGTAAATAATCCCAAAATTGACCATTTTCGCCTTCCGACGCATGTCTCCCGTCACTTCGTTCAAAGGGACGTGAAAGACCTTACTGGCCGTTTGCAAGTGAATATCAATGTCGTTTGTGAACGCATCCAGCATGGTTTGATCGCCACTAAACGACGCCATGATGCGCAGTTCAATCTGCGAATAATCGGCTGACATAATCAGAAAATCTTCGCTATGCGGCACAAATGCCTTCCGGATTTCCTGACCGCGCGGTGTCCGAATCGGAATGTTTTGCAGATTTGGGTTGGTCGAACTCAGCCGCCCGGTTGCCGCCACCGCCTGATTGAACGAGGTATGAATCCGTCCGTCACGCGGGCTAATCAGCAGCGGCAGTGCATCGACGTACGTATTTTTCAGTTTGACCAGCTCGCGATAATCCAGAATTTTCCGAACAATTTCGTGTTCTTCTTCCAGTTCCGACAAGATTTCTTCACCCGTAGCGTACTGGCCGGTTTTGGTCTTTTTTGCGTTTTTATCCAGCTTTAGCCTGTCGAACAAAACTTCCCCCAATTGCTTGGGCGACCCGATATTGAACGGCTCCCCGGCGATTTCATAAATCTCCTGCTGAACCAGTTTTACGTCGGTTTCCAGCGTGGCAGAAAGTTCGGCCAGCGCGTTGGTATCTACTTTCACGCCTTCCAGCTCCATGTCGGCCAGAACCCGCACCAAGGGCATTTCAACCTGTTCAAAAAGCTTAGTCAACTGATCATTACCCAGCTTTTGGCTGAAAATTTCTTTCAATTGCAGCGTTACATCCGCATCTTCACCGGCGTATTCCACTACTTTCTGCACATCTACATCGCGCATGTTTAGCTGTTTCGGTCCTTTTTTGCCGATCAGCGTTTCGATGGAAACGGGCTGGTAATTCAGGTACGTCATGGACATCATATCCATGTTATGCCGCTGCTCCGGTTCAATGAGGTAGTGCGCCAGCATCGTATCGAACAATTTTCCCTGCACCTCAACACCGTATTTCTTCAGCATCAGCAGGTCATATTTCAGGTTTTGTCCAATTTTGATAATTGCCGGGTTTTCCAGAACTACCTTAAATTCATCAACAATGGCTTGTGCTTCGGCGCGGTCGGCGGGGATAGGCACGTAAAAGGCCTCCCCTTTGCGATACGAAAAGGACAATCCAACCAGATCCGCCTCAACGGGGTTGATGGCCGTCGTTTCGGAGTCGAAGCAAACCGCCTCCTGCTGGCTCATGTAGTGAATCAGGCTCTGCCGTAATTCCGGGGTATCAATCAGGCGATAATCGTGAACGACCGAATAAATATCTTTTCGCCGCTCGGGGTGATTTTCGGCCTCTTCGGAGCTATAACTCAGGTAGGCCGGACCTTCTCCTGATTCAATGCTCTGCGAATCGGTAACCGCTTTTGGCGTAGCCGACGCCCCCGAAGCCGCTGGCGTTACAACTGCCGTCTTTTCATTGTCATCTAAAGAGAAAGGCAGATCGTCAGTGCCCGATGGATTTTCCGCCGCGGGTTGAGCTGCCGGGGCCAGCACCTGCTCGTCAAAAAGGCCCATTTGGGTACCTGCCCGGGCAGGCGTAGCGGGAAACGGGTTCGTTTCTGGGTAATCTTCGCCTAACAGCCGCTTTCGTAGCTGGCGAAACTCCAGTTCGTCCAGCAAAGCGGCCAAGTCGGCCTGGTTGGGCTGGCTGCAACACAGCGCCGTTTCGTCAAAATCCAGCGGAACGTCAATGTGAATGGTAGCCAGTTGTTTAGACAGTAAGCCCTGCTGCGCGAATTTCTCCACGTTCTCCCGCAGCTTGCCCTTCAGTTTATCCGCGTTGGCAATCAGATTTTCTACCGTTTCATATTCGGCAATCAACTTCTGCGCCGTTTTTTCGCCAATTCCCGGAATTCCCGGAATGTTATCAACCGAATCGCCAACCAGTCCCAGCATGTCTGTCACCTGACTGATTTCTTTGATTTGCCAGCGGTCCAGCACTTCGGCAACGCCCAGCTTTTCGGCGGCCTTGCCCATGAAGGCGGGTTTGTAGATGTGAATATTTTCTTCTACTAACTGGCCAAAATCTTTATCCGGCGTCATCATGTAGACTTCAAAATCTTCCCGAGCCGCTTTTTTCGCCATCGTTCCGATAATATCATCCGCTTCGAAGCCATCCAGAATCAAAATCGGAATGTCCAGCGCTTTGATTAATCGTTTTACATAGGGAATGGCAATCGAAATATCTTCGGGTTGGGCTTGGCGCGTGCCTTTGTATTCCGCAAACGTTTCGTGCCGGAATGTCTTCTTCGACGAATCAAACGCGACACCAATGTGCGTGGGCTTTTCTTTCTGTTGAATCTCAAGCAGGGCATTGGCAAAACCAAAAACTACACTGGTATTCAATCCTTTGGAATTAATCCGGGGCGCTTTGCTAAAGGCAAAATGAGCACGATAAATCAACGCCAGCGCGTCAAGCAGAAACAGTTTTTTTTGTGGTTTAGCCATAAGGGAATAACCGAGCCGGTTGGCTCGTCCTAAGTCGTTCCAAAAATCAGCAATATTGAATACTCTACAAAATCAGAACGAGTGAGAAGGGGTTTTTGATTCCGAAAAAGCGCCTTTATTCCTACGAATCTTGTATTAATGCCTTAAAAATAAATAGGCCCCGAAAACGATTCATCTCCGGGGCACACTGACTATAAAACTATCTTATCGATCAGAAGTCTTTAAACTGTTCGTACATATCCTTCAATTTCGGATCGCGCTCGCTCAGGCGAATATCTTTCCGCATGGCTTTGACGCCCTCAATATCCTGAAGGAGTCCCAGCACCTGATAGGCCCCAAACCGAACGAAATGCGCCGGATTGTTCCGGGCCGTTACTTCGAGCATCGGCACCGCCCGGCGCTGAAGATCAGGATTGGATTTGATCAGGTATTTCCCAAAAACCTGCAAGAAATTGTACATCTCCTGCGGCTTCATGCCCTCCATTTTTTTCAAAAACCACTCATAGCGGCTTTCCTCCGGCGAATTGGCGTAGAAGTTAGCGACCGCCGTGACAATTTCGCCGTTGGGCGCATCTTCGAAGCGGGTAGCCACTTCGGCGGCATCACCGGGCTTGGAGAGCAGGTAAGCGTCCAACGCCGCCGATACCACGATGTACGATGAATCGTTGAGCAGTTCCCGGAAAATAGGATCGTTTACGTTGTCGCCAAACGAATTCAACGTCACAATGGCCTCCTGTCGAACGGCCGACCGCTCATCGTTCCGCGCTTTGCTCTGGATTACACGCTCCACTTCGGCGAAATCCGGTCCGTCATACTCCGCAAAGTTGCTGATGGCGAGCTGGCGAATTTTCCAGAACTTGTCGTTCATGGCATCGGTCATCATGCGCCGAACCGTCGAGTCGATAAGGTTGGTTTTGTCTTCGAGCCGGGTGATGGTTTCGTATTTATCGCGGTAATGATCGGAGTGATAAAACTGATACATCAACTCCGCCTTGTTTTTCTCTTGCTCTACCGTTCCGACAATGCGGTGATCGGCATCAAATAATACCAGATCGGGCCGCTGTTCTATTTTGTACGTGAAGGTTTGTTTGGCCTTATCAACAACGACATCGTAGGATTTCTTAACTCCTTTTACCCACATATCAATTTTTACGGGTAGTCGGTAAATCGGTGTTGTGGTTGAATCCTGTTGTTGTACGACGTTTATTTTCAGTACATTCTGGGAATATTCCTTATCAACTTTAATGACCGCGTGTCCCGGTTTCAGGAACCATTGGTCGAAAAACCAGTTCAGGTCCTCACCCGTTACGTCCTCAAACGCCTTGCGCAAATCGCTCACTTCCGCCGTCCGGAATTTATTGCGGTCCAGATACAGTTTCAGCGCCTGAAAGAACGCTTCGTCTCCCACCTGCCGACGCAGCATGTGCAACACCTGCCCGCCTTTCTGGTAGGAATGGCTGTCGAACATTTGTTCCCGGTCGGTGTAGTGATAACGAATCAGCGGCTCTTGTTTGTTTTCTGCTTCGGCCAGATACTGGTTCAGATCGTCGTATCCGTGCAGGTCAGCGGATTGCTGGCCTTCGGCATGTTCACGCCAGAGGTACTCCGCGTAGGTGGCAAACGCTTCGTTCAAAGGCAGATTGGCCCACGATTCGCTGGTTACCAAATCGCCAAACCAGTGATGCGCCAGTTCGTGGGAAATAACATCGTCGGAATTACCATCGATCAGTTGCCGCTCATCCATCTGCACCGTTTCGGCATGCACCGTGGCCGACGTATTTTCCATAGCACCCGACACAAAGTCCCGTACGGCAATCTGGCTGTACTTGTCCCACACGTAAGGAACGCCAAATTTTTGCTCAAAAAACTGAATCATGGCCCCTGTACGGCCAAAAATGCCCCGCGCCGATTTTTCGTAGGCGGGTTCCACGTAATAGCTCACTTCCAGGGGTCCGCGACCGTTGGCAGCCGGAATCGAATCTTTCACGTAGGCAAAATTCCCGACGGCTACCATCGCCAGATACGGCGCGTGGGGCAGGGTTTGTTTCCAGTAATCGGTCCGTGTGCTGTCCTCGTTCTGCTTCGACCAGACTAATTTTCCGTTCGAAAGCGTGCGGTATTTCTGATCCACGGTCAGGAAAATCTCCTGCGTCATTTTTTCGTTGGGCGTATCAATGGTCGGGAACCAGCATGAGTTGGCTTCGGTTTCGCCCTGGGTCCAGATCTGGCGGGGCTTATTGGGTTCGCCACCGTCGTGGTTGATAAAATAAAGCCCTTTGTCCTGCGTGATGGCCGCCGAACCACCAGCCGGTAATTCATTCGGTTTTGCCGTATAAACTACCTGGATATTAAAGGTATCCTGGCGGGTAAACGTCCGCGGTAGCAGCACATGCAGGGTCCGGCGGTCGTTGTAGGTGTAGTTCAGGGAATCGTAAACGGCCTGTCCGCTTGCCAGCGTATCAAGCAGAAAAACGCCTTTGATATCGAATCCTTTGGCATCCAGATCCACGGTATTCTGCGGATAAAAATAAGGCTTCAACCGCAGGGTTGCTACGCCGTTCACCCACTGCCGGACCCAATCAAAACGGAGGTCGAGCGTGGTATGCAGCAGATCGTTCTTTAAGGTGCGCGATGGATTGTAAGGTCCTTTGGTCGTCTGTACCGTCAATTTTTTCTCGGCTCCTGCTGGCGTCTGGCCAAAGGTTACTTCATTCGTCAGAGCCAAAAATAATCCACAGGCTAAGAGCAGCACACTGCCCAATGATGTAGTTTTTATTTTCATATTTCTAATTCAAGCACCATACTATACGTTCAATAACGAATAGAATACAAAAATGAGTGAAGTCGGAGGCTGAATCCCCTCTTTTTGTTGCGCCAACAACTCTATTTTACGTCTAATTGCTGAGTCCTTTCGCCGCTCGTTGCGCCGGAATCCACGACACGAGAATGGTTACGACAATAACAACGAAGGCGGTCAGCAATAAATCATTTGTTTCCAATTTCACTGGATAAGCATCGATAAGTGCATTCTGCATCCCCATCGATACAAGTCCAAAACGTTCCTGAATCAGGCAAATCGTAATGCCCAAACCCAACCCCACCACCGCACCGGTGAGGGCGACAATGGCTCCTTCGGCCAGAAAAATCCGGCGAATCAGGGAGGGAGCGGCGCCCATCGCCAGTAAAATGGATATATCCTGCTTTTTCTCGATGGCCAGCATGGACAAGGAAAAGAAAATATTGATCCCGGCAACCAATACCAGAAATGCGAGTGTAATAGTCACAAACAACTTTTCAATGCGAATGGCCCGGTATAAATCCGTATTCAAATCGTCGCGATCCTGCACCAGCACTGCTTCGCCCAATTTACTTTGCAACGTCTCTTTCAATTCGTCTACATCCGTATCGGGTTTCAGCTGCACTTCCAGCGAAGTCAGTTGGTTAGGCTGGTAACTTACCAGCTCCCGAACGGCCTTTAAAGGAACAATTACATAATCGTCGAAACTTTGCTCGATGTTAAATACGGCCGAGACGGTAAACACCTGTTGGTTGAACGAATTCTCCGACAGCAAATTAATGGTTCGGTTCTTTTTGGGGTACCACAATTCCAGGGGCGTCAGCACATCCGTGGGTGAGATCAAAAGCAAATTGCGAACACCCTCCGCAACCGACGCAAACTGTACGCCTTCTTCCAGTAGCCGGAGCTTGCCTTCGGTCAAGGTTGTGTCCATTTCCCGCCGCCGCAGGTATGTTTCGTCCACGCCTTTGACCTTTACCACGGCCTGTCCGTTGCCGTAGCGGGCCAGGGCATTATCCTCAATAACCTGCGTGACAAATTCGACACCTTCGGCCTGGCGTACGGTTTGCAGCATTGCCGGCGTAACGGTCAGGCGTTTGCCTGTGCGGGGCAACACGGTCAAATCTGCCTCAAACGTCTGGAAGATCGTCCGGTTCAGTTCTTCCATCCCGTTGAACACCGACAGAACCACCACCAACGCCATGGTTCCTACGCCCACGCCCAGCATGGAAAAAAGGGAAATCAGGCTGATGAAGCTTCGTTTGTGTTTCGAGAAAAAATACCGACGGGCAATCCAAAGCGGCAGGTTCATAGGGGTAAAGAGTGAAAAGTGAAAGAGCGAAAGAGTGAAATCAAGCCATTTTCGCCCTTTCACTCTTTGTTCTCTTTCGCTCTCTCGGTGAATTAATCTTCCTCCTCAGCGGGGGCTGGCGGAATTTCCAGATCAGCGAACAACGCGTCCATTTTGGCGGCGTATTCGGCGGTATCGTCAAAGTAAAAATGCAGTTCCGGTACGATCCGAAGCTGGTGCCGCACGCGGTCACCCAATTGCTGCCGAATGGTACGGCTCCGTTCCCGGATTGCTTCCAGTAAGGCTTCCTTTTCTTTCACCACCAAAAAGCTCAGGTACACCCGCGCAATGGCCAGATCGGGCGATATGCGCACGTTCGTGACGGTGATGAATGCATTATTAAATAAGTGTCGGGCGTCGCGCTGAAAAATTTCGCTCAAATCTTTCTGCAACAACCGACTCACTTTCTGTTGTCGTTTCGAATCCATAATTGCACCTTGTTTCCTGAATAATGGACAATCTACCGTGAATGTTCAACGAAGGCCAGAATATTTCCGGCAATCCAGGCAGTTCCTTTCGTATTGATCATTACCGATTGTTACCACAAATATCCGTACTTTATTCGACTTCTTCGGGCAGAAGCTGTAATTTCGTTGCCAGTTCGCTGGATAACCGGCTTAATCGAATACTCCATTGCTAAGTTTCTTCCGTGTAAACGCCATTTCCCAGCTAATTAGTCTGTTGGCGTTGCTGGTCCTGATTCGGCTGCCGTTTTTGCTAGCCTCTCCACCCCTGCTCATGCCCGAACTAAACTGGATGCTCGTGGGGGAACAAATCAGCCAGGGTCAGTTGCTCTACCGTGATATCTGGGACAGTATCAGCCCTTTATCGGCCATTATTTATTGGTTGATGGACGTGATGTTTGGTCGCTCCCAGACGGCTTACTACATCGCGGGAACGGCTGTCGCCAGCTTCCAGATTTTTTACTTCAACTACATCATGAATGCCCGCGACGTGTACCCGGACAATACCTACATTCCGGGACTTCTGTACGCGCTCTTTCTAAATATGTCGTTCGATTGCAGCACCCTTTCGCCGATGCTGCTTTCGACAACGTTTCTTTTGCTGGCTTTCGGGACTCTGATTAAACAGATGGAGCGGCACGGAGCCACCGACGACGTGTTTGAAGTGGGCTTCTACATCAGCCTGGCAACGCTGTGTTATCTTCCGTCTGCCCTGTTCATTATCTGGGCGATTCTGTCGCTGCTGTTGTATTCGGGGGCTAGCTTCCGGCAGCATTCGCTGTCTATTTTTGGCTTTATCTTTCCGATTCTCCTAACCGTTCTATACTATTACCTCAACGACAGTCTGGAGGATTTTAACCGCAATCTGCTGGCTTCGGTTTTTCGCGTCCGTCAGTATAACCTCACTGATTTCCAAACTCTATTCGCCTCGCTTTTTCTACCGCTGGCAATGGGCGTTCTGGGTTTTTTAACCCTTTTCCGGCAAACAACCCGCTACGTTAACTTTCAGCAACGTTGTCAGCAAATCATGATGATCTGGGTATTGACGGGGTTTCTTTCCATTGTGCTCATGCCTTTTCTGGCGCCCATGATGTTTATTGGGTTTATCCCGGCGCTCAGCTTCTTCTCGGCCATTTATTTTCAGAGTTTCAGAAAGCACTGGATGGCCGAAATGATCTTTATCGGTGTTTTTGTACTGATGCTCATTATTCTTTATCAGGGAGCGCTCCGGCTGGTTCCCCGGCTTGGACTTGGCCGTTTGACGGCCTTGCAGGTAAAAGAATCCCCCGTTACCCGGCACATTCAAAACGAAAAAATTCTGGTCATCGGGCAAGATCTTAGTGCGTATCGGTATAACCAGGTTGCCACCCCTTATCTAAACTGGGACTTAGCCAAATACGACCTGCGCAATCTGGATAGTTACGAAAGTGTGATCAGCGTCTATGATCAGTTTCGCAAAGATCCACCCAACTACATCATCGACCGGGAAAACATCATCGATAAGCTCTTTCAACGCGCACCCGCTTTGGCAGCCAAGTACGAAAAAACGGCCACGGCTGGAGTTTATAAAAAGAAAGAGTGAAAGAAGTAAAGAGCGAAAGAGCGATGATAGCTTGCTCACACTCGTTCGCTCAATTACTCTTTCTCTCTCTCACTCTTTGTTAACAGCTCATTTTGCCAACTCGCCGTTGGTGCCGACCGCCTTCGAATTCTGTAGCTAGAAATACTTTTACGCATTCCAGCGCCACTTCCGGAGACACGAAGCGTTCGGGTAAACACAGTACGTTGGCATTGTTGTGCTGCCGAGCCAGCGCCGCCAACTCGGGTAGCCAGCAAAGCGCCGCCCGGATGCCCTGGTGTTTATTCGCCGTGATAGCCACGCCATTTCCACTTCCGCAAACCAGAATTCCCTGGTCAAACTGCCCGGATTCCACCGCCGTCGCTACCGGGTGCGCAAAGTCCGGATAGTCCGTTGATTCTTCCGTGTACGTTCCAAAATCCCGCACCTGATACCCTTCTTTTTCGAGATACGCAACGAGCTCCTGTTTATAAGCAAACCCAGCGTGGTCTGCCCCAATCGCAATAGAGGATTTCATAATTTTTTAGCTAAACAACTGAAACTTTCCCTACAAATATATGTTATTTCTATCCGGCCTCTTTTAAGAGCGGTTTGGGCGCCCCAAAAGGGCCTTATTTTTTTAATAAAACAAAGTAACGCATAAAGTTCCCACCATAGGAATAACAAATTAAATGGAAGCAGAAAATCCAATACAACGATCAGAGGCACAGGAAGTTTCTCAGATCCAAAAAGACCTCCCCAAGCGTGACGAATTGCTGCTCACGGCCGACGAACAACGCATCAAAGAAGCTTTCCAGGACCGCAACTGGAATGAAATTAAAAGTGCCGACTCGTGGGTTATCTTCAAAGTGATGGCTGAGTTTGTGGAAGGCTTTGATAAACTGGCTAAAATTGGCCCCTGCGTCTCGATTTTCGGATCGGCGCGGACCAAGCCAAACAACCCTTATTACCAGATAGCCGAAGACATTGCGGCGAAACTCGTGCGCCACGGCTATGGGGTCATCACGGGCGGTGGACCGGGGATTATGGAAGCCGGTAACAAAGGTGCTTTCGAGCAGGGCGGAAAATCGGTGGGTCTAAACATCAAACTCCCCTTTGAACAGGACAGCAACATCTACATTGATCCAGACAAAAATATCAATTTTGACTTTTTCTTTGTTCGGAAGGTTATGTTTGTCAAATACGCGCAGGGGTTTGTGGTTTTGCCCGGCGGTTTTGGAACGCTCGACGAATTATTTGAGTCATTAACCCTGATTCAAACGAAAAAAATCGCTCGTTTCCCGATTGTGCTCGTTGGCCGGACGTTCTGGCAAGGCTTAATTGACTGGATTGAAGGCACTATGCTCGGCGTAGAACACAACATTAGTCCAAACGACATGAAATTGATCTCAATCGTTGATACGCCAACCGAAGCCGTTGCCGCGATTGACGATTTCTATACCAAATACAACCTGAAGCCTAATTTCTAAGCGCAGGTTTTTCGAGAGCTTTAACTAGAAAGACTTTTCAGCACTTTTTAGTTAAAGCTTAAATAAGGCTTTAATCTTTCGATTATGGCCACATCCAGCACGCGAATTGAACGCAAATCATCCGCTGATTTAAAAGGCCCGTGCTGGTCCCGGTAACGGACAAGGATCTCCGCCTGGCGCTTCGACAAATACACGTGTTTATCCAGTTCCGCAACAGATGCCGTATTGATCGCTAGCTTTCTGGCAGGCGTCAGAATACGCCCATACGTCTGCAATTCAGCTACGACGAGGGAATCCAGGCCAAAAATCTCACGATATTGCTCCGTAGACACAAAGCCGCCCAAAGCATCTCGAAACTTGACAATGCGACCCGCTAGTTTAGACCCAATCCCTTTTAGCTGAATCAACTGCGTTGTATCGGCACTATTGACATCAAAGGGCTGAATGGCTGGCTTTGCCGGTCGGTCGTACGGTGCTGATTTAGCATAAGCTTGCTCGCGTTTGGCTGGAAGCGATTCCTGAGAAAACGCCCGGGAGTTATTGGACTGGGTTTGCCCGGGTTCCAGCACAATATAAGCCTCCAACTTTTTGTAAAGATCGGGCGGGAAGTCATAAATCCGCAGCAGATCTTCTTTCTTCCGAAACTGCCCTCCCTTGCTTCGGTAGCGAATTACCCGCTCCGCCAGCCACCGTGGTAAACCCAAGCGCTGCCAGCTTTCGAGATCGGTGTTATTTGGGTTAAACGCAAACAGCGTCATCTTGACGGGTTCTGACACTGCCATTTCCGAAGCCTGCGGTTTGGCGTAATAGGGTTTGGGCTTTGCTTTTTCGGCCTCCAGTACGGCGAGTAGGCTGTCGAGCGTGGGCTGGTCAAGGGTTGTGCTGGGCGGCGGAAGGGGCGTCAGCCAGCGGTAAAACCAGGGTATCAATAAAATACAGGAAAGCAAAACCAGCAAGGCAACAAAGCCCCGTGCTTCGCGGTGAGAGAATCCAAAATAATCGCGGATGGTGGGCAAAAAACTTTTAAACATAGCGCATCAGCCTTTAGGTATTACCTTTGACTAAGCGCCTTGATCGAGGTAACGCTCGCCGGTGGCGAATTAATTTACGCATAGGCAGAACGAAAGGCGCATATTGGTCTATCTTTCTTATTTTTGCGCCCACTATGGAAGGATCTACCAAACAAGCGTCGGCTGCCAGCGCACCCGCAACTTCACTACAAGATATTATTGCCCACGCTAAGGAATACGGCTTTGTGTTCCCTTCGAGCGAAATTTATGATGGCTTACAGGCTGTTTATGACTACGGTCAGAACGGGGTTGAGCTTAAAAATAACCTGAAAACGCTGTGGTGGAAGGCCATGACGCAGCTTCATGACAACGTGGTTGGCATTGACGCGGCGATCTTCATGCACCCGCTGACGTGGAAGGCTTCGGGCCACGTTGATTCGTTCAACGATCCGATGATTGACAACCGCGATTCCAAAAAACGGTACCGCGCCGACCAACTCATTGAAGGAAAAGCTGAACAGTATGAACTGGCTGGCGATACCGAACGCGGACAGGCATTGCGCGATGAATTAGGTCGCTTGCAGAGCGCCGACGATATGGAGGGTTTACGGAACCTCATTATCGCTGAAGGAATCAAAGATCCGGTTTCAGGTACCGATAACTGGACCGAAGTTCGCCAGTTCAACCTGATGTTCTCGACACAGGTGGGTTCGGTTGCCGAGGATGCCAGCCTTATTTACCTCCGTCCCGAAACGGCCCAGGGAATTTTTGTTAACTTCCTGAATGTCCAGAAAACGGGTCGGATGAAGATTCCGTTTGGAATTGCCCAGATTGGAAAGGCATTCCGAAACGAGATCGTAGCCCGGCAATTCACCTTCCGGATGCGTGAGTTCGAACAGATGGAAATGCAGTTTTTCGTCCGTCCTGGTACCGAAATTGAGTGGTACGAACGCTGGCGTGATACGCGGATGAAGTTCCACCAGGCGCTGGGTCTACCCGCCGAGAAGCTGAAATTCCACATTCACGAGAAGCTGGCCCACTACGCTAACGCCGCCGTGGATATTGAATATCAATTCCCGTTTGGCTTCCGGGAAATGGAAGGCATCCACTCACGGACGGATTTTGACCTGAAATCGCACCAGGAATTAAGCCGTAAAAAGCAGCAATATTTCGACAATGACGTTGATCCGGCAACGGGCAAACCGTTCGGTAACTACATTCCGTACGTGGTGGAAACCTCCGTTGGTGCCGACCGTCTGTTCCTGGCAACGTTCTGCAACGCATTCACGAAAGAAACCGTTGGCGAAGGCGAGGCTCAGAAAGAGCGTACCTATCTGAAACTGCATCCGGCCCTGGCTCCGGTGAAAGTCGCGGTCTTCCCACTGGTTCGGAAAGATGGCTTACCCGAAAAAGCAGAGCAGGTCGTTAAAGCGCTCCGCAGCGAATTCCGCGTGGTTTACGAAGAACGTGATGCCATCGGCAAACGCTACACCCGTCAGGATTTAATTGGGACGCCGTTCTGTATTGCCGTGGATTACCAAACGCTGGAAGACGATACGGTTACCATCCGCTACCGCGACACTACAGAGCAGCAACGGGTTTCCATCGCTGAGTTAAAGCAAAAAATCGGTTACGAAGTTTCTATGGAACGCATTCTGGAACAATTGTAAGCCCTAAACGCTTCATTTTCACTAAAGCCCTGACCACTTCAGGGCTTTTTTTGTTATCATTCTGTATTACCCTGTTAACTCCCTTGAAACTAGTTGTAAGAACACAAGTAGAACAGCCATTACCGCAAGTCTGGGCGGGCTTTGACCAGCGCTTGTTCGACCAGCTTAATCCGCCTTTTCCGCCCGTTCGAGTGGTTCGCTTCGACGGTAGTCAAAAGGGCAATGTGGTTCATATCGAGCTAAATTTTTTGTTCTTTCGGCAGGACTGGATTAGTCTGATTACGGACCAGCAGGAAACTGACAAAGAGATTTTTTTTATCGATACAGGAAATAAACTGCCTTTTTTTCTCTCTTTCTGGCAGCACAAACACCGGCTTTTGCGGCAGGGCCATCAAACCATTATTGCGGATGAAGTTACGTATAAGACCCCTGGTGGCTGGCTAATGGACTGGCTTTTTTACCCCATTCTTTGGGCGCAGTTTGTTTACCGAAAACCCATTTACAAACGATATTTTGCCGCAAAATAAAAGCCGTCAGCGTTATGCTGACGGCTTTTTTATGGGTAGTATAACCTTCTTATTGCTTCAATATTTTGACTACCTGTTTTTTATCCGCCGCCGAAAGGTGAAGCAGATACAGGCCAGCCCCTTGACTTTGAACGGGCAACAAGATTTGTTCTGTTTGTCCAACTCCTTTTGCCTGCAATCTATGTACCGGTCGGCCATACAGATCGGTCAACTGAATATCGACAGTTATTCCAACCAGCGCCGTAAGCTGAATTTGAATCGCGTCCTTAACCGGGTTCTCCAAAACGGTTGCTACCCACGCCGTAGAACTAGCGTCGCTACCCAAGCGTGCATTGGCCTGGCAAAGGGTTGTAAAATACTGGTTGATAACCTGACCGCTCTGGCGAACTTCGACGTTAAACGTTGTCCCGTTTTGTTGCCAGGCAGGAACCGAAAAAGTCGAATTTGACGACCAGTCTCGCAGCCCCACAATCCGGTACTCAATCAGACTTCCGTTGCCGCCGGTTGCCTTCACGTCCAACCGACCACTCGGGCACTGATAGTCAATGCCACTGATGGCCAACGCACCCGTCGGAGGCGGTGTTTGCTGACAAACCGTTGTGAACATCCGATTGAAAACCTGCCCATTCTGACGCACTTCTACATTGAAGGGCGTACCAGTGCGTTGCCAGGAAGGCACAAAGAACAAAGGATCTGCCGACCAGTCACGCAAGCCGATAATCCGATATTCTTTTGGCGCGTTGTTTCCGCCTGTTGTCTGCACCAATAAGCCGCCCGTTGCGCAGTCGTACGTAGGCTCCAGGATCGCAAGGCCCGTGCCAGGTTCCGGCGTTGTCCCGACTAAACTCAGGTCAAAACGCGCCACCACGGGAAGGTGGTCGGACGTGGTGTTTCCGTAGTCGGCGATGGTGGTGAACGGAATCCCAACTCCAGCTGAGCCAGCCACATAAGCTGGCGTTAACTCGTTGGAAACCAGAATCTGGTCGATTACGTTGTCGCTCGTTAGATACGTCCGGAAACCATTGTCGCTCAACGAACGCGTCACGAATGTATACCGCGCCTGATCATCCACGAATTGCTTGTAGGTTGATTCTGTTGATGGAATTGATGCTTCGGTAGCCACCGTGAAGTCGGTATCATCGTTGAAGTCACCGGCAACAATCAACCAATCATTCGGAAATTGCGCATTGAGCGAATCGTAAAGCACCTGTGCATCGTACTTGCGACGCAGGTAACTATCTGGCTGCGTTGTATTGGCTTTGGCGTGGAGACCAACGATATTCAGGCGTTTCTGCGTTCCGTTCACCGTTGTATTGAACGTCCACATATACGGATAACGGCCTGATGCCCAGAAATTTTCTGGTTCCGTTGGGTAATTGGCCAAAGGCTGCGCTTTTTCGAGTAAAGGCCGCTGCGATACGAGCGACAACACATCTGGCTTATACAAGATACAAACCCGCTGCGCATCGTCAGGGACGGTCGTAGGCGTGGCCGGATTAGGCGGCAATTCGTGTCCTGGATTGTTCGAGACAAAAGGTGAACAATTGCCTTGATAACCGGGTAAGCCAGCCAGCAGCCGAGTAATTGCGTCGGCTGACGAGATTTCTTGCAGCACAATGACATCCGATTGCAGCCCACTTAATACCGAAATAGCATTCTGAAACTGCAAGTTTTCGTTCGTCGGTCCATTGCCCGTATTCCCAAGCCATTCGATATTCCAGGCAGCTACGTCCAGCGTCCGACCCCGGTCGATGTTACCGCCACCCAGTACATAAGGAGCGGTGCTAGGTACATCCTGCGTAAAGCGAGGCTGCAATTGCAGATCGGTTCGGAAGCGGCCCACGATTCCTGTAATGCTGGCCGGCCCTGAGGGGTTGGTATTGCCGGGTAGGTTGGTAAACCGCACGGACCGAATTTGCGCCGAACCGCTGCCATCCGATAAATCATAATTAGCATCTGGCGTAAAGACAAAGACCGGATTAGGTGCCGAAACTGTTGTTAGCGGACGAACCTGCGCATTGTCGATGGCTACTAACTGGCCTTCATAATTGGCCAACTGCGCCACACTTACCTTTTTCGGAACCGGGGCCCCTTTGGGTCCAACGTTGGTAAAGGTCACCGTTCCGCCCACTTGCTTGAGCTGATTAAACGAACCAATGGTCCCGCCGGTAATCTGTACGGAATCGCCAATCTGAACGCCGTTGGCAAAACTTTGCGAAAATATAGCGATACCGCCCGTAGCGTCCTGAATAAAAGCGGTGGTTCCAAACTGGTTGCTGGCCGTCACGCGACCGGCAATTCGACCGCCTGTTACGGCGGAAAGTGGCGTATTGTCGGGTTTAGAACGTGCTTCGGCAATAGTGCCAATTCCGGTTCCTGTTCCCTGCGTAACGGTCCCACTAACCGGAAAGCCAATGGTGTTGCCCCGGAACCGATGCAGAATCGACCCACTGTAAGGTCCTACGGCGTCGCCCTTCAGACGAACATTGACGGTCACCGTTCCCGCCGCACCGAAGCGAGTTCCGGGCAGCGTCTCGCTAGCTTTATACCCATTACCCAGGTCAACTTCAAAGCCTGTTGGGGGCGTAACGGTCAAGTCATCCGATGGACCAAAATTAGTGCCGCTGATAACGTAACTCTGCGGAGCGGAAGGCGTACCCGAAGTGGTTGTAAAAGACCGAAAACCATTCGTCTGAATGGCAATGGCTGGCGCGCCCGTAACCGGCGCATTCACGGATACACTTAAGTCGTCAATGGACAGACCATGATCGCTGCCGCTGTGGTCAGGATCAAACCAGCGCAGCATGATTTCGCTGCCATTGGCCACAGAAAGACCAGTAATCGTAAACGTTTTTGCCTGCCGATTAGCGGCCAGGTTTCCATCCAGCGCGGCGGCGGTTCCACCCGTAACCGGACTGGTAAAAGCAAGATCGGGGACAGCCGTATAGCCTGTAGGTACTTCTCCCCCACCGGGTTCGGTTGAGGTGATTTCGGTGGTCGCAACACGATACGCGAAAGTAATCGTCTGAGCCGCAGCCCCGGCATTGCGCCATTGCTCGCCCACGTAAGCCACCGTCAGAGACGTAATGGCAGCTCCAGTCTGGTTTTTCACGCGTAAACCATAGGTAAAATCACCGGCTGCCGCATTTCCCGAGCCCACGCTGCCCAGGGCCCGATCTTCGGTAGCCCCGTAGCTATACAGGTTTCCGGCGTTGGATGACCCGTTGTTTGCCACGATCGTAGTGCCCGTTCCTGTTCGTTCGGCATACAGGCCGGCGACGGTACTGTTCTGGGCAAAAGGCGCGGATGCTGTGGCGGGAAGCGTGTTAAAATTCTGGCTGTAGGTCAGTGCACCAGACGTCAATGAAACCTGAGCAACCGCCCCGCGCAGGCCGATTACGAGCAGTCCCAAAAGCCAGTAACGAATTGAGTGTAGTGTTGTTATCATAAGTATGGATTGTAGCAGATCAAAACTATTAATTCTAAGTTGTCAACCTGTTAAGAAACGGTTATTTAAGCGATAAATCTATTAAAAGGAATTGGATTCGTTTGTTTTTAAACCTCCTTGTCCGCCTAAGCTATTAGAATCGGTAAATCGTCTATTATCTGAACTGCTGCACGGTTTCTAAAATTTCATCCTATTTTTGTAAGATACGACTGCTGAATTTTCCAACCGTATCTGCATGAAACTAAACATCACAACTAAAATCGTCATTGGCTTTGCGCTTGGTGTTATTTTAGGACAAATCCTGCACAGCACCACGGATGCTGCAAACGCCGCTGCTATTGGCGATAAATTTCAACTCGTTAGCAAAGTATTTTTGAAGCTGATCAAAATGATCATTGGCCCGCTGGTGTTTTCGACGCTGGTCGTTGGGATTGCCAAACTGGGTGATTTCGGCGTGGTGGGCCGCATCGGCATTAAAACACTGGCTTACTTTTACTTTGCTACAATTCTTTCCCTGATCGTTGGACTGGTGGTCGTTAATGTAACCCGCCCGGGTGAAATTCAAAGCTGGCCGCGCCCTGCCGCAGGCACCAGTATTGGTATTGAAGGTAAAAAACTAAACAGCATTGAAGACTTTGTGCTGCATATCTTTCCGGATAGCGCTTTCCGGGCTTTGGCCGAAAACGAAATCCTCCAGATTGTGGTCTTTTCCCTGTTTTTTGGGGTTGCGCTGGGAGCCATTGGAGACAAAGGCAAACCTTTACTGAAAGCCCTCGACGCTCTGAGTGAGCTTGTTTTCAAGATGGTGGGTTATGTTATGCAACTCGCTCCGTATGCGGTGCTAGGCGCAATGACCGCCGTTGTTGCCGCCAAAGGACTGGGCATTCTGGTTTCTTATGCTTATTTACTGCTGTGTTTCTACGGTGGTCTTTTGTTCTTTGTTTTCGTTATTCTGGCGACGATCTGTACGGTTATGCGGATTCCGTTCCTGAAGCTGATGGCCCAAATGAAAGACTCCCTGCTCTTATCGTTCAGTACGGCGAGTTCGGAGGCCTCGCTCCCGCAGCAGATCAAAGCCCTGGAAAGTTTTGGCATTTCGCCCCGCATCATTGGCTTTGTCTTGCCGCTGGGTTACTCGTTTAACCTGGATGGCTCCATGATGTACATGACCTTCGCCACGGGTTTTCTGGCCCAGGCTTACGGCGTTCCGCTGACGCTGGAGCAACAGATTCTGATGCTTTTAACCCTAATGGTTACGTCTAAAGGAATTGCTGGCGTACCACGTGCTTCACTGGTTGTTATCGCCGGAACCATGGCCTTGTTTGACCTTCCCGTAGAAGGACTGGCCCTAATTCTGGGCGTCGATCCCTTCCTGGATATGGGCCGGTCGGCGACTAGTGTGGCGGGAAATGCCGTTGCTACCTGCGTTATTTCAAAATGGGAAGGCGACCTGAAACCGAACCAGGCTATTCCAGTGGAATAATTTTACCAAATTAGATACGCTATTTTAGACCAGAAACCCGGCAGAAATAGCGTATCTACGCCTTATTATCAGAACAATTATTATTTATTTTTTCATGTTTCCATTGACTTTGATGCAGTAACCTTCTAGCTTAGCTAACTTGATAAGTACTCACCTAAGCTACGAAAATAACCACAATGGCTCACCAAGCGATTTTTGAACCAGAACTGGCTCCCCTCTTCATCGACAAAGCACCCATTCAGTTTTCGACTCCAGTCAAGCATTCGATTGTCAAATATGGGCCTTACGTACTGGCTATTTTGCTTCCGTTCTGCTTGCTGGCGCTGATCCTGAGTGGAAATATGGCGACACTGCGCCTATTTACGCTTCATCTGGAAACCAACATTAGTTTGCTTGTTTTGCTCCTTAGCCTCTGCCTTGGTATTACTGCCATTCCCGGCCTTTTCCGTCGGACACGCAGCAGCTGGACTAAACTCTACTGGGCCGAGCTGATTTACTGCCTGAGCGCAATCATCGAAATGGATTTTGGGGGCCTGCTGTTAACTTTTTCAGTAGGCTTTTATATTTTATTCCAGATACGCTCTTATTTTCATTCTTGAGTTATTTATTCCCCGCTGTGAACGAAGCTATCTTTTATTTGGTGGCTTGTCCTTTCTCTTCTTACTGCGGTAAGCCGGACGATTTTGCCTTTCATGGATTCGACCGTCTGTATCTACTTACTGGTAGCTCATCACAAAACCCGTCTTTTAACCACGCAAACGGATACATTTGGGTTAAATGACCTAAACAAACAAGCATGAACATTCTGGAAACTCATGGCATTGTTAAGCAATATGCCCAACACCGGGCTCTTGACGATGTCAGTATTAACATTCCGCGTGGCTGTATTTTTGGGCTACTTGGCCCGAACGGTGCCGGGAAAACGTCCCTCATCCGCATTATCAACCAAATCACGGCACCCGATGAAGGACACGTGCTGTTTGCCGGCGAGCGCTTAGCCCCCAAACACATTAGCTGCATTGGTTATCTCCCCGAAGAGCGCGGTCTTTACAAAAAAATGAAAGTGGGCGATCAGCTTCTTTACCTGGCCCAACTCAAAGGCCTGAGCGAGAAGCAAGCCATGGAAAAGCTCAAAACCTGGTTTGTCAAATTTGATATTAAAACCTGGTGGGCTAAAAATGTGGAAGATCTCTCGAAAGGGATGCAGCAAAAGATTCAGTTTGTGGCGACCGTCATGCACGAACCCGATCTGATTATTCTGGATGAGCCATTCTCGGGCTTCGACCCCATCAACGCAAACCTGATTAAAGACGAAATTCTGGAGCTTCGCGAAAAGGGCAGCACCATCATTTTCTCGACCCACCGCATGGAATCCGTGGAGGAACTTTGCGACAACATCGCGCTGATCAACCGCTCCCATAAAATTCTGGACGGACCTAAGAAAGCCATCAAGGAACAGTTCAAGACGAACACGTACCGCGTTGAATACCAGGGCACACTTGATGATCTGAATCCTGCGTTTGTGGTTCTGAACAAGAAAAAGCTGGAAGATAACTTTGTACAGGCCGACATCCGAATCCCGCCCGATGCTGCCGTGAACGATCTTGTAAGGGAATTAATCAACCGGGTACCCGTGCGCTCATTCGGCGAGAATATTCCGTCCATGAACGATATTTTTATCAAAGCCGTCGGCGAAGTTCCAACGACCTAATCCCATTCCGATATGAACACAATTTTACTGATTATTAAACGCGAGTACTTAGTACGGGTCAAAAAGAAGTCATTTATCATCATGACGCTGATCGGCCCAATGCTGATTTTTGGGTTCTATGCCTTGGTTGGCTACTTAGCGGTAAGCTCCATTGAGCAGAAAAAAGTAGAAGTCATCGACGAAAGTGGTCTCTTTAAAAACAAGTTAAAAGACAGCGAATCTCTGAAATACAGCTACCCAGCTGCGTCCTTTGCGGAGGCAAAGAAAAACATGATCAAGAGCGATTACGACGTACTAGCGTATATTCCGGCGGACATCATGGAGAACCCGAAAACCCTGCAACTATTGGGCGAAAAGGGCGTTAGCTTCGAGTTGAAAAGTAAAATCGAAGGGGCCATCGAGCGCGAAATTGAAAGCATCAAGCTAACAAAAGCCGGTATTACGCGGGAAGTTCTGGAAGACGCCAAGGTAAACGTCGATTCTGAAACCATCAGCTTGAGTGCGGAAGGCGAAAAACAAAGCAGCGCCGGGGCCGCAGCCGTCATTGGCGGCATTTGCGCCTTTCTAATTTACATCTCGGTTATGATTTACGGGACGCAGGTTATGCGCGGTATTTTGGAAGAAAAAACCAATCGGATTGTGGAAGTGATTATCTCTTCTGTGAAGCCGTTTCAGTTGATGCTGGGCAAGATCATTGGTGTTGCCTTGGTTGGTTTAACCCAATTTATGCTTTGGATTGTTCTTACCGTTGGCTTAACCTCTGCTGGTACGGCTTTTATTGGCAACAAACTATCGGCAAAAAACTCAGAAACGGCTCAAGTCCAGACCAATGGGGCCTTATCGACTGATCAGCAAGCCCTTCAGGCGGAGATGAGCAAGGCAGAAAACCCGGTTCTAGGCGTCATTAAATCGTTGCAGACACTGAATATTCCGCTTATTCTGGGTTGCTTTTTGTTTTATTTTCTGGGTGGTTACTTACTCTACAGTGCCTTGTTTGGCGCTATTGGAGCGGCCGTGGACAGCGAAACGGATACGCAGCAGTTTATGATGCCGATTATGCTTCCGATCATTTTCTCCTTTGTCATTGCCCAGTTTGTCCTCCGCGATCCCAATGGAGCGTTGGCCTTCTGGACCTCGATCATTCCGTTTACCTCCCCGATTATTATGATGGTGCGTATTCCAATGGGCGTTCCGGCCTGGGAGCTGATTCTGTCGATGGTGTTGCTCATTATGGGCTTTGTTGGAACCACCTGGCTGGCATCCCGCATCTACCGCGTGGGCATTCTGATGTATGGTAAAAAGGTGACGTACAAAGAATTATCCAAGTGGATCTTTTATAAAGCGTAACCAAAAGTAAGCAGAAAGAAAAATCCCTGGCAGCAAAATGGCCAGGGATTCCGAACCCACCGTAACTTGTACTTAACTTAACGACGCGAAGATACTAGGTTTATCTGATTATAAGCGCGCAACTGATCCTGCGGCCACAAAGCACCTTTTCTATTGGGCAATCCCTAAATAGGCTCCTTACCCATCAAACTTGCTTCCGAAGCAGCCGGCCAATTACGGCAACCACTCGCCCCGATTCAAACCGCACCAGCATTGAGCCATTTTTGCCCCGAATGCATTTGCCATCCGCTCGCCGTACAGCTGTGCACCGTTGCCCTTTTAAGGCCGGATCGGTAAGCCGGTCCCCAAGATATAGGTACGTCATCACCCTATTAATTTTTACTTTCTCTACGCCAAGTTACCCAAAACTGCCCGACTAACTGCTGGCTTTATTTCTATTGTAAGTAGTTATCTGCCTGTGACCCGTTTTGATTCCACCCCAAAAGAGCGATTTATTAACCGTTTACTCAAAACAACGCTGCTCAACTAATCCGAATGAATAGTTTGGTGAGTTATTTGAAACGGTTTGTATGTATATACTTACCTCTTATCGCTTTAATTTAAATTTGAATGGAACACAACGACAAGGAATTTTCCCTTGATCAGGGTCAGGATGCCGTCTTGCGGTACCGGGCTTTTGCTGGTATGGAAGCGTGGCTGGAAATCATGGCCGTTGAACTAGCTAAGGTTTCCGCGCTTCAACAGGGCAAAGACCCCGACGACTACATGACAAGTATATACGAAAACTTCAACAGAGTTGCCGGGCAGAATTTCAAAACATACATTGAAGCAGCTTTTCCGAAATAAGCTGCCGAATTTTATCTCCTAGCAGCCAAGGAAATGAATGAATGCACCAACAGAGAAGAAATTTTGTCACCTGCCTTTTTGGACCTGATTGATCAGCAAGAATATCTCTCCAGCGACTTTGCCTATAAAGTAATCAGGCCATCGGCTGAAAACTTACACCTGCTGCGGGTTCAGATCACGGCTTCGTCGGTGGGCTGGCGGCAGTACAACAAACTTAAGGAAATGCATTCCCGACAGGAGCTTAATCACTGTTGAGCCTCCAAAAGCAGAGGCTGTCCAGATTAACTTGGGATTCAACTTGGGGACAGATTCAACTAGTATAATTCCTGTAAACCAGCCGTAAATCCTGTAATAAGCCATTTAGATTCTTCAGAGAAGACCCTCTCCCGCCGGGCAGTCTAAAGGCTAATAAACTTTACATTCAACCGCCCTTCTAGCTACCTAGAAGGGCCTTTTTTTTGGGGATAAGGTGGAGAAAATAGCTCTAGTATTTAACCCTAAAACCAACCTTATACGAAGCTCTATGATAGGAAATTGTCCTGCTTTTGGCTCATAACGAAAGAAGGAACTGATCATCGACGAAATATCGTATACCCAGCTGGTGACTTGAAACGTATTATTTTTCAAGTATAAGCCTGTACCTTTGGTTGTCCTTACGACTAAACAGGTAACACAATGCAACTTCAAGACCTCCTCCGCCAAGAACTTAATTCCATTACCAATAATGGACAGGATACCCACCCCAAGGCGCAATTATACGTAGACACAGATGCCATTTTCTGGGTAACGCCATCCGGCCACTATCTTTTGATTGAGGACCATATCGGCATCAATGATTACATCGACGATGCTCACCCGGTCGTAACAATCACTGCTCCGGAAGGCGTTGGCTCCCGAGGGGTTTTCTGGAAGAACAAGGATTTTGTGAACCCGTATCGCATTTCCACCTTTGAAACTCAGATCGACAAGATTGGCGCTATCTAAGGGCATGAAGCCGATAAGGCTATTTGATCGCTTCGAAAACGTTCCGCTCTAACAACACATCCGAGGTGATAGAGAAGCTGCACAGAATTTATAATACAGGATACAAAAAATCCCCGGTAGATCGACTACCGGGACTATATCCTTCCGCCTTTTCAAAACTCAAGGCAAATTAGACTGGGTAACCGTAGCGACATTAACCGTCCCATTCTGAGTCATTGTCGCCGTATTTAAATCTCCTAGCTGGTTGATGATTCCACTGTTACTAAACCCATCCTGACTAAGGAAGGTGATGTTTCTATTCTCTGTTTGCAAAATCTGCCCCAGACTGCTCTCGCTACTGGTCTCTATGTTCCCTTGAAAGAGGAAGGCGTCATTGTCATTACCGGATTGATCAACGCTCGCCGTATTGTCGGTGGAAGTACCGTTAAGGCCCTGATTTACATAAGCCGAGTTGCTATTACCCGACTGGTTAACGCTGGCGGTGTTATCGGTGACGGTACCAACAAAACCTAGAGATACAGCCTTTTTGTCCCGGTTAAGACCTTGATCCAGCGGAGCCGTACCCTCATCCGTTGGGTACATCAACCTACCAGGAAGCATGCTGACGAGTTGATAGGCTAAAGTGTGAAATTCGAATAAATTAATAACAGGCCTCGCTACTAGCGGGGTTTTGTTTTACCAGTCGTTCCATAACCTCATCGCCTAGACAACTCCTGGGCCTTTTGCTATCGTCGGCTCGTTTGAGAGATGGGATGTAATTGCTTTACTAATGCTAAATTTAGGTTAGATACACGCAGCAACAGGCCTCGCTACTGGCGGGGCTTTTGTTTCACTCGTCTCTATTGGAGCGAATCGGAATAGAGTGCCAATAGTCAATCCTTTAACTGTATCTAACAATGGAAGCCGAAATCGTACTGAGTATCATTGCTGCGCTGGTTCTTTTCAGCGGCTATCTGATATACCGGATCGTTTTTAAGAAAGAATACCCTAATCAAACCAATCGCAGAGTGCCCTGGCTTCAAGGAGTTGCCTTGGGAGTAAGTGCCTTACTGATCGTATTATTAGCCATCAACCTGGAGTTTTGTAGCCAACAGAAGAACAGAATGGACAAAAATACCACGAAAGACAACGGCCTGGACAACATCGGGAAAGAAGAAAACGAACGCTAAGCAACCGGCTTTTTCTGACCCATTACAACAGCAAATCCAGATACTTCTGCATCTGCTCGCCCTATTTTCTACAATCCGACACCTGATAATGCCATCGAAATAAGGCTCACCCACATAGCCAGCATCAGCGCACGTTTGGGCCCCTAATGACCGAGGGCGGCCTGCCTACCCACGCGCTTCAGGAAATGATTGGATACACTTCCATCAGAATACCGAGAAGTACGTCCGTATATCCAAGCCGGTCATTGTACGACAAGCAATCGAATCCCGGAAAAAGTAGCCTGAAACCGCGTGATCCTACAGCAAAATTTAGGGTCAAATTGGGGCATTTTCAGTGCATTCCGGCGGGTAGCAAATTCCCGTAAAAGGGCTTAAATAAGCAAATTAGGGCCGTAAAGGGGCATTTTAAATGACCGAGAGCGCCAAAAAAGCGAGCCTCTTTAACAAACTTTAACGGGCCGTCCCGCCCCGGACGGGTTTTATTTTGCTAATTTTGGAAAAATGTTCCACAGCACTTAGGCTGTTAATCCAATGCAAACAACCAAAGGAACGGACTATACGTCTTCATTAAACCCTCAATCACACTCGGCTGCGCTGGCCTTCAGGCGCATGAATAACCTGACGGGCTGGCTGCTCTTTGCAGTAGCACTCATAACTTACACGGCAACCGTCGAACGCACGGCCAGTTTCTGGGACTGCGGTGAGTTTATTGCCTGTTCCTATAAACTTCAAGTACCCCACCCTCCTGGAGCGCCCTTCTTTCTCTTGATAGGCAGGCTTTTTTCGCTCCTCGCACTGGGTGACGTAACGCAGGTAGCGTACTGGGTCAATATGGTATCGGTGCTGGCGAGTGCCTTCACGATCCTGTTTTTGTTCTGGACCATTACGATGCTGGGTCGTAAAATTCTTGATAAAAAAGATTCAGAGCTGACTTCTGCCGAGAGATGGCAGTTAATGGCAGCTGGTGCCGTAGGTGCGCTGGCTTATACATTCTCCGATTCATTCTGGTTTTCGGCAGTGGAAGCTGAGGTATACGGTATGTCGTCGTTCTTCACGGCCATTGTTGTTTGGGCGGCCTACAAATGGGAGCAAATTGAAGATGAAGGCGCGGCGAATCGCTGGCTACTTTTCATTGCGTACCTGACAGGCCTTTCCATCGGCGTTCACTTACTGAACCTGGTAACTCTGCCCGCCCTGGCGCTAATTTATTACTTCCAGAAGAAGAAAAAAGCAACGTTCCGGGGTGGCCTCGTTGCCTTTGGAATTGGTTTTGTTATTCTGGGAATCATCAATGCCGGAATCATTCCGGGTCTGCCAAGCATCGCCTTTGCCGTAGAACGCCTGTTTGTTAATGTCTTTGGCTTACCGTTCGCTTCGGGTACCATCTTCTTTACCGTCGTCTTCATTGGCGCTCTGGTTTATGGGATTATCTGGTCGGCGCAGAAAAATAAGGTTACGCTGAATGTCAGTTTGTTGTCCTTGGCGTTTGTTTTAATTGGCTATGCTTCTTACATCCAGGTTCTGGTTCGGTCGGAATACAACCCCCCGATTAACGAAAACAATCCGAGTGATGTGCTGAACTTTGTGTCGTATCTGAAACGGGAACAATATGGTAGCCGCTCGCTTTTGTTCGGACCTACCTTTACGTCCCGTCCGGTCGATCAGAAGAAAGGCGATCCCATCTACCGGAAGCAGGGCGACAAATACGTTGTCCATGACCATAAGCCGGTTTATGTTTACGAACCAGGGCAGGAAATGCTCTTCCCCCGTGTTTACAGTTCTCAGGGCAATCACCCGCAGTTATACCAGCAAATGCTGAACATTCCGCAGGGTCAGAAGCCTACGATGGGTAATAACCTACAGTTTTTCTTCAGTCACCAGCTCGGTCATATGTACTGGCGCTACCTGATGTGGAACTTCGCGGGCCGTCAAAGCGATCAGGAAGGTTCAGGCTATCTCCTGCCGTGGTCTAGTGATGAGGGTTTACCTGATACCATTAAGAACAACAAAGCGCACGACAATTTCTACATGCTGCCGTTTGTGCTGGGCTTATTCGGTTTGTTGTTTCACTACTTCCGCCGACCAAAAGACTTCCTGGTGACAGCCCTGCTTTTTGTCTTTACGGGTATTGCGCTGGTAGTCTTTTTGAACTCACCGCCGCAGGAGCCACGGGAACGGGATTACATTTATGTGGGATCGTTTTATTTCTTTGCCATCTGGATTGGACTGGGGGTTATGGCCTTCGTGGATGGTTTCCAAACGTATCTCAAAAGCGAAAAACTGCGCGTTGCCTTGTTCGGCGGTCTTTTCCTGCTTATTCCGCTGATGATGGGCATGAAAAGCTGGGACAACCACGACCGCTCACACCGTTACCATTCGGTTGACTTTGCCCGTAACCTGCTAAACTCCTGCGCTCCCAATGCCATTCTGTTTGTGGGTGGCGATAACGATACATTCCCGCTCTGGTACGCGCAAGAAGTTGAAGGTTTCCGGACGGATGTGCGCGTTTGTAACCTGAGCCTATTGGGTACAGACTGGTACATTCAGCAAATGAAACGCAAAACGTACCAATCGGAAGCGCTGCCTGTTTCGCTGGATTTCGACCAGTTTATCATGGGTAAAAATGACATTATTCCGTTCTATGAAATTCCGGCGGTAAAAAATGGCATCAACCTGAAAGAGTACATCAGCCTGGTTAAACAAAACAATCCGGCGATTCAGGTGCCTCTGACGACGGGTGAAAATACCAATATCCTGCCTTCGTCTACTTTCTTCCTGTCGGTGAATAAGGCAGAAGTAGAGAAACAGAATTTTGTTGCTCCGGCTCTGCAACCGTTGGTGAGAGACACCATTAGCTGGAAAATCGGTACGAGCGATCTTTACAAGCCCGACCTGATCATGCTCGACATCATTGCCAACAATGACTGGAAGCGGCCCATTTATTTCTCGAGCACCCTGGCGCAATCCAACTACCTGAGCCTGAAAGACCACATGCAGTTGGAAGGCTACGCGTACCGGTTGATGCCTGTTCAGGTTCCGGGCGCATCCGATGGTTTCGTGAACAGTGGTGTCATGTACCAGAACATGATGACGAAAATGGCTTGGCGTGATCTGGACAACCCGGACTCGTACTATGATGATACGTATAAAGGTTCGCCGGTTATTTCGGCCCGTATTGCCTTCCTGCGTTTGGCTGATCAATTGATCCGGGAAGGTAAGAATGCGGAAGCCCGCCAGGTTTTGAATCGTTCACTAACCGTTATTCCTGACAAGAGCATCCCGTACGACCAGATTTCGAC
Organism: Tellurirhabdus bombi; assembly: GCF_021484805.1. Taxonomy (NCBI): domain Bacteria; kingdom Pseudomonadati; phylum Bacteroidota; class Cytophagia; order Cytophagales; family Spirosomataceae; genus Larkinella; species Larkinella bombi. The sequence continues at coordinate 3,182,029 of NZ_CP090557.1, read as the reverse complement.
CAGCTATATCCGTTTGCTCATCGAAGTAGGTGACAAGAAAAAGGCGCAGGAAATGGCCGACGTGATTGTGAATCGGGCCGACCAGGTATTAACTTACCTCAAACGGACCGGCGGTGGCGGCACTGAAGCCAATATTGAACTGTATAACCTGCAAACCATTGTCAACGCTTTCCGCGAAACCAAACAGGAAGCGCAGGCCAATAAGTACGATGCCATTTTCCAGAAGCATTTAAATGCCTTAGGTTGATCGGTACGTTGAAATAAATAAGCACGAAAAAGCCCCGTCCAGATCTGGACGGGGCTTTTTGCTATACTTTGCTAAAAGAATTTTTCAATTCATCCGTGAAAGAAGTCTTTCATGCGTTCGAAAAAGCCTTTGTCATTTTTGCCTGGCTTCGGCTGGAAGTTCGGCGAGTTGCGGAGCCGCTCCAGCGTTATCCGTTCTTCGGATGTCAGACTTTTCGGCGTCCAGATATTTACGTGGATGAGCTGGTCACCCCGGCCATAGCCGTTCAATTCTTTAATTCCTTTGCCTTTGAGGCGCAGTATTTTTCCTCCCTGCGTGCCGGGTTCCAGCGTAATTTTGGCCCGCCCATCAATGGTTGGTACTTCAACAGAGGTTCCCAAAGCCGCGTCGGAGAAGGTAACGTGTAAATCGAAAATAACGTTATTTCCGTCACGTTTGAGGTTTTCGTCTTCTTCTTCTTCAATCACGATGAGCAAATCGCCCGGAACGCCGCCCCGTGGTGGAACGTTTCCACGGCCACCAACCGACAGTTGAATGCCATCGGCCACACCTGCCGGAATCTTGATTGGAATCACATCTTCGTGCAAGACGCGACCCTCTCCGTGACAGACATCACAACGATCCGTAACAATTTTACCGTCACCATTACAAGTCGGACAGGTACTTGTTGATACCATCTGACCCAGCATGGTATTAACAACTTTCCGAACTTGACCCGTACCGCTACAAGTCGAGCAGTTGGTTACGGCAGTGCCATTTTTCGAACCGTTACCACCGCAAGTGGTGCAGGAAACGTGGCGCTTTACTTTTATTTTTTTCTCAACGCCATTGGCAATTTCCTGTAAATTCAGCTTTAGCTTGATGCGTAAATCAGAACCCCGGCGAACGCGCCGCTGCTGCTGACCACCACCGCCCCGGCCAAAGAAAGAGCCAAATGGACTTTCATCACCGAAAATGTCCCCAAATTGCGAGAAAATATCATCCATCGACTGGCCACCGGCACCGCCGCCGCCCATTCCGGCATGCCCATACTGGTCGTAACGGGCTTTCTTCTGCGGATCGCTCAGCACATCATAGGCTTCGGCAGCTTCCTTGAATTTCTCTTCCGCCGTCGGATCGTCAGGGTTTTTATCGGGATGGTACTTGATGGCCATCTTCCGGTATGCTTTTTTGATGTCATCCGCAGCTGCATTCCGATCAATGCCCAATACCTCGTAGTAATCTCTTTTTGTCGCCATAGTTGCCATAATGCATATAGGATTAGCCTCCGATCACTACTTTTGCGAAGCGGATCACCTTATCGTTCAGGTAGTAGCCTTTCTCTAATTCGTCAATAACTTTTCCTTTCAGGTCTTCGCTGGGTGCCGGAAATTGCGTTACCGATTCGTGCAGGTCCGCGTTGAACGCCTCCCCTTTCGATGTCATGGGTTTTAAGCCTTTTGCTTCCAGCGTTTTAAACAACTTATTGAAAATCAGCTGTACGCCTTCTTTTAATGCTTCTACTTCGGTAGCATTTTCCATTGATTTATGGGCGCGTTCAAAGTCGTCAAGCACAGGCAGCAACGAAACGAGTACTCCCTCATTGGCGGTAGAAATCAAATCCAGCTTTTCCTTGGCGGTACGGCGACGGAAATTCTCGAAATCAGCGTATAAACGGAGGTACTTATCTTTTAACTCAGCTAATTCCCGGTACGCTTTATCAGTATCCTGATCTTCCTGCAACTCAGCTTCTACAGACTCTTCCGTCTGCTCCTCCGCCGAATTGTCAGTTTGGTTTTCTGCCGTGGCAGTTGGCTGCTCTTTCTCAGTGTCAGGTTGTTGCGTGGTTTGTCCTTCTTCGTTACTTACAGTTTCCTTATTTTCCATGTTTTTCCTGAAAATCTCGCTCCACTTCATATCTTATAAGGTGGGCAAATAAATTGCCAATTTACAAATAACTGACAAACTGTCGGACCGGGAATCTACAATAAAGATTAAATTCATCTTTTCTTCAGAATCTAACCCGGCAACTTTCGAATTATGAACTACTTTCTTTAATAATATCGTTAAACACTAACAAAAAAGTTCAATTTATTGACTCCTATTCAATTCCATACGCAACGTATCAAAACGAAAGCCAGCGAACTAGGCTTTGATTTCTGTGGCGTGTCAAAAGCGGAGTTTCTGGAGGACGAAGCGCCGCGCCTGGAGTCCTGGCTCAACCGGAACATGCACGGTCAGATGAGTTACATGGCAAATCATTTCGACAAGCGTCTCGACCCGCGTCTGCTGGTGGAAGGGGCTAAATCGGTGGTGACCGTCCTGCTCAATTATTACCCGGAGAAGACGCTACCCGAAGGCGAAGGCGAGTACAAGCTGTCGAAATACGCTTATGGCATGGATTACCATTTTGTTATTAAGGATAAGCTTAAAGACCTGATGGCGTTTATTCACGAAGAGATCGGGGAAGTAAACGGACGGGTTTTTGTGGATTCGGCGCCCGTGATGGACAAAGCATGGGCTAAACGCAGCGGTGCTGGCTGGGTTGGTAAACACACCAACGTTATTTCGCGCGAGATGGGCAGCTTCTTTTTTATCGGTGAACTTATCCTCGATCTGGAACTCGAACCCGACGGCCCCATTAAAGATTATTGCGGCACCTGCACGCGCTGCCTGGACGCCTGCCCTACCAACGCCATTTCCGAACCGTACGTAGTTGATGGCAGCAAGTGCATTTCATATTTTACCATTGAGCTGAAAGAAGCCATTCCAGACGAGGTGAAAGGCCAGTTCCAAAATTGGATTTTTGGTTGTGATATTTGCCAGGACGTCTGTCCCTGGAACCGCTTTTCCCGCCCCCACCGCACGCCGGAACTGAACCCTCATCCCTCGTTGACCACGTTCACCAAGAGTGACTGGGAGGAGATTTCCGAAGAAATTTTCCGGGAAGTGTTTCGCCGCTCGGCCGTCAAGCGAACCAAGCTGGAGGGTTTAAAGAGAAATATCCTATTTATTAAGGAATAGTGAATAACAAATTGTGAATTCGAGGCAATGGCCCGGTATCCCTTTTTTACCGGTTGTTGTGCATTATTTATTATTCACTATTTTGCACCGTCTTATCAACCCCACTTAACGTTTGATTATTGAAACGCGTGCCTATGCCCGTGCCGGGCTGCTGGGCAATCCATCTGACGGCTTCTTTGGCAAAACCATATCGATTTCGGTGCGTAATTTCGGGGCATCGATCTCGCTTTACCAATCTCCAGAGGTCCATATTGAGCCGCAAGGCCCTGACACGAACACGTTTAAGAGCATTTACCACCTGCGCGATGCAGTAGCTTCTTTGGGTTACCACGGTGGTATTCCGCTGATTAAAGCCGCGATTAAGCAATTTGGCGAATACTGCGAACGTGAAGGCATTCGACTTCCAAACCGGAATTTTACAATTCGTTACCAAACATCAATTCCCCGACAAGTCGGTTTGTCGGGTTCCAGTGCCATTGTGGTGGCTACTTTCCGGGCGTTGATGCGATTTTATCAGGTCGATATCCCATTAGTACTCTTACCAACGTTAGTTATGAAATCGGAAACCGAAGAACTGGGCATTACCGCCGGTTTGCAGGACCGGGTCATCCAGTGTTACGAAGGTTGCGTGTACATGGACTTTGACCGAACGATGGTCGAATCGAAAGGGCATGGCCAGTATGAGCCGGTAAATCCACGCGCTTTGCCAAAATTGTACATTGCTTATAAGACGGCCTTGGGGAAACAGTCGGGACGGGTACACAACGACGTTCGGTCGCGGTGGTTGAAAGGCGAAAAGCTGGTTGTTGATACCCTCCAGGAAATTGCCGGTGTGGCGCAGCGCGGCCACGATGCCCTGCTGAACAACCGCCAGGCGGAAATGCATGATCTGGTGAACGAGAACTTTGATCTGCGTTGCCGCATTTACAACATCAACGAAAGCAATATGGAAATGATTGAAACAGCCCGTCGTATTGGAGCCTCTGCATCCTTCGCTGGATCAGGAGGAGCCATCGTCGGTACGTACCAGGACGACGATATGCTCAATCGCCTGTTTGTTGAACTAAAGCGCCTGGACGCCCGCGTTATCAAACCATACATCAGTTAGTTTTTAATGAGACAATGAGTGATTGAGTGCATCTATTCGCTCTGTTGCGCTTCATTCTTTTCGCTCTTTGTCCCTTTTACTCTTTCGCTCTTTATCCATGATTAAAAAAGCTGTTATTCCCGCCGCTGGATTAGGTACCCGCTTTCTGCCTGCCACCAAAGCACAACCGAAAGAAATGCTTCCGATTATCGATACGCCCACGATTCAGTATGTCGTGCAGGAAGCCGTTGATTCAGGAATCGAAGATATTCTAATTATTACCGGCAAGGGCAAACGCTCGATTGAGGACCATTTTGACCGCAACTTTGAACTCGAAGCCCGCCTTGAAGAAAAAGAAGATGGCGTTCTGAACGCTATTCGCCGCCTGTCCGACATGGCAGACATCCACTTCGTGCGGCAAAAAGAACTGAATGGCCTGGGAGATGCCATCTATTACGCACGTCACCACGTTGGCAATGAGCCTTTTGCGGTCCTTTTGGGCGATACGGTCATGGAGTCGGTCATTCCGGCTACCCAGCAGCTGATCGATACCTATGAGCAGTACCGGGGAACGATCATTGCGGTGGAAGAAGTGCCCGCGGATAAAGTAAATCGGTATGGCATCGTCGGTGGCAAGTCACTAAGTGAAAGCATTCTGGAATTGAATACCTTGGTTGAAAAGCCTGCTATCGATGCAGCGCCTTCCAATCTGGCCATCGCTGGCCGGTACATTCTGACTCCCGATATTTTTGCGGCCATTGAGCAAACGCCCAAAGGTAAAAACGGCGAGATTCAGCTCACGGATGCCATGTTGCTTCTGCTCAAACGCGAATGTCTGTATGCCCACCGCATCGAAGGCAAGCGCCACGACATTGGCAACAAGATGGATTTTTTGAAAACAACAGTTGAATTTGCCCTTAAACGCAAAGAGTTTGCCGAGCCATTTTTAACTTTTTTAAAGGAAGTCGTGGCGGCACATAGTTAAATAAAAACTGGTGGTTTCCAACGCAAGGCTACCCCGATGGGTCTACATAAGTAGCACGTCTTATAAGATTCACTAGAACCCTCATCCTCAGATAACTGCAAGCCAGATGATTAATTCTACTAACAATTACATTTTGGCTTAGTTTGAAGTAAATATGATCGAGAACACAGAAGTAAAGCTTATAGGCACCATTTTACCTATTGCATTAGGCTTGATCTATCCTTTTGTAGAGCGGGTATCCAAACTCACTAGTTTTTTCATGCTTATTACCTGGCAAAATTTAACAGGGAAGCTAAAGTTACTAAATGGGCTAACTGCATACGATAAGCAATTAGCCCAATTATTAATGGTTTCTTTTGTTCTTCCTCAGCGCATTCAGATTCTTGTTACGCTCTTTATCTGCTTATTCTGGGCCGCGAGAGATTCGATCAGCAATCACAAAATGCCGTTTAAGCAGTACAAATGGGCTTTGTTTTTGGGTAGTACCTATTTGTTGTATGTTCTATTTATTGCGCTTTCCAAACAGGCAAACTGGCACGAAGCTCTTTTCAAGCTAGAGCAGAAACTGAGTCTTTTCCTGCTTCCTTTTGCTTTTCTTCTGTTCAAGCCAAAAACCCGAAAAATCCTTTCTAGCCAGGGACTTTATTTTGTATTGAGCTGTTTGCTGGTCTGCGCCCTGGGGAATCTATACTTTCTTTTTGGCTACGCCTGGCAGCTCGACCGTCCAATACCGAATGCTGAATACCGGGGTTATTTTGAAGATATAACGGATATTCACCCCACTTATATGGGTATCTATCTGTGCTTTGCCACCTCAATTTTGCTACTCTCTACTGAAACCCGGCAAAAGCTAAAAAAGTGGCAGTATCTGAGCCTTCTCTTCTCGATCTTTATTTTCATTCTGACCCTGATGCCCAAAGCTCCCGTTGTGGCGCTCTTCATCATCGTCGCGTATTACTGCTGGCTTAACCGCAGACGCTCAAAGACCTACCTGCCTATTCTGGGCGTCCTGAGTTTAGCCCTTTTTACTGCCTTTGTTTTTATTCCGTTCAGTAGCCAGCGGGTCGGCGAGTATTCAGCCCTTCTTAATGCTAGCCCTACAGCTAATCCAGCCCTCAATTCATTCAGCATGCGTCAGATTATTCTGACCATCAACATGAACTTGCTGCATCACCACTGGCTGTTGGGTGTCGGCCCCGTCAATCTGGATCATCTACTGAACGCCGAGTACACTGCTTATTCGCAACAACTTCATTACAATCTCGGTGTGTACAATACACACAATGAGTACCTTAATCAGTGGTTATCGTTTGGACTTATCGGCCTGCTGCTCTTTTTGGGGATTTTGGGGACACAATTTGTCAAAGCATACAAATGGAGAAACCACCTTTATTTGTTTCTTTTGATCACGCTTTCGGTCACGTTCTCTACGGAGAATGTTTTGTCCAGACAACGCGGGGTACTTTTTTACACTTTCTTTACGTCCTTGTTTTTCTTCAACGGAATAAATGCTTTAGGAGGCCGTAAAAAAGAGTCAGTGCATCAACAATTATCGGAATCGGAGGTGGTTCAGGAAGAGGAAGTAGCCGTCGTATAAAGGCGTTTACCCACAAAAAGGCCCGGTTAACTGCTTGTTAACCGGGCCTTTTTGTGGAGTGTTTATTATCTCCCAATCAAAAGAATGGAAAGCTAAGAGCCACGTACGGCATGGCATAATTCCGGCGGAAACGACGGTTATCGTCTACTAATTCGTCATTGGTTCGGTATTCTGTAGTAATCCACTGATACCCTACTTTAAAAGCCACCCGACGGCTGAATAAAATCCGGGCGTATACCTCCGAAGACAAAAAGCCCATGTTATTGTCACCCAAAAGACGCAGATTGAAGCGTTGAGGTTGCGCGTATTTGTTTGTTTGGTGTAGGTTTAAGCTATCGACCGAGTTAGCTCCTTTAATGGCTCTGTAAAGCCCAAGCCGGCCTTTTCCTAAACCGACGCCTAAAATATCGGTGGCGGCACCTAGCTCAACCGGACCAAGGTGAATCTGAAACCGCAAGCCTAGATTAAGCGAAATAAACGATGCCCGGGGCATGGTCAGGGTATCTATGTTCTCTGGAATCAGGGGAGCCGACAAAGCCCCAAAACCCGTTTTTCCACGCGTCAGGCGAGCGGGTGCCGTGTAATAGTCGACCGACTCCTGACCGTAATAATTTTGAAGTTTCGTATGCCAGCCAAACTGAAAGATTTTTCGCTCATCCAGATTCAGCAATTGGTAATAGGCAATTGACGGAGAAAGCTTTTTGGTGGCAAAAGAAGCGCCTAAATCGGCTCCGGAAACCAATCGACTGGAAACAGGACTTTGGGCAATAGCAGTAACAGAAGTAAACGCCAGTAGAACGGCAATCAGTTTCCTCATAATCAGGTTGTGTGGTAAATCGCGCAAAGTTAGGCGAAAAACATAAAAATCAATTGATGCTTTTATTATCCGACCATTAGCAGCCGCCATACACCGGAAATAAGCAGCAAAACCAAGCCAATAGGCGTTAATACTTTCCAGCAAAGGTGCATCATCTGGTCAACTCGAACGCGGGGAAAGGTCCAGCGCACCCACATCTGCACCAAAATGGCGAACATCGCCTTCGAAAGTAACCAGAACGCTCCGGTGACATTTCCCCAAATCGTACCCGGCGCACCGCTGGTCCACTCGGCCAGACGAAGGGGGCCGATGTTGGGCAGAGGCGTATTCCAGCTTCCCAGAAATAGGATTGCTCCCAGAAACGACACCAGCAACATCATGCCGTATTCCGATAAAAACAACAAGGCAAACCGCATTCCGGAATATTCGGTGTGAAAGCCAGCAACCAGTTCCGATTCGCCCTCGGGCAAGTCGAACGGAGCCCGGTTGGATTCAGCCAGGGTAGCAATGAAAAAGATGATGTAGGCAAAAAACAGAAATGGATTACGCAGAATATTCCAGGTAAAAATTCCTCCCCAGTCGGTAACATCAACTCCCATTGCCTTGATACCGAACAGATAATTGGTTTCATCCGTATAAATGCCCTGCTGAAAACTAATTTCCTGCAAATTCAGGGATTGGCAAATCATCACGGCGCATAGAATCGTCAGACCCAGCGGCACTTCATACGATACAATCTGCGCCACCGAGCGCAGGGCACCAAATAGCGAGTATTTATTGTTGGAGCCCCAACCCGCCATCAGTACGCCCACCACATCGACCGACACAATGGCCATCAGGTAAAAAACGCCCACTGCCGCCGCCGATCCTTGAAGATCCGGCGTCAACGGCATAACGGCAAAGCCAGCAAACACCGACGCAAAAATAACAGCGGGAGCCAGTAAGAAAAGTTTCCGGTCGGCGGCCAACGGCACAATGTCTTCTTTTTGCAGAAGTTTCAGCAAATCGGCAAATAATTGCAGCAATCCATATTTTCCGACCTCCATTGGGCCCAGGCGGTCCTGAATAAAAGCTGATACTTTGCGCTCGAGGTAAACACCCACGACCACAAAACTGACAACCATTACCAAAAAAATAAAGAGTGCAAGCATAGCAAATTTGGAGACGGTGCAAAAATACCTTTCCTCTCCTTGCCAACAAATAAATAGTTGCTTTTCCGAGGCTCGTACAACTGGCTAATTAGTAACTTACCGCCAACATTTTGCACATTTCCACTTCAGTCGATTTCGCCGATGACCGTTCGCACTAAATCCAGGCTTTAGTCTCTTATCCGTTATCCCGAATCTGTATTGTATTTTACTCAAATTCATGCGCCTTTTTCCTTTTTTTCTGTGCACTCTATTTGCGGCTCTGGTAACTTATACTGCAAAAGCCCAGCAAAGAGTCACTCTGAGTGGGACTATTTTCCGCGCCGATACAACGCTCCCCCTCCCCGGTGCCAGCATCCAGGTGATTGGCGTGGGAGCCGGAACCACTACCGATGAAACGGGTCATTTTTCCCTTACTTTACCGTCTGGAAGTCACGACCTGGATATTACTTCGGTGGGTTTCCGCCGCCTCCGCCACCACGTTGTTGTCATGAATAACAAAACCATTACCCTCCGCCTGATTCCGCAGACCTTTGACCTGGAAGAGCTTCAGGTACGCAAACGAACGGAAGATGAGAATGTGCGGAGTGTCACCATGGGCTTGATTCAACTGAATATTCAGCAGTTAAAAAAAATGCCGGTGGTGCTGGGCGAGCCCGATATTCTGAAGGCCATTACGCTACAGGCGGGCGTTTCTACGGCGGGTGAAGGAACGGGCGGTTTTAATGTGCGCGGCGGTCGCACGGATCAGAATCTGGTTTTGCTGGATGGAGCGCCTCTGTTCAACACCTCTCACTTACTCGGTTTTTATTCCAACATTAATTCTGATGCCGTTCAGGATGTTGAGCTCTACAAAGGCAGTTTTCAGGCGCAGTACGGCGGGCGAGTTTCCTCGCTGATGCTGATTAATACCAAAGCCGGTAACCGCGATCGCTGGCAATATGCGGGCGGCGTGGGCCTTTTGAGTAGCCGGTTTGTTGCCGATGGCCCCATTGGGAAAAAAGTAACGCTGCTGGTGGGCGGACGCGTGGCTTATCCCAACTGGATCTTGAAATCTTTTCCGGAAGGAAGTACGGCCAAAAGCAGCCGCGCTTTTTTCTATGATGGCAATCTAAAACTGCAATTCCGCCCCAATGCTACCAATACGTTTTCCTTGACCGCTTACCGCAGCCAGGATTCGTTTAAGTTTCCCGGCGACACGCTCTATGGCTGGCAATCCAATATTGTATCGGGGCAATGGAGTAGTTTGTTAAAAAAATCGCTTTTGCTGAATGTTCAGTTGCTGCATAGTGATTATAGCTATCAGGTTGACGGCGAGCGGGAAGGCTACACGTTTCAGCTTCGTTCAGGCATTCAGCAACAGGAAGTAAAGGCGGACCTTTTTTATACGCTGAATGACAAACACAAAATTCAGGGCGGCATCACTGGGATTCTGTATGGTGTTCAAAAAGGAGATATTCAGCCAAGCGGTAACCAATCCAGCGTAAACCCAAAGACCCTTCAGCCGGAAAATGGCCGGGAACTGGGAATTTACCTCCAAACCGAATGGACCCTCCTGCCTGCACTTACCGCCCAGGCGGGGCTGCGCTATTCGACTTTTGCGCAAATCGGTGCCACGCAGGTTTATCGCTACGCGGAAGGACTGCCCCGCTCGCCCGAGACCCTTGTTGATTCAACTCGTTATGGCGCTGGGCAGACCGTCCAAACCTACGGAGGCTGGGAGCCTCGGCTGGGGCTGCGGCTCCAACTAACGCCCCGCGCTTCCTTCAAGCTCAATTATAGTCGGATGCGGCAGTGTATCCACCTGATTTCCAACACGACCGCCATTACGCCCATCGACTTCTGGAAACTGAGCGATCCTTTTGTTCCGGGGCAAATTGCCGATCAGTATTCGGCGGGCCTTTTCCAAAATCTGGCGGACAATTCCATTGAACTGGCCCTTGAGGGCTATTACAAAAACATTCAAAATCTGATTGAATACCGGAATGGAGCTACCCTCCTGCTCAACTCGAACCTGGAAACGGATCTGCTTCGTGCCAGAGGCCGCGCGTACGGCCTTGAACTGAGCATCGCAAAAAACAAAGGAAAACTGACGGGGCAAATCAGCTACTCGTACGCCCGCTCGCTGGTACTGGTGCAGACGGCCTATAGTGAACTGCAAGTCAACAACGGCCAGTGGTTCCCGTCAAATTTTGACCGGCCACACAACCTGTATCTGCAAGCACGTTGGGATTTGTCCAGAAACTGGCTCTTTTCTACCAATTTTGTATACAGTACCGGTATTCCGGCTACTTATCCCGATGGTCAATATGTATTTAATGGCCTTCCTACGCTGGATTATTCCCGGCGCAATGCGGATCGCATTCCGGATTACCACCGGCTAGACATTGCCTTTTCAAAAGACACGCGAAAAAGCAAAAACCAGCTTCGGTACAGCATTTGGACACTAGGCATTTACAACCTCTACGCCCGAAAAAATCCGTATTCGATCTATTTTACCCGCAGCGGTGCCCAGACTCAGGCCTACCGCCTTGCTGTTTTCGGCTCGCTCATCCCCTCCATTAATTACTCGTTTTATTTCTGAAGACTAGTTGACTATGCAACAAGCAACAAGACAATGGATAGGCTGGATAGTGGGCTTCGCTGTTCTGGCCAGCCTGGTTCCTTCCTGCATTGATCGGGTTGATCTTCCCATCCGCCATGAAAAACCAGTTTTAGTAGTCGAAGGGCAGATTACCAACGAAGCTCCCCCCTATCTGGTACGGCTTACTTACTCCAACCCCTTTCGGTATACGGGCGAGCTGCCTGCCGAAGCGTTGGCGCGGAATGCGCAGGTTCGGCTGAGCGATGATGCGGGACGCAGTACATCATTGAGGGAAATACTGGGCCGACCCAGCTATTACCAGACAGTTGATTCTACATTTGTCGGACAGCCGGGGCGGATTTATACACTGTCAATTGCTCTTTCGGATGGCAAACGCTACGTGTCGCAACCCGAACGCATGCAAGCGGTGCCACCAATTGATACAATTTATACTGATGTCGCTCGCTTGAACCTGACCACAGACCCCTTCCGCTACATGGTGTATGTTGACGCTCAGGATCCGGCGCAAACCGAAAATTATTACCGGTGGACGGCCACTACCTATAGCGTCCGCCTATCCACGGGCGTGCCCTGCGCTTTGGGAAGTTCCGCCCTATGCTACGATAAATGCTGGATTCCATTTTACCACCGAAGCCTTAACATCTTCTCCGACCAGGGTATCAATGGAAATTCAATTAAGAAACGGCTCGTCGCTCAGTCGCCCATTTATGCCCTTGGGCCACACGCCATGGAAATCAAACAGTATTCACTTTCCCGCCAGGCGTATCAATTTCTGCGATCTTTCCAGGAACAGCAATCCCGTGTAGGCAGCATTTTCGACCCTTTACCTACCTCTATTATCGGCAATATTGTTAACGCTGATGATGAAAAAGATCACGTGCTTGGCTATTTCAGTGCGTCAGCGGTTACAACAAAGCGTCTCAAAGAATTTAAGGATGAATCTAGTCGCGGAAACCTGCGCTCCTACCTGGCAACGCTCATTCCCCAGCAAGGAGACTGCCGATATCTGTTTGCGTCCGAAGGGGCTTTTTTACTTCAGTATGAACCACCCGGGTTTTGAAGTTAGCTACAGGGGTTTCAAGGTTAGCACCCAACCTGCCCGGACTTCTTCGAGGTCCGGCAGCGGAATCCCCGACTGTCCCGTGGAGGCATCAATCGCAGAGAGAAAAGCGGGCAACACGTTTCGTCGCTGAACGGAATAGGCCTTTTCTACGCGTAGAAACAACTTGTTGCGGCGAGCATCGATGTTCTCAATGACCGCGTAAAGCAAATCGCCTTCGTCCAAAGCAGCCCCGCGAACATCGGTTCCCCGGCTCAATTTAAAAACCCAAACCTGGCCCGCTTCCAGTCCTGAAGCTTCAACCAACGTAGCTTTCACGCCCGTGCGGACCATAGTACTGATTTCTTCGCTTTGTATATCTGTTAATTTCTGGCGGGTTGTTGTCGGTAGATTTTTCACTTCAACCGCACCGTCACCAGCCGCTGCTTCCACAGATTCAACGAGAATTTCGGGTATCAATACCTCGTATTCATTCTCAAGCTCGCCACCCGGCAATGGAATACTTAAGGTAGCCATCGCAGCCGGGCTGATAATTTCGTCGTAACTACGGTAGTTGGTAAACAGCTCTTTGAAAGCCACTATGCGGTACAAGTAGCGTGCTGTTTCCGGGTTTAGTTTCAGGTAATAATAATCGGCTTCCTGTTGCCGCCGGATGTGGTATAACAATCGATTAATCCCAATGTTGTAAGCAGCGGCGGCGAGTGTCCACGAGCCAAGTTGGTTGTGTAAATCCCGCAAATAGCGACAGGCCGCATCGGTTGATTTCAGCAGATTCTGGCGGTCGTCGCGGCCAGGGCGCACCGTTAGGCCCAGCTCACGCGCCGTTTGAGGCATAAATTGCCAGTAGCCCGCCGCCCCTTTGGGTGATACCGCCGTGCTGCGTAAGGCACTTTCGACGAGTGGCAGGTACTTGAAATCGGGGGGAATATGATAACGTTCTAAGATGGGCTCAATGGTGGAAAAAAAAGAGGAAGCCCGAAGCCGAAGCCGGTAAAGCGCCTGGTTGTGCGTAGAATGCTGCACCATCGTCGAAACCAACTTACGAGCCACCATGTGTTCATGGGTGGGAACTTCCTCTCCACAGAAAAAGACCGGAGGCAGAACCGCTTTTGATGAACGCCTTCCATTAGCCAAACTGGGATCCTCTCCAAAAGCAGTGTTACAGCTAACTATCAACCCTACCGCCAACAATAAGTACGTCAATCGCATGTAGTAGTAACATATTAGTTCTGGATATAAGACCCTGAAATTACTAATAAGTCACAGCCGGATAACGTTTTAACGAACTTTTAACGGACAGTCGATTTTACTCTCAATGCCTACTCCCACTCAATGGTAGCTGGTGGCTTCGACGAAATATCATATACAACCCGGTTCACTCCTTTGACTCGGTTGATGATTTCATTGGAGATATCGGCCAAAAATTCATACGGTAAGTGAGCCCAGTCAGCGGTCATTCCATCCACGCTGGTAACCGCCCGGAGTGCCACTACGCGCTCGTAAGTGCGTTCATCGCCCATCACCCCAACCGACTGAACGGGCAACAGCATCGCGCCCGCCTGCCAAACCTGGTCGTACAAGCCTTCACGCTTTAAACCATTGATAAATAGCGCATCTACTTCCTGCAAAATGGCTACTTTATCGGGAGTAATATCGCCCAGAATCCGAATACCCAAACCTGGACCCGGGAACGGGTGACGACCCAGAATTGCGTTTGGAATTTCCAGCGTCCGGCCCACCGCACGTACCTCGTCTTTAAACAACGTATTGAGCGGCTCGACTACTTTCAGCTTCATGAAATCGGGCAAACCACCCACATTGTGGTGCGATTTAATGGTGGCAGACGGACCTTTTACCGAAACCGATTCAATTACATCGGGGTAGATGGTTCCCTGACCCAACCACTTAACGTCTTCAATGAGGTGCGCTTCCTGGTCAAAAACCTCGATAAACGTTTTACCGATGGCTTTCCGTTTCGCTTCCGGATCGGTCAGACCAGCCAGCCCCGTATAGAAAAGTTCTTTGGCATCAACACCTTTGACATTTAGCCCTAAATGCCGGTATGATTCCAGCACATCTTCAAACTCGTCTTTCCGAAGAAGGCCATTGTCCACAAAAATACAATACAGATTTTTGCCAATAGCGCGGTGAATCAGCATGGCGGCAACCGAAGAATCTACGCCACCCGAAAGTCCCATCACCACTTTATCGTCGCCTAATTTTTCGGCCAACTGAGCAACGGTTGTCTCCACAAAGGATTCGGAAGTCCAGTTTTGCGAAGCCCCGCAGATGTCAACGACAAAGTTTTTCAACAAGGCCTTTCCTTGCAGGGAGTGCGTTACTTCGGGGTGGAACTGAATGCCGTACGTAGCTTCTCCCGCAATATCAAAAGCGGCAACGCGTACGGTATCGGTCGAGGCAATTACCCGAAAATCGTCGGGAAGCTGCATGATGGTATCGCCGTGCGACATCCAGACCTGCGAATGCTGGTCGATGCCGTGCAGCAGCGGGCTATCTTCGTTTACCGTTCCAAGCTTGGCGCGGCCATACTCGCGAATGGTAGACGGCTTTACTTCGCCACCGTTCCGCTGGGCCAGCATTTGTGCTCCGTAGCAAACGCCCAGTAACGGCAATTTTCCCCGGAATTGAGTCAGATCAATAAAAGGTGCATCCGCATCGCGAACAGAACAAGGGCTGCCCGAGAGGATAACCCCTTTGATGTCGGGGGTAATCGGCGGAATATGATTGTAAGGATGTATTTCGCAGTAGACATCCAGTTCGCGCACGCGGCGAGCAATCAATTGAGTATACTGCGAACCGAAATCGAGGATGAGAATTTGTTCGGTGGTCATGCTACGTTTCTAAAATGCAAATTTAGGTCATTTTAGAATACGGACGTCAAACCAGGAAAAGAATCCTGGTTTAAATAGCCGGAAACAACGCCCAACAAGGGGCTAATGCTCAAAAATCAGCTCTGCTTAGCTAAAGATACCCAACTTCTTAGGCGCTGGATTCTTTTTCGATTCGTGCACATTCAACGTAATAAATGTGCTCATCAAAGGCGAATCCAATATTTTCATCTCTAAACAAGGGCATGTGTTCAGGGCTGATTTCGTAAAATTCGTGCATCGACGGGTCGTTGGCCGGAACGTCAAACGTTGCTTTGTATTTTTCTAAGGAAAAGTGCTGGAGGGGTATAAGTTTAACAAACTGAGAAGATTCTTTTTCAAAAACCGATACAACCCGTTGAATTGGACCGGGGTCTTCTGTATCCAATGCCATAGCTAACCTCAATTAATTCTTTACTAAGCCTATTTTGTAGCAATATCATGAAATCCATAAATAATTGCACAAAAACTTACATTTTCAAGGATAAATTAGATACTTTTTCCGCATCTGTTTGTAATTGCCCAGGCCCGGCTCCCAGGTTTTCCGAATGGCTGCTTCGGTCATTCCCGCCCGAATCTGCTTGCGAAGCTGGTCGGAGCCATACAGACGGTCGATGCCATTGTTCGCCAGAAAGAACTTGTCTTTATTCGTTGCTTTTTTGTAAAAATCAATCAGGTACGACAGACTGATTTGCCCTTTCGGTGGTGCTACTTTCGATAAATCAACCCCGTAACAAAGCTTCCCTTCCTGCGGCGGATTAATCGCGCCGGGCTTATCAACGGGTGTAAATGTATAGGAGCCGCCTTTGGCATCGGGCATCCCGAGTACCTGAAACTGCTTGTCAGTGCCCCGGCCCACGCTCACGACCGTTCCCTCAAAAAAACAAAGCGATGGATAAAGTAAAACCGCCTGCTGATTGGGCAGATTAGGCGAAGGCGCTACGGGCAACACGTAAGGCATTTGGTGGTTGTAGGTTGGCATTTTAACCACCGTCAGGGAGCAGGTACCCGCTGGCGTGCCGTCCTTTTTCTTTAGCCAGCCCTCGCCGTTGATCATCTGCGCCAGTTCACCGACCGTCAAGCCATGAACAACCGGAATGGGGTGCATTCCCACAAACGATTGAAACTTTGGATCCAGAATAGGCCCGTCGACAAAATTGCCGTTCGGATTCGGGCGGTCCAGCACCAGCAGTGGTTTTTTATACTCCGCGCAAGCCTCCATCACGTAATGCATGGTACTGATGTACGTATAGAAGCGCGTTCCTACATCCTGAATATCAAAGATTAAGACATCGAGCGAATCAAATTGCGCGGCGGTCGGGCGGCGATTGCTGCCGTATAAGGATGTGATCTGAATGCCCGTGCGGGGATCGCGGCTGTCTTTTATTTTCTCCCCGTCCGTTGCCTGGCCCCGAAAGCCGTGTTCAGGCGCAAAAATTGTTTTGATCGTGATGCCCAGGGATAACAGACTGTCTACTAAATGCGTTTTACCAATGATAGAGGTGTGATTGACCACCATTCCAACGCGTTTTCCTTGCAGGACTGGCAGGTATTGGGGTAGTTGTTCCGCCCCGGTCTGAATCGTTTTTGTTTCCGATTTACCGGATACTTTTTTTTGTTGTGCGTTACAGCCTATTGCTACCATAAACGCGCCCAAAAGAAGTAGTTTGCAAGCGTATCTCATTGGATTTATTGATCGATTATGCCGTAAAATGTTACTTTTAAGTCGCAATATACCCATAGTTGGTCGTAGACAGGTTTTCAGTGGTCAGTTTTTCGTTGGTTGTGGACTGCCCTTTTAAAACGCATCATTTCCGCCAGCCTTTAACGCTTGCCACTCACTGTCAACTGCCTGCTTAAAAAACTGCTTACCGAAAAAACGTTTTGAACACTTCGTTATTCATTGCCCGCCGGATTCGCCACGCTCCCATTGCCACGTTTTCGGCTACGGTTACTAAGGTTGGTATCGCCAGCATTGCCATTGGCCTATCCGTTATTATCGTTGCTTTTTCGGTTTTATTTGGCTTCAAGAGCACCATTCAGCAAAAGATTTTTCTGTTTGGCTCTCATATTCAGGTTTCCAAATTTTCTTTGAACAACTCCTACGAAGAAACACCGCTACCAGCACATACGAAGCTATACGACGAAGCAAAACAGATCAAAGGGCTGCGCCATATCCAGGCCGTAGCAATGAAGGCGGGAATCTTGCAAACCACGGACGAGCTCTCCGGGGCTGTCCTGAAAGGCGTCGGTAAAGACTACGACTGGCAGCAGTTTAAAGAAACATTGGTGGAAGGCAAGGTGCCGGAAGTGCAACCTGATAGCGGCTATTCTACCCAGATTTTGATTAGCCGACAAATGGCGACGCAACTGCAACTGGCGGTGGGCGGCGACGTGCTGATGTATTTTATCGATAATCCGCCCCGCGCCCGGAAGTTGCAGGTAACGGGCATCTACGAAACGGGGCTGCCCGAATTTGACAAAACGATGGTCATTGGCGACATTCGGATGATTCAGCGGCTGAACAACTGGGGTGCCGATTCGGTGGGTAGTTACGAGATTTTCGTCAATAATTTCCAGCAGTTGGACGCGGTTTACAAGCGCGTTCGTGAAGCAGCCTCCCCCGATATGCGCCCCGTCCGCGTGACCGATAATTACCGTCCTTTGTTCGAGTGGCTCATGCTCCTTGACAACAATACGGCGGTTTTTCTGACGCTCATTTTATTCGTGGCTGGTTTCAATATGGTGTCGATTTTGTTTGTGTTGATGATGGAGCGCACGCCCATGATTGGCCTATTCAAAGCGCTGGGAAGCTCCAATGCCCTTATTCGGGGCGTCTTTTTTTATGTGGGTTTGAATATGGTAATCAAGGGGTTACTCATCGGAAATGCCGTTGGGATTGGGCTTTGTCTGATTCAGGATAAATTCCGCGTTATTCCGCTGGACCCAAAAAATTACTACATGAATTACGTTCCGATTGAGTGGAGTATTCCGGTGATTGTGCTGGCTAATGTCGCCTCGCTGGCCCTCATTGGGCTCATTCTTTGGCTCCCAACAATCGTGATTACGCGCATTCAACCCGTAAAAGCCTTGGTGTTTAAGAAATAACCCGTTTCTTATAATTTAACCAGAATCGGTATTATTTTACCTTCTATTTTACTACTTCACGATTCTGCGGTATATTGTTGTACCAAAAACACCTTTATTTAAATCGCATTTTGCGGATATGAGTTATTTTAGTCTTCCTCTCAACCACCTTTCATTGAGAAGGCTGGGTTTTGTTTTTTTACTTACGTGTATTCTTTCGTCAAAATTGGCCGCTCAGCGCGGGAATCGGCCCATTACCTGGACCAAAGACGGAAATTCGTATACAACAATCAAGAATGGTTCGCTGGTAAAAACGGATGTTGCCACGAATCAGGAAACGGTGCTGGTAGCGGGCGAACAATTGCAGGTTGGCGGAAAGAGTCTCCCCATTGCGAGTTACGCGTTTAGCGACGACGACTCGAAAATGCTCATTTTTACCAATACGGCCCGCGTCTGGCGGCAGAATACCCGGGGCGACTATTGGATTCTTAATCGCAACACCAAACAACTGCGTCAGATTGGCAAAGACAAGCCTAGCCAGTCGCTGATGTTTGCCAAAATCTCCCCCGACGGCACGCGCGTTGCCTACGTCAGCGAGCGCAACATCTACGTTGAAAACATCGCTAACGGACAGACCACCGCCCTGACCACCGACGGCACGCGCAAGCGGATCAACGGTACGTTCGACTGGGTGTACGAAGAAGAACTGGATTGCCGCGACGGCTTCCGCTGGAGCCCGGATGGTCAGAAAATTGCTTACTGGCAGGTCGATGCCAGTGGAATCCGGGATTATTTGATGCTTAATACCACCGATTCGCTCTACTCGTTTGTCGTACCGGTTGAATACCCTAAAGTTGGTGAGGCACCTTCGCCCACCCGCGTCGGCGTGGTGAGCGCCTCTGGTGGCCCAACCACCTGGCTCGCTGTTCCCGGCGATCCGCAGCAAAATTACCTGGCCCGCATGGAATGGATTCCGGCAACACAGGAGCTTATCGTGCAGCAACTCAATCGGAAACAAAACGAAAGCCAGCTTTATATCTGCCAAAGCGGCAACGGAACCGCGCAACCCATCTACAAGGAAACGTCTACCGCTTGGATTGACGCCAAAGACGAACCCGTTGGCTGGCACTGGCTCGAAGGCGGTAAAAGTTTTGTCTGGGTATCGGAGAAAGACGGCTGGCGGCACATCTACAAACTGACCCGCGACGGCAAGAAAGAAACTCTGCTCACGACGGGCAAATACGACATCGCTTCCATCAGCCGAATCGACGAAGCGACGAATTACGTTTACTTCATTGCGTCACCGAACAACCCGATTCAGCGGTATCTGTACCGCGTCAAAATGGATGGCAAAGGCAAACTGGAACAGCTTTCGCCCGCGAGTCTAGCCGGAACGCACTCGTACAATATTTCTCCCAATGCGAAATGGGCCACGCACAGCTTTTCAAACTACAAAACTTTCCCGGCGCAGGAATGGATTAGCTTGCCGAGCCATAAGCCTTTGAAAGAAGCCGAGAGCATTGCGGCCACCAGCAAACCAAGTCCAGCCCAGAATCTGGAGCTTTTCACGGTCACTACCGACGATGGCGTAACGCTAAACGGTTGGATGGCCAAGCCCGTGCCCTTTGACAGCACGAAAAAATACCCGGTTGTTTTTTACGTGTACGGCGAACCGGCCACAACCACAACCAACGATGTTTTTGGCGCAGGCAGCAATCGTTTATTTGACGGCGACATGGCCAAAGAAGGCTATTGCTACATTGCCCTGGACAACCGGGGAACGCCCAACCTCAAAGGAGCCGCCTGGCGGAAAGCCATTTACCGCCAGATTGGTCGCCTGAATATTCGCGATCAGGCGATGGGTGCCAAGAAATTGTTCCAGCAGCGGTCGTACCTCGACACCAGCCGCGTAGCCGTTTGGGGCTGGAGTGGTGGCGGTTCGACGACACTGCACCTGTTGTTCCAGTATCCAGATATTTACAAAACGGGTATTTCGGTAGCCGCCGTGGGTAATCAGTTATTCTACGACAACATCTACCAGGAACGCTACATGGGTCTGCCGCAGGAAAACCGCGAGGATTTCGTGGCCGGATCGCCCGTAACGTACGCGAAAAACCTGCGGGGAAATCTGCTTTACATTCACGGTACCGGCGACGATAACGTGCACTATTCCAACGCCGAAGTTCTGATTAATGAGCTGATTAAACACAACAAACAGTTTCAGGTCATGCCGTATCCCAACCGAACCCACGGCATTTCGGAAGGCGCCGGAACCAACCAACATTTGCGGACACTCTTCACGCGCTATTTAAAAGAACATTGCCCCCCAGGCGCCCGTTAATTTCACCCTTTCCCGCCTCTTATAAAGGGGCGGGAATTAATTTTAATTACCATGCAGAAGTTTTTTCTGGTAATAACGGCGCTGTTGGTTTCCCTGACGGCTTCGGCTCAGCGCTATATTTTTACGCACGACGATACCTTGCGCGGGTCCATTACGCCCCAGCGGGCCTGGTGGGACTTAACTTTTTATCACCTCCAGGTGCGTGTGAACCCAACCGACAGCACCCTGAGTGGCAGCACCACCATTCACTACAACGTGCTGAAAGCAGCGCAGGAACTCCAGGTCGATTTACAGCGTCCTTTGCGCATGCTCAAAGTTGAGCAGGATGGTCAAGAGCTTCCTTTTCGACAGGACGGCGACGCCTATTTTGTCACGCTAAAAAAAGGCCAGCAACCCGGTAAAAAAGAGTCGGTTGTGGTTCATTATTCCGGTAAGCCGCGCGTAGCGAAGCGCCCGCCCTGGGACGGCGGTGTCACCTGGTCGCGCGATTCAACGGGGCATTGGTTTATTGCTACGTCCTGCCAGGGTTTGGGAGCCAGCGCCTGGTGGCCCTGCAAAGACCACATGTACGACGAACCCGATAGCATGTTGATCAGCGTGACCGTTCCCAAAGACCTGAAAGACGTGTCGAACGGCCGTTTGCGACGCGTTGTCGAGAATAATGACGGAACGCATACGTTCGACTGGTTTGTGAGTAACCCAATTAACAACTACGGCGTTAACCTGAATATTGGCCGGTACATCAACTGGTCTGACACGTTACAGGGCGAAAAAGGCCAACTGGACCTTAGTTTTTACGCTCTGCCCGAACACGAAGCGATGGCCCGCAAGCAGTTCCAGCAGGCGAAGAAAATGCTACGGGCGTTCGAGCACTGGTTTGGCCCCTACCCTTTTTACGAAGACGGTTTTAAGCTGGTCGAAACGCCCTACCTGGGCATGGAACACCAAAGCTCCGTGACCTACGGCAACAAGTTTCGGAACGGTTATCTGGGCCGCGACCTGTCCGGCACGGGCTACGGAATGCTCTGGGATTTCATCATCATCCACGAATCGGGTCACGAGTGGTTTGCCAACAACATCACCTATAAGGATGTGGCCGATATGTGGGTTCACGAAAGCTTTACCAACTATTCCGAAAACCTATTTACGGAGCATTATTACGGCAAAGCCGCCGGTGCCATGTATGTGATTGGTACCCGCCATAACATCCGCAACGACCAGCCGATAATTGGAACCTACGGCGTCAATAAATCCGGCTCGGGCGATATGTACTACAAAGGGGGAAACATGCTGCATACGATCCGGCAGCTGGTGAGTAACGATGAGCGGTGGCGGCAGGTTTTGCGGGGAATGAACAAGCAATTCTACCACCAAACCGTTGACGGTAAGCAGATCGAAGATTTCATGATCCAGCAAACCGGCATCAAACTGCAAAAAGTATTCGATCAATATTTGCGCGATACGCGGGTTCCTACGCTGGAATACCAAGTGACCAATGGCCAGATTAAATACCGCTGGACCAACTGCGTTGCCGGTTTTGACATGCCGGTACGGGTTTGTCTGAACGAAGCGGGTCCTTCGCAGAACCTGAAGCCAACTACCCAGTGGCAAACGCTTAAAGCGGCCAAGGCCACGGCGTTGACCGTTGACGCCAATTACTACGTCCTGGTTAAACGAAGCGCAGGTCTTTAAATGGCAGAGGGGAGCTAAACGGCTCCCCTCTTTTTTAGTAACGCTCTACTCTGATTTTCGAGATACCACTCTCATAACGAATGGTAATTTTCTTGGTACTTTGCGTATACCCAGAACTCTGGTAGATTCCGTCGCTTACTTCATTGAACCCTTCGAAATTCTTTACATTCAAAGCGCCATCGGCCTCAATCTGACAACCAACCGTTCTTGGCACCCGAATCGTCAAAGCAGCTACTCCGGACGAGATTTTTATGTCTGATTCGGCGGCCTTATCGCCTAGCTTCAGGTCAATTTTGGCGGCTCCTGTTTCCAGATCCAACGAACGAACGGCGTAGGAACTCAAATCCAGATCGGCCTGTCCGGCGCCAAAGTCCAGGTCGAAATCCCAGAAAGGCTTGTCATTTAACTTCAGGTCAACCCGATTTTTAAGCTTTCCTCTTTTCAGATTAACCTGGTCGTCGTTCAGGCGCATGCTAACCACCGCGGCATTATTGTCATTTTTTTCGACGCTCATGCTGTAGTTGGTGACTGTCACCTGCGAGTTCGCTTCAACGAGGCTATCCGAGGCGGTCCCAATCGTGAAAAAGCCCGCGCCCCCTTCAAATTTTAAGGTAGCCTGCCTGATTGTTGAATCCATCGGCTCGGCAAAGTGGTTGATCTGTACCTTGCTCTCTTCAGCCTCTTCTTCGTCTTCTTCCTCACTGTCATTCCAGCGATCGTTATCATGGATACCAACCTGAAAATCGCCGTTGTTAGAACGCATAGCACTCACAATGGCCAGGGGCACGGCAATAGCGAGCAGAATGGTTGTCACAACGGCGGCAGAACTTTGCCGCCGTCGCAGAATAATATTGACACCCGCCAGAACCAGCAATAAGGGCCAGAATCGGGAGAATATACTCCAGTCCAGATGAAACCAGCCGTAATTCTCACCCAGAAAAATAACCCCAACGGTAATAAGTAGAACAGCCGGAAAAATACCTCTTGTTTGCATGACTAGCTAAATTAAAGCGGTTGCTGCGGATTGTTCGGCGGATAGGTTCCCCCGTAGGACGAGCCGGGATTGGTGCCATCGTTCCAGGGATCATGCGGCTTGTTTCGGTCTTTCACCAGCAACCAGATACCCAGCCCAATCAGGAACAGCGGCCAAAGCTTTCCCCAGTCAATGTCAATATCAAACCACTCCCGCAGGAAGAAAACCAAACCGATCACGATTAGGATGGCTCCACCTACCAGACTACCACTTTGTTCATTGTTACGACTCATAACTGTTTCAGGATTAGAGAAAACATTGGATTGATCGGACTCAGATGCAGTCGCATAGCCGAATTTCCGCTCGGGCAAGGCGATCCACAAGATAATGTATACCAGCAAAGAAGGGAAACTCGGCAGAAAAATGCCCACAATAAATAAAACCCGAAAGAGGACTTTATCGACCTTAAAATAGTCAGCCAGTCCGGCGGCAACCCCGCCCAGGACAGCATCTTCGCGCAAACGTTCTAATCGTCTCATGGCATTTTGTTGTTTTGACGATGTAAACGTAGCCCTATCCGGCCTTGTTCTCAAGGTGAGTTATAAGAATGGATGCCGGACAGGATGAAGAGGGGTTTTTGCTGGATAGTTGGTATTACCAACTACTGTGTTTAACCAAGCCATAAATAAGCTTGAAAGGCTGGTTAATCTTCCTCCAGTATTTCCAGAATATCCATGAGTTCACCAAATTCACGGTAGCCGGGGCGATCCTCTTGCCCACCGGTCAACGCAATGCCTTTAATGGGCATATCAGTCAGCAGGTCATGAATATTTTCGGCCGTAACCCCCGTGCCTAGTAACAAGGAATACCGGTCGGCAAGCCGCTGCAGAGCCGTTTTAAGTTCTTCGTCCAGGTTGAACGCCGCTTTACTTTCCAGTAAAATATAAGTCAGCCCTGCGTAATTCGCCGTCAGCAGCGCTTCCATCTGGTCCAGGGTCAGCAGGGCCAGATCCAGTTTCAGGATGACGGGCAAATTAAAGGAAGCGACATAGGGCACCAGCGAAGCCTCTTCGACCTGCACGCCGTCTGGCTGGTAGGTTTCCAGCAGCGCATCAAGCGTCTCCGGATCCGTTACCGCTGTTTCGCCGATGATTTGCACGCCCGCCACCCAGGACCGAATTTCTTCAAATTTTTTCGGCTCGATGTATTGTTCGGAATCTTCGTCCATGGAAAAGCCTAACAGGTCTACCCCCATTCCGGCGCAATACCGGGCATCACTGAGGTTCGTAACGTTGCTAATCTTGACGGTTGTTTTCAGAGCCATTTTGGAGATATTAGTGAACAGTTGATAATTCTTTGCGCGAGGCAAAAGTAATTCTGTATGATCAACTGTCCACTATTGGCTAAAGTTTTCGTATTCCCTCGCGAATACTTTTGTTTGTTTCCTGTCTATTAAGCAGAAAAACGAGCGACGGCGGGTAACTGGCGATTGCACCTGCTTTGACCCGACGTAGCCCGCGTTATTTCTCCTATCTTTTCAGATGATTAACTCAAAATCTTCCGACAGAACTCGAAGCACTTGCTCACTTCCGCTACCGATGTTGATCCTTGGGGAACCTGGTATTCCAACTCGATAGTAGCCGGAAACTGGTATCTTTTTTCGCGCATCAAGCCCAGTACTTCCTTCAGTGGCGTATCGCCCTGGCCCCAGGGCAAATTCCCTTTGCCGTGCGTCGGAGCCTGCCGGTCTTTGATGTGCATACTGGCAATGCGGTCGTGTTTTTGCTGAACCAGATTCAGCGGGTCGGGCTGCCCGGCAGCGATGTAGTGCCCTAAATCAAAATTCAGAGCGTTGCCCGGCGATTGAGCCAGCGCCGCATCCCAGAACGTGGGGGTTTGCTGTTCATGCCCATGATAACCCACCCGAATGCCGTGTTTCTGCGCCATCTGACCTAGTTTAAGCGTATGGGCTTCGTTGACCGGGTGTTCGAGCGTTATCTGGTTGGCTCCCAAGGTCTTAGCTGCACGCATACCATAATCTATTTCGGCATCAGAATTCTGCATACCGAACGCATCGGGCTTAAAACCGTAAATGCTTACACCCGCCTGGTTATACATCTTCCGTACCTGCTCAAATTTTGCCATAGGCACCTTTTGCCGCCAGTTGGCCATTTCGGTCCGGTACGCTTTCAGCTTGGTTTCGGCTTCAGCCAGTGTTTTTTGCTCATCCTCGGTCAGCGTTTGGTTTTCGCGGCGTTTGCGCATGAGTGGGTACATGCTCCGCATGTCAACCGTGTTTTTAGGTGCCCCCGCGAACGATTCGACGGGAGTGCCCATGAGCTCAATGGCGCTGATACCACTGTCGAGCACATACTTTAAGGTGGCTTCCGCGCTCTGGTCGGGCATATCCCGGTACGAATACGTAATTACGCCGATCTGCACCCCGTTAATCAGGGAATTTGGCTTGTTTAAGTTTCGGATCAGGGCAGGAGCGCCCCAAAGCTTGTTGGGACCCAGGACGGCACCAGCCACCAACGCGGCGGAGGCTCCCAGAAAATGACGACGGCTTTGATTTGGTTTCATGAGGTTTAAGAATAATCGGCTACTAGAGCCAAGCTGAGCCTCTGCTTGGTACAGTGCTTTTACCCACTGATTTGGCTTTGCTATGGCTCACTAAATGTAGCTAATTAAACTATCCGTATTTACTGATCCAGCAATTTTAGTAAACTAGCCTGAACGGATACTGCCACGCACGAACGGAAAGACTTTATTTGTCGTAATTCACCCCCTTCAAAGGCGCATTAACAACCCACTCCTTTAATCGGCACAGACTAATTTTGTAAAAAAACAAAACGACCATGCGAAAATTAAAACTGCAAGTACAAATGACCCTTGATGGATACATCGGGGGCCCGAACGGCGAAATGGATTGGGCGGTCTGGGATTGGGATGATCGATTAAAACAATACGTTGGTGACTTAACAGAACCGGTTGATTGCATCGTCCTGGGCCGAAAGCTGGCCGAAGGGTTCATTCCCTACTGGGGTTCCGTGGCCGCAAATCCTGAGAACCCGGAATATTCAGCAGGCCAGAAATTTACGAATACCCACAAAGTTGTTTTCACCAAAACGCTCGATAAATCTGATTGGGCAAATACGGTTCTGGCCAAAGGTGATCTGGCTGATGAAATCAATAAACTGAAAAATCAGGACGGCAAAGACATTATCGTTTACGGCGGTGCCACGTTCGTGTCGGCCCTCATTCAGCACGGCTTGATTGACGAGTTTCATCTTCTAATCAACCCCACGGCGATTGGCAACGGGATGGCTATTTTCAACCAATTAGACCACCAGCAGGGATTGACCCTAATTAAATCCATTGCCTTTGACTGCGGCATTGTTGTGCTCCATTACGAACCAAAACGCGCTTAACGCTATTTCCCAACATCCTGAAATTACATGCTTTTTAATCGTTTCATGAAGCTTTGAAAAGCCGGTTTTAAGTCTTCAAAAATTCGACTAGCCAGAAAGTGCTACATTTGTGCGTTATAACGCGAATGGATTTGGCTGAAAAATTGTTAGACTATACCTGTAGTGTAGTACTGTATCTATAAAAGCAAGCCATTTCGGTTTGAAATTGTACTTTTGCGTTGCTTTTAGCTTTATCAAATTTACCGAAAATCAATACAAATTAAATCATCGCAGGGCTTTGAACCCTGGCAGATCGCATGAGTAAACACGGACGCATTTTGGTCGCCATGAGTGGCGGCATCGACTCCTCCCTGGCAGCAGTTCTGCTGCACGAACAAGGCTACGAAGTAATCGGTATGACCATGAAAACATGGGATTATGCCTCCTCCGGCGGTTCTAAAAAAGAAACCGGTTGTTGCAGCCTGGATTCCATCAACGACGCCCGCAACATTGCCGTCAATCTGGGCTTTCCCCATTATATCTTAGACATTCGGAATGAGTTTGGCGATTCGGTTATCGACCATTTTACGGGCGAATACCTCGAGGGACGGACCCCTAATCCCTGCGTTTTGTGCAACACACACATCAAATGGGACGCCCTGCTCCGCCGCGCCGACCGCCTTGATTGCGAGTTCATTGCGACGGGACATTACGCGCATATCCGGGAAGAAAACAACCGCCATATTATTTCCAAAGGCGTTGATACCCTGAAAGACCAGTCGTATGTTTTATGGGGGGTTTCGCAGGAAAGCCTGAGCCGCACCAAACTACCGCTGGGCCATCTGCGTAAATCCGAAATCCGCGAAATGGCCACCGAACGGGGCTTTCTTGAACTGGTTACGAAATCGGAATCCTACGAAATCTGCTTCGTTCCCGACAACGACTACCGGGGCTTCCTGAAACGCCGGATTCCGACGCTCGAAAAAGAGGTAGCAGGCGGTAATTTTGTAATGGAAGATGGCCGCGTCGTGGGCAAGCACGAAGGCTATCCGTTCTACACCATCGGCCAACGCAAAGGCTTAGGCATCGCGCTGGGACACCCGGTGTTTGTGACCGAAATCCGGAAAGATACCAACGAAGTGGTGCTGGGGCTCGACAAAGACTTGTACCGCGACGGGATGGTAGTCCGAAAACTGAATCTACAAAAATACGACCGCATCGAAAAACCGCTCGAAACGGTTACTAAAATTCGGTATAAAGACGCTGGTACTCCGGCCCTGATATCGCAGGTTTCCGACGACCAGATCAATGTTTTGTTTGAGCAGGGCGTTAGCGCCATCGCTCCCGGTCAGGCAGCCGTTTTCTACGAAGGTGACGATGTCATTGGCGGTGGCTGGATCATGAAAAGCTTCCGGCAAACAGACAGTTTGTCGAATAATTAAGTAAATGAGTGAGTGAGTGAAAGAGAGAATGAGCGCATGGCTTCCAGTGAATTAACTCCATCGACAGTCCGAGTAATCACGCCGATTTAACTCAGACTTCCACAGGAGTAACGCCCTGAAATTTAGCCACTTATTCACTCTTTTGCTCTCTCCCTCATTTCTCGCCCCAGCGCTAATGCGCCCGCTCTTCGCTAACCCGACAGATTGGCTGGTGCAAAACCGGAAAATTTACTGAGTTCGCAATAAAGCAAAGCTGATTGGCGCGGTGGTGCAAGGCGTTGGCCTGATCTATAAGCTGGGGATCGGTTATAGTGACGATGGGACGAAGCGTTACCTCCGTAAAACGGCCACCGCCATCCGCAGTTTCTTCCATAATACCCGTGGCCTCGCCCTCATACGCCACAACAACAATCCCCGCCTCGGCACACAAATGCAGGTACCACAGCATGTGGCAAGACGCCAACGAATCGACCAACAAATCTTCCGGGTTATGCCTGGTTTTATCGCCCCGAAAGGCCGGGTCTGATGATCCCAGAATATCCGCTTTACCCGGATGCAACAGCGTAAAATTCCGGTCATACGCCCGATAATCCATCGTTCCCTGGCCTTTGTTGCCCGTCCATCGAATGGTTGACGTGTAGCTATGCTGTCCTTTCATTGGGCGTTTAATTCACTGACGAAATTTATAAAAAAGCGTTTACTGAACCAGGCTTGCAAGCAAGCCAAATGAATTTTATTGGCAACGAAATAGTACGTAAACGGCGTTCTAGCCGATTTATCCCGACTTTTACTTTGCTTTATAAGTAAAAAGTACCTTAGCTTGCCTTACTGTAAAAAGCGCCAAAATTGACCAGTCATTACCGATGACAACACGAAGATCTTTTCTAAAAAATGCCGGCGGCTACATGGCCCTAGCCAGCATGACTCCCGCCGTCGCTTCTGCTAATGCGCCCGAAATGCGCGATTCTGCCAATGAGGATTTGTTCAAGTTGGGCATGGCGGGCTATACGTTTGTTCATTTCAATCTGGATCAGGCCCTGGAAATGATGAAGAAAACCGATGTGCATTACCTATGCATCAAGGACTTCCACCTCCCCTACGCCAGCACGCCCGAGCAAATTGCCGCCTTTCACGAAAAGCTGAAAAATTCGGGGGTGACGGGCTATGCCGTTGGTCCGATTTACATGAAAACAAACCAGGAGGTGGACAACGCCTTCGCCTACGCCAAACGCGTCGGTGTCAAACTCATTATCGGTGTTCCCAATACGGAGCTTCTCCCATACGTCGATAAGAAAGTAAAAGAGTACGATTTCCGGTTCGCCATCCACAATCACGGACCCGATATTGAGCTGTACCCTAACGCCATTTCTATCCACAACGCCATCAAAGACCTGGATTCCCGGATTGGCTTCTGCTTCGATATGGGCCACGATAAGCGCAACGGCGATGATCCGGTAGCGGACCTGCAAACCTATTCCAAACGCATTTTCGACATTCACCTCAAGAATGTTACGGCGGCTTCCAAGGCGGGGAAAACCTGCGAACTGGGCCGGGGCGTGATCGACATTCCGGCGTTTGTGCAAATGCTGCGGAAAGTTAAATACAGTGGGAGCTGTAGCCTGGAATACGAAAAAGACATGAAAGATCCGCTGGCGGGTATTGCCGAATCGGTGGGGTATTTCAAAGGTGTCTGCGACGCGTCGAGATCTGGAAAACGCAAGGCATAACCTGCTTATTTGGCCCAGATTGGGCGTTTCGGGCTTTGTCTGAATGGGCTTGTTTTAATAATATTGCTTTTTAAGCATCTGTAATTCATGGAAAATTCCAGAAGAGATTTTATCAAAAAAGTAGCCCTGGGAACCGCCGGGGTTTCGTTTGGTGGATTGGCTAATGGCATGTCGGCTAAAAGCTACGCCAAAATCGTGGGAGCTAACGAACGTTTGAATATAGCCATCGCCGGACTTGGTCGCCGACTGGACGCCTACTACGAACCCATTGGCAAAAAAGACAGCAATGTAGAACTGGTATATCTGTGTGATGTCATGCAGAAGCAACGTGAAGCGGCGGTGAAGAAATTCGCCAAACACATCACGTACACACCCAAGCTCGAAAACGACATTCGCAAAGTTATTTCCGATAAAAACGTGGATGCGCTCATCAACGCCACGCCCGATCACTGGCACGCGCCGGGAACCTGGATGGCGGTGCAGGGCGGCAAGCACGTATACGTCGAAAAACCGTGTAGCCACAATCCGCGCGAAGGCGAACTCCTGGTAGCGTTTCAGAAAAAATACAACAAGGTGGTTCAGATGGGAAACCAGCAACGCTCTTCCCTGGAGTCCATCGACATCATTAACCAGATTCACAACGGCGTGATCGGGACGCCTTACAAAGCCGTTGCTTTTTATGCAGCTTCCCGCGGGGAGGTGCCCATTCCTAAAAAAGCGCCCGTGCCCACCGGACTGGACTGGGAGTTGTTTCAGGGACCCGCGCCCCGCAAAGCGTACACGCACGACACCTGGGACTACAATTGGCACTGGTACGGCTGGGATTACGGCACCGCCGAAAGTGGTAACAACGCCACCCACGAACTGGACGTAGCCCGCTGGGCCTTGAAAGTTGACTTCCCCGAACACGTTGCGGTCGAAGCGGCCAAGCGGCACTTTGCGGACGACGGTTGGGTGATGTACGACACGATGGACGCTACCTTCCGCTTTCCCGGCAATAAAATCATCAAGTGGGACGGCAAAAGCCGCAACGCGCACAAGACCTACGGCAGCGATCGGGGAACGATTATTTACGGAACCAACGGCTCTGTTTACGTTGACCGGGGTGGCTACCAGTTGTTCAGCCGCGAAGGCAAAGTCATTAAAGACAGCAAGTCGAAAGGAGCCGAAGCCGGAACCGCTCTGGGCGGTGGCGGCGATATGTCGACGCGGCACGTGGTTAATTTCTTTGAAGCCATTCGGGGCAAAGAAAAACAAGCTTCGCCGATTGACGAAGGGGCCAAGAGTGTGTTGCTTTGCCACTTGGCCAACATTGCTTACCGCACCAACAAGCCGCTCGATGTTGATTCGAAAAACGGCCACATTCGCGACCGCGACGCCATGAAACTGTGGGGCCGGGAATACGAAAGAGGCTGGGAGCCGGTCATCTAAATAAAAAATCGCACAAGAACGTTTTTCTAAATCAGATAGAATGAGTTACGGAGCCATTTCGTAACTCATTTTTTTTGCCGCTGCTGGCTTCTATTTCGGTTAAACCATTGATTCCGTACGGAGTTAGTAGGTATGAGGGTTCAGTAAAACTGATGAACCAGGCTCATTTTCATTTGTTTCCCCCATCCTAAACGCTATGCACCGGACCCTGGAAGTCTCCGTACCTGCCGACCGAACCGACCAATTAATTGACCATTTGTGTCCGTACCCGGAGGTAATCGGGCTTGCCGTTCTACGCGGTGCCTCCATCAAGCCTAAAGGAGACATATTGACACTCAGCGTATTAAACCGGGGAGCGGATAAAGTCCTTCAGCAAATCCAGACTATTTGTACCGGCTCGGAGTATAGCATCGCCACTGCGGAACAGGCTAGCCTGATTGATCCGCAACAAGACGGTCTTATCGAAGAAGACTACGACGAAGCCATCTGGGAAGAGATGGAAACGGGCCTGAGACACAACGGCTGCATTACCGCTAACTACTTGTCGCTGATGGCGATTGGCGGTGCTGTTGCGGCGGTTGGTCTGGTATCCGATCCGGCTCCTCAGGCCATTTCCTTCGTAGCGGCGGCGGTCATTGCACCCGGTTTTGACCCACTCGCCAAACTGTCGTTGGGGATTACGTTACGCAAGCCCGGCTTGATCAAAAAAGGCATAAAATCCACGCTGGCGGGTTACGCCTTACTCGTCGTAGCGGCGGCGGCGGCCTTCTGGATTATGCAATGGACCGGTTCAGCCAGCGTCATTGATTTTACGACTAACCCGGAAGTGAAGCATCTGTCAGAGCCTACCAGCCGGGAAATGATCATGTCCGTTTGCGGGGCGCTGGCGGGCGGCATTATGGTTGCCTCCTACCGGGAAAGCTTTATTGCCGGGCCTATTATTGCGCTGGCTTTTATTCACGCCTCGGCCACGATTGGGGTGGGTCTTGCCAGTGGTGAGTGGGCTTTGTCGGTCGAAGGGCTGGAACGCTTCGGGCTGGATATTTTATTTATCGTTGCGGGCTGCTGGTTTGTCTTCGTTATCAAGCAACTCTTTGTGCATAAGCGAAAACCCATTGTTTAGCTTTTCAGAAGGAGATGTAACCATTCCGCGCTGATTTTACGGAAATGATCGTAAATTTACCGAATGGTGCTGCCTTTACTGCAAAGTAAATTACGGACAATTTTCAGCGAGCGGCTTGACGCCAGAATGAAGCTGGGCAGAATTTACGCCCAGGCTTGCCTTGTGGTTCTTCCCTGGTTTGTGCCACTGGCAGGCCACTTGTTCTGGGGCGCCAGATATCTTTCCAGTTGGTCAACCTTTCTGGGAATATCCCTCACCCTCACGGGCACTACCATGCTGGCTACTGCCTTGACGGTTAACATTGCGTGGCGGGTTATCAAACGCTTTCCAGAGCCTCATCAATCCGTCTACCGGGTTGGCCTTCTGGCCTTTCTGTTTGTGTTGCTAAGCCTGTTGTTTGCCCAGGGCATGATGCGGAGCTTCGACGCCCTTAATCTATACGGCTACCGATATCAACCCCAAGCCGCCCTCTGGATTCTTCTCTTTTTTGCGCTGATCAACATTCTGGCGGCGGGGCTTTGCGAATTTGCGTATGCCTTTACGCAGTGGCGGGTTAATAAACTGGAGTACCAGCAGTTTGAGCAGGAAAATTTACAAACTCAGCTCAACGAAATCAGGGAGCAGGTCAATCCGCATTTTCTATTTAACAGCCTGAATTCCTTATCCGTATTGATTGGCGAAAATCCGCAGCAAGCCGAACAGTTTGTGGATGAACTGGCCAAGGTTTACCGGTATCTGTTGCAGGTGGGCGAGAATCGGTTGACCACGCTGGAAGCAGAAATACAGTTTATCCGCTCCTATTCTTATTTGCTTTCTACCCGTTATGGGGCGGGATTTACGTTGCAGATCGACGTAGCCGACCACTACCAGTGCAACTTACTTCCTCCTCTAACCCTGCAACTCCTGGTAGATAATGCCTTAAAACACAACGCTGTTACAACGAGTCGTCCCCTTCACATTACCATTAAAACCACTAATTCCGATCGTCTGCTGGTTCAGAACACGATTAACAAACGCCAAGTAAAAGTGCCGCTGAGACGAGCCGCGTTGGCCACGCTGATTGCCCGGTATCAGCAATTTAATTACGGCCCCATTCAGGTTGTGCCCGACGATCATTATTTTACGGTCGATTTACCACTGCAATCGACCGCACCTGCCTTATGACCCAAACGCTACTTACTCGCTCTTTCTGGCGGTTTAGTCCCCGCGGCCAATGGACATACGCGCTACTGGTGCCCTGGTTTGTGCCTTTTATTAGTTATTTATTCATTGGCGACCCTTACGGAAATGATATTCAGACTTTTGCGGTAGGAACGCTTACATTCTGGCTTATGACTACCGTCGCTTTTATGACCCACGATTGGGCGGCAACGGCCATTGCCCGGCGCTACCCTAGTCTGCGGCAAACCATCCAACGGTCTTTATTGCTTTTTGTCGCTTTTTCGTTTCTTTCAGGCTCTTTTCTGGCCGTATACACGTGGTTTTTTATTCAATTTAAGCCCTTTAACTCGCAGCTTACCTACGATTCGGTAGCCCTGGTTTACATCTTTGACTTAGGAGCCATATTCATATTGGTTCTGCTTTACGAAACGCTCTATTCGCTGGCGATGTGGCAGGAGAACCGGCTGGGGAAGGAACAACTCAAAAAGGCGCGTTTGCAAAGCCAGCTGCAAAGTCTGAAAAGCCAGATCAATCCGCACTTTCTGTTCAATAGCTTAAATTCGCTTTCGTCTATGATTGCCGATGAGCCCGAACGCGCCGAACAATTCGTAGACGAAATGGCCAAAGTTTACCGTTACCTGCTCCAAAATAACGAACAGGAGTTAACCACTCTAGCCGTTGAACTCAACTTTATTCAATCGTATTACCATTTGCTGCGGACACGACACGGATTGGGCCTGCACCTGCATGTATCCATTGAGGACTCGTACATGACGTACCAGATTCCACCGCTGACGTTGCAACTGTTGGTCGAAAATGCGGTCAAGCACAACATTATTCAGACAACGAAACCGCTCACCATCGAAATTTACACTAGCCCGGAAGGAAACTTACACGTTCGGAATAACCTCCAGGCCAAAACCGCCCGCATTGCTTCCAACCGTGTTGGCTTAGCCAACATTATAGCAAAATACCAACTGCTCGCAACGACCCAACCGATTATCGACCAGAGTTCGACCCATTTTACGGTGACCTTACCTTTACTTGCGCCGTTGACCAGTGATAAGAATCAGTGAGTTGCTCAATAATACCACAGCCTAATCTTTTCAGCGTATTCTAGTTTGGCGATTGCTTTCCTGCCCGCCTTCGCGTATGATTGCGCAGAATAACAACCTACTCAGCAATGGAAGAAATCAATTATGGCGACCGCGTTTGTCACGTTAACCCGGCAGTCAATCAGGGGCAGGAAATGGATGTGCTAAGCACGGAGGACGACAAGGCACTTTGCAGCCTGAGTGATGATTCTGAAGAATGGTTTGCCCTCAGCGAGTTGCGGATTACTAAAAAATCGGAAGGCGATTTTATCTAGCCCTCCGATTCAACTTAGTTTAGCTTACTAACAAGCAAGGAAACAGCGTCGTACATCCAGCTTTGAATCTGGCGTAAGGCAATGCTCCTGGCTTTCTATTACTTATCCAACGAATCGATAGCATCGTAGGCTATCCCGGCGGCCAGCGCATAAACGGCGTGGTGCAACCCATCAATGGCTGTTGTCTCGGGTTTTGCTTCGGTCACGGGTGGTGCCAAATCGAGGCTAGGCAGCATCACCAGCTCAGCGCCCCAGATTGCCACAAAATGCGCCAGCGTCGCCGGCCATCCTTTCACGCCCGCTAGGGCCAATACACCCCGGGGAATGCCCCAGGCGGTGCCGTACGTCCAGTGAATTTCCTGCGAAACCTGTTCCTTCTTGGCTTTTCTCACGGGTTTCACATCCAGCACTTTAGAAACTGCATCGGCAGGAACGGTGCTGGCTGGGCGCTTCGTGATTTGCATTTCAATCATTTGTGAGATGGTAATGGCTACCGTGCCAGCAAAACCAGCCAGTATGCCGACGCCGATAGCTGTTCCCAGCTCCTTCATCGGGTTGTTTGTCTCGATTTTCATAAGCAATCGTCGGGTTGAAATTGGGTTTTTATACACTACTCGGCTTTGCTTCAGAAGGTTTTAGGACTTATCGTATGCCTTGATCAGAAACGTTTTATGCAAACTATAACTATCCTATTAGAAAAGAAAAGCAATACATTTACTGCTACCTTTTATGATATATCGCCAACATAATGTTTCACTATCTTCTATTTAGATAACAAAAAGTAACTAAATACTGGTTTTTATATTCTTAAAAATGCATATTGCTTTTGTATAATATCATTAGCTAGCATGTATTTAAAATAGCGCTGCCATGAGGAATCAGATTGATCCTGCTGATTGCATTCCGCCCGATTGGATTGTCAAGGCGACGGCAAAAACGCCGCTGGCGATTCCCTTTTTTGCCAGCTATGTGCAGGCCGGTTTTCCTTCCCCCGCCGACAATTACATCGAGAAAACCTGCGACCTCAATGAGCTATGCATTACCAACCAGCCAGCGACTTACTTTGTGCGGGTGGGGTCGGATAGCTTGAGTGGCGACCGAATCGAGCG
Source organism: Tellurirhabdus bombi (assembly GCF_021484805.1). NCBI lineage: Bacteria > Pseudomonadati > Bacteroidota > Cytophagia > Cytophagales > Spirosomataceae > Larkinella > Larkinella bombi. The sequence continues at coordinate 3,145,727 of NZ_CP090557.1, read as the reverse complement.
CGGTGATATTTTAGTGGTTGACTGTTCGAAAGAGCCGGTTGGCGGCAAAATTGTGGTGGTCTGGCTCAACGGACAACTGGCCGTCAAGCGCATTCAATACGCGGCGGAAATGGTGGTTTTGTTGCCCTCCAATCCGCAGTATTCGCCCATTTACGTGCATCCCGGCGATGAATTTAAAGTACTCGGGGTAGTAACTTACGTCATTCAAAAAAAGATCTGACATGATCGCCATCGCCGACGCCAACAACTTTTACGTAAGCTGCGAACGCGCTTTTAATCCTACGCTGGAAAAAAAACCGGTTGTTATCATGAGCAATAACGATCTGTGCGTGATTGCCCGCAGCAACGAAGCCAAAGCACTGGGTATCAAAATGGGGCAACCCTATTTCCAGGCCGAAGAGTTTATCAAGGCGCACGACATTCAGGTTTTCAGCTCAAACTATGTTTTGTACGGCGATATGTCGGCCCGGGTAATGAGTACGCTGGCGCATTTTGTCGAAGACGTTGAGGTCAGCAGCATCGACGAGGCTTTTCTGGACCTTACCTCCTGCCCGGGTAATCCAGACGATATCGGTCGCCAGCTAAAAGCTACCGTTTCCCAATGGACCCGCATCCCCCTGTCTATTGGCATTGCGCCCACGAAAACCCTGGCTAAGGTAGCCAACTGGTACGCCAAGAAAGCCCCCGAAAGCGGCGGTGTTTTGACCTTTCAAGACCCCGACCAAATCAACAGTGCGTTAAAAAATTTTGAAGTAGATAACCTGTGGGGCATTGGCCGTCGATACGCCACGCTCCTAAAAAAGAACCATATTCATACCGCCTGGGATCTGAGTCAAGTCCACGATTTATGGATCGAAAAGCACATGACCGTGAACGGGTTACGGCTCGTTCATGAGCTGCGCGGCCTGCCGTGCCACCCCCTGGAAGTCGAACCAACGGCCAAGAGAGTTATTTGCGTAGCGCCTTCCTTTGGCCAGCTTATCCACGACCTGCCGACCATTCAAATGGGGCTGATGAATCACCTGGCGCAGGCCTCCCGGAAACTGCGGGCGCAGAACTCGGCGGCCAGTTCGCTCACCGTGTTCCTGCATACAAACCGATACCGCACCAACGCGAAGTACTATTCCAATAGCCGTTTCGTTCAGCTCCCCCACCCGAGCGGAAGCCTTAGTGAGTTGGCAAAATATGCTTCGGCTGCCCTCGAAGCCATTTTCCGATTCGGCTACGCGTACCAGAAAGTAGGGATCTATCTAACGGGTTTGGTCCCTCTTCATTATCAACAACCAAGTATCTTTACGGAAGGCCCGGATCCCCGCCACGCCAAGCTGAGCCAGGCCATGGACCAGCTCAACCACCGGTTTGGTCGTGATAAAGTACGCTTGGCGGCGCAAGGCTACGAAGAGCGCTGGCAGATGAAGCAACGTTGGCTGTCGCGCTGCTACACAACGCGGTGGTCAGATATTCTGGAAGCCATGTAATGCGGCCTTTTTTATTAATTCTCTTTATTAAAATGAGGAGCCGGCTAGGGCCAGCTCCGTTTCATGGGGCAATGTAAAGAACCAGCTCGGAGGCCGACTGATCTTTGTCTTGCCTAGCTAAGTGAGTTCTAAAACAACAAAATCTTTTGCGGATTCGGCAGAGAATAGATGTGAACGACACATATAGTGCAGTGAAAGTGCGTTTTATTGTAATGAAAGCCGAATTGCAGTTTGTTACTTATTTGCGCATAGTGGGTAAATCCAAGCTTCTACTTGGCGAAGATTGGTAAAGAACTGGTCTCTTTTCCGATCAAAAAGCTACCCTTGGCCAACCGCCTAAGTGGCTTGATTTTCCCCTCCCCCTTCTAATTATTTATTACGATTCATTCTGTCAATGGAGCGATTTTTCAGTTAATCTTTTAGCGGTTACGCTTATCTAAATACAATCTTTGTCTGTTTACTCAAAGATTATCAAGTTCTTTTGCATTTAATTTTCAGATACTTACCTTTGCGCACTCAAAACTATCCCACTAAAACGATTTTCGTCAATCAAACAACGTTATATGAGGTTAATAGTAATCTACCTATTTTGGGGTCATTACAAATCCTTAGAGTGTCGTTCCGATCGCGAAGGCCTGGAAATCCTTTCTGACTTAGCTACTCACGAAGACATGGAACCAGTTGGCGTTTACAATCCTAAGACCCGACGCATTACCTGGCATCCTGAAAATCCTTTCCGTTCTTTGCAGGAATCCGATCCAACCTTAACTCGCTTCCTGCTCAAAACGCAACTTTCTCAGTTGATGAGCAGCTACAACTAGCGCACGGCCTAGCTGAAATCACTTTTGTCCACTGTCTGGGAACCGCAGGTTATTTTTTGGTAAAAACAAGTACCTGATAGACCTGTTTTGAACCACGCTGCCAGGGAAAGCCAGCCAACTTGCTGGCTCTATTTTTTGGTAACTATCGCTCTTTCTTACTTCAAGATTTTAAAGCATTCCCTTCTTTACCCGATCTATTTCTGAGTTGATTCTCTGGCTAATGTCTCGCATCGGTAGACAAAGAATCCGAATATTTATAAATAACTTAGGGCCGCTGCTTTTAACTTTTTGATTTATGCGGATTACCCTTGTTAGCCTTCTTTTCGTTTTCTTTCACCTTCAGGGGCACGCCCAAAACACAAAAGCCCCGCGACCCAATATTATTTTTATCCTGGCGGATGATCTGGGATTTGGTGATGTAGGCTTCAACGGCCAGAAGCTTATCAAAACGCCTAACCTTGACCGGCTGGCGGCGGAAGGAAAACAGTTCACGCAGTTTTACGCCGGGACTTCGGTTTGCGCGCCCTCCCGCTCGTCGCTTATGACGGGTCAGCATACGGGACATACCTTTATTCGGGGGAACAAAGGCGTGGAGCCGGAAGGCCAGTACCCAATTGCTGATTCTGTGACCACGGTGGCCGAAGTGCTCCAGAAAGCAGGCTATAAAACGGCGGCTTTCGGTAAATGGGGGCTTGGCCCGGTTGGTTCAGAAGGCGACCCGAACAAACAGGGTTTTAACCGATTTTATGGGTATAATTGTCAGACACTTGCTCACCGCTATTACCCCAATCACCTCTGGGATAATAATCAGAAGATTGTTCTGAGCGAGAATGAAAATCTACGTCAGAACAAGCAATACGCCCCCGACCTGATCCAGAAAAAAGCGTTGGAATTTGTAGATGCTCAGGCCAATGGCCAGCCTTTCTTTTTGTTTCTGCCCTATATTCTCCCCCACGCGGAATTGCTGGTTCCAGACGATAGCCTGTTTCAATACTACAAAGGTAAATTTGCTGAGAAGCCTTATAAGGGTGCCGACTACGGATCTGACGCCAGACCGGGCGGTTATGCGTCGCAGGAATATCCGCACGCAGCTTTTGCCGCGATGGTTGCGCGGCTTGATTTATACATTGGTCAGGTCATGGCCAAGCTGAAAGAAAAAGGACTAGACCAGAATACCCTGATTGTTTTTACCAGTGATAATGGCCCTCACCAGGAAGGCGGCGCCGATCCGACGTTTTTCAACAGCGGTGGTGGCTTCCGGGGCTTCAAACGTGATCTGTACGAGGGCGGAATCCGGGAACCGTTTGTGGCCCGGTGGCCGGGTGTGATCAAGCCCGGCACCAAGAGTGATTTTGTCGGCGCTTTCTGGGACTTGCTGCCCACCTTTGCCGAACTGGCGGGTACTCGGTCGCCCTCGCGCATTGATGGCATTTCGTTTGTTCCGTCCTTGACTGGCAAAGGTGCGCAGCAGCAACACAATTACCTTTACTGGGAGTTTCACGAACAGGGTGGTCGGCAGGCCGTGCGGCAAGGTTCCTGGAAGGCGGTGCGCCTCGACGTTGCCACCAATCCCAAGGGGGCGGTTGAATTATATGATCTCAGTAAAGATCCCGCCGAAAAGAATAACCTGGCAGCCAAGCACCCCGACAAAGCCAAAGAACTGGGCCAACTCATGAACCAGTCGCACGTACCGTCGGCCCTCTTTCCTTTCGGAATCGAGTAAGCTGATTTTATTAAGAAATCGTGAAGATTAGACCAATAACCTTTTGATAATCAAAAGCCTGATTTATCGCTAACCCTAGGCGAAGCGTATAACCTCTTATCCACAAAGGAAACGTTGTACCTTGCGGCCCTCTTTTTAAATCTCTTGTCACATGAAACGTACTGGCTTACTTACAGCCATTTTACTCATGGCTTCCCTTTTTCCGGTAATGGCCCAAACGCAGGGACCGAAAACTAAAGTTATTGCGCACCGGGGAGCCTGGAAAAACACGGGCGCGCCTCAAAATTCCATTGCCTCGCTTCAGGAAGCCATCAAATTAGGCTGCTTCGGTAGTGAGTTTGACGTTCATCTTTCGGCGGATTCGGTGCTGGTGCTCAGCCACGACCACGTAATTCAGGGCGTTGACATTGAAAAGGCAACGGCGGCGCAACTGGCAGCGGTGAAACTCAGCAATGGCGAGTCGCTGCCGACGCTGGAAGCTTTTCTGAAAGAAGGATTGAAACAGTCAAAAACGCGGTTGGTTCTGGAAATCAAGGCGTCAAAAGTCAGCAAGGAGCGTTCGCTGGCCCTAACCACCAAAGCGGTGCAGATGGTTAAAGCCCTGAAAGGCCAGGCGCTCGTCGATTACATCAGCTTCGATTATGACGTTTGCAAAAGAGTGAAAGCGCTGGATCCGTCGGCAAAAGTGGCTTACTTAAACGGCGAAAAATCGCCCGAACAACTTGCGGAGGATGGCCTCTATGGACTGGATTATCACCAGAGTGTGCTGAAAAAGAATGAGAACTGGATTAAAGAAGCGCAGCAGAAAAACCTGACGGTCAATACCTGGACCATAAATCAGCGGGAAATGATGGATTGGATGCTGGAACGCAACGTGGACTTCATCACCACCGACGAGCCCGAACAACTGCTGAATATTCTGAAATCAGGGCGTTAAGCTCTCTCCCCGTCTTAAACGCATAAAAATTCCCCGCTTTGTCCGACCAGGCGGGGAAATTTGTTTGTGGGGTTATTGCACACGTATAAACCGCTTATCCAATTGGGCGAACAAAAGCTTGGAAGTGCTATATGAAGATGTTTTATTTACTGGATAGAAGGATCGTATTCTAAAAAAAATGACTGCCAATAAAGTGAACAATAAAAATGGCAAGACCACTTAAAATTGGGAAAAATGAATTCAAGTTCAAGAAAGATGCACTTGCTTTCTACAAGGCGATTTTGAATTCCTACAATTTTGGCGAATCGTTAAACGACTCTGATTTTGACGCAGTCGTGGCTCTTCTCGATTACGAGTATTTGAATTCTGTAGCAGAATATGAGGAGGCAGAGCACGAGACTGACGAGCTAGAAACAACAAAAGAAGACAGTAGCGAAGAGGGAAAAGACGATTTTTACATAAATGATATTCAAGTAGCGAGAGTTCAGTTTAATACCAAATGTTTTGAGGTCTTCTACTCTGATGAGACAAGTTATTACATTTCGTACTTAATGGCGCTTAACAAAAAAAGGTACGATTCTGAAAGACTGTTTTATGCTGCTTGCCGCAATTCAATTCATACTGATATTCACGCTGTGAAGCAAGCTTATTTCGATGCCTATTCTGTCAAGGGTCAGGTGAAGTGTCAAGAAACGAGCATTCTCTCAAAATGGACTGAATTGGTTGTTGATCACCGGCAACCCAACACCTTTTCGATCATCGTTGACCGTTTTAAAGAAGTGAATAATTTTGATTTAGAAGCACTGGAATACGATTCAAACCAACATAATCACATTATCTTCAAGGACGAAGCTTTGGGACAAAGCTTCAAGGATTACCACAAAGCCAAAGCGCACTTACGGATAGTTAGAAAAGAATGTAACTCAAGTCGAACTGGATTAGCTCGAGTAAAAAAGGCAACCAAAGATTTAACGGTAAAATGAAAGTGGGCAGCCTCCGTCACTGGAAGCGCGTCCCAAAAGAGGATGTTCAAACTTTCTATAACAAACAACTTCCCCCGTTTGGCCAGTAAGACCAAGCGGGGGAAGTTGTTTGATGACTTACTGCACCTTAATCGCTTGCCCGTCGCGCAGCTCTTCGGAGGCAACCCGCACGATGGACTCACCCACCTGGAGGCTGCCAAACACTTCGACTAGACTATCAACCACCACGCCTTTTTCCACGGGCACCCAGATCGCTTTGTTGTCTTTCACCCGAATCACAAACACTTTCTCGCTCGAACTCACCACCGAACTAGTCGGCACAAATAGGGTCCGAACGGGTCGCTCGAGCGGTAATCGTACCTCGGCGTACATCCCCGCTTTCAGTTCGTGACTGGCGTTATTGACATCAAATTCAGCGATCATGGCCCGGTTTTCCTCCACCAGACTCCGGGCATCTCGAGCTAGTCGAGCCGAAAATTGTTTTTCTGGAATGGCGCTCACGGCAAACGAAACGCCGCTTTTTTCAACTAGTTGGTTCGTAAACGTTTCGGGAATGGCAACCGTCAAACGCAGCGTGCGGCTATCTTCCAACACAAACAACGGCTTTCCGGCATCGCCCGCACCCACCAGCGCACCGGGGCTAATGTTCCGCTCGATGATCATTCCGTCGAACGGGGCGGTGATGGTCAGGTAGTGCGCCAACTCCGATTTGGCCTGCAAGTTCGACCGGCCCGCCTGCACATTTCCCTGCGCCACCGAAACCATCGCACTGTCAGCCTGCATCCGGGCCTGGGACTGATCAATCTCGTTAGCCGATACGGCCCCTTCGGTTTTGCTGGTTTGCAGCAGACGCTGGTACGTCAACCGGCTGGCCCGGTAGCGCGACGTTTGCTCGACCAGGGCGGCTTCCTGCGCCAGTACCTGCGCCTTCGCCTGACTCAACTCAGACAGAATTTCGGGCGCATCCAGTTGGGCCAGCACCTGCCCTTTGCGCACCCAAGTACCCCGATCTACCTGAACGCCCCGCACAAAACCTTTGATTTTGGCGTGGATGCTGACGCGGTTCCACGGCTTCAATTCCCCCGGCAAAACCGCTTGCCGGCGGGGTTGTAGCTGCTGGACAGCGGCCACCTCAACCGCCGGAACCGTCACTTTTTTACTGGCTTCTTTCGTCTCACTGACGGCTGATGTACACGATACCATTCCGGCAACAACCGGAACAAACCCGAGGATTCCACGGAACAGTTTCATAAGGATGGTGATAATTGAGATTTGTTAAAGAATTTACTTTCAGGATCTTGCGGATCAAGCGAGACCGATTGAACAGAGGCTTTTTTCTGAAGTTGCGTAAACACACACGGCAGAATCAGCAGGGCGGCACCGGTCGAAGCGATCAATCCGCCAATTACGGCCTGTCCCAGCGGCGCAATCTGGTCGCCACCCTCGCCCATGCCCGACGCCATCGGCAGCATCCCGGCAATCATAGCAATACTGGTCATCAGAATAGGGCGAATCCGGCTATTAGCCGCCATCAGCACCGCCTTGCGGGCATCACTAACCGAAAGCCGCAGATTCTCCGCGTTTGTGACCATCAGAATGGCGTTGGCGACCGATACCCCCACGGACATAATCAGCCCCATGTACGATTGTAGATTGAGCGTTGCTCCGCAGGCCAGCAGCATCAGCAGCGAGCCCGCCACCACCGCCGGAACGGCCGACAGAATAACCAACGACAGCTTAAACGACTGATAGTTAGCGCTCAGCAACAAGAAAATAATCACAATGGCTACTAGCAAACCCGTCTGCAACGAATTGAGCGTATCAGCCAGCAATTTGGTTTGTCCGCGCATTTCGACAATGACGCCGCGCGGTGGATCGCCCGCCTCGCGAATGGCCGTCTGTACGGCCTTCTGGGCGGCTCCCAGATCGGTTTTGTTCAGGTTAGCCGTGATGGTGACGAGGCGGTTTGGTCCGGCGCGGTCGTACTGCCCCGGCGTCGTTTCTTCCGAGAATTTGGCCACATCGGACAGGACGGGATGCATGGCTCCCGAACGTAGCGGAATATTGGCAATGTCATCCGGATTGGCCATTTTATATTCCGGTATCTGCACCTGCACCTGATACGCCAGCCCTTTGCTGTCATCCAGCCAAAGGTTTTTGTCGGTAAAGCGGCTCGATGAAGTGGCCGCCACCATCGACCGCGCTACCTGCGTAGACGTAATACCCAACTGACCGGCCCGCTCGCGGTCCAGCGTCACTTTCAGCACCGGATACGCCAACGGCTGGGCAATCTGCACATCCCGAAGCGTCGGAATCTGCCGCATCCGGCTTTCGATCTGCCGGGCAAACCGCCCCGCTTCCTTGAGATCTTTCGCAGCCACTGTTACCTCAATCGGCGTGGCGGAACCCTGGCTCATGATTTTATCAACCAGTTCAATCGGTTCAAACGAAACCCGCGCATTGGGCAGTTTAGCGGCAATTTGTTCCCGCATCTTTTCTTTCAATGCGTCCATTTTTACGGGATGATCTTCGCGCAGCGAAACCTGCAAAACCGCCTCGTGGGGACCGCTGTTGAAGACAAAAATGTTCGACGTTCCGTAGCTGGATGGCACCGTTCCAACGTAGGCCGACGAAATTTCAACACTTTCCTCCCCTACCTCCGATTTGATAATATCCAGCACTTTCAGCGTGGCGGTTTCGGTACGTTCTACACGCGTTCCGTCGGGCACCCGCAGCCGCATCTGAAACTGGTGGCTGTTGGCATGGGGCAAAATATCCGTACCAATTAGACTGAAACACAAGGCAATAACTGCTACGCTTCCCAGCAGATAAGCCCCAACTACCCACGACCGACGGCCCATAATTTTCTCCAACATGGCCGAGTACCGTTGCTTGAATTTCTCAAAGCCTTTGGCCTCCGCAGCCGGATGCGTCTGTTCTTCGATAAGCGTGGCCCGCTCCCGGTCGTCCAGAGCCAGCGTGGCTGGTTCGTGATGCGGATGGCTTTTCAATAACCAGTTCGACAAAACCGGAACTAGCGTTTGTGACAGAATGAAGGACGCAATCATGGCGAAACCAACGGCCAGCGAAAGCGGTAAAAACATGGATCGCGGCACGCCCTGCATGACGAAAGCGGGCGCAAATACGGCCAGAATCGCCAGCAAAATCAGAAATTCCGGGAAGATAATTTCCTTACAGGCATCCCAGATTGCATCGGCTTTGGGTTTGCCCATTTCCAGATGCTGGTGAATATTTTCAATCGTCACCGTGGCCTGATCGACCAGAATCCCCACGGCCAGCGCCAACCCCGACAAACTCATGATGTTGATGGTTTGCCCGAACAGATTCATGAGCATAATGGCGCTCAGGATCGAAATCGGAATGGTCAGTACCACAATGATTACGCTACGCCAGTCGCGCAGGAACAGCAGCACCATCAGCCCCGTCAAAACAGCGCCCAGAACACCTTCCGTCACCAGACTTTTCAAGGCGTTAGTCACATAAACCGACTGGTCAAATTCGTAGGAAATCTTGACGTCTTCGGGCACCGCGTTTTGCAGTTCCGGCATGGCTTTACGGATGTTGTTGACCACATCCAGCGTGGAAGCATCGGATTTTTTAACAACCGGGATATAAACCGCCCGCCGCCCGTTGACCAGCGCGTAACTTACCGTAATATCGGCGCCGTCTTCCACCGTGCCAATGTCGCGCACAAACACGGTTGGTCCGCTTCCTACCCGAATCGGAATATTCAGAAAGTCTTCGGGCTGACCCACCAGCGAGTTCACCGGCGTCATCAACGCCCGGTCCCCAATTCGAATGTTTCCGGCGGGTGATGGCTGGTTATTGCTAACAATCGCTTTGATTACTTCTTCGGGCGTCAGGCGGTAGCTGCGTACCAGCTGCGGATCGACTTTAATGACCACTGTGCGCTGGTTCCCCCCGAATGGCGGCGGACTGGAAACACCCTCAATGCGAGAGAACATGGGCCGCACCCGCGAAGACGCATAATCCTGAATTTCATTCAACGACCGCGATTCACTTTCGAACACCAGTTGACCCACCGGAACCGAGCTGGCGTCAAAACGCACGACCTGCGGCGGCACAGTTCCTTCGGGCATGTAGGCTTTGGCCCGCGAAACGTTGTTGGCCACCTCGGCAGCCGCCTGCGCCATGTCCGTTCCCGGATAAAATTGCAGCTTAATGAGCGACAGTCCCTGAATGGTTTTTACCTCCACATCCCGAATCCCGGACACATACAGAAAGTGATCCTGGTAGCGCGTGGCGATAAATCCATCCATCTGATCGGGGGCCATCCCTCCATAGGGCTGCACCACATAAATGGTCGGCAAATCCAGATTCGGGAAAATATCCACCGGAATCGTTCGCAGGGATAAAATCGAGAAAAAGAGCAACCCGACCACGGCTACAATGACCGAAATGGGCTTTCGGAGCGCCGAACGAATGATATTATACATAGGCGGTTAATATTTTGATTACTTCACTTGATTCAGGAAAAGAGACAAATCCCCCTCGGCGGCGGCTTTCAGCAGTAGCGAACGCCAGGCGTTGCCATTGGACACGTACCAGTCTACTTCCGCCCGATTGAGCGTGACGAGTGTTTGCAGCAACGTTGGCAAGTCCGTCAGGCCATTCTGGTAACGGGCATTTCCCTGGTTATATGCCCGCCGGGCCGCTTCCAGCTGCACCGGAGCCAGACGCGCCTGCTCGACAGCCACTTGGAAGCCCGTATCTGCCTCCCGGCTCTGGCGGGTCAGGCGCAGATTCTGCTCGTTGGCCAATTGCCGAAAACGTTCCAGTTGAAATGCTTCCCCCTTGGAATCGCTGCGGGTTCGGATATAGTGGGTCAAATTCCAGCGGGCAGCCACGCCGAACAGGTAGTTATACACCTGGTACGAAACGCCACTGGCCAGATCGGTTCGGTATACATCGCCGGAATTGGCCACCCCGGAACCCCGCGCCCAGCCCGCCCCGACCAGCGAAATCGACGGTAAACCCGCCCGCTGCGCCGCCACACTCCGGGCCGCCGCCAGGTCGATTTGGGTTTGATAGAATCGGAGAACCGGATTTTTGGGAGAAACCCAATCAACAGTCGGTGAAATGTGGGGTAACGTGGCGTAGAAACGCATGCTATCCACCCGAATGCTGTCGATCACGCGCCCCGTCAACTCCGACAAACGCAGCCGTTGCACCTGTTCGCGCTGCTGGCTTTCGAGCAGCAGCAGACGAGCGCGGGCAGCTTCTGCCGTAGCCAGCGCACTGTCTACCCCGGGGCGCATGCCTGAGCTAACGCCCGCGTCCACAACACGCTTGAAGGTCTGGGCTCGCTCAAGATTACTGCGCTGAACGGCCACCAATTTCTGATTGATGAGTAAAGTCAGATAGGCGTCTACCGTGCGTACCTGGTGTTGGAATAGCTCATTTTCGTAATCAGCTTCGGTCCGCCGCACATCGGCTTGTGCCACCTGCACATTGGCTTTTACGCGACCAAAATTGATCGCTTTCCAGTCGAAAACCGCCGATGTAAAGCTCCCAAAAACACCCTGGTAAATATTATCAGGCCGAATACCTCCCGAGGTTGAAATGGATGTGCCTTCGTTCGGGAAGAAGGAGCCCGACAGACTGTTGTTGGTCGAGAAGGTATACTGATCCTGTACGATGATCGTTGGCAGGTATTCGGTTTTTCCCGCCTGTAACCGGTGACGAGCGCTGGTTATCTCAGCTTGTTTTGCTTTTAGGAACGGATAGTTCTGCGTACTTTGCTCTAGAACTTGCGCTAGCGATAGTTGCTGCGCGCTGGCCGGGAAAGCTAAAAATCCGCAGAGTAGCCCACCTAAGCAGCCTATTTTTTTTCCATACCAAATCCTGTTCGAAAGCAAACGAGTCGGAATAAATGGCCGTTCGGACCGTTTGCCGATTGAGGATAACAAACCTGACATCATAGGTAATGCAGTTAAATTATCCCACAAAACACGGACCCAAATCTGGAAACATTTTGGAAATTGGGGCTAATTCAGAAGATTAGCTTTCTTTTTACGCAAAAACGCTCTCCTAAATGTTTCCAGATTTGCGTTTTACCTTCACGGCTGGTTGTGGTTTTATGAAGGCGTCTGGTTGCGCCACGAAAAAGGGATTTGTTTATGAAAATGCTGGTTGTTGAAGATGAACGGGGGCTGGCGGAAAGCATCGCCGAATACCTGACGCGGGAGGGCTTTGTCTGCGAAATGGCAACCACGTATCAGGAAGCAGACGAAAAAATTTTTCTGTACACGTATGATTGTCTCATCGTTGATCTTACGCTGCCCGACGGCGAGGGTTTCGACTTGATTCCGACGCTTAAACGCATGTCGGCTACGACCGGAATTATTATTATTTCGGCGCGTAATTCGCTTGACGATAAGATTAAAGGGCTGGAAATTGGCTCCGACGATTACCTGACCAAACCGTTTCACCTTTCGGAGCTAAACGCGCGGGTTAAGTCGCTGATTCGGCGGCGTAATTTTGGCGGCCATAACGAAATTAAGTATCATGAAATCAAGGTGTTGCCCAATTCCCGCCGCGTTTTCATCAGCGATCAGGAAACGGTTCTTTCCCGAAAAGAATACGATTTGTTGTTGTATTTTCTGTCGAATATTGACGTGGCCCTGACGAAAGCGTCCATTGCCGAACACCTCTGGGGCGACCACATCGACTCAGCGGATTCCCTTGACATGGTATACTCGCACATCAAGAATTTACGCCGGAAAATCGTCGAGAAAGGCGCTCCGGATTATGTTCGGTCTATTTACGGTATTGGTTATAAATTCGGTCAAGCTTGAAACTCCTCACCAGAACCAATCAGATTTACCTCTCGTTTTCGCTGGTCATCTACGTTTTGACGGCCCTGGCCTTTTACTGGATTGTCAAAATGGTCATTTACGATGAAGTCGAAAGTCGGCTGCGGGTTGAAAAGCGCGATTTTCTGGCGCATATCCAGACGCACAATTCGTGGTCGAGCAACGATTATTTTGTGGAGAATAAAATTGAGGTTGCGCCCGTCAGCTACCGTGTGCCGATCACAGAGGAATTTACCGATACCTTGATTCAGGATCATTACGACAAAGAATTTACACCCTTTCGCCAGCTTACCTTTTACACGAAAATCAAAGGAATTGACCACCGGGTGGCCATTCGAAAGTCACTGATTCAGTCTTATCGGTTAATAGAAGTAATCACGATTGCGATGGTTACTTTTCTGGGTCTTTTGCTCGTAGGCATGTTCTGGTTTCAGGGTAAATTGTCCGGCAGGCTCTGGCAACCGTTTTATGAAACCCTGGCCAAAGTGAAACGCTTCGACCTCAGCCGGGGCGAATCCATCGATCTGGAAAAAGAGCCCATTGATGAGTTCAATGAGCTTAATGACGTGCTGCGCAAAATGGCCGAGAAAATTCAGCAGGACTACCGGAGTCTGAAAGAGTTTACAGAAAACGCTTCCCACGAGATGCAAACGCCACTTGCTTTGATCAATGCACGGGTAGAACAACTGATTCAGGCCGAAACCCTTACCGAAAAACAATCCCAACGCATTGACGAAATTTACCAGGCGTCGCGCCGGATCTCCCGGCTTAATCAGGGTCTTCTGTTATTGGCCAAAATTGAAAACCGGCAATTTGCCAATGTGGAACAAATCGACCTCTATGCGTTGCTAGCGGAAAAACTGACGGCGATGGATGATGTATTGCAGCACAAACAGCTTCGTACCCAGCTCAACTGTTCGGCAGCCTTTTCCAGCCATTTGTCCCCCGTTCTGGCGGATATTCTGATCACAAATCTGGTCAACAACGCCATCAAACACAACCAACCGGACGGACGCATTGAAGTTTATTCAACCCTCCATTCTTTGGAAATCAGTAACACCGGACCCGCCCTGCAAACGGCACCCGACCGCCTTTTTGAACGTTTCAAAAAAGAAGCCACGCATACGGATTCGGTTGGTTTGGGTCTGGCGATTGTAAAACAGATTTGCGACAGCTACCAGCTGACAGTCAGCTATACTTTTGACGCGGGTATGCACCACGTTTGCCTAAAACATCGACCTGAAGAAAGAGCCGTATAGCGTTTGCCCTTAGTTCAGACTTTCCTGCCGCAGACCTAAATCAGTCGGCAGGCCATCCAGACTAACCATGTTTTTCTCTCTAACGTAATTCTGCAACCCTTTTTCGCCCTGCTTCTCGGCCCAATTAAAGTGAATGTCGCGTTCGCCCACGTACTCAAACAGAGGCACCCCAAAGCCGCAGGACGTCTGTACCAGACTAATGTCGGCCACGATTAGCTGGCGGGTACTCGGATAGATGGTGAAATTCGGGGCGTATAGCTCCCACTCTGCTGTGTTGGGCAAAACCGTGTGTCCTTTTCCATACAAACGGAGAATATTCGGCGCGCCCTCAAACGAGCAGAACATAAACGTAATCCGGCCATTCTCAAGCGTGTGCGCCGACGTTTCGTTGCCGCTGCTGATCAAATCCATGTAAGCGACCTTGCTCTCCGACAATACCCGGAAACAGTCCAGCCCTTTCGGGGATAGATTAACATGGCCTTCCGGGTCCAGGGGCGCTGAACTAACAAAAAAAACGTGCTGTTTACGAATAAATTCCTGGTGCGCTGGCTTGATTGAATCGTGAAATTTGCCCATTTCTGTTTATTTTAATTCCTTGTATCGAAGATAGACGTTCTTTTGTTATTCTGCATTCTGCCTATCGCCTAAATCCTATGCGCCAACGTTGGCTTTTTTTACTGCCCGTCTTGCTTACCCTGCTTTGTTTCAGCTTTGAGAATGAAGGCCCCGCCCCTATTACGCCTGCAACGGCCCTGCAAAGTTACCTGAACAACGGCGACCAATCGGCCCGCTGGGAACGCCGGGATTCCTTTGATCTCGGCGAAGTCAAAGGCTATAATCTGTTGCTAACGTCGCAGAAATGGCGGGAACATACATGGCGGCACCAACTCACAATTCTGGTGCCGAAAGAGGTGCAGCACGATGGCGCGTTGCTGTTCATTACGGGCGGTTCCAACAAGGAAAGTCAGCCGAACTGGCGCGGAATGAATGACGGACTGGTGCGCTCAACGGGGTTTCTGGCGACCAAAAACAAGGCCATTGTCGCCATTCTGCGCCAGGCACCCAACCAGCCGCTCTACAATGGTTTGACGGAAGATGCGCTGATTTCTTTTACGCTCCATAATTTCAAAAAAGACGGCGATTATAGCTGGCCGCTGCTGTTCCCAATGGTGAAAAGTGCCGTTCGGGCGATGGATGCCACGCAGGAATTTTCCCGGCAGGCGCTGAAAAAATCAGTCAACCGTTTTGTGGTTTCCGGTGCTTCGAAACGTGGCTGGACTACCTGGCTGACAGGCGCTAATGACAAGCGCGTGGTGGCCATTGCGCCAATGGTTATCGATATTTTGAACATGCCGGTTAATCTGGATTATCAGATGAAAATCTGGAATAAGTACAGCCCGGAAATTGATGATTATGTTAAACTAGGTATTCCGCAGACGGCCCGCACCAAGGAAGGCTCCGCCATCACCGACATGGTTGATCCGTATTCGTACCGGAAAAATCTTACGATGCCGAAGATGATTTTCATGGGCACAAATGACCCGTACTGGACGGTTGATGCCATTAAGCATTACTACGACGATATTCCCGGCCAGAATCTGATTCACTATGTTCCCAACGTTGGTCACGATCTGGGCGATGGTCGTCAGGCGTTCGAAGCGCTAAGTGCTTTTTGGGGCCTTACACTGGCTAAAAAGCCGTATCCCGTTTGTGAATGGAATGCATCTGGTACCAAAACCGGCGTCAAACTAAGCCTAAAAACCACGCCGGACGCGCTGGTTGGAGCCACGGTCTGGTCGGCCGATTCGAAGGATATGATTTTTCAGGACGAAACCTGGACGAGCAAAACGCTGGATATTCAGAAAAAAGATAAGCTTGACTTAACGCAGTCTTACCCAGAATCCGGTTACCGGGCTTTTTACGTAGACCTGAAATACAAAGACCCTAACGGAGGCACTTACACGGAAAGCACGCGCATGTTTATGACGGATAACGACGAGGTATTTCTGAAATAAAGACGCGATTTTCACTAGTTGGTGGTCGGGTCAAAATCGACCTGAATCTGTATCTTTGCGCGGTAGTTTTAGTGCCATGGAGCAGCCCGAAATCCGGAAAATTATACACCTCGATATGGATGCTTTTTATGCCTCCGTCGAGCAGCGCGATAATCCCGAACTGCGCCACAAACCCGTGGCCGTAGGTGGTTCGAGGCAGCGCGGCGTGGTAGCGGCGGCCAGCTACGAAGCGCGGCAGTTTGGGGTTCGTTCGGCGATGGCTTCGACGGTAGCGCTGCGGAAATGTCCAAACCTGATTTTTGTCAAACCCCGATTTGAGGTTTATAAAGCGGTTTCTCTACAGATTCGGGCCATTTTTGCCGAATACACGCACCTGATCGAACCGCTCTCACTCGATGAAGCCTACCTGGATGTCACTGAAAATCATAAACAGATTCGCTCAGCGACCCAAATTGCCGAAGAAATCCGGGCCGAGATTCTGGAACGAACCGGCTTAACGGCATCGGCGGGTATTTCGTACAACAAATTTCTGGCAAAACTGGCCTCCGACTACCGAAAACCAAACGGGCAATACGTCATCAAACCACAGCACGGACTGGCTTTCGTCGAAAATTTGAAAGTGGGTCAGTTTCACGGGATTGGCCAAGTCACTGCCGCCCGCCTCAATCAACTGGGCATTTTCACAGGCCTTGATTTACGGCAACAACCGGAGGAGGTTTTACGGCTTCATTTTGGCAAGGCGGGCAGTTATTATTACACCATCGCCCGGGCCATTGACCACCGCCCCGTCACGCCCGACCGCATTCGAAAGTCCATCGGTTCCGAAACTACCTTCGAGCAGGATTTGAGCACCCAGGAAGAACTGGCCGAGCAATTGGCACCTTTGCTAGCGTCCGTCTGGCGCAACTGCGAACGGCTTCAGGTGTTGGGTCGAACCGTTACGCTGAAGGTTAAATACAATGACTTCGAGCAAATTACGCGCAGCCGTAGTATGATGAGTTCGATTCCCGACCCGGCGCTTTTTGAACGGATTAGTCTGGAATTGCTTAACGGCATTTTTCCACTTTCCAAAAGCATTCGGCTGCTGGGCGTTTCCATGTCGAATCTGGAACGCTCCGACGAATGCGCCGGTCAGCAGCTCGCGTTGCCTTTTTAACGTCGCTTACTTCTGAAACAAAGCCTGATAGTGAGGCGAAGGCATCAGGATTCCCCCGCTTTCATCATAAAACGCCTGATTGGTCTCATAGACGCCTTTTTGCGTTTTAGTCCACACGGCCCCCGCTTTTGGGTGATACGCCATGAGTTTATCCCAGTTTTTGAAATACTGGTGGCCGTTCGTTTCCTGCAACCCAATGGACATACCCGGAAAAGGAGGCAGTCGGGCCGCTACGCTCTTGTTCCAATCGACCAGAATTGGATTGACGGTCAGGTCCGCGCAGAAACAGGGGATCTTTTTCTCGTAGGCCAGCTGAGTGATTTTCATGGTCATGCTCAGCGTTTTGGCGATGGCTTTCACGGCAATGGCGGTGTAGCCCTGCTCGATACGACGCGCCGCGTCCTCTACGGTGTGGGCACTTTCGTCGGCGGCAATGCGCACGCCCAAATCGCCCACATAGACTTCGTTTTCTTCCGCAAACGGTTCTTCAATCACGGCAATCTGATCGAAAGCACCTATTTTTCGGGCATGATCGAGGAAACGAAGCAGGGTTTCTTTTTTCTCGTAGCGTCCATTTGCATCGAAGTAGTACGGAATTTTTCCGCTTTTGGTGTACGGCGTTTCGTAGTGGCCAATGGCCTTGTGCACAGCCGACAGAAAGGCAATGTCTTTTTCGATCATTTCCTGCTGGCTCCCCGCCGAACCCGTTTTCAGCTTCATGATAAAGTACCCTTCGTCGGCGGCTTTTTTGATCGTATCAGCGGTCGTACCCACGCTAAACGATGGAATGCTGGCCACTTTACTGTGCCGATGGGACAATCCGGGCCGATAAGCGGCGGGAATTATGTCATCAAATCGGCTTATATTATTTTCCTGCGCATAGAGCAACCAGGCCGCGTTATCGACGCAAACCAGAGCGTTCAAGGCAAATGTTTTTCGTAAATTTGGGTTTCCCGTGATCTTTTTCCCGTAGTCAAGTACTTCCGGCAACAGCTTATCCAACAGCTCAACGGGGTTCGTGAAGGAGGTTCCTTTCAGCAGCTGCAGCGCCCGCTCACTCATGGCGTACATAAGCGCGTTTCCCGCCGCTTCGGAATGCTTTTCGAATACTTTCGAGTCCGACCACAATACGCCCTGCGTTCCCAAACCAACCTTGCCAACGCCCGACTCCGACTCCAGATAGGCGATTGCCTGCCAGCTTTCCGTTATGGCGCTCCCCTTGAAACGATACGGATTCAGCGGCTCCCGCTCAAAGTTGGAGTTTACATTTTTGATCCGAATGTTGGCCAAAGGCGCCTGAGCTTTAGCCTTCGAATTAGCATTTCGAAAACTAGTTAAGCCCAACGCCACCAGCGAACTGGCGCACCCTACAAACTCACGGCGGTTAAGCATTCTGTTGTCTTTTGTCGGTTCATTCATGATTACGCCTGGTTGATTTTAGCGCCTCCGCCAACGAGCTTCCGGGTGGAGGCCAGGCGTATTTTGGGCACTTGCTTCGGCCAAAGCAATAAGTCACTGAACGCGATAAAATACTCACCTGGACGAATCAAAGCTGGAGGCAGTCGGCCAGCGTTCGGATGTAATTTTCCAGATATGCGTCCGCCGAGCGGCTGCGATACTGAAGAATATAACGGGGATGGTCCAGGGTTACAATTCGGTCGAAGAACTGATGCTGGTCGTTGAGGCGCTGAAAATATTTCTCGTTCTTCCGCCCCAGGCAAACCGCTACCTGCCGCCGCGCCCCAAACTGAATTTGCGTCTGGACGGTTTCGGCGATGGCTGGCCAGAGCGCCTTGGTGGTTTCCCGATCATCGTAATAATTGTAATTTTTACCCTCCTTGACTAAAGCCAGCGGAAAAAGTGAGGTCAGGAAAAATTGGCTGTAAAACGCCTCGGCACCCCCAAACGCCTCAACAACCTGATAAATAAACCGGCTGGACAGTTCGGGCGTTGGCGTCAGGTCATTATCGATGTGGCAATGCGCCCGTAGCGCCTGGGGCGTGGTAAAGGAAATGCCGGTGACGCCCGCGCCGAAGCGGCCCGGATTGATACCCACCACAAAAACGCGCGGTTTGGCATCGTTGAAATACCGGGTATAAAACTCCCGAATAATAGGCTGCACGTCCGGCTGCTGGTAGGGATTAAGCACGGAAACACCGGTTGGCAAGCCCGCCGGCTCAGCTAGATTCAGGTAATAATCGATGGCCTGTTCGGCAAAGGAAGCACTCATTTTTTTATCGTTTTATTCGCCGTGTCGTTTTTATTCAATCCAGTCTGAATTAGCCCTTGTAGTTTTGCATCAGATCTTATCAAATACAACAAATACAATGCAAAAAAGACTTATCAATCCCTGGAAATGGCAGAATCAGTTGGGCTATTCACAGGCCATCGAAACGGCATACGTTACGCATACCCTCTATTGCTCCGGACAGGCAGCCATGAACGAACAAGGCCAACCTGTCGGAAGCACCATGAGTGAACAGCTTAGTTCCTGCTTCGATAATCTGGATACCATCCTGCAACAAGCGGGTTATGACATGGAAAATGTAATCCGACTGAATTTTTACACCACGTCGGTCGAGTCCTTTTTCCAGGATTACGAGAAGGTAATTACGCGGCTGACGGCAGCTAACTGCACGCCCACCAGCACACTAACGGAAGTGAAAGCCCTGGCTTTCCCCCAGCTTCTTATCGAAATGGAAGCCACGGCTGTTAAATAAAATCAGACCGTTTAACCAATAGATGAGTTTTTGTTCCTGAATTTTTCAGGATGTCGCTTTTTTTCAATCCAGCCCCAAAAAAGCGCGCTACTTTTGATTCTCTACGCTTCACGCCTTTACTGGAATGTGTGAAGCGTAGCAGCAATTACCCAAATTTACCACAGTTTCACCATTTTCGGGCGATAGCCTCATTAAACCCATGCTTGGCATTTCACTACCTGTCGCGCGGGAGATGATTCATTGCAATTGCTCCAGCAACGACGAAGTACGTTCGTTTTACGCAGCCCTCGATCTATCTCCCGACTTGACGGATCCGATGGCTTTTATCTCCCTCTCCACTTACGAAAAGCTTTGGCAATTAATTGTTGCGAAGGCAGGTACGGAAGCGGTGAGTTTGCAAATGGGGCAGCGGTCTAACCTGGGTATGCTGGGTATTCTCGGCCATATTGTGCAGGTGAGTCCTAGCTTGCTAGTTGTCTTGGAGCAGGTATCATCTTTCAGCAATCAGATTGCGACGGCCTATTCCTACGGACTGGAACCTGTTCAGAACTGCTATGCCTTTACGTTTGACGCCCACCCGGATTTTGCGTACTATAGGCCATATACGTCACAGAAAGGATTGGAGTACACGGCATCCTGCCTGCTGCACCAGTTTAGCGAATTACTCAAGAAGCGCTTGCAACCGATTCGCATCCACTTTTCTTTTCCGAGGCCTGATTATGCCGAAGCGTTTGAGCGAACATTCCAATGCCCGGTTTACTTTGAGTGTGAGCATAACCAGATTATTTTTCCGGCGAAAGAACTAAAAATGCCCCTTCCCGGCAACAACCCGGTTTTATTCCATTATTTCAAACAGATCATTGAGGATTTAAGGGCGGAACAGCTACAGCAACAGCCTTTTGCAGACACTATCCGCTCGCTGGTTACGCAAAAATTTCAAAACAAGCACTTTATTTCCATTGAAGAAGCCGCCCACCAACTGAATACGTCCCGGCGGAGTTTGCAGCGCCGGTTGGAAGCCGAAGCTACTTCATTTAAGGAAATCACCGATAAGGTAAGGCGGGATATTTCGTTTAAGCTTTTGCAAAAGCGGCAGCATTCCATCAAGGAAATTGCTTATTTGCTTGGGTATGAAGAGCCTGCGTCTTTCCGGCGGGCTTTTAAAAAATGGACGGGAAGCAACCCAAAGGCTTACGCAGCTGTTGCCTGATGGCAGCATCTGCGGGCCAGTTTAGGCTTTGTTCAACTCATCCAATTGCTGCTGAACAACACCCGTTATCTGTTCAACTTCCCGCTGAATTTCTTCCTGCAAGGCTTTTAGTTTGGTCGCCTCTGGATTTTCCAGCGCACTTTTCTCCATTGTAGCAAATTTCTTTTCCAGATCGGTTAGGCCCAGCATCCCAAAAGCAGGACGAAGTTTGTGCGCAATTTTCTTCAACGACTCCCAGTTCTGTGCATCAACGTACGATTTAATCAAAGGCACTTCCGGC
The DNA here is from genome assembly GCF_021484805.1 of Tellurirhabdus bombi. NCBI lineage: Bacteria > Pseudomonadati > Bacteroidota > Cytophagia > Cytophagales > Spirosomataceae > Larkinella > Larkinella bombi. The sequence goes on along the minus strand of NZ_CP090557.1, from coordinate 3,124,288 downwards.
ACAATATCGGTCAGGAACGACTCCAGCATAAAGCCAATGTACTCTTTGTCACCATCAAACAAATCGGCGAAGTTATACGCTTTGCCGACAGCCGGAGCGGCTTGTGTGACTTCTTCCACCACGGGCTCTACCTTCACCTCCTCGCCTGCCTCGGTCGGAATCAGTCGGTTGAGCGACTCCCAAAGCTGGTTGGGCGAGAAAGGCTTGGTCAAAAATTCATTCATCCCAACGGCAAGCGCCGTTTTTTTATGGTCGTTTAGCGCCGAAGCAGTCAACGCAATAATGGGCGTATTCTGGTTGATGTTCTGCACGGTCCGAATTGCGATGGTTGCTTCGTATCCATCCATGATCGGCATTTGAATGTCCATCAAAATCGCATCATAGACCTGATTTTTTGCCAATTCAACGGCTTTCCGTCCGTCCGTTGCCAGCTCAAAATTGATCTCCCACTTCCGGAGAAGCTGCTCAACGTACTTCTGGTTCATGATGTTATCTTCTACAATCAGAACCCGGCGGTGTTTCAGATGCGTTCCGGGACCCGGCTGGACAACCTCCTGCCCTTCTGAAGCGGATGACTTTATTTTGGTAAACGGAAGCGTAAATGTAAAGGTAGTGCCCCGGCCCAGTCGGCTCGATACCGAAATCGAACCGCCCTGCACTTCAACCAGTTCTTTGGTAATGGCCAGCCCCAGCCCCGTTCCTTTGTGTTTGTGTCCTTCGTTCGTCTCAATCTGTTTGAATTTCTGAAAAATCACATCCACTTTATCGTCGGCAATGCCAATTCCGGTATCCGTCACCTGAAATTCCAGAATCAACTCTTTATCGGTTTCTTCCAGAACCAGTACACTCAGTCTGACGCTGCCTTTTTCCGTGAATTTTTCGGCGTTCCCCAGCAGGTTCAATAGAATCTGGTTCAGCATCAACTCATCGCCCAGCACTTCACCCGTAATCTGCGTGTCGATCATGACGTGGAGCGAGATAGGCCGCTCTCGAAGCCGGATCTGATACATTTTCTGAATCTTGCGCAGAAAGCCCACCAAATCAAAAGGCCGAGCAATGATTTCCAGGCGCCCTGCTTCGATTTTGGCCATATCCAGCAGGTCAGAAATCAGGCTGTGCAGGAAGTTCGCGGAGCTTTGAATAATCTCGAAGTATTCCAGTTGCTGCTTGGTTGGCTGGGTGTCATACAGCAGGTGCGACATGCCGATGATGGCATTCAGAGGGGTCCGGATTTCGTGGCTCATGTTGGCCAGAAATTGCTTCTCCGCCAGCTGTGCTTCTTCCGCAATCCGCTTAGCGTTAGCGAGTTCCAGTTCCAGCTTCCGCCGGGCCGAAATATCGTAGTGAATACCCAAAGAACCAATTACATTTCCCGCCGAATCCCGAATGGGCGTGCCGCTGATGATGACCCAAAGTTCAGCCCCATCTTTACAGCGAATCGGCATTTCGTAAGAGTCGGCTTCGCCAGACATCCGATTCATTTGCTTTTCTTCCAGCAACGCCATGTATTCAGGAACAACAATCAAGTCGGTCGCTTTTTTGCCAATCAGTTCTTCTTCAGTGTAGCCGACCATTTTGCAAAAACGCTCGTAGGCGCGGATAATGGTATGATTATTATCCACTTCCAGTAACCCTAATTCCATGTTGTTCATGATACTACGATATTTTTCCTCGCTTTGCTGGAGCAATTCCTGAGCGCGGTATTTTTCAGTTATGTCACGTGCTACGGCGGCAAACTCGAACCCACTCTCTCCTTTCGGAATACAGCGAACAGTCTGGCCAATCCAGATAATCTGCTGCGCATGTGTCACCACCGGAAATTCCAGATACGTACTTTCTTTTTTGCAGGTCAACATGTCTTCATAAAAAGAGAGTACGGTCTCCTGAAAATCGGGATGGATTAATTCCGTAAACCGTTTGCCAACAATATCTTGCTTTGCATATCCCAGTATCTTTTCTACGGCGGGGTTGACGTACAGGAAATAGCCATCCGGCGAAGTCGTATAAATTATATCATCAACCGATTCCAATAAGCGGCGATAACGTTGTTCATCAGGACTTGCCCAAACATCTTCCTTTTTCATCTGCAATGCATTAATGAGCTACCCTTTACAAAAATCAGACCAGACTGAATATAATTATAATATGATAAAATTAAATTATACCCTCACTAAATTTAGTATCCTAATGGATAGAAGCGCCTAAGTTCGCAAGAATCGGGTTCTATTCCTCTTTTTAGGCAAGTATTTTTGTTCGTTAATTTAGCAAACGCAATGAATAAAATGAGCGAAACCTACCAACAAATTGCCCGCGCCATTGATTATCTGAACCATAACTTCCGGCAGCAGCCAAAATTGGCCGAAGTGGCCGAGCAAGCTTACCTGAGCGAATACCACTTTCAACGCTTGTTTACAGACTGGGCCGGGGTTAGTCCCAAGAAATTTTTGCAATACCTGACCCTTGATTACGCCAAAGGCCAACTTCGCAAGGGACTGACACTGGCCGAAACTGCCGATGCTTCAGGCCTATCGGGGACAAGCCGCCTGCATGATCTTTTTGTCACGCTGGAGGGCGTTACCCCCGGCCAATTCAAACTGGCGGGCGAAGGTTTACTGCTCCGTTATGGCATTTTCGACGGGCCATTCGGCCTGTATTTCCTGGCCGCTCTGGACGAAAAAATCTGCAAGCTCTGGTTTCTCGATGAATCAGAACCTGTCGAAAACCTGGTGCAACGTTTAAAAGCCGAGTGGCCCGGGGCGAAAATTCAGCCCGACCAAATCGCCTTAGAAACCCTGGCCCGTCGCATCTTTGTGTCTGGCAATTCGGAACAACTGCGTTTGCTGGTAAAAGGCTCTTTCTTCCAGCTTAAGGTTTGGGAGGCTCTACTCCGCATTCCGGAAGGCCGAATTACCAGTTACGATCAGATTGCCACAGCCATCGGAATGCCTAACGCTTCCCGTGCCGTTGGAACTGCCATTGGGAACAATCCCATTGGGTACCTCATCCCCTGCCACCGTGTTATTAAAAAGACAGGACTCTTCGGAAACTACCGTTGGGGCGCTGTAAGAAAAACCGCCCTATTGGGTTGGGAAGCCGCCCAGACAGCTAAAACAGAAGCATATTAAGCATTTTTTTCAGACAAAACTACTTAATAAATCAATCGTTTAATGATCGCCACACTTTGGGCTAATTCTGTTTCTGAGCTGGAAGCAAAGCCTAAACGCGTACTATTAAGACTTTTACCGGGAGGATTATGGGCTTGCCCGTTCGCAAAAAACAACCCTTCGCGCTGGGCCGCCTCCGCCAGTTGCGTTAGCGGAATGGCCGGATCAAACGCCGCCCAGACCGCCAGGCCACCATCCGGGCGGGTAAACTGAACCCGATCGCCCAGTTCATCCGCTAACAAAGCACAAAAATAGTCGCGCCGAGCCTCATACATACGAAGCGATTTTTTCAGGTGACGCCGCATATCGCCATTTCGGAACAAATACCCAATGGCAAATTCCAGCATCGAATCACCCTGGCGGTCAATAATACGGCGCAGACGGGCCAATTCGTCAATGAGTGCCGCCGGTGCCACCACGTACCCCATCCGAAAAGCAGGGGCCACCGACTTAGACAAGGAACCAACGTAAATCACCATGCCGTGCCGGTCGGCGCTAATCAAGGGCAAAATAGGGCGACTCTGGTAATGAAAATCATAATCGTAGTCATCTTCCAGCAGCACAAAACCAGCTTCCTGACTCAGTTGCAAGAGCCGAAGCCGCCGGTCAGCCCGCAGCGTAACCGTTGTGGGGTAATGATGGTGGGGCGTTACATAGACCATTCGAACAGGCTGTTTTTCGCAAATGGCCGCAATGGCCTCCACGTCAAGTCCGTGCTGGTCCACGGGTACGGTCAATATTTGGGCACCGGCCTGGCGAAAATTCATGTTGGCCCCCGACCAGTTGGTTTCACCCACAACAACAATATCGTTGGGTTGAAGCAGCAGCGTACTAGCCAGATGAATGCCCATGATGCTGCCCCGCGTAATGAGCACGTTGTCGGGTGTCGTGCGTAAACCACGGGTTTCGTTCAGGTAGGCCGACAACTCCTGACGCAGGAGCGGATGCCCCTTTGTATCGCCATACCCAAAGTGCTGCTGCGGATCGCCCCAGCGGAAATAGCTGCGGTAGGCGCGGGCCAATTCTTCCATCGGAGCCAGGCGAATATCGGGAAAGCCATCATCCAGACGCAAGCCAGGCAACGTAGCCAGGACGGGACGCATCAGGTGGTCGTTTTGTCGGAAGGCATAGCCCGGTTTTTCTATAGGCTTGGTATCTGCTTCTTTATCGCCAAAAGACTGGGGCTGGCTCTGGGCTAAATGCCGGGAAACATACGTACCGCTACCGATTTGGGTTTCAAACCAGCCCTGAGCAATCAGCTCGTCATAAGCCGCCACGACCGTTTTCCGGTGGAGGTGTACTAGATCGGACAGTTGCCGCGTACCGGGCAAACGCTGCCCGGGGGTTAGTATACCCTCGCGGACGAGCCGTTCCAGTTGTTCCGACAATTGCAGAAAGACCGGTATTTCTGAATTTTTATCAATGACGAGTAGCGTTTTAAAAGGCAGCATAACCGGACTACTTATTTTTCAAAAACTGGACGATTTGCATAGTCCACTAAAGAAAGATATTTGAGCCGTAACTTAAAAATGTATTTCTTAAAATCACATGCAAACAAGCCGCACAACACCGAGCCGTACCGCCAAACGCGCCCACTACGACGAACCAACGATTCACGCTATTCTGGACGAGGCCCTTTTTTGTACGATTAGCTTTGCCCAGGACGGCCAGCCTTTCTCCATCCCGACGGCTTTCGCCCGCGAAGGGAACCGCATTTTCATTCACGGGTCGGTCGGCAGCCATTTTATCCGTGAGATTGAAAAAGGCATCCCGGTCTGTATCGCTGTTACCTTGATAGACGGCCTGGTGCTGGCTAAATCGGGCTTTAGTCATACGGTTAATTATCGTTCCGTGATTATTTTCGGAAAGGCAGAAAAAATTGAGGATAATGCGGAAAAGGAAAAAGCACTGGCGCTGATTACTAACCAGCTCATTCCCAACCGCTGGGAGGATCTGCGTCCTTCAACAGCCAGTGAGATGCGAAAAACCACGATCCTCGCTTTTACGCTGGACGAAGCCTCGGCTAAAATCCGCACGGGCGGGCCAAATGACGAACCGGAAGATCGCAGTTTACCCACCTGGTCGGGTGTTATTCCGCTCAAAACGGTTCGTTTAGCACCCGAACCCGACGAGACGAGCGCGGCTATGCCCCTGCCTGATTATCTTTGCTAAATTTTTCACGATGTCCCTCACGCACCTTTCTCAAGATCTGGTTCTGGCGCAAATCATTGCCACCACACCCGCCCCTAAACTTGCCTTTGACTACGAGGGTGATGTTTACCTGGCGCTCTTGGAAAGCATTGTTTCCCAGCAGATCTCGGTGAAAGCCGCCAACGCCATTTTTACCCGCTTTCGCGCTTTGTTTCCGGAGAATTACCCCTACCCCGATTTGCTGGTGGCCTTGTCGGCGGAAGAATTACGTACCGCTGGGTTGTCGGGACAAAAGTCAGCTTATCTACAAAGCGTTGCCCAGTTTTCCATGCAGAACCGCCTGGATAGCGCCTATTTCACCGCGCTGACCGATGAAGAAGTCGTCCAGTATCTGATCCCAATCAAAGGGGTTGGACGCTGGACGGTCGAAATGCTCCTGATGTTTGTGCTCGACCGACCGGACGTTTTTCCCGTCGATGATCTGGTTATTCGTCAGAAAATGGTGCGGGCCTATGAGCTAACCGAGACTGGGCGGGCCCTTTACCAGCGCCTTCACGAAATCGCGGAGTCCTGGCGTCCCTACCGCACCCTGGCCTGTCGTTACCTGTGGCGCTGGCAGCCACCCGTTTAAAAATACGCCACACCTTTTATCCTCTTTTTCGCCCTAATTATACAGGTGCGCTTGTTGTAAAATTTATTATTTAGATATTTGTCTAAATATTTAACAGTAAACCCATGAACGTTTTGTTCAAAGCGCTGAACGATCCTACCCGTCGGCAAATTCTCGAACTCCTGCGCACAGGGGATCTCACAGCCGGGGAAATAGCCGATCGTTTTGACATGACCAAGCCGAGCATTTCGCACCACCTCGACTTGCTGAAGCAGGCGGGTTTGGTGGAAGCAACCAAAGAAGGCCAGTTTATTCGCTATACGCTCAATACCACGGTTTTGGACGAGTTGCTGGGCTGGCTGATGGGATTTCGACAAAATGACACTAAACCATAATTAGCATAAAGCCATGAAAAAAAGTGTATTCTTCAGCGAATGGATTCTGGGAGGTGTGATGCTGCTGCCCCTGATTTATCTGGCCTTCATTTACAACCGCTTACCGGCCACCGTTCCCATGCATTATGATTCGATGGGAACCCCCAACCGCTACGATTCCAAAGAAACCTTTGTCACCATTTTTGGAATTATGACTCTCTTTATGTACCTCCTTTTTCGCTACATCCCGGCGCTGGATCCCAAACAAAAATTAGAGACCGCCAACTACTATAAAATGCGCCTTTTGATCGCGGTTTTCTGGGCTGTCCTGCTTATTGGCATTGGTTATACGACCACGCAGGGGCTGGCCAGCGATCGTTTTCTAAGCTTTCTGACGGCTTTGGTGTGCCTGATGCTGGCGGGAGTGGGTAACCTGATGTATAGCGTTCGCCATAATTATTTTGTCGGTATTCGCACGCCCTGGACGCTCGATAGCGAGGTGGTCTGGCGCAAAACCCACCAACGCGTGGCGCCAATCTGGGTAGCGGTAGGCTTGCTGGGCACTATTTTAGCGTTCTTGTTGCCAACGCCTTGGAAAAGTAACATGATTCTGATTATTGCGTTAGGACTAGCCTTGGGATCAGCGGGCTACTCCTACCTGGTTTTTCGGCAAGAGAAGGCAAAGCAGACCATTTAACCACAACTCGCCATGCGTCTTTCTTTTTGGAATCCTATAAACCAACCGAACTTACACGCACTGCCGGAACGAGTCCGCCGATTACTCATTTTATGGAAAAAAACAACTAGAGTATTTTAAACGTTTTGTATACTTTTTGGGTCATATAGCACACAAATCAAGGATGTTGTATGCGTTCAATTTATCTATATGGCTTACTGACGCTACTGGGCTTTTCGGGCTGCGGCACGGGTAAAAATGCCCTGAAGCACGGCAATTTCACGACGGCGGTGCAGCTCTCGACCCAACGGCTTCGGCAGAAACCAGCCAATCCGAAAGCGCAACAGGTTTTGCAAGAGGCCTTTGCCACCGCCTACAACCAACGGCAGCGAGCTATCCTACAACTTAGTCGCTCCGACGAGCCTTTTCGCTGGGAACTGGTTGTGAAGGAATACAACAAACTTCAGGAACTGGCGAAACAGGTAACGGCCTGCCCGAGCTGCCCTGACGTGCTGAAAAACTACCCGCTTCATTACGAAACCCAGCTCCAAGAAGCGCGGGAGCTGGCTGCTGCGGATCGTTACAAAGCGGCGGAACTGGCTTTTACCTACAGCCAAAACGATCGGCTGGCCGCCCGCGACGCCGTTCTAAACTTTCAGAAGGCTGACCAATGGGTTGAGAATTACCGGGATGCCCGCTTGCGAGCCGCCGATGCGCTTTATCTGGCTGCTTTCCGGGTTGTGATTGAACCGATGGCAATCACGCGGGAACTATCGGCTTCTGAATACGACGATTTACAGAATCAAATCTTTCGTCGCATTAAAAATCAGGGGCCTCCTTCGCAGTTTGTCCGCTATTACATGCCGGGCGCTACCCCCGAGCCGGGACGCATGCCTAACCACGTTGTCCAGATGAAAATTATGGATTACCGCCCTTTCGATACGGCGGTTACCTCCTCGTCACAGGACGTTGAGAGCAACCAGACCTTCAAAGTAGGCACAAAGAAAATTAACGACAGCACCGTTGTCGATGTGTACGAGAAAGTAAAAGGAAAATTAACGACCTACCGCAAGACCATCTCGGCCCGGCTGGACATGCGCATTCGGGTGGTAGACCTGGCGAAAGACGATGTTGTCTGGCAGGATAGTATCTGCGAAACTGAAACCTGGGCCGACGAGTGGCAGGAATTTAGTGGTGATAAACGCGCCCTGAACGGTCATACGCTGAAAACAGCCTCGCTCCTGGTTCCAGTCGCCTGGCAATTGTACAGCGACCTCACGAGTTCTATGGCTTCCAGCGTCAACTACCGGCTCAGGACCTGGTACCACGATTATTGACCATATTTCGTCATGTCTGGATGAACAAACAGGGTTTTGACAGCCAATTCGCCATTTTCCCGATTGACAGACCACTGCTCCGATACGACAGTTTGTTTGTTCTGATCAATGTAATCCAGTTTTAGCTGAGTGCCCTCAATGGTCATCAAGGCAAAGCCATTGTACCCCACGGCCTTTCGGCGGACGCGTTCGCGAACGCGCTGGTCGTACAGCACAAGCTGGCTCTCGTGTCCTCGATTCGGTTCATTGATTTCGACGGGCATACCGCCAATTCCCACGCAGCGCCCCCAGGCTTGAATACCGTCTGGGAAACCGTATTTTTCGTAGAAAGAAAGTCGGTGCTCATGCCCCCAAATCCAGACAACCGGTCGCGCCGAATCGCCCATGATTTTCCGCAATTGCCGCCCTACTACCGGGTGATCGTCCCGAAACGACGAATAATAAGGATGATGACTAAGCAAAATAATGCCCCTCGTATCACTTGGATCGCCCAGGCGAACGACATTTTTCAGCCAGTCTAACTGCTCTTCGCGGAGGTGGCAATCGGGCTTGAACAGCACCTCCAGAAAAGGACGGTTAGTCGAGGTGTAGCCCGTATCCAGGCCAATGATGCGCCAGTGTTCGTGTTCCAGGCAGAAAAAACCAGCCTGCTGCGTCGCCACGGTTTCGCCCTTGCGGATTTTCATGGCGGGCAGTAGTTTTTTGAAATACGCCGTCCCGTTGGAATACATCTCGTGGTTTCCCGACAAAGCCAGGCTCCCGTGTTTGCCATAATGCCAGGAAGAATGAGGGGCTAGAAAATTAGCTTCCACTTCTTCCGGCGTACCAACAAAATAGACATCGCCCAGATGAATCGTATAATCGGGATCGTAGGTAGACACCAGATGCCCGATCTGGTCGGATTCTTTGGTGTCCGTCGCCCAGTCCGACAACAAAGCAAGCGTTACGGAATCCGTGAAGGTATGGGTGGGATACAGCCCATCGTCGCCGTTACGGGGATAAAACTGGTATTCGGCTTTGGGTCCTAAACGGCTGCGTATGTAGTGATACGCAAACCCAAACAAATTATACCAGAAGAAGGCACTAAGCAGGTTAGTCGTGTTGCCAGTATACTGCGTTTTCTTTTCGTAGAGGGCCACCTGGGTTTTCAGGTGGTTTTCCAGTTCTGTATGCCCTAAATCAACATATTGCTCTTTTTCGCGCTTCTGGGAATCTATATCTGCCATACCTCGTCTTCAATGGGGGCTTTTTCAGAGTTTTTTTACTTTCAACATCATGGTCGCCCGAACGTTAATCAGCACCTGAACCGCTTCAGGCCGAATGGCAATGTTACGCGGCGTTAACCGAAACTGCTGAATATCAATCAACGCTTTTTCTCCGGTTTTCCCTTTCGCAAAAGCTTCCTCAATTTTAGTAGGAATTTTTTCTAAATGCTGCTTCAGAGGGACACTCAATGCCGTTTCGAAGGTTTCCTGCAAAGAATCATGCAGCAACCAGTCTGCGGTTGACAGAAGAACTTCCTCTGTGTTTACGTCAAACTTCAGATTTTTGACCAACAGTTTATGCTGTAAGGTATCGTAGGCTGGCCGGCCCCGAAAGAATAAAGTCCCATTTACGCTTCCTTTGACATCCGATTTGAGAATGAGTGTATTTCCACCTCCGTATACCGAAGCGCTACGAATGCGCACAATCCGGCTGGATAGTTTCACTTCCTGGTTGTCTAGTGTTCGCGCCAGCGTCTGGTTCAGGTCGTTGTAGGGAATGCGACTCAACAGATTCAACTCCGATACCAGAGGCAATGTATCTACTTTTTGCAGGGGCGGCAGCTTGCTCTTAATGGCAACCTGTGGCTCTGGTCCGAAGCGGGTTTCAATGTTAAAATAGACGCGCAGTGGCACTACAATCGTTTTCTCATCGCCGTATACATCACTAACCTGAACAGAGCGTGGCATGGGAATAAGCCATATATTTTCGAACTGGCGATTCAGGAGCAACGGCTTCTGTAATTCCTGCCAGATTTTCTGAATTTCGCGATCCAGGTGCAGTTCGGTGTAAATTGCTTCATTGATGGCGTCTTCGATGTTTTTCCGGCGATTTTTAAGAATTCCTTCGGCCAGATCAGTAACCGGTATATCAAAGCCAAGCAAGCGGATATTGGGCTGTTCGATCCAGCGGTACTTATTTAGGGAGACCTTTGTTTCCAGCTTCCAGTCCTGACGAACGCTGATGGGGCTGTTGAATTCGACGTCAATCGAGCAGAGCGCACGCCGATCGGCGGCTTTTTTCTTAGAAGTTAGGGGGTTAATAATCCAGATCGTCAAGGGAGCCCCAAACGTCAGGCGGTGGCCATCGTAAGCAATCCGGACGCGCCCGGAGCGTTCGACCCGAAGTTTCCAGATTTTTCCTTTCTGGCTTTTTTGCTCTTCCTGATCGACAATTACCTGACCCAGCGATTGATTAATTTTCTCCTCGAGTGCTTTAACATCAAAGACAATCGGCGCACTAACATACGACGATTCGGCTTTCAACGGGGCGTCAAAAGCAGTAATAACAGGGTCTTTGGGAGCTACTTTTTTGCAGGAAGCAAGGCAAATGATGAGCAATAGGACCACTGCACGCAGCAAATGGCCATTCCATTTTTTGTATAATCGTTCCATGTCCGCCAACAAGCTATACAGTTGACGTTTGCTTCGGCGGACCGATTTTTACTTTTGTTTCTTTTTGTGCGCTATCTCCACTACATCCACATCCTTTGCCACATCCGGCATCTTTCACAAACACACTTTTATAGATTCGACGGCCCAGAAAAAGAAGAGCCGCCCCAAAAAGTATCCCGATGACAACTTGTTCCAGCATACGTCGTACAATGATTGTAACAGTATCCTATGTTGCAGGACTGTTTTTATTAAACGACTGTATCCAGCCAATTGTTCCGTTCCCCGAGTGTGCGGGCATGCTGGTAATGGTGTTCGCCATGCCAGGCATACAGCGCAATCATTTCAGACAAAGCAAATTCACGCGCGCTGCTGGGATGATAATAGGTTCGTTGCAACTCTTTTTCGGTCAGAGTTTCGAGTACGGTTACCCAACGCAGGTGCAGGTTGCTCAGAATAACCAGCGAGGGCGCAATGCTTAACTTCGAATCCGGCAGCTTGGCCCACTCCCCTTCTTCGTACGGTTTGATGGTCGGGGTCGCTTCCGTCAGCGCCAACTTGGTTCTGACGTAGGCATTCAGGTGACTATCAGCCACATGATGCACTAGTTCCCGAACGCTCCATCCGCCGGGGCGGTAGGGCGTGTCCAGGCGTTCGTCTCCCCACTTGCCCACTAGGGCAGTCAGGTCATGGGGCATGGTGGCGATGGTGGCGATATGCGCCTGCGTCTGATCAAAGGTGAAGGTCTGTCCGTATTCAAATTTTCCAATTGGATAACGGAGCGCCTCCATATCAATATGTTCCATGGTTTTATTGGCTCAGAATTAGCTAATCAATTAAGTCCAGTATTCCTGAATCACGGCCAGGAGCTCAGCATGTACGGCGCAGCCCGCCACGACATCACCCCGGAACAGGAACTCGTCCCCACCGGTAAAATCAGTGACTACGCCGCCCGCTTCACGTACCAGAATTACGCCACCAGCCATGTCCCACGATTTAAGATTATACTCAAAAAATCCGTCGAACCGCCCACAGGCCACATAGGCCAGGTCAATGGCTGCCGATCCCATCCGCCGCAGACCGTGGGTTTTCTGCATCAGCGACTCTAAAATATGCAGGTATTGCTGCATTTGCTCAAAGCGGTAATACGGAAAACCGGTTGCAATCAGGCTTTCCTGCAACTGCTGCGCTGGCGAAACCCGAATCCGTTCTTCGGCGCCCCCGTTCTGGCTGCACCACGCTCCCCCGCCCTCCCAGGCGCTAAAGCATTCGTCACGGTTGACATCGTAAATAGAGCCCGCAATTGGCCGCCCGTTGTCTACCAGTCCCACACTTACGGAAAAGACCGGTAATTTATGAATGAAGTTGGCCGTTCCATCCAACGGATCGATAATCCAGTTTAATCCCGCCCGATCGGCCTGCTCCGTAGTGCCTTCTTCAGTGATAAAACCGGCCTCGGGCAAAAGTTGGCTTAAATTGTCAACCAGTTGTTTTTCAGCCTCTTTATCAACGTAGGAAACCACGTTATTAAAATCCTTGTACTCAATGGCCGCCCGGTCGAAGGATTGGTTCTCAGTACGGAGAAAGGCCCCGGTTTTTTTGACAATTCCGGTTAACTGCCGGGTGATTGCGTTAAGATCGTTTGGCATGAGATAAAGCTAATTGGCGTTGAATGGCCCAGGCGCGCAAAGCAAGCAATGCGATTACGGGAGCAAACTCAATGTTAAATTCCTGAAAAATTGTGACGGCGCTGAATACTAAGGCAATAGCAGCCAGCACAGCCGATACGGCAAAATAAGTACGCACCCAGGCGGGGGACGATTTCCGCAGCAGAAAAACCACTACCACATGAAACGGGATGGCCCACAGCAGATTCCAGTTTTTCTGGGTTACGGCATGGTCGGTTCCAAACCACAGAAAGGCCATAAGGCAACCAAACAGACCCGCAATGAAAAACAGAATCCGGTCAGTTCGGAAGCTGATTTGATTTCGGAGCAATTGCGAGCGCGTTTGAAAAATTCCCGCCAGTAAAAGCACAAAACTGATGATCAGAACGGTATAATCTACGTCATGCCCAATTGGCTTTTCTTCCTGAAACAATACCGTGTCGCGCGTTACTAATGGCACTTCGGTAGCGCCCTGCCGTATTTTAGCTTCCCGAAACTCCTCCCGCAGGTTATCGGGCAAGAACATTTCGTCAAAGGCCGTTGCCTGTTTGTCGGTTGGCGTACCCAGCAAAATATCCATGCCCGTCTTGATAAACGGCTTCTGGTTCATGTAATATTGAATCCAGTCGCGGTAGGTCATGTTTTTCGACTTGCTACTAAACTGAACGCTATCACCAACCGCTTTTACCAGCATATCGCGGAGCCGGGTGGAGCAATTGTCAAATAAAAAATCGTATCTGTAAAACTTATTTTCAGGTAGAAGATTGATTTCCAACAACTCATAAAGGCGTTGCTTCTGGCTTTGCGTCAGATTGAGCTCGTCTTCAAAAACGCTCCGGTCTTCGTATTGTGCCCCCGCCAGCGTGTTATAAATCGGCGACACGGAAAGCATGTAAGGCAGTTGGCCCCGAACGAATTTGACGTAAAAACCTTCCGTGCGAAAATCAAACGTCCCGTAGTTATACACCCGGTCGATGCCATACACGGGGTCCGAAATCCAGAAGGCACTGTGCCCAAAACCCGAATACAGCTCCTCTCCCGGCGATACGGTCACCAGGCTGACTTTTGTTTGTGGAGACAGGATAATGGTCTGAGCCGAAGCAGAATATACGCTGAACAACCCCCACCAAATCCCTAAAATCAGGACCAGAAGACAAGACTTGGCCCCCTGCTTTGGCTGCTTTATCGTTTCTATCTGGCCGCTATTTTCCCTGAACAACAATGACAATTTCACCTTTAATTGTTTTTTCGGCAAAGTAAGTAATTATTTCCTGCAACGTACCGCGAATTGTTTCTTCGAACAGCTTTGTTAACTCGCGGCTCACGCTGGCCGGACGGTCGGGGCCAAAATATTCCGCAAACTGTTCGAGCGTTTTCAGCAAACGGTGCGGGGATTCGTAGAAAATCATGGTCCGGCTTTCGCCCACCAATTCGGTCAGGCGGGTCTGGCGCCCTTTTTTGTGGGGCAGAAAACCTTCAAAGGTAAATCGGTCGGCGGGAAGGCCGGAATTGACCAGCGCGGGTACAAAGGCTGTTGGACCAGGCAAACACTCGATCGGAATGTCCTGCTTTATGCATTCGCGGACCAGCAAAAACCCCGGATCAGAAATGGAGGGCGTGCCCGCATCAGAAATCAGCGCCAGGGTTTTGCCCCCTTTCAGTTGAGCAACAAGGCGTTGGACAGTCTGGTGTTCGTTAAAAATGTGGTAGCTATGAAGCGGTTTACTAATACCGAGGTGCTTCATCAACACGCCCGACGTGCGTGTATCTTCCGCCAGCACGGCATCTACTTCTTTCAAAATATTGATTGCCCGCAACGTAATATCTTCGAGATTGCCGATGGGCGTAGGAACGAGGTATAATTTCATTAAAACAGAAGACGGTTCACCAATGTGATTCAAAGTTATAAGGAAACAACTTTAAATAACATCAATAAACCGTCTTTGACGTATAAATAGTCAGGCTTTCGCCAACCAATTACTTTGCTTAAGCCAGGAACGGCGTTACGATAGCCAGTACCTGCTCTTTGCTCAGTGGCTCATCGAATGATTCGCTAACTGCTTTGTCATCTACCCCGAAAGCAACTGATACAGAGCTTACGTTGATTGGGTTAGACGTACCTTGAATCAACATGTTTTCACCGGCATAAATGGCTGCTGGTGCGCCTTCGCCATCCGCAAAGCTAACCCAAGGAGAAACATTACGCATCTTCCGGATCGCCGCCGCGTGGCGCGCTTCTACCGAGTGGATTTGCAGCGCTGCCTGTAGAATAGGCTTAGCAGACATTAGGTTACCAGCCTGGCCTTTGTAAGCGCGAACACCTGTATCTTCAAACGCTTGTGAAACCGTTTTGAAGACTTCGAAGTTGCTGAATACCGTTGGGAAAGCACCTTTCGCTGTGAAGTCGAACTTCAGATTGCTCACAGGCGTACCACCCAATGAGGTGATTGCCGAGCGCAGGAAGTTTACGTGTGCGTTTTCGTGCATCCAGATTTCGTGGAAAGCGATCCGCTGAGCACCTGGAATTACGGTCTCAAGTCCCCGGTAATAGAAATCCCGCTCAAGATATTCCAGCGTAAGGGCAAAGTTCAAGACGTCAACGATACCAGATGTACCCTGACCATAGGCACTTTTCAGTGAAGCACCAAAAGCCATCGGAACAGCGGCAGCAGCCACTTTAGCTCCAAAACGGAACATGTTCCGGCGCGAGTTCAAACGCTCGTATACTTCAGGATCGAGCTGCTCGATTTCAGAAAAAATATTTTGCAGTAACATAAAGGGTGGCGATTAGGTAGTGATGAGACTGTTTGCAGTGATGGTCGTTTTGACGTACTTCTGAGCAATTGGCAATACGTAATTTGGCTCATAAGCCCGGTCCAGACCATTGCCATCCACCACATCCGTGCCAGCAAAGTGACCCGTGTTCATATCTAGCATGTAACGAATCACACTCGCGTGACGCGCCTCTACCGATACAATTTTACCCGCCAACACCAGGTATTCTGGTGTCATGATGTACTTACCAGCCCCGTTATATGCACCTACACCCAAATCTTCAAAAGCCCGAGCTGTAGTTAATACGCTAATACGGTCGTTGAAACGAACCGAGCTAAAGTCTACTTCCAGACCTGGAATAGCGGCTCCACCCAAGGCGGCTTTGAAGAACTCCCGGTGAGCTACTTCGTGATCCCGAATGCTCTTAAGAATCTTCATCTCATCAGAAGACATGCCGTTGTACGGGTTTTTCACCACCATGTCGTAGAAAGCCGCTTCGAGTTGTTCGAGAGCGTAGGCGTAGTTAAGAATACCCACATCACCTGAACCTAGATCAACGGAAGCAGCCAAACGAGCCCCGCCAACAGTAGTAGCCTCACCCGTGAGGGGATCTTTGCTACAGCCCGCTACCAAAAGGCTAGAGGTAACGGCCGCCGCTCCGGCCATACGCAGAAACAAACGACGACCGACTGGCTCCAGGGTGAGCTCGGTCTTCTCGGCTTTTTTAGCAGAAGAGCTGAAAAAATTGCTCATAAAGTGTTTATTATTTGACTTCCATCCGACCGTCGGACAGGTATCGATATGAACGAGCTTCTCAGACCTTTGGATTTTAAAACGTGCTATTACCGAGGGAAAGTTGGATTAATTGAGGTAATGGCCAAAAAACCCCTCAAATACGACCTAAGTGGACATTGAAGCACTAGTCTTCCACATGCCTCGCTTATTCTTATTTCACTAATTTATTGATGGCTGCGGCGAGCGTATGGTCCTTTTCCGTCACCAAATTTCCGGCGTCGTGAGTAGTTAGTTCAATTGTCACTTTATTGTAAACATTTCTCCAGTCGGGGTGATGGTCCATTTTTTCGGCCAGGAAAGCAACCTGCGTCATAAACGCGAAGGCTTCACTGAAATCTGCGAACTCGAATTGCCGAACAAGCTTATGGTCTATTTCCTTCCACATATTTTCTTGCTTAGATAAAAGGTTAAAAATGAGGTTTTAGCAAAGATTGATCTACTTAAAAGCGGCTGACAGGCCAAATGTTTGGCGGATTATTAAAAAAAATTAATAAACATAGTTGTATCTTTGCCTCTGAATTTACCAGCCATTGTGCGCTAGAAAGTGAACGTGACGGTTGGAATTCAAGATGTCGATAGAATTTACAGGACAACCCGCTGGCTTTACCGACGGGTCGTTTTTTTTACGGCATTAAGTCCCTGATTACGTGTGAGAACACTTTTTTTTGCATAAATTTATTTACCTAGATCGCACATAGGCCTTGACAACAAGCTTAAAACGTCTTACCTTTGTGCCACAAATTTCGACTTTAAAGAGGGATGGCGGAGTGGTCGATCGCGGCAGTCTTGAAAACTGTTGACTGTTACAGGTCCGGGGGTTCGAATCCCTCTCCCTCTGCAAAAAGCCTCAAAACACGCTGTTTTGGGGCTTTTTTCGTTTAATATGTACTCTCGGGTCACTTAACGCACTCAGAGAATTAACTACTGAGCTAATGAGCTATCGCCAGTTAGCACCTATATACTCTTCTTCTATCTCTTCTATTTCAGCATTGTTATTTCAAGGGACCTTACCAATGCTAGCCCTCTGGGCCTGACCCGTTGATTTGCTCGCGCCCATAATGGTTCTACTGGGTGAGTTTTAGGTAAAACAAACGAGCACCCTGTATTCGCCTAGGTTATATTTATTGGCTTGTTTCCTCTTTAAGCTGGCTTTTAGACATACTTACAGTAAAACCTCCATGCATGTCTAGACTTGGACGCTGGCGCTGATATACTCCCTCCCTTTTCTAACTACAACACTTTTCGGAATCTCCAGATACTTGAGCATTTTCTCGCTGGAAGGTATACGCTAACGATAGCTGATATCTGAAGAATAAACCAATAAAACACTCAATCCATTTAATGGAAGATTAAAAAGCGATTAAGTACAAATACTTAATTAAAAAATTGTACTTATTTTGTAAAAAATGGTTTTAGTCGAAGTACTAGTCAGACTATTAAAAGTTTATTTATATTCAGCCCTAAATTAAACCAAATCTATTCCTCTACCCTTAACCGAACAATTATGCGACAAATACTTAAAATATACCGCATTGGGCATTTTTAACCGCTTAATAGCCCATTTTAGAGGATTCTACCTGCTTTTTATTCGTCTGTAATTACTACCGAATAAGGCTCTGCTGCTAGCCGCCCCGAAACTGAAACCCTGAGTTCAGTTTACCAACTGATTGCCCTACAACAGTACCTCAATTACCAACCAGATTCCTTAATCTTTACTGTATGAGTAACATTTCTTCTATTTCTCGTCATTCCTTCCCTATCGCGTTGGGAATGGCGATGATGGTGGCCTTCGGAAACGAAGCTGCTGCTCTGGCCCCTAGAAAGCCACTGGCTTCGGGAGCGATCGCGGGCATATTGGCGCAGGAACGTACCGTCAGTGGTCGTATTCTGTCCTCAGAAGATAACACCCCGCTGCCTGGCGTCAATGTGGCAATCAAAGGAACTACCCGTGGAACGACAACCGACGCAGAAGGGCGTTACCGTTTGGCTGTTCCCGATAATAATTCGGTACTTGTTTTTTCAGCGGTAGGCTTCACGGCCAAAGAAATGGTCGTTGGCAATCAATCCACCATTGACATTATACTGGATGCAGACCAGAAAACGCTGAACGAAGTTGTCGTCGTTGGCTATGGTACCCAGAAAAAAAGCCAGCTGACCGGTGCTATTACGCAGGTCACCGCCAAAGAAATTCAGGAAATGCCCATTACGAACCTGGGACAGGCCCTTCAGGGGCGGGCTGCCGGGGTCGACGTAACACAAACGGGCTCCAAACCCGGCACCGTGCCTACCATTCGAATTCGGGGCCGCCGCTCGTTCAGCGCCAGCAACGACCCGCTTTATGTGGTCGATGGAATTCCGCTTTCGGCTGGGTATGAAGACATGAACCCTAGCGATGTGGCCTCGATGGAAGTCTTGAAAGATGCCACCGCTACTGCTATTTATGGCGCTCGGGGTGCCAATGGTGTAGTGCTGATTACCACAAAACGAGGTGGTCAGAAAGGAAAAACAACCGTATCGTATGATGCCTACGTTGGGGTTTCTAAACCACTGGATAAACTCGAACTATTTAATGGAGCAGAATTTGCCGAATTTGTTCGGGAGTCATACAGAGCTACGGGTGGGTATAAAGATGCCAACGGTAATCCGGTTCCGACGGGCGTTGTCGATGCCTATGCCGACTCGAAAGTAGCCGTCCTGGGCGGTGACCCGGCCGTAGCCAAAGGGATTGCCAACGGCACCAGCACGGATTGGCAGGATTTGATCCTGAAAAATGGCTCAATGCAAAACCACTCCATTGGTATTCAGGGGGGTAGCGACCGGACTCAATTTTATATTTCGGCTGGTTACTTTAAAGACAAAGGTATTTCGGCGGGGCTGGATTATACCCGGTACTCACTGCGGGCCAATATCGACCACCAGGTCAATAAGGTTTTGAAAGTAGGGGTTTCATCGTATATGATGTATAGCCTTCGGAATGGCGAAAACCTCAACCCGTATCAGTTCACCATTCAGCAAAACCCGCTGGCTGCTCCGTATGATGATAACGGAAAGGTGATTTTCTCGCCAACCAACGACGCGCTGCTGACTAACCCACTGGCTGAAATTGTTCCGGGTGCCCAAATTGACGAAACCAAAAAGTACCGGATTTTCAACAGTATCTACGCCGAAGCCAAGATTTTGGACGGCCTAAAATACCGGGTTAACTTCGGTCCTGATTTCACGCTGGCTCGCTGGGGACGCTTTATTGGCGCTCAAACCAATGCCCGAAAAGGGGGTGATCCACAGGCTTTTAATGAAAACCGATTTAGTTTTAACTGGACGCTGGAGAACATTGTCAATTATACCAAAACGTTCAATGGCAAGCACAACCTGAACGTGACGTTGCTACACTCGATCCAGCGCGATAATTACGAGCGTTACCGGACAGACGTTCAGGGCGTTCCTGCTGAGTCTCAGGAGTTTTATAACTTAGGAGCGGCCAGCTCGGTTCAGGCTACTGCCAGTGAACTGATTCAATGGACGATAAATTCGTACATGGCTCGGGTTAATTACGATTTCAACGATAAATACCTGCTCACGGCCACAATTCGCCGCGACGGTTCGAGCCGATTTGGACAAAACACCAAGTACGGTAACTTCCCGGGAGTAGCGCTGGGCTGGAATATCAGCAACGAACCTTTCCTGAAAAACACAACCTGGATCGATCTGTTGAAACTCCGGGCTGGATATGGTATTGTAGGTAACCAGGCGGTTGCTCCTTACCAGACTCAGGGACTGTTGAGCCGGACTGCATACGCCTGGGGCAACACGTCGGCTTTTGGTTACCGTCCTAATACCATCGGTAACCCTGACCTACGCTGGGAAACGTCGGCAACGCTTAACTTCGGGCTTGATTTCAGTTTATGGAGAGGCCGTCTGCAAGGTTCGCTCGAATTATACCAAACTAACACAACAGCTCTGCTTCTGGCGGATCAGCTACCCGGTTCAGTCGGATTTAATTCGGTGACGCGTAATGTGGGCGAAACCCGCAACCGGGGTATCGAACTAGGCTTCACCACTGTAAACATCAACTCACCTTCCGGCTTTAAATGGTCTACTGATTTTACGTTTATGAAGAATACGGAGGCCATTGTGTCTTTGTACAATGGTAAAGTCGATGACATCGGGAACGGTTGGTTTATTGGTCGTCCGCTGAGCACGGTTTTTGATTACAAAAAGGTGGGTATCTGGCAGAAAGACGAAGCTGACAAAGCCAAATCGTATGCCAGCGAAGTGGGCCAGATTAAAATTCAGGACACCAACAACGATAACCGGATCAACGCCGACGACCGGGTTATTATCGGCTCGGATGTGCCTGACTTCAGCGCCGGTATTACCAACCGCTTATCGTTCAAAGGATTCGATCTGTCCTTCTTTTTCTACGGTCGCTTTGGTAACCTGATCCGGAGCGATTTCCACCGCAACCGGAACGCCCTGGCAGGTCGGTACCAGCAAATCAAGGTAGATTACTGGACTGAAAACAATCCAACCAATGAATTCCCACGGCCTAAGAGCAACCAGGAATTTCCGGTGTATAATTCCACCATATCGTATTTTGACGGAACTTTCGTTAAACTTCGTAACATCAATTTCGGCTATACCTTCAGTCCTACGTTCGCTAAAAAGCTAAGAATGGAATCTCTGCGGTTATATGCCAGCATTCAGCAGCCTTTCATCTGGTCAGAATACCGGAGCAAATACAACGGTGTTGACCCGGAAACAACGGGGCTGGCCCTGAGCGAAACGGGTATCGTACCGGCTACGTCAGTCACCACGTTCGGTCTGAATGTCCGTTTCTAATCTGAAAAACGAAGTTGAAAAAATACGTTTTAGCCATTAAAAGCAATGAGAATCAATACGATATATAAGTCAGTGAAAATTGTTGGCCTAGCGGCTATGCTGCTGCTGAGCCAGTCGTGCAAAGACGTTCTGGATGAAGAAATTGTGTCGGGAATTGGTAACGATTACATCAATACCACCAAGGGTTTTGACGACGCCGTGAAAGCGGCTTATTCTACCCTCCGATACTATTACGCTACCCAGCAGGGTTTGACCATGTCGGAGTTTGGGACGGATATTTACGCAACCGGCGCGGATGGAGGCTACAAAGGCTTTCACTTCTATGATGGTCAGCTGAACCCAACAGTCGATTATTTGGGCAACACCTGGGATGAACTTTATAAAGGCATCAACACCTGCAATGCCATCATCGATCGGGCGGCCAATGTAACCGGAGTTACCGACGCAACGAAGAAAATTCGGGTTGCCGAAGCGAAGTTTTTGAGAGCTCATTATTATTATCTCCTCTTCATGCAGTGGGGTGGTGTCGATCTGCGGCTCACCGAAACCCTGGTACCAACCAAGGAAACGAAGCGGGCTACAGATGCGGAAATGTATGCGGCGATCATCAAGGACCTTACGGAGGCCATTCCTGATCTGGAAGCCAAAGCACAATCTGCCGATTATGGCCGCGCGACAAAACCCGCTGCTGAAACGCTGCTAGCCAAAGTATACCTGGTGAAGGCTTATTCATCGTCCAAAGCAGCGGATGATTTTACCAAGGCCGCAGCGTTGTGTAAGACAGTAACGACGGCTTACGGGTACAAACTACTCGATGATTTTGCCAGCGTATTCGACGAAAATAATCAGGTAAACAGCGAAATTGTGTTTGCGGTGCAGTACTCGTCAGATCCCTTGTCGAACCTGACGAACAACATAGCCGCCGCCAACGGGGGCAATAACCTTCACCTCTTTTTTGGGATGCAGTACGATGTTCAGCCGGGCATGAAGCGGGACGTTTTTTACGGTCGTCCTTTCAAGCGGTTACGCCCAACGACTTACCTGATTAACACCGTTTTTGCGGATCGGGTCAATGACTCTCGGTACAAAAAAACGTTCCGTGATACCTGGCTGAGCAATAACCCGGGTACGAACCTTAACGCGGCTTCGTTCGATGATTCAAAAACGAAGGTAACGTTTGCCGCTGGTGACACGGCCATTTTCATTCCGGGCGTCGAGTGGACAAAAGCGCAACGGGCCGCTAAAAAGTATCAGGTGTTGGTGCCTAGCCAGTACAGTGAAGCCCTGTTCCCAACGCTGATGAAGTTCTTTGATACAAAACGCCCTGACTTAACGTACGAACCGGGTAGCCGTGACTTCTTCGTATTCCGGTTGGCAGATGTGTACTTGATGTTAGCTGAAGCGTCGCTACAGTCAGGAAATGTAGCGGATGCCGTTACGGCCATCAATGCGGTGCGCTACCGGGCGGGTTGGCCCGGTAAAAAAGATGCCATGTTGATTGCGGCGAAAGACATGACGTTTGAACTGATCATTGAGGAACGCGCCCGTGAGTTGGCCGGCGAACAAACGCGCTGGTTGGACCTGAAACGGTGGAATTTGCTGATTGAGCGGGTGAAAAAATACAACGCGCAGGCCGCCAACATTCAGAATTTCCACGTGTTGCGTCCGATTCCCCAAACGCAGATCGACCGCAGTGCCAAAGACGCTAGTGGCAAGTCTGTGTTTGCGCAGAATTCGGGTTATTAACGCCTGTATTTTAAAAAAGGATTTTATGCTGGCCGTGGCCATTCCCTTATAAACTCGGGAATGGCCACGGCCTTTTTACGTTCTGCTTTTTAGGAGACATTAAAATACGAATGGAAAGCTGTTTTTTCCAGGTTACACACGCTAGATCTGCTGGCGCACGAGCCGCACGAAATCATCAGATTTTGTAATATTGGCTAAAGTCCAGAATAATCTTTCTTATGACTATTTCAAACGCATTCTTAAAAACCGGTTTCATGACCTTTGCTTTCAGTTTATCTGCTTTTTTAGGACAAGCCCAGGTAGTAAACCTCACCATTTCCAACATTAAATCAGCAGAGGGTCAGATTTTAGTCGGCGTCTTTAAAGACCAGCAAAGCTTCAAAGATGAAAAACCGGCTTTCCGACATCGCTTTCCAAAGACCTCACTCAGTAATGGAGTCCTGAAAGTCCATCTCGACCTACCACCGGGTAGCTATGGATTTGCCCTGGTCGATGACGAAAATAAAAACGGAAAACTCGACAAGAATATGATAGGCATCCCCAAAGAAGGAATTGGTTTTTCTAACTTTTATTTATCAGGCATGAGTAAACCTTCTTTCAATGATTTCAAGTTTGAGGTTAAATCTCCCTCAGTAACCGTACAGTGTAAAATACGCAATTTCTAAGCCAGAGCCCCTCAGCCCCGGTAAGTAGCAAAAGCGCAGGTCTTGACCGATAAATAAATGACAATACTTTATTTAATGTTTTTATATACATTAGAGCCTGTTTTCATTTATTCATAAACTTTTGTTACTTTTTTATGAAATTTAAGTTCTATTTACTCGTAACTTCCTTATTTGTATCCACTCTGGTTGGCTGCTCGAAAAAGGATGATTCAGTTAGCCCCAACAACACGGCTGAGCTTTTGGCACGTAAGTGGGAATTTGTCGAATTCAAGGTTAAAACCGATGCCAAAACGTATACCATCCCGAGTAAAGATGCACCCGTATTTGGCGATGACAACGTACTAACAATCAATAAAAACAATACTTATACCGTACTTGATTACGGACAAGTTGTAACCGGCAAATGGGAGCTTTTCAACAACGATAAGACATTAACGTTCATCGCTGAAGATGACGACTCTGATCGAATGACCTTTACGATTAACAGCATCAGCAAGACTGATATTGATCTATCCAGTCTCAATGTAGATGTCGCTAAAGTCAATATGTCCTCTGAAGAATATAACGCAGCTGCTCTTTCCGCATTGACTTTATTATCTATTGATAAGGACTACGGTGGAACTGTTGATTTTTCTAAAGAACCCAAGTACAAAACGTTACAGATGTTATTCAAAGCAAAGGCATTATAAGGCTACTATTTACCTCACAAGAAAGCCCCGGAGACACACTCCGGGGCTTTCTTGTGAGGTACTACTTCTAAGAAAAGGCTAGCCTCTAACACGTTTTCACCAACCAACTCCACTTATTCTGGCAAAATCTTTATCAGAATCAGTTACACATGAATTTTTTGAGTATAATTGCCTAAAAAAATATAGGTTTATACTTAGAACTTTATGTCAAATTTCTATATTTGCATAAGTTAATTAGAATAACACATACTTTTATCTTCTTCATGAATTATTACTTAACTTCACCAACCGCCGGTCTACACCAGGCCAGGAATAGACGTATTTTCTGGGAAAAAGGATAAAAAGTTGCGTGTGCTAGTTGGCACTCGGTGACTTTGCGCATGATATGCATCTTTAAGAGACAACGAATTGAATGTTGGTTCCCAGAACGTCCCTGATAATTTCTACCTATAATTGGCCCGCTGCCCTGAAACATTGCCTGACAAGCGCGGCCCAGCAAAAGGTTCTTCCTGACGACGTGATCATCGCTGACGACGGCTCAGGCGAAGAGACGCGCGCCCTGATCGAAGAAATGCAACCGCATTTCCCCGTTCCGCTCGTACATGCGTGGCACGACGACCTGGGTTTTCGCAAGGCCGAAATTCTGAACAAAGCGGTGAAACAGAGTTCAGCCGACTACCTCATTCAGGTAGATGGCGATGTGATTCTGCATCCACTTTTTGTCAAAGACCACCTGGTCGCAGCCGAGCCGGGCACGTTTGTTAGAGGTACCCGGGCCCGATTGACGGCCACCCGGACAGCCGAATTGCTAGGCAGCCCCAGTCCTACCCTGCATTTTTTTTCGAGCGGGGTTTACAACCGGCTGAATGCGCTGCGCCTACCCGCCCTGAAATCGCTCGGTGAACGAAAGGAAATGAAATGCCGCAACGTACGGGGAAGTAATCTGGCCTTCTGGAAGTCTGACTTTATTCGCGTGAATGGTTACAACAATGATTTGCAAGGCTGGGGACACGAAGACGAAGAACTGGCCGCCCGATTCATTAACAATTCCATTATCAAGAAGATCATTAAACTAAGTGCTATCCAATTTCACCTCCATCATGATGAATTACAAAAGGAAAACGAACCTTTTCACTCGAAAATAGTCGAAGAGGCCATCATTAACAAAGTCAAAACCTGTCGTAACGGATATGGCCGCAGTTAACTCGAAACGTGGAATAAAAACGACCCTTATTATTTCAACTTACAACTGGCCGGAGGCCCTGCACCTTTGTTTACTTAGCGTTTGTCGCCAGTCTGTGCTTCCCGACGAAGTGATCGTTGCCGATGACGGTTCGACGATCGAAACGTACTCGCTGATTGAGCGCATGAAGGCGCACTTTCCCATTCCCCTGATTCACGTATGGCAGGAAGATGAAGGTTTCCAACTGGCCAAAATCCGTAACAAGGCCATTGCCCGCGCTTCCCACGAATACATCATTCAGGTAGACGGCGATCTGATTCTTCATAAACATTTCGTTCAAGATCACCTTGACCTCAGCAAACCAGGCACATTTATTACCGGGAGTCGAGTCCTGATGAATGATAAACTGTCTGAACGACTGCTTCGTACGAAAAAAACCAGCACCGGTATTCTGGCCCTGGGTATTAGTAACCACACGAATCGGTTCCAGATAAAATTTTTGCGAGACTACTTCGCTGATCGCTATAAACCCAACGACATCAACAAGTTAAGGGGCTGCAATATGGCTTTCTGGCGCGCAGACCTCATCCGCATTAACGGCTATAACGAAGAGTTTTACGGCTGGGGAAAAGAAGATAACGACATTGCAGCCAGGCTTATGAATGCCGGCCTCAAGAAAAGAACCATCAAATTTGGAGGAATCGTTTTCCACATGTATCACCCGGAACAATCCCGGACTCGGTGCCCGGAGAACGAAAGAAAACTGGCACTTACCATTGCCAATAAGGTCGTTTACTGCAACATGGGTGTCAACCAGTACAGTGATGAGCGCGTGGCTGTTCTTGTGTAATGCTTGCCCATGATTTCTATTATTTTAGTTACCCGCAACGCCGCTACCTGCTTGCAAAGATGCCTCGATAGTATCTTTCAACAATCCTATAGTGATCTGGAAATCATCGTGATGGATGGTGCCAGCACCGATGGGACAGTAGCCATTCTTCAAGCGAATTCTAAAAAAATAGCTTTCTGGAAGAGCGAAAAAGACCGGGGAATTTATGACGCCATGAATAAGGCCCTTGACCATGTCAGGGGCCAATGGGTTTATTTTATTGGTGCGGATGACGAACTTACCCCAGAATTTTCAAAATTAGCCGAAGCCCTGGAAGACCCCGGAGCGATTTATTACGGAAGCGTCTGGAAGAATCGTCAAAAATATCTGGGGCAGCTCTCGGCCTATCACCACGCCAAAACCGGAATTAACCACCAGGCGATGATTTACCCCGCCAGTGTCTTTCAAAAATACCGTTTCAATACGGCTTACCCCATTTCTGCCGATCACATTCTGAACATGTGGTGCTGGAAAGATCAGGACTATCGCTTCGAATTCAGGGATTATGTCATTGCGACTTTTAGCCACACCGGCGTTTCCTCCCTGCACAAAGATCAGCTCTTCGAAAAGCGAAAAGCCACCTTCATCTTGCAGAATTACGGGCTGGCGATCTGGTTGCGCTTCCTGTTCAAACGACTAAAAGCAACCCTTGCCGCTTCTTAACCAGTTATCGCTTACTCAACACAAAACCCCGCGCCCGGTCAAACACGATCTTTTTGGGCAACTTTAACACTTTTAGCGCCATTCGCTCCCGCCACTTTCTGAATGGAAACAGGCGGACCAGCCCCATCATCAGGCGGCAATACCAAAAATAAGCTTCATCGCCAGTCTGTTTCCGCTCCTGCGTCAGCAAAGCCTGCACCTCATCCAGGTAGGCTTTTCTTTGATCAAGACTCTTCTGGTTTTCGTTTCTAAGCCGAAAGCCGCCGAGCAGAAAGGAGGTGGTGTACAGTGTGTCGTAGCGAAAAAACCGAAGCCAAAGCTCAAAATCAGCGGCCAACGAATAGTCTAAATTGACAAAGCTACCTGCCTCTTCCCACAACGTCCGCTTCCAGAAAACAGATTCCTGTTGAATAAACTTGCCCTGGTAGAAATACAGGCGCCACTTAGACCACCGTTGCTGGTACGGCTCCTCTTCATAGACAAAAGGCTGGCCCTCTTCGTCAAAAAAGGTATTGCTGCCCATGATCCACCGCACGTGCTCAAACCGTTCAAAAATAGCCGCCGCCGTAAAGAGGCTTTTTTTGTGGTACATGTCGTCGGAATTAATCCAGGCCATGACCTCACCGGTCGATCTCGCAAAGCCTTTTTGTAGGGCGTGGTAAAGGCCGTTGTCTGGTTCGCTTACCCAATACGACAGCTGTTGCTCGTATTTTTTAATGATAGCCACGGAATCGTCTGTGCTGCCGCCATCAATGATGATGTATTCCAGATTGGGGTACCCTTGTCTAATCACCGAAAGTATGGTGTCTTCCAGGTATTTACCTTGATTAAACGAGGGCGTAATTACAGAGATTTTGGGGAAAGACGCAGGCATACTAAATCAGGCAGCTTCTAAAAGCACGGTGCTAGCCAACCGTCAATGCTTTTTAACCAGAAAAAAGCCCTTTTCGTAGCCGATGGGTTCATGATCGATGTCAACAACCGCCTCGCCTTCCACGTAGGTCTTGAATTCCGCTTTAATCTCATACTCCCTGGCAAAATGCTTTAAAAAGCCCACTTCGTTGAAAAACCAGGTCGGATACGAGGCTTCATAAATGTTCGGCCAAACTTTCTGAACCGTCAGTCGGTCTTTGCTTTCCTTGACGAAAGCAGTGCGGTCGAACAGGATTGCTTCGAAACCGTGGGCAGTCAGGCTATCCAGAAAACGGTGAGGGTCGGGCAGGTACTGGACAACGCTGGAAAGAATAATCAGATCCACGGGATAGGCCGCCAGGCATTCATCAATCGAGTGAAAGAATTTAAGCACTTCATCCTCAAAAAGCGCCTGGCCGCAGGCAATGTAATGCTCCTGCTCCACAATGCTCCAGCTAGCACAAACGCGAGGCGTCAAAAACTCTTTCACCTGGAAATAAGTGCTTCCCAGCGAACCGCCAAAGTCAAGTATGTGCAACGGAGCTTCTTTCTGAAGGGCGGTATGCAGCAGAAAGGAAATTAGCGGAAAGGGATATTCTTTTTTGTCGAAAAGTACCGAATCCCGTTCATAAACGGCTTCTCTACGCTTCACTTTCAGCAGCGCCTCCTTGGTCTTTTCCAGAATATTTTCTTTTTCGTACCCATCGGCCACCGCAGAAGCGTCCTGCCAGGATGAATAGCGACCAAACCATCCGTACTCCGGCTTATTCCGCTTCTTTCTCCGTAAATAATTAATCACATGAACGACATTAAGTTTCCTACAATCCTCTTTCCCGCTGTAAATCAGTCGTGTAAAAGCACGTTACAGAAATGCAACTTCCCGCTCTAAAAGGCGAGTAGCCGCTTTTAGAAACTGATCATCTCGGTAATCATAAGGCTCGTAGATATAATCCTGCGGATCAAAGTGCTCGGAAGCCAATACCATCAGGATGGCGTCTTCGCTAAAATCAAACATTTGATGCCAGTCCTCCGGCTTAAGCAAAAGGCATTTGTCAGCCGAATCCAAGACAAATTCTTCCTGAACTCTATTATTATTATTATAAATCGTACAGCTTCCTCGCAGGCAAATAGCGGCCTGGATCGTTGTTTTATGCCTGTGACCACCCCGAACAGAGTCATCGACACCGTAAATATAAAAGATACGCTTTATTGAAAAAGGGACTACTTTTTCAATGACAGTGAGATTACCGCGTGCATCGGTAAATGTCTTCAGATTAATTAAGTGGGCCACGAAGATAGTAGTTAGTAAAGCTTGCTTTGTTTATAATAATTCTTGTAAGAGCCTGTGAGTAAAAAATTCGTCTTTCGACCTAAGTTGGTTTTTACCCAACTTAGCGAAAACAAAGGTTCATGGAAAACAGTCGCCTGGTCGAGCAGTCTGATTTTCTTTTCGGCAACCGCTAGCGACCGGACATACGGCCGGTATACAAAGTCAATCGCCTCTTTTTTCAGCTTATACTGTTCGTCGGTAAGCCGGAAAACTTGGTCAATGCAGTACCGGAAATCGTGAAAATGGTAAAAAACGAGCGGCTGTTCTTCCAAAGCAGTTTTAACCCAGACCCGACCTTCTTTTTTCTGATACGTATATTCCTGGTTATTCCAGGGAGCCACGCCGCCGCCAATGTGCTTCAGAACGTGTACGCCTTCAAAGCGCGTTGTCCAGTCATCGAGGTATTTCTGATCGCCAAATTTACCGTCTTCAAAACGTCGGTAACACCAGGCCAGACAGGCTTTGCGCCACCAATCCAAGGCTTCGAGTCCGGCGGGAGTACGCTTAAAGGTGATGAACTGAACACAATAGATGCCGCTTAACGCCGACTGGTCATGCGCTGCGCTATAACGATGCTCCGTAATAAGGACCGAAGCCTCCCCCATTTCATCCGTCAGCACTTTTGGATCGGCAAAGAATAAAAGGTCGGCATCGATGTAGGTGCAGTGATCCAAGGAATACGTGTGAATACAGTACCAGATTGTAGACGACGTACAGGTCCAGCAATATTCGCCCGCCGTGCGGTCAGCTTTTACTGCCAATAGCTCCTCGTTTTCAAATTCGCTGAGGGAAATGACCGTCGCGTGCTTTAGGTCCATATCTTGGAGCACCCTGTGACAGTGGTCATCAAAAGCAAATACATACAGGTGGAAGTCTGCGCATTGCTCAACCAGGGAGAAATACATAGCCAGGCCCCGCGAGAGGTACGCCGAATTAAACAGAGTACAGAAATACTGCATTATAACTCAAAAATATAGTCCAAGCTGACGGTCATCTAAACTACGAATAAAAATCGCCTTGTAGGACTTTTATCGAAAAAACTATTCTAAAAACCACAACAAAGCAAAGAAACAAAGCTTAGCGAACAAGTCTTTTAAGAATCATTTGGTATACAAATCTAGTAAAACTACTCAATAGTTCGTCTGGTGCATTTTACTTCCCGTTTGATTTAAGGATACTTTAATATACACCATGACTTATACTAGGGTCAAAGTGACTTTTTCTGATTCGCCCGGAAATTGGTTGTGGCCTATTTGACATTTGATCTGATCCAATTAATTTAGGACATTGCTACCATCATTTACAGCTCCTTATCGATTTAAACTTGTACCCAAACGTAATGCGTTCCGCCCTGAAGACGGCCCTTTCAATGGCTCTAGACCGATTGAATGCAAGTGGCTATCTTATCTCTTTGCCGTGTCTCCTGGCTGATCAAAGCACCTCCCCCAATGGTGTCTGGAAAACCGTTAGCCTACCACCTTGTGTAAAGTTGACGCACTCCTAACGATGGTCTTCTTAAAAAATATTCAGTCTGCTCTGGCGAAAACCTTTCAGTTTCCCGATGCCTCCAAGCGAATTCTAGGCCTGGACATGCTCCGAAGCCTGGCTATTTTGATGGTACTGCTTTCGCATGGATTCCCGCTAATTAACCACTGCATCCCGGGCATCTACCGGGTTTTGCTCATCGATGGTGTCGATTTGTTTTTCGTCCTGAGCGGGTTTCTCATCGGGTCTATCATCATTCGGCAATTTGTGGGTTTTACCCACTTTACTCCGGCCCTCATCCTGGGCTTCTGGAAGCGGAGGTGGCTCAGAACCCTGCCTAACTATTATGCCATTCTGCTGGTAGGACTACTGCCGGTGTTGGTGCTGGGACCGGTTTTGTTTAACAAACCGATTTACCTCAAGATCGACGTCTGGACTAAATACATCATCTTCTCGCAAAATCTCTTGACAGCCCATCCCACGTTTTTCAGCGTAGCCTGGAGTCTGGCCGTTGAAGAATGGTTTTATTTGAGCTTGCCCCTGTTGCTGCTTTTCTTCCGTAAAATCGCCGGACCTTCCTCCCCGAAGCAGTATCCATTGATGGCTACCATCGCCTCTGTCTTGCTGCTGGGGCTGGCGTTTCGGTTGTATAAGTTTTCCCAGGAAGGCACCTTGACTCTTTCCGACTGGGATAGCCAGGTCCGCAAGGTCGTTGTTTTTCGCCTTGATTCGCTGATGTTCGGTGTTTTGGGGGCTTACACCAAGTATTATTTTGAGCCATTGTGGAAAAAGTACCGGCACTCTAGTCTGGTTGCTGGGCTTCTTATCCTCAGCCTGCTGTACCAACACAATCAGTCGTTAACTACTGGGCCAGTCAGCTTGTTCACCTATGCTTTTCTCTTCACCGTTAACAGCGGGGGCATTTTGCTTATCCTGCCTTTCTTTGACCAGCTAAAATCGCTACGACCGACCCCGGGCCTGAATGTGATCGCCAAAGGCATTACTACCTTCAGCATCATTTCGTATTCGCTTTATCTGGTGCATGACTTTCTGATTTTAGACAAGATCAAAAAAGTGCAGCCATATCTGGGGGTGTCTTATTTTCAGAGCACCCTTGTTAGTTTAAGTATCTTTTCGCTCTATCTGGTTCTTTCGGTGGCCGTATCGCTGGGGCTTTATAACTGGCTGGAAAAACCCATCATGAACCGGCGCGAAAAGGAGTTATTACCTCAGGAGGAGCCCGCCCTTACTATGCCTCAATTGATTATCCAACTATCCGAATCCGAAAACGTCACCCTCGAAAAAGCGGTCTAGACTACACTCACTTACGCGTTTTTAGCGGAAATTAGTATACAGGAAGATGTATGTGTAGCGTTGTAAAATACAGGAATACTTCAACGGTAACAACAACTCAGCTTGTTTGCTTGGGAAATATTTAGAATAAATAGGAATCAATTCTGAATATTTCCTATTCAATAAGCGGAATGCTTATTTAGTTGTAGTAATTCTTGCTTAGGTTACTATTCTATACTCAACACCACACCTGTTATGGAATTTCTACAGACTAGTCCTCCACTCGTCGCGTTTATCGCGGGCGTCTTTATTGGCTTCTTTTTTTGTCTGATTCTTGCGGCTCTACTTTGGGTATCTTTTCGGCAGGCTAAAGAAAATCCAGACTCTACCCTAAAAAAATCATCTGCTGCTTCGCTACCTACTCAACGCAAAAAATTACCAAAAATTTCTTAATCTACTTATTCCTGCCTCAACGTCCATTCAATCAGATTAGTAGTAATTACTCAAAATTTTTGCTACTTTAATGGGTTATTTATTAACACTTAGTAAATTTTAATTAACCATTTGGTTAGCTAAAGGCATCAAGCCGACCGATCGTCTATGCTCTACATTTTTACCCTTGTAGGTCCTGTTCTGCTCTTTTGGGGACTTTCCCGACGCTACTATTTAAAAAACCGAAATCAACAAAAGTTACAAAAAGCCTATTTTGAAGCATTGGCTAGCGGCGACAAGGGCCGAGCTTGGCTGATGGGTAGGCTGTATTACTACGAATTAAGAAACGGCCAAATAACACCGCAGGATGAGCAAAACCTCGAACAAGATATACTAACGATGAAAGAAGTCGCTTAGCAGGTGGTATCAAGATGTAAATCCGAAGTTGCTGCGCTTTCTTCACAAAAATTTTAACTTAATACCGAAAAGCTTACTCAATTTCCTGATTTCAGTCTTCTTCGAATCGTATCAAAACTAGCCATAAATTCAAGGTGCTGGTCCATTTCCCGGTAGGCTTTGGAAATGCCCACCGCCTTGGCACGTTGCTTAAGCTCCTGAAATAAAGGCTCCGGAATGGCAATTGGCTTATTTCCCCGGCCTGGCTGGTCCATCAGACGTTCTATGCCACCCTCTTCAAATCGATTAAGCCAGTTGTAGATTGTGCGCCGATGCACCGAAAATACTTCAACTAACTCACTGACAGTCATCCCATAATGGTGAAACAAGATACATTGACAACGATTAACGAGTTGGGGTGGCGTATCAACTGCCTGGATAATTTGTCGCAATAACTGAATTTGATCAGAATGCAGCTCTATTGAACGCATAATTAATTTAATTTTTGAGGAAGTTTTAGCTAAATGGCAACGCATAGGCTCATCTCAATGGATTTTAATCGTGAACCCTATATTATATACGTTTATTTTCGCCTCTTAGTTTACCTTTTAATCAATAGTTATACCAAAAATTTCGTTTGTCCGTAAAAAGCTCTCGTTTATAGCATTTTTTTTATTTATGAAGGGAGTCTGAGCATTTGGCAAGATTCTTGAAAACCTATTGCCGAAAGTGCTTTGATTAAAATTTCTTAATCCGGGGGTGATTTAATGTGGGCTTAATTTAACAGCAGTACCTTACGACCGCATTCCTATATTCTATATACGAGCTTGATTGCGACCTATTTGTGTTGGGAACATGATGTTCACTGGATGAGCAACTTTATCTATAATTAATTTACTCTTTCTTTGATTCCGTTCACTCCAGTCTAAGGTACTTGATGACTATCTATTTTTCTGCCCGCACGCCTAAAAACGAACTGCGACAATATACCTACTCAGCAGATCATCTTGAAGCCTTGATTGAAGCGGTAAACATGATCGTCAATACCGGCAATACGTTAATAAGCGTATACTTAAAATCTGAAACGGATGTCTTGACCTTGCTGCCCGTCGAAGCCTTTGATGGCAGCCCCATTGCGATTCACCTCATCCAACTACAAAAGTCCTGGGAGCGCCTTCTTGCTTGCAACTAAGCTATCTTAAAGCCCCTTGTGCACCCCTATTTGCCTGCTTCTTTCTTATTTACCTGAACACTTTCTTTTCTGGAAAGCACACATCAATGCGGTTAACAAAATCTAACTCGTTTTGTTACCATTAATTATTTTCTGGAAACATGCATGAAAAATTATGCATCTATTTTTCAAGACGCTTCTGTAATCAAGGCTCTACGAAGAAATATCTTGTCTGATAATTACCTGTGGCTGCTTTTGAGCTAAAATCCAAAATGCTTTCTCAATCGTATATAGCCGCTCCTATGGGAATTCACTAAGTTACTCTTAATCCTTTGGCGTTACTTTCAGCTTCTTTTTAGAAAACGAATTGGTGAGACGAAAATGATGCATTACTTGAGTTTTATTTGAGCCGGAAGCCATACATGACCAATGTAAGCGTCAGAAAAATGGGCATAAATTGCCTAAATGCCTTTTTCCTTACTGTGGGAAAGTCATCGTAGTAGTCTGCACTTCCCTTATTTTTTTGCTTTTTTCCCGACCCCGTGTAGGCTACAGAGTCAACAGGTACTGTTACCAAGCTATCCCGTGTTACTGGAAGCCCCTGAGAAAAAGCAGAGGTTGTTACTAATAACGCCAAAATTATAACTAGTATTTTCAAGGCTACCCTTAGTCGATTTCTCTTTAAGACCCTTTTTTGGCATTATGGTCACCTTGAATAGTTAAGGATCGTTTTTGTGGCCACTTAATTGATCGGATAACCTAAGTTATGCTTGATTTCTTTTAATACAAACGTGCTGTTCAGCGTACCGATATTTTCTATCTCTGACAGCTTGTATTTGACAAAGTTGTGGTATTCGTCCAGGCTGGCAACGTGAATTTTAAGGAGAAAATCAACTTGGCCGGCCATGTGGTAACACTCCTGAACTTCTTCCAGTTTTTTTATTTCCTCTTCGAATTTATCAATAAATGCCTTGTCATGATGGCGCATGGAAACTTGGCAAAAGGTGGTAATCGGCTGGCCAAGCAGGTTTTTGTCCAGCACGGCAATGTACTGTTTGATGTACCCGAGCGTTTCCAGCCGCTTGATTCGCTCATAAATCGGCGAGAGCGTTAAGCCAAGTCGGGAGGCCAGTTCTTTAGTGGTCAGCTTTGCATCTTCCTGCAACAATCTGAGTAGCTTTTTATCAATTTCGTCAATCTGCTCCATGTACCGAAAATTTTTCTTTTAGCACTTAAATCCCTTGACCAGAATAAGCAAATATTACTCCTATAATCACCTTATCCAATAAAATTAACGGATTATTAGCACTATTTTACTAAAATAATCTGCTTTTGTAACTTTGTGCCATAATAAAAGCACATAATCAACAAGCTAAAGCAACCGCTTAGCTAGAAGTTACCTGTTTTCACAGATCTAACGAATTTACGATGAAGCGCGAAACCATTTTAGTCATTGGTGCTAACGGGCAAATCGGCACGGCACTTCTGCCCAGACTCCAGGAAGCTTTCGGCTTTAACCACGTCATTGCGGCCGACTTAAGGCATCCTAAACAGGAACAGGGACGGTTTGAGTTACTTGATGCAACCAAAATCGACGAACTGGCTACCCTTGTTCAACGTAATCGGGTTACTCAAATCTATCATTTAGCCGCAGTCCTGTCTGCCAAAGGCGAAACCGACCCACTGTGGGCGTGGAACCTGAACATGCAAACGCTGCTTAACGTCCTGGAAGTATCCCGGCAACAGGGAGTAAAAAAATTGTTTGCTCCTAGTTCAATCGCGGTTTTTGGCGAACAGGCTCCGAAACTCGAAACCCCACAAACCACCGCTCTGGACCCAGCCACGGTCTACGGAATCAGCAAGGTGGCCGCCGAAAACTGGTCGTTGTATTACCACAAACGTTACGGGCTGGATATTCGCTCGCTGCGGTATCCGGGCGTTATCAGCTACCAGTCCATGCCCGGCGGCGGTACGACCGATTATGCCGTGGCCATTTTTCACGAAGCGGTTCAGGGCAATTCGTACGACTGTTTTCTGGCGGCTGACACCCTGCTGCCCATGATTTACATGGACGATGCTCTACGCGCCACGCTGGAACTGATGGAAGCTCCCGCAGACCAGATTAGCGTTCGTACGTCGTATAATTTAGCCGGTATGAGCTTTACGCCTGCCGAGCTAACTGCTTCGATTCAAACCTATTTCCCCCACTTCATCACCAACTATAAACCGGATTTCCGGCAGGGAATTGCAGATTCGTGGCCCAAAACCATCGACGATTCTGTTGCCCGACAGGATTGGGGCTGGAAACCCGCCTACAATTTGCCCCGCATGACGGAGGAAATGATTTCCCAGCTTTCAGCCATCTATCAACCGCTTGTCCAAACGCACTAAAACCATGTACGGAACCATCCAAGAAGAACTCCGGCAGGAGCTTGACGCCATCAAAGAAGCCGGATTGTATAAATCAGAACGCATTATTGTCTCTCCCCAATCGTCGGTTATTGCCATTCACGATGGACGGGAGGTGCTTAACTTCTGCGCCAACAATTACCTGGGCCTTTCGTCGCACCCCGCCGTTATCGAAGCGGCTCACCAGACCCTGAATAGCCACGGTTTCGGGATGTCGTCGGTCCGGTTTATTTGCGGTACGCAGGATATTCATAAAGAACTGGAACGAAAAACGGCAGAGTTTGTCGGCGCGGAAGATTGCATTCTGTATGCGGCGGCTTTCGACGCGAATGGTGGGGTTTTCGAGCCGCTGCTCAACGAATCTGACGCCATTATTTCGGATGAACTCAACCACGCTTCGATCATCGATGGCATCCGTTTGTGCAAAGCGAAACGTTTCCGGTACAAGCATAACAACATGGCCGATCTGGAGGCGCAACTGCAAGCCGCTTCGGGCAGCCGGCGTAAACTAATTGTTACCGACGGCGCGTTTTCGATGGATGGCACCATTGCCCAACTTGACAAAATTTGCGATTTAGCCGATCAATACGGTGCGATGGTTATGGTGGATGAATGCCACG
Organism: Tellurirhabdus bombi; assembly: GCF_021484805.1. Lineage (NCBI taxonomy): Bacteria > Pseudomonadati > Bacteroidota > Cytophagia > Cytophagales > Spirosomataceae > Larkinella > Larkinella bombi. Next base: position 3,087,363 of record NZ_CP090557.1, on the reverse strand, counting down.
CCAGCGGTTTTCTGGGTAAAACGGGGCGGGGCACGCCGGAACATTGTAATGTGCTGGGTCGGATCGATATTATTACTGGTACGTACGGAAAAGCCTTAGGCGGTGCGTCGGGTGGCTTTACGGCGGCCCGCAAAGAAATTGTTGACATGCTGCGTCAACGCTCTCGGCCTTATCTTTTCTCGAATACGTTGGCTCCTTCGATTGTCGGCGCTTCGTTGAAGGTGCTGGAAATTCTGCAAGGCTCGACCGAGCTGCGCGACAAACTGGAATCGAACACCCAGTATTTCCGGCAGGCCATGACAGCGGCTGGTTTTGATATTCTGCCCGGTGAGCACCCTATTGTGCCGATTATGCTGTACGACGCGCCACTGGCGCAGGAGTTTGCGGCTCGCCTGTTGCAGGAAGGTATCTACGTCATTGGGTTCTTCTATCCCGTTGTGCCACAGGGCAAAGCCCGGATTCGAGTGCAGATTTCAGCCGGACACGAACCGGAGCATTTGCAAAAAGCCGTCGAAGCCTTTACCAAAGTGGGCCGCGAACTGGGTGTCATTCCAGCCAGCCAAACCACAGTGGCTTAACCGCATTTGACAGCCAAAATTCTATTAACTAAAAATCCGGCTACCACGTCTTAACAACGGGTAGCCGGATTTTTTAGATTTAATCAGGTAAGATTTGTTGTATACTCCACTGTTCCACAATCTTCCGATTACGCAACCGAAAAATATCGAAAAGCAGACCTCGGCTCTTTGTTGACTTCACTTCCGCCTGAACCACCACAAAATTACCCTCAGCAATAATCCGGTTGACTTTTTCGACCGAAAACAAAGGCGCTTCCTGCCTGATGTACGCCTTTAACCCTCCCAGTCCATTCTCGATTTCGGGTTTATGTTGCACCAGATCAGCGGTGACAAAATCAGCTAGCCCGCTAACCTCCCGATCAACGAATACCTGCTGGTAAAAGGACTGCACAAGCTGCTTATTTTCCACCGTTAAAGCTAAATCCTCAATTTCCAGCGCTCCATCCAGCAAGGGATGGCCATTTAACGTCGTTTCGGGTTGATCCTGGATGGCATCCCAGTGCTCAGCCACTTTTCCATGCTGAAAACGGAAGACATCGACTACCGCCTTTTGTTTTTCGCCCCAATCAAAGCTGAGATTCGTTACCACATAATCGCCTTCGGCAATCAAGCGCATGAAAGGCTTTGTTGGCGCGGCTGGTTTGGGCATCTGTTTCATGGCGTGAAGTGCCTCCAAAATACCGGCTTTTCCCGGCTTTATGCCCGGACTGTGCTGAATGTAATCCTCGGCAATTATTTCCTGAGCAAAGGCAATGTCGCCCTGCCCTACGGCTCTCCGATAAAAATCACGGATGAGCGATTTATTGATTTCTGACTGCTGCATAACGAATGGATGAGCGATTGTTTCGTAACAGGATACACAGCGCAGCGAAACGCACGGTGTCCATGCCGAAACAGTGAAGTTTTACTTTAAAGAAGGAAATGATGAGAAGGTGGCCTCACTAGGCAGGCAAACCGAAGCCGGACACTGTGTGTAGCACAGTGTAACCGAAAGCCTTACCAATGGAAGGTAAGCCTGCCTAGCGCAGCGAGTCGTATGTAATGCAGCCGATTGTCAAGGCTGTAAATGTAAAAAAAATTAGAGAAAACTTAACCCAGCCCTTTGTTTCAACTGATCAGTTGATAACAAATTTTTTATCCTCTGATAATCAACTCCGGCTCCAGAATGATCTTCTGCAAATCGGTGGGTGCTATTTCGCCGCTAATAACCCGCAACAAAATCTCCGCTGCTTTATAGCCTATTTTCTGGGGGTGCTGCTCAACCGAAGCCAGCGGCGGGTGCTCCAGATACTTGTTCCAGCCTATATTGGCGAAACTGACAAAAGCAATATCCCGATTGACCGATAGTCCGTTCAGACGGCACGCCTGCATGGCATCCAAAGCTACGTATTCGTTAAAGGCCAGCACCGCATCAGGACGCGTTTCGCCGTTCAGTAACTGGTTCATCTTTAAAAATGCGTCCTCCGTTGTCAGGTCAACTCGTTTGATCAGTGCATTTTCGACGGGCAGACCTTCTTCGAGTAATGCCGTAATATAGCCCCGGTAGCGTTCTTCACTAGCCACCAGCGCGTGGGGGCCATTTAAAAAGGCAATTCGTTGGTAGCCGCGCTGGGCCAGCCACTTGGTCGCTTCGTAAGCCCCTCGCTCGATGTTGCAACTCACCTGATGCGCCGCCAGGTTCGGCGGAATCCGATCAAAAAGCACCACGGGAATCTGGCGATCAATCAATTCCTGAATGTGGTCAAATTGCGCTGTTTCGGCGGCAACTGACAGTAACACGCCATCGACCCGATTGGAAGCCAGTACGTTCAGAATTTGTTTTTCCCGCTCAAAATGATCGTGCGATTGATACAGCGCCACGGTAAACTGGTGGGCAAAAGCCAACTCTTCTACACCGTTGATCACATCCGCAAAAAAATTCTCTCCGGCTTTAGGCAGAACCACCCCAATGACCCCCGTTTTTCCCCGTTGCAGGTTACGGGCGGTAGTGCTCGGCAGGTATTTTAGCTTTTCCGCCAAAGCACGGATGGCCTCCCGGGTCTGGATGCTGATGCGCGGATGATTCTGCAACGCACGGGAAACCGTAGACGGTGACACGTTTAACTGGCGGGCAATTTCCTTGATCGTAACGACTTCTTTCATTCATCTGGCGTGTTCAGCCTTCCAATTTACCGTTTCCTGCCTGGAGGAGCAAATTTCTTCCAATTTGAGCAAACGTTTGCGCAACCAAGAACAAACGTTTGTTCACGCCAAAGTTACATGAACTATGATTTATATAATTGAATACGCTATTGCTTTCGCGCTTCTTTTTCGCCAAATTTCGGTATCCTATTCAGTTAAAAAAAGCCTTTTTAAGGCGGCATCCGTCCTTAACTCATCATGTCTATCTCATCCCGCAGAACCTTCCTGCGTACTGCCGCCCTGAGCACGGCTGCCGTACCGCTTTTACCTTCCTTATTTGAGTCTGCCAACGCCCAGACACCCTCCGCCCTAGCGAAAGTTCGGCTGGCTTTTATTGGCGTTGGGGCACGGGGACGTGGCCATGTTCAACAGGCACTTTACCGGGATGATGTTGTTATTACGGCCATTTGCGATCCTGATCCGGAAGCCATCAGCCGTACCAATGCCCTAATTGCGAAAAAAGGCCGCCCGGCTCCGGTAGCTTACACCAAAGGCGACGAAGCGTTTCTGGACATGCTCAAACGCGATGATATCGACGGCGTGGTTATCGCAACGCCCTGGGAATGGCACGTTCCAATGGCCGTTGCCACCATGAAGGCGGGCAAATACGCGGGCCTCGAAGTATCGGCGACCGTGACCCTGAAGGAGTCGTGGGATTTGGTGAATACGTTTGAAAAAACGGGTTCGCACTGCATGATTCTGGAAAATGTCTGCTATCGCCGCGACGTGATGGCCGTCCTGAACATGATTCGTCAGGGTTTGTTTGGCGAGATGACTTACGCGCATTGTGGCTACCAGCACGACCTACGAAACATTAAGTTTAACGACGGAAAATCCATTGGTGGCGTTGGCGCCGAATTTGGCGAAAAAGGCTATTCCGAAGCCCGCTGGCGGACGCAGCACTCCGTGGATCGCAACGGCGATTTATACCCAACTCACGGCCTGGGGCCCGTTGCTCACTGGCTAAACATCAACCGGGGTAATCGTTTTATGCACCTTACTTCCATGGCTACCCAATCGCGCGGCCTGCATAAGTACGTAGTGGACAAAGGCGGCCCCAACCACCCGAATGCGAAGGTGAATTTTAAATTGGGTGACGTAGTAACCACCATGATTCAGTGCGCCAATGGCGAGAATATCGTCATTATGCACGACACCAACTCGCCCCGCCCCTATTCGCTTGGTTTCCGGGCGCAAGGCACGCAAGGCATCTGGATGGACGATGGGCATACTATTTATCTCGAAGGCGTTAGTCCTAAGCCGCACCAATGGGAACCGTTTACGGCCTATCAGGAAAAATACGACCACCCACTCTGGAAACAACACGCCCAAACCGCGCAGAATGCCGGCCACGGTGGTATTGACTTCTTCGTACTGCGCGCCTTTATCGAATCCATTAAACAGCAAGTGGCTCCGCCCATTGACGTATACGACGCCGCTGTTTGGAGCGCCATAAGTCCGTTATCGGAGAAAAGTATTGCTGAGGGGAGTAAGCCTGTCGAGATACCGGATTTCACGCGGGGCAAGTGGAAAACCAACAAGCCAATTTTCGCCCTGAATGACGTGTATTAATTAGACTCAACAATATGTTCAGACAGCAATAGGTGCCAACTCTTCGCGAAACCAGCGGCGTTGGCACCTATTGCTGCGCTAAAAATGAAACCAATGAATTCCACCTTTTCGCCTCATTTCCCGGTATCGATTTCCACGCCTGGCCGCATCTGCCTTTTTGGTGAACATCAGGATTACCTGGGTCTGCCGGTTATTGCCGCTGCGATATCGCGTCGCATTTCGATTGTTGCCGAGCCAATTACAACGCCCGAAGTACGGCTGCTTTTACCGGATATTGACGCCAAAGAACGCTTTCCGCTGACGCCTCTCCCCCTGCCTTACCAACACGAGCGCGACTATTTTCGCAGTGCAATCAATGTACTTTTTCGGGAAGGGTTCCGCTTTTCAAATGGGATTAAAGGCGAGGTAAGCGGAAATATTCCAATCAATGCCGGGACTTCCAGCTCGTCGGCGTTGCTAATTACCTGGCTGAATGTTTTAGCGCAATTGGCCGATGAGCCTCAGGAACTGACACCCAAAAGGCTGGCGGAGCTGGCCTATAAAGCTGAAGTTCTGGAATTTGGTGAGCCAGGCGGCATGATGGACCACTACGCAACGGCGGTAGGCGGTGTTATTTATCTGGAATCGAAACCTACTATCCATGTCGAAACGTTTCAGCCGAAGCTAGGGGCTTTCGTATTGGGCGACTCGCTCGAACCGAAAGATACCATCGGGGTTCTAAAACACGTCAAACTGGGCATGTTGCAGGCCATGAATAAGATCAGCCAGTTCGACCCTTCCTTTTCGCTCCACACGTTTCCCCAGAATGCGGCAGATACGTATCAGCATTTGCTAACCCAGGCGGAGTTTTCGCTCTTCAAAGGCAACCTCTCCGACCGGGATGTTCTGCGGGAGGCGCTGGCCATGTTCCGGCAAGGGCGCATCGATCACCATTCCTTGGGCAATCTGCTTAACACCCACCAGACCAGCCTTCGGGATGCCAAGCTGGTTTCTACGCCTAAAATTGACCGCATGATCGACGAAGCGCTCCGGGCTGGTGCCTACGGCGGCAAAATCAACGGTTCCGGCGGTGGTGGCTGTATGTTCGCCTACGCTCCCGAAAATCCAGAGGTGGTTGCCGAAGCCATCGAACGGGCGGGCGGCAAAGCCTATATCATCTGGGTCGATCAGGGAACGATTATGCACTCGAACACAGTACCCGGATTAATTAGTTAAGGCGGCTCACTTAGCCGCTTTTTCTTCCAGTTCTGCCACGGTTTGGTCAAATTTTTGCGCGAGAACCGGATCAAAAAGAGCTTTGTCTTTCCAGTCGCGGTTTCCGTAGACCCCCGCCTTCTCGTAGTTGAACGGCTTGAAATTTATAGCTTTCAAGACGGAGTGATTTTTAGGTTGAAAATCAAAATGGGCCGGATCCACAAACGTTGGATCCGCGATCACGGAGTTTTTATCTTTTCCACTCGCTTGCCATTCCTCGAACGACATTTTTGCCACTTTATTGGTCAAACCGCTGGTATTCCAGTAACAATTATAATCCGCTGTAAAATTGACCTTATCCCAGCGATTGCCCACCAAAAAACCTTTGCCGTAATAAATAATGTTATTCGTAAAGGTAAACGAGTTGTGGTCTTCTACCCGCGTTGCTTCCAATTGAGCCCGAAGCTGGTTGGCAAAAATGTTATTACGAATCACGTTGTTTTTGCCGTAATGCTGGTGAAATCCGGAGCTTTTACAGGCATAAACCAGATTATTTTCCATTGTAATCCCCGTCGATCCCTCGTCCGTGTAAAGTCCCCAGCCACCGTAGGTATACGAATAAATATGATGAATCAGGTTATTGCTCACGGAAGTACCCTCTGATAAGCCCAGCGTATAAACACCGCCCATATCGCTCAGAACACCCCACCCCAGATGGTGTATGTGGTTGAACTCAATTTTATTCCGCTTAGTCGGGCTGGAGCCATACCCCCATACCCACCCTACTGAGATTCCTGAATACCGAAAGTCACCAATGTCATTATGGGTCAATATGTTATCACTCGCATTGAAAATAATTAAGGCTACGGCGCAGGGAAGGACATGCCCTCCCGAGTGGAAAATATTGTTGTTCACCGTGATGTTTTTCGTCAGGTTAACCTCTTGTTTAGGCGCTTGAATCGGGCCGATTTTCACCGCCCCCGCTCCTAGATCGTGTAGGTAGCAGTGTTCCACTTTCCCCTCCGAACAGGCGTTTCTAAACCAGATTCCATTGGAACCAGTATGCGCAATTTCGCAGTTCACAAACTGAATTTGACTGGCGTAATCAACCATAATCGTCGCCTCAATGGCAGCGGCGGCCTGCATGGGTTCATTGCCGGTAGGCGGCATGCTATAGCCCGAAATCTGGAAGGAAAGATTCTCGAAAATCAGGTTTTCAACGCGTTGGCTCTCTGTTCCCTGGATAATTAGAAATTGCTCAAGATACGGCGCAAAGCAGCTTACATTCGCCAGCGATTCGCCGGGCCGGGGATGATAAAACAAAACACCTGCCTTGTCCAGATACCACTCGCCAGGCGCGTCCAAGGCGGATTTCACGTTTTCAATCGTGAAAAGGGTGTTGGGTGTTAGCTTGTTCCAGGGCTTCATTCCGTGGCCAGTGATGTAAACAGCCGAATCCTGGACGCTAAAACGAAGAGGTCTTTTTCGGGTGTTATCCCAATTATGGTAAAACGTAAAAACAGCCTCATCAATCTCTTTTCGGGACAGTTTAGCCAGCAAAGATACCTGCTCTGGATGCAAACTAATCTTTTGGGTAGCCGAGTCGGCCACTCGTCCTTCACCCTGTCGAATAGCTGTTTCGGAAATGGCTTTTGGCTGATAGAAGCCCTGATTTGGATATTGCGCTCGAATCGCCCGCTGCCCATTGACAAACAATTGCTCAAAGGTCTGCCCGCCCGGCACCGACGCTTTCCAAAGGCTATCATTCACTTTTTCAAATTCACTGATTGGAAAGCCCCCGTAAAAAACCGGGTGGTCGCCTTTCCGGGCAGTATAAACAATGGGAGCTTCAGCCGTGCCACCGTCCTCCGCGCTTAGCCGCAACGGTTCCGTCATGAAATAATCGCCTCCTAGCACCACTACTTTCATTGCTTTTGCCTTGGTATTTCCTTGTCGCAGCGAACGCACTTTATCGCGCGCGCCCTGCAACGAAGCCAGGGGCTTTTTTAAGGTTCCCGGATTGGCGTCATTGCCGGTGGGCGAAACATAGATTGTCTCGGCAAAAACAAAAGCCCCACTTAGAAAGAAGAGCAAGCTAAGGCAAAAGGCAGCGAATTTGTTCATTACTTCTTTAGGGTTGGGGCTAGCTTGACGATACTCGGCTAAACATGGCAGCGATCACCTATAAAAGCGCGCAGGTTTCGTTTTTTCCTTTCTCCGCCTAATTTTTCCTACAATTTGGTCAACTATATGACGTAACCTTAAACTAGGACGTTGATTGTTATGCGCCCATTTAACGAAATTAGCGTTTACCTTTATCGTCATTACCCAGTCCCTGAAGCGAGATTCATGAAACGGTCTATCCTTTTTTTTCTTTGTTTTTGCCTTTCCATTTCCCTTTTTGCCCAGTCGGATAACACGTATAATCTTCTTCCTTTCCCGGCCCGATTCAATGGTAAGGATGGGCGCTTTGCCTTAACCACGACAACCCGTCTGGTTGTGGCACCGAAAAATGCCGGAGCGCAGGCCGCCGCTCAATTGTTGGCCACTCAGTTGAAAACAGCCAGCGGTTTGCCCTTGTCGGTAGCGTCTCTTACCCCGGCTTTAGCCAAGGGAAAACATATTTTTTTTAATCCCCACAAAGGCGGGAAATGCGGTCCTGAAGGCTACCTGCTGAAAGTCTCGCCGAACAGCGTGGTGGTAGAAGCCGAAGCGCCTAAAGGTTTTTTTTACGCGGTACAGACGCTCTTGCAATTGTTACCCACCGAAGCGTTTAGCCCTAAAAAAGTAGAGAACGTTTCGTGGTCGATGCCCGCCTGCGATATCCTCGACCGTCCCCGCTATGCCTACCGAGGCCTCCATCTGGACGTGGGTCGTCATTTCATGCCGGTTTCGTTCATCAAGAAATACATTGATCTGATTGCGCTGCACAAAATGAACACGTTTCACTGGCACTTGACCGAAGACCAGGGCTGGCGGATCGAAATCAAAAAATACCCTAAACTCACGCAAATTGGCTCGAAACGCCGCGAAACGGTGCTGGGACACAATGCGGAGAATTACCCGGCCAAATTCGACGGAATCGAATACGGTGGTTTTTATACCCAGGAGCAAATTCGGGACGTGGTTCGCTACGCCGCTGCCCGGCACGTAACCATCATTCCAGAAATTGAACTGCCCGGCCACGCGCTGGCGGCGCTGGCAGCCTACCCCGAATTGTCCTGCGATCCGGCCAAAAAGTACGACGTAGCCACGCGCTGGGGTATTTTCGAGGATGTCTTCTGTCCAACAGAACCGACGTTTACGTTTTTGCAGAATGTCCTGACCGAAGTAATGGCCTTATTTCCCGGTAAATACATCCACATTGGCGGCGACGAATGTCCTAAAGAAGCCTGGAAAAAAAGCCCCTTTTGCCAGTCACTAATTAAAAAATTAGGGCTAAAAAATGAAAACGAACTACAAAGCTACTTCATCCGGCGCATCGAGAAATTCGTCGTGTCTAAAGGAAAAGCCGTCATCGGCTGGGATGAAATTCTGGAAGGCGGCGGCCCGGCTCCGACAACAACGGTTATGAGCTGGCGGGGTACGTCGGGCGGCATCGAAGCCGCCAAACAGAAGCACAACGTGATCATGACTCCTTCGGATTACTGCTACCTCGACTACTACCAGGCCAATCCGGCCCAAGAGCCACTGGCTGCTGGCGGTTACCTGCCGCTCGAAAAAGTATACAGCTACGAACCTACCCCCGCTGAACTGTCGCCGGAGCAGCAAAAATACATTCTGGGCGTACAGGGCAATGTGTGGACGGAGTACATGCGTACGCCTGAGCAGGTTGAGTACATGGCTTTCCCACGCGCGACGGCCCTGGCCGAAATTGGCTGGATTCCCCAAGGCCCCCGCAACTTTGAAGATTTCGCCGTTCGGCTGAAAGAGCACCTCAAACGCCTCTCTTTCCTGAACGTCAAGTACTCCAAACGTTTTCTGGACGTACGCGCCGTGACGCAGTTTACGGACGAAGGACAAATGCAAGTGCGACTGGAAAAACAGGATTCCGACAGCAAAATTTTCTACACGCTCAACGGGAAAGATCCTTCTACGTCTTCTACCGAGTACATTTCGCCCATCGCACTCAAGAAAACGACCACCATCAAGGCCATCACCACGGCGGGTACCAAGTTTGAAGAAACCTTCTTTATCCACCGTGCAAAAGGCAAACCGTACACCTACACCGGAACGCTGGCCGACGCGACCGATCCCGAACGGAAGCGGCTCACCGACGGACAGGTAGCGCAAAGTCCCCGCAACAAGGCGGAATGGGTGAGCGTAACAGGCGAAGACCTGGAAGTGGTCATTGATCTCGGCGAAGTTCGGTCCGTCACGAAAGTATCGGCTAATTTTCTGAAGCGCATTCCGTACAATGACTTTCCACCTTCGACGGTAGAGATTGGTTTGTCGCAGGATGGCGCGACGTACAAGGAAGCCATTTCGCAGCCCGTGAAATACAACCTGGAAGGCGAATGGGGCATTTTACCCGCCGTTGCCGATTTCAAAACGGCTCGGGCGCGTTACGTTCGTCTGAGGGCGAAAAACGCGGGACCAGCCCCGGCTGGCCTTCCCCGTGCGGGCAAACCGACGGCTATCGCGATGGATGAAATTGTGGTGGAGTAACCGTTGATTACCCCACTTCTCACGCAAATTCTTGTATCACGGAAGTGCAAAGGCGACGTAGCTGTCGCCTTTTTTTGTTCCTAGTTTGGTGCCTCCGCAGGCAATTACCACGTACTGTTTTCCGGCCACCTCGTACGTACTTGGGGTGGCAAACCCCGACGCGGGCAGTTCGGCCTGCCAAAGCAGCTTGCCGGTCTTTTTATCGAAAGCCCGGAACATGCCGTCTTTGGTGGCAGCAATGAATAACAGACTACCCGCCGTAATGACCGGCCCTCCGTAGTTTTCCGTTCCGGTTGGCGCAATTCCCTTGGCAGTCAGCTCTTTGACTTCCCCCAGCGGAATCTGCCAGCGATGATTGCCCGTATTAAGGTCGATGGCCGTCAGGGTTCCCCAGGGTGGGCGAATACCGGGCTGGCCTTTGCTGTCCAGAAATTTGGTATAGCCATTGAATTTGTAAGGCAGAGAAGGCTTTTTAGCCGTTGCGGCGGCCACCATTTCCTGCTTTTCTTCCCCGAATAAAAAAGAAATCAAGGCCTGTTTTTCAGCGGCGGACAGGCTGGCAAAGCTGGGCATCATGCCTTTTCCCGTCGTGATTACTTTAGCCACATAATCTCGATCCCGACGTTGACCAATGTCCACCAGCGACGGAAAACCACTGGCCGGATTGCCCCTCCGCTCCGGTCCATGACAGGAAGCGCAGGTAAGCGTATAAACCCGCTGTCCAGGACTCAAATGCGCCAGTTCATCGGCTTTGGGCGTATCGCCCAGACTCAGCAGCCAGGCCGTTTCGTTGGCATTAACGTACATAATTCCCTCGGGATCGACCGCCGCACCGCCCCATTCCGCGCCGCCATCCAGCCCCGGATACACCAATGTCGGCACTTTCCCGAGCGGCTGGAACAGGCCCTTGCGCGCCCGCCGATACGTGGCCAGCAACGAATCTTTCGCTTCTGAATACGGATTCAAATCGGCTTCCGTGATGGTTTGACGCGCAAAGGGAAGGGGCTTTCGGGGAATGGGTTGCGTGGGCCAGGTGATTTCCTCCGGCAAATCTGATTTTGGGAATGGCTTTTCGTCGATGGGAAACAGCGGCTTTCCCGTTACGCGGTCGAAGACAAACACATGCCCCGTTTTGGTAACCTGCGCTACGGCATCGATGCGCCGTGGCCGCCCATCGGGATCCTTTTGAGTAACTGTAATCAGGTTTGGTGGTGCCGGAAAATCCCGGTCCCAAATGTCGTGGTGCACCGCCTGAAAATGCCAGAGCCGCTTTCCCGTCCGGGCATCCAGCGCCAGTAGACAGTTAGCAAACAGATTCTGTCCTTTCCGATTTCCGCCGTAAAAGTCGAACGCCGCCGACCCGGTCGGCACGTAGACGATCCCCCGCCGTCGATCTACGGCCATCCCCGCCCAGTTGTTGGCTCCGCCGACTTCCGTGTTTTTGTAAACCTCTTTCGGCCAGGTCGTATAGCCATATTCACCGGGATGCGGGATGGTCCGAAAAGACCACGCCAATTTTCCCGTCCGAACGTTAAACGCCTGAATATTGCCTGGTGCTGCATCAGCTCCTTCGGACAGCCGCAGCGGCATGATGATTAAGTCGCCAAAAAGCGTTCCTGGTGTGTTGGAAATAGCCATTTTATCCTGAGCGGTTGGCCCTAGGCCCGCCTTCAAGCTCACGCGGCCGCCGTCGCCAAAGGTCGGAATGGGCTGTCCGGTCAAGGCGTTGATAGCATACAACCAGGGACCGATTGCCACCAAAATGCGTTTATCGTCGCCATCTGCCCAATAGGTCACGCCCCGGTTGGTGTTCAGGCCACCCGCTCCCTTTTCGGTATAGCGCCACTTTTCCTGGCCAGTGGCTGCGTTCAGGGCAAAAAGCTGGCTCGTAGCTGTTACGCCGTAGAGCAGTCCTCCAACAATAATGGGATTGCATTGCACTTGCCCCGAATCGCGGCTATGGTATTCCCAAGCTACCTTTAACTGACTAACGTTGGTTATATTGATCTGATCCAGTGGCGAATAGTGGTTCCGGTCGGGGCCGCCCAAGTATTCAGGCCATTCGCGGGAAGGTGGCGATTCGCCGGGAACAATTTGCGTGGATACGAGTCCGGCCAGCGCCACAACAACCACTGGAATTATTGCATATTTCATTTGGTTAAGGAATAAGGGCAAGCTTAGTAGGTACAACCTATTATCCAAAAGGAATTTATCAGTAACTTTTAGCCTTACTTCGTCAGAAATTTTCTAAAAATATGAATACTTCCCCGATTACCACCTCGGTTTTCGATTTGTTTAAAGTTGGTCCCGGGCCGTCGAGCTCCCACACGATTGGCCCCATGAAAGCGGCCTTTGACTTTCTGCAACGCCTGCAACAACTTCCCGAAGCTATTCAACAAAAAGCCACGGCGATTGGCATTTATTTATACGGCTCCCTCAGTGCCACCGGCAAAGGTCACGGCACCGACCGGGCGATTGTGGCGGGCCTGCTGGGCTGGCAACCCGAAACGACCGACCCGGAAGAGTTGCTCGCCTTGCTGAAAGATCCCGCCATTAATTATCCGATTCAGGTCGGCTCCCGGTCAATTGACATTAATAACAACAGCCTGCATTTCGAGCGCAAACGCTACGAATCGCCGTATGCCAATACCATGGTTTTGAAATTGGAAGCCAATGGGGAAATTCTGGCGGAAGAAGAATATTATTCCATTGGGGGTGGTTTTGTCATTCGGAAAGGGGAACCCGAAGCTGGTCCGGTTTCGGTGGACCTGCCTTACCCTTACCGCACCATGAAAGAGTTGCGATCGCACCTGACTGCCAGCAAGTTGCCCCTGGAAGACGTACTAATTGCCAACGAAATGGCGCTTACAGGCCGGTCACGGAAAGAAATTAACCTGCGCATTGACCAGATTCTGGACTTTATGCACAAGGCTGTAAAACGAGGCCTGCGACACAAAGGCATTCTACCCGGCTCGATTCGGCTGCATCGAAAAGCGCCCGTTCTGTATAAACAAGCCTGTGGCCTGTCCCAATCGTCGGATAGTTTTCTGATCTTTTTAAATGCGTATTGCCTGGCTGCTTCAGAAGAAAACGCGGCGGGAGGCATCGTCGTCACCGCCCCTACTTCGGGGGCTTCCGGCGTCATTCCCGGTCTGACTTTTCTCGCTAAAAAACACTTTCATTACGATAAAGAAACACTCCGAAAAGGCATGCTGGCCGCCGCTGCGGTGGGCTTTCTGGTGAAACACAATGCCAGCATATCGGGGGCCGAAATGGGTTGTATGGGCGAAATTGGAACCGCTGCCGCCATGGGCGCGGCCTTCCTTACCTACTGCGCGGGCAAGCCGATTGACGCGGTTGAGTCGGCGGCTGAAATATGCATTGAACACCACCTCGGCATGACCTGCGATCCCATTGGCGGCTACGTTCAGATTCCGTGTATCGAGCGCAACGCGATGGGTGCCGTTAAAGCGTATAATGCCTTCTTACTGGCCACGGCGGGGACGCCTGCTCACCAGAAAATTTCGCTGGATGCCGTCATCAAAGTGATGAAAGCAACGGGTCGGGATATGTCCACTAAATACAAAGAGACATCCGAGGCGGGCCTAGCGCTCAGTGCTACTGAATGTTAATGAATCAAAAAAAAACAATCTGATAAGCCAGATGAGTTTATAGGGGGAGCGATCGCTCAACTAATTTTCATCTGACTTATCATGGCTAATATTTACACCCCCCGTCAACAGCGCATCTTGCTCATTACCAGCCTGATCGTCATTGCTGGATTTATTCTTCTTGGCTTACGGCAATACATTAGTGCCTTTCTGGGCGCTGGCATTTTATACGTTGTCTTTAGACCGTGGTTTAATAATCTGGTTCACAAACGAAAGCTCAACCGACGACTCATCACGGTTCTGCTCATGCTCTTTTCGCTGATCGTAATTATCCTGCCTTTTCTATCGCTCAGCCTGCTGCTGGTTGACCGAATTCAGTTTTACAGTAAAAATTCCGAACAGATCTTGCAATTGATCGATAAGCTGGAAAAGGCAACGGGACTTCAATTGACCAGTCAGGATAACATCAAATCCGTTGTTAGTCAGGGAGCCTCTTTCGCCAGCAAGCAATTTCCAATGGTTCTTAGTGGCACGCTCGATCTGGTGATTATTCTGGGCTTGCTGTATGTCGCGCTGTATTTTATGTTCATGGAAGAAGAGGCTTTCCTGCGCGGCTTTCGTAAATACCTGCCCTTCCGCCGGGAAACAATTGACGAGTTGGGTGAAGATCTTAAAAACATGGTTAATGCCAACGTCCTGGGCCAGGCGCTGGTGTCTTTGGTACAAGCCGTATTGACAGGCTTAACGCTCTGGATTTTTGGCGTTCCTGACGCTGCTTTCTGGGGTACGGTGGCCTTTTTCATGGCCTTTATACCCGTTTTAGGGACGCCCCTTGTTTGGGGTCCCGCAGGCCTTATTATGATCTCTCAGGGTTCTACTGGTAGTGGAGTTGGTATTCTGGTCGTTGGGGTAGTGGTTATTGTTAATATCGATAATCTCCTGCGGATTGCCCTGGCGAAGCGGATGGGCGATGTGCATCCCTTTGTCACTCTGACAGGTATTGTGCTTGGCGTACCGATTTTTGGCATTCTTGGTCTAGTTATCGGTCCCTTGCTGATGGCTTACTTTATGGTTCTGATGAAAGTCTTTGAGAAACAAAACAGACAATACTGCGAGGCCCTCACGGAACGGGAGCAAAAAGAAGGGAAGTTACAGCAAGAAGCAGCAAAATCATAAAGCGCTGCTTCTTGCCTCCCTGTTAAAATTCTGCCCAAATAAGTTCTCTGTTAATTGTAGTAGCCGCTTTCAGCCCGTTGGCGGCTGCTACCAGTACCTGACGTTGCATGGTTTGTGTATCACCTGCCGCATACACGCCTTCTACGTTGGTTCTGCCGAATTCGTCGATTTTTACAAAGCCCAGATCGTCGTGTTCACAACTTAATTGCTGGGCTAAATCCGATTTTTGATTCAGGTGCGGGTGAGCATACATAGCCCCTAAAGCATGTTTTGTCTGGTCAGACAGCAACAAGTTGGTCATTCGCTCCTCATTATGCTGTATGGCAATGACGGGTGTCTCAACCAAGTTTAGTCCGTGCTCTTTCAGTTTAGCCGTCTGTTCGGGCGTTAGGGTAGATGGCCCGTTGGTAAAGAGCGTCAGGTTCGGACTCCAGTGCTGAATAAGCTTCATCATGTCAAACCCCTTGTCTCCGTTTGCCAGGATGCCTACGGCCTCGTCTTTCACTTCATACCCGTGGCAATACGGACAATGCAGAATGGAAATTCCCCAGCATTCCGCAAAGCCGGGAAGAGCAGGCATTACTTCCGTTAAACCCGTGGCCAGTAAAAGCCGTTTTGCCCCAAAAGTGTCTCCTTTGTCGGTAGTCACCACAAAATTCCCTGCTTCGCCGCTCGCCGTTGTCGCTTGGGCAGTTAGCAAACGAACGGTTGGGTACGCTAAAGCCTGCTCCCGCGCAATGGCCAGCAAATCAGTGGGCTTGTCGCCGTCGCGGGTCAAAAAACCATGCGAATGCGGGGTTTGTCGGTTGGCTGGCTGGCCACTGTCCAGCACCAAAACCTGGCGCAGCGAGCGCCCCAGCACCAGAGCCGCGCTCAGGCCAGCGAAGCTCCCGCCAACAATAATAATCTCGTAATCCTCAGTGGTTGTGTTCATTATAAAAGTGTTGAAGCTCTTTTCAGAGTAGCTTCCGTTTGCTTTTGAATTTCTTTGATATTGGTTAGAATTTCCCGCTGCAAATCACGCATCTGATCGGCGGGCAAATCTTTTAACGTGGCATCCGCATGGTGATGATGCTCGTGATCTCCGTGGTCATGGCTGTGTTTATGGGGCATTCCCGGCACTTCGACCAAATTACCTTCCCAATCTTCAAATGCTTTTTTTAGACTATCCAGCGACGCAACTGTAGCTTTAGCGGCGGGTTCTGTACGCTGGGTCAAAAGCGTTTTCAGCGAGTCGATTCGCTCGATCTGGGGTTCAACTACGGCTTGAATTTCTGTTGCCTCATTGTGGTACTTAGCGGCCTCTTCCAGGGCTGGGTCTTTTTTTTCACCGGTTGAACAGGACAAATTCCATATAGTAAGTGGAAGCACTAGGAACAGAAGACGTTTCATAGAGTTGATTCTTTTCAGATTTTCCAGATATAAGCAGAAAAATACGAATCATGCAACTATGTTGCAAACAATGTACACAAAAAGTATAGTCTGTTTGCTTTCTTTTCCGAAGCTAGCTTACAGCAGTACGGGTGCGGGCAGTATGATGAAGCCGGCAATAGCGAATATTACGCAGATGACTAACGACCAGTCCGACAGAGGCTGCGTAGGCCACGTACTCAAAAATTTCGTTGACTTCTTCCAGCAGCAACGCAGTGGCAAAAAGGCTCAGGAAGCTCCAAAGCGCAATTTTGATTCCTTTTGTAGTCTCGTGCCGCGTGGCTGAGAAAACAGCGAGTACATTGATCCCTATAAAGACATAATCCATGCTGAGGTAACCGGCCCAAAGTGCGTCATGCCGGATGAAGGTTGAACTCATGGCGAGTATAGGCGTAAGTAAGCAATGGATAATACAAAGTACCGACCCTGTTATACCAAAGTAGTCTGCTTTTTGCCCGAGGGGAATCCATTTCATATGCAATAAAATTAACTGGTTAGCTCTGCAAAGATAAGACTCTTTTTATAAATGCAACAATGTTGCATTTATAAAATTTAATTGTTTTTATTCTCCCCCGTTTGACATCGTTGAAGGCGAAAAAATAATTCTCAAAAAAAGTTACCCAGAGAGCGTTACTTTTTGAAGGGTGCTACGTCTTAGGAAATTTCAAATCCGTTTTGAAAAATAAACAGGCTATTTTTCATCGTTTTTTTCCTTCATATATCAATTGCTACTTCTTTTATTTTATTCCTTTTCTTACGTATATACGTATTCTTTGGATAAATACTTCATAATCTTATAATTACTAATTTTCAAGCGGAAGGCTTACCCAAAAAAGTCATATTTCACTTTTTTCAAATGGATTTTATAGCCTTAATTATCAGACAAAAGTTATCATCTTCGACTACTTAGTAACAATCCTGTTTTGGTTGTTTCCAGCAAGGAAGGCCACATAGTTAAAACAGGATCATTCTCATAGCCCGTATAATTAATCACATGTATACCTGCTAATATTTTCAATACAATCGCAGTACTGCCAGCCTTTTGCACTGAATGAAGAAAAGTTGTACAAAACGAAGCTTAGACGCTCTAGATCAATTAAATGTCCGTTAAAATGTGGATGCCGCCAAGATCCTATCTAGTATAAATTAAACCTAACTTCTACATTTGAATCCAATCAGTAACAGACGTAGAATACGAGATGAACCGCAATATATTTTCTTCGTTGCAGACCTACCGTTTTCAGGCTGGTCTCTCCAATCAAATCGCTGGCCAGTGGTCAGAAGAGCAGGCATACGACTGGTTTGCTTCCCAACCATTGCTAACGGGTTGCAATTTTATTCCCAGTAATGCCGCTAATCAGTTCGACATGTGGCAAGACCAGACCTTCAATCAGGACACGATTGATCAGGAACTAGGCTTTGCCCGTAGTCTCGGGTTTAACACCATGCGTGTTTTTCTGCATAACCTCGCCTGGCAGTACGACCCGGAAGGCTTGAAAAACCGGATGGAAACCTATCTTGCCCTTGCAGCCAGCCACGAGATAAAGACTGTTTTTGTCCTTTTGAATGACTTTACCAAATCGACCGGCACACGGGGTGTGGTACAATCACCCGGTCAGGAAGAAGTTGGTAACCTTTCGGCCTATTCGCAACTAGAATCGTACGTTGTTGATATTCTGTCCCATTTCGCCAACGATGAGCGGGTGCTGATGTGGGATTTGTACAATGAACCTGGCAACTCGGCACTCTTCAACGAGTCGGTGCCGCTGCTCAAGCGGGCCTTCGAATGGGCCTGGTCCGTGCGGCCTTCGCAGCCGTTGACAGTTGGAACCTGGAATTATACCGAGCAATTTGACTTGTTAAACACAATGTCGCTGTTCTATTCCGATGTTGTTAGTTTCCACCACCATGAGAATAGCCCAGCCATCGAACGCGTGATTACCAAAGTCAATGGCTACCAACGTCCTGTTGTTTGCACAGAATATACCAGTGAACCAACGGGCGCAAATGCTGCAATGACGCTGACGGCGTTGAGAAAAAATGAAATTGGAGCTATCTCCGACGGACAGGAACTTACCTTGTTGCTCGAAGCAACGGTTACCGAAGTGGCCCTGGTATAAACTTGTTGTAACTATTCATAAACCCGATTGGCCCGGCGCTAATCGGGTTTTGCTTTTGAGGGCAGTAGGCTTTCGCTAAAGTTTTGCGTTCCGGCTCAACAAAAGATTCGGTTTTCGGTATTGTAATAAAACCAATCCTGCTGAATCATGCCCTCCGTTCTGTCGCTGAATATTGATGGTTACAATACGAAACATGGCAAATGGTCCGTTCGCCGCGACTACATTCGGGCAACCATTGAATACCTTAAACCCGATATTGTCGTCTTACAGGCTGCTTTTTACAACCGCCTTCTGGATGGCTCAAACCAGGCCGAACAACTGACCAGATTACTCCCTAAATATCCCTTTTGCCACTTTCAGCCCGCCCACACCCACAAGGGCATCACTGAAGGCTTGGCGCTGTTGTCAAAAATAGAACCAGCAGACATCTACCTGCACCGACTTAATAACCGACCCGAATACAAAGAAGCTAGTAGCCGCATTATCATGCATGCGCACTTCGGTTTTACAGATGGTAGTAGTTTTAATGTACTAAATGTGCATTACTCGCCAGTCTATGAACAAACCCACGACTACCTGATTGAAACATTGAACTATACGGAGAAACTTCCTGACCCAACGCTCCTAATTGGCGACTTTTGTCGACCCGCCGACAGTCCGTTATTGGCCCTTCTGCACGCTGCGGGTTGGATCGACGCCTGGGATAGTTTATACCCGAACGAAGAGGGATATACGTACGAAGCAGGTGGCGAGTTAAGAATCCGTCGGGATCAGGCCTGGTCGAAAAACCTGGCCATTTCCCGCGCCAAAACAATCATGAATGAAGCCAACGGCGTTCGCATGTCGAGTCACCTCGGCTTACTGGTGAAGTGGTAAGTAAGGTAAAAATAGGGCTATACAGCGCGGTATTCGTTGAAATTTCCGACCAGGATCGACGCTTGGTGTAGCAGTTCATTCATGGCAATCTGTTCCTGAATTTCTTCAATGCGTTGGTCTACTTTCCCAATTTCGATAATCGTATGGGCAAGAATGGACTGATCACGCCCCTTCTCTGTTTGCGCCATCAGGACGCGGCCCAATTGCAATAGACTTAAAGAAGTTCGTAGCTCCGGAAGACGTCTGCTATACTTAGTCACTTTTACGGTATTCATTAAGTCAAGTACGGTTATTTTATTTTACAAATATAACAATTCCCTGAAATACGATCCGAACAAATGATGGTTATTTTCATAATAAATTACAACTAAATAGGTAATAATGAAAATATTATTGGGTATTTATCTATAAAATCGAACGGAGCTACTTTGACTAAGTAGATCAAACATTCCCGGTTAATTAGGGTTGAGAGAAACGTAAGTATATAACTATAAAATGCTAGTCTCCGTATGTTACCAGACTAACATGTAAGGTATATTATTCTAATTAGACGAACTATGGAAGCAGTAATGAACCCCGAAACCTCTTCGGAAGACCTTGCTCCGTACGCTGTGGCGCCGGATATAGCTGGAATGAAAGTCGTTTTTGTCAATGTGTATTTTGTAGGCGATCCGGTTGCTGGTAGCAAATGGGTTCTGGTCGATGCTGCTCTCCCTAATTCAGCAGCCCGCATTAAACGTGAGGCAGAACGGCTGTTTGGAGAAAACAATCCCCCAGCGGCTATTGTGCTGACTCACGGCCATTTTGACCACGTTGGTGCATTACCCGATTTGTTGAAAGAGTGGCCCAACGTTCCGGTCTACGCACACCCGCTCGAAATGCCTTTCCTTCAGGGCAAATCGCATTATCCGCCACCTGACCCAGGTGTTGGCGGGGGAGCAATGGCCTATATGTCCTGGATGTTTCCAACAGGACCCTCTAATCTGGGCGACCAGGTTCAGCCTTTTCCGGCTGACGGGACCATTCCTGAAATGCCAGGCTGGCATGTTGTTCATACGCCCGGCCATTCGCCTGGTCATGTGTCTTTGTTCCGTGCTTCCGACCGGGCCCTTCTGGCGGGTGATGCCTTTACAACGACCCGACAAGAATCGGCCATAGCGGTCATTACGCAAAAAGAAGAACTCCACGGTCCGCCAACCTATTTTACGATTGACTGGGAAGCAGCCCGGCGCTCGATTCAAACGCTGGCGGCCCTGAATCCAACCGCGGCGGGAGCAGGCCACGGTAAAGCCATTCGAAGCATAACACTGCCCCAGCATCTGGACACGCTTTTACAGCACTTTAACGAAACGGAAGTTCCTAAAGGTGGACGGTATGTGAAGCAGCCTGCGCACACAGACGAAGAAGGCATTGTCGATATGCCTACGCCGGTCTCCTACCACGTTGCCCGCGCCATTGGCATCGGCCTGATTGTGGGCACGGTGATGTGGGCATTTGGCGGCAGCCGGAAACGCTAAAAAAATTCCTTACAGGAAGTCATTGTTCAGGTCAATGGCTTCCTGTAGCTTTTTGATTATTAATTTTTACTCAACCAAAGAATGAAAAACTGGAAAAAAGGTCTACTTAGTATAGCACTCGGCACAGGTGTCATGTTGGGGTGCGACAAAGCCAAAGAGGTTTTTAACGAAATGATCCCCGAAACGGATCAGGAACCAACCACCGCCCAGGTACAGGGATATGTATTTTACCCCGCCCTGACGGATGCGACGGACCAAAATATTGCTCAATTGAAAGCGCCGGCAGGCTTTAGCATTAAGAAGTTTTCCGATGGCCTTGGTAAGCCTCGCATGTTAGCGGTGCATAGTAGCGGAGCCATTTATGTTACCGACCGCGAAGCTGGAACCGTTACCCTTCTCCGCGATGGAAATAACGATGGCGTGGCCGATACTAAAACAATTGTAGCCAATATAAAACAGGTACATGGCATAACCATTCATAATGGCATGCTGTATCTGGTTACAGTTCGGGAAGTTTATTCGGCTCCTATTAATATGGACGGGACGCTGGGGCAGCGTACACAACTTATCAATAACTTGCCCGATGGTGGCCAGCACCCTAACCGGACCATTGGTTTTGGCCCGGATGGCATGATGTACATAACAGTTGGTAGCACTTGTAATTCCTGCCCGGAACCAAACCCAGAACACGCAACCATTCTGCGGGCGAACCCTGATGGCTCCAACCGGAAAATCTTCGCCAAAGGTCTTCGGAATACAATTGGCTTTGGCTGGCATCCCCAAACAAAAGACCTCTTCGGAATTGATCACGGTATTGACTGGCTGGGTGATAACGAGCAGAAAGAAGAAGTTAACAAGATTGTGCAGGGAGCCGATTACGGCTGGCCGTATATTTACGGAGAAGGCAAATACAACCCTTCCGATCGTCCACAAGGCGATACTACCTATCAGCAGTATCTTCAGAAAACCACACTGCCTTTGCTAACTTATACGGCGCATAGCTCCCCGCTTGGCATGGCGTTCTATACGGGCAATCAGTTTCCGGCAGAATATCAAAATGATGCTTTCGTAACAATGCGGGGCTCCTGGAACCGGAGCCAGCCTTCGGGATACAAGCTGGTTCGGCTGCATTTCGAGAACGGAAAGCCCACGCGATTCGACGATTTTGTGACGGGTTTTCTGATTAATAACAACCGTGCGCAGTTTGGCCGCCCCGTCGGAATTGCCGTTCACACAGACGGTTCGCTGTTATTCACGGATGATAACAATGGGGTCCTTTACCGCGTATCTTACGCGAAATAATCATTGGCCACAGGAGGTTAGTACCAACGCTAACCTCTATTTTTAGCTGAAAAGCCAATAATTCGGTCTTGTTTCGAAAATGTTGCCATAAATAATTGGGTGGTTACACAATTTTTTTCGATTCGTTAGAATTTCTCAATTTTTCTAGCGTATTTTGCTGAAATTGAAATTCTAATCAATACAATGCAAACAGGTAAGGTTAAATTTTTTAATGAATCTAAAGGATACGGATTCATTAAACCGGACGACTCTAGTGAAGATATCTTCGTCCATGTATCGGGTCTCATCGATCAAGTTCGTGAGAACGATGCGGTAAAGTTTGAGGTAGAAAAAGGCCGCAAGGGTCTGAATGCCGTCAACGTAGAACTGATTTAATCGGAATTCTCTGATATAAATTTGAGTTTATAAAAAGCCACACTGAGAAGTGTGGCTTTTTTGTGTTTTGACTGTCTGTACAAAATGCTGCTTTTCCCAAACACATTGCGAGCTACTTGGTTTTAAAGTAAACAAGTACACTATTTTCATAGGAATGGAAAAGCAAAAAAAAATAATAATTGCATCCTTGATTGTGGTGTTTTTGCTGGGGCTTACGTTCCTTAATTATAACAAGGTAGGCTACTGGTTTAAAAACACGAGCTTCTTCTCGCAGGAAGAGCCTTTCAAGAAAGAATTGCTCAGCGAACTGAAAACGTACGCCGATTCTATAGGTATCGATACATCGCGCTACACGCTGGCCGATAACCTGGACGCCACTGAATTACAAGCCGATACGCTCATCCGAAGACTAGTTCTGGAAATTAAGTACGGCAAAAAAGTAACGGGGCTGCTTCAGAACAAAATTCCGGAACAGGTTGACTCGGCAACTATTTTTACGGCTCCCCTTGGTAAGAATCTGGTCGATTCTTTGAAAAAAGGCAACGCTTTCACACCGTATGCGCAGTTAGTAGCTCACTATGACCGATTGAGAGGTTCTGCCTCAGACGATACACTTCGGCAAATCCGGAAAACGCTTAACTTCTACCGCTGGCTAAACCGCTTTGAACTGGACCGTTTTATCGTGGTGAATATTCCAGCCGCCGAACTGAATGTATACGATGATCAAGGAAAACGGCTAATGCCCATGCAGGTTATTGCAGGCAGCAAAAAGAACGCAACGCCCCTGTTCACGACTTACCTGACGGACATTATTGCCTATCCGTACTGGAATGTGCCCCAGGGCATTGCCGTTAAGGAGCTGTTGCCGAAAATCCAGCAAAACCCCGGATTTTTGGATAGCCAAAACCTGGAGATTCTTGATAAACGCGAGAAAGTAGTCGATCCAGAATCCATCGATTGGGAAAGCTTATCGGCCACGAACTTTCCGTATCGCATTCGACAAACGTCGGGCTGTCATAATTCGTTGGGGTTGATCAAGTTTAATCTGGATGGCCCGGGCGCTATCTACATGCATGATACCAACGCCCGGAACCTGTTCGAAATGTCTACCGACCGCTGGCGTAGCCACGGGTGCATGCGCCTCGAAAAACCCGTTGAATTTGCCAATTATCTGCTGGGCGAAACCAAGTTTGACGAAGGTTTCTACAACCGTTGTTTGATTGACCAGAAACCAAGCAGCTTCAAGCTGCCGAAAAAATACCCAGTCTTTGTAATTTATAACCTGGTCGATGTAAACGCCGAAGGGCGGCTGGTCTTCTACCGCGATGTATACGGACAGCTTGTATAATAAAAAAGCCACTCTTTCGGGAGTGGCTTTTTTTATTATCTATATAACGAAGTCTTCTTAGATTAGGAAACTGGATTGCTGCAAATAAGCCTGGCTGGGTGAATACACAAACAGACAGGTTCCACCTTTAATGGCAGCAATGATTGGTTTTGTCACCTCATTTGGAACCGCCGGGCAGCCCTGGCTCCGTCCAAGACGACCCGTCCGGCGGATAAAATCTTCGCAAACATAATCAGCCCCGTGTATTACAATAGCGCGGCTATATGCGTTATCATTAATGCCTTTTTCCAGTCCTTGCAGCTTCAGCGACAGGCCGTGTTTGCCCTGGTAGGTGTTCATGGTCTTGTAAAACCCTAAGCTCGACTGAAAGGACGACGACGTATTTGAAAACTGCATCGCATTCAGCTCACCAGAATTACGACCGTGCGCAACGTAGGTATGAAACAGCAGTTTGTTGTTCTCCAAATCGATCACATACAGGCGCTTTTGGGAAGAGGGCTTGCTCAAATCCGCAATGGACAGAACATGCCGCGCAGGACCTATTTTCTGCATGCCCCGCAAGGCATATTCAAACACTTCGCGGTTTAAACCAATGGTCTCAAGATGCAGGTTATCATAGACCTGTGACCAGGCAGCATGATCACTTTCAACGAGTTTGACCGCGTTTCCTTTGGGAGAAACGGAATAATTACCGATCGTAGTGAAGCTTAAGCAGATGAAGGCAAGAGCAAGCAATTTTCTCATACGCGATAGTAAATATCATTGAAGTTGTATAATAAAAAACGCCTATATAGTAAATTTAATTCCTTTCAGTAGAATATTCTCCTGTGACATGAACAATTTAACGGCTTATTAATCCCGATCGCACCCATGACTTCCTACGAAATATACGTCCAACACGAACTCCGATCCTGGCAGATTAAGATGCAAAAACCTCCGTCTGCTACCAATCGGCTCTCCAAAGCCGTGCAAACCCGCCTCAATCGCTTTATTCCCAATCAGGTGCGCAAGGCCATTACCGTGGCCATTAAGCAAATGACGCGGGCTGTTCTGTTCGGAGCGGAGCAGCTTACCCGCCAGCCTGTTGCCGGGCTTACCTTTGAACAACGTGAAAACAGGGTTCAGGAACGCATCGAAAACTATAAAAAAATTGGTGCCGCCGAAGGAGGTTTGACCGGTGCGGGTGGCTTATTGTGGGGTTTGGCCGACTTTCCGCTATTGTTGACCCTGAAAATGAAGCTGTTATTTGAAATTGCCGCTTTGTATGGTTACTCCGTCAATGATTATCGGGAGCGGCTGTTTATCATGTATATCTTTCAATTGGCTTTCTCGAGCCAGGAACGCCGCCAGGAAGTATTCCGACACGTCGCGGATTGGACCAAACACAGCCAGCAGCTTCCCGACGACATTCACCAATTCGACTGGCAAGTGTTTCAGGAAGAATACCGCGATTACATTGATTTGGCAAAAATGGCCCAGCTAGTTCCTGGCATCGGTGCGGCAGTCGGTCTTGTGGTAAATTACCGACTTCTTCATCAACTGGGTACAACTGCCATGAATGCCTACCGGATGCGGTGGTTTGCCGAACGACAATTGAATCCCTAAAGCCATCCCCTTCGTGGTTTAATTAAACCTACTCGTTCAATTCTAATCCAATTAAGTAATCAGGTAATAATTAGCCATTTACTGCAATAAATTCGACTTAAAACAAAACATTTTTTGGTTACAAGCTATTATTTATCGTACGACTACTGCCAACATGCATCCGTCTTAATTAATCACATCATGAAAAAGAACTCATTTCTCTCCATTGTTTTTAGTATTACCTTCTTAATGGGAACTGCCGCCTGTGCGCAGACAACGCCAACACAAGGCAATACGCAAGATAGCTCTACGCAAACGCCGGGAGCAGCCGGACGCGAAAGTCGTGTGGGCTCACAGGGTGTGTCAACCGGAAAAGACCTGGCGGCCAGCGCCTCTATGTCGCCTAATCACACCATGCTGGCATCGGCTCTTAAGGTTGCCAACCAGAACAGTCGGATGGCGGCTGGTACAAATTATACCGTCTTCGCGCCTACCAACGACGCGTTCAACAAGCTCCCCTCGGGAACGATGGAGAAATTGCTGACACCGGCTTACAAACAAAAACTAATGGGTATTCTCGGAACCCACGTCGTACAAGGCAATCTGATGGCCGCCGATTTGCAGGATGGTCAGCAAT
Organism: Tellurirhabdus bombi; assembly: GCF_021484805.1. Taxonomy (NCBI): domain Bacteria; kingdom Pseudomonadati; phylum Bacteroidota; class Cytophagia; order Cytophagales; family Spirosomataceae; genus Larkinella; species Larkinella bombi. Next base: position 3,061,193 of record NZ_CP090557.1, on the reverse strand, counting down.
TAACTACGCTTTCCGGCGAAAAACTAACGGTTAGCAAGCAGGCCGATAAGGTAATGCTCAAAGATGCGCAGGGTAACACAGCCACGGTTATTATGGCCGATATCAAAGCGACGAACGGCGTTGCTCACTCGGTGGATACGGTACTGATGCCTTCGAAATAACGGACTTTTTTAGAACGGCTGCTGCCTGTCTCCGACCGGTTGGCAGCCGTCTTTATTTTCTGACTGGTGAGGGCGGAATTAGGATGGTTTCGGAATAACTGAATACAATGCCGCTTAGCGAAACGAGGGCCGTAATTACGTAGAACAGCAAACTGATCGCTACTGCCTCATCGGCGGGCAAGCCAAATAGTTGCGCCCCTAGCAGGAAAGTCAGCTCCCGCGAACCAGCCCCGCCAATGGTGAACGGAATGATTGACACGATAGAAGAAAGCAGAAAAATAGCCAGGTAAGCCGCCCATGCTCCCGAGGCCTGCATGGCATATAACAGAACGATAATTTCAATCATCTGCGCTACTTGCACACCAATGGATTGTAAGGTCGCCCGGTTGAAAACTGGGCTAAATTCGGGCCAGAAGCGACGAAGCAGCCAACTAGCTCCAAAATACCCAAGTGGAATAAGTCCTAAAAAAAGCCAACGATAGGGAATAATTGCATCCAGCACCGGCAAGGACGGCAAAAATACAGCCAAAGCGGCCAACATATACCCCAGTGGAAAAATGCCGATAATCCGGTCAAAAAGTGTAGCCGCAAGGAGCGATTTAACGGGCGTTGCCGTCAGCCGATTGAGCAGGTAAACTTTGTACCCGTCACCGCCAATTCCACCCGGTAAAAACAGGTTGTAGTACATTCCTAACCAGTATAGCTTCAAACTAGGACCGAAGTTGATGTTTAAGCCAATCTGCCGGAACAGCAACCGCAAACGCTCCGCTCCTAACACCCTCGATACCAGATAAAGCCCCGTAGCCAGCACTAACCAGCCTACATGAACCTGCTTTATCACAGCCCAGACCTGTTCCGGCTCAATTTTACGAAATACCAGCCAAAGCGAAAGTCCGGTTAGGCCTATCTTAAGGCTAGTTTTCAGGTAGGCAGGGATTTTTCTAGCCATCAAGCCACGACACGTTCGGCCTGATAAATCCGCCGGATTCGGTAGGGTTTTTTCTCCTGCGACTCATAATAGGTCCGCATTTGCAGTTCTGTCATGAGGCCAAACGTAATCAACTGAATCCCGCCAATAACCAGCGTAACGCCCAGAATCAGGAGCGGCCGCCCGCCAATTTCATAACCCAACGCTTTCTGAATCAACAAATAAGCATGAATCAGAAGTCCGGCAAACAAAGCCATAAGCCCCCAGTTCCCAAACAGGTGCATGGGCTTGCGCAGGTATTTTTTCAGAAAGAGCATCAGGATTAAGTCACTGATTACCTTTAAGGTTCGTCCTAGGCCGTATTTGGATTGACCGATCCGGCGCGGATGATGCTGCACGTCCATTTGGGTCATGCGTGCTCCTTCCAGGTGCGCCAAGACGGGGATAAAACGATGCAGTTCGCCGTATAAACCTATGCTTTTGGCTAAATCGGCCCGAAAAACTTTCAGCGCACAGCCGTAATCTTTCAGATGGACCCCGGATGCCTGCCGAATGATCCAGTTGGCCATCCGGCTGGGAACTTTGCGGAGCAGCATGCCATCCTGCCGTTTGGCCCGGATGCCCGCCACCAGATCAAAATCGCCCTCTTCAGCTTTACGAAGCATTTTAGGAATATCAGCGGGGTCGTTCTGTAAGTCGCCGTCCAGCGTAACAATGTATTGCCCGCGCGCTTTCTCAATTCCCGCTGCCAGGGCCAGACTCTGGCCGTAATTGGTTTGCAATTGAATAACAACCAAGCCATCGTGATTCACGGCTTTCAGCTCGGCCAGGGTCCGGTCGGTAGACCCATCATCGACGTAGACAATTTCGTATTCGTAGCCTATCAGCGCGTGGTCAATAGCCTCGATCATTGGAACTATGTTTCCTTCTTCGTTGTAAACACAGACAACAATGGATAAGTAAGGCTGCTGCATAGGATCCGTAAGTCTGGTAATTCTTCTCGCTAAGCAAAGATACAGGAACCCCGCCGATTAGCAACTGAAAAAATACAACGCTTGACGGTCATAGCACTGATTATTATTCAAATTGTACAAGTTTAGCCGGTCTCTGTTCAAAAATTATAAACTCTTTAAGCGTACGATAACGCTTCCCTACCAAACTTACCGAATCGGCAATGTAGTAGATGGTTGTGTCGCGTGAGGTAATTATCTTCTGATCGGTATCCTGCAAAACCACTCCCCTCACAGCCTCAATGTGAAAGCTGTTTACATCCGTTGCGCCATCAAATCCAATGCTATTGTTGTAGCTGTAGAGTGGATAAGGACGGCCATTTTTGTCTAAGGTTAGTCGGGCAACCTCTTCCGATGTGCTCTTATAAAATTCCCGTTTTTCGATGCGTCCGGGCAGGATAATCCAATTGAAGCCAATCCGCACAACGGCCAGAAACACAAACAGAATCAGTAGCCGGTTAGCTAATTGCCGCTTGTATTGCCACGAGATAAACACAAACGACCCGAAAAGCAGGCTGCATTTCCACCATAAGCCCGGTATGTTTTTTGTTTCGGGCATAAAAAAGGCAGTCCAGCAACCAAGTGTTACAATCAAAATAGCCACACCCAGAAACCCTTCCCAAACCCGCCTCCGCCAATCGTTGGGTGTTGTGTGTTCATAATATACGTAGGTAAAAATAGTAAACAACAGCGGCAGTAACATGAGCAGATACCGCGCATAGACTTGTGGGGAAGTCCAGTAGATAATGAAATTGACGAAGAAGATAATCAGATTGAAAACCACGAAAGGATGTGCTTCCAGCAGCGGAGAGCCCCACCTTTGCGCTTTACTTCCCACCCGTCGATACAGGCGTTGGAAGGCATCTTTTCGGAACAGCAAAATTACCAGCAGCAGCCAGGGCGCATAATAATACTGCATTTCGAACGGAAAAGTTAGGATGTGCAGCAACGTCTGCCCAACTCCAAATTCGACCACCGTCCGTTTCGAACTTTCACTAAACAACACCCCCGCGACTTTTTCCAGAGGCACGTTATTTTTGGTAAAATAAGCAATGTAGTAACTGCTGACGATAAGGACGAAAACCAGTATTCCAGCAAAATGAGCCGGTAAAAACAGCTTTTTGAATTGCCGGGTATACGTAAAATAAGCCAGCAGTGTCAGTCCCTGGAACACTACCGAAGGCAAGCCTTTCATGAGAAAACCGAGGGCGGTCAGAATGTAGGTGATCAGAAAGAGCGCCCAGTAATTTCTGGAGCGGTCAAACTGGTAGACCAGAATAAACGCTGTGTAGGTAAGCCAAGAAAAGAGCGTATCGATCAGGCCAAGGTAAGAGTCATAAACCAGAATCCGGGCGTTTGTCGCCAGCATCAGCGCCACCGCGAACGCAACCTGCTTGCCCAACTGGCGCTTCACCAGCAGGAAGATTGTAATGACATAGCCAACCAACGAAATTGCCATTGGAAAACGTAGCGCATAGGAGGAGTAATTGCCAAACAGTTTAAAGGAAGCGACAATCAGCCAGTTATACAGGGGCGGCTTGTTGAAGTAAAGCTTGCCATTGAGGGTTGGGGTAAGGTAATCGCCGGATAGCATCATTTCGAGGGCGACGAGCGCCCGGCGTGGCTCGTCGGAACGGATGTCGAGCGGCAAGGCACCCAAATAAGCAAAGAAAGGAATCACCAGCAAGACAATGGCCAGGAGTTGCCAGAATAAAGGCTTTTGGTGGAAGGAAGTGTTCATGGTGCCAAAATAAAACAACAAAGTCCGACTTTACAGCCGGACTTTGTTGTTTTATGCAGTCGTCTTATAATTGACTAGTCAAAGATGTAGCGCAGACCAACTTGGGCTGTCCATACGTTTGTTGCAATTACGTTGTTAACAAACGTTGAGGTTGGCAACTGGCCACTTACCGGTACAGACCGGAATGTAGGAGCAGCGCTCGTACCTGCCGAGGCTAGAATAGCGGCGTTGCTTAAAGCGGTCCGCTGTCTGATTCCCCAGTTTGAGTTCAGCAGGTTACCAACGTTGAATACGTCAACGCTCAACTGTAATTTATGCACTTTGCTACCTGCTTTAACACCGAAATCTTGCAGAATTCTCAAGTCAAACGTGTTCAACCAAGGCAGTAAAGCACCGTTACGTTCTACATACTGGCCTTTCCGGCTTCTCAGGTAATCATCCTGCTCGATGTATTTGAAGAACGCATCAGCCTGTTGTTGAGCCGTGAATGGCGTTGCTCCTGTAATGGGCAGGAAGTTGATTTCAGACGCATCTTTCGGTACGTACAACAAGTCGGCAGTGGCTCCATCACCGTTCAGGTCCGTGCTATACCGGTACGAGAAACGTCCCTGGTGTTGGCCCTGATAGAAAAGAGAGAACGTTGTACCCCATGTTTTCAGGTACGAGAAGCGGTACGAAATCGAACCAACTACCCGGTGAGGAACCGCAAATTCAGAAGGGCTTAATTCCAGATTGTTCAAGCTACCAACGGCTGAGTTATTCGACCATGCTGAAGCAGCCTGGTCGCCAGGGTTACCCGTGATATCTTTCGTCTGGTTGTACGTATAAGCGGCAGTTGCGAAGAAACCATTGGCAAATGATTTCGTTGCCTGAGCCGTCAGGATAAGGCTGTGGCCTTTGTCTGTATTGCTCAACACCATGGCTTCCGTGATCGCTGGGTTCACCCGGCGCGTTGCGTTCGTTCCACTCCATACGGGGCGGTTATCAGGACCTGCCAGGGTGCCAACCGGAGCTGCCAGGTTGATGTTACGCTGGTAGATGGTCGTTAACTCTTTGGTATAAATCCCTTCTAAACCAACGGTGAAGTTGCCCGGAAGCTTCTTCTCCACCGCGAAGTTTGTCCGCCAAACCTGTGGCATTTTGAAGTTACGGTCAACAACCGCGATGCTGCTCGGTGCGCTCTGACCCGCTGTTTGCGGCAGGGCACTCAGGTAAGCCGTTGGGTTTGGATTGAACGGGAAGTTCGCCAGCGTAGCCGCAGTCGTTGTCTCATAGGTGAACTGAGTCATACCGGCGTTGGTTGGCTGGTTTGTAAACCACACAAATGGAATACGACCGTTGAAAATACCAGTCCCACCGCGTACCTGCAAGCTGTTATTCCGGTTCCAGTTGAAACCAATACGAGGAGAAACACCTGGCTTGGTTTTAGGCCACATACCCGTGTTGATTTTCTCGCCGTTTGCGAACGTTAACTCAGATACTTTCGGATTTTCCAAGGGTGCATCGCCATAAATAGGCGCATCAACACGAATACCTAACGTTACTTTAAAGTCTTTGGTAACGTTGTATTCATCCTGCAAATAAGCCGATGCCTGTCCGAAGTTTAACTTCGCATAAGTGTCGTTTCCAGAAAGTGGATACGTGTAAGCGAAAGCTGTTGGCGTCCGGTTATTGATGAAATCCGCAACCGAAGCAAAGCGGTAGTAGCTGGTTCCGTAACGCAGGAAGCTGTTTCCGAACGTCATGTTTTCGTAAGCAACACCCGCCGTAATTACGTGCTTGCCGGCGTAGTACGTCAAGTTGTCGATAAAGTTGAACGTGTTGTTTTTCACGTCATTCTTATACGAGAACAGTTCATAACCCAAGCTGATGTAAGCATCACCACCGTTCAGGATGTCCACGAATGGGAAAGGCGAGCTTGGTGAGGTACGCTGGTCACGAATATTCGTAAACGTCGCCAATAACTGGTTCGACAATTTGCCGCTAAAGGTGCTGTTTAATTCAGCCGCCAGTGAGCGAACCGAGTTTTCGAAACCATACTGCGAGTTAGCGTACGAAAGTGCATTCTGGCTTACCCGGTTTGAGCTAGTCCGGGGGTTAGGCGCACTGTTTCCGTTCACCAGCTGGTCGTTGGTGTTAACAACCTGGGTATACCGCAGGGCCAATTTATGCTTGTTGCTGATGTTCCAGTCGATACGACCCAGAAACTTGAAGTTTTGCAGCGTAAACTCGTTGGCGTAGTTTTCGTAAGCCCCTGTTTCGTATCCGTATCGCTCGCGCACGAAATTAGAAACCAGTTCCAGATCGGCTGCCGTTGTGCGGGAAACGTTGTCACCCGTCAAGCCTGGACGCGAAGCCACAAAGGAAGTACCCGGACGAACATTCTTTTCGAACTCACCATTTACGAAGAAGAACAGCTTGTTTTTGATCAGCGGACCACCAAGTGAAGCTCCGTAGATGTTGTTCGTCGTTTTCTGAATGTTAGGAACGGTTTCGCCACCTACTTTCTTTCCGTTAAATGACTGGTCACGGTAGAACGTGTAAGCCGTTCCTTTAAACTGGTTGCTACCACTGCGTGTAACGGCGTTGATACCCGCACCCGTAAAGTTAGCCTGACGCACGTCGTAAGGAGCAATATTGACCTGTACCTCTTCGATGGCATCGATAGAAATTGGCTGCGCACCACCACCCGGAAGGTTGTTGCTACCTAAACCAAAGTTGTTGTTAAAGTTTGAACCATCGATGGTTACGTTGTTGTAACGAGCATCCCGGCCAGCAAAGTTGTTTCCCGAAGCCTGTGGCGTTAAACGCGTAAAATCGTTCAAGCTCCGGTTGATTGTTGGCAATGATCTCAGCTGTTGCGAGCTGATGTTCGTAGCGGCACCCGTTTTTTCGGTATTAAAAACCTGGCCCTGCTGCGATGTTACCGTTACTTCCGAAAGTTGCGTACTCTCGTCAACCAGGGCAACATTAATAACGGCGTTGGTCCCTAACGTTGTTGTAACTCCTTGTGTAACATTTTCTTTGAATCCGATAAACGTAACTGTGATTCTGTAAGGTCCACCAATACGAACAGCCGGCAAGTTAAATCGGCCTTCGCTGTTGGTTGTTGTTCCATACGTTGTTCCCGAGGGTTCATGCAGTGCTACCACCGTCGCTCCCGGCAATTCCGCCCCTTTAGAGTCAGTTACAGTCCCTGTAATGGCAGAGTTTGTCACCTGCGCTAATACATTGCTACTGCTAAGAATGGCCAAAACCAAGCCGCATAGCAGTGTAACTACCTGTAAAGACAGTAGCTTTTTGCTCATAAAATTTGTTTGGTTTGATAAGTAATTAGTTCGAAGTGCATTGGTTAGTACGCTCACTAATTTAGCCGCAAAGAAACGACATTTTTTCTTGCGGCCCAATACTCTTTTCTTAGTAAAATACTATCATATATAATTAAGCGGCACTAATTCTCCAAAAAGTCACAATAACTTACCCAATCCTTCTATTTTGGCAGATTAATTTTTTGTTAATATTTAAACAACGCTTTCTATACTTACCTGATAGGTTTCGTTTCGTTCTTAGTATTTTCTCCTTCTAAGGCTCCTTTCCTCTGGTTAGAGAACCTTATTCTTTGAATTTCTCATCTGGGCCAGATTAGATAACTTGCCGGGCCAAACAGCGTGTTACCATTTTGTTATCATTACTATGAACAACCAGGAGATTGTCGATATATTGGAGTTGACCAGTAAATTGATGGAGCTGCACAACAGTGATCCATTCAAAACCAAGGCCTTCCAGACGGCCACTTTTAACCTTGACAAAACAACCGAAAACCTTACCCAGCTTTCTTTTCCGCAGCTGATTAAGCTTCCGGGCGTAGGCAAAACAGTGGCCGGTAAAATTCTGGAGATTATCGAAACGGGTCGTTTGCAGGATCTGGACGATCTGCTGGCGCAAACCCCCGAAGGCGTGCTCGAAATGTTCCGAATCAAAGGCATTGGCGCCAAGAAAATCCGCACCATCTGGCTCGAATTAGGAATCGATAACCCGCGTGACCTCAAAATAGCCTGCGAAAGCGGCGAAGTTGCCAAAATCAAAGGCTTCGGCGAGAAGATTCAGCAAAAAATTCTGGATTCGCTGGCCTTTCTGGAAGAGCAATCCGGGAAACTGCGCATGGATAAGGCCGAAGCATTGGCCAATACCCTGCTCGACGAACTCGAAAAAGCCTTTAGTCGCGTAGAAATTACCGGCCAGATTCGCCGCAAAAGTGAAGAAGTTGATACGGTACAGTTTCTGGTGAGTAGCGACAAACCGCTGGAAGTGCAGCAGTACCTGGCCCAATTGGCGTACCTGGAACAAGCCGAAGCCGATTCTTCGCCGTTTATCTGGCGCGGAAAAGCCGATGGTTATGATGTTCAGGTGGAAGTGCGCACCGTGTCACCGGCCCAATTTGACCGCCAGGTATTTATTCATTCTTCTTCCGAGCGTCACCTGGCTACCCTCACACCATCCGGCCAGCCTTTGTTGCAGGTTGCCTTAATAACAGCCGCCGACTCCGAAGAGGCCATTTATGAACAGGCGGGTTTGCCCTACATTGTACCCGAAATGCGCGAAGGGATCCAGGAGTTCAATTGGGCTAAACAGCATAGTAACGCTGATTTAGTTACCTGGGATGCGCTCCGTGGCATTCTGCACAACCACAGCACCTGGTCGGATGGGAAACACTCTCTGGAGCAGATGGCGAACTACTGCCGGGAGTTGGGCTTTTCTTATTTTGGTATTGCCGACCACTCGCAGTCAGCCACCTACGCCAAAGGGCTGGAGCCTTTTCGGGTTAAGCAGCAGTGGGAAGAAATCGACCAGTTAAACGCGCGGTACGGCAACCAGTTTCGTGTTTTCAAAGGCATTGAATCCGACATTCTCGGCGACGGCTCGCTGGATTACAGTGACGATGTGCTGGCTCAGTTTGACTACGTGGTTGCTTCGGTTCATCAGAACCTGAACATGAGCCTCGAAAAAGCCACTACCCGGCTCCTGAAAGCCATTGAAAATCCGTACACCACCATTTTAGGGCACCCAACCGGTCGGTTGCTTCTGGCGCGCGCAGGCTACCCCATTGACTACCGGGCCGTTATTGACGCCTGCGCCGAACACGGTGTTGCGATCGAAATCAACGCGAGTCCCTGGCGGCTTGACATCGACTGGCGGTGGGTTTATTACGCGATGGACCAGGGCGTCATGCTCAGTATCAATCCCGATGCCCACGAGATGGCGGGCTTCCACGACATGCACTACGGCGTAGCTATGGGCCGCAAAGGGGGCCTCACCCGTGCCATGACCTTCAATGCCCTGACCTTACCGGAAATGGAAGCTTATTTGCAACGACGAAGGCAACGGTTTCCGGCTTAAACCCGGCCGTTAGCCGCTATTTTTTTCCGTACAGAAACAAACTCGGCTCCACACACAACCTTCTGCTAATTTTATGCGTCTATTAGGTAAGTTTCCAGCATTTCGCCTGATTACTTGACCGAATATTCGTATTTTTAAGCTACCAATGCGCACCAAGAACCTGAAATTTCTTATTATCCGTTTTTCGTCGATCGGCGACATCGTGCTGACGACGCCGGTCGTTCGTTGCCTAACGCAACAGCTTCCGGGCGCAGAGGTGCATTTCTGCACAAAAAAAGCTTACCAAACCCTCATTGAGCATAACCCCTATATCGATAAAGCGCACTACCTGAATACGTCGCTGGACGATCTGGTACAGGAGCTAAAGGCCGAAAAGTTTGACTACGTCATTGACTTGCACAACAACCTGCGCACTACCCTGCTTAAACTCCGGCTGGGCGTGCGGTCTTACACGTTTGACAAGCTGAATATTCGGAAATGGCTGTATGTGCAGTTTAAAATCAATTCCATGCCACCGGTGCACATTGTTGACCGCTACATGGATACGGTGAAGTCTTTCAATATTATTAATGATGAGCTGGGGCTAGACTATTTTATTCCCTACAAAGATCATGTCGAGCTGGAATGGTTACCCGAAACGCATCGCCACCGCTACGTAGCCTACGCCATTGGTGGACAGCACAATACCAAAAAACTGCCTGTTCCGCGCATGATTGAACTTTGCCGGAAAATTGCCTTCCCCATTGTTTTATTAGGTGGTAAGGAAGACGCCGAAGCGGGCGAGCAAATCCGGCAGGCACTGGGCGATCACCTGATCTACAATGCCTGTGGTAAATACAACCTGAACCAATCGGCCTCCCTGTTACAAATGGCCAGTCTGGTTTTCAGCCACGATACGGGCTTAATGCACATTGCGGCGGCCCTAAAAAAGAAGGTCTATTCGATCTGGGGAAATACAACGCCGCATTTAGGCATGTACCCCTACAAAACCAGCTTTGTGGCCCTCGAAAATAACCGACTTGGCTGCCGCCCCTGTTCCAAAATTGGGTACGACCGCTGTCCACTGGGCCACTTCAGATGCATGAATGACCTTCCTTTCGATTTTGACCTACGGGAGTTGCGGCGCGAAGCCAGAAGTAGGCGATAAACGAACCTTTTTTGTTATTCTCACCTTTTTACTTTGTAATAACACGGCTCAGACGCGGTGCCAAACACTCCGATTAAGCCTGGGTTATTCTTATAAATCACGTGTTCTTATTTTGGCGGTCCGCTCAAGAGCGCCCCATTCTGTAGGATTAAAAAGCATTATGTCAAAAAAAGTCAACATTGGGCTGGTGCAGATGTCGTGTACAGCCGATCTGGAAGTCAATACGCAGAAAGCAATCGATGGAATTCGGAAGGCGGCTGCGCAGGGTGCACAGATTGTTTGTTTGCAGGAATTATTTCGTTCGTTGTATTTCTGCGATGTAGAAGATCACCATAATTTTTCGCTGGCTGAAGCCATTCCCGGTCCAACCACCGAGCGGCTGGCCGCCGTCGCCCGCGAAACCAATACGGTTGTGATTGCGTCGCTGTTCGAAAAACGGGCGCAGGGACTGTATCACAACACCACGGCCGTGCTTGACGCCGACGGAACGTACCTGGGAAAATACCGCAAAATGCACATTCCCGATGATCCGGGTTATTACGAGAAGTTTTATTTCACCCCGGGCGATACGGGTTACAAAGTATTTGACACGAAATACGCTAAAATTGGCGTTCTGATCTGCTGGGACCAGTGGTACCCGGAAGCAGCGCGCATTACGGCGCTGATGGGGGCCGAAGTACTCTTTTATCCGACAGCCATCGGCTGGGATACGACCGAACCAAACCCAGACGTCGTTAATAAGGAGCAATACAACGCCTGGCAGACCATTCAGCGCGGTCACGCCATTGCTAATGGCATTCACGTGGTGGCGGTCAATCGCGTGGGCCAGGAAGCTGAACAGCAGTTCTGGGGTGGTTCATTCATTTCAAATCCGCACGGCTCACTGCTTTACCTGGCTCCTCACGACGAAGAGGTTATTCACGTTCAGGAAATTGACCTGGATTTAACGGACAAATACCGAACAACCTGGCCTTATTTCCGCGATCGGCGAATCGATTCCTACCAGCCAATCACAAGACGCTATATTGACGAATAACGAAAAGCCGACGACGAGTCGGCTTTTTGATCATACAGCGATCATCATTATTTTGCGTTTTCATCACTAACTGCCTTTCCTTATCAGCAAGTTTATCAAAATAGCCCTGCTCCTGGCCGTTGTTTCTGCTTTGGGTTTCTTTTTCTGGTGGAATAGCGGCCCACCGGTTATTAAAACCGAGCATACCGGTGAGCTGCCCGCCTCAACGCCCCTTCAGGCGACACCGCGTCAGGCGTTTGCACCTACCACTCGAAAGGGTTACTGGAATATTGACATCGTTGATGATTTCACCCTTCCCGCTACTAAATCACTCACGTTCTGCGGAGCGGGTCGGAATCTGCACGTGGAGCAGGACTGGGCAAAATTGTTTCGACGCGGGTTCTCCTCCATCGACCGCACCCGCATGGTTGATGAAGAATACCGAAGCGATTATTCCCCTAAACCCGACGGCTGGAAAAGCCGCCTGAAGCCCAGCCAGCGAGCGCTCTGGATTCCAGGCCAGTACTTTTCGGATCAGCCTTTTATGCTGGCGTGGGGTAAAAATGGCGATTTAGCCAACCAAACGTGGTTCAAGCGCCCGACGGGCGATCCGTTAGCCCGCCAGAGTATGTACAGCGCTGCTTCAGAATTAGGCGGGGGCTGCTACATGTTCAATGATTGCCCTCCCGGTAAAATGCTGAGTTCGTTTAGCAAAATTTTTGTGGATGCCGAGAACGAAGGCTCCAGCCACCGCCAGGATCATGCTAATCTCTACGTATTCCTTTACAAAACCATTCGGGAAAACATCGGTCCTGACACGGAAGTTGGCTCCATTGGTCCGGTTCCCGTAAATGGCTTTGGGTACTCACGCCGCCGCGATTATAACGCAGGACCACACTGGCTGTGGGATATGCCCGCCAAGCACACCAGCACGTCGCGTCAATTTGGTATGCCTGACGATATTATTGGCAAATCGTTCAGCGAACTAATTGATTTTCAAATGCCGGGCGTCTATTTCCTCTACCCGGAATTTGATTACAGCATTGATCACTCTGATAATGGCTCGCGTCACTGGCTGGCTAGTGTGCTGCACGAACAGGAAGTTAATGGCCGTTTTTCGCCTAAAAAGCGCATTGCCTGGCAATGGTTGTTTAATACCCAGAGTGCGGCTTTTCCAAATAGTCTGAAAGCCGAACACCCAACGCCGCCCATGGTAGCTGAAGGACTAGCCATTTTTTACTGGTTTACGGGTGCTTACGGAGCCATTCTATGGGATGATTACAGTAATCTTCTGCCTGATCAGCCTGCGCCTACCGACCCCGCCGAACAGGGTTTGGGCAATGACCGGAATTACGCCTGCTACGAACATTACGTCCACGGCTTGTGGCGCCTTTTTAAACACCACGGCGACCTGTTTAATGGCCAGGAGAAATACCTCAATACCAACACGGAATGCTCGTATGACAACGGAAAGACCTGGTATAAACTCAATCCCAATCAACTGAAAACGGGCAACCGGCCTTTTGTACGGGCTATCGTCAATGGTAACCAGGTGCTGGTTGCTGCGACAATGCCTTACGCCAAAAAAGATCAGGTTAGCCAGGTGAAATTCCGGTATGTGGAAAATGGGTATCAGTTCTATACCGACATCACCCTGAAAGGCGATGAAATTTTTCTGGGCCGCGCTACGATGGCGTCTGCCGGTGCGAGCAAAGCAGCAACAGCCAGTTTATAAAAGGGCAGCAAAAAGGCCTGATTCATTTGCCAATCGCAGTAACTACGCTCAACGCTTGATCTATTTCGCTAACCTATTTTATATTTTTGCAGGAAGGTCATCAAAATCCGCATGAATACACAAACAGATATCCAAGATAACCATACCCGACAGACGCCCGCGCAGCAGGGTTTCTTTTTTCCCGCGGAGTGGCATCCCCACGTCGCAACCTGGTTGAGCTGGCCGCATACCGAAGCTTCCTGGTCGCTGGATCGGCAGGAACAGATGATGCCCGCCTACATTGAGTTTATCAAAACCATTACCCAGGGCGAGCAGGTTTGCATCAATGCCCATAACGAAACGGTCATTCAAATCGCCAAGATGCGGCTGATGCTGGCCGGCGTAGACATGGATCGCGTCACGCTTCTCCCCCACCCCACTAATGATTCGTGGTGCCGCGATCACGGCCCGGCTTTTCTGATTAATCCGGAAACCAAGCAAAGAATGATTGTGAACTGGGGGTATAATGCCTGGGGAAACAAATATCCGCCTTACGACCGAGACGACTTAATTCCCGTTGAAATTGCCCATTACCGCAACTTGCCTTATGTTAATCCAGGCATTATCATGGAAGGCGGCTCCGTTGAGTTTAATGGACAGGGAACAGTGCTGACCAGCCGGGCTTGTCTGCTTAATCAAAACCGGAATTCGCACCTGACACAAGATAAAATTGAGCAATACCTCTGCGATTACTACGGGGTTCAGCAGGTTTTGTGGGTGGAAGAAGGCATTGTTGGCGACGATACCGACGGCCACATCGACGATACTGTTCGGTTTGTTAACGAGGACACAGTAGTTGCCGCCAGCGAAACCAATAAAAACGATGACAATTACGCGTTTCTGGAAGAAATTCACCGCGAACTCAAGGCCATGCGTTTGCCAAATGGCAAGCAGTTGAATATTGTTGAGTTGCCTATGCCAGATCCGGTTTTTAGTGATGACGTGCGGTTACCAGCTTCGTACGCCAATTTTTACATCAGCAATGCGGCGGTGATTGTACCAACTTTCCGTTGCGCGAAAGACCAGATAGCGCTTGATATTCTGGAGAAATGCTTTCCCGATCGGAAAGTCGTTGGCATTGATTCGACCGAAATTGTGTGGGGGTTGGGCAGTTTCCATTGCCTTAGCCAACAGGAGCCCGCCATATAAACGCTTCGAAATGCAATTTAAAGGAGAGAGCACACCGCTCTCTCCTTTTTTATTTACTTAAACACCTGAATGCTATACTCATTGGATTGCAACTGTGCCGGATTCATGGCCATGCCGGCGGCGCTCACTTCACCAATACGCGCATTCAGCGAATAAATCCGCCCGTTCACTGCTACGTTGGTCGTGGCCTGGAAATACCCTTGCGTATCGTTTTTCACCAGCTGCGCTGTTTGCCAGTTATCAGTGCTTCGAACTTGCGAAACCTGGCTACCGCTGCCGGTAACAATATACAGGTCGTTGTTGAACAGCGTAATGCCATCGCCCCCCATCAAAGTCAATCCACCTACTTCAGTGATGGCGTTGTTATTTTTCAGATCGATCTTGAATAGTTTCCCGTCGCTGGTTTTTACCGCAATGAGGTAGCCATTCGGATGGTAAATAATCCCGTTCAAGCCAAATGACGTACTGGCAAACCGCGCGTCATTGACTAGAATACTCGCTTCGCCCGATCTGGTTACTTTGTAAATTACCGGTGAAAACGAGTCAGTCACGTAAATATTCCCCTGCGGATCAATAGCCAGGTCGTTGGCAAAATGCCGGCTACCGGGCAGCAGAGCATCCAGATCAACGCGACGTTCTAGTTGCCGGGTATTTAGGTCAAAGACCAGCAATTCAGCCGTTTGGAACGCCGTTGCCGGGGTGCTTTTAACCGATACGCCCTGATCGCCATTGCAAACCAGAATCTTTCCTTCGGCAACCTTAACGCCGATTCCGCTAATCAGTTCCGGGGCCGATAGTAAGTCTTCGTATTTCCCGTCGAGCGTAACGGTGCCAATTTTCCCCTGGGTAATGGACGTAATCACGAAGCGATTCAGCTGGGCTGAATACGCAATGCCTTCCGGGTACTGCCGTTGTGCCACAAAATCGATGCGGTTTGGAAACGAAGCATTCGGGCTATCCCGATGATCTTCACACGCCACCAATGTACCAAGGGCCAGTAGCCATTTAGCTGAATGCCAATTTGTTTTCATTCTGTAAAGGTTTGTAAAATAATACCTGCGTTTGTTCTAAGTCGCTGATTTGCCAGCTTACAGAGGAAAGGCTTGCTGAGCTTTTTTGTTTTATTTTCTTACGGGATGGGCTGCCTATCGCTGCTTTTCCAAACATCTTTACCGCTTCTGTGTTAATTAAAAACACTGAATTACACCATACGCCATGGAACATTTCGAAACCCTCACAGAAGCAATGGAGACCCTGCGCGAGCGCGGGTACATACACGAATTCACGCCCAAACGCGATTATCTGGAAGAAAGCGGCAGTGGGCTTCGTATAAAAAGTGATGAATTTCACGTGGATGAGTTCCACCGTTTTGAAGGAACTTCCGATCCCGGCGATGAAATGACTCTGTACGCCATTTCGGCACCAAACGACATGAAGGGTGTATTTGTCTCTGCTCAGGGAACATATGCCAACGAGGTCACCCCAGAATTGATGCAGAAATTTTCATTGTCAGACCGCGCCGAGGTCAACACAGAAGGAGCTGTACAGCCGATTCAGGTAGGTAGTTCGTCGGAAAGCAATGAGCAATAGGTATTGAAGAGTTAGCAGATAGTAGTTAATTTTTAGGACAAGAAAGAGAAATATACTGAGTTTTTTGGACCTTTTAAAAAAAACTATGAACTGCTAACTGCCAACTGCCTACTATTTTACTATTTTTGCGCTCCTTTGAAAGCTTCGTTCTTTTTCTGACTGTATGAAACTGTCTGAATTTAAATTTGACTTACCCCAAAGTCTTGTCTCTTTATATCCGCCTGAACGTGGGGATTCACGGCTTATGGTTGTTGACCGGAAGACCAAGACAATTGAGCATAAACAATTTTCGGACATCCTGTCGTATTTCGATGATGGTGACGTAATGGTGATCAATAACACCAAGGTTTTCCCGGCTCGATTATACGGAAATAAAGAAAAAACTGGTGCTAAGATTGAAGTATTCCTATTGCGTGAACTCAACCGTGAGATGCGTCTGTGGGATGTACTGGTCGATCCGGCCCGAAAAATCCGCGTAGGGAATAAATTATACTTTGGCGATAGCGACCTGGTTGCCGAAGTCATCGATAATACCACATCCCGTGGCCGTACGATCCGTTTTCTATTCGAAGGATCGCATGAGGAATTCATGAAGGCCATTGATGAGCTAGGTGAGACTCCGCTTCCCCGCGAAATAAAGCGCAAAACCGAAGATGCTGACCGCGATCGCTACCAAACGATTTTTGCGGAACACGTTGGCGCGGTAGCTGCTCCAACGGCGGGTATGCACTTCACCAAAACCATCATGAAGCGCATGGAAATCAAGGGCATTCATTTTGCCCCGGTTACCTTGCACGTTGGTTTGGGTACTTTTCGGACGGTTGATGTCGAGGATTTGACCAAACACAAAACGGATTCGGAAAACTACGCCATCACTGATTCGGCGGCTTCCATTGTCAACCAGGCTCTTGATCGGGAAAAGCGGGTTTGCGCCATTGGCACCACTTCGCTTAAAGCGGTTGAATCTTCGGTTTCGGCAAACGGGCGATTGAAACCGGTTGAAGGCTGGACAGATAAATTTATCTTCCCTCCCTACGATTTCAAAATTGCTAATTCATTGCTGACGAATTTCCACCTGCCGGAGTCCATCCTAATCATGATGACCTGCGCTTTCGGTGGCTATGATTTAGTGATGAAAGCTTATGAAGAAGCCATCAAAGAAAAGTACAAGTTCTTCAGTTACGGAGACGCTATGCTCATTCTTTAAGCTATGAACTATTGAGCCAAGAGAGGCGAAGGCTTCTCTTGGCTTTTTTATTTATGCAGCAATTCGCTATTATCGTCGCCGGAGGAAGTGGTAGCCGAATGGGGAATAGCACGCCGAAGCAGTTTTTGCCCATCGGTGGTCTACCAATCCTTATGCATACTATCCGGCGTTTTTTCGCTTATTCTCCTGATATACAGGCAATTCTTGTCTTACCTGAAGCACAGATTTCCGTTTGGAATGCGCTGACAGATCAGTATCACTTTACGGAGCCAACGTTGGTTGTGCCGGGCGGCAAAACCCGTTTTCAGTCGGTTCAGAATGGGCTGAAGCAAATCATGGCTCAAGATGGTCTAGTGGCCGTCCACGACGGTGTGCGCCCTTTCATTACTCCCCAAATTATCCAAAATAGTTTTGAAACTGCCCGCCAGCATGGCTCCGCCGTTACCTGCGTTCCGTTGAAAGATTCAGCGCGGGTGGTGCACGCAGACGGCAGCAACCAGGCTGTTGATCGAACGCAGTATCGTTTAGTTCAAACGCCCCAGACCTTTCAGCTTGCGCTTTTTCGGCAGGCCTTTCAAACCGCTGAGCAGCCTTTTTTTACGGATTGTGCCAGTGTAGTTGAGCACGCGGGCTTTCCCATTACCCTCATCGACGGCTCATACGAAAATATAAAAATCACCACACCGGAAGACTTGATTTTGGCAGAGCGTATATTGCATCATGCATCGACTGACCGCTGATCAATACGTTGAAGGCATCCTCTCCCACGACCGACTTACACTGAGCCGAGCTATCACGCTCGTTGAGAGCCGTTTAGCGAGCGATAAAGTGCTTGCTCAACGCGTTCTGGAACAACTTCTGCCTCATACCGGCCAATCTATTCGTGTTGGCATAACGGGTGTTCCGGGCGTCGGCAAAAGCACGTTTATTGAAACGTTGGGCAAATACCTCACTAGCCGAGGCAAACGGCTGGCTGTTCTGGCCATCGATCCAACCAGCCAGCGCACCAGAGGTAGTATTCTAGGCGATAAAACGCGTATGGAAACGCTTTCGGTTGACCCGCTTGCCTATATCCGTCCTTCACCGGCAGGCGACTCCCTAGGTGGTGTAGCCCATCGAACCCGCGAAACAATGCTGCTGTGTGAGGCGGCAGGCTTTGAAGTCATTCTAGTGGAAACGGTTGGCGTGGGCCAGTCGGAGACGCTGGTTCATAGCATGGTCGATTTTTTTCTACTGCTCATGCTGGCGGGAGCAGGTGACGAGTTGCAAGGCATGAAACGCGGCATCGTGGAATTAGCCGATGTCATTGCCATTACGAAAGCAGATGGGGCCAACCGTACCGCCGCCGAACACGCCCGGGCCGACTACCAGAATGCTCTTCACTTATTTCCGCCTACGCCAACGGGCTGGATTCCGCAGGTGCTAACTTGTTCGGCAAGCGAAAACAAAGGGATTACTGATTTATGGCATTGGGTTGAGCAGCACCAGCATAGCCTCCAGCACAACGGCCACCGCAACCTGATCCGGCAAGGACAGAACTTGGCCTGGATGCATAGCTATATCCGGCAACAACTGGAAGAGCAGTTTTATAACCAGCCCGATTTAGAAGAGAAAGTAGCCGATATGGAAAATCAGGTACGCCAGGGGAGCATCCTACCGATCCAGGCAGCGGAAAAATTATTGAAATTCAAAGCAACTTAACTCAAGGTTTTACCAAACCCATCCGTTCCAGCAAAGGCCATGCCCACATGCTAAAAACCAAACCGGCCAGTGTTCCCACTGCATCAGCCACCAGATCCAGCCACTCAAAGGCACGATTGATGGGCATTACCAACTGGTAGATTTCAATGGCAAAGCCGTAAAGAGTACCAATAACAAATAACGAAACATAGGACAAATTCGACGCTTTCCTCCACAGAAAAGCCCACAGAGCAAAGATGGCCATGTGCTTGAATTTATCACTAACCGTTATCACATCGGGCGTCGCATCGCCCGGCAGCGCGCATCCAATGAAGATGATTATTGTCCACGCAATTGCCAGAATCCTTACTAGTTTGTTAAGTTGCATAATCAGCGGGTATGAGCAGTCAGCCGCCACTCTGTCAGAAATAAAAACAGGCCTGTGAGGCTAAGCAGGTAAATTACATTTCGGGAATCAATCAGGCCCCGCCCCAGAATGCGGTATTGCTCGTCGAGGGCCAGCCAGCTCAATGGATACGACAAAATCCCCCAGAATTCAAAGGCGGCAACTGAACTGATACCCACATAAAGTAGAAAACAGAAAAAAACGCCCAAGACAAAAGCGACGACCTGGTTGTCATTGAGCGACGAAGCAAACAAACCAATGGCCACAAAAACGCCCCCCAGCAACAACAGACCCACGTAAGAGCTGAGAATGGCCGCGGAATCGGTGTTGCCGACGGGGTTGCCCAGTTGGTAGACCGTGTAATAATACAGAAGCGTCGGAATAAGCAGTATCAACACCAGCAACCAATTGGCGCCAAATTTTCCCAGAATCAACCCGCGTCGGCTCAGGGGCTTGGTCAGTAGCCATTCCAGCGTGCCGGTACGGACTTCTTCAGCAATGGAACGCATTGTGATAGCTGGTATCAGAAACAACATGACATAGGGCGTGACATTAAAAAATACGCTCATATCGGCGTAGCCATAGTCCAGAAGGCTCGTATCTGGAAACACCCACAACATCAGGCCAACTGCCGTCAAAAAAACAGCCATGATGATGTAAGCTACCGGTGAGCTGAAAAAGCTATTTATTTCTTTCCGAAAAATCGCAACCATAGTGAAGAATTACTGGAAATCGCCAAACGGCTTATTCCGACGCATGAAGGCCGCTACAATCAGCGAAATAATAAGTCCAATCAGGATCGCTCCCAAAACCCCAAACACAAACGTCAGCCCCGGACTTTGAAACGCCTGAGTTGCTTCGATCATTCCTTCGATCTGTTCATCACTCATGCCCTGCCCTTCCCATTGCTCGCGCATTTTGTCGATGACTTGCTGTTGGATCGTTGGGTCGATGAACGTCGTATAGATGTAATTAAACGTCGACGAAAACAAGCCTGATATAGCCGACATCAACGACCCTAAACTAACGCCTTCTCCGTAGCTCATGTAGCCTCCGTTCAGCGTGCGAAAGTCCCGCATGGCCAACACAATAAACAGAATCATCAAAACCATACTAAAGGCACTTGCCAGCTGGTTGCTGAAAAGACCTGTTAGATATAGAATGGTGGAATAAACGATGTAAACAACACCGGCAATCACTCCCCATTTGAGAGCGAGACGAGCAGTAGAGGGTGCCTCTTCCATAATCTATCGTTTTGATGGTAAACGTTTAAGATAGTTTTATTTTTGATTCGGTGCACTAATATCCTGTCTACGAAAAATCAACGAAATGATCAGAACAGGCAACACAGCCAGTACGGTCTTTTTGCTTAATTCATCGGTAATGAGATCCCCGGGACGCGTTGTTTTGATACTTTGCAGCAAGACGGCATATTCGGCTTCGCCCAATTTTTCGACCAACTGACTTTTCGTCGACGTAAGAAGGGCAGCCATTTCGGCGAGGTAGTTCGTAAATACGCTGGGATCGATGTATTCAACAAAGAAATAAATCAGCCAACCCGTAATGATTGCGCCTACTGTATTTACTACGTAGCAAATTGTTAGCCCTTCCCATAAATGTAGCAAGCCCTGGCCCACGCGTTTTCGATAATACCAGACCGTCGCCACCATCATGATGATGTGAATGCCAAAGTCGGGTACTTTGTGGTTTCCCAAAGGCGTTATGCCAATGAAATAGAGCGCCAGAAAATAAAAGAAGCATAAAATGCCCGTTATTAATCCGGCCAGTAACGACCATTTTAGCAACGGATGGGCAAACATTTCCAAAAATTGTTTCATGCTTCTACGTGTTCAGCTAACCCTTTGTTGATTGTCCACAAGGCTTTTCCCCGGAGGGTCGCTCCCAGAAAAGGAGAGTTTTTAGACTTGGAAACCGTTTTGTTGTATTCCCACGTCTGGTCTGGGTTGAAGACTGTCAGTACAGCGGGTTGGCTTTCAGCAATTGTCATCTCAGGTAAACGTAGAATGCGCCGGGGCAGGTACGTTAGCTTGTCAATCAGAGTGCCTAAAGGAAGCTCCGGGTAATGGGTACGGATTACCGAAAAAACCGTCTCCAGGCCAATAATTCCAAACTCGGCCTGATCAAATTCCAGGTTTTTGCTTTCTTCATCCTGCGGATTATGATCGGATACAATGGCATCAATTGTCCCATCTAACAGACCCTGTTTCAGGGCTTCCACATCGTCGGGTAACCGGAAAGGAGGATTCACTTTTAGATTGGTATCGAAGTCCATCAGGGCCGAATCGTCAAACGCCAGCTGGTGTGCTGCAATATCGCAGCTTACGCGCAATCCTTTTGCTTTCGCCTCCCGAATCAGGTTGACCGACCGGGCTGTCGAAATGGTCGAAAAGTGCAAGACCGGTGTTGTTAACTCGGTTTGATCAACGGACGCGGTCGAATTGACATACTCCAATAACCGCAAATCCCGCTCAACGATCAGCTCTTCCGCTACTGCCGGAAGTCCTTTTAAACCCAGCAAGGTGCTTGAGATGCCTTCGTTCATCTGGCCAAACACCGTTAAGCCGCCTTCTTCGGCCCGATTCATCAGCAAGCCATTGAATGGTTGCAGATACTGTAAGGTTTTAACCAGCAAATCGGGGTTGGAAAGTGGGTGCTCGCCATCCGAGAAAGCAATAGCTCCGGCATGGTGCAAATCGATCATTTCCGTAAAATCAACCCCTGCCGCTCCTTTGGTAATCGCCCCGATTGGATGCACACTCACCGGCTGCCCCAGCACCGTATGCCGGATGTAACCGATGGTATCTTTCGAATCCAGCGTTGGTTTGGTATTCGGTAGCAAAGCAATGTCCGTAAATCCACCGCGTGCGGCGGCTTTACAGGCCGTGGCTAGTTCTTCTTTGTGTTCATAGCCCGGATCTTTAGCCGATACCCGCATATCTACCCACCCTGCAGACACACAAAGGGTTCCCTTGTCAGACCCATTCGAAGCAGGGTTAGCGGCAATGATTTGCGTGGCCTCATCGGCTTCGATATCGGTACCGATTTGCCGAATCAGGCCATTTTCGATCAATAAGTCAAGAATTTGCCCGTTCAGCGGTGATTGTGAATCAACAATTTGGGCAGCACGAATCAGAATCTTCATAAGTCTAGTACCAGACAGCGGCAAAGCTGCGGGTGATGACTCCGGCGGCAGCTTATCGCCGGTTCATTTGATGTCAAAAAAAAAGCCCCGGCAGGAGCTTTCTCTACTTTCGTTTATGGCTTAGGCACCAACTAATTCCTGGTAGGCTTCAACAGACAGTAATTCGTCAATATCAGCGGTGTTTTCGATCCGTATTTTAACGATCCATCCACGACCGTAAGGATCTTCGTTGACCAATTCCGGTGATTTTTCAATTTCCGGGTTAATTTCAATAACTTCAGCCTTTACGGGTAAAAACAAGTCAGATACCGTTTTTACTGCTTCAACTGAGCCAAAAATCTCACCCTGATCCAGGGTTTGGCCAACCGTTGTAATATCCAGAAAAATAATATCCCCTAATTCTTTCTGGGCAAAATCCGTGATTCCAACAACAGCAACGTCGCCTTCAAGACGAATCCACTCGTGATCTTGGGTGTACTTTAATTCAGCAGGGAAGTTCATGTGTCCTTAGTTTGATATGCAAAATACGGTAGACCAAGCCGTATTTGCAAACAAGTTTCGCATCACGGCTCATTATTGCCCAGCTAAAATTTGGCAGATTTGCCAGAACCGCTTTATTGGTCGGCCAGGTTAAAGCGTACCTGCACCCCACCAGCTGTTGTTGCCCGCCGGAATGAGTTCGATACGAGCGGGTCGTTAAACGTCCGGTCGAAATAAACCTGCACATTCAGGCGGTTGCTCACAACATAGCTCACCTGTGGTCGCAACTGGAAATTAACGTTTCCGGCAGTGATCACCTGTTCGCCCACACCGTTCGTCGTGGTGTTATCCAGCTTCCGCTGCACCGACCGCGTATCCCGGAAGGTCACGTTGCAATTAAAGGTCAGGTCATTTTTCAAGCGCTGGTAACGACCGTTGATCCGGAAAGGTATCCGCAAATTATTTCGGGTAAAGCCAATACCGATGGTTAAATCTTTGTTGCTGAGCTCGGCCACCTGCGAGTTCGATAGATTCAGGGCCACGGTCCGATCCTGGTTGTATTCCAGCCGCCCCGTAATCTTGCTTTGCGTCCGGAAATTCACGCCCACAAAAGGAGCAAATCGTTCCTGCATCGTAATGGTACTCATCACAAAAACCGGCACGAAAAACTGATTCTGGTTCAACACCGAGCTTAACGGATAACCCATTACCGCCAGATTGACGTACAAGGCGTCGTAATCCAGCGAAGACGTGAAGTTACCAACGCTATACGTCGAATTATAACTGTGTGACAGTGTAAACGAGCTGAATAATTTTTTAAACGTTGCCAGCTGCGACAACCCGCTGTAATCAACTTTCCAGTTGGGCAGCGGGAATTTGAGGAAAGGATTCACCTTTACTTTGTTAATATCTTTCCCACTATAAGCCGCAAAAAACGCCGGAATCAGCACATCCTGGGAGTTGAGGTTGTATTCACCTCCCCCACCAACGGCCGGATTCATGCGAATCAGCCGGTCGAGCATGATCTGGCGATATTCAGCAAATCGGTCGAAGATCGGAGATGTATTATCGCGCCGCAAGCGAACAAAAGCCGTTTTGAACGACAAAAAGGACATACTAAATTGCCCGTTTCGGAACGGACTCTGGCTAACAAATGGTTTTCCCAAACTATCAGGCCGGAAAAACTCCTGGTAGCTATCCGAACGAGTTAGGCGAGCTTCGACGGTTACGCGGAAATCGCGGAAAGGCTCCAGCGTTGTCCGTCCTTCAAACCGTTTTGAAATGGATTGCGTAAACGGCTGGTTTTGGGCAGCACTGCGCGAAACCCACCCCCTTTCGGCGGCCTTGTATTGAAAAGCCCGATCCTGCCCGCCCAGCACAAACCCCAGTCCCGGCGCATTCTCATTGGATAAGCCAAAGAAACGCGGTGTCGGCAGGAAACCCGGCAAAATGGTCGATTCCTGAACGTTGTATAAGAAATTAATACCCCGCACGGTCAGCAAAGTTCGGACAAAACTCTTCAGCAGTCGGCTCTCCTGACGAACGATTTCTTCCACATCACCAGGATTTCGGGTAAAGTTTTTGCGCGGCGGTGACGGATTATTCGCAAAGCGCAACGCCTTGATCATGTTGTAGAGCAGCACTAAATCCACCCGTCCCTGAATGCCCCGCTCCCGGTTATTCCGCACTGTATTTCCAAACAAAACGTCGGACGTATCGCGCAGATTAAAGGAGTTCGCCTGGAATTGATACCCCATGTTGTACGTAACATCCGCCGAAATCCAGCGCGTTAACGGCAGCTTATCCAAAGGCAGTCGGTACGTTGTTTTGATATTTTGCTCAAAATTCTTGGTCCGCCCCAAGCGCTTAAAATTCGTCAGCACCGAATCATACTTCGACTCAGTATTGATATCCCCACCAGGTTCATCAATGATGGCGTTTGACCGGGCGTTGTAGGTCACCAGAATGCTTTTGGTCAGGTTCCAGGTTAGGTCGTAATACCGGTTGAAGTAAAAATATTTCTCAAACAACGGCACCATGCCGTCGGTATTCAGCTCGGAATTACGCAACTGCGTTTTTGTAAAGCTCCGATCCAGCTCGCCCCGAATAGCCACAATGGACGGCGCTGGCGTCAGGTTAAAATCCCGGAGCCAATACAGAAAAGGCTTTTCGAGACTCTTGAATCGCTTGAATGGCTCAATGGCTTTCGGCTGACCCGTATACGTATAGGCTAATCCACCACGCGTCTGTCGCTGGATGAATTGCTGCGTCTGGATGTTCGTTCGCTCAAACTCATTGAAAGCGTAGGTCGCCGAGAAGTTTTCGATGTCGTAGAAATGATTCTTCGCATTAGAGCCGGTTTTAACCTTTCGAACATTCGAGAAGTTAATTCCTTTCCGAACCGCATTATCCTGAACCAACCTTCTATAACTATCCCGCTCGTTCTCGCTCAACGTGGTTAAGGTCGTGTCCAGTGGCGTATCCGGATCAAGCGGGTTGAAGTGGGGCGTCACGTTTCGACGGTCATAATTGACGTACAATGGAATCCGCAAACCCCATTTTTCGGGCATGAACTTATCCACCGCAATCGCCGACTGGATGCCGTATTCCATCGTTGTTTCCCGCGCCCGTTCGCCTATTCGCTGCTGTACCCCACCAAAGCCAAACGTAGTCAGCTTACCCGATAAGGTTGCCGTGGCGACATCCGCCAGCTTCAGATTCAGGGTTCCAACGGCAGCCCGGCCAGCCGTTTGGTCGTACCCATTGGTGCGTAGTTCGTTTACCCAAATCGTAAAACTTTTTGGTCGTTCGTCGGCAGTTCTGGGATTCCGCATCCCGATCATAATGACCTGCACGGCGCTCAAATCGGGGTTTCCCTGCACAGTTATGTTGTAACGCCCATCACTGCTTTTTGCCGAATAAGGCAAGGTGTTGGTACGGGTATAGGCGCGATTTTTAGCTGCTTTGAGGCTAGTCAGTTCCGATAAAGCAATGTCAATTTCGTTTTGCGAAGGCCAAACTCGGTCAGGCGTTTGCGAACCTTCAGGTGTAGCCTGTAGCGCGGGAACTTCTATTTCGTAATAGTTGTCGGTAAAATCAGTTCCCAGGCGAATGAAAGCTGCCGTCTGCCCGCTTTCATTATCGTTGTTGTGCATGTGAACAAACATCTGCAAACGCTCCCGGAACAGCAGGTCCAGGTTTACGTTCTTGAACGCGGCCCGCGAATCGCCATCGCGCAGATTCGTCACGCTTAGGCTCATCGACTGCTCATTCAACTCGAAGTTGTTTAATTGCGTAAAGTCGCGGTCACGGATAAAACCCGGCGGCACCGAATAAACATACTTATTGCCCCCTGCTGCCGATGCCGCCTGAGAGTTTTCTTCAATATTTACCGACGCTACTTTAAACTGGGCATCGTAAGGCTCCGGCACTTCCTGAATCCCGCGAGCTGAAAGATCATTGGTGTATTTCCGGTATTGATTCGCCGTTAGCTGCAACTGAGCAAACCGCAACACCACTGGCTCGGCAAAGTCGGTCAGATACATCCGCATGAAACGCATGGATTTAAAGCCATTGATATTTCCTACTTTGCGCAAATACTCCCGTACCGGAATTCGGAATTGATACCAGGTTGTTCCGTTAACTTCTATTTTATCAATAATGTAGCCCTTGCCGACTTCAAACTTGCCCGGCCGCAGATCAAATTCATACTCGTAATAGGCATCATTTTCATTGATCGTATTGTCAATGTTCAAATCCTCGATGTCTGGCAGGTTCGTTGAAGCAGGCGTAAACAATCCGCCGGTTGTTTCGGGCGAGTTATTTTCCATCCCCATAAACGGCTTATAACGTGCCACAATGTTCCGAACCGAATCCGCTTTCTCGCCGTAATAATATTGAAAATCATCCCCAGATGGATCATT
The DNA here is from genome assembly GCF_021484805.1 of Tellurirhabdus bombi. NCBI lineage: Bacteria > Pseudomonadati > Bacteroidota > Cytophagia > Cytophagales > Spirosomataceae > Larkinella > Larkinella bombi. The sequence continues at coordinate 3,034,422 of NZ_CP090557.1, read as the reverse complement.
TACCAACTGCGCCCGTGCTGCCGGATCGGTTACCCGGGGTAAAACCTGGCTCAGATACGACTGGAATTGCTGGCGCTCGTCCACATTGCTTAATCCATCCAAACCAACGTCCTGATTCTCACGCGCACCCGGCTGGTTATCAAAGGCCTGGGTTACAAACTGCGAACGTGTAACCCGTCCCCAAGGCGTTGTATCTACCTTTTGAAACCCATTCGAAGTAACCGTGTTGCCATCGATTGGCAAGCCGTTTTCAAAGTTGTACCGGCTGTCTTTAATGACGTCTTCGGAAATATCTCCCAGGTTAAAAATCAGTTTTCCACCCGTTGTATTGTTTTTATTTTCAATGCCATCCCGAATAACGCCGTTGGCCCCAGCCACGAAAGGATCCATAATCCAGCCTTCGAGGTTTTCGATATTGGCGTTATCAAAATCCACATCAGAGGAGATGGCGCGCGTCACCGAACCAAAATTCTGTTTCGGATCACCCGCCAATAATCCCCGCGTATCCAGATTAGGGTTATAGTTGTACATTCCACGCTCACGCGGGAAATAGGCTACATCCAGTATGCTTTCGGGTAAGTTAACAATTCGTTGAGAACGCCCAGGAAACAAATCCTGCGGCAAAAAAGGCCGCTCAAAGATGTTATTCCGGTCCTGTTCAGTTAGATTATTGGAGGGCGTCCGACCGTCAACAACCGTGTTGTAAAACGTTTGATCAATGGTGTACACCGATATTTTTGCCCGTCGGTAGGCATATTCCAGTGAGTTGGCCGTCGAGCCTTGCGGGAAAGCCAGCGGCGTAGCTCCTAATCGCCAGCGGGTTGGCTGCCGGGTCATGTCGAAGATGGTGCGGGCCGCTTCAAAATCATCAATAAATGAATTGTTGTTCGTGCGCGGAGCCACCCCCGGAATTAACTGGGCAACTTCACCCTGAAACGCAACTGCCGACGGCTCTTTGGTCTGCACAAAAGGCAAACCATCCATGAACTTTGTCAGGAAGCGCGATTCTTTCCGAATATTGGCATCAAATCCAATGATTGTATTATTAATTGGCTCATTCCCAATGCCTACCCGGGTAAGGTAACCGGCTGGCGTTTCGCGCATGGCCATGGCCGTCATCCCCAGGTTAATATCTGGATTGAGCCGGTAGTCGAGCCGCGTACCGAAAAGGCGCCGAATTTGATTCTGGAACAAATCAGGGCGCTCATACCGAACCCGAATGTCCTGGCCTGAATTTAACAAACTTTCGTTCAGAAACCGGATTGAACCGGTAGAAGGCTCCACGGCAAAATCGACGCCAGCTGTTAGCGGTACGTTTCCAACGAGTACCTGAACGGATTTTTCGTCAACTCCATACGGCAAATTGACGGGCCCGCTGCCAAATGACTGAAAGCTTCCTCGAAGGAAAAATTTATTTTTAGCCGCAATCTGTTGGGCATCGGCCAGGGTCGTACGGTACAGCTCGTTGTAGACGTATTTTGCCTTTAGCGCCTGTTCTTCCGCCGTAAACTGACTTTCCAGAAAAGACCCAAAAGGCTCTAGAACGGGGAAAATCACGCGTCCATAGCGGCTGTCAATGGTGTAATTATCAACAAAATCGAAGTTTCCATCTGGCTGAATATCATTCTGTGGGTTCAGTCGATCCAGATTCAAAACCTGCACCAATGGCCGATTTACCAGATTTTGTCCTTCCTGCAAGTTCGGGTTGTCGATGCCCGTCAGGTCATCTTTGTACACAATCCGCAACTGAAAGTTCTGCCGGTTGATCTGCGAAGTATTCAGGTTGTAGATGTTTTTCATCATCAGGTTCCACATCGGCAACTGCGTGTTGTTCCGAATGGTTGATGACTTCAAGAGCTTTAGGAGAATGGTTTCATCTTCCCGCCGATTCTGATAATTCTCGGTTAATTCCCCAACCTGATACCGCTGCCCACGGTACGTATATTCATAGGCCACCGCCAATACTTCGTCGTTTCGAAGCGGCGTAATCAGGGAGATATATCCCAATTCAGGCTGGAATTTATAATCGCGGTCAGTGAGTCGTTTAGCACCGCGCAACACTTCATACCCTGTCCCTTTCTGTAAGCCAAACGTTCCTTCGAGGGTGTTCGCTGCCCGATCTGCCTGGCGCACATCGTCGTTGACACGCAGCCTGTCGTATAAGCCGTTGGTCTGGTTGTCCGCCGCTCGGTTGGGTTGAATGGGTTGAAGTGAAGGGTTAGGCTGGTTCAGTTGGGTCGATTCCCCCAAGTCCCCAAAACCAACGATATTCCGTAAACTTTCGGTGGTATTGGTTCGGTTAGTCACGTAAACCTCCAAACGCGTAATGGTTACGCCCGAAGTAACCTGCGGCAATGACCTCAGGGAGTTTTCGTAATTATTCCGGAAAAACTGCGAAAGAAAGAAGTGGCGGTTTTCGTCGTAATTATCCACCCGAATCTCAAAAGGCCGCAGCAACGAGCCGCCCCGCAACAAAATTTCTTCCTGCCGCGACCGTTGCTGCGAAAATACCATTGTGGCATACAGTTTGCCAAACCGAAGCTGGGTTTTAAGACCAAACAGGTTTTGAACGCCAGGAATCAGCTGGCTGCTCAACGGCCAGCTAATATTTCCGGCTTCGATACCCTGAATGATGCTGGCATCCTGCGCCTGAAACTGCGGCGTAGTCGGCTGCTGAAGCGGATTATTTAAACCGGGCGCACTAAGTCCCGGCAAACTGGGGGTGCTGACACCCGGTAAAGTCGGCAAATTCGGAACATTCGGGCGGTAATTCAGCTTGAGCATGTTCTCAAAGTTGAAGCTGGCCTTTGTATCGAAGTTGGCCATCAACCCAAGTCGTTCACCGATTTTACCGTTAAAGTTAATATTGATCTGTTCGTTGAAGATGAAGTTTCCCGATTTGCGTTGCCGCACCGGAATGGCTGGATTATCGATAAACTGGTGCAGGTACCCAAAATCCAGCGTCACAAAACCGTTTGGTTTAAAGTCGATCAGGTTTCCGCCGAATAAACGATCAATGACGGGAGGCAATTCCAGTTTTGGAACCAGGCCCCGGCCACTAACGGCGCTTTGGCCATCGCCTCTTGCGCTGTATTCACGCCAAATGCTTTGCCGAACGCGCTGGTTCTGCATCCGGTTGTAGTCTTCATACGGAATGGTTTCGGCGGGCCGGAAAGGCAGGCCACTGCCCGAAGTAGGCGGCACTGGCGGAGCAGCCACACTGGGCGTTGCGGGCGTCGTGCGGGTAGCATCGGGCCGCGCGCTGATTCGTTCGTTGACCAACAAACGTCCCAGCGAATCCAGCTGAATATCGGAATATACAGATCGTGGATCACGCAGAATAAATGGCGAGCGGGGTACCTGACTGGAATAACGGCTCGTATAGCGGTCACTCCAGCGCACCGTCGGGCGTCGCGCGGCTGAACGCGTAGCGCGCAGGCTATCCTGACGGGCACGAGCAATGGTGTCCGCCGGAGTTGAAGGCCGCCGGGGTGCGTTTTGAGCCAAAGCCTCAAAGTCAGCAGCAACAGCTCCAAAAATAGCCATCCAAAGGCTTGGCCAGCTTATAGCCGACAGCCATCGTCTCCGTCGAGGGTACTTAATTAATGGCAACGAAAGTAAGTACAAAATGTTCAGCGGAAATAGAATTTTAAATTCGGGAGGCTTCTTACATCCAACGGAATACTCGGCAATAATAGTCTATTGGAATAATTTTTTTTCTTTATCGGAAACAAAATATAATACTACAGATTCCCGACATATTATCAGACAGCAATTTCGCAAAAAGTTACAACTGGCCAAAGGTTTTTACCGAAGTGCCAGCCGGATTAGCTGTTCTACGCTGATGTTATCGCCCTCGCGCTTCAGAATGGCATCGATGCTTTTCTCGGCCACAGGTTTGGCAATACCGAGCGTCGTTAAGGCCGCCAGGGCTTCTTCGCGCGCTGGATTTGCCGCTACCCGATAATTAGGAATGGCTTGCGCAGTGATGCCTGCCTTTTTCAGTTTGTCACGCAGTTCGAGAATTACCCGCTGGGCTGTTTTTGCTCCGATTCCTTTAATGGCCTGAATGGCTTTCACATTTTCCATCAAAATCGCCGACCGAAGTTCGACGGGAGGCAAAGTAGAAAGCATGACCAGGGCCGTATTAGGTCCTATTCCGGAGACACTGATCAAATCCATGAAAAGCTGTTTTTCATCGGTTTCCCCAAAACCGTACAAAGCCTGAATGTCTTCCCGAATGTGCTGATAGGTATATAACTTAACTTTTTCATTCACGCCCGGCAGAATGGTGGACGTATAGAGAGAAATGTGTATTTCGTAACCCAGGCCATTCGCTTCCACAATGACAAAAGTAGGGTCTTTATGGGCGAGTGTGCCGTTGATATAAGCAATCATGGTATGCGTAAAACCTCTTTAAAATAAAATTCTCTGGCCAATAAATATACACAAAACCCACGACATCCGAAAGCGTTGTCGTGGGTTTTGCTTTTCTAATTCAGACTTGAATAGCCATCAGCCAACAATAATTTTCTGGCCAGCTTTTAGCGTTTCGTCTTTGATATTATTCAATTTTTTAAGATCCTCTACTGAGACGCCCCCGTAGCGTTTCGAAATATTCCAGAGCGTATCGCCCTGCTGTACGGTATGATAACGAGGTTTGTATTCTCTCGTTTTCCGGGCCACTACTTCTTCTTTCTCTACGCTTTCTTTCTTCGCCAGCGATTTATTAGCCGGACTAGCTTCGCGCAGGATCACTAGCTTCTGCCCCACCGTCAGCCGAGCTGATTTCAGGCGATTCCAGGCTTTTAGATCGTAAACGTCAATGTCATATTTCTGCGCAATCCGGTCCATCACTTCGCCCCGCTTAACGGTATGAATCACCTTCCGGGGCTTTTTCTGAATAACCTCTTCGAGGTCTGCACCTTCTTCGACGATTGAATTGGCCGCAACGACTACCCGTACCGATTGCTGTTCGTTGGAATCCGTAAAGGGAAACCAATCACGTTTTTTCAAGGAACCATTGGTATCATCCGTATAGTTTTCTGCCGTTGCCAGTAACATATTAGGCGTCATGGTTGGCAAAACAGTAACCGAATCCATGATGTATTTGCGATTGGCTTTGAAGTAATCGAACCGGTCTGTTGGCACCCGCAAAACAAAATTCCGAGTATGTTCCGGCAAAATGGTCGTCACCAGACACGGATTCATTTTCTGCAAATCTTCCAGTGGGATGCTGGTAAACTTGGAGAACTTTTGCAGACAAAAATAGCTGTTCACATGAATGGTGTCGCAGGGAATGGTGTATTGGGGATTGGCGGCATAAATCCCGTGATCATTGGCGTAATTCATCACATAATTCAAGGCGATGAACTGCGGAACATACGCACGGGTTTCCTTTGGCAAGTAGTCGTAGATGGTCCAGAATGAGTCCCCACCCGAACGGCGCATGGCCCGTTTGACAGTTCCGGGACCACTGTTGTAGGCAGCCAGCGCTAGGTGCCAATCATTGAAAATTCGGTATAAATCCCTCAAATAACGGCAAGCCGCGTCGGTAGACTTAACAGGATCCATCCGCTCATCAATATACTCGTCCTGATAAAGCCCCATGTCCCGACCCGTACCGGGCATAAACTGCCAAAGACCGCCCGCGCTTGCTACTGAAACAGCTTTGGGTACCAGGGACGACTCCACAATGGACAGGTATTTTAGTTCGTCGGGCATTCCATAATGCTCCAGATACCGTTCGTAAAGCGGAAAAAACATGGGAATCCGCTCCAGAAATTTCTGGGAATAACTTGGCTTGCGAAAGGTAAAAAAGTCAACAAAACCATGCACACTCTTGTTATAAGTAAGTGGAATCGTCTTTTCAAGACCTGCCAACCGCTTTTTCAACAATTCTGCTGGAACTGTTGGCACGTCCTGAACAAGAATGACGTTCACTTCTTCTTCCAGCGTATCGGCAACTGCCTGGCTTGTGTCGGCGGGAACTTGGAGCGCCCAGGCCGTGGAGCCTACGCTCATTGCAAAAACAACAATTCCAATCTGTCGGAGACTGCGCAGGGTCTTGTTCAGGTTCGACATGAGTTAAGTTTTAGTTCTTCAAATAGGTCAAGTAAAGATAAACCGGCCTAAAAATGGTACTTTTTTTGGAAGGAGCCAACTCATTCCGCGATTAGCTATTGACCGGCTGCGCTACTAGTTGGTTCGCGGCGGCCAGTAAATCGCTTTCCCGGAAGGGTGCTGCCATCATCTGAAAGCCAATAGGAAGCCCCTTTTCATCCGTTCCGTTCGGGATGGCAATGGCCGGATAACCCACCACATTTGCCTGCACGGTAAAAATATCAGCCAGGTACATCTGCAAGGGATCGCTGGTTTTCTCGCCAATCCGGAAAGCCGTTGTTGGCGTAACGGGAGTTGCTAACAAATCGTAGTTTGCAAACAACTGATCGGTATATTCCTTAATTAAACGTCGAACCTGCTGTGCTTTCGTATAATAAGCATCATAATAACTGGAACTTAACGCAAAAGTACCCAATATGATACGCCGCCGCACTTCGTCGCCGAAGCCTTCCGTACGCGATTTTTTGTAAAGCGATTCCAGATCAGTAGCCGTCTGGCTGCGATGGCCATAGCGAACGCCGTCGAAGCGGGAGAGGTTGGAACTCGCTTCGGCCGTTGTCAAAATATAATAAGTAGGCAGAATGTGTTTTAGAAGAGGGAATGTTACTGGCTCAACAACGTGCCCTTGTGCCCGAAGCTGATCCAGCATGGCAATCGTTTGCTGGCGTATCGTTTCGTCAACACCCTCACTTTCAACGCCTTCACGCAGGTATGCAATACGCAAAGGACGCTCAGAAGCTGCTTGCTTTGAATAAGCCGGAACGGGGCTTTGTGACACAGTGCTGTCAAAGTCATCGGCTCCCGCCATGATTTCGAGCAAAAGTGCCGCGTCTTCAACCGAACGTGTTATGGGCCCAATGCAATCAAAAGAGGAAGCGTAGGCAATAAGTCCCCAGCGCGAGATGCGTCCGTAAGTAGGTTTCAAACCGATGACGCCACAAAATGCGGCGGGTTGACGCACGGATCCTCCCGTATCGCTCCCGATTGAGGCCAGGCACAAATCGGCCTGCACCGCTACTGCCGAGCCGCCCGACGATCCGCCCGGAACACGCTCAGGATCAGCAGCGTTTCGCGCAGGTCCATAGGCCGAATTTTCGTTGGAGGACCCCATCGCAAACTCATCGCAGTTCTGCCGCCCGATAATGATCGCATCTTCGTCGATGAGGCGTTGGACCGCAGTTGCTGTGAATTGAGCTTCGAAGCCAGATAGCATGTTGCTGCCTGCCTGCACACCGTGATCTTTGTAGCTCAGCACATCTTTTATCCCCAATACCATGCCTGCCAACCGTCCTGCCTTTCCTTCTTTCAGCCGCTGGTCCACTGCTTCGGCACGTTGTCGGGCTTCGTCGGCATACACGGCCACGAAAGCATTCAAATGCTGATTTTGCTGAATACGATCTAGATAATAGTCAACGAGTTGTCGGCACGTTACGGCGCCAGAAGCCAGATCAGCCTGGATAGAAGATAGAGAATGGTAAAGCGTTACGGGCATCATGCACTTAGGTAGGTGGAAAAAGCAACAACAGAGCAACCACCCTTGGGCTACTCTGTTGTCTAAATACTAGTTCGGAATTAAAGCGAAAAGCAGCTTACTTTTCATCAATAATTCGTACCTTATTTCGTGTCTTTCATGCCATCTTCAATGTTCTGACGGACATCGTTCGTAGCGTCTTTGAACTCACGGATGCCTTTGCCCAGACCCTTCATTAGTTCTGGGATGCGTTTTGCGCCAAAAAATAGCAGAATAACCAAACCGATCAACAACAGTTCAGTTCCGCCTAACGAGCCCAAGAAAGCAAAAATGGTCAATAATTCCATGATAACCTGCGTTTAGAAAAGTATATACAAAAGTAAGAAAAAACAAAATTCTAATTGACTGCGTACCTGTTTTTTTAGCTAATTTTAATTGTCTTCCGGTCTTCTTCCCAAATCCGGAATTTCTCAATATCACTGCCAATTGAATTAACAAGCCACAGAAGCAAAGCAACGTCGTCGGCAAATCCAATCACTGGCAGTACGTCCAGGATCAGGTCAAACGGATTGATAAAATACAGCAACACCGCCACCACAGACAGCAAACTTTTCTGCGGAATGGCCTTGTATTCGCCTTTGGCGTAGGCTCGGACCATGCGCACTAGCAGCCCTACCTGGTCTTTTGCGGCCGAATAGCTACCCGTTACGCCCAGATCGCTCGTTTTGGTAGCGACTTTATTGATTAGCTCAAACAAACTTTTACTACTCCGCACATAGCGCGAAGCCTTACCGGCTGACTTACGAAAAAAAATAGAACTTAATACCCGAGTTAACAGTGTGTTATTTGCCATCGTCAGTTAAATCCGTCCAAGAATAAGGATTATCTTTTGCTCATAGTAACATTTTTTTTAGAAGAAAAGTGTACCCTTTTAAAAAAAACCACGGGTATAGTCAGTTTCTCTTCTATTTTTGCCTCAATATCATTTACCCAACTTTTTCATTGATTAAAACTGTAATTCTATGAAAATTACTGTTGTAGGTGCCGGTGCTGTTGGCGCAACATGTGCTGATAATATTGCCCGCTGCGAACTAGCCGAAGAGGTTGTTCTGCTCGACATCAAAGAAGGGCTTAGCGAAGGCAAGGCACTGGACATGTTTCAAACGGCTACGTTAGCAGGTTTCGATACTAAGATTACAGGTTCCACTAATAACTACGAATTAACAGCCAATTCGGATGTTGTCGTTATTACATCGGGTCTACCACGCAAGCCCGGCATGACCCGTGAGGACCTTATTGGCACTAACGCAAAAATCGTCAAAGGTGTTACGGAAAATATTTTAACGTATTCACCTGAAGCTATTATCATCATTGTATCCAATCCAATGGACACCATGACGTACCTGACGTTGAAAACCTCAGGGCTGCCGAAAAACAAGATTATCGGTATGGGTGGTATCCTGGATTCGGCTCGTTTCAAGACGTATTTGTCACTGGCCTTAAATTGTCCTCCGAACGATATTCACGGAACTGTAGTTGGTGGCCACGGCGACACCACCATGATTCCTTTGACGCGTTTGGCTACGCGCAACGGGGTTCCCGTTAGTCAGTTCCTTGATGACGAAACGTTGCAAAAAGTCGCAGCGGATACGATGGTTGGGGGCGCGACTCTAACGAAGCTGATCGGTACCTCAGCCTGGTATGCGCCGGGTGCGGCGGTATCGGCCCTGGTAGAAAGCATCATCCGGGACCAGAAGCACATTTTCCCTTGCTCCGTAGCTTTGGACGGCGAGTATGGCCAATCCGATATCTGTCTGGGTGTGCCGGTTGTCATTGGCCGCAATGGCTGGGAAGAAATCATCGATTACAAACTGAATGAAGAAGAACAGGCTGCTTTCAGTAAGTCTGCCGATGCCGTTCGGAGCATGAATAACGTGTTGGATACGCTCGAACTCTAAGATTAGTCTTATCTTTTCTAAAAGCCCATTCAATGAATGGGCTTTTTTTATTCCTATTTAATAGCTTTCAATTTATACTTAATCAGATAAATCTATCTTTAATCCAATTAATACTATTTTTACACACTCTCGACAAGAGCTTCAATAATAAATCAAAAGATCACTACATTAATATAATGCATTAACTATCAGTAATATACAAGAAAAAATAGATCTAGATTATTAAAATTTGAACTATTACAATATATTATTTGGAATAAAAAAGTTATATTTATTAACAAATCCACTCATCAGCTCCTATAACATGCTGACCTCATTAATAACCACTTATGTATATACCAAATATTATTTGGCTTTATAAAGTACATTTGTGATGTTAAAATAATACAACCACACAGAAACATGAAAAAGTTAATAATGCTTTTCGCTTTGGGTGCTATGCTGTTTGCAGGTACCGTATCAGCCGCTAATCCGACTGCCACTTATATTAAATCAGTTGAACAGGTTAAACTAGAAAACGAGCTTACATCTCTGGTTTACAAATCAAATGTCTTGAAATCACAAACTCGTGGTGGCGAAGTGATCATCCACTTTCGGGTTGATGATGCCAATCAGGTTCAGGTTTTACAAGTTTTTGGCGGAACCAACAAATTGAGCAACTCCTTACAGAAACAGTTGAACGGCAAAAAATTGTTGACCGCTCAGAACACGAATGAGGACTATTACGCTCGGGTTCGTTTCCAAATGGCCAACTAATTGACAGTATCCGTAACTAAAAAAGTCAGCAACGCTCTCGTTGCTGGCTTTTTTGTTTGGTGCTGGGTTGCATAGAGCCTCATACAATAGATTCCTAGTCAGGGTGGGAAGAGCTTTAAAACCTCAAACGCCCGTTAGATCTTTTGTAGGTTATTTTCGTATTTTGAGGGCTGGCTTAGCTGCGTTGAAGAAGGTATGGCACAAGGCGGGCGGGCATTTAACGCTACCGATGCTATGATAGACTACGAGCTTAAAGATATCGACTCCGAAGATATTGAAGACTTACTTGTAAAAGCTGAGAAGTCATTCGACCTTAAGTTTGGATATACCGAACTAGTGCACCTTACAACCTTTGGACAACTTTGCGACCACATCGCAGCCAAAATTCAACTTGACAATTCGGCCGATTGCACCAGCCAGCAGGCATTCTATAAACTACGCGATGCCATTTCAGCAACCATTCAAATTGACAAAAAGTCAATCTCAACTAACTCTTTGCTTGAAGACTTTTTGCCGCTAGAAAGCAGACGTTTAAGGGTAAACCAATTGGAAGAGTATTTAGGCTTCAAACTAAACATCCTACGACCCCCAGATTGGGTAACAATGACGCTTGGAATTTTACTTCTCGCGTCTTTTTTTGGATTTGGCTTTAATTGGCAAGTCGGACTGGCAGGACTTATATTTTCACTCGCTGGATTTCGGATCGCCTATCAATTGGGCAACGAACTTGATGTCCAAACAGTTGGGCAAGTTGCCGAGAAAATGACAAGAGAGAATTATCTCAAATCAAGACGAAATTCAACTACGTTCAATAAAAAAGAAATTAATGAAATTTTGACCCACTGGTTCGGCGACTTGGACTCAGTTAGACAAAACTGAATTAACAAGAGGAGCGAAATTCGTTTGGGAGTAGAAAAATGACAGGCTCGAGTGGTTTTTGACAACCAACTAGCCTCATGTCCCTGGCAGAAACCCGAAACAAATGAACTGTTACGTTCTATCAGACCTTGGTTTTTTCTTTCCCGGCGGGAGTCTCGCCATGCGGTGTATGAATGAATTTCTTCTGCGCCGTTTTTACCTTGAGCAAAGAGCGAATCATGCGGAAAACCAGCAATGGAAATGTCAGAATATCGCTTATCGAAATCTTTTGCCAAAGGTAGCCTGGAATCGAAATAAACATGCTCACCAACAGAGTTCCAGACAGGGCAAGAGCCGGAATCAGGATAGAAGCACTCTGCGTTACTAGGCCAAGCAATACGGAGAAAAATAAGGCCGCTAGCAGTAGCGTTCGGGGCAGAATGAGCGCCTTGATAAATGCAAATGCCGGGTCGAAACGCCCTTGAAACAATTGCTGAATGCCGGTGCCAGCGTAGACCTTCGCAAAGTGAACCTGCGCGGCAATCCATCGGGTCCGCTGCCGCTCAAAGACTTCTAGGTTTTGCACTTTCTCATCGTAAATGAGCGCTTGCTTTAGGTAGGCGATAGAAACCCCCTCCAGTAACAGATTAATTTCTAGCTCTTTATCATAACCACCTACGGTACGAATCCGCCCCATCAATCGTTTCATGGTTGCTGGTTCGAAAGCCATACCAGACCCAATCAACGAGGCTGATAAGCCTACCGCCCGCTGTCCGCTCCGAAAAATGTGGTTACTTACTTCCTCATTCATGGCATCAAATACGGCTACACTCGTATTTGTGTTTTTGGCTACTCGATGTCCCTGCACAGCCCGCCAGCCTCCATCAAAAGCCAGATTAATCCGCTCTAGAAAATCGGTTGCCATGTGGTTGTCCGCGTCGGAGATAACAACAATATCATAGTCGTTCTCGGGCAGTGCATTCAACGCATAGCCCAGCGACTTCTGAACCGTCGATTGTTCAAAACTTACGGGCAGCACTCGGATAGGGTATTGTGCAAGTTCCTGCAATGTTTCGGCCCGAAAGGAATCAGCAATAACAAAAATGTCGTACGAACTAGCTGGGTACGTTTGCCGCAGGTTAGCCTGGACTGAATCAATAATTACCCGATCTTCTTTGTAGGCGGGAATCAGCACCGCCATGCGGCGAATGCGACTTGGCTGTTTAGGCAGCGAACGTTCGTCGTCGCTTCCTAGCCAACCGGCCACCGCTAAAACCAATAAATATAAGACATTAAAAAAAAGGTAGGCGCCAATGGGCAGAAGAACAAGATACCCTAAAACATCCATGAATCAGTAGATTATCGTTCTACAAAGTAACGAGCTGATTCTTGAAAACAAAACAATTAACGCACAAAACAGCTGTTGACTTTCCGGGGAGGAATTAGAAAGCCGTTGATTCTATTTTTTAATAAGGCTCTGGGGAAAGATCAAATTGCCAGACAGTGGGTCATCAGGAAGAAGCAAGGTCCGCCTACAAGACAGACGGACCTTAAGAATTAATAATAAGATGGTACGATATCCGTTGCTTTTTTCGTACTAAAAGAATCTGTATGCCGTAACATTCCCCGAACGCGAGCCCGCACTTCCAACGGATTAAATGGCTTAGCCACATAAGCATCCGCCCCACTTTCCAGACATTTGATGCGACTACTGCTATCCTCAAACTTAGAAATAACCAAAATTGGCAGATGCTTGTACAAAATATTAAGTCGAACCAACCGTATTAGCTCAAGCCCATCTAGTTTAGGTAGATTTATTTCTGTTAATATAAAGTCAATCCGGGAGCCATATTCAAGCCTATCCAGAGCTTCAATGCCGTTGGCAACCGCTATAACATTGAACTCCGGTGTTAGAGCTTGGCGGAGCACATTGACGAGAAAAGGATTTTCCTCAACAATAAGCAAGTTTAGTTTCTGGTTTTCCATAAAGCACGATCATTAAATTATACAGTTCCTTCTTTGGTACACCAATTTCCAAATTGGGTTTTACTCTTAGACTTTTAAATTCCAGAACCGTCACATGTGCCCCTTTTTTTGATTTATTTATTTTATACGAAGACACCATCATACTTAATTTTTCAATAAGTAATACTACCTAAATAAAATTAACGAATGGTTTAATTAACGTACTCTATTCTTAATTAGTAAACACGGTATACCTGACCGTTCAATAAATGAGACTCAAGTTATTCCCAACATAAATCATTATCTTACAGCATTATAGAACTACTATACTCTATATAGATATTTGTACTAAACAGATATTAACAGACAAAAATTATCTAAATCTTAAAATGTTATTTATTTTTGCAAAATCCTCACCTTAATGATAGTTAAGCATACGTTTAAGCAAGAAAGCCGTGTTGGTTACTAACGGAGATGTGCTTAACTTAAAGCAAACATTAACTTTCTTGACAATTGGCCCAATTCATGTGAAACTCAAGTCAGTTATATTTGAAACAATCTTGTAATGCGTTCTCCAATGGCGTCCTTATCTTATCGTTTTCAAAATAGTTTCTGGCTATACAGTATCTGGGGTGTACTTGCGGCCATAGGAGCAGGCTATTTAGTTGGTACATTAGAATTTGTCGGTTCCGCTTTAGTTGTCATTGTGCCTGTAGCCATCCTGCTGGTTGTTGGTGTGCTGATGGAGCCTCGCTTCGGTTTGCTCCTTTATCTTCAAATGAGCTTTCTGGTCAACTTTTTAGCGCGCTTTCTCCCCGTCAGTGCTCCCTTTGGGCTAATGGTTGATGCCATTCTGGTGCTAGTTCTCTTCAGTATTTTTGTGAATGGGAAAAAAATGCAGTGGAATCGGCTGCGTAATCCCGCCGTTTATCTGGTTGGGATTTGGTTTCTCTACAACATTCTGGAATTATTTAACCCGGAAGCCCCTTACAAACCAGCCTGGTTTTTCCACGTTCGAACATTCTCGGTGCAGTGGTTTTTGGTGGCCATTATTCTTCTGGTTGTTCCGGTCACAAAAAAGGATATTCGCGTACTCATTAACTCGTGGCTGATCTGGTCTTTCTGCGGCGCTTTGTGGGGTTTCAAACAACAATATATCGGCTTAACCACTGCTGAAAACATCTGGCTCAACACGGCTGGGGCTACTACACACCTTATTTTTGGTCACCTGCGTAGCTTTTCCTTTTATTCGGATGCCGCCCAGTTTGGAGGTGAAATGTCAGGACTTGCTTTGGTTTGCCTGATCTGGACATTTGAGAAAAAGGATTGGTATCAGAAAGCATTTTTTGCTTTTCTAACGCTGGTTTTCTTTTGGGGTTATGTCGTTTCGGGAACGCGCAGTGCGCTTTTTGTGCTTCTGGCCGGTTTCCCGTTCTACTTGTTACTAAAACGTGATTTTGTTAAATTAGCCCTTGGTTTTTGCCTCGCTACGCCTCTGCTGCTGATTCTGCTTTACACCAATGCAGGAAGCGGAAATTATGACGTGCAGCGCATGCGTTCAGCTTTACGACCGATGGAAGATCCGTCTTTCCTGCTTCGGCTGCAAAATCAGCAAAAATTGTCAGCGCACTTAAAAGACCTGCCCTTTGGTGCCGGTATTGGAACGGCTGCCGATGCCGGGAATCGCTTTTCTCCCGAACACTTCGCCGCTCAAATCCCCCCGGATAGCTGGTATGTCGAACTCTGGATTGAAACAGGCGTGGTTGGCTTGACCCTTTATATCTGTATGCTCATTGGCCTGATAGGCATTGGCGTTTATCACGTCTGGCGCTTGAAAGATCCGTGGACGACTTACGTAATGTATGCCCTACTGGCCGAGTTTTTTGGTATGGCCGTCATGGCTTATTCAAACCCCGTTCTAGGTCAGTTTCCAACGAGCAGCATCATTTTTATAAATTCCATTTTGCTTGCTTCCTGCTACCGGTGGGATCATCCAGGCGATGAGTTAGCTACTAAACCCGTGGCTAACTCTTAAGGCATTACTCACCGTAGTTTTATGGGAATCAATGATTTACCTTGACGAAATACTTAACCCCACTAACGTGCAGCAATTTGACAGCATCATCTGTATTAGCCAGACTCCTTGGCAAGGACAGTTTCAGAATTCAGCCGTTCAGCTTATGACTGAGCTGTCAAAACGTTATCGCATCATTTACGTTGACTACCAATATACGGTAAAAGACTGGGTGATGGGCGTTACTGGCCGGCGAACAGTACCCGTCTGGGAGTTATTAAATTTATCCAGCCCGCTTTCTAAAAAAAAGCTGGAAAATGGCGGCGAAATATACATCTGGATTCCGCCTATCATGCTGCCCACCAACTGGCTTTCCAATGAATCGCACGACAAAGTACTCCAGTGGAACGTGAATCAGCTGGCCAGGGGGCTGCGTCATGTGATGAAGCAGTTAGGCGTTCAGCACCCCTTGGTAGTTAATGCATTTAATCCCGTCTGGGGATTGCCTTTGCTGGGAAAGCTCAATGAATGTGCCACCATCTATTATTGTTACGACGAAATTACGGCCGAAAGCTGGATCAGTCGCCACGGACAGCGGTACGAGCAGGAATATTTAAAAAAAGTGGACGCGGTAATAACCACCTCGGAGGCGTTACGCCAGACCAAGTCACGCACCCAGCCTAACACGTTTTGCGTCAAGAACGGCGCCAATTTTAGCTTGTTCAGCCAGGCGCGCAAACTGGCTAAGCTACAGCCCCCCACCCAACCGGTTGTTGGGTATTTGGGCACAGCAGATAATCGAATCAACATCGATTTGGTAGAACATTGCGCCCGCACCATGCCGGATGTCACGTTTCAATTTATTGGCGAAGTCAATGAACCGGCATTGAAAGAACGGCTTTCTGGCTTTACCAACGTTCTTTTTACGCCTTCTGTCCCGCCGGCAGAACTACCCCAGCTGCTCGCTAAATGGACGGCTGCCATTATTCCGTTTGTCTGCAACGCTCACACCTATACGATCTATCCGCTCAAAATAAATGAGTACCTGGCGGCAGGGTTGCCCGTTGTGTCAACGCCATTTTCTATCTTGGATGACTTTAACGAGGTAATTGAATTAGCCAACAGCCCAGAAGATTTTGCGCAGGCGCTGCGAAAGGCGCTGGCCGATACGAGTCCGCAACGCATTGAGCAGCGCATTGAAATGGCGAAGTCGAATTCGTGGCCCAAACGCGCAGAAGAGTTCGAGGGTGTTATTCGCCAGATTCCCCAGGCCTGGATGGAAGAGCAGACCCTTTAAGGAAAGCGCATGGATTTCATTTGAACTAAATCAACGTATGCAAAAACTAGTACTGAAGCTTTTATACCTATTTACCCGACTTAAATACCCCAATATGCGTTCCGATCTGCGTTATTTTATTCGGGACAACTATTATTGCAGACTTAACCAAATTCGCTATTTCTACAACGATTACTTGCTCAAAAAAAAGTACAAAGTCATTCAGTATCACGGCGAATTTGACCAGGAGTTAAGGTATGTTTTGCCTTTTGCGTACTGGCATTACCTCAACGGAACATTAGACAAAACCGTTTCCTGCAAGAACACCAAAGAGTTCTACTTCTTTAGTCAAAACCACTCCGAAGAATATACGCACCGAGACTGGCAAGCAGGCTATAATTACTACGAGGTTCCGAACATGACCCACAGTAATTCGTTTGACTACAGCAAGTGGGTTAAAGTACCCCTCAAAGAGTTTTATAAGAATAGTACCTTTTTGTACGACAAACCAACACTGGTAATTGCCAACAAATACAACATTGAGTGGGATAATCCGCCGATTAATTACCTGGATATTCCAACGCTTGGCACAATTATCGAGACGTATAAAAACAAGTACCAGATCATTTACAATCGTCCTTTATCAACGCAGATTGTTGGCGATAACAGCGAAACCCTGGATTTGCACGAGCACGCTTGGCTACGCGAAAATCACCCGGAGGTTTTATTAATGGACGATCTTTTTACCCAACACCGAGCCTCCGTCAACAGCTTTAATCACTTGCAGTTAATGGTGTATGCCAATTGCAACCATTTCATTTCCATGCACGGGGGAACGGCGGCTTTGGCCAGTTATTTTGAAGGCGTAAATACCATTCTCTCCAATCCAAACGCCAAAGGAGGCATGGAATACCACCTGAATGAGTACCAAACCATTTTTCCGGCTTTGTCGGGTGCTAAAATCCTGCACGCCAAAAATCGGGATGAAGTGCTTACGTACTTAACGGAGAATTATTAACATTCGGCGCCATCTCACGCTTCAAAGCAGAATCTGAAGGCTTTACCCACTGGCCGGTTTCATGGTTGTATTGCTTGAGCAATCGAGCCGGATTTCCACCCACCACCGAATAAGGAGGCACGTTGCGCGTGACGACGCTGCCCCCCGCCACCACCGAATGCCGACCAACGGTCACCCCCGCCGTAATGACCGCATTGGCCCCGATCCAGCATTCTTCTTCAATAATGATGGGTGCCGTTATAACCGGTTGCGCCCGAATTGACTGGCTAACATCTTCGTACGAGTGATTTAGACCCGATAAGACGACGTGCTGCGCCATGATCACATCGGAACCAATGGTGACCGGACCAATCACAACCGACGAGATACCAACCGTGCAATTATCGCCAATCAGCACGGCACCAACGCCATTATTAACCACGCAAAAGTCTTCAATGGTGCTCCGGGCTCCCAAGGCAAAGGCATTGAAGGGCAGCACATCCAACCGGGCACTGGAGCGCACCGATGACGTTCGGTGCCGTTTATGAATAAAAGGATTGACAAACCAGCTCACCCACAGCCGAGGTCGAGCCTGGTGCTGAGGAATCAAAAGCCAATGAACAAACTGCTTTAGTTTGGGGCGTTGATCCAGGTAGTCTTTAATAGCCATTGTAAAAGTTACTTACATCGTTTTTTGGTGTGAATTAGTTAGCCGATGAATGGCATCAATTAAACTAGCCATTGAGTTTTCCCAGGTATGTTCGAGGGCAAAGGCAATGCGCTCCTCAGCGGATGACAACTGCTCCCCTTTTAGCACATTGGCAATACACTGAATAAATTCGTTGGGTGTTTCGGCCAGGTAAACATGCTTTTCAAACAGACTCATTGTTTCTGTTCGAACCGCCACCACGGGCTTTCCCATTGCCAGGTACTCATCAATCTTGCGGGGGTAGTTACCGATTGTTACCTCATTTAACAACTGCGGATTGATCAGCACATCCATTGCTTCCAGATAGGCCGGAATTTGCCGAGGTGCTTTCGATCCTAGAAAAGTTACATTTGGCAACGTCTGAAGCCGCTCTTTGGGAAATGAACTATCGGCGTCTCCAATCAGCACCACTTGCCATTCAGGATGGCTAACCGCTACTTTTTCGACCAACTCACCGTCCAGACGCAGGCCCGTAAGCGCACCGGCATAACCAATCCGAGGTTTGGGAATGGAAGCAATATCAGCCGGTATTTCATTGATTTTTTCTGGATTAAACAGCTCTAGATCGCACCCCTGTCCAATGTAAATGGATTGTGGATTGTGGACGGCTGCTTTATTAGCCAGATAAACAGAATTACTCGCTACCAGATCTACTTTGCTCATCAATTTGGGCTCAAGCCGGGCACCGTGCCGCCGCCAATACTCGACGGCCAGAAAATTATCCCGCAGATAGTAAATGTATAGTTGAGGCTTCAGCAGTTCCTTCAGGTAAAAGCCCTGAATCATATCGTTGTCATTCAAAAGCACATACGACGTCCACTTTAATTGCTTCACAGCCGCTTTGATTTCGGCGGCCAGCAAGCGGCCATTGTGGTGGTTCATCCGGTCATACAGGGCCCCATCCGGAAGCCAGTTGATTGATCCTAAGAGCGATTGCGGCGAGAGCACCCATAAATTCTCCTCAGCTTCAACCAGGTGCTTTCCATTACACTGCTCAATAAATTCATTCCGTTGCTGTACCCGCGCATTATTATTCAAAAGCTTTGCCGACCAATCCAGAGAGTCATTCACAAATAAAACCTGGTGTTGTTTTGCTAAGCTCCTTGCCATATCCCGAATATTACTCCCGAGGTTTTTTTCTTCCCAGGGCTGTCGGGATTTAATGATAAAATTTATGCCGCCAGACGACTTGTGCATGCCTAGAAAGAGTAAATTGTGTCCATTTTAACCAGCTGTGGTTCCCTTAGAGGTTAAATTCCCTGAAACTACACCCACAAATCCAACTTCTTGTTAAATATCTGTGTCTTTTCTGTATTATCATGCTTTTGTCTGTTAAAAACTCATTAAGAGCGAATAATATATATAAATGGAGCAAATTTTATAGTTAATTTTGGGATAAAGATAAATTGTCCAAGAAAGTGACTTGACGGGCGAAGGAGTCTCTGACCTATGGACGTGATTCTTAAGAAAGGAATTAAATATTTTCACCTTTTTTTAGTTTGTAATTAATTACCTATCAACTAGTTAAATAATGAATATTGGATAAGACCAGAACATGATGCCTGTAGCTTTTGTTTGAAACGGTATCATTTTTGCTACCAAACTAATTGCAATATTCATTACTATATCTCTATCTAGTCAGGAATTTCATGATGTTGATAAATTTATCCGATTTCTTGATGGCTGCCTGCCGCAGACTTACTTTCCTGTCTTATTATTGCCTTTTATTACCTGCCTTGGCATATGGACAGCGAACTTATCCGTTGCAGAAAGCACCTCCTAATCAAAGCCCTGTTCAAACGGCCGACACGCTTGAGTTAGACATTAACGAAGACATTGGTACTCAGCTAATTCCCTTTGACGAAATTATTAAAATAGCCACAGCTTATTCACCTTTAATCAAGTTCGAGAACGAATCCATTAACTCATTGGATGCGGCCTACCGGCTCTCAAAGGTACAGGTTTTGCAAAATGCAAGTGGATTTGCCAGCTATTCAGCCGGTAATCAGGCTATTTTTTCTACGACTTCTTACGGAGGGGACGCACTCGGCCAGATTGCCAATGGCTACCGGGCTGGGGTTAATCTTCAGATAAGCCTTTACGATTTATTTGGGCGAGGGCATCAGATTCGACAGACGAAGGCCAACGCAAGGGCGGCAATACACCGCCGAGATGCCGTTGAACTTCAGTTAAAACGCGATTTGATCATTACTTACCAAGACTTGCAAACGGCCCAACGCGTTTTCAAAGTTCGAATTGCGGAAGAGCAAGCAGCACTTACGGCCTTACGCATCTCAGAAATTGAGTTGCAGAAAGGAAAAATCAACCTTGCCGCTTTCTCTAGCATTAACAATTATTACGCGCAAAGTAAAGCAAGCACAGAAGAAGCTCGCGGCACTTTTTTGAAGAATATTTATATTCTGGAAGCAACAGTAGGTGTATCTCTCCGTCAGTTAAAACGTAAATAAACCAGCAGCATGGCACTCCAGGTCTTTTTCCGACTTTTAAAACAGCATTTACTCTGGTTTTTTCTCCTCCCCTGCGTTACAGTCGGTGCAGTCTATTTTTTTACGCAGAACGAAACCAGCGTCTACCAATCCGAAGCCACCCTATACACGGGTTTTGCCTCGGGTTATACCATCTTAACCGACCAGCAAATTGGCGCGATGGACCGCTCGGCCGTAGCTTTCGACAACTTATTAACAACTCTCAAGTCGCGGGAAACCATGCACCAGATTGGGGTTAATTTGCTGGCTCAGCAATTGCACGCCCAGCGCCCTGATAACCAAAACGTTACACCAGCCAGTTTCAATTTGCTGCAACGCGTGGTTCCTGCTCCGCTCCGCCAGTCACTGCTAAACGGCGCTAACGAAAATCAGCTTCGCCTGAGACTCGATAGCATGGCGCGTTTAGAACGGGAAAACCCGATTAAAACGCTTTTGTATAATCCTGATTATAATTATTCCGTTGCCCTCATTACTAAAAATCTGAAAGCAACACGGCGGAATACCAGCGACATGCTGGATATGGAATACGAATCAGGCGACCCGGCCATTGCTCAGCAAACGCTCGTTCAGGCCATCGATGTGCTTAACAAGCGTTATACGGCTTTAAAAAGATCTGAGACAGATTCGGTAGTTACGTATTACCAGACTAAAACACAGCAGGCCAAGAAAAGGCTGGACGGCGTTGAAGCCAGACTACAGGCGTTTAATACCAATAACAACGTATTGAATTTCGAAGAAGAATCGAAAAACATCACACTTTCCGGCGAAAATCTCAATAACGAATACAACCAGGAGTTAATGCAAAACAGGGCTACCAAAGCAGCCTTGGATGCATTAAGTCGCCGGATGGGCCAAGCGGGTAACATTTTAAATGTTAACAATGAGCTCCGGGCTAAGCAGGCTGAACTTACCAACATCGAAACACAACTGGCGAATGCACAAGCCTATGGGCAACCGCGTAACGTGGTGGTACGTTTGCAGGAAAAAGCCATTCGTATTTCGGAGGATCTTCGGGAAGGCGCGCGCAAGTATTACAACGCAAACAACACAACGGATGCCATTTCGCAACAGACCATTCTGGACGAATGGCTCACGAAAATGATTGAGTTGGAAGAATCAAATGCCCGCCTGGAAGTTTATAAAGGGCTGCAGAAAGATTACAGTTCAAAAACCAACCAGTACACTCCCCTGGAATCCCAACTGCGCCAGCTCAATCGGGACCTGAGCGTAGCCGAAAAAGAATACCTAGCGCTCAACCAGAGCTTAAATCAGGCGCTGGCTCGCCGCCAGGACACCTCTGTGGATGGCCCACTTTCTATCCTGGATGCTCCTGATTTTCCGTCTGAGCCACAGGCGTCGAAGCGCTGGTTGTTTATGGCCATTGGGGCGGGTCTGGGCCTGGTTATTGCACTGCTCTTAACGGCAATTCGCTTCTGGCTGGATCGTCGCATTGCTTCGCCAGAACACGCGGAGATGCTCATTGGCCGTCCTCTAACAGCCTTGTTTCCAAGAGTTAAGAAGTTTTCCATTGATTCAAAAGCAGGCCGCACTGCCCTCAGTATGTTTGAGCAGTTATGCAGCGCAGTTAATATCGAGATTGTTCAATCGACCGGGTTTAGGCCGCTGCCACCCATCATTTCGGTCTTTAGCATGCGCTCGCAGCAGGGAAAAACCTGGATAACCAACGGTTTGGCTCGCCTGTATGCAGAAACAGGTCAGCAGGTTGCTTTTTGTTACCCCAGGACCGATGATTCGCAGCAAAAAGTAGAGCAGGATGGGATTACTTTTTTCCCGTACACGCTTCGGCCCGATTTCATGAACATTACGCAGCTAGAAAATTTGCTTGATCAGGAGCACTATTTTGATTCTCACCAGTATGAGAAGATATTTTTTGAGTTGCCGCCACTGATTAGCAGTTCAATACCGGTGTATTTGATGAATCAAAGCAGCGTTTCCATTTTGGTTACGGATGCCAATAGCATTTGGGCGCGTACAGAAAATCAGCTCTTAAGCATGTATTTAAAAGTGGTTAACCATCCGGTATTGACTGTTTTAAATAGTGTAACCGATAATTATTTTGATGCCCCGAGCCGGGCCGATACGAGCCAGGGACCGGTTCAGCCCGAACGTTCCTTGGAATTACAACGAACGCTGCGTTCTCTAGAGCAACAGCAGAAAATGAATTACGGTAAAATAAGCTAATACCCGTTTCATTCGGGTAGAATAGAGTCAGATGCATATCATCTATTCTAAGTGAATAGATGATATGTTCTGTTATATTAAAACGATTGTTGGTTTACATGACGGCAAAAAACAAAGCCATAAATGGTGGAAAATGGATAACCGTTTCTACTATTATTTCAACGGCCTTTCAGTTTATTCAGGTTTCGATTTTAGCCCGGTTGTTAGACCCGGCTGTTTTTGGCGTTGTAAGTGTCAGCACGTTAATCATTAATTTCTTTTATATTTTTGGGAATCTTGGCTTTTCTAACTCCATTATTTCCAAGCAGGAAAGCGACCCAAAAATTCTCTCTACTTTATATTATCTGGGTTTTATTTTAGGTGCTATAATTTTTGTCGTTATCTTTTTTAGTTCTCCTTTGGTCGTTGCTTATTACAAAGAACCTAAGCTCGATCGGGTTATAAAAATTGCTTCGTTTTACTTTTTAATTATCTATTTCGGCCAGATTTATTTATTTCTTCTTCAGAAAGAATTGATGTTTAAATCAGTGGCTATTATCGAGATTTTAGGCGCTGTTATAGGAACAACGGTAGCCATTACACTTGCTTACAACCATTTTGAAGAAGTCTCCCTGATTTATGGCCAGCTGGCAACGCAGACTGTGCGGGCTGTCTTATCCGTGGTTTTTGGCTATAAGCTTTTTAAGCCTTTGTTTTATTTTAATTTTAAAGCAATTCAGGATCACCTGCGTTTTGGGCTCTACAATGTAGGAGACGGTGTTTTGGGCTTTGTGCAAGGTAATTCTGATAATATTTTAGTAGGCGGTCTATTGGGTGTCAAGCTTTTAGGCTACTACACCATCGCGTATCAGTTGGCTATTTTCCCGATTACAAAACTGAATCCGATTATTCTTCAGGTGGCTTATCCAATGATTGCGAAGATGAAATCCGACGATAATCTGATTAAGCAATCCTATATAAAAATTCTGGATCTGGTAAGCTATCTGAATTTCCCTTTGCTGGCCGGTTTGCTTGTCACCGCCGACAGTGTCGTACCCTTGCTGTATGGTGAAGGTTGGGATGAAACCATTCATTTGATTAAAATCTTTGTTTTTGTTAGCGCCTTTAACTGCTTGACAAATCCGTTGTTCACGTTAGCCTTTGCAAAAGGCAAGCCAAACTTGTTGTTTTACCTTAACTTGATCATTTTAGTTATTAAAATACCCTTGATTTATATTTTCTCAAATTATTGGGGCATTACAGGGATTGCATTTGCCTTCCTGACGGCGACTTTCATCGATTTAATTCTCGCTTTTTTTGTCACCCAATACTTAATTGGTGACTTCTTCAAAGAATTCATGACGAATCTGGCAAAGCCGCTTTTATTCTGTTTAGCCATGATCTTGGCGGTAGGAATTTATAAAATGTATGCGGGACAGGAAGGTGTTTTGCATACGCTGGCTCAGGTTGTTATTGGGGGGTTAATTTTTCTGGGTTTAACCTTCCGATTTAAGGTTTCGTTGAGTGAAGTAAAATCGTTTCGGCAGTCTTTGTAAACAGATAAGCCGATCAAGTAAAACTAATTAATGCATTAATAAAATGACTTATATTATGAAACAGTTGTTTTCATCTTCTTTATTCAAATCAGCGTATTTGCTTTTCTTTTGGGTAATTGCTATTAGTTGTCAGCCTAAAATTACGCCCAAACCCGTAGCTGACTTTTCGTTTGAATCGGTGCCAAATGAGCCGGGTAGAATTAAGTTTATTAATAGATCCCAGCACGCCACGCGTTACCAGTGGAATTTTGGTGATGGACAATCCTCTACCGAATCCGATCCCACTATCAAGTACGGCAGAAACGGCCTCTTTTCGGTTGAACTAACAGCGAAAAACACGGCAGGTACCGATGTGGCCAATAATAGTGTTTTGATCGAGGGTGTGACCGTTTCGGGGAGCGTTATTTTCTGGACAAACAGCCGGGGCGATGGCTCTGACATTGAGGTACAGCTAGATGGCCAGCTAAAAGGAGCAATTACCTCCGCTCAACCTTCGGGTAATGCGCCGGGTTGCGGTACCGATGGCTTTGTTACCGTGTATACGTCAAATGGAACATTTAGCTACTACGCCAAGTCGAAGACGAAAAGCTGGTCGGGTGTTGTTACTGTTCAGAACGGAACCTGCACCAACAAATTACTGGCCCAATAAGTAATATCTTAAATCCAACGGGACCGTGAGCAATACTTTATTACCGGACTGGCTGACCAAACATCTGTTTGTTTATAACCCTGCCTCGATCGACCCGGAGCGGCTTAACACACTGCGGACGCGCCTTTCACGCTTTAACGTGGATAATCCGGAAGTTTCCATCGTCATACCCGCTTATAACGAAGAGGCCAATATACTGCATACGCTGTCATCTTTGGCCGATCAGCAAATAACGGCCCGTACAGAATTGCTCATTGTCAACAACAACTCCTCCGACCGCACCCAGGAATTGCTGGATTTGTGCGGCGTTCGCTCCATTATAGAACGGACGCCGGGGGTTGCTCACGCCCGTCAGGCCGGGTTGATGGCGGCGCGAGGCAAGATCATTGCCAACGCTGATTCTGACTGCCTCTACCCGTCCGGCTGGGTGGAAGCCATTACGGCACCGCTAAAAGATTCGGCGATTGCCTGTACTTACGGTTTGTACTCATTCCTGCCCAGCGAGCATTCTTCCCGTTTGGCTCTGCTGTTTTACGAGAAAGCCGCGCACCTCGTCAATGGAATCCGCAACCGGCACCGGGCTTACTTAAACGTCTACGGATTTAATTTTGCCTTCCGCCGCGCTGACGCGCTGGCTGTAGGCGGATTTGCGCTGGACTCTGGTCGGGAAGGCTCCGTGGCGGAACTGATCGCTGCCGGAGAAGTACCCCCACCCTCGGGTCGTTGCGAAGATGGGCTGATGGCGCTGGCCCTCCTTAACGAAGGAAAAGGCAAAACCTACCGCGTTACTGACCTGGCGGCGCGCGCCTGGACAAGCGACCGTCGACTTACAGCCGATGGGAGCCTGGGAAAAGCGTTTGTCAATCGGGTTCGAAAATCCGTCGGTGAATTGGGGTTTTATATTTCGCCATCAAAGGGAACTCCTCCCTGAGTTCTCCATTTATGTAATGTCTATTTTTTTACCAATTTTTCCCTTTTATCATCCAGGCAGGCGCAAAAACCTGCTCTTCTGTACCCTATTTTTCAGTTTATTCGCTTCTTACGCCTCTACTTGCTTTGCCCAGTCTTGTACCAGTAAACCCGAAATTTTAGTTCTTAATCAGACATTTGGTAATGGAAGCGCGGGACCACTTCCGGCTGGCCAGACCTCTTATTTGTATGTTACTGATGGGTGCCCCAATGATGGGCAGTATACCGTGGCTAAATCGGTGAGTGGCTCGTGTTACACGGGTAGCTGGCACGACGTTCCAGAAGACCATACCCCGGATGATAACAATGGAAACATGCTGGTGGTCAATACGCCCTACGCGGGTGAGTTTTATCTGCAATCTGTGCCCGACCTTTGTACAGGTACAACGTATGAACTCTCGATCTGGCTGCTTAACCTGAACGTTATCATGCCCGCCGGAACCTGCGGTTTTGAAACGCCCAACGATCCCGACTTGCTGGTGCAGATCGAAACGCCGGACAAAGCCATTTTGCAGACGCTTAGAACAAATCCTATCCCGCGCACTACATCACCGGTCTGGCAGCGTTTTTCGACCCGGTTTACCATTCCAGACGCTGGTTTAGAAAAGAGTTCAGCGGTTATTCGAATCATTAACAACAACAGCGGAGGCTGTGGCAATGATTTTCTAATCGACGACATTCAGATCAAACAATGCAGTGAGTGCGATCCGGCGCAGCTTTTTGTGCCCGACGTTTTCAGTCCCAACCAGGATGGCATTAATGACTTTTTTGAATTCTTTTATAGCGGTATCGTTGCCTTTGATTTAAAGGTTTATGACCGTTGGGGTTCAGTAATTTTTGCTAGTACCGATCCCGCTCAGAAATGGGACGGCAACTATCAAAATACACCCTGTTCTGAAGGCGTTTATACCTGGTCCATGACGTACGAAGTATCCAGTTTTTCAGATCAGCCTAAAAAATTAACCCGCAATGGGCAGGTATTATTGATGCGCTGATTTTCGTAAAGAAGTCCAGAAAGAATCGTTGATTATATACTCGGTAAACCGTATGAAAAACACGTTTCCAGATGTCACTTTATTAATTACCCACTACAACCGCAGTGGTTCGCTGGAACGCCTGCTAAAAGCCTTTCAGGCCCTGGATTGTGCCTTCGGCGACATCGTTGTGTCGGACGACGGTAGCAAGCCCCAGCACCTGGAAGCCATCAAAAACCTGCAAAACCACTATTCGTTTCGGCTGGTCACCACTCCTCAAAACAAGGGTTTAGGGAACAATATCAACAAAGGACAAGATGCGGTCCGGACGCCTTATACGCTTTACGTGCAGGAAGATTTTGTACCTAAACCAGCCTTCGTTCCACACTTCAGCGATGCGCTGGAAATGATGCAGCAGGAAAAGGATCTGGATATCATGCGCTTCTACGCCTATTTTCCCTATCCGTATCTGGAACCTTATAAAAAGGGCTTTTCGCGCATGATTTACAAACCCTGGGTCTGGTATTCGAATCATTTAAAGTTCTATTATTACAGCGACCACCCGCACCTGCGACGAAGTACGTTCTTCGAAAAATTTGGCCGCTACCCCGAAGGCATTAAACCCGACCGAACCGAATACCAGATGTGTATTTCCTTTATCCAGAAAAAAGGCAAAGGCTTATTTCTGGATGATTTTAACGCCATGTTCGATCAGAAAAACTCCTCCGACGAACCCAGCACCATTGGGCGGAGCGATTGGCGGGAAAGTAAAAGTCCCTTGTTTCTGGCGCTCCGCTGGGTTTATTTGAAAGGTCGGCTGGTTAAGAATACGCTGGATGTCGCTACACAGAAGTAATACCGTGATGAAAAACCCTACCCACTCTTTTCCGGACGTTACGTTGTTAATCACCCATTACAACCGTAGCAGTTCGCTGGAACGCCTGCTAAAAGCCTTTCAAGATCTGGATTGTGCCTTCGGCGACATTGTTGTGTCGGATGATGGCAGCAAGCCCCAACACCTGGAAGCCATCAGGGCGATGGAATCGCAATACCCATTTCGCCTGATTACGACGCCCCAGAACAAAGGGCTGGCCAACAACATTAACAAAGGACAGGCAGCGGTTAAGACGCCTTACACGCTCTATGTACAGGAGGATTTTGTGCCTAAACCGGCTTTTGCCCAGCATTTCCAGGACGCGTTGGAAATCTTCACGCAGGAAAAGGAGTTGGACATTATTCGCTTCTACGCTTATTTTTCCTACCCGTATCTAGAGCCGTATAAGAAGGGCTTTTCGCGCATGTTGTATAAACCCTGGTACACGGATTACAACAAAATCTATTACTACAGCGACCACCCGCACCTGCGGCGAAGTTCATTTCTGGAAAAGTTTGGTAATTACGTTGAAGGAATCAAATCGGATAAAACCGAATACTTGATGTGTGTTTCCTTTATTCAAAAGCAAGGCAAGGGCTTATTCCTGAGCGACTTTAACGCCATGTTTGACCAGAAAAACTCCGACGACGAACCCAGTACCGTTCAACGGGATAACTGGCAGCAGCAAAGCCGAAACCCGTTTATCGTATTGCTCCGCACGGTATACCGTCAGGTAAAATACAACTACGATCTTTTGTTTGATAAGCAGGCTTAGATAAAGCCATACGCACAAAAAACTGGGGTTTAGACCGGGTGTTGTACTCCACCACCCGGTCTAAACCCCAGCCTGTTTTATTCAATTCCGATCAGTTTCCTTTCAGGATCTTCCGGAAGGCGCGTTCGTTTCCTTGCTTGATTTCGAGAATATAAACGCCTACGGGCAAGGCCGAAACATCCATTTTTTCAGCCACTGAACCCGCCGTTTTCTTGATGGTCAGTTGCTTATGAATACCACCCCGATTAGCGTCAAAAAGGTTTACTTCCAGATCCGCCGCCTTTTCGTTTTTCAGGCGTACCATGATGTAATCCGTCGTTGGGTTAGGATATACCTCTACCGCTTCGTGCAACGTTTTGCCACTTTCCACGCTAGCTTCTGCTGTGCTTAGTCGGCTGCTGCCCGTTGAAGCCGTTACGAAAATTGGCGTTTCGGTTACCGTTAAGGTCACTTTTCCCTGCACTGTGTTGACTATCCGCACTTCCATGTCATTGCGGCCTTCTTTGGGCGTATAGATCCGAGCCTGGGCCACATTTCCTAAATCCAGCGTGTATGTAGCGGTACGGCCTGTTTCATCAGGCACATACAAAGCGTACGCCGATTGGCCGTTCAGTTCATAACGATCCACAAAAGGGTTGCTATTCAGGGATTGCTTGTAGGTATACTTACCAAAAACCTTGTTGACCTGATAGAGATAATCGGCGGCAGGCTTCCGGGTTTGATCGGGGTTTAGCAAGCCCGAAGAAGCAAACTGACCGGGGCTGGCTGCGTTGTCATCGTAAGTCTGGTAAAAGAATACTTTTTCAATCTTTTTACGGGCATATAGCAAAGCCGTCCGCAAAATCCAGTCGGCCTGCGTTTGTAAAACTGAACGGTTGCCAATGGCAATGGCTTTAATCGGGCTGCCTGGGTGTACGTCATAACCCGTTTCCGTAATCCAGACCGGCATGTCCTGTCCATACCGATGGGCCACTTCCGTGAACTCGTCAGCAATTCGGGTCGCTGGGCCTACTTCCGGCGCTACTCCCCGGCTCGATTGACCGCTCTGCGACGAATTGGCGTCATCGGAATAGAGGTGGTAATTGATGATATCCCAGCACAAATTAACGCTGCCATCGGCTCGGTAACCCCGGTGTTCTTTGCACCAGTCGATCATTCCCCTCACATAATCCGTACTGGCCAGCGCCGTTCCCGCCATCACTACTTTTACGTTCGGATCTGCATTTTTCACGCCGACGCCCGGACCCATGGTATTTTTATGGCCATCGTAAAACGCCGACATATTGGCTGCGTATTCGCGGGCAGTCTGGTAGCCTTTCCGGCCTTTCCACCACTTATCCCGCTCGTTGTCGCACTCAATGTATTTGATCAGGTTCAGGCCAATTTTTACGGTATTGATTCCGTCGCCCGTCCACCGCTGGCTGCCGTTCACACTAAGCAAAGCTGGGTTAACGGCTGTGTTACTGCCATACCGAGCCATGTATTGAAACCCGACTTTTGCCTGCTCCAGGTACGAGGCTGGGTCGGAAAAATCCTTGCCGTAACGCACCGGTACGTTTTCCGAATCCCGCTCATTTGCAGGATAAGTGGCCATCAACCAGTCGGGTAACGTTTTCAGACAGGCCAGTACTTCAATGCCTTCCGCTTTGCAGCGTTCGTAAATGGCGTCGTAATTCCAGCCGCCGCTGTGCGTTGGGTTATACGTGTATTTTCCCTCGTTTGCTTCCAGTTTCTGCCAGTCCATGTAATGCCGAATTCCGGTAAAACTTTTCATGGCTTGCAGGAACGACTCATCAATAACCGCCGGGTTTCGTCCATCTTCGAAATTCCACTCGAACGCATTAACCCCAAACATGTCTTCTAACTTGATGTTTTTCTGCGGAACAGCCGTGACTGGCTTAGTCGATGGCGTGTGGGTTCCGTAAAGCTCCATTTCCGTTGGATATCCCCACCAGGTCGTTATGACCAAATAGCGAGCATTGGTAATGGGCGTATTGAGTTTGAATAAATCGTCGCCATTGGCCTGACGAGCCGGATCAGGACCTACCCAACCGTTATACTGCTCACCCGTAAACGTCGCGATAGGAATGCGTTGCCACTGATCAGTGATAACGGATAAAGTCATTGGCTTATCGGCCATTGAGCCTGATCCGTCGAAAAATTTCACGCCCTGAATGCTCATTGACTCGCCTTCCAGAAGCGGGTAATACGCGTCAAATTTTTCGAGTGCTTTCCCCCAACCCGTGTTAACATCCACATTGGTTACGCCATCAAACAACCCTTCCAGGCCATTAGCTACGTTATTGAGCTGGTACCAACGTTTCGGATCAATGGTAATTTTACTGCCTAGCACAACCGTTGACGAAGGCGGATTCGGTGTCGTAGCAGCGGCATGAACCACCTGGGTTCTCGTGACAGCCTGCGCTTCCAGGTATTGCGTATTGCCCGCCTGCGAAGCAACAATGTTAGCCGTTCCGGCAGCAATTACCTTGGCTTTCCAGCTTCCTGTCGCATTGGATACGGTTACAATCCCTGCATTCGATGAGGTAAACGTTATCGGCGTTTGGGTGTTGTTACTCGTCGCGACCAGTGCGTATTCGGCGTCACCCACGGTTTTGTCGGGCAAGGCGTTGAAGCTAAGCACGGCCTGCGTGAGTTGTGGTTGTGGATTGGTTGTGCTGCCTGTTTTGACGGCCTCAAACCAGTTGAAATTCCAGTCTCCTCTTACCGCATGCAGCCGCAAAATCTGACTTCCCTGCTGCAAGGTAGCTGTTGTACTAATGGTTGACCAGCTCTGCCAGCCGCCAGTCTGCGGTACATCTACGCCTGCCAGCACTGTGCCGTTTGCCGTTCTAATCTCTATTCGACCGTTACCATAACTGTTAGCAATTCGGAAATTAAACGTATACGTGCCCGTTTCTGCCACATTAACGTTGTAATCCATCCAGTCGTTGTCGTCAATCCAGCCCAGGTTTAAGTTACCGCTGACATCGCTGGTCGTTTCAGCCTGAACATTACTGGCTGACGCATAATTTTCTGCTTCGATCTTTCCTGGCAAGGGAACGGGTCCTCCTACTTCAAACCAGTTGAAATTCCAGGCACCCGCTTTCGCAAAAATTCGTAAGGTCTGATCACCCGCACTCAACGGAATCGTGGTGCTGATGGTGGTCCATCCCTGCCAGCCGCCCGTTTGTGGCACATCAATGCTGCTCAAGACCGTTCCATTAGTGGTCTGAACTTCAATTTTGCCGTTACCGTAGCTGTTGGCAATTCTGTATTTGAATGTATATACGCCAGTGGCCGGGACGTGGACGTTGTAATCCATCCAGTCGTTGTCATCAATCCAGGCAACATTTAGCCCCCCTCCGTTGTCACTTGTACTTTCGGTCTGCACTCCGTGCATGGCATCGAAACTTTCCGCTTCAATTTTACCCAGAATAGACCGATAATTCAGCTGGGGTACAGGCTGTCCGAATGCTTTAATCTTTTGTGGAATGTTGTTGCTGTACTTGTGTACAACAATTGCCTCTGCGACTACAGGCTGCGGGAGTGGCATTTCGACCCAATTCATATAGCCGGGGCCTTCGAAAGAACCCAATAGAGTACGCTGGCTGCCGTTTAACGCGTAAATCTCGGCAGGTTTGTCAGTAAATACGCCTTCGTGGTCATACAAAGAGAGCCTGCCGATATTGGCTTTCTTTTCTAACTGGAGCGTTACGTCCACCCATTTGAAGTTGTTCTCCCAAGCCTGGGGTACTAAACTGTCTACGTTGTCAGTCAACCATGATGAATAATTCTGCCCGGTGTTTTCGCTTGCTGTAATCGAAGTGAATTTAATTCGCTCTTCGGTTTGACTAAAGCCCGTCAAGGCAGCTGAAAGTAAAAAGATAGTCAGTAGTAACTGTTTCATCATAGTCCTGAATTAGGCATCTATTTATATGAATAAAAGCGCTCCTTTACGCAAAAAATTTTTACCATTTTACCCAAGGAGTTACTTCCAAGTTACTCTATTCAGCGCAATTAGCAATCGCTTCACTACGCATAAACCCCTAATAAATAGTTTTTTATTGAAATTTAATTTCTGAGCAATTTAAGCCGTACGTATGTCTGGCAAATGAGGGTTAAATATTAAAACCAGCACATTGGTTTATTCTTTAATAAAGACAATAAACTGTGCCTTTATTATGAAAATTCATAGTTTATTATTGATAAAATAATATATTAGTAATGTACTATTACTAATAAGTAGTAACTAATTAATTCAGAAAGGAGGATCAATTAATGGATGAGTAATTTTGGTGAAAAAGCGAAAAACGCAAAATTATTTTACCATTTCACCTGGGCTTCTCTAAGCCATTTTTGTTCAATCAACAGAGCAAGAAAGCAGGTGCACTACACGCTGAGCCAGGAGTCAGGAATTAGATCGGTAGTATGCCAGTCCGGTTTGTTCTTAAACCAGTTTTTAGGCGTGATAACCATTTTGTTAGGATCAGCATTTAACCAGGCGCCCCACCAGCTAAAAGAACTATTGGCAATAACGTGGTGCTTACACAAGCTCATTAGATGCAAATCATCCAAATCGCTGTTTTCGCCGATATTTTTAACAAAAACCGTATCGGAAGACAGATCGAAGTTCTTCTCGGTCCATTCCTGGTCGTCGCTGAAAACAAAAAAACGAAAATCCGTGAATTGGCGCTTTATGAGCTTAATCGCCTGGTGGTAATAATCGATTCCTATAAAGCCAAAAGACTGGCTAAATTCAGCATTATTCACGTAATCGCCCCGCCGAATATGAATCGAAATCGGATTGGCTGAACGGGCAATTTCGTTTTTGTACTTCTCAAAGGCTGGGCCGGGTTGGTTCGTAAAAACCAGTTCCTTCCGGATGATCGCCGCCGCCGGGGAGAAATACTTTTCGGACTGCCAAAAGCCATCAAGAATTAGCAGCTTTGCCCGCGCCTTCAGTACCTCTGGATCGACGTGAAAATGCTTTTCTTTGACCAGCTCAAAAACGGGCTTCAGGGTCCTTTCCGGGAATAATTTGGTCGCTTTTGAAGCGTATAAGAGCGGCGAATTATCAAGTAATTTGTAGTCTATCTTAAAATTATGCAGCTTAAAGACTCTGGGCGTGTCGGTTTCGTATTGATATTTGTAATAGCTTAAATCAAAATAGAGTGAGGCTTTATTGAGTATAGATAGGTGCCGGGCAATTGCATACTGAAACAACTGATTGCCCAAGCCCGATGTAATTCTTCCAATAACCATAACTAATCAAATACAGAAGTGACTGCTTATTTTCGGGCGCTTTCCTGGGTGGCCTTCAACGTTACGTCATCAGCCCGACGCACTTTTTCCCACGTACCGGACTGTGCTCCCCGCAAGTAGCGAACCAAACCGGCCAAGGCACAAACGTTCATAAACGTAAAGTAAAAAGGCACAAACAGGGCTTTCCAGCGAAGCTGCTTTTTCTCCAGCAAATAGCCCGCCCAGGCCGCCCCGTAAAAAAGGCACTGAAGTACCAGTAAGGCTACCCAGCCGTTCCCCCGATCCGAAGGTTCTGTGAAAGCCTGTAACGCCAGCAGGCAATTGGCCAGAAAAATGATTGGCAGACACAACGGAGCCACTGCCCAACGAAATACACGGTGTGATACGTATTCGAAGGTAAGCACGCCGTAGCGGAACGGATTGAGCAGATAACTGAGCCGCACAATCGACTGAAATCCGCCCGCCGCAATCCGAATTTTACGCTTCTGTTCATCCAGAATCGAGAACGAAGGCCGTTCCAGTGCATAGGCATCCGGCTCGTAGGCAACCCGGTAGCCACGTCCGGCAATCCGCAGCGAAATGATAAAATCGTCCAGAATGGTGTCTGTTTCCACCGGCTCGTATAAATTCGTCCGAACGGCAAAAAGCTCACCGGCAGCACCAACAATCGTGTGTAATTCGGCATCCCAGCGTTTCAGCAAGGATTCATATTTCCAGTAAAGCCCCTCGCCCGCCCCGGCGGCGGCTTCGTTATCGTTGGTAAGGATTCGTTTTTCGCCGGCAACAGCGCCCACTTCCGGGTCCCGGAAATGCTTCACCAGTTCGCGCACGGCACCCGTATTGAGCTGGGTGTTGGCATCCGTAAAAATCACAATAGGCGTTTTAATATGCTCCATCGCCCGGTTCATGGCCGCTACTTTTCCCCGGCGCTCGCTGCCCCCCATCACATCAACCACGCCCGCATAATGCGAGCGCAGGTATTCATCGGAGCCATCATTGGACCCTTCCGTTACGAACAGCAAATGCAGGCGTTCACGCGGGTAATCCTGGTCCAGCGAGTTTTCGACCTTAGCGGGCAAACAGGATAATTCGTTGTAGGCGGGCACGGCCAGCGTCACGTCGGGCCAATAGTTGTCATCCAACTGCTTCACCGGCCTTTTTCCTTTCAGCCGAATGAGCAGCCAAACGACTAAACCATATCCGAAATAGGTATAGACGACAAGCGCAACGCTAACGACCAGAATAATCTCTATGTAGTTCATTTATTATACTCGCTAGACATTAGGATTTCGCACCAATAGACGGTAACACGTGCTCCGGACCCGGAACCTTGTTCTTTAAATTCCAGACAACCGCCTCTTTCAGTGCTTTCAAATAGTCTTTCTGGCGACGTACCAGGTATAAAATCGCCGCCTTGGGCAGGGCAAACACAAAGTAGTACAGATAAAAAACCAGCAGGGTAAAACCAGACACGTTGCGCCGCATGAACAGCATCCGGTTCCGCGTGTGGTAGTAGACCTTCAGGGCGTTCATTTTCCCGACGCTCATGGACTCTTTGTGGTAGATTAATGCCTGGGCCTGGTAATAGATCTTGAAGCCCGCCCGCCGAATGCGCAGCGACCAATCCAGTTCTTCGTAATACAGAAAAAACGAATCATCTAGTGAGCCGGCCCGATCCAGTACGCTTCGCTTTACCAGCATAGCTGCTCCGTGGGCGAAGGCCGTCGGCCCCGACTGCTCGTATTGCCCGTTATCGGTTTCGCCTAAGCCAATGGCCCAGGTGCGCCCCGTAAAACGGCTTAACGGGTGATAGCCCGCATACTGAATGATGGTCGGATGATCAAAATACCGGATTTTCGGACAAGTTACTCCCACTTCTGGATCTGTGGCGAAGGGGGCCAGAAGCTGATCCAGCAAGTCAGGCGTGACGATGGTGTCGTTATTGAGCAGAAAGTAGTACTCGCCTTTTGCGTGCTGAATGCCCAGATTATTTCCCCCGGAAAAGCCCAGGTTCTCCGCGCTGACAATTACCTTGACGTTCGGATAATTTCCCTGGAGAATCAGTTTCGTTGGATCTTCCCGCGAGCCATTATCAACGACAATTACTTCAAAATGCGGATAAGTCAACTGCCGGGTTGATTCCAACATGGCACAGGTTACCTCCGCCTGGTTGTAATTTATGGTAATCAGCGAAACCAGCGGTTTTACACTCATACGTTCTCTTTCTGAAACAGCGCCTTAACCGTTTTGATCATGATGATAAGGTCCGTCTTGAAGGAATATTTCTTGGCGTATAACACATCCAACTGAATTCGCTCCAGATCCGACACTTTGGCTTTGCCTCGCTTCGTTACCTGCCAGAGACCCGTTAAGCCCGCAGGAGCCGCAAACCGGCGTGCGTAGCCCGTTGCCGTCAGCTTTTCAGCCTCGTAAGGCGGCAAAGGCCGGTTGCCCACGAAAGACATATCACCCCGCAGGATGTTGTACAATTGAGGCAGTTCGTCAATGCTGGTATTGCGGAGAATTTTTCCAAGCCGGGTCACGCGGGGATCTTCCTTAAACTTCATGAACTTCGCCTTGGCCTGCTGGTTCCGGTGGTAGATTTTCTCGCACATCTGCTGGTTATCCAGAAACAATAGACGCTGGCACGCACCAATCACCTTACACTCGTCGCACAGTTCGTTGGTTGGCTCTTCAACGGGCTTGTTGTACATGTTCTGCGACGACATACCCGCCAGCATTTTGTCGGCATCGGTTCGCATTGTACGGAATTTGTACATGCTGAAGATTTTGTACCCTGCTCCTACCCGTTTTGAACCGTAGAAAATCGGTCCTTTTGAGTCCAGCTTGATCAAAATAATCACCACCAGTAACAAGGGTGATAGCAAAGCCAGTGCCGTAAAGGAAACCACGATGTCAAAAATTCGCTTGCCAATCGGCACTCGTATTTTCGTTGATTTATGGGCGGGCCGTTCCGCCTCCCGGTATCGTTTTTTCTGGATTATGTATCCCAAACGAGTGCGCAAGGCCTCTTCCGAATAATTCGGCGGGAACACATCAATTACGTGTCCTTTAAACGGTTTGGCGGATAAATCTGGCCTAAACGATTCGGATATTAAAATAACGGGTAGCTCACTGAAATGAGGAACAGAATCCAGAAATTCCAGAAATTCGATAACCCCCGACTCTCCATTCAACAGAATTAAGTCAGGAGACAACCCCTCTTCCAAGCTAGCCAGAGCCTCTTCCTGATCGGGCACAACCGTAATATCAAGCATTGACCCAAATTTCTGGCCAAAAGCAAGGCCCAAATGGGCGTTATTTTCAACATAAAGCACGCGAAGAGGTGCTTTTTTAGCCACTAGCGTTTCCATAGGACACTATAAAATTGCATCAATTGCCTGAAGAGCCATCCGTAGTTCTGGTCGGAGAACTACTTGCTTTTCGATACTCTGCCCGACGCAAAAGAGCTAATATTTTCGCTTTGACTTCCATCGGATTAAATGGCTTAATCATGTAGTCGTCAGCACCCATTTCCAAACAGGCAATTCGGGTATTACTATCGTCGTAAGTAGATAAAATAATAACCGGCAAATGATTAAATAAAGAGCTTGCCCGAATATTTCGAATCAGTTCCTGACCGGTCATATAAGGCATCTGCAAATCAGTAATGACAATATCTACCGCATGACCTTCTTCCAGCCAGGTCATTGCTTCAATGCCATTAATTTGTGTAGTTACCTCAAAGTCATTATTCAGTGTATGTCGAAGCACTTTCCGAATAAAAGCATCGTCTTCAACAATAAGTACATTGTAACGAGTTTCCATAACATTTGCGGATATAGTATTCTATTTTATAAGTGATCTTTTATAAAATAGAAAGGTGTTCTTGACTGGTTTATTAACTTTATAAAAACTATACCAATTGCTAAAAGCTAGCCATATTTAATTAAAGCGCTGGCTATATTTCGCTATTTTTTGGAATAAGTCTTTTGGATTAAAAGGCTTAATTACGTAATCGCTGATTCCGACGCTGATGGCCCGGTCTTTATTGGTATAAGTAGCCGAAGCCGTTAAGGCAATAATCGGAATAGTTGAATTTTCTGCTCTTATTTTCTCGGTCGATGTATAGCCATCCATAACGGGCATTTGCAAGTCCATCAAGATCAGATCGTACGCACCAGCCATAAATTTCTCAAACCCAATCAGGCCATTTTCAGCGATGTCAACGTCAACACCCCAGCGGTTTAGAAACTTCAGCGCCACCTTTACATTGACCGGATAATCCTCAACCAGGAGGATTTTAACGCCTTTTAGCGTTTCTTCATCAATGGAATCCAGAATGTTGTAAGATTGCTTGACGCCTTTGCTTATGTTCAATTCGAGGGTGAAATAGAACTTAGCTCCTTTGCCCTCTTCACTTTCAACGCCAATAGGACTGTTGTATAGTTGCAGCAATTTTTTAGTGATTACCAGCCCTAATCCAGTACCGCCGAAATTGCGGGTCGTTGCTGAATTAGCCTGTGTAAACATTTCAAAAATGGCTTCCTGTTTTTCTTTTGCAATTCCAATTCCCGTGTCTTGTACAGATACATCAATCGTTGCAACATCGTCTGTTTTCTGCTGCAAAGCCAGCTCAATTGTAACGGTTCCCTGTTTCGTGAATTTAATTGCATTAGACACCAAATTCGACAAAACCTGACCAATCCGCGTAGAGTCGCCAATTAGTGTTTCGGGAATATCATCATCGATCATTAACCGAATACGGGTGCGGTTTTCTTCGGCTTTTATCTGATGCGATTTTTTAATATTTGAAACAAGTTGTTTTAGATCAAAATTGGTTTCTTCTAAATCAACTTTCCCAGCTTCTATTTTACTAAAATCCAGAATATCATTAATCAAAGCGTGCAAATGCTCGATGGAAAACTGAAGCGTTTTCAGGTTATCGGCAATGGTCGCCGGGACTTCTTCCTGAAGCATCAGATATGTCATACCCACAATTCCATTGAGTGGCGTACGAATTTCGTGACTCATCATCGAAAGAAAATCTGACTTGGCCTGGGTGGCATTTTCAGCTACTTCTTTGGCATTTCTCAACTCGTCTTCAATCTGCTTCCGATGATCAATTTGCATTTGCAAAAATTCGACCAGGTAAACCAGATTATTCGGATCAAAGCTGGGCATTTCATAGCCCTCCGGCACCTCCATGGATTGAATGGTTTCAATCAACTTTTCGATAGATTGCCGACGTTGGCTAATTTCTTCTTTTAGTTTGGTATTGATTTGTGCGTATTGCCGATCATTGAGGCTGGAGGAATGTTCAAACAGCTCTTTGTCACGCTCAAAATTTAGATACGAGTCGTTAACGGCCCTGATAAAAGGCTGGAATTGCTCATTTTTTAAGCACTCCTCCGAGAGGTATTTATTGACTTGACGAGCCAGTAATTTATGCAGTACAGGTGGCACCATAGAATCAGTTTTCGGATAAGACAGTTACGGTCATTGTTTGGTTGTGTAACTCGCAACGGTCATTCGGATGGGTAGGCGATATCTCACCGTATGAATAAAAACCTGTGATAACAGTATCAGCGCCCAATATTTCCTGTGCTACTTCTACTTCCTCCTCAGTACGCTGGCCCAACACTAATTTCCGGCCAACACAACTCACCAGGATAGCTAATTCTGGTTTAAAATCCAGCTTCGCCAGTGAATGATGCGTTGCCGTTGCTGAGGCATCAATCAGCCGGTCCAAGTTGGCTGTCATGAAACGAACCAACGCCTTTTCCGGCATTTCCCCGGCAAAAGTCATGCTTTTCTCTTTCTCATCAATTCCCAGGATCGTTCGCACCAGGGGTTGCGAGTCTTGCGTAGCCCGTATTGAAAGGGGAAACAAAAGGGCCGCCGCGGGTAAATTGGCGGCGTATTTCCCTAAATATTCTTTGTATAAATCCAGTGCTTTCGTACTGTCAATCTGATACAGCACATTGTACTTAGAACTGGTTACCTCGCGTTCGGGTCCAAAAACGTCCCAGCCTCCTTTTGAGCCATATCCAATTTTTAGACTATCACCATAAAATCCAATTCCGACGACTTTACCAATTGTGGGATCCTGGTTCAAGCCAACCAGCGTTTTTTCGAACCGGGCGGCATCTCCTGCCAACCCACCCGTGATGGGAACCTGGTGGTTCAGATACTGGCCCATGGCCATTGTCAGGTCGCTGCCATTCACATAGCTTCCGTCTGAAATAACAAAAATAGCCGCCAGATTATCATCGGATAAAGCCTGCGCCAGTTGCTCGCCAAGCGCAAAACTCTCGGTATAGGTACTAATCTCAATCTGCTTCGCCCGCACTGCTGTTTTTTCTAACTCAATGGCAGTCACTGTAATAGCCTCATCATAAATCTTGTCGCAGCAAATTTCACCTGCTGTTGAGTTGATGACGATATCAGCTGACGGATAGATACTACGCAGATAGTTGTAGGGCTTTACCTGTTCCAACGACTTTCGTTCGCCAAAAACCAATACCAATTGTGCCTTATCGGCCGAAAAATCAGCTGTTTCGGAACAAGTTTGCCAGTTTTGCTGCGTGTAGAGAGACTGGTGAATTTTCATGAGGTCACCTAATTACCGAAGTATTAAGCTGTTTTTAATACAATCTGACTGGTTGTTACCAATTAATTACAAGAACATACTTATGTCTTTCAACTGATTTATACTCAGGTAATGTTCTGTAATTATTAGCTACCAAAGATACTTTCTGATTCGTACAAAAATAATCATTGTCTAATAAATATTTGTAGTCCTCGGAAAGCACGTTGCCACTCCTATCTAGTATTGCAAGATCTATTAAAGCTAACCATGCCCTGTTTAAGGCTTTGCCCTTTATAAATCAGCCTGATAGGCCTTTTTTCTGGAAACACTGCATAGTACTAAAATCAACCAGACGATCTGTTAAAAAAGCATTAATTTCTGTCCGATAAACAACAAATATTCGATAAATCTGACAAAGTCGTATATGGGTTATGTTTTCTCTTTATTCGTATAACTAACACAACGACAGCGGACTTGAGTGTTTCGTTGCGTCAAGCTCTGGAAACGCAAATCGTCATTAACTTTGTGGTTAGCTTAAAACTTATTCAATGGGCTGCTTATATTAGTCTCTAGGAAGCAATTTGCAGGTTGTTTGCTTGCCAACACTATGAATACCCCTTTCGCGGAAAATTTGGATCCGTCTAACGACTCTTTAGCGCTTGAATTGTTAAACAGCCTTCCGGACGCCATTGCCTGGCTTATCCCTGTCTGGGACGAGCAACAGCGTCTGATTGACTTTCAGTTTGGCTATGCTAATCAGGAAGCTGAGAAAATTATTGGTCTATCTTTCCAAGTCAAAACAGGCAAATATCTCCTTGCCGATAACACCGAAAATGCGACCCTTGCCCGGCTGATTTTTGACCAATATGAGGAAGTCTTTCTCACCGAGAAAAGCAAGGAATATTCCTATATTAGTCCAATCACTGGTGCCCATCTTTATGTTGTTCGGCGCAAGTGGCGCAAGGGCGTTTTGAGCATTACCCGCGACCGGACTGTTGAACAAAAAATGGAGCAGGAACGGGAGCATGAGGCAGAAAAGCTAAAATTTGTTACCGATAGCGCCCTGACAGCCATCGCCTTGTATAAAATAATCCGGGACCCTGAAACCCAGGAAGTGGTTGATCTGCGCTACGACCTTATTAATCACATGGCCGAACGCATGACCGGACGGCCAGCGAGTGAGCTGATTGGCAACACCATGCAGGAAGTTTTCCCGGGCATTAAGCTGAGTGGCATCTGGAAATTATATAAAGAGTTAGCCGAAACGGGCGTTCCACTTCGTTATCACAACCATTACACCCACGAAGGTTATAACCTTTGGTACGAAGTGCAGGGCGTGCGAAGCGGCGATTTTATTGTTTTGTCGTTTTTGGACATTACAGAGTTAAAGCAATCGCAGGAGGAAAAGCAGAAACAGGCAGATTTGCTAAATAGCATCCTCACTGCTTCGCCGGTGGCCTTTGTGCAGTACCAGGCGATTCGCGATGAGCAAGGACAGATTATAAATTTTCAGTTGTTGCTGGCTAATGAAGCGGCGGCTAATGCCAAAGGGCATTCCATCTCGGACCTGATTGGCAAAACAGCGCTTGAGGTTAGTCCGAACATTAGTCAGGTTTTTGATCATTACAAACACGTTACTGAAACCGGAGAGCCATTGCAGTTTGAACGCGTCATTGGCGAGCGGTGGTTTCAAACCTCACTCGTCAAGTTCGGAGATGGCCTAATCAGTACATATCTTGATGTCACCCAGAGCCACGAATACCGGCAGCAGCTCGAAGCAACCAACCAGGAATTGCTTCGTTCCAACAGCAACCTCGCCCAGTTTGCCTATGTCGCCAGTCACGATCTTCAGGAGCCCCTTCGCAAAATTCAGGCGTTCGGCACCTTGCTTACCGAACAGTATGCGTCGATCCTTGACGAAGATGGCCAGGATTACATTGAGCGCATGCAGGCGGCGGCCAGTCGTATGTCAAGCCTGATTCGGGATCTGCTGGCTTATTCCCGCGTGACGACCATTCAGCAGAAAACGTTCAAGCCGGTATTCCTTAACCATGTTATAAAAGAAGTCCTGGATGATCTGGATATCTCGATCCGCGAAACGGGGGCCTTTATACAAATTGACCAGTTACCCACTCTTAACGGTGATCCTTTGCAGTTCCGTCAGCTATTTCAGAATCTGATTGGCAACGCCTTGAAATTCAGACAACTCACCTTATCACCTATCATTCAAATCGGTCAGCGTAAAGCCAACAAAAGTGACTTACCCGACATTCTGCTCGCTACGAATCAACCTTTTCTTGAGATTTGGGTAAGGGATAATGGAATTGGCTTTGACGCCCAGTACAAAGAGCGAATTTTCCAGGTTTTTCAACGGCTTCACACCAAACAGCAGTATGCCGGAACGGGCGTTGGCCTATCCATCTGCAAGCAGGTTACCGAAAATCACGGCGGTAGCCTAACGGCCATTAGCAAGCTGGGGCAAGGGGCCGAATTCAAGATCTTTCTGCCTGAATCGTTGCTTATTCAAAGCGGAAGCGAGGAGCAATAAATCAGCCTGAAGAATTCCTGTATACGACCCCGCCCGACTTTATTTTCTAGCCAGCCATGATCCGGCGATAAAGGCCAGCGCAAAGGCTGCAATGGGCGCTCTGTTTTTGGACATCCAGAACTGGGGACTGAACGACCATGACTCTTCTGTAAAAGGACCATGCGCTCCGTGATCGCCCGGTAGCGGCTCCCAAAGGTTATCTTTCCGGTTAGGATCGGCGGGCTCGTCGGTCATCTGGCCTTCATAGCCACTCATTGCCAGCACTTTGTCACCCGCCCACGGAGCTATTTTATCGCCTACGATGGCTTCCAGGGTGGGCCAGCCCAAATAAATTTCCCGGCG
Organism: Tellurirhabdus bombi; assembly: GCF_021484805.1. Classification (NCBI taxonomy): domain Bacteria; kingdom Pseudomonadati; phylum Bacteroidota; class Cytophagia; order Cytophagales; family Spirosomataceae; genus Larkinella; species Larkinella bombi. Next base: position 2,991,063 of record NZ_CP090557.1, on the reverse strand, counting down.
GCCACTTTCGCAAGCGTATAGAATGGCTTTTGCCGCTACTTCCGGCTGAAAGATGGTCCCCATGGGTTTGGGTTTATTGGGAAGCTTGCTGCGCACAAAGCCAAACTGGGTTGTGTTCATAGCCGGTAACTGCACCATACAGGTACGAATCTTACTTTTATCGTGCATCAGCTCGGCTTTCAGCGAGTCATAAAATCCTTGAATGGCATGCTTAGACGCACAATAAGCCGATTGGAGCGGAATGCCCCGGTAGGCTAACGCCGAGCCAACGAAAATAATACAGCCTTCATTGCGGGGTCGCATTCGCTTTAAAGCAGCCAGCGCGCCGTATACCTGACCAAGGTATGTTACTTCCGTGACTCGCTTGTATTCTTCTGGCTTGACTTCGTGAATGGGCGCAAAAACGCTGTTCATCGCGTTGTTTACCCAAATATCAATAGGTCCCAGTTCTTCTTCAATCTTGGCGGCGGCATTTTCGATGGCATCTGCATCGGCAACATCCAGGGGAAAAACAAGGGCTCGTCCACCGCAGGCTTCTACCTCGCGTTTGGCCCCTTCGAGGCCTTCAATTCCGCGTGCCAGCAAGGCAACATCGGCTCCGTCTTTGGCAAATTCCCGGACAATAGCGCGGCCAAGACCAGCGGAAGCGCCGGTAACCACAACAACTTTTCTTTTATTCATAACGTACGATCTTTCAACAGAAAACAGACAGGCGTGAGGTTTGTTTGGCTAATTTAGCCCAGACAGAGCTAGGCGTTGGTTACAAGCAGAAACTTCCGGCCTAAGTGCGTCAACCAGATCCTCATCCGTAAGATCATCTTCACCCAGTATCCCCTGCCCCGGTTTTTTATGCGGTGCCTGGTCGTTTAACAAATCGCCGGTACGCTGTGTATCCTCTTCTGGATCAAGCACATGATTCTCATTTCCGTATGTTTCACTGTCCGGCACAAAGGTATATTTACCAAGTTGAGCTTTCATAATCGTTCTATTTAAGTAAGGGAATAGCTTCTTTTCTTTTCGCAAAAGAATGTACCATCACAACCACTGATTATGTATAAGGTTTGGCTATTAAACATCATTTACGCCAACGGAACGTGCTCACTTCTACCCCTTTGTCAGTTTTCCACAAAGCCATCCATTCTCAGTAAAAGCTATCGCCTTTAGCCTGTTCCTGGCCTAGAAGTGGCAAACCGCGAAGGCCTAAATTAGTTGAATAGGTATGATTGAAGAACTTTGGTATAAAAACGCAATTATCTACAGCCTCGACTTAGAGACATTTATGGACGCCAACGGCGACGGTGTTGGCGATTTTACGGGGCTTAACCGTCGGCTGGATTACCTTCAGGCGCTGGGTGTCGATGCAGTCTGGCTGGCCCCCTTCCAGCCAACTCCCAACCAGGACAATGGGTACGACATCAAAGACTATTACGGGGTAGACCCGCGACACGGCTCAAGCGGTGACTTTGTTGAGTTCATGCATCAAGCCAATAAACGGGGTATTAAAGTGCTTATCGATCTGGTTGTCAATCATACCTCGATAAAACATCCCTGGTTTCAGGACGCCCGCAGCAGTGAGGATTCCCTGTACCGCGACTGGTATATCTGGTCGAAGAAAAAACCAGCAAATTCGGACAAAGGCATGGCCTTCCCCGGCGTTGAGAAAACGACCTGGACCTACGATAAACAGGCGCAGGCGTATTATTTCCACCGTTTTTACAGCTTTCAGCCCGATTTGAACATGGACAACGAAAATGTTCGGGCCGAAATTCGCCGCATCATGGGCTACTGGCTTCAGTTGGGCGTGGCGGGTTTTCGCGTCGATGCGCTGCCTTTTGTGCTGGAATCAACGGAGCCGGGTACGGTTTTTCCGCCCATGAATTTCGACTACCTCCGGGAAATGCGTCGCTTTCTGCAATGGCGCAAGGGCGATGCCATCATTTTGGGCGAAGCCAATGTACTCCCCGAAGAAAGCTATCCGTTTTTCGGGGAAGACGGGGAAGGCGTTCATTTACTGTTCAATTTTTTTGTCAATCAGCACCTTTTCCACAGTTTAGCTACCGCCGACACGACCTCACTGATCAAGGCGCTGGAAGCAACCCGAACGATTCCGATCACCGCTCAATGGGCCAATTTCCTGCGCAACCATGACGAACTCGATTTAGGCAACCTGACCGAAGAGCAACGCCAAGCCGTTTTTGCCCGCTTCGGGCCTGATCCATCCATGCAGATTTATGGCCGGGGACTGCGGCGGCGGCTGGCTTCCATGATCGGCAGTCGGCAGCAAACCGAATTGGCCTATAGTTTAATGTTCTCATTACCCGGTGCGCCGGTAATTCGCTACGGCGATGAAATTGGCATGGGCGATGACCTGACCCTCAAGGAACGCGAAGCGGTGCGGACGCCCATGCAGTGGTGTTCTGATCCCCAGGCGGGTTTTTCTGCGGCGGAGAAGCTGGTGCACCCCATCATTGATGAAGGTCCTTATGCCTTTTCGCACGTTAACGTAGAAGCCCAGCGCCGTGATTCAAGCTCCCTCCTGAAATGGATGACCATGCTGATTCGTTTACGGAAAGAATGCCCTGAAATTGGCTGGGGCCAGTGGCAGATTTTGTCTACCGAGCGCACTGAAGTCCTGGCCATGCACTACAGTTGGAAGGGCAATTCGGTGGTTATTCTGCATAATTTCGACCATCACCCGCAGGAAGCCATTCTCAATCTGAAGCAGCCCAAGGCATCGCGTCTCATCGATTTGATGAACAATGAACAAAGTGAGGCCGATTCGCAGGGAGTGCATAAAATCATGCTGGAAGCCTACGGGTATCGCTGGTTTCGGGCGGGTGACCTTAGTCATTTATTGAATAAAAAATAATTAGTAGACAATAGTGCTGTTTTGCATGAGCGGTTTTAATCGGGTGTATACGAATACAGTTTCTGGGCTCTTAGGAAAAAGGCTTTATTATTTAGTAGTGTCCCCGCCTTTAGGGAATCAGGCGCGTTACTTACTTTTTCCCAGGTTTCAGTTTACGGGGTAAAGCGAGCCAGTTCGCCGTTAGCCAGCAGAATATATCCTTTGTTGCCTACGGCAAATCCATTCGTAGCGCCTTCCAGATTGTAGTCAGCCGAGGGCGTTTGGAGGCGTTTTTTCAGACTTAGTTGTAAGGTAGCAGGGTCAGACGCGTTGATGTCGTACACAAACATATCCCGCATGAAAATGTCGCCAAATTCAGACTTTGGGAACAAATAAAATCCAGCTGGAGTACCGCTAAAGCCGCCCCCATGATACAACTGGTTATCGATGATAAACGTAAATCCATCAAAGCGAAAAACGGTCATCTTGCCCACAAAATCCTCGTATTCCCAGGTTGGTGTCGCAAAAATGGGTGTATCAAAGATTTTCACTTTGACCGGTTTCCAGCCGGTAGCGGGAGAATAGGCCGTTGCCGTCAGGTAATGGAAGGTATTGAGACTGCCTTGTCGGGTTCCCCGAAAAGCAGAAAACCAAGGCCTTGGTAGCTAAAGCCAGAAGCACCCCGAACACCAGCAAAACCGCCACCGCGGGGAGGGTCTATCGGGGTTACCAGCGTCCATTCATCAGTCGTGAAGTTATACTCATACCAGTTTTTAGAATACATCTCAAGCTGGCTTGAAAAGATTAGGGCAAATGACGCCAACCAGACGATGAATCCTGGTGCTTTAATCCCTATAACCTGGTGAAACCTACCCTAACGGACGGGGCTAGTCTGCGGACCAAATTTAAGCCGACTGTCGTAGCCTAAACCCAGCCCCACGCTGGAAAGTTTGTTCTGGTCGGCAATGGCTGCGTTCGGAAAAAGCCGCTTGAAAATGTCTTGCACGGAGCGCACTTCGGTTGACCCCCCCGTCAGAATCACTAAATCAATAGCTTCTTGCCGAACCCCGGCTTCCTGAAGACATTGCAAGGCAGAAGCCGCTATTTTCTCCACCTCCCCGTCGATGGCTTGCTCAAAGAGCGCCCGTTGAATGGCAATGGTAAAATCCGCTTCGATAAAATCGAATTGCGCGACGTACTCCTCCTGGCCCGAAAGCGCAATCTTTGCTCCTTCTGCTCCAGCGAGCAGCATGTGTCCAGTTTCCTGCTCAAGCACGCTTAGAAGGCGTCGGTAGCGTTGCTTATCATCTGCTTCGTGCAGAATCTGCCGGATCTGCATAATCAGTCGGGGCGTATACAGGAAGTTCACTTTACTCCACTCGGCCAGGTCCTGATAGGGTTTTAAGGGTACTTCCAGGTGTTTAGCTCCGTACGTGCTCCGGTAACCCAGCTCAGGCATAATAGCACTCAGGCTTAACGCTTTATCAAAATCATTACCCCCAATACGAACCCCAGTATTGGCTAAAATATCGGATGACCGATCGGACTTGCTGACGTGTTGGGATGATAAGCGGATAACTGTAAAATCGGAGGTTCCCCCGCCTAAATCGGCCACAATGGCTAACTTTTCTCCGCTTATCCGCGCTTCGTGGGCAAATGCGGCGGCAATGGGCTCAAATTGAAACTCAATGTGTTTAAAGCCAAGCCGTTGAGCAATCGTTTTCAGTTCTTCCTGTGCCTGGGCGTCGGCTTTGGGATCATTATCGACAAAATGCACGGGCCGCCCCATCACCACGCTTTCAATAGCCTGATCAGCGTACAAATCGGCCTTGTCTTTGAGGTGTTTCAGAAAAGCAGTAATAATGATCCCAAAGTTCATGGAAGCGCCATTTACCAGCGTCCCTTGCTTCATCAGAGAAGTCCCTAAAACCCGTTTCAGACTCCGCATGAACCGTCCCTCCTGCCGGTCGAAAAATAGATCTATTGCCTTTCTGCCGTAGAATGCTTTGTTGGTAGTCCGTTGAAAAAATATAGCACTAGGAATGGTTACGTGGTCCTGTTCGATCGGCACTAAACTGATTTTTCCGTCAAGATCGAGGGCAATGGTTGAGTTTGATGTACCAAAATCAATTCCACAAGAAGTAGTTGTCATTCTTCCGGTCAAAAAATGTCACCCAATCAATCTACACCGTAGAAGACTGATTGAGTGACGGCCTAAACGGGCAAATTTAGGGCTATTTATTTTGTATTACCAGCCAGATTAACTACTATATTGTCTGCTATGCCCTTAGGCCAGCCGCTCTGGTTTCCAGAGCCAGGTCAGCAGGCTTCGCTCCGAATCGACAAAACCCAGCGATTCGTACAGTTGCTTGGCTCGGGTGTTGTACTTTTCCGTTACCAGATGCAGCCCCATAAATCCCATTTGGCGGGCTTCCTGCTGAAGAATGAGCAGCACCTGGTGCCCCAGACCCGCCCCGCGCCAGGCCGCTTCAATGAATAGCTCATCCACAAAAGCCGTTACACCACCAAATTCCAACGTAAAACTATTGGTCAAAACCACGTAGCCAACCGCCTCGCCTTTCGGCTCAACGAGCCACAATGTTCCCAGAGATGGCGTTTCCAGCAATTGAACGATCAGCTTATGTCTGGTAAATTCATCGAAAGGATAATCGAAATGACGGCAAAAGGCATCCATTAGCTGAAGCAATTTATCGGTATCAGCAGCGGTTGCCAGACGGATTAAGTCGAGTGGGGAGGCATTCATGAACGTTCTTGGCTTGATGAGTAGCTTAGTCGGAAATTAAGCCCAAAGTAACCAACAATACCTGAAAAAGTACGTCTAGTGATGTTCAGCGATAAAGGTTACGCCATTTCGGGCTATCCAGACGAAGGAACCGAATCAAATTCAAATAAGTTCATAGCCATTCATTCCGCCATTTTGGATAAGAAAAGCGCTGCGTTCTTGTTATTATGCTACTGACTTACAATATTTAAGGCGGGATTTCACCAAGAACAAACTACTGAATTGTGCGCCAATACCTGCTTCTCATTCTCCTGGCTACCGGCTGTTTTCTGAGCTTTGTCTGGTATTACCTGGCGCTAAAAGATTGGATAACAGATGTTCAGCAAGGAGTTTACGCTCGACACCACGTGGAAGCTGTGCTAGAGACCTCCATGCTGCTACTCTACACCTGGTTTGGTGCCCGATTCATCATTAAACGGGTCAATATGTTCTTCTAGTCATGGATTAATTCCGTGCATCTTTTTCCGTAAGAAGCCATACATACCCGCGAAAGCGGAAATGCAAACCGTTTAAGTTTGTGCTCAAGTCTTTGTTAAACACACACGGTTTTTCTTCATTATTGTCCTCTTAATAAATAATCTCCCTATTCTTCATACTAGACTGGTGTATATTAGCCGTATTAGCTCTATTGAGGCTTTCTTTTACCAGCTGCCGCATTCTTTTACGGCGTGACTAGCAACAACGATTAGACAAATCGCTGTAAGTTGATGAATGACTCACGCCTCTATTCCTGTTATGAGACAAATTTTTAGACTCTTTATTCTGCTTTTTCTTACGGTTCCGCTGCTCACCGAAGCGCAGGTCGTCCGGCTAAAACAACTGCCAACGTCAACGCCCCCACCACCGGGTCAAACGGACGTTTATTACATTAACCCAAAGCTGGTCGGAACCAAGCCCCCTGATCAGCCGATGCCTCCCAATCATAAGTTTCTGGTCTGGCGGGTGCGTACAACGCTGCCGATTCAAACTGGTGCCAACGGGTTCCAATACGTAGACTTTGCCAGCGGCTGGGCCAACAACCAAGCGTCTATCTTGCAGAGAGATGTACTCATTCGAGATACCTACCGACCAGACATACCGATCACCAACAAGCCACTTTCGGGTAAGGGAGCCAGTGCTGTCCTCTTGCCGCTGTTCGAGAAATGGTATTTGCAAACGGAAGGCTGGTTTCCGACTTTTCTCAGAAATGCCCCGCCCTTTACGCCCGCAGAATTGGCCATCCAAAAGAACAAAGTGTTCGGGGGAACGATGCCCGATAGCAAGGCTTCGGTAACGGACATGCGCGCCCGCGGCTGGAAATTCACCGAGGCACGCAGCGTGAACGGGCGAAAACTGGCGGGCAACGAAGTGTTTCAGATACCGAATGGAAGTCAGTTCAAGAACGAATTTTTGGGTGGTGCGCCCTACACAGGCCCGGTCATTTACCCGCCTCACGCCGCTCCTACTTTTGAACAGGGCGTAAAAGCAGCCAACGCATTCTCGGGCTTTAATTATCCTATCTGGATTGATCAGATCAGCGAGGCAAACCCGGAGCAAAACGCTGTGCCAGTCATTAGTCCCGGCCACCTGGGCTTTGTATCGCGCCTGAAAGAGGTGTATCCAGACCGTAAAGTATACGCTGGCTACGGGGAAAATGTGCAGTTTCAGAAGCCGAATCAAGGACGTAACTACCTCCATTCTGACTGGGTTCACTACTGGGAGGGCGACCCCCGCATTCAGCCAAATGGCCAGACAGACCCTTTTTTCCAGGTTAGATGGAACAACAAGAGCTTTTGGAGCGCGGGCATCTCCTTCCTGAATCAGGTGTACCCCGATGACCCGGGCGACCCGGATTTTTTCATTCAGACCGCCCTCAAACTGGAAGTCAAACTCCGCCAGTCTTATGCTGGTGGGCAACCCTTGCGCAAAAGTATTCTTTTTGGCTGGCCCTGGCTCGAAACGCCCGGTTCAGCGCGCTGGGACGCAACCGAGTATGATTTGAAGACCAGTAGCGTAATTGTCCGCCGGATCGCGGGCGGGATTCCCGATTTAATTGGTCAGGAGTGGATTGCCCTGCAACATACATTGAAAGGCGACGGCCTCCTGCTCTGGGCCGACCATCACAACGTGGTTGACAATCCCAACGCCATTCAAGCGCCCAATGACCCTAGCCACGCCCGGATTATTCCACTACCAGGCCATAACGCGCGTGAATTTAAGTTTACGAACGGACCGGCACGGCCCCGGTTTCCCTACATCGGCTACGACAGCTACTTTGCCGGATACCGCAAGGCCGTTAAGGTGCTGGCTCATTTGGGCACTGATTCGCCAAGCTGGGCGCACGTGGCTTACACCCTGGGCGGCAAGACCTATACCCCACCCGCTAATGGCATGGGAATGGCTCATTCCGCCTATTACTGCCGCCCTATCGTGGAACTCTACAGCAACAGCCGCACCGGTAAAAAAGCGATTGTCGCCGTCGATTTCTTTTGCATGCCGTGGGATTCCCGCGTGATTACGGTTTCAATTGGTAACGGAAAAACAATCAATATACCCATGCAGGGAAATGCCGTCCACGCCGTTTTAATTAACTAATCGCGGCAACGCTGTTCGATAAAAACAGGCCGCTCAAACGGCAATCGCGCTCACGGTGCCTATTCCTGGTTAACAGGCTGGCACCGTGAGCGCCCTACTTTTGGTTATCCATTCGGATCGCAGTGATTTCACAGGATTCACCAGCGCGGCTTTGATACTCTGATGGCTAACCGTAAAAAAGGCAACGGAACATTTAACTGGAGCGCGTAAGCTGTCCAAAACAGTACAGCTTAACGTCCGAAAATGGACGAAATATTCCTTAATTCATCTACAAAATAGCTCTTACCAACTCATAATCAGCCCTTTTATAAAACTGGCAGGTAATTTGAGCCATTATAGGATAACTGCTGGTGTTAATCTGTTACTCCTTCACGGCCATGCTCCAAAACTACCTTAAAATTGCCATCCGGAATTTGTGGAAAAACCGACTTTTTACCCTGATTAACACCGTTGGCCTTTCCATTGGGCTGGCCTGCGTCATCGTCTTGATTCTGTTTGCCCAGAAATGCCTGACATGGGATCGCTTTCACGCCAATATTGATCGGATTTACTACCTCCAAACCGAAACAAACGGCCATACCCACAATCGGACGGTTTATCCCATTCTGGACCAAATGCTGAAAGATTACCCCGAAATTGAAGCAGGGACGCATATTCAAACCTGGAGCAACCCCTGGATTCGTCACGGCAATAAGAACATTCAGGAATATACCGCTTATGTCGATCCTGATTTTTTTAAGGTGTTCAGCTTTGAGTTAAAATATGGTAACCGACAAACGGCTCTGCGCCCAAAAAATGCCATTATTCTAAGTGAAAAAGTAGCACAAAACCTGTTCGGGGATGCCAATCCAGTGGGTAAGAACCTGACCCTCAACGACACTACTCAGTACATTGTTACCGGCGTTTTGGCTAAAATACCAGCCAACTCTTCCCAGCAATTCGAGGTGCTGCTTTCGACAGAAACGCTCCTTAATATCCCGAGCTTTAAAGAAAACGCCGACTGGTACAATGGGTTTGCTTCGGTCTTTTTACTCCTGAAAAAAGATGTCCATAAATCGCAACTGGAAGCCAAATTGCCGCAATTGGTTAAAACGCATTTCTCGGCGGACGCCCAAAACCGCAGGGTGCTACTGAATGCCTACGGGGATTTTATAAACGACGTAAATCCTACCTTTTCGGGCCTTATTTTGGGCGCTATCATCATTGCAGGGTTTTTACTTTTGATCATTAGCATTAATCTGATCAATCTGAACATGGCCACGGCGCTACCAAGAGCCAAAGAGGTCGCCATGCGCCAGGTGGTTGGTGCTACCCGAAAACGAGTTCTGCAACAATTCTGGGTTGAGTCGGCACTTGTGGTCATTACTTCCGTGGTTTTATCGGGCTTGTTCGCCATCTATTATTTGATTCCGGCGTTCAATCAGTTGCGCGACGGCAATATGCAGCTGGAGATTAATTGGTCCAGTGACTCGCCGACGATTCTGCTTATTCTAGGCCTTGCACTGGTAGTGGCTGCGCTGGCCGGCACCTATCCTGCTCTCTATCTGCTCGGTCTGAAAACAGCCAACGCCGTGAAGGGCAAACTTTCGACCGATCCACACCGGGGCCGGGCACGTCAGAACACCCTGATTGTTCTGCAATTTGCGTTGGCGATCATTTTTATCATCGGCACCATTGGTATGCGCCAACAGATTCAGTTCATGAAACGCGCTAACCTGGGTTATCAGAAAGAGAACATTCTTGTTTTTAAGACTGATCTGTCCTACCGCGATGAGAACATTGCCCTATCGCAGGGGCAGGGTATCCTGGACAAATTGCGCCAGCACAGCGCCGTGGAGTCGTTTACCAGCTCGGAAGTTACGCCTGTTAATTACCGGTTTAATTACAACAACTATTACCCGGAAGGACAGGAGAACCGGAAGGTAAATTTCCGGCATACCGCAGGAGCCATCAATTATTTTGAAACCTACGGAATTCCGCTGGTCGAAGGGCGGACATTTTCCGCCCTTACCCCCGCCGACTCGGTTAACAATGCCGTTATCATAAACGAAGCCGCCGTGAAAGCGTTGGGCTGGACAAGTGCCGTTGGTAAAAAACTACGCGAGCAGAACAACAAGGCGGTTTATACGGTGATCGGCGTCACCAAAGACTATCACTATCAGAGTCTTCAGGGGAAAATCGAACCTTTACTCCATTGGTACGGCGGCCGCCAAACGCTAAATAGTTACCTCAGCGTCAGACTCACCGACGAAGGTAAAGCACCGGCTTTAATACGAGAACTGGAAACCGAATTTAAGAAATTACCGGCCCGGCGGGCACTCTCATATTTCTATCTGACCGACGAAGTGGATAAAATCTATCAGCCCATCGACAACCTCTGGAGCATGATCAGCTTTGTCACTATAATTGCCATCATGACTGCCTGCGCCGGTATCTTCGGACTGGTTGCGCTGGTAACGAAACGTCGGGTTAAAGAAATTGGTGTCCGGAAAGTACTGGGAGCAAGCACTTTCCATATCACCGCTCTACTGTCGAAAGATTTTGTAAAGCTTGTGTGTCTGGCCTATCTGATTGGCTCGCCCGTAGCTTGGTGGCTGGGCGCTTTGATGCTGAATTACTTTGCTTATAAGACATCCATTCAGTGGTGGTATTTCGCTTTGGCTGGCGTTCTGGCAGTCGGCATTGCCATCGTGACAATCAGTGTTCAGAGCATTAAGGCCGCCTTGGCGAATCCGGTCAAAAGCCTACGCGTCGAATGAGCCATAAACGCCCTATCTAAAAAAGCGTTACCTGCCTCTATGCATTTCTGTAGCGAAATGGTCGCTCAACTGACTTGATCCGGACCGCGCTGGATGCCGCCGTTCTAACAACAGCCGGGTATCGGCGGTTATCCAGAAACAAGTCAGCTATGAGCAAAGCGCATTCACCATCTGAACAGGAGTTCCAGGGCTTCATCCGCGTCCGTGGGGCCCGGCAGCATAACCTTAAAAATATCGACGTAGCCATTCCTCGGGACGCGCTGGTGGTGTTTACCGGTGTATCTGGCTCGGGCAAATCCTCTCTGGCCTTCGGAACGCTTTACGCCGAGGCACAACGCCGCTATTTGGAATCGGTGTCGCCCTATACCCGACGGCTCTTTAATCAAATGGCCGTTCCCGAAGTCGACGCCATTGACGGTTTACCTCCGGCCGTTGCCCTGCAACAGCAGCGGGGCACGCCAACCACCCGTTCCTCGGTAGGCAGTGTTACCACGCTTAACAACCTGGTACGAATGCTCTATTCCCGAGCCGGTGATTACCCTCCGGGCCAGGGTATCCTCTATGCCGAATCCTTTTCCGCCAATACGCCCGAAGGAGCCTGCCCTACCTGTCACGGCTTGGGCAGCATGTACGAGGTTACCGAGGAATCGATGGTGCCTGACCCTTCCCTCACGATCCGGGAGCGAGCGGTGGCTGCCTGGCCACAAGCCTGGGGTGGTCAGAACCTGCGTGATATTCTGGTTTCGCTAGGCTACGATGTAGACAAGCCCTGGCAGGAACTTCCTCAGCAACAGCGGGACTGGATTTTATTTACTGATGAGCAACCTGTCGTTCCGGTTTATCCCGGCTATACTCCCGAGCAAACCCGGCGTGCGATCAAACGGCAAGAACCACCCGACTATATGGGCACCTTCAGCAGTGCCCGGCGGCATGTGCTGCATACCTTCGCCAATACCCAGAGTCAATTGATGAAAAAGCGGGTTTCGGCTTTTATGCTCCAAACGCGCTGCCCGACCTGCCAGGGGAAACGGCTACGCCCCGAATCGTTAAGCGTCACCTTTGCGGGACTGGATATTGCCGACCTCTCCGAACTACCCCTCAAACGCCTGGCGACGCTGCTACAGCCTTACACCGAAGACCAGAAACCGGAAACTAACGAAACCCACCCCGAACGGGCAGAGGTGATTCGCCGGATCGCGACTGATCTCGTAGCACGCCTACAGGTCTTACTCCAACTGGGGCTGGGGTATTTATCTCTGGAGCGAAGCACGCCAACGCTATCGCCGGGCGAACTTCAGCGGTTGCGGCTGGCTACGCAGCTTTATTCGAATTTATTTGGAGTGGTGTATGTGCTAGACGAGCCCTCGGCGGGCTTGCATCCCTCAGATACCGAAGCCTTACTTGCGGCTTTAGCGGGTTTGAAAAAGGCGGGTAATTCCTTATTTGTTGTCGAGCATAATCTGGATGTGATCCGGCAGGCCGATTGGCTGGTCGATGTCGGACCGGCTGCTGGTGAACAAGGGGGCCAGATCCTGTACAGCGGACCACCAGCGGGTTTAGCCGATATTGAGCTATCCCAGACCCGCCCTTACTTGTTTGCTTCGGACAAAGGCTCTTCAGTCCCACCCCTTTCTCCTTCAAACTGGCTTCAGTTAGTTGGGGTAAGCCGGAATAATTTACAGAACCTGGATTTGGCGATTCCTTTGGGCGTACTGACAACGGTGACCGGGGTATCGGGTTCGGGCAAGTCCAGCCTGATTAGCCAGGTGCTGGTCGAACTTGTGGCGGCTCACCTGGGGCAGGCGCTCGCCGATGAGGACGAAGGAGATTCCATCGGCGAGGAAAAGCCTGTTACAACGGGGGGTAAAATCACCAGTGGCCTGGATCGGATTAAGCGTTTGGTGCGCGTCGATCAAAAGCCCATTGGCCGCACGCCCCGCTCAAACATGGCTACTTATACGGGTCTTTTTGATGCCGTCCGGAAACTGTTTGCGGCAACTCCCACGGCCCGCGATCGGGGCTACGATGCGGGTCAGTTTTCGTTCAATGTAGCCAAAGGTCGCTGTCCACATTGCCAGGGCGAAGGTTTTGTGATGGTCGAGCTTTTGTTTCTGCCTAGCGTTTATAAACCCTGCCCTGTTTGCCACGGAGCCCGCTACAATGAGCAGACCCTGGCGGTCCGGTACCGGGACAAAAACATCGCTGAGGTATTGAGTCTCACCGTCAGTGAAGCCCTCTTGTTTTTCCGGGACGAGCCGGCGGTTTTACGCTCCCTGACGGCGCTGGGAGAAGTGGGATTAGGGTATCTGCGATTGGGTCAGCCTGCTACGGAGTTATCAGGCGGTGAAGCCCAGCGCATTAAACTGGCAACAGAACTACAGCGCACTAATAATGGCTCGTCGCTTTATATCCTCGATGAACCGACTACGGGCTTGCATCCGGCTGACGTAGACCGACTGCTGGCTCAACTTCGTAACCTGGTGGCGGGCGGTAATACGGTCGTTGTCGTTGAACACACGATGCGGGTAGTTGGGGCTAGCGATTGGGTCATCGACATGGGTCCGGGAGCGGGCGATGAAGGTGGCCAGGTAGTAGCTCAGGGGCCTCCGCTCGACGTGGCTCAACATCCTACCAGCCGAACCGCTCCGTATTTGAGGCAGTATGTGTAGACGTTAACAAAAGCCCATTGAAAGCTCTTCAATTGGTCCGCCACCGCGGCCCGAATTTATTAGTACAGCATTGACAGAATGGTGTGAGATGCAAATGCTCCTGCTCCACATGCTCAGGCGGCTTTCGAGGTTTGTGGTGAATGGTCAGCGATGAATCAGACTTGGGTTTCGGACTTATTTCGTAATTGATTGGCTAGTTCCGTTAACTGATCTAGATAAATCAAGGCTTTATCATAGCCCTGTAGATTCCAATCAAATTCGTCAAAATACCTGACCAATCCAGATACAATTCCTCCTATGCTGACCTCGGATATTAAAGCGGGATTGGCGTAGGTATCGGTAATAGAGACATATGCTTCCTTTACGTATTTTGCATATTTTTCCCACGCTGGGTCATTCTTCGCATTCGTCAGCATATGTCTAGCAAATTCATCCAACTTTTCAATAAGTCGCTGCCAGAGTAAGTTTTCGTTTACCATGGTAGAGGGTCCTTTCGCTTAACTTTTACCATACAAGCCTGAATCTAGCATTAGACAATCCAAGCTCGGCTCTATCACTTCAGAGCCGAGCTTACAAGATTTACCTGATTACCCTAGCTTTGACTGTCATCATGCCAGCTAATTGATTACAGCTTATGACAGACAGTTTGTGTTCGCCAAAGATTTCTGCAATCATTGAAGCATGATCAGAAGAAAGAGTTTCGAAAATAAACCAGCACCCGTTCTCAACAAATACATTTACTGCTCCTGTAAAAATACCAGCTTGATTGAGTGCGATAAACGCCCTGTAGTAAGGGCAAGGATTAATGGATTGGTCCATTATTTAAAGAAGTTACCGAAGCCAGTCCCCTTGATCCTCGGTGGAATAAAAATAGCAAATAAATTCATGAAGTGCCTATAATTTAGACACTAGGGGAAGCTACTTTTTACTTCTCATTTTTTTCTAAACCTTACAATTAATAATTTACCGATCATGTCAATTAAACCCATAACCCCTGATAAGACTTGGCTAATGAAGCAAAAGTGGCTGAGCCGTTGCTATCAATAAAGTGGAAAGATATTCTGGTAGCTTATTGATTAGTTTAGCTTTCACTTGATTATTAAGCCTACCCACCCCCTACGCCGCTCAATAAACCTTTCCCTACCCTACTGTATCCTTTCGTATCTTCGTAACAATAGCTTTTATACTACTAAGTACGGTGGTACGGAATCCCTGAGCATTTATCTGTTCAGGGATTTTTTTGTCTTATAAGCATAGTAACAAGGTAGCCTACCCGTCTATAGAGCACTGACAAAAAACAAGCGAAGGGAACATTCCCTGCCAAAAAAGAGGCGCTTACCTATCAATATAAGTCATTGACAACGAATCGTATGCTAGCCCGTAGAGCCCGTGGGTAAATCGTCTATATTTACGGCTAACAAAACACAGAACGATACCTAGTCCACATCCCTTTTTATGAAACGAATTTTACTTTCGGGAGCTGCCCTTTTAGCCTTATCGGCGGCTAGCTACGGGCAGACCAACACGGCTACTCTGGATCAGAGCGGAACTGAGCTAAGGGCTACCCTCTCGCAGACCGGGGCTAGTAATCAAATCATCACCACTCAGCGGGGGAGCCAGAATGAGACAACCATCAATCAGGGTACTTCCGCTAACCCGGTTCAGGGCAATACCGCCGATGTATACCAGTTTGGGACTACCAACCAGGCGTATATTGATCAACTAGGTGATGACAATACGGCCACGCTAGCTCAAGGGCAGGATGGTAATGCCACGGACAATACAGCCAGTATTAATCAGTCGGGTAGCGGGAACTATGTTCTATTCGATCAGGCCAATTTTGGCACTGCCACGGGCAATACAGCCAGCATTGATCAATCTGGAGATCAAAACTTCGCTTATCTATTCCAGGGCG
This sequence comes from Tellurirhabdus bombi, assembly GCF_021484805.1. Lineage (NCBI taxonomy): Bacteria > Pseudomonadati > Bacteroidota > Cytophagia > Cytophagales > Spirosomataceae > Larkinella > Larkinella bombi. The sequence continues at coordinate 2,975,495 of NZ_CP090557.1, read as the reverse complement.
ATTATGGCACTGCCACGGGCAATACAGCCAGTATTGATCAGTCGGGTAGCGGGAATTATGTTCAATCCAATCAGGGCAGTTATGGCCGTCTCACTAACAGCACAGCTAGTGTTGATCAGTCAGGTGATAATAACGGCGCTTCTCTATCCCAGGGAGCTTATAATCCTTATAGCCCTTCCATTTTATCTAACAGCACTGCTAATATTGATCAGTCGGGCAATTATAATAGCGCTACCTTATCCCAGTCGACTGGTATTGGGGACGATGTCATGAACAATACGGCTATCATTGATCAATCCGGGGATCAAAACACGGCCATTCTATTCCAGTGTATTATTGGCGTTTCGGCAGATAATACGGCTATCATTAATCAGTCCGGGGACCAAAACACGGCTACTATAAATCAGGCAGTCGCTGCTATTGGCACGGGCAATACGGCTATCTTTGATCAGTCGGGTAACGGGAACGTTGCTGAAGTATCCCAGGGAAGGGGAGTGAGCGGCGGGGGATTGAACACCATTTCTATCGGAAACACAACCATCGTTGATCAATCTGGGGATCAAAATCTTGCTTATATAGTCCAGGGAGTCACTGGCACATCCACTGACAACACCGTTAGTGTTGATCAATCCGGGGATCAAAATTCTGCTTTTGTATACCAAGGAGTTTTCTTTACCAACGCCGAAAGTAGCCTGGTTCAGATTACCCAGGCAGGTGATGGCAATTCAGTAACAATAGAGCAACTAGGCCTTAGTAATAGTGGCATTATTAGCCAATTAGGTGACATTAATACCTCAAATGTCCGTCAAGATGGTACTGGTAACACGGCCACCATTACCCAGTCTAATTTGCCTTAAGGTTTTACTATTTTTTGTAAAGTGGAGGTCCCTGGTGGTTGAGCTACCAGGGACTTTTTATTATAACCTTAAGTTACGAATATGGGTAAATATTGAGCTTTCTAATAACTTTGTTTTATAAGCAGTTGTACCTACCGTCTCATGCCAACCGTTAACAAAATCAAGCGTCCCTGGGAGAAATCTTCCGGTGCCAAGCCTCCCCTGAGCCCAACCAGGGCCGATCCTCCCCGAATCGGCATATCTACTCCACGGAGAAATGGAAGCGCTTGTCTGCTCAATTCCGAAGGGATAACCCGTTTTGTGCTCACTGCCTGAAGAAAAGGGTTCTTGCCGACGTAACGCCGGGCGGAGGTAAGGGAGTCACCGACCATGTTGTGCCGATCAACAAAGGTGCTGACCCCTGGGATCAGACCAACTGGCAGGCCTTGTGTATGAAGTGCCACTCCCGAAAGAACAACAAAGACCGATCAAAGAAATAGCCATGCCTCCCCACCCGGATTGCCTCGTTCACTTCGCTTTCTGGGTGGCCCCTGTCATAGAGTTCATCTTTGTCCAGTGGAGCAGGTTACTTCGCCTTGAGTTCGGCGATTACAAAGTCATACGCGTTCATATAATATAGTCTTTTGGAAACCGTAAAATACACCTGACAGCCCCCTATCCTACTTATTACCTGTCTTAATGTGAGCGAGCTAAAACAAAAAAGCACTTAACATTTCTGCTAAGTGCCTGATTATGAAGTGGGCCCAGCAGGGCTCGAACCTGCGACCACCTGATTATGAGTCGTAGAGCCAGATTTGCCACTATTATTGTTTCTATTTATCACTCCTTATTAAGACTCTTATTACCAACACTTTACAAATATAACACTTTGCTTCTGGTTTTGCCTGTTTGCCGGAGTTTGGTTAACTTGTAGGCACATTTGTAGGCCAGACAATGAACATCAACCAAGCGACCATTAAGCTTACTACCCGCCCTGCCAAAGACGGAATGGTGTCGGTTCAGATGCGCGTTACCTTTCAAAGGCAGCAGCGCCGCTTTTCCTTCCCCATCAAAGAAGGCGTGATTATTTCCCCGGCAAGCTACGAAAAGTTAGATAAATATCACCAGACTAAATCCGCCCGGACAGCGGAAGATATCAAGCTGCTGTATGCCCGGCTGGAGCCCCACCTACAGAAGGCCGAAGACCTGTGTGAGAAACTACAACCATTTGCGCTTGATTCCTTTCTGGAGGCTTTTTACAAAGAACAGCAAGAGCCGTCGAACGTTGTTGATGTGATTGCCGCTTTGCGCGAGATGGCCACCAGGATGAACAAAGAAGACCGGATCAGTACGGCGGATGGCAACCTGACCACGGCCAGTTCTCTGGAGCGGTTTTTAAAAAGCATTTCGGCCAGCGATCGCAAAGCCCTGCTAGGTTCCGAAGAAGTGCTGACCTATCGGCATATCACACCCGCTTTTCTTGGTGCCTACGAAAAATGGATGCTGAAGTACGGCAAAGCATCCCGCAAGCCTGGTGGCAAACCGGGACCGGCAACGCTGACGACGGTGGGCATTTACCTACGGACGCTGCGAACCTTATACAATCAAGCTATCGAAAAAGGATTGGCAAAAATGGAAGATTACCCGTTTTCCAAAAAAGGGTACACCATTCCCGCCGGTCAAAACGCCAAGAAAGCTCTCAGCAAAGAAGAAGTACTGAAGATCATTAATTACTCGTGCGCCGAAGGAATGGAGCAGCGTGGCCGGGATTTGTGGATTTTCTCTTATTTGAGTAACGGGATGAATGTAGCCGACATTTGCCGCCTGCGCTGGAAAGCCATCGATCAGCAGGCCGGTACCATTACGTTTGTCCGGGAGAAAACGCGCCGGTCCCGAAAAGGCAACCAGACGCAGATCTCCGTCGATCTGTTTCCTGAAACCGAGTCCATCATTGAGCGCTGGTGCACCCCCACCCGATCACCGAATGATTTTGTGTTTCCCTTCATCAATGATGCCATGGATGCCCGGCAACAAAAGACGGTCATTCACCAGGTGATCAAGATGACGAATAAATATGTCAACCGGATTGCCGAAGCCGTGGGTATTCAGGCCGATGTAAACACCTACGAGGCGCGGCACTCCTTTGCTACAATCCTTTTGCAATCGGAAGCGCCGGTTGCCTTTATTTCGCAGGCCTTGGGCCATACCAACCTAAAGACAACGGAATCCTACCTCGGCAGCTTTGGGGATGAGAAGAAAAAGAAATACCTTAAATCGCTATTATAAGAAATGAGTAAAAAGAAAACTTAATGATAAATGCCTTAATGAATATGTCAAACCCAGGTAAAGAGTATGAAGAGTTTGTCTTCAATAAACTAACAGGTTTATTCCCGGAACTAGAAGTTACTTTAGACGATAATATTGTGGGAACACAAAGCGGTGTTAGGCGCCAAATAGATATATCAATAAAAGGGCAAGTAAGTGGAGTAGATATTTTATACTTAGTACAATGCAAAGATTACACTCGACGAGCTGATATTAATAAAGTTGGTGAATTGTCATCAGTTATGCAGGATGTCGGAGCATCTAAAGGGTTCCTGATTTGTTCTGGAGGATTTACAAGAACAATACATCAGTATGCCCAGAAGCTTGGAATTGAGCTTTGGTCTGTAGAGGACGTTAATTCTTCCCAATGGCATGTGGAAAAAAAAATCCCCGTAATATATATTCAAAAACAGGGTAAGTCAGCTAATGTTAATTTGCAACTTATACCAATTCCAGAAATGTATGATAGACTTGAAAAAGAAACACACACAAACATTTCAGCAGCCATTGGGGAAGCCATCAAGGAAGTTAGTCTAGATGAAGGACGATCATCTACAAGCTTAGTTGATTATATTAATCATATCCTTTCCGCGAACAATATAGACTTTTCTGTTACACCCAATCTTGAGTTGAATGATCCTAATTTAAAAATAAGAATTTGGGGAATTTGGACTCCAGTCTCCTTCAAAGTACAATTTAACCATGAAAAAAAGTACTATTTGAAATACATAACTCCAGAAGAGTACTCACAAATCAGAGATCATATTACCCAAGAAGCAACTCCACTTAATTTTTTGATTGACAATTTTAGTATTGAGTTAGATGATAGCTATGTTGAAGTAGATCCCAATGAAATACCTATTTCCAATAACCTTAGCATCAAGCTTGAGATACCCTTAACAATTATAGAATCTTTAAATTTTCGAGGTTAATATCAACCTCTAAATACCTATTGCTCTTAAATAACTTTCATCAGAACAAACTCTGGAAAAAGAGCAGTTTGCAGTTCATTGGCTGTCGAAAACCAGATGCACTTTAACCCTTCTACTTCCAAGCTTATGACTGTCATAGCCGGGCCACCTGAACGGATCTGCACAATATCCCCCTGCTGCAAATTCTCTTCCACCGAAATGGCGGTTTTTGCTACCGTTTTGGGCTTGTCTGGAAGAGGCAACAGCATATTGCCCTCTCCCTCTTCCAGCCAGGCGGGATTCACCGGAAATGCACTGGACAGCGCTGCAATAACGTGCTTACCGAGAACCTGATCCCCTTTGGAAATCCGGGAAATAGTAGCTGCGTTCAGTTTAGCCATTCGAGCTATCTCGGCCTGGCTCTTGCCGGTTGTAGCAATGAATTGATTGATGCGTTGGGCGGTTTCGGGATATTTCGTCACTTATTGAAATGTTAGTTATCTTGGTGAGTAAAAACAACAACTACAATGGAGAGGACCGTAACATTGCAAATTGACTCTACAGGACTTGATCAGCTTCAGAGTAAATCTGAACAATTAGCCTTTCATCTACAAGAAGCGCAGAAGCTCGCAAAAGAGATTGTTGAATTAAAAGTTACTATTGGTCTAAAGTTTCCATTATCCGGTCAACTAACTTATCTGGAAGGTCAATGAACTTTATGTCTAGGCTTTCATAATCATCGGAAACGCTAAAAACAACCTTGCCACCGTGTGCATTTATCTCTTCAGCAAAGGATTCTATATGGCGCGTATATATTAATTCTATTTGCTGTCGGATTATATTAGGCAGGTCGTTAAATCCCTGCCCTTCGTAAGTAACTTCAAGTTCGTACATATAAAATGAGCGCGATTATCATAACAATAGGTTTATTGGATGCTTTGACTGGTGTATTCGTCTTCCGTGGCACTATGACCAATGACTCACCTGACGGACTAGCTCGAAAAGGTGCTTTAACCTTAGCTGTTTTACTGCTCAGCAGTTCGGCTTTGCTTATTGCGTCCGTTCTAGCTTAGCTTTATTGTTTACACAAGCTAGTTAAAAGAGTATTACAAGTATCATGAAAGGCCTCTATCCAGTGAGTGTATAATTATTCTATTCACAGTCACCCGCGCTAGATATCATAATTCCCGGTATACGGCAATTGGATCAATAACATACTCATAGTCTAACTTACCTATGAACAAATTTTCAAGATTTGTAAGCGCTGAAACGATACCCATTACTCCTTCTTTAATTTTAGGTTTGTCGTTTGAACCACTCTCGCCATCTTTTTCACCTTGATCATCTGTAGACTCTCTATACATTTGCAGGCGCTCAACGGTTTTGGCGGTCCGAGTGGGTACTCCAAATAGCACAAATTCTTTTTCCGTTGTTCTCGAGTATTTATGAAGAAGTTCTTGTTCGCTTTCTTTGAGCATAGCCCGTCTCAGAATGCCAGAAAATAAATAATGCTCCAAATCATTACTGAAAGGCATTTGAATTTCAAATTGCCCATTGTAACCATAGTTTACAATATAGGCCATTTGGTCCAAGTTAGTCTGATCTTGCAACAAGCCTATTTCAGAGAGTACTTTTCTTAAATAATCTCTATTTTTTAGCAGTTCAGTGGCTTTTGCTTTTTTGTTCCGATCTTTAATATTTTTGACCGTATTTTCGAGATTATTTAAATCATTTTTAAACTTATCATCTTGCGTTATATACCCAATAGCATAACCTAAGCTATTAAAATTTCTAAGTGTTGACTCAACTATACTTGTATCATTAAAACCAACCCGCCCTCGTATTTTTACAAAGTTTACATCCTCTATTTTATGAATTTCTTCTTGAATATTATCAGCGTTCAGCTCTAAGACCTTGCCTTCTTTGATCAAGGCCTCTTCGAAAAGGTTGAAGGCAAAATCGTGCAAAAACTTTTTTTCTTCAAGCATTGCAGACTTTTTTAGAATATCTGCGAGCAAGTGGCCACTCTTTTTTGAGCCCTCCTGATAATCTGTCTGGTTAAAGCTTTTTTCGGAAGAAGCAATAATGTATTCTGTTAACCCCTCAAATATTTGGGAGGATATTGAATACATTTTATCGTTATCAAGGTATATGAAGGATTTAATTGATTTCATTCAAAGTCGCGTCTACGTTGTTCTCTTCTTTTTAAGAAAGCTTCGTAGTGCTCTTTGCGTATCTTGGCGTCTCTGTAGTTCTTAATGGACACGACTATAATTGCTATAACTGCAATAGCAGTTAGCCCAATAATTATGTTATCCAAGTTTCTGAGGATCATGCCTTTTGATCGGTCAATACGCCACAAATAAAGTAACTATAGACTAAAGATAGTGCACTGAGCACTAATGAACAATATTTTATCTTTAAGCGGTTAGTGTACAGCTCTTTGGTGTCAATTTCCGTGAAATAAGCTACCGCCAGTACGATTGAATATATCACCAGAGCGAATATGCACAACCCGATGTTTATGTTTTTCCAGTCCTGTGAACCTGTATAGTTCTCCTGAAGCTCGTTTAGATTAGTCACGTACAGCACCAAACCGAAAGCGGCAAAATCTATCTCGTTTAGTAGATATACAGGTGATAGATTTTTAAATCCTATGAAAAAGAGGAGACGAACGAAAAAGGGTATCAAACCTATCAATACTGTATAAATCAGCCACTTCGCTTTCCTCATAAATCTAGGTAATCATTTAAAGGGTACTGCTAAATAAATTGAAGAGAGGTTATGCTTCCGCTTGCATCGACAACAAACAACCAAGTCTCATTATCGGCTCGCATATTCTCGATAAACTTCGGGTTTAAATTACGGAACCTACGAAGTTTTGAATCAGTGAGTATTTCTTCAAAATCGCCTCTTTCAACTAAATCTTTAATATTCTCTGCTATTTGGCCGCCCTTGGTAAGGAATCTTTTAAAGTTATCGCTGATGCTTTCGATCAGATAGGCTCCCAGAATTGGGTAGGTAGAATTGGGATTGGTTTGCATAGTTTTCTAAGGATTTAGGATTGATTTGTAATTAGAAGTCAGCAGGATTTTCAGCTTTTGGTTTAATATCTTTATTGGGGTGGTAAATCAAATAATAATGGAACTTTGCCATCTCGGCTGTCTCCACCTTATAACCCATTTTGATAAATGTGCGATCAGTTTCCCATCCAGCAAAGCCATTACTCGCAAATTTAGTGGGTGTTGTTGAGTACTTTGGCTTACCATATTTTGCTTTTAAGACATCAAGAAGTGCCTCAAAATCTTCGGTGAGCATTTTCTCCTTGGGCAGAGACTGGCGCATAAGCCGCATTCTGACTGTAGCAAGCTGATCGTTTTGAAAGAAATAATCAATGTTTGCCCTGAAACGACCCAGTTCAACATCTTTGTAAGTTATAAACCAAGTACTGTCAGAACTGGGTTTTGACAACTCAGAGCTCATCACTTCCGCCTTTGCCATCCCCCATCGTGTCTTACGAACATCAAAAGCTTCTTGTGCAAGAGCAGGAAACGATAGCAGCAGAAACAGTAACAGTTTCTTCATGAATAACTAAATGGATTAATTAGATATTAGCGTACACCAGAAAATACAACATGGGCAACTTTCAGCATTGCTCTAATTTCATCAGCTGGGATTGTGATCGCGCCATATTGCTCATTGTCACTGTGTAGCGTCAAAAAGCCAGTTGTGTTTATGTCGTTCGTTTTAATGCGCTTGACGACAAATCGATTAGCAAAAAAAATAGCATACACGCCCCCACTTTCATATTTTATATCTTCCATAGGTATCGGGAGCGTCAAAACTTTTGATCGATCTCGAATTTGCGGCTCCATACTGTCACCGTCCACCTCAACGACAACAAACTTTTGTCGACCCAACCCTTCTGGCAGGTAAACCGGGTACGTCTCTTCAATAAATTTCAATTGAAAACCATCCATGCTTTTATCCACAATGGATGCGGCCCCACGAATACTTATCAAAGGTAATGCGTGTATGTGTTCACCGACGTTAGTATCAAATGAACGTATATTACCAGTAGTGACTACTGGCCCCTCTTCGATCAAAAACTCGTCTTCTCGCAACTGTAGCACATGTGCAATTTTTGAGAGAGTATCGGCCTTACTAATTTTCCCAGTTTGCAATATTGTATTCAAGGTACGCCTACTAATACTGATCTTATCAGCCAATTCTTCTTGGCTTAGACCCATTTCCCTCATCCTACCCCTTATCTTACTAGCATTAACATTCATTGAAAATCAAGTATTTATAAAAATACTTCACAAAAAGAGAAATAATTATCTCACAATTATTGCACATTTTGAGAAGTTTGCGCATATTTGCCAGCACAATAACAGCACAAATTAACCACAAAATGAACACGGCATTAGCACAGGAGAAAAAAAAGGCCGATGGTTTGAGCGAACGGTTAAAAAAAGCCTACAAGCGGGTCTCACCGAGCTTGCGCCCAGATGCAATTATAGCATTCTGCAAATACCACCGAATTAGCGCTGAAACCTTTCGAAAAAAACGGTGCGGCCTATATACCGTCACAGAGCAAGAGTGCGAATGGATGGAGGACTATAAACCCTATCAAGAACCCGCAACCGTATAGATCATGAAAGATCTGGTCAACGTATCCGTCAACGCGCAAGGTGCGCAGGTCGTCTCGGCCCGGGAGCTTTATGAGTTCCTCGAATTCAACCGCAGCCAGTGGGCTCGCTGGTCGAAAAAGAACATTGCTCGCAATCCCTTTGCCCGGGAAAACGAAGACTGGGTAGGGTTCGACATCATGTCGAACGGTAACAAATCGGTCGATTATGCCCTAACACTGGACTTTGCCAAGCGCCTGGCAATGATGGCTCAATCGGAGAAAGGCGAGCAGGTTCGGGAATACTTCCTGAATTGTGAAAAACGACTGCAACGCCAATCGGCCAACCTGAGCAAAAAAGCCAACCGCTACCAGCGGCTAGGCAAAGATGCCAGCTGGATCGAAGGCCGGTTGCAGGCGGTAGCGACTCGTAACAACTTCACCCGCACCCTTGGCGGTCACGGCGTCAAAAACAACGGGTTTCGGGCTTGCACCAACGCCATCTACACCCCTTTGTACGGTGGGTCAACCGCCGTGGTTCGGCTTCGGAAAGGCCTCAGTGAGAAGGTCAATATCCGGGACAACATGAATGCCGTTGAACTGGCCGCGGTGAATCTGGCCGAATTGCTGGCTACATCCGCCATTGAATCTCAGGGCTTGTACGGCAATGCGCAGTGTGAACTGGCCTGCAATCACGCCTCCCGCTCCGTGGCTACGGCTCTGGTCAAAAACCGCAAACAGCAAAATCTACAATAGCCATGAACCTGATCGTCACTACGCCCGAAGACCTGAGCCAGATGATCACCGAAGCGGTGCGTCAGGCAGTCGAAAGCCTAAAACCTGCCGGGCAGACTGCGCAGGCCTTCAACCCGAAACCCATTGGGCCCGATGCTGCCGCCGTTTTCCTCGGTATCTCCAAGAGTACGCTTTATAGCAGCATTGATAAGATTCCGCATTTTAAGCGCCATAACCGGCTGTACTTCTTTGAGGCGGAACTACTAGCCCACATCCGGGGCGAAAAGACCAAATCAGAGGTGCCGGTTGCCCGGCATACAAGACCTCAACGGTAATATCTCTAAAAACAAAAGCCCGGTCAACGTGCCGAGCCCTGTAAGCAGTATCTCTAAAAATTTAAATCACCGCAAAACTATGAATTTATCCCCTATTACGGTTGCCGACTTCGAACGCCTAACCGAAACTATTACCAAAGAACTGGCCGAAATTAAGGAGCTGACTCGCTTGTCATCGGTTCGGCAAAAGCTACTCTTCGACATCTCGGAGGTTGCTTTCCTCACCAGCTTCTCGGTGGATACGGTCAAGAACTGGATTTATAAAGGTCGTCCATCAATCGATAGCAACAGGCGCATCTTCTTGAAACCAGCGAAAGGCGTTGTCGATCGTGGAGTACGGATTCATGCTGATGAGTTAGAGGATTTTCTATCTCACTTTCCCTCCGCAAAAGCAGTGTAAATACCCAACCAAGCAATATCTCTAAGATTAAAACCACTGCTTAAGTATGAATTTCTCAACCACAACGATCAATGATCTCAACCGACAGGTAGACAAAGGCTATCTCGAAGACACACTAATCTTTCTGGATAATTGCGAATGTATTACCGGTGGCACAGCTGATTTCTCCGACGAGAACACCCTGAAAATCACTTACCCGCTACTCGATGAGTGCGAGTCTTTCGACTGGCCGGTTGGCCCTGCTGAATCCCTTCAGAGCATCCTGACGCAACTCCAAACCGAAATGGAACACCGGGAATGGCAGGCCAATCAGGACGCCATGAGCCTGGACACCGAACGATCCCTGATGTATAGCTACTAATTCAATCTTCTAACCTTCCCGGAAGTCCGGCTCTCATAGGCCGGTGTGCGGTGAGTACAAGTCCCGTGGCTGCCACTTGGCGGTCCGGGCTTCCGGGAAAACTATTGTCTAAATCATGCGACTAACACACAAAGCAATTCTGCAACTGGACTTATTTGACCTGCTCACCTACCAAAAAGACGAAGCGGGTTATAACGGCGAATGCATCCGCATTGAAGCAACCTGCGATGGCAATTTCGAAGGCCGGGCTGAGCGGGGCATTAATGCACTGCTTGATTCGCAGGTATTCCAGATCACCCTGGACCACCGGGAAGCAGACGATCAAGTATCGCACATCCTGAAAGTCGAGATGGTGGAACTGGAATTGCATCTGACCCGAAGCAACATTAGCCGACCCGTAGCCACCTACCACGTTCCCGTATCGCTCCTGAAGCAGTACGCCGGTTCAGAGTCCTTTTTGACCTACGGCGACATCCTGCTTATGATCGACCAGCAACTCGGAGGATTAAGCGGGAAGGCCGCTACAACACCCGTGGCGCAACTGTTTTCCACTCCTAACCGGCAAGCGGCATGAAGCGCTCTGAACTCATTGGCTACTCAGTCATGATGATCCTGTTCTGGATCGGACTAATCGGAAGTTTCTGGCTGCTGCACAAGCTCGGATATAAACTGAACTAATCCTCTACCGTAATGACATCACCGATCGACAAAAACCCGGAGCGGGCTTTATACGCGCTCCCTATCCTGGCCATTGCCCTTACAATCGCTGTCGGCTTTCTCTTCATGGGCTGGATATGGCCAATGATTCGCGTACTACTAGCTCTATTTTGAAATGAAAGGATTGTGGATTGACAGGACAATTCTTGACTTGGGAATTACTACCAGTGCCCGGCTGTTACTGGCGCTGGTGTGCTACCGTGCATCCATTAATGATGGGCTGTGCCGGGACTCAAATCCAGAGATGTCTATCGCTTTGAAAATACCAGTTAGCACCATTAAGCGCTTGCTGGTGGAACTCGAGAAAGAGGATCTGGTACGTAGCAATATCCTGACCGGTACGGCCAATGAGCGAATCATTTGTGCACATCCCGAGGTGATTGCTTCCTACTACGATGAAAAGGAATTTGATCGGCTCAAAATGAGCCTAGTATGGGACCAAAATGAGCCTAGCCATAGGACCAAAATGAGCCGACGGTCGGACCAAAATGAGCCTAGCACTAAGCTCAAAATGAGCCTACCATCAGACCAAAATGAGCCTAGTACTAGGACCAAAATGAGCCTATCATCGGCTCAAAATGAGCCTAGCTATATAAGGAATGAAAACTCTTTAAAACCTTCTTTTCAAAACTCTCTAAAAGGGAGAGTGCGTGTAACGCTGACGAGTGATCTGGCTTATATGAATTATATCAGCGACCCAACTGCCGAGTTTGACGTCGTCGATTGCCCCCCCAGTTGCGCGCGCCCCCCCATTCACTCGACATCCGTGTCGAGTGAAAATTCAGAGCCAGTCACCGAAGATCCGCCGCCAGAGCAGGTACCTCCTCCCCCGCCGAAACTGGAAAAGCCGCAGCGACTTGATCCAAACATACCAAGCAACGCTGACCTGGTGAACGTCCCTTTCACGGACTGGTGGACAGCCTACGATTCCAAAGTCAGGGAGCACGTTTGCCGAAGACACTGGATCGAGCTGACGGATGAGGAGCGAACGCAGGCCATGCAGCACACGCCGCCCTTTGTGGCCGCTAACCCAAACAAGCGTTTCCGGCCACACCCGCTGAATTACCTGATTGATAAAACTTTTAACGACGAAATCATTGACCGCAATGGAAAAACTACAAAATCCGAAACCCATCGCAGGCCTAGCAGCCGGATTCAACCAAGCGATGGCCGCGGGTTCGGGAGCAACCACGGATTCAACACCTAGCCGTCGGTTTGAGATCGAGATTCCCGCTGGTTCGGTGTACCCTTCGGAGGCCTGGCCAACACTCACCCAGGAAGAAGAGCAACTGGCGCTTGAAACCGGCATCCCTGTTTTACTCAAAGAGGCTCAGAAACAAAAAAACACACGTATTGAGCGGGAAAAGCATGCGGCAAAAGTTGCGCAGCTCACTTACGTACCGGAAACCCCAGAAAAGCTGCTGGATGAAGTTTCTAAACGGGCCCAAGCATTGGCACAGCGCGAATTCTGGCGCGACCCATTTGCCTACGATAAGGATAACACAGGCATTTACGTGGCTCTATCGGCTTATTTCATGGGTTTAGAATCCTTTGAAACAGAAGGCCCTTCCCTACTTGGAACGCCTAACGCGAAGCTTTCGCTCAACAAGGGTTTGCTCCTTTTTGGCAATCGGGGTGTTGGCAAAACGGTTCTGATGGAGCTATTCGCCCATAATCCTTACCAGCCGTTCTTAGTCATCCCCTGCACCCAGATTGAACGTGAATTCGAAAAAGACGGCGTAGAGGTCATTGACCGGTATTCAAACAGACTCATTGTCAATGATCCCGGCAGGCACTACGGCCATAAAACACTAGGGTATTGTTTTGATGACCTCGGGAACGAAGCGGATGGGAAGCATTACGGAAAAACGCTCAACGTCATGGAGCGCATTCTGGAAGATCGCTACCGGCACTGTCGAGGGCCACTCACACACCTGACCACAAACGGAGAGATTGAGCAACTGGAAAAAGCGTACGGCGAACGCGTTTATGACCGCATGGTGCAAATGTTTAACCTGATCCAATTCCCCAAAACAGCCAAAAGCCGCCGCCGCTAACCTTCAACTCACGAATCCTATGTGGTACCAATCAAAAATCAAATACGGGGCGCTGGGTGATGACATGAAGCGCATTACCCGCACGGAGGTCTTCCTGCACGAGGCCATTACGTACGCCGAAGTGGAAGCGCAGTTATACACAATCCTCGAAGGCCGGGTTAAAGACTTCGATTACTCCATCAGTGACAATGCTAAATTCAGTGCCGTCTATGACACCTTCGCCGGTGGTGACTTTTACAAGGTTAAGGTGGTGGAAGAGATTGGAGACAAAAAGCGCACCTTACACCACCTGGTGGCCGCCAGTGATGTAGCCGATGCCCAAAAACGCGTAGAGGCGTATCTGAAAAATTCGCTGATCGGCTTTACCATCGACGGCGCTACGAAATCCGCCATCCTCGGCGTCTGGAACCCGGCCAGTGAAGATTGGCAAAACGATTTCAAACAGCGCATGGAGGATCTGCGGGAGGCTGGCCACGAAAGCGTGGGCATCAACCAGCTGGAGATTGATTTCAAAAAAAGGGCTTCTGAACCCGCTGCGGCATGATGGACCGGGAAGAATACCTGGCTCACGTCCGGCAGCTTGGCTACGTGCCTCAGAAGGGACCCAAGCAGCGAAAAAAGAAGGCAGAACCCGAATCCGGCCTGCAAATCGCCTGCGTCCATTGGTTTCGCACGCAGTATAAACCGCTTGAAAACCTGCTCTTTGCGATTCCCAACGGTGGCCACCGCAACAAGGTAGTAGCGGCCAAACTGAAAATGGAAGGCGTATTGCCGGGCGTTCCCGATCTGCAACTGGCCCTGCCCCGTGGACGCTTTCACGGACTTTTTATCGAAATGAAAGTCAAGTATGCCACCGGTAAGAAGAACTATTCCAGTCCGGAGCAGAAAAAACGAGTCGAGGAACTACTGGAGCAAGGCTATCAGGTAGTCATCTGCTACGAACTCAACGAATTCATTGTCGCCATTAACGACTATCTCAACTTATAATCCCTATTCAATCATGAATCCAACTGTTGTCGATGCTGGACGTCTGCGCGACGTGTTACTCACACTGGCCGCTCACGTCAATGAAAAGTCGCTGGTTCCCGCTTACACCGCCGTTCGTCTGGAAATCATTCAGGGAATGCTCATGGCCACCGCTGGATCGCAGCCCTGCCTGCTCACCATTCAGGTTGCACCCGTCGAAGGAGAATGGTCCATCTGTCCGCAGATCAAACCCCTGTCTAGTTTTCTATCCACCCTGCCCACTCAGCCGATCCGGCTGGAAGTCGCGGACAAAAAGCTGACGGTGCATTACCAGCTCGGAGCCAAATGGAATTTTGTTACTTTTCCCGCCTTTGCCGGCAAGGATTACCCGACACCAAAGACGGATCATGGTACCAAGGTTCCTATTGCCTCCAGTCTGGCCGGACCACTCAGAAAATTGCTCTCCTTCTGCAAAAACGAACCTGAGTTTTTCCCGGCTCAATCGGGTATCTGGTTTGACGTACTCCCTACCTCCATCGGGTTGATTGGCTTCGACGGTCGTTTCATCGCGGAGGAAATCATTGATCACGATTCAGAGCTGAAAGGATTGCATCAGTTCATTGTGCCTTATTGGGGTGTAACAGCGCTTTCAGACGTACTGAAGCTGGCCAATTACGACGATAAGCTGGAACTGTCTCTGGGAGAAAGCTGGCTCACCCTTTGGTTTCCCGGAGCCGCCATTCAGATTCAACGCGTCGAAGCAGACCGGCCTAAATTTGAAGATTTGTGGGGTGACGATGGAGCAACGTATACCGTAGACCGTCGCGAACTAGTCGCCTCGATCCGTCGCATCAAAACAATTCCTCATCAAGGGACCGATTTCATCGGTTTTTACCCCGGCCTTGACGAAGTGACCCTGAAAGGTGCTTTTAGCGATTATCAATTTGAAGAAGGTTTGACGGTCGAAGAAGCTGGTCAGGAAGATCGGAAGCAGGCTAGCCAGGTCAAGCCCTTCGGCTTGGAACCCATCAAATTCGAAACATCGCTCAAATTCTTCGAGGGCGAGCGCCAGTCCATTACCGTTACCAACCGCCGCGCTGTTTTGCTTCAATCCAACGAAGAGAAGCGCCGAATCCTTTTCATGCCCCAAGACATTTCCAACGCTTAATTACCCAATCCTATTCATGAATTTCTTTCAACGAATCCATCAAATGGGCCTTACTGGCGATCTGAAGATCGTGGTAACCTCCACCTCTGCGCAGTCTCAAGTGGTCAGTGTACTGCTCAATAACGAAAAATGCGGCGATAATGCGCGAAAGTCTATCCCGCCGCTCATTCTCCGAGGCACTCCGGAAGAATTGGATGAAGGCTTTTTCACTACCATCGACGGTCCCATCAAACAGGCCAACGGCCTGATGGTGGACATGGAAGCCTGGCTGAAGCAAACCGATGATGCCAAAAAGCAATCGGCTATGGATAAAGATAAGACCAAAGCTAAACCCGCTGATAAGCCAGCGGAGAAAGTGGAAGAAAAACCAACCGAAAAGCCGGTCGTAGAGAAACCAGCTGCTGAAAAGCCAGCTCCCGAAAAACCAGCAATCGATCCCAAAAAAGCCGCTTATGATGCCGCCATGCAGAAGTCTGACGCATTGGCCACCGAAAAGAAGTACCGGGAGGCCATCGCTAAACTGCCCAACGCGGCGGATTACCCCGAACCCGAACATGCGGAGATCCTCACCAAACGCAAAACCGAGCTAATCACGCTCCTGAACCAGGAGAATCCCATTTCCCAACTTTTAAACGCTTAAGCCATGCCCTTACTTGCCACCCAACTCGAACGCAAATTCAAATTTATCAATAAAGGCCAAACGCTTGATCTGACAGATCCAGATCCAGGAATGAGCCCCCAGGCTGTACTGAACTTCTACGCCAACACGTATCCCGAACTGATTACGGCCAAGATTTCCGAACCCAAATTCGACAACGATCAACTCGAGTACAAATTCGAGACAGTCATGGGCACCAAAGGCTAATCATGAAGCAAAAAGCTAAACGGGGTACGGCAACGGTCGTACCCCCTTCCACCCGAATTATCAATCACGAGCAATGGTCTTATCACGCGCACATCAATTCGTTTTGGGGAAGCCTGCCCGAAATACCCGACACGGCAAACGTTCTCAGAAACCCGGCGGCATCGCTGCCCGTCGACCAGCTCCCGATGCCTTTCTGAGATGCCAGTTCGAGCCGATTCAGTTCATCGACGGACGGCATTTCACCAATCACCGGATCGTACAACAGCATTTTTTTCGGTCACTAAAGCACCTGGCTGACTTGTATGAATTGCCTTACCAACTCCTGACCAGCCAGAAGCCGTTTCCCGGCAACATTGAGCAATCGTTGGCCTTGGCTGAAAAGGCGCTGCACAATATCGATCCTGACATCAATCTGACGCTAGTAGCAATGGAGATAAGCGGACCTATTGCCGAATGCTGTTTGGCTACCTACCGGGAATACGCTACTGGCCCGACGCTGTATTACATTCCTCTGGAGACGTACTGGAAAGTAAAATTCAGTAAGACCCTGATTGACAATCTTCCCATCATTGAAGGCGGCTATAAGCAGCATCTGGATGTACTGGATAGCATTTTCTCCTACCTCAGCGAGGTGGTTGATATCCCCCGGTTTACGGATGAAGGCACGTTTATCGGCAGTCAATACGACTGGCTGGAAGAGCAGTCCGACCCGGCATTTGGCAGCGACATGGATGAAGATGAAGCCATGGGTTACCTGGCGATGATCAAAACCGATATGGCCAACGGAAAAGCCTGTTTCGATCATTTTAGAAAGCCCGTTCACCTGAAAAACTTCGGCAAACGCATTCAGAGCCTGGCGGCGTCTTCATCCCTAGATAAGCAACTGAAGCAGGTAGCCCAGCGGTTTTATCGCATGTATCAGGAGTATCCCGATCGCTCGATTCTACCCAGCGTCAAATGGGATGCTTTTATCGAAGAACTGGAAGCTCCAGATGGCGGGGGCATGATTGACCTGGACAAGTACCTCTCGTTTGTTTACGAGGATCAAGGCGTCATTTACGATTACGCCATCCAATCGCTGGATTGTGATCTCTCCGAAAACCTTCAGCAAAACATGCCCAAGGCCTGGCAGCTCTTTAACGAGCCGCAGCAAACCATCGATCTATCGGTGGACTTCGAGCAGGGATTATTCGAAAGTATCCTGGACCTCTACGATTATCTGCTGGCATTAGAAAACCTCCTAACAAAACCCGACGATGCGCAACATCACTCATCTCTTTAGTCAAAATACTTACGTGCCGGTTAAGGCCCTGGTGTTTTTCAAAAAGCAGGATAGTTACCGGACCGATTCGGTGTACGTGGAATCCTACGACATTTCCGACAAAGGTCAGCCCATCAATGCCCACCCGCTAACTGAAGTGGAAGGCCGGGCACTGGCCCGAAAACTGGTCACCACCAAAGAAAAGCGCCAAGTATACCTGGAGTCGAGCGGCTTGTTGCCCGAATCGGTGCTGTCGATTCGGTATTCGGCAGGACAGGTTATTTGGTACCTCCCCGCCGGAGAGCAGGAATTATTCTTCCAGACAGATCTGGGTATTCCCAGCGGTAAAGCTAATACCCCCGCTCTCTTGTTCAGAGCCAGCCGGAATCTGCTGGAGGTGTTTGCCTTGAAAGACAAGAAACGCCCAACCCTGAAGAGCAAGCTTTACAATGCCCCCTTCTTCAACATTAGCGCGCAGGGACTCGTCTGTATGGGGACCGCCGTCCCCCGCATTCCCGCTGACTGTTCGCTGGAGGACTTCATTCAACTCTGGCAGTCGCACTTTTTCAACTCCTACTTTTCGCACCTCAATAATACCAATCCGCTGTCGATTCCGATTGTGCCGCTCTGGAATGAGCTGATCAGTACCGATAAGCCTTTCCCCCTGAACGCGCTCGTTGCGTCGAGCGTCAAACTCTCATCCCTGCTTGACATATGAAAACACCGGTTCATTATTTGCCCGCCACGATGCTGGCTCCGCCGAATCCCATCACAGTGAATCTAATTGGCGCTGGCGGCACGGGTTCGCAGGTACTGACGGCCCTGGCCCGGATGAATTTATCCATGTACGAACTGGGGCATCCCGGCTTTCAGGTGACCGTATGGGATGATGATGTGATCACCGGCGCCAACCTTGGCCGTCAGCTTTTTGCCAAAAGTGAGTTAGGCCTGGCCAAGGCCGTAGCCCTGATCAATCGCACGAATCGGTTTTTTGGCACCAACTGGAAAGCCAACATTAGTAAATATACTCCCAAGCGAATAGCCGGAGCCAGTCTGACCATTTCCTGCGTCGACACGGTTTCCGCGCGTTTAGACATCGCCAAGACGCTAAGATCAGCTGTTCGGCAGTACGGGGAATATCATCGGGACTGCCCCAAGTACTGGCTGGATTTTGGTAATGATCAGTTTACCGGTCAGGTCATCCTGGCTACGGTTGGGACTCTCAAACAACCCAAATCCAAAAAGTACAGGCCGGTCGGGTCTTTACCTTTTGTCACGGACTTATACGGCGAAGAGCTAGCCAAGGGGGAAGCTACAACCAATACCCCCAGCTGCTCACTGGCGGAAGCCCTGGAAAAGCAGGACCTGTTCATCAACTCGACGCTGGCCAACATGGGCAGTAGTCTGCTTTGGTCCTTATTCCGCAACGGCATGACCGAGAACCGGGGCTTTTTCCTTAACCTGTCCGACTTCCGCACTCAGCCTTTGAAAGTAGCGTAGCGGATCAATTCTTGCCAAAAACGAGCAAAAAATTTCGGACCGCCGATGCGGCAGAAAGTGTAATAAAAATTTCCAAAAACGATAAATAATCCCAAATCATGAACACTGACGTTTTAGAACAATCAGCTGTAGAGACTAAAAACAGCAGCCTTGAAAGTGCGTTAGTTGCCCTGCGCAGCACCTTGTCGATAATGACTCACCGAGTTGTCCACGTAGCTGAATTCTGCACGGCGAATAACGTCGAGCCAAATTTTCTGACGGCGCTGCGGGATCTGGATGCGGTTGAGCGTGACTTGACCAAGGGGTCAGAACGGCATCAATACCTAAGAAAGCTGCCAACTTTAGAGTCGATTACAGCCGACGATGTGCAGGCTCAAATGGCCATTACCAAAAAGCGGCCAGCTAAGAAGCCAACGAAAAATGATGCGCTTGAACTACCAACAATGCTAGGGGGCAAGGTTGAATTAAAAGTCAATTATCCAATCAACGAAGCGATTCCAGAGCCGCAGCGGAAAGACGACTTTTCTGATGCACCAAAGGAGGAAGTTGTAACTGCTCTGGAAGCGAAATCGACCTGCCTACAGCTGGATGAGTTGGTACGGTATGATAAGCAGTCATTTGGTAAGGAATTAGGATTAACGATTGCTGTGTCGCGAAAGAAAGGGACTATTTTTCTTTCTAAAGGATTAATGGATTATCTCCAGTTGAATTCAGATGGCAAAGTTGCCTTTTACGAGCATCCTAGTTCTGGACAGTGGTTTATCGCGAAGTCTTCCGGTGTACACGATTTTCAGCCAATTCCAAAGCAAAAAAGCACGTTCAAATTTGGCTCTCTAAAAATGGTTGATGCCTTGCTCAAAGGTTTCAATAGCGATCAGGATACGTTAAAGCTGCTGGTAAACGATCAGCCGATTCCCGCAGGAAATGAGCAACTGTATTTGCTAACGCCACTTTCGTAACAAATCAACGCCCCGTCTATCCGGACGGGGCTTGCTCCTACCTGCATGGCTTATCTCCTCATTTTGCTATGATTGCCACCTACCTAGTCATTCGGGCAATCGTTAACGGGCCCAACCATCACAACGAACCTGATTAAACTTCGAAATACAAAAATGAAAAATTTCAGAAAACACTTTTTAGTAGCTATAACCATTATCTACCATGTAGTGCTGCTTTGGAGTATTACTGTCAACTATTTACAGGCAATTGCAGATATAAAGCAAATTATTGAGAGCCTACAAAATAGCTTCTTGGCTGACAATAAATGGTGGGCTATGAAATGGCCCGAGAGCGACAGACACAAACTTCTGGCCTTACTTACTTTATATGTACTCTTCCTTATTCTGGCATTTTACACGTCAATTCTGAATATCAATATTGGCCCCAAATTATTCGGCGCATTTGCCAGCCTGACAGGACTTTATATCAGTTCATGGGTCCAAAAAAACCCTAAAAACACACTTGTATAGTACTAGCCATGCCTAAGAAAACGCATTTACTGAAGACTTTACCAAAATATTTCGATGAAATAGCTCTTGGCTGGAAACCCTTCGAGGTTCGTAAAAATGACCGCAACTTTCAACTTGGAGATTACTTGATACTAGCTAAATGGAATCCAGATCAAAATCAATACGAGGATGATGAATGGCTTATCAAGGAAGTTTGCTACCTGCTTCCCGGTGGGCAATTTGGAATTGAAGAAGGCTATTGTGTCCTGGGTTTATCAGGAACATTTTCTAGCCTGTCCTTCAATGAGCAAAAAGAGATGTACGAAACTTTAATGAGTCAATAAATCTATTTTCCCCATGAATCAATCGAATCAAAAATTACCCGTCACTTTAGACGAGTCCGTTACCTACCTCCTACCTGCTTTCGCTGGCATGGAAGCGCATTATCAGGGAAAAAGTGAGCGTGAATTTGTTGCTTTTTGCTCTAGCCAGCTCTCTGGTGGAATCGGAATGAAAATCCGCAACGTGCTGAAGTTGTGGCGCGGATTGAGGAGAAGTAGGATTTTGTTGTTACGATTGCTGTGAATAAAACTTTCAAATAATTGTCGTATAATTATTATTCAACAAATTTCATACGAAATATGGACAAGGAATCACTGATAAAGTTTGTTAAGCAGGGAGGAGAAATCGCAGGTGGAGTAGTAGGGGGTGCAATCGGATTATTAGGTGGAGTAGCTGGCGCTGTTGGTGGTGGAGCAGCTGGAGTTGTGACAGCGAAAGTAGTTGCAGAAGTAGCGGAAAGATTTCTATCGGATAGAGAAAAAATAAGAGTTGCTGTCTCTGCAACTTATGTGCTTTCTGGAATAAATGATCGATTAGGCCGCGGTGATCAGGTTCGAAATGATAATTTTTTTGCTCCTGATGAACTTAAAAGAAGTAAAGCTGAAGAACTGTTTGAAGGAGTTCTCTTGAAATGCAAGGATGCCTATGAAGAGAAAAAGATAAAGTTTATTTCAAAGATATTTGAGAGTACTATATTTCAACAAAATATAGTACCTGAAGATGCTAATCAAATACTGATCACTGCTGAAACTTTATCTTATAGAAAGTTGTGTATTCTTGCTTTAGTACGTAAGAATAAGTTAAATCAGTTAAATGGCTACAATCTTTCAGAGCAAGATTATAGCCAACAGCAGATACCCATCAATATACAACTAATACTGCAAGACTACTTAGATTTGTTAAATTTAGGCTTAATGATGAGGGGTGATAATATTATGGTCCCTTCAATCAAATACATTGTAACGAATCAAATGCAGTTGACTCTTCTCGGAGAATTGTATGCTGATATTATGTATCTGGATGACCTATCTGTTACTGAAATAGATTCTCTTGGAATTATTTTCTAAAAGCTGATAAGTAAACTTGTAAAAGAACCGGCTCAACAGTCGGTTCTTTTACTTAATTATTTTGACTTTGGTTTAAAATTAAATTATTAATGAGCTCAAGAAGCAGATCACTATCAACATGGATTTTTCAACAATAAACTGGCCAGTAGTTGCTCCAATCATTTCCGCCATATCCGTAGTCCTCTTTAATTATATTTTCAATAGAAGTTTAAATACAACAATCGAGAACGTCAAAGCTGATCTTGGTAGAGACAATATTTTTTACACAAAATACATTGAGCGAAAACTTGAAAAACTTGAAAAACTTTATGAGTCTACCTTCCAATATTATAGCTATATCCGTGACAATTATAATCTAAAGCCAAATTTTCCAAGCTATAAAGAAGGCTACGCATACAGGGGTTCGCTAAATAATAATCTACTAAAATATACCAATTTTAATGAGGTCAACCATAGAGTTCACGCTGCTGCTTTTTATCTCAGCGAAGATTCACGTAAGCTCCTAAGGGAATTTGTAATAAAGGCATACTCAATTGAAACTCAAATGTTCCATCATGCAAGTGGTGTCATTGAAAAAGCGCATTGTGATCCCGATGATTTTGAAGAGCGAAATGAGCTAGAAAATCAATATAGAGGAAGTGACGCTAACAAATCAACAGAATTACAAACATTATTGGGTCATTTAAACAACATACGGGATCAGCTTATAAAGGATATTATTACTAAGGACCCAAAAACAAAAAATCCCGCTAGCAAAGCTAACGGTGTTTTCAAACTATTTAACCTATAATTAAACTTTCTAAAAAACAATTTATCTGCAATACCAGCAACTAAACCGTAAAGTTCGCCAACTTCATACTTTAATCGTCCGCAAACCGCCTTTACCCCTTGTCTGCTCGTTACAAGCAACCACAGAAGCCTCGTAATTTGAATATGGATAAAACGATCTTGAAAACGACTTAGGAAATTTGTACTATCTCAATTTATCGCACTCCTTGACTTAGCTTTTGAATACTATTAGGTATAAACAGTTGTTTCCACCTGTTATAATAGTTTATGGGCCTACACAGCCCACTTGCCATGAAAAGATCAAAATACAAAATCCCCAAAGTCAATACGAAATTAGCAGTATATGGAGCGGTAGCATAATTTCGTAATGGGGCAACATGTATATTACCTTCGGATAAACGTAAGTCGTGATTTAATATATCATCACCATGGGTTGGACTTGAATATTGTCTATATATTAGGTCATACATATCAAATTTCTTTAGTTGAATTGCCAACTGCGATAAGTTGTTAACATTTGAATCTAAGTAGTACCATTTTACCTTACCTGAGTATGGCTTATTACTGCACTTTATAAGATATATTTTATTAATCTCATCATAGCCTGGCTCTAATAGTTTCTCTTCGTAATACTTTAACAATTCCTTGGATTTTTCTTTGTCAAACAGCTCTGGAGTATCATTGTATAAAAATGAATTATTCTTGTAATTCAAATTAGCATTTGCTGTATCTGGGTGTTGTTGTAGCTCTTTTTTCAACCTAGATATTTTGCTGTAAATATCAACAACTACATAGCATTTAGATCTATAATCTACATTTTGCTCCAATAAAAACTCGAGCGAAAAACCAGTCTCTACAAAACTACGAAGTAAAATCTCACATGATCTAATAGATCCTTCTTTTACAAGAATTGAAATTGAGTCTATAATTTCAAGTATTCTTTTAAATAATAATGGGGCGACATATTCTTCATATACTCCTTTAGTTTTTAATAAACTACCTTCAAGAAGGTGTGTCCCCATGCAAACCATCTCATGCAGGATTTTAGAGTATTCCTCTAGAGCCTCCCTAGTTTTCTCATCCTCTATCTTTTTTGGGAATAACGTATCTACGGGATTTATCATATTTATTTGCTACAATTTGAGCCTTTTAATACTATACCAAAGTATTGAATTAGACCTTATAGATCTTTCACTAAGCGGTTTAATTTATGTATTCTATCTGCATAATTATGGATAAACCAAAGTGCCCAAGCTGTATGCTCATGCTTTTTACTAGGAATTCGCTTGTCAATCATTGCATGGTAAGCTTCAATAGCCATATGAAACAAAAAGATTATATGGTCGCGCGCTGACTTTGGACTTCGTATCTGGGATAACGCAGCATTCCCATTTTCATCAGGTAAAAAAGCCTCACTGGATAGCCTACTAGCATGAGTTGCCTCTGAATATGGCTTATATAAAACATGGTAAAAATCGTACTTATTAAGAACAGTTGCCAAGTCAACGATACTTCCATTTTTACTGAACAGAGAATACCATTTTATCTCATTTCCCTTCTTGCTATTCTTCACTCGTAAATACTCTGATCTCACCTCGTCGTATATAGGCAGATCGATTTCTTTCTGTATTGCATTTATCTCTTTTACAACAAATGGGGATTCTGGAAGATCGGGCACTAAACGGGCGTGATTTTTGAAGGTTGTTTTGAGCTGCTTAAACCTCTCGGTACCTGGCTCATAAGACTCAGTAACAGCAAGCTTCCTAAATAACTCAGTTACCTTAAAACAAAGAGCTCTTCTCTCGGTATCCTCTTTAAGTAGATAGTGCAAAGAGAATGATGTCTCTAATGCTGAACGAGCTAGTATTTTACTTGGGCCAATCATTGAGTTTCGGTAACAAGCCCCAATACTATCAAGTATTTCGATCAAGTGCCGAAGTAAAACCGGCGCTACAGTGTCAGCCTCTGTTTTCGGCAAATTTTCTAATTCCCATTTCAAAACATGTGTTCCATAGCTTACAACCGCTTCGATGCCATCTGCGCATAAGTCTAGATAAGCCTTTACTCGTCCACTTGGCTCGTTCAGCGGTAGGATATCTTCTACAGGTTTGTACATAGTAATTTTTAGCCCAATATAAAAAATCCCACTAGCAAGCGCCAGCGGGATTTAAACCTTTTACCCTAACCTATTTTTACTTAATATTTCGAACCAGCACGTACACCGCCAGCGCTCGCCATCCCCACGCCTCAATTGTTCTGTATACCAATTGTCTTTTCTGCCTACCGGTATCGCTGCGAGCCACCGGCTGTACTTCAGAGCCACGCTTTTTCAATTGCGTTTCCAACCGTACAATTTGCCGATCCTGCTTGGCGATTATCGTGTCTTTAGCAATCAACAGACTGTCGGCTGTCTTTAACCTGATTCGGTTGCTGACCAGTTCAAAATGATCTTTCAGCACCCACTCCGCCCCCTGACGGTTTAGCGTAAACTGTTTTGGGACTAGCGTTTTGGTACTATCGAGACCGGCTGTTGTAAAGCCAGTCAAGCTGAGACTGAAGAGCAGGGTCAGAAAAAGCCTCCACCATTCGATAATACGTCTGGCTTGCCTGTCTGAGGGAGTCATTTTGGTACGCATAGAAGCGGTTTTGTTTTTCGAGATTTCGTTTATCCGTTTTAAGCTCGTAGTAGTCTTGACTATAAATGGCCAGGCTATCTTCGAGCTGAATTATTTTTTTATTTAGAATAGCCGCGTTACTTTCGGAATCTTCCTGCGTCCTATGACTATAGAAGTACCAGCCCAGCCCCCAACCGATCGCGGTGATCAGGACAATTGGACGGATCGTTAACGGATTCCAAAGCCAATTCCACACCTTTGCAATTCCCCCTATAAGTAGCCCCGGCACGTTGGCTAGTAACAACAATAGATTCGCTTTCATGGTACGAGTAGCTCCTGCGTGGTTTTGATCGCCTTATTCAGTTTTTTCCGATAATGCCGGTCAGCACTGTAGGTCTGGCAGATATAATCCTGGTACCGTTCTTCCGAATTGAGTCGGTAGCGTTCAATGACCTGCTTTTCGTAAGCCTTGTAATCAGCGATCGATGCGTCTGCGGTTGCGTAGATGCAGTAACCACCCGAACCAAGGCCAGAGGAATAGTTGCGGCTGTTCTGCTTGAAGGCAAACCAATTGTTATACTTTACGATGGTATGCCGGCCATTCCAGCCTCCGGTTTCGAGGTGAGAAATAGCCGCCGCCGTTTTCGGGTAAACCAGTCCTGCCTGGTAGATGCGGGTAACGCACTGACTCCAGCGCGTTTTTCTGTTTGTTTTTGGAACGCTAAGGACCACCACCCGACTGCCTGGCTGTCATAGCGTCAATTTCTTCCAGGGTGATGATGTTCTGCTGCTGCTTTTGAATCCTCTGCTGCAAATCAGCGAGCTTTTTATCCAAAACTTTAAGCTCCTTCTTTCGGGCTTTTGCCAGGCTGTCTTTCGAGGCCACCCGCATTAGAAGGGTATCCACCGATGACGGAGGCAGAACGACCGTTATCGGTTGCATCAGTAGACTGTCCACGTTTTCCGCCGTGGCAACCGAATCGGCAGCGATCGGCTCCAGGCCAACGGCGTGATTCACCTCTTTCCAGGGCCTGAAAGCCATCAGGAGTAAAAGCACTCCCAATAGCCAGACTTCTATTAGTTTCAAAAGTTTCATTAGGCACAAGTTGTTATTTACGGTTGGACTACGGAATCCCTAAATGGCATCGATGCGGTTGATGACTAAATATGCCTCTCGCTTCGAGCGCTTTTTAATGTACACCCCTTGTTGTTTGGCATTCGCTGGATTGGAGGTGTTGCCACCCAGCGCGTAGAAGTATGATTCTTCGTTATCGAGTGACCACCGAACAATCAGTTCGACGTGGTTTATGCGCGTTGACTGAAACCGATACAAGGCTAAATCACCCGCTACGGGTACCCGATTACCCGTCAGCTTGCCGGATTTGGAGACGATCACCGCCGCCGGAACACTCCAGTTGGCCGCCAGTGCCGCTCCTTTCACGCCATGGGCAACTTTGGCCACGGTAAAAACGTGGTGAACAAACAACCCACACCAGGCGGTACCAGGCGGGTAGCCATAAGGCTTCATAAAAAGCTCGTAAGGCCGTCCCCGGTTCTCGCCTTTTTCAACGGTGCCAACGAACTTTTCCGCCGTCTGGATTACGGCCCTACGCTCAGCGATTCGGGCAGTTTGACCGAAAGAAGCGACACAAACAAATAACAGAGCGAAAACAAGACCGCGAAAGCAAACCATAAACGCTGTTGAGGGGATAGCTTTTTAAAATCTTCTGCTGCATCCAGCACAAAGCCGGAGTCCTGTCGCATGTATTGAACCAGCGACGGAATCGTCAGGCGAATAATCGCTACAGCCGCGATGACCACGAAGGCCAGTCGATACGTGGCTGTCCACAGTTGTTGCATTTCGTTGGAATAGGCAATTTGACCCGGTCGCATCTGCGCATTCGTCGAACTCGTCCAGTCAGCCAGCAGCCAGGCGGAAATAAAGGCAATGGCCAAGCCGATGAGCACCCGGGCGCTGTAGAAGCGGTTAATGAGCGACGAAGCAACTGATTCTTCTTCAGACCGAAACTCACTGGCTACCGGCACCTTTACTTCCGGCTCATTAGCGCTGGACATCGTGATGTCGCTGCGTTCAATCGGCTCAGGCACTTCCACATGAGCCGCTTCTGGTAGTGGCTGATTGGCCACCACTTTGGGTTTTAAATTCAGTTTCATTAAATGGCCGCGCGGAGATTTTGCAGTTTTTGAACTTGCTGGTCGATGTCGGTGCGAATCAGCACGTCGAAGGATTTGCGAATGGCGATCTTTTCCTCGACTGAAAAGCCTTCGCTCGTCAGCTGATCAAAGATTTGCATGGCTGCATCGTCGGTACTTAATTTTTGTTGTTCCTGAGTGGGTTGCATAAGACTTTTGAGATAATACAATGAGAAATAGGTAAGCCGGAACCGGCCCGGCTTACCGGCAATAATCTGGCCTACAAACTCAGAGACTAGGTAGCGTTGGTGATCTTCGCCCGGAAGATGCCCGTCACTGTGTCCCAGCCATCATAGCCCTTGTGGAAGCCCGCTGGCCGCGTGAACACGCCGAACTTCATCGATGGGGTGATGGTCCAGCTTGGGTAAGCCGTCGAATCATCTTCCCGAACGCGCAAATCCATGTCCAGCGTGAACGTTGGTGCACCCGTCTGTGCCACGGAAACCGAAACGGTGCCGTAGGTTGTATTGGCCACTTTCGGCAGCGAGATAATGCTCTGGTGTTCCATGATCGTTTCCAGGCAGGCCGCGCCCGGATCCAGAACGATGATGTGATCCTGACCTGATAGCGTATCCACCAACGGATCGTAGTAGAACTCCACATCCAACAGATCGTACGCCTTGGCGTAATCGTAACCCAGCGATGCCGCCGAAACGATCCCTTTCCGGTTGAACCAGTTCAAAGCCTTCAGGCCACCGATCACGATGGGCTTGCCCTCGAAAGAGTGCACGGTTTGCAGGTTGGCAAACCAGTCGTGCAAGTCCAAATGGATGGATCCGTCCGCTTTGAAGCCCTTCACGTTGGGTACAGCGGCGTTATCGGGGGCCGTGTTACCGATCAGTTTGTTTCCGCCTACCGCACCGATCACGGCGTTCAGCGCTGCTGTGTTTGAGCTGGCAAACACCGAATCGATTTTCCGCATGGTCTGGTCCCCCATGTCAGAAAGCAATTGAAAACCGGGCATGTTCACCGACAGGCTACCCGCGTTTACCTGCTCCAGGTACTTCTCCGCCTCGGCTTCCAGCGCAAGCAGGTCAACCGTGCGATAAGTTAATTTGAATTCCCGGTGCAGGTTGTAATCCACGTTCAGCGACGTGGCACCGACTGGATTGGCACCCGTAGCTACCGTACGGCTGGTATCCACGCTCGCTTCCACCTGCGGACGGTAGTTGAGTTGCACCCGGGCCTGCGGGGTAGCTTGGCCCTGAATAATGCTCAGCCGGTTCTGGTTTTTGGCGTTGATGGGGTTCATTTCCGCAATCAAAGCCGCTACCTGCGGGGAACGCAGGGCTTGCAGGGTACCGTGGTTCTGAAACTTCTTGCGGTTGCCCAGCGTCAGGTTGATGGCCGCCATCGCAATGCGGGAGCCACCTAAGTTGATGTTTTTGCTCACTTTCGTTGTTGTTTACTGTTGGTTTACTTGTTTTGCCTGCCTTTCGAACCGCCGAAGCATTGGACTACTAGGCTGCTTTGAGCCGCTCAGCATTCCGGCGCTGCGCTTCGGAGATCTGACCACTGCCCGCAGCTGGCTCCGTCTTGGTGACTACGGTTGTCGACGGAGCCGGATCGGATTTCTTCAGGTAATCGTTGTCTTTCAACGACATGTCCAGAAGGCCATCCAGGGTAGCTTCCTTGTTATCGACATACAGCGCCAATTCTGGATTCTTGGTCTGCACGAGCTTGCCCGTGCTGTAATCAATTTGACCACCCACCTTTTCCAGCGTTTTCTCCAGCGCTTTGAGGCCCAAAAGCCCATCGAACGATTTGACCGCGTCAACCACGTCGGTACGCGTGAGGATTTTAGCGGCTAACCGATCATTGAACCGATCCTGCACGTGTTGCTTTTTGAGGCCTTCGATCTCAGCGTCTTTCTTGGTTTCGATCTCCTTAGCCGAAGCCTTCAGCTTCTCGATCTCTTCGTTGTACTGCTTTTGCAGGTCGTTCGCCTGCGCTTTATCGGCAGGTTTGTTCGACGCTTTCAGCTCTTTTCCTTTCGCCAGTATCTTGCTGATTTTCTTCATCGTCGACTTTTCTTCCTTCTTCACTGCCTCAATTTCTTCAGGAGTGAGGAATTCAGCCAGATCCGCATCGATCAACGCATCGACACCATTCAGCGCCTGCGCCGTGAATTTCGCCTTGATGGTGGGTCGGTTTTCGGCCTCTTTCTCGGTAATGAGGTTGGTGGTGAATTGCTTGGCCAGATCGTCATCGGCATCAATGTCCGCCAACTTATCGAGGAAGGCTGTGAGGTTTGCGTCGGTATCGGCAATGCCTGCCCGGGTCGCCAGGATTTTAAGAAATTCTTTTGCTTTCATTGGTTAGTTTGCCTTGCGGCCAGCGTTACGGATTTTTGCCCCGAAGGGCCGGTACTAAAAAATAGGCACTACTAGAAAGGTGGATTAATTTTCGCCGCCTTCACCATCGCCACCACCTTCACCGCCGTTTTCGCCGCCGCCAGTATCGGTAGCCGCTGGCTTTTTGGTCGAAAACTTTTCAACCGACGGAACCTGAATGGTTTCACCCGTCAGTCCGGTCACGTCCGAATACTTGGCCGTACCCAGCAACTTGATCGTTCGGCCCAACACCCGCGAATAGCCCGATTTTTCGTTGTATTCGTGCCGTTTGTCGGCCTCGGCACTTGCCTGCGTGACGCTTTGAAAATAGGCGTACGTGACTTCGATGGTCTTTTCTTTTTCTACCACGACCTGTTCGCCCGATTCAGGATCGTTCTGCGATTTGGAACCTAGCTTCACCATTACCTTGTCGGCGGGTGCCAGCTCACTGATGTGTTTTGCCATTGGCTTGTCTTAGTTTATAAATTTGATCGTATTGCTGTTTGGAAATGGGAAGTAGTCGGTGTTTACAGCGGTACCCACCCAGATACCAGAAAATGGTTTTCTTGGTCGTACCGGCCATTTTACCCGACCAGATCAAGTCCGCCCAAGCCTCTACTTCTGCCTCCGTGTAGACCTTGCCTAACCGGTCAATGCAGAAACTCCGACTCGTCGCGATCTGCGTCCCCATGTAGTAATAATGCTTCAGGTTCAAACCCTCCGCGACCGTTTTGGCATAACCCCGCGAAAACGTGTACAGCAGATCCGACGCCTGTTGACCCAGCGATTTGGTGAGTGCCGAATCCGCTGCGAGCTGCGTCCGTAACACCGATCGCAGTTCGGAGGCCGTGGATTTACTCAGGATATTCCAGTCCAGAATATCGCCCAAGGGACGGCTGTACAGCATATCCGGCACCGAACCCGACAGGAGCTGCACCGTCTGACTCGTCAGGTTTTGCAGCATCACCCCGTATTCGGACGCGGAAAAGGCGGGATCAATGGCCGCGAAATAGGTGTTCAGCCTTCCGGCCCCCTCACCCATCCGCTCAGTCAGTTTCCGCACCGCTTCACCCAGTCCCGCCTGATTCACCAGGTAGCTGGTTAGTTCGGCCCGGAACAGGGTTGTTTGCCGCAGGTTGCTTCGCCATTCTTCCGATGTCGTGGCCCCGCCATTCAATTGCAGGCGGTCAATCAACCTTTCGAACTCGTCTAAAAGGCGGGAATTGATCACCAGCAACGCGGCCAAGAACTCATTCACCCAGGCTTCCTGGTCTAGTTCCAACTGCTCGATGTCTTCGATTTCGTCCATCTTACAACTGGTTCAGGTTTTTGGCGTCGACCAGGGGTTGCAGGCTGAATGATCCCGAAACGGGCTTGCCATCCAGACCAATGAACGTCCCCTGTTCACCCACCAGCTCTTTATTGGCGGTAATTAGCTTTTCGCGTTGCGCATCCAGC
This sequence comes from Tellurirhabdus bombi, assembly GCF_021484805.1. Lineage (NCBI taxonomy): Bacteria > Pseudomonadati > Bacteroidota > Cytophagia > Cytophagales > Spirosomataceae > Larkinella > Larkinella bombi. The sequence continues at coordinate 2,944,162 of NZ_CP090557.1, read as the reverse complement.
TTCAGACCCAGAAAATCCTTGTCTTCCAGAATCGCTTCGCTGATGAGTCCGTCCAGATGAATCGAAAACATGATCCGCTCCACCGCCTTTTGGAGTTGCGGTGAACCGGGCGGGTTAATCAGCTTGACCAGCGACAGCTGGAACATTTTTTCTTCCGGTGACAGCCCCGGCAACGGGTCTAGTTTTTCCCGTAATTCGTAGCGGCGGTAATAGTCCGAATTCTCCCCCGCCTGGTAGGAAATCAGCTTTTTCTCTAAAGCTTTCCGCAGGTTGGGATCGAATTTGTTCTTGGTCGCTTCGATGAGCTCATTCCGGGTTAACTCCGCATTTTCGAGGTTAAACCGCACCGGCGTCAGTACGTTGGGCAACTGCTTATCGACCTTGCCCTGGTAGCGCAAATGACCGATGAAGGTGTAAAACTCCGACAGGATGCCGCACAGGTGAGCTCCTTGCGTGTTCAGTTCCCGGTACATTTCTTCCCGATCGTAGCGCTTTGAGGCTCCCGATTCATCGTAGGGGGTGCGCATCAGGAATTGCATGTTGATTTCCTGATAAGCTTCCTCCTTGTTTCGGTTATACTGCTCGGTAAACTTGGTGAGCGGCTCGATGGAGCGCGGAATGAAGCCTCCGGGCGGCGTGGGCAATTGCGCGGGACGGCCTTCTTCCTGCGTACTGTTGGCGGACGGTGGACTGACAACGATGAAGTCCATGCCCGAACCGGATATTTCCATGCCCGTCCCTTTGCAGCTGGTGCACTGGGTCCAGCCTTTAGGAACACCCTCTTCGTTCAGGATGGCTTTCGATCCAGAAACGCAACGGCCATAGCCTTCCTTACCCGCATCGGGACATCGCTTGGTCGCGTAACGCCACTCCTGCGAGCTCACGTGAAAGTTCATTTCGACCTGGATGTCGGACAGGTTGCCCTGCGCGAGTTCGATCGACGGTAACGCATCGGCTAGAATCGATTCAAAGTACTCCTCCCCGAAATCATTGCTTTCCTCGACATCCTTACCAATTTTCACGGCAGGCATAACAGGGCAATGGTGCAAAGGCGGGCTAAAGGCTTTGAGCTTCAAACCCTGCTCATTCTCGACATCCGTGAGTCCTAAAATCTCCCAGTGAATCAGGTCGTTTTGCCCCCCCGTTTCGCTGGTTTTGCCAATTTGCCGGGCAATCGTGTAGCTGTCCGCATCCAGAAAAAGAAGAATTCGGCCCGTTTCGGACTTAATCTCTTTATCCCCCGAACGGGTGACAATCGTCGATTTTTCCGGCGCTTCCAACACGGCGAATTTACCCTTCCGGTGCATGTAGACCTTATCGCAGGGTACCAGCATGGCTTTCGGTGCCACGTATTCGGTATTGGAAGGAGCCTGCAGCATCGGTAGCACCACCAGCACCGCATTCGGATCTTTGACATACAGGGGCCGAAGCTGCTTGAAAAACCAGTTTAGTGCAGACCCATCCGGAGAAAATTTACGGGAGTCAGCAAACGCTTCCAGCGTATCTTTCTCCTCCGACTCGGGCCACACAACGCTAAAGTCGTCGGCTTCCCGGATGTAATCCAGCGATTTGATGACGCGCTTTTGCAGCCCCCGAAACGTGTTTTTGTAGACTTCCTTGCGGTACAGCTTGCTTTCGGCGCGTTCTTTCGGACGCGTTTTGTCTAAATAATCCGGATAGGCTTTGCTAAACACCTTTTCGAGGTGCTTGCGGTGGTCGATGCTTTTTTGGAGATATTCATGCCGTACTCCTACCACACCGGTTGATCCGGTGGACAGGTTCAGGTACGGCATGATTTGATCAAGTGTCAGCATCGGTTGCGGTTTAGGCTACGCGGATTTCGATTTCGTATTCACCCATCACGCCCGTGCTGTTCGAGGCCAGTACTTTGTAGCGGTACGTACCCGCTGGAAGCGCGTTGCCGACCGTGATCACGCCGGTGCCGGTTGCGATCGTGACGGGTTGACCCGTTGGAATTGGCTCCCCATCGCCCGTAAAAATGGCGTAAGTGACGCCGCTGCCCGTGGCCACCGCCCGGGTAATCGACCCACCGGTACCGGTCGCCATGGTGTAGACGTACGGTTTGTTCGTGCCCACTACCAGCGTCAGACCGGTTGCGCTACCTGCACCAAACGTGAACCGCGCATTCGACGCCGAAAGCTGCGTTTCGAACTTGCCAAACGAGGGAATAATCTGTCCTTCGCGGCTGAAGATGATGGAGAAACCGCCAATCACGCTGGTATTGATATCGCCCGAAACCTCATCACCGATATTGAGGAACATCGGCTCGTCCAGGTCGTAGCGAATCACCTCGACGGAGCGATCGGTAAATACGTACAAGTCATACTCCGAATAGTTGGCCCGCAGTTCGTTGAAGAATTCCCGGTTCAAAAAGAAGTACTTGAACAAAAAGTCCATCTGCTCCCGGATTTCGCCCGTTCCCAGCGCTTCCGTGCGGGTACCGAACACGGCACTTTCCTTCATTTCGGTGGGCTTACCCCGTAGGCCCGAAACGGTATGGTTGCCAAAGAACCAGGCCTGCGAATGCAGCGCCAGCGTGACCAGCGTCGAGACGATGTTGGCGGTCGTGATTTTGGTAGCCGAACCACCGCCTGGCAGCGTAAACTCCGTGGCAGAGCCGATATCCGGGAGTAAGTTTTTAGGTACCAGCGCTAAGGCGATGTAGCGGCCTTTTGGCAGGGGTTTGCGTGATCCCGGAATGCGCAACGCGCTGTTTTTGCCGGAATATTCCGAAACGAAATCTTGTAAATTGCTCATGGTTGTTGTTTACTGTGTTAAGTATTAAGCGTAAAGGTGAGTGACATCCAGTTGGCTTCGGCTGAATCGCCTTTCTCCCGGGCCCAAAGGGTGTAGCTGCCGTTCGGCACGGGATGGTAGATCTGTTCATTCTGCGTTGGCGGGTAAAAAATCGCATCCCGCCAAGCGAAATCGAATCCTTCCAGGCGAAACTGAAGCTGGTTTTGACAATGGGCAATGGCGTTGAAACCCCGCCTAATGGAGTCGGATTTCCAGCTTAGTCCCGTAATGGAACCGTTTTCGGGCGTTGCTTCCAGAATCGCTACCGCAATCGACCGGCGCAGGGGTGTGGTATCGTCCGCCCCTTTCACGTCGATGGTTACCGCCGTGGCTTCGGTGTAGGTCTGCGCGATGGTATTTGAGTAGGGGCCTTCGTTCCAGCTGATCAGCGTTCCTCCCTTGGTGTTTTGCACATTGGTCACCGTCAAAACGGTCTGACCGGCCTGCTTCTCCGTATTTAGGTCGAAGGCAATTGGACAGACTTCAGCGGGAACGTATTCGGGTTGCAGCACGGCATTGGTGCCAATCGAATCAAAAACGGAAGCCGGTTGGTAGCCGTACATCTGAACGAACTGGCTTACCGGCATGGTCAGTTGCTGACCGTTTTCCTGCACTACGTTCACCTCCGTGGCCGACTTCCAGCCCGTCACCTTAATGGGATTGGCAACAACCGTGACAGGGTTGCCGCACTGGTTGCCCTTGCTGGTAACACTGGCCTGAATCACATCGCCCGTGGCCAGCGGCGTAGCCAGGTTAACCAGCGCCACACCCGCCACCAAAGAAGCCGAACCAAGCAGTAACGCCCCCCGGTATACGAAGATACCCGTGCCGTTGGCCGCCGTGCGGGTCACTTTGACCTGCGTACTGCCTGCTTTGGCTCCCGATGTGATTTCTGCGAGTGCGGACATGATTAAAAAATAATGGAGTGCGTGTTCTTAAAAGGGGTTCCCGTTTGAATCCAGACCTGGCCACCGGTTACTATGCCGGTATAGCTTTTATCATCAATCTGAACCGGGATTTCAGTTTTATCTGGCGCTCGGGTCGATAAGACGACCGTCCCGGACACCTGATCGACACTGAGTAGTTTGGGCTTATAGGCTTTTTTCACAGTTATGCATTTTTAGTACACTGTCGCTTTTGAGCCTTCGCATAAGGCCCAATCTAGCCAGGAGTGGTTACCCCCTCCTGTTTTATAGTAAATCCGGAAGACTCTGTTTGCCCCCGCAAATAGCTCACTAGGAGGCATCTGGAAGGTGATGGCAAACGTTTTGCCTCGGTAGTGACGCGTGTTGGCCAATACGTCCGGTGCGGTGCCGTGATTGCCGCCATCGTTCGCCCAACTTCCGTCAGCACGAAGCCCTAAATAAGTAGCGTTGCCATACAACTGCACTGAGATGCCAGTGGCCTCGCCCGGAATCGCACCCACTAGCGTAAACGTCTTACCGGCAAACGTGTCGTTAAACGTTCCCGATGCCTGAGCGTATGCCTGGTTGGAATCAACTGTCGTTAGGTTCGAGCCGTACTTTTCGGAGTAGTTATTATTAACCACTGTTCCTACAATGGTGAATTCGCGCAGATCGACCTCCGTTGTGTTTTGGAGCCGATACAGCCCGAAAAAGCCGCTCTGGAATGGCTTGTAGATTTCTTTCCCGATAGCGACACTCTTGACTGACTTGCCATTGACGGACTCAATATAACGCTGCCCAATGTTGATTTTCTCCACTGGAATTTCACCCGCCACAACGGCACTTGGAATCATGTCACGCAGCTTATCCAAGGCTCGTCCAGGGATACAGGCGTGCTCGGTTCCAGTCAAATAAAACCCATAGAGCTTGGTTGCTGAAAGAGTGATGAGCGGGAAAGCCCCCCCAATGGCCTCAACCGTGTAGTGGCAAATAATTGGGGTATCCGACTCATTTTTGATGCTGAATCCACTGGTAACGGCGTGAGCCGGGGTAAAAACAACGCCCTTGATAGATTGATTGATAACCGCACTGTTCGAGTTGGTATTGATTCGGACTGATGCAGTGCCTTTTCCAACCACGAGGGTGATCGTGAAAACTGCTGGATTATTGACAGCATTGCTGATGCTGCCACCAAGGTTGCTAAAATTGAAGGAGGCGTAGGGTCCATACGTGTCCACCGCCCCGGCTGCAATTGTGGTGTTTACGTCAGGCAGGAAGTTGATCTCTTCGCTCGATGCCCAGGCGGCCTCAATTTCGCCCGTGGCTACGTGGGTAGAGACTCCAATATTCCTGTAGGTACAGAAGGCTCCGTACGCATTTTTCTGGGTACGCTGGACACCGGTCAGACCGACAAAACTTTCTGCATATAATTTGGCGGCCAGCGAAAGAGGTGTGCGCGGTCGGTTGTTGAGCAACGCCACGTCAAATGCCTCGCCTTGTTTCCCGTCGAAATTAAGCCCAGTAGCCGCGTGCAACATATCCAATTCAACCGCGTAACCCACGTTGTTGGGGTGGATGAAATCCCCCGCGAATGTTCCCGCCGCTACGTTCAGGTTGGTAACGCTGTAGTACCGCTTCGACAGCCGATCCAGTTCAACCAGGTCGGTGGTCCTCATGCCACTTTTGCCGTGCCAGTCCAGCACGGTAACGTTGGGCTTTCCGCGCTGATCCAGTAGCAATTGACTGTGCTTCTGGAAGTTTTGGTAGCTACCACTGGCGGGCATAGACATATGCCCGCCCATTTCCACCACCGCGATTAATTGTATCGCCAACTCATTGCATCGCTGAACGATGTACTCAATGCCGGGCTTATAATACTGGTCGAAAAGGCTGGCGGGTCTACCGGCATCGTTGACCAAACTGTGCAGAAATATTACTTTGGGCTTAATGGTGGCATTAAAACCAAAGGCTGCGTCGATGCCATTCCAGCCCTGAATGGCAATCCCATCGATTTGGTTAGATTCTTTCCCCTTCAGGGTTAGGTAGTTGTTAATCGCACTACCTCCGTAGGAACCATCAACGATATACAAACCAGGCCGATCCAGACAAACGTCGTGGCTCTCAATATAGACCGTACCCACCATGTTCTTGATCTCAACCGTGTGCATTCCCGCGCTCGGCCAGGTGAGCGTCACTTCTTGCCCATAGGCCTGTGCGCCCGCGCAACTTACTGTCTGTTTCAGCACGCCATCGGCCCATACTTCGAACGTACCCCCGCTCACTTCTTTCGAATAGCGCAAGACGTACCGCTTCATGTTATGTTGGAATTTTAGGGGCTGTGAACCGGCTTTACTGGCTAGTCGTGAGAAAACGTGGCCACCGTACACCTGATAATCCCAGCCTAACGAAGCGAGCGAACCACCTGTAGATCCCAGATGCCTGGTCTGGTTTCCCGAATCGCCAAGTATCTTGGTAGCAGAAGCTAAGAAACGCTTGGGGGCCGAATTGGAATTATTGAGGATGCTGGTGCCGATAATTCGAACTTCGATGGTTTCTAAGCCCGCGAATTGAAAAGCGCTGAAATTAGCGAGCGTCTGCGTCTTGGAAGCCGTCATCTGTTCAACCGAAAGGGTCAGATTGAGAGCCGCAGACATAGCTAAATCTTTGGACTGCGTTGCAACCGAAGCGGCATTCTGAGTGTTTTGGAGGAGTGTCTGTAATTCAGGCGTAACGCTGCCAATAGGCCCCCGGTAGTCTAACGCATCGGCAATGTTTGTCACATACCCATTGACCCCAAAATACTTTCCGACATCGGTGGTTGGCGCGGTTCCTTCACCACCAACGTATCCAGTAAGCTTGAAAACAATCCGGCTGCCGTCAACTTCCGATATATGCCGGGGAGTCCACCCTTTGTTACCTTGATCTCCCTTGTTGCCCGGCAGCCCCTGAATACCCCGAATGTTGATGGCGTTGGCGATGTTCGTCACGTAGCCATTTTGCCCAACGTAAGCCGGTACGGAAGTCGGCTTGTTGCCGGTACCACCCGACCAGTCTTTGAGTTGAACGACTAGATTTTGCCCATTAACCACCAGGGCCAGTTCAGGCGTCCAGCCGCCCCGTAGCGAGTCCGCTACGCCAAAAAGCTCTTGCCCTAATACTTTGAGAATAGTGCGCAGTTCGGTCGCGCTGATCGCCTGAGTAATATTGGAAGGGAGATACTGATCGACTTTGGCGTTAAACTCTTCGAGGGTCATAAAAACTCGTCCGTGTATTCGTTGGTGAAGGCTCCCTGATCCGATTCAGCGAGCTGGTTAAACCACGCATTTACGTCAAAATCGGTTGTGAACGGACGGGCTTCGATGATCACCTGGCTTCCTGCTTCGACCACCAACACCGAATCAATGCGGTTCAGAATGGTGGGTTCTAAGATGGCTCGGAGGCTGGCAGTGCCGTTTAGAAAAACGATCACTGCCAAACGCTCCGATGTGCCCTGTACCAGAAGCTGGTATACCTGCGGCTCAATGGCCTGTCCGCCGTAAATGCGTTGAACAAAATTGCCCTCCTGCAACCAGCAATTCAAGGTAGTGTTTGGTACAATCGACTTTACAAATGCATAACCAGCTGACTCATAACTGGATAAGTAGGGCTTATTTTGTGCGTAATTCGTCCAGTGCTTCCCCGTTTCCACCACCGTTGCGACGCCATTCATGAGCCTCCGTTTTCCAACGGCAGCCGATTGCTTGTACTCTCCCTCACTACGGAAAGGCTTCCCGTTTATCCACACTTCACGGTGTTTGAGTGCCGCCCAAAGTGCGAGATGGAATGACTCGGGTAAAGCCCGGGTGATGAGCTCCCGTTGTAGGATGCCCGTGGTTCGGTCCCGCACCCGAATTTCGTCGAGCGTGTCCCAGATGTTTTCTTGTTGCTGAAGCCTGCCCTCATTAAGGCAGATGGGTAAGCGCATTTGCTGAAACAAGCCGGGCTCGGAGTATTCGTAGCCGTAGACTTGTTCGGGGTCACCATAGCGGATCACCAGCGTATCTTTTTCGGTTGGTCGAATGCGCAGGTAGTTCGACTGGGCAATGACTTTTTTAGCTTTCCAATCCCACAGCGCTAAGGCGTACCGGTCACCTTTCAAGCCTTCGGGGATAACGACATCGGCCACGAGTTGGCCGCTTTTGGTCCAATTGGCCCCCTCGATGACTTCGACATCCGCAATATGTTCAGGCCCGTAGAGCAGTCCCGGCGTGGCGTAGGCGGTAAGCTGTTGACCGGTCGGGATTTCAACCGTAAACGGATTAGACCCATGCCCAAACTTACGGGCAATGTCGATCGTGGTGTCGTCCTGATCGGCAATGACCGTGGCCGCTCCCAACACGTACTGGTTTCCGCGCCGAATGCTCGACCCAATCGAAATGGCGTACCGATCCACGACTTTGGCCGGGGTGGTTACCTTTCCGGTTAGTCCGAGCGATGGGTTATTCGTGTTTTCGTAGGTTCGGGTACCCGCTATCGCCACAGCGGTCGGGACTTGTCCCTGCGGAATAGCCATTCGCCCGGGATCGCCGCTGTTATTGAAAAAAGCCTCGATGCTGACTTTCGTGTCAGACTCCGTAGCGATTTTCGAGCGCGTGGTCAGGCCCGGAGCCGAAATCTGATACAAGTTTCCGGGTTGTACGTCGGCACCGACAAACGCCTGGTAGATATCCTGACCACCGCCGTTATTACCTGTATACAACAGCTCGATGCGCGGCTGGTTGGTGTTGGCCAAGGTATAGTTGCCTTTCTGAACGCTCAGACCGACAGGCGTACCCGAAGGAACCGTGATTTTCCCGTCCGGAACGCCTAATGCCCGTAAAATAGCGGCAGGCTGCTCCTTCCCGGAGGCGGTGTAGCTCTTACCGGCCAACGTGAAGACGTTACCCGCTTCGATGTCATCACTGAGTACCAATGTGTAGGCATCTTTTGCGCCAATGGTAACCGTCTCCATTTTTCGCGCGGCCATCGTCGGCTGGTTGGTGTTGGATTCAGTCACGGCTCCGAGACCAACGCGAACCGGCGCGTGTCCCAGTCGGAACCGTTCGGAGTGGTGAAAGCGAATTTCCAGTTCGTTCCCATCCTCGATGACACTGACGGGCGTGTATGGATTGGCCTGAAAGTGGGCTTTGATAGCCTGCACATACTCAGTCAGATCGCTTTTTTGCCCCGAAAAGGTACCGCCCAATGTCCGCACTTCGTCGGCTAGTTTTCCCGCAATCTGGACTTCGCCTAACTGGAAACGGTAATACGGGTCCAACGGGTTGATGTACCGTAATTTCGTGGCCCGAATCCTGACGTACCGCCCGTAAGCCTTGGCAGGCATGGCGAAGGTTTGTGGAGCCTGCGGCTGAACAGCCCCCGTTTTGGTAATGGCCGTTGTCCACGTCGAATTATCGTCTGATAGATCAATCGTAAAATCAATGGGCCAGCCTTGGCCAAAGGTCGGCACCAACGTAACCGATTCAATGAGCGCGGATTCTTCCAGATCAATCACCACGTATTCGACATGATCCTGAACCGACAGCTGACCATCTGAACTCCACCCAATACCGCCTAATCCATCGGTCAAGTGCTCGGATGCCCAGGCTGGACCCGCCGCGCTACTTACCATAACCGGCTTATTCAAAGCCAGATTATTATTAAACGAGTTGAGCGCATTGGGAATATCCACTAACAGCGCGAATTGGCGGTGTTCACCTTCTTTCGGCGCGGAATTAACGCGCAGCCTGACCACGCTGCTGATTTCCCCCAATTGTGGCCGCAAACCGCCAATCGGATCGGGTAAAACCGGTTCGGGAGGGGGGTAGTTTATGATCGAATCGTTCGGGGGCGGAAAGTCCACCGGATGACGAAGTAAATGGATGGCTAGACGACTAAAATCAAGTCCACCTAAATCCGAACGGGGCACCAGAAACCGCAGGCGATCACCAGCGACAACGGGCAGATCAGCGTGGGTGCTGTCGGGTTGGTTGTAATTATTCGGCACCGCTTTTCCGTTGTCAGCCAGAGTAAAAAAGCGGAGGAAATGTATGAATGGATTCATGCTACGTGTAAAGAAGAAAAGTGACAGTATTGCCTTCCAGCGATCGGCGCCAACTGGCATCCATGAGCAGGCCCTGTTTCCAGCTTCCAGTGATCGGGTCAGGATATTCAATCAAGTCCGTGAGCTGCGAATAACCCAGCATTGACATAGGTGCTTCGATTTCGGTGATGGTTGTCCCGACCAAGGGCACATCAACCACGAAGTGAATGCCCTGTTCGCTGTATTCGCGGCCATTATAAGCGATCCGGGCGGCGGCATTGCCAACGGACGATTCCAGGCGTAAGGGCAGACAATCAGCCAGCAAATTGGTCCAGCGTTGCAGGTTCGCCCGGGGATTGATACGCAGATTATACGAGCTGGCAGGCTCCAAAACCCCTGAAATAAAGTCTGTATTTTCAAGGCGCTCAGCTTGCCAACCCGTCGCTTTCCGAATGGCGCAAATCACAAATAGGGCTTCGTCAAGCGTGTCAGCTTTGGAACTCGATGCCGTGTCGGGTTGAAACTGCTTTCGCCGCTGTTCTTCGATGAGTGTTCCCGATGCAATGAGTTTTGAGCGTAAATCCAACGTATTGCGCAACGTGGTGATTCCGGTGCGATACTGACGCTGGCTGTTGACTTCTGAGCCTGACGCGAGCGACTCCCCCCGCCACGTCTCGAAGCCTGTGAACACTTCTGAAAACAATAAATCAGTGTTGGGAATCTGGCGAAAGTTGTTCAGTTGGGGAATGCGAGTCACACCGTGCGACGGACCGCCCCTGAAGCTCTTCGGCTCAATGACAACATGACTACCCACAATGTCCATTTTCAGGTTGTATAGCGCGTTCAGCCCTTCGAACACCTCCTGAAAGGAAGCAATAACCGGTTTAGCCAACCCCCGAATATTACCTCCGTTGGTGAGCAGCATCGTAGAGCCTTCGCCGGAACTGAAGAAATTCGATTGGAACGATAACGCTCCGTCCGACGCCCGGTCGATTAGCTTTTCCAGCAATTCGCCAGCGGTAAAGCAGGCGGCTTCCGAATCGGGAATCGTGGTCGATTCCTGAACGGTGATGGCCGTGTCGGGATCGTAGGCAAACGAGTAGCTGCTCACGCTGTCGGAATGAGACCAATCAAGCCACAGTTTTTGGGTGGGGTATACAACAACCGTTAGACTTACCACCGCCGTTATTAGCTCCGGTGTACTGGAAACAGAGAATGACCCGATCGGTATAGGCTCCTGTTCGGTGAGTCGAACCCGCAGGGTTGGAACCAGTGAGTGACTGGCTGAAGCCGTCACCTTGACGAGACCCGAAATGACCAGGCTTTGCGGTCGGTCGGTCGTGTTCTGGTAAATTTCGGTGTTGAGTTCCGGACGAATGATGCTGGCCATGGTACCGGGCAAGGGCTGCTCCCGTTCATCAACCCGTTTGAGCGGCACGCTGTGATTGATCAAAATGTTATACGGAGCCGACCGGCGAACCGTGGCCACGTCCGCATTGAGAACGAGATTGGCCGGACTCGACAGCCGACGGGCGTGAAGCTTCACGCGGTCAGTAGGTTCGAAACTATAGCGGGTTGTTAGGTTCGTGGCCAGGCTGATCACTGTCTTATCGTCCCGCAATGCCGCTGAAACGCGTTCACCATCGTCCGAATACTGCGTGTAATCGATATAACCGTCATAAAGAGTGTAGTCCCCTTCCAGAATCCGAAAGCGTGTTTCAGCCTGCACACCGAACCGGCCAAATCGATCGCGCAGAAGCCGCGTAGCTTTGGGGTCAGCAAAAATGACGCTTCCCGTGCCTTCGACGTAGCCGATCTTTTGAAACAGAAAGCCCCAATAGAGCCGATGGCGGTCCTTTCGCAGCTTCAACCCATCACTACCAAGTGGGGCCTGTATTTGTAGTTCATCAAGCAGGAATCGCATCAGCCACGTCGGTTTTTATAATCAGTTGGGATACGATTTTGCGCCTACGGCGTGATATGGGGAAAACGGTACCATCAATGGTCACTGACTCAGTGTCCATGTCGGTAATGAAGGCCGGATTCACCAGATTGCCCTTGTGCACCAAGATGAAGCCCGGCAGCTTGGTTTCCCAGTGCCCCAGATGCCGGGCGGAAAGCACCGTTCGACCATCAATCAGAAAGAAAACCGCATAATTGCCTTCTCCCTTTACCCGAATGATCCGTTCCGGCTTTACTTCAATAATTTTGTTGCCTATGCTTAGCTTGATCATTCTTTTATCAGGTAATGGTTTTTGGCGTCACTTAACTTTTGGCGGCATTCCTGAAGGATCATCGTATGCCGCCGCTCCAAACCCCGTTGGACATTCTCGGGTTGAGCGTCTTTAAGCCCCAAACTGACCAAGTGATGGATCAGGCGTTCGAATTCACCCATTCGCAACACAATGACAGGTTCATTAATGTAGTAGCGATTGCGAGGTTGTGGCAATTTGCGCACCTGATTGCCCTGGTCTCCTTTCTTCTCCTTCATGTTACGGTAGGTAGGTTTTACTGATGAAATAGGTTGGTATAGTAATGCTCGATGGATTGGCCCTTCATCTCCGAGATTCTAAAGCCGTTTCGGTCAACGTTAATGCTGGTATGCTTTTTATTGGCAAACGTCTGGTTGAGCTCGTCCATCTTGGCCAGCATAGCGCTCAAATCAATCGTCGAGCCTCCGCTGGCGCCCGTTGCCCAGTCGGGCAAGCCCATAATCGGCACCTCAAAGCGAGGAATACCCATTAGCAATTGATCAAACGCTTGAACCTTCTGAACCAAGGCTTCATTGCTAATACCCGCCAGGGCTTGATTCTGATCAACGGTAAGCACCCGTTCGCCTTTAGTAAGCATTGCGGGAATTGTGTCAATGCCATCCGGGTGTTTATTGGAGTCCACAAATTCGGTACCCTTGAAGAACTTCAGGCGTTCGATCTCATCCTCTTTGGCTTTGATTAGACGAGCGATTTCGTCGATATTTGCTTTGTAGCTGTATTCTTGAGTAGAAAGGCTACTTAGTTCTATCTTCGCTCCCCAGCTGTCCTGTCCAGCAGCCTCAGCAGCGGTGATTTCAGCCTTTTTTACTTCTATGGCACTCTGCACTGCCTTTAATTGATTTTCCAGTTCAGGAATCCTCGCTTTCAGGTTTTTCACCTCTTCGGCCAGTTCCTCCTGACGCTGCATCTTATCAATTACTTCAGACCGGCCACCGGCACCATTAATCTCATTAATGGCGTTTTCAATATCGGCAATAGCATCATTGATTTTGCCCTTATTCATAAACCAACGCTTGGAACGAAGCAAGGCCTGTTCAGCCCGAAGCTCGGCAATGGCCACAGCCTTTTTGGCTTCCATGATCTCGTATTCAGCCATGATGACCTGCTTGGCGTAGCTCTGATTCTCGGCCTTCATTGCCTCGGCAGTTTCTTTATCCTTGGCCGCGATCTGGTCTTTCAGCTTATTGATTTCGGCTGTAAGGTCGGTTTGAATTTGAGATATCTGAGATTTTGCGTCAGCTTCCAGCTTTGTAATCTGCTCTTTCAGGTCTTTTTCACGCTGGAGATTATCATCCTTCATTTTCTTTAGAAGGTCATCTCTCTCCTGGCTTAGTCGCTTAAACTCCTGCTGCTGCTGATCCTGCAAGGCTTTAACCGTAGCGGCCTCTTCCTTTTTTAGTCGTTCTGCCTCAGTTTTTTCCTCAGTACGTAATTGAGTTGTGGCGAGCGATACGCCTTTTGTTTTATCAAGCTTGGCCTCTTCTACCTGTTTGTGAACATCCGCAATTCGATTGGCATATTCATTAGTCACCTGCATCCGTTCACCTTCATCGGTCAGGGTACTCAGAATACGGTCACGTGTGGCTTGCAAACGAGCTATCTCATCAACACGATAGCGCTCTAGGGCTTCTTGACGAACCCGGTCAAGAATGCCGACGGTTGTGACCTCATCAGCTTTACTCTGCTCAAGCAATTGTTGTTTAAGGGCATACGTTTCTTTCAAGGCGGCCTGTTCAGCTGCCTGCCTTTCTCTCAACGCAGATAGTTGAGTCTCATAGCTCTCTTTAACCTTTTCGGTTTCTGCACTGTATGCCTCTTTAACTGCATCGAGCTGGAGCTGTAAGGCTTCCTTCTTTGCATCGCGCGCTCGTTCAATTAGATCTATTTTAGCATCAGCCGCTTCCTCAGCCGCATCAATTTCTTGCTCTTTAGCCTGAGTGTAAGCAGCCAGTTCTTCCTCTAAGGCCTGAATCTTGGCATCCCGTTCGGCGGCAAAACGTTCGATGTCGAGTTGAAGCTGGTTGATCTTCGCCCGTTCCAGATTCGCCTGATGGTGCCATTCAGCGGCCTCCATCTCATCTTTGTTTGCTTTCCAGGCAATAAGCGTTTTAGCCAACGCCACCATGAAGAGCGGACCAAATGCCCCTTTCTTGATGTCCCAAATTTCCCCCATCTTGGTGGTGGTATCTGCCTGAATCTGTAATACCTCCTGCGAATGAGCAAGCTGAGCGTCTACCAGGTCGCGGGATTCGACGATCCCCTTTTGCTTGGCGTAAAACTCGTCAAGCACTTTTTTCCGTTGATCGTAAGAGTCCGCAAAGGCTTCCAGTTGCACATCCAGCGCGCGCTGATTCATCTCAATCATCGCATCGTGATAGCCAGTAATGATTTCCCGCTGACGCTGGATTGATTCGGCGGCGGTGCGGCTGGCCTCGGCTAAGCCACCGACCACGAAGTCGATTGCAGAAGCAATCATGTCTACGGCGGCCATAATGAAATCAACCTGAGCCTTGGTCGTCATTTCACTCAGGGCGGCGAATTTTTGCGTTGCCTGATTTACCACTTCCACCTGGTTTTTATACCTCTCAGCCCACTTATCACCCTCTTCACCGCCGACCTTCATCATCTCCTGATAATAACCAAGCAGATTCTGAGCGCTTTTTAGATCCTCCTCCGCTTTGGCTTTAGTTTTCCCGGATAACACATCGAGGTTGCTGGTAGCTTGCAAGGTTACATTAGCCATCTGGCCGATTAAGCCCTCCATCTGGCTTAACTGACCGATAACGAGCTTGATTGTCTGCATACGATTTTCCCGCTCCCGCATCGCTGTTTCAAGGGAAACCTTCTCCGTTTTGAGATAATTGTCCTGAATCATCTCCTCGACCTTCTTATGTTGCTCAGCCGCACTGGTCGCTTCTTTCAGGCGGGTATCAGTCGTGTTTTTAGACTGACTTAGTAAAGCCTGGCTGAACTCTTTTTCCAGTTTGAGGTAATCCAGATAAGCCGCGTAGTATTCCTTACTTTTGGCTCCCTTTTCGGCCTTAATTAGATCCACCTCAGCAATAGCCTGGTCACGACGGATCTGCAACCGTTCGATCTGCTGATCACGCAGCTCATCGGTCGTTTTCTTACCATACTCTTTGATGACCTCGAGGCGCTCTTCCTGAGTAGTAATCTCACCGAGCCGGGCCGCGATCGCATCAGCATCGTCACGTTGGGCATTGATCTCGGTAATCTCAGCGTTGAACTTGATGACCTTATCGATAAAAGCCTTTTCTTCTTTTGCCTGCTGTGCTAGGTCGAATACGTGGCGTTTTTCAGCATAATCCTGCTGAATTTTTAAAATTGCTTCCTCTTTATCACTCAGGCGCCTTTTACTCTTATTGACATTTTCGATTTCCAGTTTTTCCCGCAGATCAAGCAAACGCTCCTGCTCCTTGAGCGTTAATTCACCCTGCTTGTTTTCGAGCTCCTGAATAGCAATCAGAGTTTGGGAAACCTTTTTGACTTTCTCCTTGCCATGTTTTTCAATGGTAGCGATTTCTTCCTGACGAACCTTGCCATTGATTTCATCAATCCGGGCTTGCTCCTGCTTATCGAGATCCGCAAGCATTTTCTTATTGCCAGCATGCTGTTTGCGGAGTTCGTCAAAGTATTTTTCAACCGCAGCAATATCGGCTTTTTGGGCCTCCCCCTTGAACTTCTGAACGTCCTTCTCGGCCTCCTCCAGCTGCTTTTTGTTATCCTCCAGCCCCTTCTTAACCTTCAGGAACGTATCCATCGGCTTACCGGCAACTACATTGTCAAGCAGGGACACCCAACCGTCAGAGCCATTGACCTTGCGAAAGTCTTCAATGTTCTTGTTGAGGTGATCCAGAATGGCCGCTGAATCATTACCATATTTCTTGAGATCGGGCACCCGCTCGGTCAGCCGGGCAATGGCCGCCGCCTCTTGATCCCACAACGATCGACGGTTCTCATTGAGTTTTTCGACTGTATACGCCTGTTTGGCCAAGGCAATCCGTTGGTCATATGCGACGTTGACTTTATCTAGGATGCCTTTTAGTTCGGCATTACTGGTCTTCTCCGAGTTTAACCCGGCAAAATAATCTGGGTAACGGGCAAGCAACTGCTCGATAAGCTGCTTTCGGCGTCCGGTTGTATCGGACGCGTTCGTAGCAGCCTCTGCCAGGCGATTCATTTCTTCCTGCTCCCGCTTTAGGGCGTACTCCTGCTCACCCATCGTCTCGGTCACTTTTTGGTTTGCCGCCTGAAAAGCAAAGTAGGCAGACACAGCCAGCCCAACCACTGTTACAAGAGCACCGATAGGGTTAGCGGCCAGGGTTGCCCACGTGGAGCGAGCCGCTACAGCCGATTCCTGTTGCGCCCGGGTGAAACCCTCGGTGGAACGGGTAGCTGTGATCATCACCAGGTTTAAAGTGCCGGTGGTCAAGCTTAACGCCTCGGTAACTACCTTATTGGCTGTCGAAGCGATTGCCTGCGCGTTAGTTGCTATTCGCCAGGTACCATATGCCGCAACCGCTGAGGCAATGGTGCTTAGTGTTCGCTTGATGGCGTTATCCGAACCAATGGTGGCGTCCATAAAGTCGCCCAACATTTTGATTCCGCCCTTCAATTCACCCTCGAAGAAGTCTCCGATCTTCGCTTTAGCCAGAAAGAAGCGATCAGACAGGTTTGACACCTCGCCACCCAGCGTTTTCGACTGGAGAGCCATCATCTGGTAATACTTGCCGCCCTTCTCGGACGACTCCAAAATGGCTTTCTCAATATCCTTGAAGCTGATCTGGTGCGCCTTGGCCAAATCATCAACCTCCTTCCGGGTTTTGCCCATTGAGGCTGCCAAAAGGTCATACATGGGCACACCAGCCTCGACGAATTGATTCAACTCGTCGCCCATTAAACGGCCTGTTGCGGCCACCTGTCCCAGGGCTAAAGTCATCTGCGGGAGCTTGTCTTTTCCCACAGCTGCGGCCATGTTCCCCAAGGCCAACATATCCGGGATGAGGTTTTTAGTCTCGACGCCGAAGCCTTTCAGCTTCACCGCATTCTCGGTTAATTCTTCTAACGTAAATGGGGTTTCCTTGGCCACGCGAACAATCTCCTGATAGATTGCGTTGGATTCGCGTTTGCTTCCCAACATCACATCCAGCGCAATCTTCAGTTGATCAATTTTCGATTTAGCATCGATAACGTCCATCCCGAACTGCTTGATCTCGCCAAAGGTGAAAGCGGCGGCAATCACGGCGGCATAATCCTTCACGGTATCCGTAAGGCTGCCATACTCCGTTCTGGCTTCGGCCAGTTCGGACTTTAAGAGCATGGTCCGACGGCGCTCTTCTTCGCGAAGAATCGCGGTTTGGCGATCCTGCTCGGCTTTAATAACGGCGGTCTGCTGGGCTACTTCAGATTTTACAACGGCGGTCTGTTGGTCGAGTAAGGCCTTGCGCTCAGACAACTCGGCTTTTTGAGCGGCGGTTTGGCGCTCCTGTTCCCCGCGGACAATTGTCGTCTGCTGCTGGGCTTCCGCTTTGGTGGCCGAGGTCTGTTGATCCAGTAAGGCTTTTCGTTCCGACAGTTCATTCTTCTGAATGGCTGTCTTTCGTTCCTCCTCGGCTTTAAAAGCGGCGGTTTCCTGCGCTTTCTCGGCCCGAAAAGCGGTGTTCTGCTGCTGCAGTTCGGCACGTTGGGCCGCCCCTTGCTGCTGCAATTCGGCTTTCTGAGTGGCGGTCTGTTGAGCCAGTTCAGCCTTTTGCGCATCAGTGAGCTTACTAAATTCACTTTTCATAGAAGCCGCCGCTTTGGCAGATTCCTGCGCTTGCCGCTGAGTCAGACTAATTAACTGCTCATACTGTTCCGCGACGGTAGGCAGATCAGAGACAGACTGAATAACGACACGGACATTTTCCTGACGAAAAGACATCTCAAGTTACGGATAGTGATTGTTGTTTACTGCTCGGCTTCCAGATTGAATGCCGGTTTACTTTTGCCGCTTCGCTTTTCGGCTTCCTCTACTTTTCGTCGCTCATCCCGGAGCCAGGCGGCGGCGTAGTCGTGGTACTGCTCAACCGTGAATCGATCAAACTGTCGCATCGCAGCAGGGTTTCCCTGAGTGATTCGATAGCTGAAGTCGTGGCGTTCGTCAGCCCAGATTGCGGTGATTTCAATAACTGAATGCTCAATCTGAATATCTCCTCCCGATTTACGCTCTGGATATAGGTCAGGGTACCGGGATCGACAAGCCCGGACGAGGGTAGAAAGCGACCGAAAGGCGTGTTCAAAAAAAAAGCGTACAATTCGGGATGAAGTAGCCACTCATCAATCTTCTTCTGGTTGATATCCGAACTTACCGTGGCCGGGTCTTCATCCTCTCCAAAAAACCAGATGGCCGCCGCTTCGTAAATCATGGACACATCAATTCCCAACAGGCGCCGCTCCCGGAGACGAGTCAACGTGTACTGGCACTGCTGGATATTCTCCTGCGCCCGCTCCGGGTCGATACTGTACTGAGAAAGAGCCGTACGGATCAGGCTTTTAAAACCTTGCAGGGTAACGCGAAACAGTTCGCTGTTTAGTTTCAAGGTGTCGTGTTTACGCAGCGTGTCCGTGAACGCGTGGAAGCGTCCCATCATTAAATTAGTGCCACTACCAGTAGCTTCGTAATACTGAACTCCTCCTATAATAAACGGACGGCCATCGGGTAGGCTGGCTTTTTGGATAAACCCTTGTTCTAGGGCTTCCTGAAAGGCTTTGATCATTCGGCGGCGGAGTTAGGGGTGGTAAGTGCTTTCAGGGTCGCTTCGTAATTAAGCAGCGTTTTGCGACGGGCATCGAGGGCCACTTGATCTTCCGGCGTTAGGTCCTTCACCATCAAATTCAGGTCAATCACCTCCGCAATGTTCATGTCTCGCAACTTTTCCAGCGTCTTGAGATCGAATAGCTCCTCAACCGGCACGAACTTACCGATCGGCAAGCTTAGGAATAGTCCGTAGAGATGCGGGTGACGAAGCCAAGCCTCAACTTTATTCTGATGCAATCCAGCATCTATGCCCTGAGGATCTTCCTCTTCGGAGAAGAACCAGACAGACGCGATGTCGTAGACCTGCGCGATGTCCAGACCAAAGTTGTGCCGCTGTTCCAGGTGTTCGACCGTATAGAGAAAACGACGCAGGTTATCCTGCGCCTGCTCAAAGTCGAGATCAAACTGAGCCAGCGCCACGGTGAGGTTATGCTGCATCGTTTGCAGCGAAGTAGTCAGCAAATCATCCGACAGCTTGAAGATATCGTGCCTGCGCAGGAGGTCGGAAAAGCGATGATGCCGATACATCATCAGGCTTCTTCCTTTTTCAGTGGCTTGGTAGTACTGAATACCCTCGACAATAAATGGTTTGCCATCAGGCAAGCTAGCTGGTTCAATTAGTCCGGCTTCAAGTGCATCACGAAAAGCTTTGATCATACGTCTGAGTTATCTATAAGGTGGGTGAATTCATTAAAGTCGTCATCGCTCACATCCTGAATGGTGTAGCGAATAGCAAATGCCCACCATGCCGGATCGTGATTCTGATCTTTGTTGGCTGGCAGCTTCCAGTAGCGATCCAGCACCGACAGCGTGTCATTGTCGAAGCCTTCAACCAGAATCGAATCAATTTCCGATAAAGCGGATAACGCAGTTGTGAGGCCGGACGCCGATTTGCACACACCGATCAGGATCATATTGAGCCCGAAGAAGTAGGAGCGCTGCGTACCCCATAGCCGCGAATTAGCCGTCCGGCCACCAGCCATCAAGTGACAGGATTGCCAGGCCATTTTGTTGTTAGGCGTAATACGGGTCTTGCCATCAGGCAGAAACAATCCTTGCCGGCTTGTCTGCTGGTCAAACATGGTTTTGGCTATACCAACAACCTGAGTATTTCTTTCGCCAAGCGCCTCGGTAATCAGAGCATTGATCTGCTCAATTCGTTCATTAATCATTGTCGTAAATCATCTATCAATCGTTCAGCAATGCCGTCTACAATCTGGCTTTGTTCTTTATCCGACAGGTCAAAAATCGGTTGGCCGTAGTAGGCTTCCTGATAGCCTGCAATGTCAGCTGAGCGATCATCCCGAAAGCCGACGATAGCCTCTTTCGGAGACACAGACAGCACATCCCAATTCCGCATCAAATCGCCTTCCAGGGTCAAATCCACATGGTTCGTTTGCCTTCCACGCTCAGACCGGCGCTTACTATGCTGCCGGGAGTAGACGCCACTTCGAATCACTGCTTTGGTAACTAGCCGAGAGTTGATCCCTTGCCCTGACTGCTGGACGCGATCCGCAATAATGGCCAGGGCATCATGAGCGGCGATGCGGAGGTTGTCCTGCATTCCATTCTCAGCACGCTCGACTGATCGAAGCAGGTCCCTGAACACATCTTCGGCGTTTGACTCGAATGAATACATCAGCGGTAGATGAGAATGATTTGGTTGATCGCGTTCAGTAAAAGCAATAGAGCAACGCCAAGAACGAAGCGCCGGCCATTCACATGCTCCATATCCACCACCGCAGTGGTCAAAATGATAGCAATGATCAGGCTCAGTACAATACAGGTGATAGTGATAGCGGTCATTCTTTATGTAAGGTTTAGCCCGTAAGCTTAATTATGAATTTCTATGATTAAGCTTACGGGCATCTTATGTTAGCTCTTGCTTATAAGTTCTACGCTTGTAAAATGCCCCGCCCAAACAGGACTGACATCAAAATTGCAGTCACCAACATAGAGGCAATCAATGAGCCCCCGCTGCGCCAGGCAGAACCACCGAAGAGCTTAATCATAGCCTTGATTAGCACTTCCAAGAACTGGAGGGTTGCAATCTTCACTGTACCCAGCCGACCCGGTGGAGTTTTGATGAGTAAGGGTTTAGCGAACCGCTTATTATCCCGGTGAACCATGCGATAAAGCAGCGTGGACAGCGACAGAAGTATGCTGGCCAAAAGAGAGATATTGAGAACAAACATGATTAAAGCGAAATTGAGTTTTAAGGTTTGGAAAATGAGATGGATTAACCCAGATGGATAGTGGCCGCCTTGACTGCCCACATTGACGCTTCTTCGACGGCTGTCAAGGCCAGTGCTTTCAGTCGCAGGAATTCGCCTGGATTATTGGCGAGCTTTTCCGGTACCGGAATCGCGTTGATCTTGTTGATCAGCGCGGCTGAATCCTGTTTGATTTGCGACACTTCGTCGGTTTTAGATGGGTTGAACGCCATACGTACGCGCTCTTCTCCGATAGTTTGACTCATTGTATTGGTAGTTAAATTGGTTACGATGATTGATTGAATGGCATAATGCCGTTGTGCGAATTATTGCCAGCGAATAGTCCGCTTACCGCCAATTCTTCGTTCAGAAATGATTTTATAACCATCCTGTTCAAGTCGATCCAAGACGGGTTTCTTTATCACTTCATAGGTTTCAAGTTGGACAGCGCCATTATTGGCATGAACTTGGATGTCCTGATAGATGCGGTCGAGTTGCGCCTGATCAATGGGTTCAACTTTCTCTTTTGCCTGCTCTGCAAGCCTTTTCGCTTCGGATGCTTTCATTATATTATTCTGACAATGGTTGCTTAAACGAATGAGCCGCTATAGTACCCGGCCTGGTCATCAGCGTTGGGCTTCAGATTGCCGACCTGCATCAGGTGATCCCTAATGAGTCGAACGACCGGCTTCAAGGACGACTTGAACTGCTTTTCCAATGCGGCTTCCTGCTCAATAGTGAATTCGCGGTTCGTGTTGGTGAACAGGTTGAAGTTGGGCGAGCCTAATTTTTCCGTCATCAGGAGTGATCCACAAAGATTCAGGTAGGCAAAGCGCAACTGCTGAGCGAAACGGGGCAGTACTGCGGCCAGGGTACGCTGGTGCTCAGCTTCGAGGTAGACGTAACAAGCCGGTAGGTTCTCGTTCGTTATGCATGCTGCTACACTTTCAACATACTGTGCTTTAGCTACCTTGTACGAGTCGTTACACACACTCCACGTTGGCTCAGACAACTTGACTAGTGACAAAGACGTTGACTTAATGCCAATAAAAAGGCGAGGGCTTTCTAAGAGAGCAATGTTATGATCAATACCAATTGGCAACGTATTGACACCGGGCAGGACCAAGTGAGTCATACGCTGAAGCTCCCGATGCGGCTTGCGCTTTAAATCGATGATAACGAGTTCAGCATTTACTGATGACTCGATGTTGGCCATGAACGTCAGGTTCATTAAGCGCAACCGGCTGTTTGGCGAAGCAGGAACCTCAATAGTGACTCCGTTGAAGCAAAGGGCAGGCTCCGAAACCCCGTCTAGCGGTTGCGGCTGTTCCATTTGTGCCAGAACGGAGTTGTAGTTGGCTTCTTTGGCCAACAGTCCCTCAATTTCAGAGATCGTCCGATCAAGGGCGGCCCGGTGCGTACGGTCCCAGACAGCTTTGGCATCCGGCGCATCGCTGGTTTCCAAGGCTTCGACGAGCTCAGTCGAAAGACCAGGCAGATCATTGACGTAGCTGACGGCTGTGGTGACGTCTTTCAGTCCGACAAGGGTAGTAAATGGATTAGTCATCTTGCTTGCTTAAAATCGTGTCCCAGTCAGTAATACACTCGTACTCATCATCTTTGTACTTGCTTCGAAAACGGACAGTGCGACGCTCGATAGCCCAGAACACGCCGTAAACCAGCAGTGCAGCCGACCACAAAGCCAGGATGAGAACGACGATGGTGAGTAGCCAATCGGCTATTAAGTAGTGTTTTACCATGCTGTCTTGCTGATTTCTTTGAAAGTGGTGTATTCGAAGTTTACCAGGTCGTAGCGGAAGCAATCGCCTATATGACCATAGTCATACTTATCACAGTCAGGCTTATCTAAACCTCCATCCGAGGCTGTTTTCATTCGGACTACATCAGAAGCCAGAATGGGGCATTTATCCCGATCGATAATAAGTTTTGCACCATAGTGCTTGATAAGCGAGTTGCAGATGAATCGACTACTAGCTGTCGAGGGATTGCTCAGAGGAACGGCCATATAGTCACAGAAGTTAGCGCCATACTTGGCCATGTAGCCTTTGATAAGGCTCCAGGCAGATTTATTGCCGGTCGTATAGGCAGAAGCACTGTTACCGGATGCATCACCCGTAAACATGATTAAGTAGCGACCGAACCGGGTAGCCAGTTGCTTACAGATCGCCTCTAAATCTTCCTCATCCCCACCCTGATGAATCTCTTCCAGATAAACCAGCGCGCCATTCTGCTTTTGACGAATGGTCACCGAATTCACCTTGTTAAAGTCCATGCTTACGTAAACCGGTTGCTTCGGATCGAAAACTGTACCGGTTTTGAGATTGACCGCCTCTTTGATCTTGAAGTAGAGATTACCCGCCAGCTCTACAAACTCGGCTTCGTACTCCTGCTGAAAGGTTAATAGATCCAAATCGTTTTTGGCATCCAGGACCTCCGCCGGATCGATGTACGGGTTAGCGACGGTTTTATAATGAAATTCCTTCCACCCCGGCTTCATGCCTCCATTTTGACACAACTTGTAGAAGTAGTTCTGCCGACCCTTCGGCGTCGACATAAAAAAGGCGTCTCCTTTGAAGTCTGTTAGTGTTGGCCGAATACACTGCGTCCAGGCGGTTTCTAAATCATCCGCCATGGCCGCCTCATCAACAATCACCCGTTTGTACTTCCGACCACGACCAGCGTTCTTATCCTGAAGTGACCAGAAGTCAATTCGACCACCACCCAGCAACCAGATAGTCTTTTGCTGCTCATCCTTGTCCGTTCGAATCGGTTCAATCATATCGTTGAACTCGTCCCAGAACTGAGCCATCAGTTTATAGGTAGCGTTGAAGTAGGCCGCTGACATGGAATGATCCAGCGCCGTTTCGATAAGCAGGTCTTTGGCTAAGTCACTCTTTCCAAAGCGCCGTCCGCAGCGAAGCGCGTTGAAGCGAAGAGCATTGTCAACAATGTATTGTTGCGCTTCGTGTAGTTCGGGCAGGATCAGGTCAATCTCCATCGTGTTTCGGTCGTTCTTTGCGTTGACGTTTCACATTGATGGTGACCGACCCGGTCTGCTCGAATTTCTCACTTAATCCGAGATCACGGGAGATGATGTTGGCATTGTAAGCGCCTACAACTGCCCCCTCGTACTTTTGATTTCGAATGATCTCTTCTATACGCGTAATGACCGACAAAAAATCTTCAGGAGCGTTCTTTCTGAACTCTCGAAACCAACTACTCGTCGTATTACAGTACAAGCAAAAGGCTTCAATGGTGTAGGGTCTTGAGGTAGGAAGTTGTACCCGTTCAGCGTCTTTTCCTTTGAAATCTACTTTAACCCACGGATTAGCGTCGCACCATTCGAAATACTCTGCTGCTGCCTCCCAAAGCAAATCAGGAGTAGCAAATAGCTTATCACGGCCATGCTTACTTCGTATCTTCCAAAACTGATTTCCTTCTGGCGCTGGCATACTAAAAGATAGTAGCCGCCTTTATGCCGTGTACAGAATATGCCCGCGCTGTGGGTATCAGCCGGGCTTCTGATCTTTTCCTATAACGTTCAAGTACAAGTTTTACGGCGCTAATAGCGGTAGGCAAATATACACTTGTACTTATAAATATCAATACATATACAATTACAAAATAATATCGATTTAGATGATTCGTTATAGTATGCAACAACTAGTTACATTAACATATTTTAATGTATACTTAAAAGATCAGAAGAGGTCTTTTGAATAAATCTTTATACTACCTGATCACTGAATAATTTTCTACTAATGTTGAAGAATCGGCCTGCAAATTACTTTGTGCATGGCTAGTACTACTTTCTAAATCTATTGTAAACACAAATACAATATAAGACAAACACCCTCCCCTTTATTTGTCATATTTAATTTAGGTTTGTAACCCAAAGACAATAAAAAAAACACAACATAGTATATTTTTTAAATATTCTTAATCCCTTGATATATCTACAAAGTATAATCACTTTTTACCGTATGATAAAAACGTAGTTATTTCTGTACTGATAAAATGAAAATATATAAATTGACGAATCATACTATCTTGTTAATATTTGTGAGCTAACAAGATTGGTTAAAATTTACTTTAAGGTGCTAGCGAAAATTATTCATTCAACAAAAGCTCTATTTATTTGAACATTCAAGTAGGTAAGGGCTTTGTGACTTTAATTACTATCTCTGTTCTATAGTTTCTACAATTGACTCAACGTCATCTAATGTGTTGATATTTGTATACTCAAGTATCAAACTAAATTTGACGTCTCCTTTTTGTAGATTCCTGTTTATATACCCTCTGATATTTAAGTCCTCGACTGAAATCAGGTAATCCTTAAACAAGAGATGTCCATTGCACCAATTGATGAAGCGGCTCTCCTCCCACTCACTTTCAAATACTGGATATTCTATCTTGTAGTTCATTTTTTTAGCTTTTAATCAAATATAATAAAAATATGGAAGCGAAGCCGTTTGACCTATTTGGTCTTGGAAACTTATCTAGCATTTTTACAATAATAGGTGGAATAGCTGCTGTCCTTACTCTGTTTGTAAGAAATATTTCATTAAAAGGAGTAGCAAAAAATTTATACAAATTTAATCCTTCCCTAGATGTCATGGAAAATTACGATGATATGTGGAAGAAATTAAAACAAATATTACAAGATGAGTTTAACAAAGGATATCCGATTCAAATTAAGAATGTTGGTTTAGATCTAGAAAAGATATTACCAGATCTAGCTAATCTTGCAGATGATATGTACAACAAAAGCAATAAGCTTTCATTTTCGTATAGAGGCCTAATAATAAATTCTGATTCAAATCATATTGCTCCCTTAATAAATGGAGATAGTAACATACAATCTGAATTTATAAAATCATCTCACAAAAGATTAGATTTACTTTTACTAAAGAATAAAACCAGACAAAACATTAAGTTTGCTGCTCGAAAATATGATTTTCCATTAGTTTTCCATGGCTTGATGATTAATAATAAATATCTTTTCTTGGGCTTTACTGAAATTACAAATGATAAAATGTATGGTTCAAATAAACCATATATATATATTGAGCACAAAATTAAAAATAAAATCACTAACCATTATTTTTCATTCTATAACCATTGGTTTGATTATTATTGGAATTATGAAGACCAAAAATAAAAACATACTATCGCTTGATGCTGGAGGTGTGAAGGGTGTATATTCTTTGCATATAATTTCATATATTGAGAAAGAGCTTAACATCAGCTTTTCTAAGCATTTTGATTTTTTAATTGGCACATCAATAGGTGCTGTAATCGCTACTAACTTAGCATATGGACTAAGTGTAACTGAGATGCTTAATCATTTCAAAGGAATAAAAGAAAATGCTCATCAAGGCCAGTCTAGCCTTATGACTTTTCTATTTGAATATATAGATTATATTTATGGGACAGAAAAGATATCAGCAGTAAGCAAAAAAGTATTCTTACCTATATATAATTCCTCTGAAAAGAGGATTACTTCTTTTGGTATTAACTCAAATACTGATGATAATATTAAAATAGCTGATGTACTAAAAGCTTCTTGCTCTGACATTCGGATTACACAACCATACAATATTAATGAATTAAAAGCAACTTTTGTTGATGCAGGCTTTTTCGCTTATGATCCAACTCTATTTTTCCTTCGAAAAAATATTGACTTATTAAATAAACATACTAATTGCCTGTCAATAGGCAGCGGCTTAATAGAAAACTTCTCAAATGATTTAAATATGGGTTATCCATTTGATTTAGTTTATGACGCTATCATTTATGAACAATTTGAGGAAAATACTTTTATTTTTAATTATTTAGTTGAAAATAAAAAGATAAGTTATTTGAGAGTATCAGAATTTCCTAGTAGCTATATTAATCCTCTATCCATTGATGATATAATAGAATTAGCCTTAAAAAAGGCTAACAGTATTGATAGGGCAAAATTGAATTATTTCTTTAAATAGATCGCTTTTAATACTATTATCGATTTACTATATATAATAATATTTTTGATATGTAGCACACATATTGAAAGTTCACTAGGATATAGCTGGCTTTTACGATAGGTTAAGCGGGTAAATAATACAAATAAGAGAGATTATCCCTTTGTTACTAGAATATCTTTCCAGCGCGTGGTGTAGCATCTTGATAGCCACTTTTGTTTCATTGGCCAGGTTCTATCGTAGCCCTGAGCGGCCAGACGCACCTTATCCCGGCCAAACTGTCGATTTATCCCATCAACCGCTTTACTGAGGGCGGCTAACTTTTCATCCGGCAACTCGGTGAACAGATTGATCTGTCGGTGGTCGTCTGGTACCAGATCGTTTAGAAAGATGCCTAATTTCTGATACTCGTATCCGAACTGAAAAATTTCGTCCAAGGCAGCGCTGGCGTATTTTAGTAGCTCGGTATTGCTACTGGAGGGATGGGGTAGGATAACCGTGCGGGAATTGTAATAATGCTTCGCATTCTTCTTGAACCGGTTGGTATGGACAAAAACCGTGATGCTGGTCGCTGCCGACTCCTGTTTTCTAAGCTTTTCGGATGCTCTGGCCAGATAGGTTGCCAACGCCATACGGAGCCGGGCCAGATCAGGAACGCCAACTCCGAAGGATGGAGCGACACAAATATTTTTTTTCTTGGCAGGCTCTAATTCCAGCAGCTTGACGGGTATACCCCTGAGCTCGTACACCAGTCGTAGGCCGTTTACCGTCATTCGCTCGTTGATCCAATCTTCGTCGGTTTGGCTGAGTTCCCAGGCGGTTTTGATTTCATTTCGCTTCAACATCGACTCAAACCGGTACCCAATGCCCCATAAATCTCCAATCGGAAAAGCCATCAGCGCGTCTCGTATCTGATCAGCGTGTCGGAGCGCCAATACACCGCCCGTGCTTGGGTCTTTCTTCGCTAACTTGTTGGCCACCTTCGCCAAGGTTTTCGTGGGTGCAATGCCGAACGATACCGGGATGCGCGTCCACTGGCTGATTGTTTCGCGCAGATTCCGGCAAAAAGCTTCGGGATCGGGTTCGCGCGATAAATCCAGAAACGCCTCATCGATGGAATACACTTCGATCGTTTCCACAAACCGAGCCAGGATAGCCATCACCCGCGATGACATGTCCCCGTAAAGGACGTAGTTCGAACTGAACACCTGAATCTGAGCCGAATCAATGAGTTCGTTTATCTCGTGGTAAGGCGTTCCCATCTTTACGCCAATATCTTTTGCCTCATTCGAGCGGGCAATCACGCAACCATCGTTATTACTCAAAACGATGACAGGCCTGTTTTCCAGTCCCGGATTAAAACTACGCTCGCAACTAACGTAGAAGTTGTTGCAGTCCATGATCGCTATCATGCTAGTTTCTGTATGACGTGCGTAACAACTCCAAAAAGCCGGAAATCATCGCCTGGATGCACGAAAATTGGCGCGTACTTCGGATTCGAAGAGTGTAGCACAACCATCTCTTTCAGCCGCTGCATCCGCTTCACGGCATGGTCACCGTTCAGCCAGACTACGACGACTTTTCCCTCGACGTGCTCCCTGGTGCAGTCCACGATCAAAACGTCACCCGGTTCAATCCGGTCACCGGACATACTATCACCACCCACCCGGACGAAGTACGTGGCTTCCTTGTCGGTAATACAGAGTTCATTCAGGTCGCATACCTTTTCAATGTGATTCTCGGCCGGGGAAGGAAAGCCAGCAGCTACCTTGCTTTCAAAGAAAGGGATAGGCAGACGCTTGCCAACCTTAGCCTTGTAAAAGCTTTCAGGCGACAAACGATCCTGTAGATGGAATTGATTTATCATAACATATTGGTGATGAGTGAGGATGTATAAAACAAAACAACTACAATATGTAACAGAAAAAATATATACTACAAATAATGTTACTAAAATGTTTGATTTGTAACACAAAAGGACAGTATTAACACAAAAAACCGGCTGATTTGCCGGTTCTGTTTGCATTCTATGACTGAGTTGCGTCGCGTTCTATAAAGTAAATGCTTTATTTTGCAGCCATTGTTTTATAGGATATAATAGATTTGCCTTAGTTATTATATGTAGGTATTTAGTAATGATATTCAACCGGCCTTTGTCTACAGTACTTGATATATTTGCTTCTCTTGAAGAGAATGAAGTGTATCCAATTGATCGCATGAACTTGACAGAGCAGCAGGATGGTATCATTCTATTTTTTGATCAGCGTTATAAAAGTAAGTTCAGCCTTATTGATGCTATTCTACAGGAGCATAATCTTAAAATCTCTTGTTGCCGATCCGATAAAATAACTAATGACATGATATTGACGATCAAAGAAGACCTCTCAACAGAGGATTGATCATTTTTTACGATTAGTTCCGTGTCATTAACTTAATCTTCCGCTTCACGGTTGCAATATAAGTAGCGTAAAGGGTCGGCAAGTCAGGCAGCATTAAGGCCTTCACGAGGATTTCGGCGTATTTATGCGCATCGCTCATCGGTAACTTACTCCCCCGCGTGCCTGCTACGTTCAATATTTGAATGCCACGCTGCTTAATCCAGGCGCGCAGCTCCTCGGCCGTTGGGTTATGAATGTAAGGCTTGCCCAGTTCAGCCGCAATTTTGATTGTTAATGCCGTACCTCCGCTGTTTTCCCCAAACATTACGGTTCCATCACTATCCAGTACGTTTTGACGGGTGCGGGGCGGGTATTTCGAACTGAAGTGCTGGGTTAAACCGAACTCAGCAAGGCTAGGGTTTGGACCATCTTCGGTTAAATAACCTTGCGGCGCCGTGCCACCAGTCGCAATGCTGAGCGACTGGGCAACAGCTAAGCCAATCTGGTCGACACCTGTTTGGCCGCCTGAAATGATTTTGATTATTGACATGCTTTAAAAGGGCAATTCATCAGGTCCAGAATTATTCAACGCATCACTCCCCATTTGTTCAATTGAAGACGACCTACTTTCTTGCCTCGGTGCCTCCCCTATCTTCTCAGTACTATACGCCTTGAGCACAGTATACCACCGCCCATTGTACTCCTTACTGGATGCACTCACCTGCACTTTAACCGCCTGACCAGGCGCAAGCCCTGACGCATCTTTATTGCTGAAATAAGTCACGATCACATCGGAAGGAAATTTATCCTCATTTTGAGTAATTAATATTTCCTGTTTGGTCCAAGTACCTTTCTTACTCTGTCCGGACGTTTCAGGAAAAATGATTTTTACGATACCCTTAATTTCCATTGGTTGTTGTTTACGTACTTTAAGAAGTAAATGTGAGCAAAGTTCCTGTCAACCTCAGTCCGCAGAATAGATAGTCATTCTCCTCAATTCAAACGCGTATTGAGTTATTTCACACCGCTGATTTCTCATTGATCTGGTTGAATCTTTCCGTGGCTGCTTCTTTAAAATCACGGCTATTGAGCACGTATTCGGGCAATTTTGCTTTGATATCTTTCAATTGCTCGACGGTTTCGCATTTCTTGATACCCATCGCCGCTTTGCTAATCTCCAGCTTTACCCGCGCCTCTTCCATTTTCAGCGCCTGATCATGCTGGCCTTTGAAGACATCAATCCCAATCCCCATATACGAACAGATTTTGGTGATGGCGTCCGTAGCTGCTCCTTTTGCCGCATCACCCATATCGTCGTTTGACGCTCCAGCGATGCATTCATAGTGAATGCCATAATCCGGAATTTCCAGTACCGTTTTAGCAACGGCAAAATATTCCGTCCGTTCCTTCCCGTTTGAAGTTGTATAAGACCTGATGGTAAATAAGCTACCGTCGGCAGTCGCGGGAAGCAAATCGGTTTTTATGGTCCATTTACCGATTCCAAAAACGTCGTTAAGCCGTTCTGTCACGTAAATAGCCTTAATCGTCGACATACCTTGCTTGGTCGGATGCGGCTTGACGGCCTCGGCAGGCAGCGGCTTTTTAATGAGCAGTTGTTGTTCAGCAGTTAAGTCTTTCATGGCTTTAAGTTTTAGCGATTGATTTGCTATGGATTCTTATTGGAGACATAAACAGACCCGTTTTCTCGCATCACGATTGCAGAGTATCGATCAGTCCGAAGTACAATATGAGCGCCCATTAGCCTAGCCGTCCACTTTTCTTTCCAGGCGCTTATTGCTTCTTGTTCGTAATAGTAGATGCCTCTAAACTCTGTAACAGGAGTAAGCCCAAAGACTCGCTTAAGAGCTTTAAATGCAGATATTGTCAACCTTAGTTCATTACAGATCCTTAGTCGAGACCAGTAGCCTAATTGAGAAGCAGCCCCAAGACAACGATTAAGTTTTGGGTTGAAATAAATAATCGCCTCTTGTTCAAGCTTTTTTAAATCCTCAATAGCACAAGGAAAGAAACTGAACGAGGTAAAAACTTTGTCCCTATGAACTGGTAGCCTATCGTATAGATTCACTGTCTGTCCTACATATATGACTTGCTGCTTATCATCCAGCAAATAGTATATTCCGGTAAGAGCTTCAAGCCTTTGATAGAATTGGATTATTTGTATTAAATCTAGATGATCAGTAAAACTCTGCATATAACTGCTCGTTGGATTCGCTGAAACTCTACCCAAATATACAATACCTATGCGTAACAATCAATAATTATTACGCATAGGTATTGTAAAAATATTCCCTTTGCTTACTTTTAATTATGAACCGACGCAATCAACGAAAAGGAATAACCCAAGGACGTTATTTAGAAGATGCCATCAAGGCTCAAGGGGATTCAATATTGGGTGCGGCCAAAAAGCTAGGGCTGAGTCGTGCCGAAAAGTTTTATAATCACATCAACGATAAGACGTACCTAAGCTTTGAATCCGTGGCCGAATTGCTGGCGCTATATCCGACATTGAACCCAACGTATATATTCACTGGCAAGGGACCAATGAAGCTTGATAAGTCCGAAGTATCTTTCTAAAACAACCTTGAAATGAGCAGAGTAAAAAAAGAGATTAAGCCATTTACCGACGAAGAAAGAGACGAGCAGATACGTCAGATTAACGAGGCATTTCCCCTGGAAGAGAAACGGGAAAATGAAGCCGATTCCGAGAATATCAATGTGCCTACAACCGAAATGTAGGCACATTTGTAGGCCAGAAAAAACAAAAAAGCACTTAACATTTCTGCTAAGTGCTTGATTCTGAAGTGGGCCCAGCAGGGCTCGAACCTGCGACCACCTGATTATGAGTCAGATGCTCTAACCGACTGAGCTATGGGCCCTGATTGCTGTCGAAACAGCAAATCGTCCGCAATTTTACAACTCTTTTTGCCATTTTCAAAGCCGCGCTCCCTCCAAAATTAATATCTAGAACAATATGCTTCGTTTGGTGGTATATTTGCCAATCACTTTCTCCGCAGCCATTTGACCAGTCCGAACAAGAAAAAAATCCTTAACGATCCCGTCTACGGATTTATCAGTATTCCCAGCGATCTGATATTTGACCTAGTCGAACATCCTTATTTTCAGCGTTTACGCCGCATTAAACAGCTGGGAATGTCGGAGTTTGTCTATCCGGGCGCCCTTCATACCCGCTTTCACCACGCCCTCGGCGCGATGCACCTGATGGGCCAGGCCATTCAAACGCTACGGGGAAAAGGACACCTTATCAACGATCAGGAATGCGAAGCCGCCCAGGTGGCGATTCTGCTGCACGATATTGGCCATGGACCCTTCTCGCACGTGTTGGAATACGCTATTCTCAACGGGGTACACCACGAAAGCCTCTCGCTGTTGCTCATGCACGAATTGGACCGGCAGTTTAAGGGTGCGCTCCAGCTGGCTATTAAAATGTTTGAGGGATCTTACCACCGGCCTTTTTTCCACCAGCTGATTTCCAGCCAACTGGACATGGACCGCATGGATTACCTCAACCGCGATTGCTTCTATACAGGGGTTGCGGAAGGAACCATCGGCGCCGATCGGATCATTAAAATGCTGGATTTGGTAGACGATCAACTCGTTGTGGAAGCCAAAGGAATTTTAAGCATTGAGAATTTTCTGAACGCCCGCCGACTCATGTACTGGCAGGTTTATCTGCACAAGACGTCAATTTGTGCCGAATCCATGTTGCTCCAAATTATTCGTCGGGCACGCTTTCTGATTAGCCAGAATAAATTGACGAGCGTATTTCCCTGCCTAAAGCTATTTTTATCGCAAGACGTTACGCTGGAAAATTTTCAGCAGAGCCCCGCTTATCTGGAAGCATTCACCCAACTAGACGATTACGACATCTGGGCCAGCATTAAATCCTGGAGTTTGCACGACGATTTTATTTTGTCGTCGCTTTGCAAGATGCTGCTCGATCGACGCTTGTTCAAGATCATGCTATCCAGCGAACCCTTCGCTGGAGAACTGGTTGAGGAGATCGAAATGCAACTCTTGGCCAAAGGCATTCCTAACGACGAATTGTCCTATTTTATGGTTGAAGGCGTCGCGACCAACGCGGCTTATCTACCCGCTATTGACAACATCGTCATTAAACGTAAAGATAATCGACTGGTTGATATTGCCGATGCTTCCGATCTGCCCAGCATCAAAGCATTGACAAACATTGTCCGAAGATACTATGTCTGTTGGGCTAAAAACCTTTCATTTTCCTGAAATTATCCGACAGGTCTATTAATAGTCCTACTTGTTGTCTACCTTAGCGGCTTAATATCGTGAACCAGGCTAGCCGCTACTATTGGCCTGTATAACTCTATGGAATTTACAATAAAGCAGATTGCGACCTTGCTTAATGGGACTATTGAAGGCGATGAAACATTGAAAATCAGCCAACTATCCAAGATTGATGAGGGTAAAGAAGGTAGCATCTCTTTCTTAGCAAATCCTAAATACGAATCGCATCTGTATTCAACTGCCGCCTCAGCGGTTATTGTTGACAAGTCATTTCAGCCCAAACAAGCCGTTCAGACAACGCTTATTTTCGTAGATAACTCCTATTCTGCCTTTACGCAACTCCTTCAGGAAGTCAATAAACTAGTTAATTCGGTACGGATAGGGGTTGAAGAACCCGCTTTTTTAGGCAACGGAGCTACGGTAGGTGAGCAGGTATACCGGGGGGCTTTTTCTTATGTCGGCGCTAACAGCCGCATTGGAAATAACGTCAAAATATACCCCCATGCTTATCTTGGCAACAACGTTACAGTCGGGGCGAATACCATCATCTACGCTGGGGTTAAAATTTACGACAACGCCGTTATCGGGCAAAATTGCATTATTCACGCCAACGCTGTTATTGGCAGTGATGGTTTCGGATTTGCTCCGCAACCCGACGGCTCATACCATACCATTCCGCAGTTAGGCAACGTCGTTCTGGAAGATGATGTCAGCATTGGCGCTGGCTCCACCATCGATTGCGCCACCATGGGTTCGACTGTTATTCGACAGGGCGTCAAAATCGACAACCTGGTTATGATTGGGCATAATGTCGAAATCGGAAAACATACCGTTATTGCAGCGCAAAGTGGCGTGTCGGGCTCAACCAAGATTGGCGAGAAATGCGTCATTGCTGGTCAGGTTGGCATTGTTGGCCATATTTCCGTCGCTAATGGAACAAAAGTAGGCGCTCAATCGGGTATTGGTAAATCGGTGAAACAAGAAGGAACGACCCTCAAAGGCTCTCCTGCCACCGACATAAACGAAAATCTCCGTTCTCTTGCCGTCTTTCGTAAGCTGCCAGCTCTGGAAAAACGCGTTCAGGAACTGGAAGCCAAGCAGAAAAACTAAACCTAACCAGCTTGTCAACGCATCAACAAGCTCTTAATTGGTAAAAGCATACATGAATACAAAGCAACAAACCATCCAGAAGGCGGTCTCTGTATCAGGCGTTGGCCTGCATACGGGCGTTCAGGCAACGATGACTTTCCTGCCAGCGCCACCGAATCATGGTTATAAATTTCAACGCGTAGACCTCCCCGGACAGCCCATCATCGATGCCGACGTTGATAATGTGGTCGATCTTTCGCGCGGAACCACCATCGAACAAAGCGGCGCCCGGGTTCACACGGTTGAACATACCCTGGCCGCACTGGTTGGTCTGCAACTGGATAACATCCTGATTCAGCTCGATGGTCCCGAACCACCGATCATGGATGGTAGCTCCATCAAATTCATTGAAGCCTTAGAAGATGCTGGCGTTGAAGAACAGAACGCTACCCGTAACTACTTCGAAATCAATGAGTACGTACATTACAAAAATCCCGATAAGGATATTGAAATTGCGGCTCTACCCCTAAACGACTACCGGCTTACGGTGATGGTCGATTATAACTCACGGGTTATTACCAGCCAGCACGCGTCCCTGAACGACATTACCCAGTTCTCCAGCGATATTGCCATGTGCCGGACGTTTGTTTTCCTGCACGAGCTGGAAATGCTCTACAAGCAAAACCTGATCAAAGGCGGCGACTTGACGAATGCGATTGTCATTGTTGACCGCGATGTTGAAGAAGGTGAATTAGACTACCTCGCTGGACTGCTTAACAAATCGAAAGTGGGCGTTAATCGGCAGGAAGGAATTTTGAACAACCTGAAGCTGCATTATCCGAACGAGATG
This sequence comes from Tellurirhabdus bombi, assembly GCF_021484805.1. NCBI lineage: Bacteria > Pseudomonadati > Bacteroidota > Cytophagia > Cytophagales > Spirosomataceae > Larkinella > Larkinella bombi. The sequence continues at coordinate 2,908,479 of NZ_CP090557.1, read as the reverse complement.
GCGCGTCACAAGCTGCTTGATCTCGTGGGAGATCTGGCGCTCGTGGGACGACCGATCAAGGCCCAGATTCTGGCGGCTCGCCCTGGCCACGCTGCCAACGTAGCATTTGCGAAGAAGATCAAGAAATTGATGCAGAAAACAGCGGCTAACACCGTACCTACGTACGATCCGAAGCAGCCACCGGTTTTTGATATTCAGCAAATTGCCGACCTGCTGGCCCACCGCTACCCGTTCCAGATGATCGATAAGATCATCGCTCTGGACAAAAGCAGCGTTGTTGGTATCAAAAATGTAACGATCAATGAGCAATTCTTCATGGGTCACTTCCCGGGCAACCCGGTTATGCCTGGCGTTTTGCAATTAGAAGCGATGGCTCAAACAGGTGGTATTCTGGTACTTACCTCTGTTCCTGATCCAGAAAATTACTGGCCTTATTTAATTGGTATAGAAAATTGTCGTTTTCGTCGCAACGTTTTACCCGGAGACACCGTCATTTTTCGTTGTGAATTTATATCACCCATGAAACGAGGCATTGTAAAAATGCAGGGTCGTGGCTACGTAGCGGGGCAACTCGTTTGCGAAGCAGAAATGATTGCTAGTCTTGTCAAAAAGAAATGAATGAAGTAAACAGTTGCAGCAAGTGGCTGGCAGTGGGCAGTTTATGCAACCTGCTTTCTGCAAACTGCCTGTGGCACACTGTCCTATGCAACCCATGATTCAACCCCTTGCATATATCCACCCAGAGGCAAAATTAGCCCAAAATGTTGTCGTTGAGCCTTTTGCTATTGTCCATAAAGATGTTGAAATCGGCGAAGGGACTTGGATTGGTTCGCACGCCGTGATTAACGAAGGTGCTCGTATCGGTAAAAATTGCAAGATTTATCCCGGTGCTGTCATCTCGTCCACTCCCCAGGATTTAAAGTTTAAAGGAGAGTACACCCGCGCTTACATTGGTGATAACACCACCATCCGGGAGTATGCGACCATTAGCCGGGGAACCGAGGAACATTGGAAAACCGAGATCGGTAAAGACTGTTTGGTGATGGCTTATGCCCACATCGCCCACGACTGCCGGATCGGCGATAACTGCATCATTGTCAATAATGTACAGATGGGCGGACACGTCCATCTGGGTGACTGGAGTATCATCGGTGGATCGAGCTCGGTACATCAATTTGTAAAAATAGGTGCTCACTCGATGGTTTCCGGCGGTTCGCTGGTGCGGAAAGATGTTCCGCCGTTTACCAAAGCGGCCCGTGAGCCCCTTACCTATGCCGGTATTAACTCCATTGGTTTGAGACGGCGGGGTTATTCGAACGAGAAGATTAACGAAGTCCAAAATATCTACCGCTACATCTACCTGCGCGGCCTGAACAACGCCGAGGCGATGTCGCTTATCGAATTGGAATTGCCCCCTTCCAATGAACGCGACGAGATCGTGAATTTCATTCGCAATTCCGAACGAGGCATCATGAAAGGGCCATCGGGCCGGGAAGTTGGAGACTAGTTTTAAATGAGTAATGAGGGTAGGAAATGGCTATTTCCACAACTCATTACTCATTACAGCGTATGAATATCAGCATTGAGCGGGTTGGAAAGCGGTTTCGGCGGGAATGGATCTTTCGGGATGTCGCATTGACGCTGGAAAAGGGTCAGAGCTACACCTTCGTCGGACCAAACGGGAGTGGAAAATCAACCCTCCTGCAAGTGCTTTCCGGCGCAATTCCCGCGACGGAAGGCGAGATCATATACCAACTGAACGGCAAAAAGCTGGATATTGATAGCTGGTACCAGCATATTGTTATCGCTGCGCCCTATCTGGAATTAATCGAAGAGCTGACACTCACGGAGCTGCTCACGTTTCACCAGTCGTTCAAACCGTTTAAAGACGGCCTTACACCGCATCAGCTTACCGAACTGATGTTTCTGGATCACGCCCGCCACAAGGAAATCAAAGCTTTTTCGTCGGGCATGAAACAACGCGTTAAACTCGGACTTGCCTTTTGTTCCGAAGCCTCGGTTGTTATTCTGGACGAGCCCACCTCTAACCTTGACCGCCAGGGCGTTAGCTGGTACCAGGAACAGGTTCGGAAACTAACTACTCCCATTTTACTCATCGGCTCCAATCAACCCGACGAATACGACTTCTGCCCTAACATAGTCGACATTACACGCTGGAAATAATTTGTTTTTATCGAGCATCTTGCAACCCTTTGCATCGCGAGGGAGTCAGGAATTGGTGTATCTTTAAAGTACTTTTCAGTGTTTAAGCCGACTCTATGTTTCGAAGCTTTACCTTATTATGTGTGTTTTGGTTGCTGCTTTTTCCGCTAGCCAGCCAGGCCCTCGATCAGCCTGCTGCGGTTAGCTTTGTGCAGAATAAAGGCCAATGGGCAGATGATGTGCTTTACCGGGCCGATTTACCGGGGGGTTACCTGTTTTTAAAAAAAGGGTCGCTTCACTACGTCTTTTACGACGCTGCCGCTGTTGGTGCCATTCATACGCGTCGGCCTGCTCAACCCACCGCCCGAACGAGCAGCACCCCGCCTGATGAGTCGGCCAAAATTCGCGCCCATGGTGTCGAAATGATTCTGGAAGGCAGCCAGACCACCCAAATAGAGGCCTTGAAGCCAAGCAGTCAACACATAAACTACCTTTTTGGTAACGACCCAAAGCGCTGGGCTAGTGATGCCTCCCTGTTCGGGGAGATTGTTTATCATGACGTTTATCCAGGTATTGATTTACGTCTTTTTGCCTATTATCAGACATTAAAATACGAATTTATCGTACGGCCAGGTGCCGATCCATCCCGCATTCAGCTTCGCTATGACGGCGCCGAACGCGTAAAAATTGACAAGGAGCAATTACTGATTGAAACCAGCCTCCTTCCCTTCCGCGAGGCCAAACCCTATAGCTACACTGACCAAGGCGACGTTGCCACCGAATGGCGCGTGAACGGCTCTACAGCAAGTTTTCATTTTCCTAAAGAATTCGACAAAAGCAAAACCCTTACGGTTGACCCCACCCTTATTTTTTCCACGTACTCAGGCTCTGTTTCTGATAACTGGGGACACACGGCTACCTACGACACCGGAGGCAATCTTTATTCTGGCGGCACCGCTTTTGGCAATCAATTTCCGGTCTCTACCGGAGCTTATCAGGTGAAGTTTGCGGAAGTGGTTGATGTAGCCATTATGAAATTTAGCCCTAATGGTCAGCAGTTGCTTTACGCCACCTACATTGGGGGACGAAGCGTCGAGGTTCCGCATAGCATCTGGGTCAACGCCGCCAATGAACTGCTTATCTTAGGAAGTACTGCCTCCAACAACTTTCCCACGTCCACCAATGCCTTTCAGCGACAATTCAACGGAGGGTCGTCGATCACGCCGATGGATGGCTTCGAATTTACGCAGGGCAGTGATTTGTTTGTTGCTAAACTGGATGCAACGGGTCGGAATCTGCTCGCCGGAACCTTGATTGGCGGCAGTGCCAATGATGGGCTAGGCCAGGTTAGCCAGTTGCAAATTCGCAATTACGGCGATCCATTTCGGGGGGAGGTCATGACTGATGCTGCTGGCAATGTCTACGTTTGCAGTGTCACGACATCAAGTAATTTCCCGCTCGTAAAACCCTCCCGCTCTACTGTTGCTGGTGGCCAGGAGGGCGTTGTCTTTTCACTTTCGCCTGATCTGTCGGTTCTGCAATGGAGTACGCTGGTCGGCGGAGATCGGTACGATGCGCTTTATGGGCTTAAACTGGCTCCATCGGGTGCTTTGTACGTCTGCGGTGTTTCACGCAGCACCGACTTACCTGTTCATAATCAAGCGCTTAACAGGCAGTTGGGTGGAACCGCCGGTCTGGAAGATGGTTTCGTCGCCAAATTTGTGAATCAGCAGTTAACAAACCTTACTTACCTGGGTACGGCCAATGCCGACGCGGCTTACCTGCTGGATCTGGACAACGAGGAAAATGTGCACGTTTTCGGACTTACCAATGGTCGTTATACCACCACAGACAGTGTTTACCGAAATGCCAACAGCTGCCAGTTTATTCACGCGCTGGATAAAACGCTTTCCCGAACTTATTTCTCAACTACCGTTGGTTCAGGTCGAGCGGCACCCGACATTGCGCCGACGGCGCTGTTAGTCAATGAATGCGGCAATATCTACCTGTCGGGCTGGGGTGGCATCGTCAATATTCGAACCATCAATAACACGCGGAGCAGCACCGTTGGACTACCGGTTACCCAGGGGGCGTTTAAGACAAAAACCAATGGCAATAATTTCTGGCTTGCGGTCCTCGAACGAAAAGCGCGATCCCTGCTTTACGCCACCTATTTTGGCAGTGAAAGCCCTGCCGACAGCACCGAAGCCGACCGGGGCGATCACGTGGATGGTGGCACTTGCCGATTCGATAAGAGTGGTGTTATTTACCACGCCGCCTGTGCGTGCGGAGGCACTCGCTTTCCGGCACCCCCCCAAGCCTGGTCACGGGAGAACCGAAGCACCAACTGCAACAATGCGGCCTTTAAATTTGATATTGATCGGTTAAAAGCCGCTTTCGACACGTACGAAGGGACTAAAAAAGGCGTCGTTGAAGGGTGCGCTCCCCTATCGCTCACGTTTGTCAATACCAGCGAAGGAGGCATTACCTACGAATGGGATTTCAGCGGGCGAGGCACGTCAACCAATCCCGCGCAGGCCACTCACACATTCGACAAGGCGGGCGAGTATACCATCGTGTTGAAGGCGTATAACAAAATGACTTGCAAGGTCGTCGATGTTGCGCAACAGGTAATCAAAATATTTCCGGCTTCATTCAAGGTGAGTGCCGATACATCCATTTGCGCTGGTCGAAGCATTCAGTTGAAAGCGGAAGGAGCCACAACCTACGCCTGGAATCCGTCGCCCACGCTGAGCAGCACCACAATTGCCAATCCCATCGCCACGCCCGAAACGACAACTCCCTATACGGTTACCATGACAAACCAATATGGTTGCCGGGTTCAACGGACGGTTACGGTGCAGATTGACGACTCGTTCAAACCTGCGGTTGAGCTGCAAACCAGTAATGACTGCGGAAAGCCCATGCAGGTGCAACTCACCAACCGCACCCAGGGAGCCGACTCCTTCCGCTGGGTGATGGGCAACGGCGACACGCTCAGCACGGCCAATATTGACCCTTATCAATACCCGCATTCCGGTCAATATACCATTACAGCAACCGCTTACAAAAATGGGTGTTCAATTTCCTTAAACCTGCCCGTTGAGGTGGAAAATCTGGGCGAGATTCCCAACGTAGTCACGGCCAACAATGACGGCAAAAATGACATATTTAACGTAGGCTTTTCGGGCGCACAACTGGAGATTTTCAACCGTTGGGGCAAGCTTATATACCGAGCTGACAGCTACGCTAACAATTGGGGAAATAATGCGGCCCACGGCACGTATTATTATTTGCTTACAACCCCCAAAGGCGTGAAATGCAAGGGTTGGGTAGAAGTATTAAAATAAAAGGCCAGCGCGGATAGCCAGCTGTTTCTTGTCACTGTAATGAATTAACTATTACCGGATTACTAGCCAATTATAGTTCTTATCCAGCTTAGAAATTAGGCGTTCATGTATTACTTTTGTATCATTCTAAATAAACAAATCGTATGAAGCACCTTTTGACATGGTGCCTGGCGCTCGGCATTACATTTGGCGCAATGGCCCAGGATAACTACAGCTACCACGGCAAAAAAATTACGACTGATAACGCCATTCCGGCCTCACAACTGGTTAGCAAAATTGGTAATCAGAAATCCCTCCCCGCTAAGGTTGAGGGCACTGTTGAGTCCGTTTGTAAGATGGCTGGTTGCTGGATGAAAGTAAAAACGACCGACGGCCAAACCATGCGGGTAACCTTCCGCGATTATGGTTTCTTTGTACCGAAAGACATCGTGGGAAAAAATGTTGTTTTTGAAGGGACAGCGCAAACTACCACCACTTCCGTAAGCGAACTGCGTCATTACGCCGAAGATGCCAAGAAGAGCAAAGAAGAAATTGCGGCCATCACCGAACCAGAGAAAGCCGTTACGTTTGTGGCTGACGGTGTGATCGTAAAGAAATAAGAAATTAGTCAGGCAGAAGCGCAGATTGGGTGGGTTAACGGATTTCAACTAGTTGGGATCGCTGAATTCACCCAATCTGCGCTTTTGTTATTTGTGGCCAAAAAAGGAAAAATAAACAAACTGTACTATATTTTGAACATCCGTAAAACGATGATGTTTTATAGATATCTTGATAATAACCATTTCTCTGTAAACAATACTTAAAATGAAACACCTGAATTTTATGCCAGCCAATTTTGTATGGACCTCGTTTAAGCAAGGCTTTATTGCGCTCATGCTGGTAGTTCTTTCAGTATCGATGCCAAGCTGTAGCCGGGATGACGATGAGATTATTCGGGATGCCTCTAACTCAGGTCTGAATCCCGCTATTTACCAAAGTGTACGTTCTGCCTATCCAAACGCCACGGACCTGCGCGGTCAGCAATACACCAGCGACGGGTGGCTTGTATCCTTACGGGATGGGTCAATGAATCGCGTTATCTACGTAAATGCCAATGGCGCGTTCAAGAATGGCGAAGAAGATGTTCCACTTACTTTTTTACCAACATCTACCATGCAGGTGGTGATGAAGGACATGCCTGGCGCTGCTATCCAGATGGTCAAGGCCGTTGTGGCCAATGGACTTCTGACGGGCTGGCGGGTAACTGCTGCTGCCAACAACAAAACCGTAGTTTACCTGATTGGAACCAACGACGCCATTATTGAGAAAAAATAAGCATAATCTTGTACTAAACCTTTAGTACATCGAAATGCGAAGCCCATGCCTTTTTGGATGGGCTTTTTTTGTAACCATCTGCCCGCGAATCTTACGGCTACCGCGAGGTTTCGTTTGTCAATTCCGGTCAATCAGTGTATTTTCGGGGCATTAAACAAGGGAGTACAATCCATGACGGAAGCACCAAAAGAACCCGCCGAGCGTTCGCTCAACTTTATTGAACAAATTGTCGAAGAAGACATTGCCAGCGGTAAGAATGGTGGCCGAATTCACACGCGCTTTCCACCCGAGCCAAACGGCTATTTACATATTGGGCATGCCAAGTCGATTTGTCTGAATTTTGGCCTGGCCGATAAATACGGCGGTAAAACCAACCTCCGTTTCGATGATACGAATCCGATCACGGAAGATACCGAATACGTAGAATCCATCAAGGCCGATGTTCGCTGGTTGGGCTTCGACTGGGAAAATGAATTTTACGCGTCTAATTATTTTGATCAGCTGTACCTTTTTGCCGAGCGGCTGATTGAGAAAGGATTGGCGTATGTGGATGATTCAACCGCCGAGCAAATTGCCGCGCAAAAAGGAACGCCCACGGAACCCGGTCAGGAAAGCCCTTTCCGCAGCCGGACAGTAGAGGAAAACCTCGACCTGTTTCGGAAAATGAAAAACGGTGACTTTGCCGACGGACAAAAGGTGTTACGGGCCAAAATAGACATGGCCTCGCCAAACATGCATTTCCGCGATCCGATCATGTACCGCATCAAACATGCGCATCATCACCGGACGGGCGACAAATGGTGTATTTACCCCATGTACGATTTCGCGCACGGCCAGTCGGACTCTATCGAAGGAATTACGCACTCGCTTTGTACGCTCGAATTTGAAGTGCACCGCCCGGTTTACGAGTGGTACATTGATCAGCTGGAGATTTTTCCTTCGCGACAAATCGAATTCGCCCGACTGAATCTGACCTACACGGTTATGTCCAAGCGGAAGCTTCTGCAACTGGTTAACGAACGATACGTTAGTGGTTGGGACGACCCACGGATGCCAACGATTTCGGGGCTGCGTCGGCGGGGCTACACTCCTTCGAGCATTCGGGAGTTCGCCGACCGGATTGGGATTGCGCGGCGCGAAAACCTGATTGATGTCGGACTGCTGGAATTCTGTATCCGCGAAGAGCTTAACAAAACGGCTCCCCGCGTTATGGCCGTGTTGGATGAGAACCCCATTAAAGTGGTGATTACCAACTACCCCGAAGGAAAAACAGAAACGCTTCACGTTGAAAACAACCCTGAAGATCCGGAAGCGGGCGATCGGGACGTGCCATTTAGTCGGGAAATCTGGATTGAACGGGAAGACTTCCTGGAAAATCCACCGAAAAAATATTTCCGTTTGTTTCCCGGCGGGCTGGTTCGGCTGAAGGGCGCGTATATCATTAAATGCGAGGAAGCCATCAAGAACGAGGCAGGCGAGGTAACGGAGCTGCATTGTACGTATATTCCTGAAAGTCGCTCAGGTTCAGACACGTCGGGCATCAATGTCAAAGGAACGATTCACTGGGTTTCAGTGGCCGATGCGGTCGAGGCCGAAGTTCGCCTGTATGATCGCCTGCTAACCGTTGAAGATCCGTCCAGCGAAGAAGGTGATTTTAAGACATTTATCAATCCTGAATCACTGGTTACCGTGCGCGGACTGGTTGAGCCAAGCCTGAAGGTATCTCCACCCAGCGGTAGTGTTCAGTTTATGCGCAAAGGGTATTTCTTTGTTGATCCAGACTCAACGCCCGATAAACTGGTTTTCAACCGGACGGTGACCTTGAAAGATAGCTGGGGCAAAGTCCAGAAAAAGGGATAAACTAGTTCTTCTTTATAGAAAGGTCGCGTTGTCTAAGCAGCTAACGCGACCTTTTTTATTGAAATTAGTCGAACTGATTTGAGCAAAAAAAGCTAATTTGGGTCTATGAAATATTCCTATCTATCCCTACTTGTTTTGCTTTCTTTTTGTCTGATTACTTGCCAATCCAAAACGGAGCCGGTTGCGGCAGGTTACGATTTTTTTCCTTTGGAAACAGGTCGTTTCTGGATTTATGATGTAACAGAACAACAGTATTCATTGGGGGCAGCACCGATTAACCGAACCTACCAAATCCGCGAAGAGCTTACCACATCATTGGGAGCTGCCACTTACCGGCTTGAGCGTTCCCGCCGTTCTACCGAAAATCAAGCCTGGCAACCTGACTCCATCAGCAGCGTTCGTTTAAGCCATGATCAGCTGATTCGGACAGACAATAATCTGGATTATGTTAAACTAATTTTCCCCGTTGATGATCAATCGTTATGGAACGGAAATGCTTTTAATACGCTGGGGGCGGATGACTATCAATTTCGCAATATGAGGCAGCCTTTCAGCGTTCTGAATCAGACGTTTCCAGAGACTGTCACGATTCTTCAACAAAACGACTCAACGCTGGTTAATCAGGATAAGCGAGTGGAAGTATACGCCCGAACAGTCGGCATGATTTACCGCGAACGCATCCAGCTTCAGTTCTGCTCGTCAACGCCTAGCTGCGTTGGATCGGGACAGATTGATTTTGGAATTCGGCAGTTTGTCCGGCTACGGTCGTACGGAAAACCATAACTAAATTATAATAGGCTTTACGGCAATGAAAAAGACGATACTGCTGCTTTCTCTGGTTCTGACTTTGGTTACCACTGAAATTTGGGCGCAAACAACTTCCCGCAAATACCTCGTCCTTTTGACTGATAAAGCCAATTCGCCTTATTCGATTGCACGACCAGAACAGTTTCTATCGGTGCGGTCTATTCAGCGACGCAACAAGCAAAACATTGCCTTAACCGAACGCGATTTGCCTGTTAACCCGTCCTACGTAAGTGCCATCCGGGCCGCGGGCGCAACGGTCTGGTTTACCTCGCGTTGGAGCAATGCCGTGCTTATCCAGTCCGACGAAGCAACGCTGGCCAAGGTACAGGCGCTCCCCTTTGTAAAAGGCATTGAAAATAACCGGGCATTGGGTAATGTTCGGGCCAGTTATACTTTATCGCCTCCAACTACCGCTACTCAAAATCGATCAGCAAGCAAACTAGACGGCATGGAAGGGCCAACTTCGTACGGTATTTCCACCAACCAGCTGGTTCAGATTGGAGTTGACAAAATGCACGAAAAGGGGTTTCACGGCGAAGGGATGCTGGTGGCTATTTTGGACGCGGGCTTCCGCAATGCGAATACCATGCCTTACCTACAACACCTGTTTCAGGATAACAAGATTGTTGGCACGTATGATTTTGTTCGGAAAGAATCCAGCGTTTACGAAGATGACTCGCACGGTCTGAATGTATTATCGATTATGGCGGGGTATTCCGAAAGCCAGTTAATCGGCCCTGCTTACCGGGCTTCATATCTACTGCTTCGAACGGAAGAAGGCGGCTCCGAAATGCCCATCGAAGAAGCCAACTGGTTGCTAGGCGCGGAATATGCTGACAGCACCGGTGCCGACGTAATCAACTCGTCTTTAGGCTATACCACCTTTGATGACCCAGCTCAAAATCACACGTACAAAGACCTCGATGGACAGACTACACTGGTGAGTCGGGCGGCTCGCTGGGCGTCGGAAGCAGGCATGGTTGTGGTCGTTTCGGCGGGCAATGAAGGGGCTAGTAACTGGAAATACATTGCCCCACCTGCCGATGTCGCTACGGTGTTGGCCATCGGGGCCGTCAATGTCGAGGGCCGAAAAGCCTCTTTCAGTTCCTTTGGACCCACTTCAGACGGACGTGTCAAACCCGATTTGGTTGCTACGGGACTTGGCACCGTGCTTGGCACACCCGGCGGCAGCATCGCCACGGGTAACGGCACCTCTTTTTCGGCTCCTTTAGTAGCCGCTCTGGCGACCGGTTTGTGGCAAGCCTTCCCGCGCCTGTCGGCCCAGCAAATCATTGAAAGTTTGCGGCAGTCGGGTAGTCAATATGGCACGCCCGACGCCGAGCTAGGTTATGGCATACCGCATTTTAGCCGAGCCAGCACGTTTGCCAACGAAAAATTTTCGTTCCAGATTTACCCAAATCCGTTTACCGACGCCGACCGACTGACCGTGTTATGGAACGAGCTTCCCTTGAATCAGGTTATGGATGCCACGTTAACCAGCGTAACCGGACAGGTGATCTGGAAACAACGGTATTCAACGGATCAAGTGGCCAATCTGACGTTAAGCCCCTTACGGCTGGCACCAGGCATGTACTTTCTAACTCTTTCTAACAACGCTGCGCAACGTACTGTAAAACTACTGAAGCAGTAATAGTATTCTGCCACTAAATGAAAAAAGCCGCCTCGTAATGAAGCGGCTTTCTGGTATAGTCTATTTATGAAGTTTAATTCCCCGTGTTATCGGCCGTTTCAACCTGCGGTGCTGGAACCGGCGTTTTAACCGCTACCTCGACAGGAGCAGCTTTTGCCGTCTTGCCTTTCACCAGGTTGTTTTGCTGCTTATAATTGCGATTTACCGAAGCCATCGAACTGGCCGGAACAGCAATTGCCGATTCTAACTGACCACCGCGACGTTGTTGCTCCCGGTAGCTCGCTATGTTCTGATCTTTCACTTTTGCCCTCCTGAATTCGATATTGGCTTGCGATGGAGCCGCCGCTTTGGCTTTGTCAGGATGCTTATAATTATGTGGTGAGACCATTACATTATTATTCGAATTGTCTTGCGCAAATGCAGGTATGGTCAATGCTATCGCCAGCACACCGGCCAAGGTAAGCAATGAAGGTTTCATAGTGTTTCTGTGGTTTTGTTGTACTTAGTCTTAACGACTTGACAATATAACAACAAAACTATCTACTACGTTTGTAGTTAATATCAATTCTAATAACATTCTAATAAAAATGGAGATTTCCCTAATTTACTGACCCATAAGGTTATTGCTTTTCGTTTTACGGACCATACGCAGGATCGATTCGGAATCGGTCAAGGCGTTGATGGCTTCCAGGGGTACCCAACGGATGTCTTTTGTTTCGGCAGTATGCGTGAACGGCTCGGCGGGATCAGCCTCAAACAGAAAACGAATGTCATAATGATAATGCGCTGGCTCAGCGCCTCGTTCCGGGATAGGATGAACATCTACATCGAATACAGCGGAGTTGAGTAAGTGCAGTCTGAGTAAGCCAGTTTCCTCTTCTGCTTCGCGACGCGCCACGGCTGCAACGTTCGGATCGCCGTCACAATGCCCTCCCGCTTGAAACCAACGGTCCAGCTTCCGGTGGTGAATTAAAACTGCCTGCTGCCGATCTGGGCTAACAAGCCAGGCTGATCCAGTAATGTGGCCAATCAACAAGGTACGCTGAAAACAGTCCGGCTGATTTTGCACAAAGTGAAGGGTTTCTTGCCACATCGCCTGCTCATTCGTGTCGGCAGGCGTGTAGGCTTCCAGTAAAGAAAGTAGAGTTTGACGATGCATAACCACAAAGTTAAGCGCTGTCCCGTTTTTCTTTCTGAGCGAAAAGACGCAATTTCGTAGTTGTTAAAACCACTTGTTACTTTTAATCTATAAGCAATGAAGAAATTACTCCTCCAGGCAGCCGCGCTTTGCCTTGTTGCTCAGTTGGCTACCGCCCAAATCAAGCTTCCTCAGCCAAGTCCTGGCGCAACGAGTGTGCAGACTGTTGGCGTGACCGATTTTACGGTAAAATATTCACGTCCCGCGGTAAAAGGCCGCGAAATTTTTGGTCAGCTAGTGCCTTATGGCCAGCTCTGGCGGACCGGTGCTAACTCCGCAACGACTTTCCAGACAACTACTGATGTGGTGGTAGAAGGAGAAAAACTTACGGCTGGCACTTACTCGCTCTTTACAATTCCGGCCCAAGGTGAATGGACGCTGATTTTCAACAAAAATACGTCCGCCAGCACCGACGCTTACAAACAGGAAGAAGATGCGCTGCGTGTAAAAATCAAGGCCACTCCCAGCAACGAAAAAGTAGAATCGTTCTTCATTGGTTTCAGTGACCTAACTGACAGTACAGCAAAGCTAAATATCGCCTGGGCAAACATCAAAGCTGCCGCTGATCTTCGCGTTGATGTGAACGAGACCGCTCAGGAAAACCTGGAGAAAGCCGTAGCCGAGAAACCCGAAGACCCAGCGGTTTTAACGCAGGCAGCTAACTGGAGCCTGTCAAAAGGCCGTAATCTGGATCAGGCGTTGGCTTGGGTAGATAAATCCATCGGTTTGAAGGAAACCTACCGGAATGTGTGGACCAAAGCACAAATTCTGGCTAAAATGGGAAAGGTAGCCGAAGCGTTGCCCCTCGCTCAGAAGGCATTGGCCTTGGGCGAAACGTCTGGCGATCAATCATTCGGCTTCTTTAAGGACGCCATCGCCAAGAATGTTAGTGACTTTCAGGCGGCACTGCCTAAACCAGCACAGTTGGTAAAGAAAAAGAAGAAGTAATTCTGATGCCCAATTTACAAAAGGCCCGCCATACGACGGGCCTTTTGTCTTTGTTAGTCGCTTGGGACGGGCGCTTTTTCTCCCAGCATCATTTTTAAAATCCAGGCAATTCCAACGACAAGCAGGCAACCGATCACGTTAAGCCATAAAAACGCCGTCACTTCGTAGTAATAGCAAAGTACTACCAGGATCTCACCTAATATAGCCGCCCAGAACGTGGCTTTCGGCCCAATGGATTTGCAGTAAAAAGCAATCAGAAATATTCCCAGAATAACGCCATAAAACAGCGAGCCCAGAATATTAACGGCCTCAATCATGCTTCCCAGGCGGTTGGCGAATTGAGCCACAAAAATGCAGAATACGCCCCAGATAACGGTCGATACCTTCGAAGCCAGCAGGTAATGCTTGTCTTCGCTTTTCTGCCGAATCAGCCGCTTGTAGATATCAACGACGGTCGTTGAAGCCAAGGAATTATACGCCGCCGCAATGGAGCCCATCGAGGCGCTGAATATTACCGCAATCAGTAAGCCAATTAAGCCATGCGGCAAATAATCGAGCACAAAGCGAAGGAAAATGTAATTGACGTCGCTAACATCAGCGGCTGGATTGTTTTTCTTGATCAGATCGACGGTTTGCTGCTTGATGCTTCGCTCCTGCGTATCGGTGGTCTGAATTAACGTTCTTGCTTCCTCAACGGCACGCTCATTGTCGTTGTTCAAAGCCTTATTCAGGCTTATAATCGCTTGCTGGCGTTGGGTTTCAAGTTGGGTGTGCTGCTGCTCCAACTGGTGGTACTGAGCGGCGTAAGGGCTTTTTTTCAGCGCATCCGTTTCGACTTTGTTGAAGAAGATAGGCGACGGCTGGAATTGGTAGAAAACAAAAACCAGCACACCTGCCAAGAGAATCAGAAACTGCATGGGAATTTTTAGCATCCCGTTGGCTAGTAGACCCAACCGACTCTGCCCTACCGTCTGCCCTGTCAGGTAGCGCCCCACCTGCGACTGATCGGTCCCAAAATAAGATAGCTGCAAGAAAAAGCCACCAATTAAGCCCGACCAGACATTGTAGCGGCTATCAGGGTCAAATTTCAGGTCGATGGTATTGAGCCGCCCGGATTTTCCGGCCACCTGCAAGGCGTCCGTAAACCCGATCTCATCGGGCATTAAATGAACTGTCATCCAGCCCGCCAGAAACATGGCCAGCGTTACAATCAGCATTTGTTGAAGGTGGGTATACGAAATGGCCTTTGTACCGCCGGTGACTGTATACATCAGCACAATTCCCCCCATGAGGATATTGGTCCAGTAGATATTCCATCCTAAAATTGTTGACAGAATGATCGAAGGCGCGTAAATAGACAGACCCGTTGATAGACCTCGCTGAATCAGAAAAAGCAAGGCAGTCAACACACGAACCCGGGCGTCAAAACGCGACTCCAGGTATTCGTAGGCCGTAAAAACTTTCAGTTTGTGAAAAATGGGAACAAAGGTGACGGCCAGAACAACCATCGCCAGAGGCAGACCAAAATAAAACTGGACAAACCGCATTCCGTCGGTATAGGCCTGCCCCGGTGCCGACAAAAAAGTAACCGCACTGGCTTGGGTTGCCATCACTGACAAACAAACGTGGTACCAGGGCAGCGAATTTCCGGCCAGCAGGTAATCATCCATGTTTTTATTACCCCGGCTCCGGACTAGTCCATAAATAGTAATGACGGCCAGCGTTCCAACCAGGACCAGCCAATCCAGACTACTCATGAGAAATAACGCATAAATCCGTAGAAAAAGACGATTTCCAGTATCAGGCTACCGATAACGATGGCGTAAAGCTGACGCCAGGAGCGAACAAAAGAAGGTAGATCAGTTTCGTTAGGCATAGGATGTCGGTGAGATGTGAGCTGGAGGCTATTCTTTTGCAACGAAAGTAGTATATTTTAAGTATGTCTGCCCATTCCATTCACTAGAAGATGCACAAACAGCCTGGCGAGTAACAAAAAGGGCATTTTTGGGAAGAAACTAAAATTCGGGAGGCCCCTAAGCAGCATGGCTCATGGATCTCCCGAATGATGAAAGAACGCGTTCTTACTTAACCGCTAGAACCTTAAATTCAGTTCGTCGGTTGAGCTGGTGGTCCCGCTCAGCACATTTTACGCCATCTTCACAGCCATTAACCAGTTCGGTTTCACCCAGCCCCTGGGCAGTCAACCGTGCCGGCTCAATTCCCCGCGACACCATGTAATCTACCGCAGCGCGAGCGCGGTTTTCCGACAAACGCAGATTAAACGTATCCGTTGCGCGGCTATCGGTGTGCGAACGCACTTCGATTTTCATGGCCGGGTATTTTTTCAGGATGCTTACTACCCGATCCAGCTCGCGGGCGGCCGTTGGCCGAATGAAGAATTTTCCGTAATCGTAATAGATATTTTTTAGTTCAAAAATATCCCCTTCTCCATATAAACCCTGATCGCTTTCAATGACTTTCGGATTTTTTCCGGGCTTCATTTTAGGCAATTGTTCTTTATTGGTCGCATACCGATTTTTTTGGGTTGTAATGGTATAAGGCGCTCCCGGTTTCATTTCAAACTCGTACTTCCCATCGGGGCCAGTTGTCACGCTCTGCTCCGACTTGTCTTTTTCGTTGCGCAGAATAACTTGCACTCCTTCCGCCGGGCGTTGGTTCACCTCTGTTTTAACGGTTCCTTTAACGAGTGTATTTTCTGTTTTTTCCAGATAAATAGACACCGACATGACCGGGTTCTGGGACTGCGTTAAGGTTGAAAAACGAACCGTATTGGGCGAATATCCTTCTTTGATAGCCCGAAACTCATACTCGGTATTGCCAGCCAGACAGAACGTTGTCCGTCCCTCGGCACTGGTCAGGCGCAAATCCTGATTAACGCCGTTTCGCAAGGTTCTTACGTCGGCCAGCGAAATTGGTTTTTGGGTCTTGGCGTCAAACACCAGCACATCCATTTGCTTGCAAACCCGACTGAAGCGGTAAATATCATCGTCGTAAATGCCCTGTTTCCGGTTGCTGCTGAAATAACCCGACTTGCGGTTTTTATCCGTAATCAATCCGAAATCATCTTTTTCCGAATTAATCGGTGCGCCCAGGTTCTTAACGCCTTTGTAAGCAACGCCCTCGTGCAGTTCGGCAAAGAAAATATCTAGCCCCCCCAAGCCTTCATGACCGTCGGAGGCAAAATAAAGATGGCCGTTTGGATCAACGAAGGGAAACATTTCATTGCCCTCCGTATTGATTTCCTTGCCCATGTTGACTGGCGTTCCCCACTGGCCGTTATTGTATTCGACAACGTAAATATCCGTTCCACCGTAGCCGCCGGGCATGTCCGACACGAAGTAGAGCTTGGTATCATCAGGCGATAAAGCCGGGTGCCCCGTTGAGTATTCATTGGAGCAAAAAGGCAACTCTTCTGCATTGCGCCAACTTCCGTTGTCATTTTCGGCAATAAACAGTTTCAACTTCCGCACCCCTTCCGAGCTTTTCCCATTTTTGCCTTTACTGGTATTGTTCCGGGTAAAAATCAGTTTTGATTGGTCTTTGAAAAAAGTAACCGGCCCTTCGTGGTATTTAGTATTTAACGTCCGGCTAAAGACTTCCGTCCGCGAAAGAGGGAGCGGCTTAGGCTCCTTAGCCGCATCCGCCGTTGTATTCCCTCCTCCTAACGCACTCGTTCGTACCGGATCAACTATGCGTACTAACTCGGTGGTATCTGGCTGGAAATACAAATCAAAAAAAGGCGTCTGGTTCCACTGAAAGATCCGCTTGATGATGCCTGATTCTTCACGCCCTGAAACAAAAACCAATCCACCCTGATAGTACATCGGGCTGAAATCGGCCTGTCGGGAGTTGATCGGCAGAAAATCAACCTTGTAGGACGCAGAATCCTGATAAAATTTACTCATGTCCATGTAAGACACCGTAAACGTTCGCCCCCGGAGGTCATTGGTTTGTTTTTCTCCGTACTGGCTATATAGCTTTTGCGACTCCCGGTATTTTCCGTTGGAAGCCAGCGCTTGTGCGTAGTAAAGGTAATTTTTGGAATCTGTGTCTGGAAAATCCCGAATCAGGTCTGCATACACCCGTTCTGCATTCCGCGAATCCTGCAATAAGCGGTAGCTGTAAGCTAGTTTGGTAAGCGCTTCCTGGGTTTCCGCAGGGTCTTTTTTCTTATCTGACCGCAAAAAATCTTCGTACCCCCGGGCAGCGTTGAGATAACTCATCGTTTCAAACTGCTTGTTGGCAGATCGTAGCCGTGTGCTCTGCGCATACCCATTTAGCGCCAGTAAGCACAAGCAAACACAAGCCACCAACAATCGTAAAGGTTTCATAGAAGATATCGAATTAATTCTGATCATTCGCCTAGCAGGTAACAAAATAGATGCCAAAATGCCAATTAAAAAACTTACCAAGTTAATAACAGGCGAAGTAGCCAGCAAATTATTTAACCACAAAAATAAAGCCAATTTGCTAGAAATCAATAAGTTAAATAATAACCATCAAGAGTAACATTTAAGTTACAATACCTTAATAAATAACAACTTATGGGTTTGTTCTTGCAGGCGAAACCGGTTATCAATTCGGTAGCCAATCAACCAGACAATCGTCTCTCCCGACAAGAGCACATAACTGGATTCCCGCTTGTGAAGTGCGATTTTTCGGTTCGTAAACCAATCTCCAATTGCCTGACTACCTTTCATTCCCAGCGGCTGAAAACGGTCTCCCGCCCGCCACCGACGAATGGTTAAGGGCCACTTCACTTGATCAGCGTCCAGACAAGCCACCCGCGCATCAGCCGGAATGATAAAATCAGTTGGCTTTTCCTGGCAACTAAATACCAACGAAAGATGCTCATCTATCCGTAGAGGCTCCGTTGGCAACTGATCCAGACTTATTTCCGTTGTTTCGTTGGCCCCTTTCGGGGTAATCACCAAGGCTTCGCGATCCCGCAGAATCCGGTGCGTCCCCGACTCAAACGTTTGGCCAAACGACGTTCCGCGAACCGCTTCGGCTATCGGCTGAATTTGCGCATAACGAAACCCAAATGGCCGTAACCATTCGGATAGTCTGAAGGGCCATTCCGGTAGTGCCTGAAGCGCTTGCAAAGGAATAAACAGGCGCTCACCCTGCTGCTGAATAAGTGCTTTCCAGGAATGACTCAGTGCTTGCTCCACTAAATTCTCAGCCGCTCCCACTCGCTCGTACGTAGCCTGGATTGTTTGCAGTAGATTCGGATTCAGCTCTTTCAATACCGGCACAACCTGGTGGCGCAACCGATTCCGCCGGTATTTATCCTCCACATTAGAGCTATCTTCGCGCCAGGGCAAACCCTGCTCCTGCACATACTGCTCAAGATCAGCCCGGCTAGCAAACCAAAGCGGTCGGACCAGGCGCCCCCACGGAAAGTCCTGCTGAACCGAAATACCACGTAAACCTGCTACGCCCGTACCACGAATCAAATTTAACAGCACCGTTTCGAGATTATCATCGCTATGGTGGGCGGTTGCCACGCAGCTATAGCCATATTCCCTGGCGAGTTGTCCAAACCAGTCATACCGCAGTTGCCGGGCCATCATTTGCGTAGAGACTCCTTGCTCACTGGCGAGCGATAAGGTATTAAAACGGGTAGTATAAAAGGGAATGCTGTGTCGCTTCGCTAGGTCCCGCACAAATTGTTCGTCGCCCTCAGATTCTTCGCCGCGCAACCCAAAATTGACATGCGCAATCCCCACCGAAACTTCCGTTGCCAGAAACAGGTCTACCATGGCCACAGAATCAATTCCGCCGCTAACGGCCAAAAGCACTGAATCAGTTGGTTGGAAAAGTTGTTCTTTGTTAAGAAAGCTTAAAAACGCGTCTCGCATCGTTGGGTTTCAGACCGAAGCCGTAGTTTTGTAGCGTGAAAATAACACAATATGTTCCGGAAGAAGGCAAAAAAGTTAATCCGCTTCCAGAAGTAAAAAAGCAGGGAATTATTTCGTGATGAGTTGCAACGATTTACCGGTACATCGGGTCATTAATAACAGAATTGTCCAGGGTATTCTAACGATACTCCTAAGCTTCTTTGTGGGTAGCGCCCAGGCGCAGGTTAGTCAGCCAGCCGCGGGTGACGATGTGGTCGAAATTGTCCGCGCTCAAACCTTAAAAGGGTTAAAAACCGGCAGTGAAGAGGTCCGCGAACTGACGGGTAATGTGGTTTTGAAACACAAAGGCGCGCTCATGTATTGCGACCGGGCCATTCAGAACCGGACGACCAACACAATTGAAGCGTACGGACACGCCCGCATGGTGCAGGGCGATACGGTTAGCGTAAAAGGTGACACAATGTATTATTACGGAGCAAATCGGCAGGCAAATGTACGCGGAAACGTGGTACTCCGCGACCGTAAAATGACGCTTACAACCCAGCGCCTCAACTACGATATGGCCATTGGGAAAGCCAGCTATCCGGTGAATGGCCGCATCATAGATAGCGAAAATATCCTGACGAGTCGGGAAGGCGATTACTATACCCAAACCAAACAATTCGAATTTCGCCGGAATGTCAAAATTGTTAACCCCAAGTATACACTAACAGCCGATTCGCTGCTCTATAACTCGCTGACCAAAATTGCAACGTTTCAGGGGCCAACGAAAATCATCAGTAAGGATGGGACCCTGATTGCCAAAGAAGGCCAGTACAACACCATTTCCCGAGTCTCTAATTTCCAGCGCCGCGCAACCGTAGAAACGGACAAATATACCCTGACGGGTGATTCACTTGGTGGCAATAGCACCAGCGAATTTTATGTAGCAAAAGGAAATGTGGTTCTCGTTGCTAAAAATGATAAGACAACCTTAACGGGCAATTTTGGCCGCTATAACCGACAGGCTGGCGTAGCGCGCATGGTTGGGAATGCGGTCGTGCAAAGTATTAGTGGAGCAGATACACTTTTTATGCGTGCGGACACACTTTGGTCGTTCGAAATACCAGACAAAAATCCTAAAATCACCAAGCCCGGTAGCACCACAGCAAATAATACAAAACGAAGATTGATTGGTCATCATAACGTATTGATCTTCAAATCTGACCTACAGAGTAAATGCGATTCTATTGTCTATGAAACGGCCGATTCAACCATCTATTTTTTCCGTGATCCGATTGTTTGGAGCACGAATTATCAGATGGAGGCAGACTCTATGACTGCCAAGCTGAAAAATAATCGTATCCATACTATGTATCTTCGGACCAAATCTTTTGTCATATCTCAAGATACCTTGCAACAATTCAACCAGGTCAAAGGACGAAGCATTACGGCATATTTCGATTATAAACCCAAATTTGATCGCTCCGATATTGAGCTGGTTGTAGTAGAAGGCAATGGAGAAAGCAACTATTTCGCGCTGGACGAAAAAAATAAATTAGTGGGAATGAATCACGTCCAGTGCAGCAAGATGAACATTCGATTTGACGACCGGAAAGTGAAAAATATTAAGTTTATCGGTCAACCAGATTCGCAGTTTGTGCCACCTCATGAATTACGGGATGGAAAAAAGCAATTGGATGGCTTTAATTGGCGAAAAGAGGACCAACCGACTAAAGCTCAAGTCTTAGGCTTGGAGAATAAACCGGACAAGCAACTTGAAAAGCCAAAGGAAAAGTCATTAAAAACCACTGTTTCGGCTAAACCTTTGGGGGGTAAAACAGTTCTAATAGACAAATAATAAAAATATTGCAATTTTTTAAGGAAGTGCTCGTTTGCTTTCCTTTTTTTTTTAATATGTTTGTGGTGGGCACATATATCCACCCTACTATGAAGAGTACCAACTATGAAAAAATCTATACAATTATATTTTTGTTTAACCGGACTAGCCTTGCTGCTGTCGACGAGCTTACAGGCTCAGACAGATAGTACGCCTAAAAGCCGATTAGAAATGGGGCGAAAACCTGCTTCGACCGAGCAGCGTGATATTTCCTCTAAGAAATTGCCTTTTTTAAAGCAATCTGCTGTTAATGTACCTGATCGTGGTGTGACTGTTCGAAAGAATACGGCCATTAGTGAATATTTCCGCACGAAACTGCTTTCTTCTTCGACGCCTAAAGTGCTAGCCCGGGCAACCTCCTCAGAAGCCAGCAGCGCCTCAGTGGCTGAAACACGTCATTCAACGGCTGAAGAATCGAAGAAATCGGAAGAACGGATGTTTGCCAATGAACGAATTTCCGTCTCAAATATTTACCCTAATCCAGTTGTTGAAGATTATGCGGAGGTAGATTTTCAAATAATAGGAAACGTTAACGAGGCTAAAATTTTACTGTCTAACGTACTTGGGTCGCCTGTTGCTGAGCACTCCCTTGACCGCAGTGACCGCAGGCTTCGTATACCAACCCGTGATTGGAACAATGGCGTTTATTTTTATACGCTTTCGCTGGATGGCAAGAAGGTTGCTACCAAAAAGTTTTTAGTTCGACACCAGTAAGTAATTTATAACAAGGCCGCCGCTATACGCGAAGTTTAGGGTGTTTCACTACCCGGACTTCAACCATAGCGGCGGTTTGCATTCACCGCTACTGCACTATTTCAATCCGATCTTCGTTATCTGAATAATAGTGATTTGGCTGATTTTTATTATTTTTGCAGTCTTATGCAACATTGTCGGAGAGCAGGGATTATTGGAGTGGCGTTGCTGGTGTTTTTGGCTTCGTGCAGCCCATTTCAGAAACTTCAGAAAAAGGGGACGGACGTTGAGAAATATCAAGCTGCCGTTAGTTATTTCAAAAAAGGAGACTGGTACCGATCTGGTCTATTGTTTGAAGAAATTATACCCATCCTAAAAGGAAGTACCGAGTCAGAAATGGCCCAATTTTACCGGGCCTACACCGAGTACCACCAGGGAAATTACCAATTGTCGTCTTTTCACTTCAAGCAGTTTTACGAAACATTTGCGCGAAGCGATTATGCCCAGGAAGCCATGTATATGTATGCGCTTTCTCTGTATAAGGATTCACCGAGTTACAACCTGGATCAGTCTAACTCACTGACCGCCGTTGCCGCTCTTCAGGATTTTGTTAACACATTCCCAACCAGCCCCTTTAGCAAGGAATGTACCACCATGATTCTGGATCTGCGCAATAAGCTAGAGCGTAAATCATACGATAAGGCCAAACTATATTATAAAACCAGCGCGGCAAATATCGCTAATTACCGGTCAGCCGTCGTGTCTATCAACAATTTTCAGCGCGAATACCCAGACTCCGGTTTTAATGAAGAATTAGCTTATTTACGGGTTGATGCCCAGCATAGCCTGGCGCAAAATAGCTCGGTAGAAAAGCAGAAAGAACGGTACCAGGAAGTGGTTACTTTTTATCAGGGATTTGTTGATAAATACCCAAACAGCAAATATGCCCGCACGGCAGAAAAGCTGTTTACAGATAGCCAGAAAGAACTGGAACGCATCAACAAAGAAGAAAAAGAGAAAAAGCCTGAATCACAGCCTGCCGGCAAAGTCTCAACAGCAACAGCATCAAATTAAGCAGTACAAACGATATGGCATCTAATCCTTCACTGACTACGCGCGACGCGGATACAATCGCCGCTAAAACCGGTAACTTATATGAATCTGTATCGGTAGTTTCTAAACGCGCACGGCAGATATCTACCCGCATGAAAGAAGAACTCAGCAACAAACTTTCTGAGTTTGCTTCGGCAGTAGATAATCTTGAAGAAGTTTTCGAGAACCGCGAGCAAATCGAGATTTCAAAATATTACGAACGGCTGCCAAAGCCAACAACGCTGGCAACCGACGAATTTCTGGACGATAAAGTACAGTGGCGTTATACCGATCAGGACGCGACCAACTAGTTCTAACGTAAAGACGATCCTCTAATTGCAAGACGCTACGTCTGTAAAAGTTCGCCCTGAAATTTTCAGCGAATCTTGTGCAGACGTAGCGTCTTTGTCATTAAGCCTTCTCCATTTATGTCTCTACTTACGGGTAAAAGGATCTTACTGGGCGTAACTGGTAGCATCTCCGCCTATAAATCGGCCCTTCTCATTCGGCTTCTGGTGAAAGCAGGCGCGGAAGTTCAGGTGGTAATGACCAAAGCCGCTACGGATTTTATTACCCCTTTAACGCTGGCTACCCTTTCGAAAAAACCGGTGCTGACCCAGTTTGTCCATGACGAGACAGGCAGTTGGAACAACCACGTTGAATTGGGCTTATGGGCTGATTTGGTGGTAATTGCTCCGGCCTCCGCCCATACGCTGGCCCGAATGGCACATGGCTTTTGTGATGATCTGCTGTCGGCTGTTTACCTGTCCGCCAAGTGTCCGGTTTTTGTAGCTCCGGCTATGGATCTGGATATGTACCGCCACCCCACTACTGTAGAGAACCTACAACGGCTGGAATCATTTGGTAATCGAGTTATTCGAGCTGAACACGGCGAGCTAGCCAGCGGTTTAGTTGGCGAAGGCCGGTTGGCCGAGCCAGAACACATTATTCAGGAGTTGGAGCGTTACTTCGCTCATCGGTCCCTTCTGGCGACTAAACACGTTCTGATCACGGCTGGACCCACGCAGGAACCCATCGATCCGGTACGATTTATTAGCAATCACTCTTCTGGTAAAATGGGCTATGCCCTCGCTAAAGCCTTTGCTCAGGCGGGCGCTACGGTCACCCTCGTTAGCGGTCCGACGGCGTTGCCTCTCCCCGATCCCGCGATTCGGCGGCTTTCGGTGCGTTCAGCGCAGGAGATGTTTGAGGCTACTTCCGAGCACTTTTCTAGAGCAGACATCATTATATTGGCTGCTGCCGTGGCCGACTATACTCCCGCTCACCCAGCCACGCAAAAGATCAAGAAGCAAGACGCCCATTTTAACATTGAGTTGAGCCGAACGATTGATATTGCCGCTACTTTAGGAAAGCAGAAACGCGCAGACCAGTTTATGGTTGGTTTTGCGCTTGAAACCAATGACGAACTGGCTAATGCCATTAATAAACTTCACCGCAAAAATTTCGACTTTATTGTTCTTAACTCCTTACGCGATTCAGGGGCTGGGTTTGGACACGATACCAACAAAATTACCGTTATTGATAAAAAGGAAAAGATTCACGAGTTTGCTCTGAAATCGAAAGATGAAGTGGCCGCTGATTTGCTGCAACTTGTGGAAAAAGAGGTATCAATCGCATGAAACCAACATCTATACTATCGCTTCTTGCTGTCCTTCTGCTCTGCCTGCTCGGTAGGCAGGTTCATGCCCAGGAACTGAATTGCCAGGTGATTATCAATACCGAGCAAACGGATTTTAAAGCATCCACAGACCGGCAGATTTTTCCCCAGCTTCAGGCGTTCATTACGGATTTTATGAATAATCGCCGCTGGACAAACGACAATTACAGCCCTGAAGAACGAATTAATTGCCGGTTGCAGATTAATGTTATCCGCGTTCCGGTACAAAATACATACGAATGTCGTACACAGATACTGGTTACGCGACCGGTTTATGGCACTGGCTATGAAACCGTTACGCTACGATACATGGACAATACGTTCAATTTTAATTACCGCCAGAACGACCCCATGTATTTCAACGAAAACACCTACCAGAACGAGTTAACCTCGCTGCTGGCTTTTCACGCCATGATCATTCTGGGCACCGATTATGATACGTTCGGGAAACAAGGCGGAAAACCTTTTTACCAGCGTGCTTTCAATATCATGAACCTGGCTCCGAGCGGTGCAGGCTGGAATGCACAGGGTGATTTAAGAAATCGCTACTGGATGATTGAAAACCTGCAAAGCCAGCAATTTATTCCTTTTCACGAAGCGCTTTATACGTATCATCGGCAAGCGCTGGATACGTTTGCACAGAATCCGGCTGGCTCACGGCAGCAGGTTATTGGAGTATTGTCAGCGATCCAACAAGTTAGCCAGCAACGCCCTAACTCCATCGTTATCAATACGTTCTTTGATGCCAAGGGCGAGGAACTTTACAACATTCTGTATGAAGGAACGCGCGATGAACGGCAGAAAGCCTTTACTGTACTTTCGTCACTCGACCCTAGCAAAACCGAACTTTACCGAAAATTGCTTCGCTGATCGTTCTTCCATTTGAATCACTAATTTCGGTACTTATTAATTTTCATTCATTATACATCGAAAATCCGGTGTAATTTCATGGGTAAACGTTTAATTCGCATCCGGGCAGCAAACCTTCTCGAACAAACTGCTCGCCTAACGGGAACCGAAGTTAATCTGGTGTTTCTGGATGGTCGAACGCTACACGGGCGTCTGACCGCTGTCCAGGAGAGCCAACTAAGCTTGCGTGACAACATTGGTCACCGGCATACTGTCCCCGTTGCGGAAATTGACGAAGTAGTGTTCGACGAGGTGGCTCCATTCTGAACCGGAGCTTACCTGGCATTGTTTATCTCATGAGGATATTCCTATATGCTATCGCATTTACTAATAAAAAATTACGCGCTGATTCAACAACTGGAAATTAAACCAGACCGCTCCCTCAACATCATTACGGGTGAGACGGGCGCGGGAAAATCAATCATGCTGGGCGCGCTTGGGTTGCTGTTAGGCAATCGCGCTGATACCAAAGTTCTTTATAACGCTACCGAAAAATGCGTTATTGAGGGGACATTTGACATTTCCGGCTATATCATTGAAAATATATTCGAGGAAGAAGATCTGGATTATGAGCAAACCTGCGTAGTTAGGCGTGAAATTAGCACAACCGGCAAAACAAGAGCTTTCATCAATGATACGCCCGTCAACCTGGAGACGCTCCGACGCGTGACCAGCCAGATGATGGACATTCACTCCCAGCACGATTCTGTTCTGCTGGGATCCAATGATTTTCAGTTACAGATTGTCGATACCTACGCGCAAAATGACGAATTATTGCGTCAATATCGCGTTGATTACCGGGCATACCGCCAGAAACAGGAAGCCTACGACCAGTTGCTGAACGAGGCCTCCCAGATGAAGAAGGAGTTTGACTACAACAATTTTTTGTACGAAGAACTCGCTAAACTAACGCTACAACCCGACGAGCAGGAACAACTCGAGCAGGAATTGAATGTCCTCGAAAATGCCGAAGTGATTCGGGAGCGCCTTCAGCTATCTTATGATTACCTGGACAATGCCGAGCAGTCGGTGGTTGTTTACCTCAAAAGCGTAGTTAGCAACCTGAATTACATAAGCCGCTTATCGGATCAATTTGAGCAATTGCGCGACCGTGCTCAAAGCTCACTGATTGAATTAAGGGATTTAGCCGGTGAAATCAGCACAGAGCAAGAGGGCGTTGAGACCAATGAAACCCGCGCCGAAACCGTCCGCGAACGCCTGAATCTGGTCTATAATTTACAGACAAAACACCAGGCAAAAACCGTTCAGGAATTGCTTGCCATTCAGGCCGAACTGGAGCGAAAGGTTAGTAAAGTATTAAATCTGGATGACGAAATCGCCGCGGCCAAAGCCAGTGCGGACGATGCCTTACAACAATTGACTCAAAGTGCGCAAACGCTGTCGAACTCACGTAAAGAGGTGTTGCCACTAATTGAAAAAGAAATTGGCAGTTTGCTGAATGATCTGGGCATGCCAAACGCCTCTTTGGCTATCTCGTCGGAAACAGGCAAGCCGACAACCAACGGAATCGATACTATTTCGTTTCTTTTCAGCGCGAACAAAGGCGTAAAGCCCCAGCAGCTCAAAAATGTTGCCTCTGGAGGTGAATTCTCCCGCTTGATGATGGCGATTAAATACATTCTCGCTAGCAAACGCTCGATGCCAACCATTATCTTTGACGAGATCGATACTGGCGTGTCCGGTGAAATCGCGATCAAAATGGGAAATATGATGCAGGATATGGCGCACAATCACCAGATTATTGCCATTACGCACCTGCACCAAATCGCCGCGCAGGGTGCGGCTCACTATTTTGTTTACAAAGACCATTCTGGCAATAAAACAGTTAGCCAGATTAAAAAACTGAACTTCGACGAACGGGTTCAGGAGATTGCGCAGATGATTGGCGGAAACAACCCCTCGAAAAAAGTCATCAGTAACGCGCGTGAAATTTTGTCAGCCGCCCCTAAAACGCGCTGACGGTTTAGCTTACTATATCTATGAAAAAAGTAACCATCACCGTAACCTGTTTTGCCCTTTTATCTTTAGCCGCCTGTAAATCAGAAAGTAAAGAAGGAGTCGAAAAGTTAGAAGCTGAAGTTATGGCCGTTCACGATGAGGTCATGCCGCGCATGGAAGAGCTTATGCAGCTCAAAGGCCAGATTAGTGAGCAGCTTATCATGATAGATAGTACTGCCAAAACCAATAAGCTGACCGTTCCGTTACAGGATCGGATTAACGAGGGGATTATGATAAACCAATCGTTGGTTGAAGCCGATAGCTTAATGTCGGAGTGGATGTATCAGTACAAAGCGGATACCCTCAAAAGTCTGGACGAGTCTAAAGCGACAGAATACCTGAATCTGGAAAAGCAAAAGATTTCGCGGGTTAAGGAAAAAACCAACCAGAGCATTGACCGGGCGAAAAAGTACCTGGAAAGCCAACCTTAAGCGGAACGAAAGCAGCCATTAGCTTGTCTTTTTTAAGGTAAGATCCTCTATTTTATGAAAATTGTCAGTAAATTTTTTAGTACTGTAGTACTGGCCACCGGTCTGTTTGCCTGTTCATCGTCTGACGATCGATTGCCTATTTACGGAGAGCGCGAAACCACCACCAAAGAAGTGGATGGAAAAACTGTAGTTGATACCATTTATCACGAAATTCCAGCCTTTGAATTTACCAACCAGGATAGCCTGCCCGTAACCAATAAAACGCTCGATGGCAAAATTTACGTGGCTGATTTCTTCTTCGTCTCCTGCCCGACCATCTGCCCTAAAATGAAAACGCAGATGAAACGGGTTTACGACAAATATAAAGATAATCCCGACATCATGCTTTTGTCACATACTATTGATCCACAGCATGATACACCAGCCGTTCTAAAAGAATTTTCGGATGGGCTAGGCATAAAAAGCGCACAATGGCAATTTGTGACGGGCGACAAAGAGAAGATGTTTGCGCACGGCAAAAACTACATGGTGGTTGCTCAGGAAGACAAAGGCGCTCCCGGTGGTTTACTTCATAGCGGCCATTTTGTGCTCGTTGATAAAGAAAAGCATGTTCGTGGCATGTACGATGGCACTACAGAAGAGGGTGTTGATAAGCTGATGAGGGATATGGATCGGTTGCTGGCCGAGTATAAAAAATGAGCTATTTCACCACACAAAGTCAAAATATACGCAACAAACAAGGGCTGATAAAGTCTCTTCTTTTTCGCCCTTGTTTGCTGCCTTTGTACTTCTGCCTACCGTTCCTGCTTGCTTGCCAAAGTGAGGAAGAACTGAAGCGGGAGAAATATTTTGTTGCTGGTCAACAGCTTTACAAAGAGCATTGCAGCAATTGTCATCAAACCGATGGCAAAGGGCTGGCGGCCCTGTACCCACCCATTAATGGCTCTGATTACTTACGGAATAAGGAAAAAGTAATTTGCCTGATCCGGCACGGTCTAAGTGATTCTATTGTCGTCAATGGACGCCCCTACAACCGTCCCATGCCCGCCAATCCACAACTGGCAAACATCGAAGTTGCGGAGATTGTCACCTACATTTACAACGAATGGGGCAACGAGAAAACCATCTCAGAGGTTAAAGATGTCGGCAAAGTGCTGGATCAATGCGTGCCTCAAACGCCTTAAGTGGCTAAATACCAGTACCGGGCTCGATTCGAAAAACGCCTCGCGGCTGTCGGATGGAATAATCCGAAAAATCCTGATTTGAGTCTAATCCGTCGCCGTCAAGACGCTCACCCGTATTTTTCAGCAGGATATTCACGCGCTTTTCGGTATACACCTTTTTCGTTACCGGATTCCAGTTCAACTCGTCGGTTTTGAGCTGTTCGTTTTTTGCCTTGTTGACAACTACCACGTTACCCATCACCTTGTACATGTTTTTATCATTCATGTACCGGCCTGAATCCGCCCGCAGGGTAGTCATTACCTCTTGGTTGGGACCATAAAACTCAATGTTCACCGGTTTAGGATAAATCAAATCCTTACTCTCGTACTTTAACTGCAAAGGCGTGGTCATCTTTACTTTTAACAAACCAGCTTCGCTGTACAGTACCTGCACGTTGTTGATCTCTTCCAACGGCCCGGTATATGGCTTTCCTTTCTTAACCGCCTGTTTATCCTCGCAGGCCGTCAGCCCGACCAGGAGACTTACCGCTGCTATAGTGAAAAGTTGGTGTAATTTCTGGCTCATAGTCTCATACAAAAAACGCATTCTGTCTTCTAAAACAGAATGCGCTCTACCTGGGTTCACTTAAAAATCTTAATAAACGTTAATCAACTTTATAACGCTGGAACCAACGGTCGTTAAGCGACAGGCTCAATCCGATTTTTCCATAGCGTTCCCGGATCTGGTTATCCGTTAGAACGCCCCGCTGACCTGCCATAACGGACAACGTTATTGAATTGACAAAGCGCCCTACTGGCAACGAGAACCCTAAGCTCCCTCCCATATCCGTCAATTGTTTTCCATTGACAACGTTAGGCAATTGGGTATAATAAGCCCCCAGGCGGTAACTAATTAGATTGAGGTAGTTGCTTGAGGTTACGTTTGGCAGAAATTCAAGGCCGGCAGCGACCGAGTAGCTATCTTTCAAATTCCCCGATTGTCCGCTCAGCGTTTGGTATTTTGACCATTGCTGGTACGTTACGTCGACGCCAACCGTCAGCTTAAGTGCTTTTTCGAAGGAAAATCCGGCTCGCATCTTGGAGGGGAGCGTCAGGCGACCGCCCTGGTTCGAACGTACCGTGTCTGCCAATGACAAAGGTGTTTTCGCCCCTGTGTCACCCGAACCGGGCAAAAATTGCTGGTAGGTATCTGTTTCGCGGCCGCGAATTTTAGTCTGCGGCTCCAGAGTAGCGCCAACATTCAAATACCAGTCTTTATTTAGCTTTGGCCGCCACGCAGCGCCCAATCGCCAGGAAACATCGCTGTAAGTCGTTTGCGTAGATCGGGTTACAATAACATCATCAATCAAATTAATCAGTAACTGCGATTCCGAATCATAAGTGGCATTACCAAACAGGAAAGCGCCTTCAACCCCTGCATAGAAGTTTTTACCCAGGTGAAAACCGTTGGTGAATGTGGCTTTATTAAGAGCCCCGCGACCGATGTAGGAAGAACGGGAGTCGTAAATTGTTCCCGGTACGCGCTGATACGTAGTTGTGTTGTAATCCACAAAACTGTAAGGCCGCAGGCTAATTCCCATTGACCAGCGGTTTTTTACCGGAAAGCCCAAGGCGAGATAACTTAAATTGGCTCCAAAATCCCGTTGCGACTGGACTTGATCGGCAATTGACTTTACCTGTCCCAGCAAACCTACTTCAAAAACGGTGTTCCGGTTTCGGGCCAGCAAAGCCGGATTAGACGTATTCAAGTGGAAACCATTGGCATTGGATACTCCAATACCGCCCATTCCCATGTTCCAGATATTATTATCTCCGTAAAGTTCTCCGATGCCTTGCGAGGTGTAGGGGGAGTTGCCGAGTCCTTGCCCTTGCGAAGCGAGTGGACTTAAGCCGATCAATAACAGACTGGTATAGAAAAGTGAAGAAACGCCTTTACGACAAGTTGACATTAGATTTGAGCATGTTACGCTGTTGTATCAATAAGCTCCTTTACAGCGCGTTACGGTAAAAATTACAGTTCGACTATTTGTATACTAAATGATTTGATACCGAGTCATATACCTGTAAACGCGGGTAAAGAACCCAAAGTATAGGTTTCGGCGTACAAAGGTAATAAAAAAGCCGGACTCGGTTTAGAACAGTACTCCGGAAACCGCGCCAACGATGCAAAGCCTATTGAATTCGTTAGCAAAAAAGGAAAGAACCGAAGCAGCCCACGGTTTAATGCCTCCAATTTTGCTAATTTGTGCATTAATTAATTTGACCGATGACAGGCGGGGAAAAGCCATTCGAAGAAGATTTAACAACGGCTAATGAACGGTTTGAGCTTTTGGCAAAAGCGACACATGATGCCATTTGGGATTGGAATCTAGAGACCAATTACGTCTGGTGGAATCCCGGCTTCAAGGCCATATTTGGCTATGACATTCGGACTCATGCCGACGCCTGGTATGAAAACATTCATGCGGATGACCGAGATCGGGTTGTTCATGCCATTCATACAACCATTGACCACGGCGGAACAAACTGGGCCGCCGAATACCGTTTTCGGCGAGCCGACGGCACTTACGCGCACATTCTTGACCGGGGCTACACCATTCACAAAGACGGGAAAGCCATCCGGATGGTGGGCGCCATGATGGATATTTCCGAACGCATCCGTCAGCAGCAACTCCAGAAAGAAAGTGAAGACCAGCGGCTTCTGGCCTTGGAAGCTGCCGAAATGGGTACCTGGGACCTTGACCCCATCCGACATACAGTTAATTGGGATCGCCGCTGTCAGGAACTTTATGGTTTTTCGGCCAACCATCAGACTAATTATGAAAACGTTTTACAACACATTCACCCTGATGACCAGGAGCTTGTTAAAGAGGCTGTAGATTGGGCGCTTAATCCTGCTTCGGATGGCAACTACGATCTCGAATTTCGAACCATCGGTGCCGAAGACAAAAAACTGCGCTGGGTCCGGTGTAAAGGAAAAGCCTATTTTAATGAACAGGGCGTAGCCTACCGCTTCGCCGGAACGGCCCTCGATAACTCCGAAATAAAACGCAAAGACGCCGCCCTGAAAGACGTTGAACGCCGTTTCCAAACCGCCTTTGACAATGCGTCGGTCGGAATTGTTATTACGGATGTTCAGGGTCATTATCTACTTACCAATAAAGCCTATAGTACCATTGTCGGGTACACGCCGGAAGAACTTTATAACCACAACTCAACGGCTATTTCTCACCCAGAAGATATTCCCCGGATTGCCGTTCTACTGCGCCGTTTGCTGGAAGGTAAAATTCCTTCGTTTACTGTCGAACGGCGCTATTTGCGCAAGGATGGCAGCACCATCTGGGTTAAAGCCGATGCTTCGCTAATCCGCAGCGAGGACGGTATTCCAGAGAGCGTTATTGCTATCGTTCAGGACATTAACGATGAAGTCATCGCCCGTGAAGAGCAACAGAAGCTTATTTCGCTGGTTGAAAACAGCTCTGATTTTATTAGCCTGTCCGACCTTGATGGCCATGTCTCCTACCTCAATGCCTCTGCCAAACGCATGGTAGGCCTGGACGATTCCGACGAAATCCGGCGAATAAACACCGAATTTGTCATGCCCGAAGAAGTAGACAGGGTGAAAAACGAAGTTAGTACCAGTTTACGCGAGCAGGGCAAATGGTCGGGCGAAATTTTATACCAGCATTTTAAGACGGGTAAGGCCATTCCTGTACATGCCAACTCGCTCATTATTGTTGATCCGGTAACGAAAAATCCACTCGGCAGAGCCACGATATCCCGGGATTTAAGACCGGAAAAAGAAGCACGGAAGGCGCTGATAGAAAGCGAAAAACGGTTCCGCAATATGATTACCCAGGCACCGGTTGCCATCGGCATCGTACGAGGAGACAACTTTGTGGTTGAGTCGGCAAATGCCATGTTGCTGGAACTCTGGGGTAAATCCGAGTGGACTATTGGCAAACCCATTCTGGATGCTTTGCCAGAACTAGCTGGTCAGCCATTTCCCGAGTTGCTGCGGTCTGTTTACAAAACGGGCATTCCATACTATGGCTTTGAGACCCCGACGCAGTTAAAGCGAAATGACCAGTTAGAAGACCATTATTTCAATTTTGTCTATTCTCCGGCGCGGGAAAGTGATGGAACGGTAAGTGGCGTCATCATCATGGCCACTGAAGTAACCGCGCAGATCAAGGCCAAAAAGGAGCTGGAAGAAAGCGAAAGACGGTTCCGCCAACTGATTTTGGAAGCGCCGATGGCCACCGCTCTTTATGAAGGAGAAAATATGACTATCCGGCTGGCAAACGAAGCGATGGTCAAGTTATGGGGTAAAGATGACTCTGTGATTGGTAAATCGTTGCGAGAAGCTTTACCTGAGTTGGATGGCCAGCCATTCTTACAGTTACTGAAAGACGTTTATACCACAGGTGTTACGTATCAAACCGACGAAAGTAAAGCCGACCTTGTTGTTGACGGCCAGCTGCAATCATTCTATTTTAATTTTACATACAAGCCCTTGCGAAACGCCGAGGGAACAGTTTTTGCCGTCTTAAACATGGCAACCGATATCTCTACGCAGGTTTATAGCCGCCAAACCATCATTGAGGCGGAAGCTGGCCTACGGAACGCCATTGAATTAGCGAAGCTGGGTACCTGGAGCCTTAATCCAGCAACGGGCAGGATCATTTTTTCCACTCGGATGAAGTCGTGGTTTGGCTTTTCTGAGCACGAAAATAGCTTCGAAACCATGCTTCAGGCCATTGATGTGGCCGACCGCCCCCGCCTCATTCACGCTTTAGAGCAAGTTTTGGTGCCAGAGCAGGAAGGTAGTTATGACCTTGAATACATTGTTACGAATCGGCAAACGGGTCAGCGCCGCATCATTCATTCGCAGGGGCAGGCTTTTTTCAACGAGCAAACGAAGGCATACCTTTTCAATGGAACGGCCCAGGACATTACGACCCAGAAGCAAGTCGAACAGGAACTGGAAAAACTGGTCCAGCTGCGCACCGAAGAGTTAAACAGCGCCAACCTGCACCTTCAGGAGGTCAATCTGCATTTGCAACAATCCAATCAGGAGTTGGAGCAATACGCCTACGTGGCCTCGCACGACCTTCAGGAACCTTTGCGGAAAATTCGCCTTTTCTCCGAAATGCTTAACAACACATCCACCCTACCTCAGGATGTCAAAGCAACATTGGCAAAAATCATTGGGTCTTCTGAGCGCATGTCTCTGTTAATAAAGGACTTGCTGGAATTTTCCCGACTACTAAAAGCGGAACGTAATGTGCGACCTACGGATTTAAGCGTGACGATTCAGAATGTAATCACTGATTTTGAACTGGCGATTGAGGAAAAAGGCGCGCAGGTTGTCGTTGGGCCATTGCCAATTATCGAAGCGGTTCAGCTTCAGATGAATCAGCTATTTTATAACTTGCTAAACAATGCCCTCAAGTTTACGAAAGTAAGCGACGAAGGAACTCCGGTAGCTCCACTCATTACGATCCAGTCCCGTGAATTAACGTCTGAAGAAGCAAAATCCTACAATCTGTTGCAGGTAGAGGGCATCTATTACGACATTACGTTTACCGACAACGGCATTGGGTTTCAGGCGGAGTATGCCGAACGCATTTTTGAGGTTTTCAAGCGGCTACATACGCGCCATATTTACCCTGGTTCGGGCATTGGTCTCGCTTTGTGCCGGAAAATAGTCCAGAACCACCAGGGCGTGATTTACGCCGAATCCGAAGAAAATGTAGGCTCCATATTTCACATTATTCTCCCAGTAACCCAACCGATAGAAGAAAATAATTAAGACATAAGGTTATAAGTCAAAATACGATTCAGGCCAATCAGTACGAGATCTGGCACGGTAAAAAGAGAAGGCTTCAGGCTAGCCTCAAAAAATGGAGCATCGCCACCGCACAGCAATACTTTGATGGCTGGCTTTTCCCGCCGGTGCTTTTCCAGAATACCGTTGAGTTCGGCCTGTAAACCATTGATAACGCCCGCCTGCATGGCCTGGCGCGTGTTTTTGGCCAGAAGCGGCGGCTGTTGTTCTTCGGGCTCGACTAGCGGTAGCCGTTCAGTAAACGCATTCATGGCCTGAAACCGCATCCGAAATCCCGGCGAAATCATACCGCCTTGAAATACAGAAGCTGCATCAACCACATCATACGTAATGCAGGTACCCATGTCGATGACCAGGCAGTCTTCATCTGGAAATAAGACTTTAGCGCCAACCGCCGCCGCCACGCGATCAGCGCCAAGGGTATGCGGCGTATCATAATGTTTTTCGAGCGGAACCGGCGTTGTTCCTATTAGGGTAAGCAGCGGAAAGTCAGTCGGCAAATCCAATTCCTCCCGCAATGCTTCGCCTGGCCGGTTGGTAGATGAAACAATGATCGCCTCGGCTGGACTATCCATCAACAAACGTTTAAGCTCACTCAGGAGTACCTTATGCCGTGCCTGCACCAGTTGGTTTTGGTCAAACCAGGCGACTTTTATGGATGTATTCCCCCAATCAATAGCTACGTTCATACTTACCAATAAAATTATTTTAAAGTCGCTTTTATTTTTATCGACTGAAAACGACGCCGCAAAAATTGTAAATCCAAGCGGCATTGCAGAATTTTGGCAGAAAAAAGCACGCCGCTTCTATTCATGCAGACGTTGGAACAATGGTTCAGCCCCCAGATTCTGGAGAACTCTATTGGTACTATTCTTTTGTTCTCCGGCCTAATTCTGGCTGTTACCTTGCTCAAAAAACACGTCTCCACGATTTTGAGCAAGACGTTTTATGGTTTAATGCGGTCTAAAACCAGTGCCGTTCCGCTCTCGGAATTTATCCGTCTGGTTCGCAAACCCATTGAAATTTTGCTGCTGCTTGTTGTTGTTTACATCGCCTTCAGCCTTCTTTCTATTCCCTCCACCTGGGAGTGGCCACCCATTACCCAGTTTGGCACTCGCCAGATTGTGGCCCGTCTTTACCAGACAATCATTATGCTGGTGCTGATCTGGCTGGGCGTTCGAACCATTAAATTCTTCGCGCTAATTTTTCAGCGCCGGGCCGAACTGACCGAGACCAAGCTGGACGATCAACTCGTGCCTTTCCTGCGCGACCTGATTATTTTGAGTGTCTGCATTATCGGTGGTTTTGCCACGCTGGGCCTGGTATACGGCGTTAATGTGATTGGCTTAGTTACCGGACTTGGTATTGGCGGTTTGGCCATTGCGTTGGCAGCCCGCGAAACGCTCGAAAATTTGTTTGCTTCTTTCGCTATTCTGCTTGACCGTCCTTTTGTTACCGGCGATACCGTTACGGCGGGAACGGGCGTTAATCAAGTAACCGGAACCGTCGAAAAAATTGGCTTTCGGAGCACTCGCCTCCGCACGGATGAAGGCAGTCTTATTGCCGTTCCCAACCGGCTAATGGTTTCTCAATCGCTTGATAACCTGACTGAACGCAGACAGCGACGCGCGAAATTCCCCCTTCGGCTGGCTCTTGATACGCCGCCGGAAACGCTTCAGCGCATTGTGGAAGAGATTCGCCAACTGTTTGCGGATCACCCGATGACAAATGCCAATCCAGCCCTTATTTTATTTGATAGCTTCAACGAAAGTTCACTGGATATTTTGATTCAATATTACGTTTCTACTGCCGACTGGCGCGAGTTTAACCGAATCAAAGAAGAAATGAACTATCGGTTAATCAATATCGTTCACCATAATAACGGACAACTTGCATTTCCGACCCGGATGCTATATCTTCGCAACCAGTCAGAACATCCACTCGAACAATAGTCCGGGCCATAGGCAAATATTTTTGCCACCAGCCAAAACAATTTCTTTTCAAGGACGTTTTTTTTGTTGACAAATCAGGGGTTTCGTATTAACATTGTGGCAACAGTTCTTGTCATGAGATCAGCCGCAATTTGATCTACTCAGTAGTCTGACGCGTAACTACCAAATTACCACTTCTTTTTGTTAATTAACTGTCTTGTACTATACGTTTTAGTAGTCGTTTCTTTTAAGCATCAGAATATCCTCTTTGGTCAACACTCGTTCACAACACGCTCACTATCAATAAGTAAAGCACCTCTTTGCTTCTATTAGCCTTTATGTACAATATTGAAGAACTAAACAATATGCTATTGTCTGAGTTAAAGCCAATAGCCGAAAAATTCCAAATCCGCGACATTTCCAAGTATAACAAGAAAGAGCTGATTTACAAGATCTTAGACCAGCAGGCTATTGCACCTGAGGCTGCTCCGATCGCTGCTGATGGCTCTGCGGAAGCCGACGCGCCCGCTGCGGATAACCAGCGCCGTGGACGTCGCCCACGCGCCGAAGCTCCAGCGGATGCTGATAAGTCTGTTGACGCCCAACCCATTAGTAAACCCAGTGCTTCTGAAACTCGCCCAACCGAGCAGAAACGCAAAAACGAAAGTACAGGCAATCGTCCTGAACAACAGCGCCGTACCGATCGGCCCAATACCGATCGTCGTAACGGAGAAAATCGCAACCGGGTTAACCAACCGGTTTTAACAGAACCTAAAACCGAAGAATCGGTAGAGGCAACATCCGCTTCGGCACCGGCTTCGGCAGAAATAGACATTGACAATCGTCGGTCGCGGCAACGGATTCGGCGAGATGGTAGTGAACGTCCACAAGCGGAACAGGCCCCTGATTCTATCCAAGACGCCCCCGATGCTCCGGCTGAGGCGCCAGCAACCAAGCCTACGGCTCACGCACCTCGGCCTAACAAACGTTCACGGGAAGTTGAAGAAGCGGCTATTAACCTTGTATTAGAACCAGATACAGAGGAATTTTTTACCGCTCCTACTGAAAATGAACCACTTCAGGAAGCCTCAGCTCCAACGTCTGACTCGGAAGAAACAGCATCAGTAGCGGCCCAGCAGCCTGCTCAGCCAACGGTTCCGCAGCAACAACCGGAACAACGGCAGCCAGCCCGACCCGACGAATACACAAACCGGATACGCCGTCAGTATAACCAGCACATCCGCGAGTTTGACGGAATTATTGAGAACGAAGGCGTTCTGGAAATTATGTCAGATGGAGGCTATGGTTTTCTTCGCTCATCGGACTATAACTACCTCGCCAGTCCGGACGACATATATGTATCACCGTCACAAATTAAATTGTTCGGTTTGAAAACCGGCGATACGGTGCGGGGCCAGATTCGCCCCCCTAAAGAAGGTGAAAAGTATTTTGCACTTTTGCGCGTCTCTTCCGTAAATGGCAAAACAACAGAGGAAATACGCGACCGGATTCCA
Organism: Tellurirhabdus bombi; assembly: GCF_021484805.1. Taxonomy (NCBI): domain Bacteria; kingdom Pseudomonadati; phylum Bacteroidota; class Cytophagia; order Cytophagales; family Spirosomataceae; genus Larkinella; species Larkinella bombi. The sequence continues at coordinate 2,870,122 of NZ_CP090557.1, read as the reverse complement.
TTCGAGTATTTGACTCCGCTGTTTCCCGAAGAAAAGCTGAATCTTAGCACGAAGCCGGACCAATATTCGACCCGTATTGTAGACCTGTTTGCACCGATTGGTAAAGGCCAGCGGGGCATGATTGTGGCCCAGCCTAAAACGGGCAAAACCGTTCTGCTTAAGGACATTGCCAATGCCATCACGAGAAATCACCCGGAAGTATACCTTATTATTTTACTGATTGATGAGCGTCCCGAGGAAGTAACTGACATGGCACGCAGCGTACGGGCGGAAGTGATTTCTTCTACGTTTGATGAGCAGGCTGAACGGCACGTTAAAGTATCGGCCATGGTTCTCGAAAAAGCCAAGCGCATGGTTGAGTGTGGTCACGATGTCGTGATTCTGCTTGATTCGATCACTCGTCTAGCTCGGGCTTACAATACAGTAGTTCCCTCATCGGGTAAAATTCTGTCGGGTGGGGTTGACGCCAACGCGCTTCACAAACCGAAACGTTTCTTTGGTGCAGCCCGGAACGTCGAAAATGGAGGTTCGCTGACCATTATTGCCACGGCTCTGATTGATACAGGTTCTAAAATGGACGAAGTTATCTTTGAAGAATTCAAAGGTACGGGTAATATGGAACTTCAGCTTGACCGTAAACTGGCTAACAAACGTGTATTCCCGGCTGTTGACGTAACGGCATCTGGTACTCGCCGCGAAGATCTGCTGCTTGATAAAGAAACGCTCCAGCGCGTCTGGATTCTGCGCAAGCACATGGCCGATATGAATCAAATGGAATCCATGGACTTCCTGCTTGACCGCATGCGGGGAACGCGTAACAACGACGAATTCCTGGTGTCCATGAATCGATAATATTTTAATCTTCAATAAAAAGCCTGACAATTTACATTGTCAGGCTTTTTTTATGACTGCTATTATTGAATGGTGGACTCAACCCAATTTGTTTTCTGGAAATAGCGAGACTTCGCGCATTCCTTAGCGTCAGAACGGAAACAAATTAAACATCCTTCCATGCTAACCAATAAAATGCCCTGGATCGTTTTGCTTTTACTATGGATGGGCGGTTCTGCCTATTGGCATGTTTGCCGCGTTAAGCAACTATGTCCAAATTTCGATACGCCTGCTCCTATGGCCTTTGCCAATTCTTCCGCACCTACCTTTATTAAACCAGCAGCCAGCCTAAACGATGGAAACAACTTCATTCTGAACTCACCGGATAACCTGGCTTTTGCGAAATCAGGTTCTTCTTTAGACATGAATACGGTTTCAACTGTACTCGATTCGCTAGCCACTTATTTGAAAAATAATCCAAACAGGCGATTACTGCTGACAGGCTTGTTTGGTGCTGACGAACAGAATTCTTCCAACGAGCCTAACCTTGGCATTGCCCGTGCAGAAGCGCTACGTGCTTTTCTAATTCGGCGGGGTGTTGCAACCAATCAACTGCTAATCCAGGGTAAACAAGCTACCGATTTAGTCTTTTCACCGAATGGAGATAGTCTTTACAATACCATGCGGTACACCTTTTTAGACGAATTGACAATTAAGGGCCAGAAACCCAGCGAGGAAGAGACTTTAGCAAAGGCTGAAAAGTACAGCTCTGTCTTTGAGCCAGTTAATCTTTATTTTAATACAGGTCAGACTACGTATATCGCTACTGAAGCCACCCGGACCTTCCTGAACGAAGCACAGCAATTTTTGAACGAACATCCTGACCAAAAGCTTCGAATCACCGGCTATACCGATAACGTAGGCACTCCAGGCATCAATCTTACCCTTTCACGAGTGCGGGCCAACGCCGTGAAAGAACAATTCATCAAAGCTGGTATTTCTGCCAGCCAGATTGAGGTTGCGGGAAAAGGAGAAGCTCAACCCGTGGCCTCTAATAACACAGCGGAAGGTCGGCGGGCTAATCGGCGGGCAACGATCGTAGTCATAAAATAATCCTTTCATTTCACCCAAATTCATCAGACGTATGTTTAACCTGAATCCTCTTCATTTGCCCGATGCAACGCTACACCACTTAATTATGTTGTTGGTTGCTTGTACGTTAGGTTTTATCATTGGTTACGTTAACCGAAAAAATCACATTCGTCAGCTAGAGCAAAAACTGCATAGCGTAGCTATAGACCTGCAAGAATGTCGTCAGTTCGGACATTAACCTGTTTACTGCTCAACTAGATTTATTTTCTAACGCTTAAGTTATTCACACCATACTTTAAAACTAAAAACGAATGTTCAACTTTGATCCTTTTAGCCAGGGTGTAGCTATCACCGAAATCCTGCTTTTACTGGCTTTCGCTGCCTTGGTTGGTTATTTAATTGCACATCTCCTTCTAAGCCGAAAGGCAACCGATTTACAAGAGCAATTAGAGGAGCAGGAAACAGCTTTGAATACCTGTCTCGAATACAAGCAAAAAATGGCTACCTTTTCCGCCATTGTACAGGATGATGATCATGCTGTCTTACAACGCATTGCAGCCCGCTCTAGTGAATTAAATTTCGACCGCATTGGCCGCGCATCTGTCTTGGAGGCAGATGATTTAAAAGACATTTCAGGGATTGGTCCTTTCTTTGAGAAGAAGCTGCACTCACTAAATATTTACACTTTCCGTCAACTGGCGAACTGTACTGCTGAAGACATCCAGAAAATCAACGAGATCACAGAATTTTTTCCGGGCCGCATTGAGCGCGAAGACTGGGTTGGACAAGCCCGCGCTCTGCACGAGAAAAAGTATATGAAAGCATTGTAAGACTTAACCTTCAAGCGCAACAACTACTTCTTAAAACGAGAAACCCCGACCAAGTTGGTCGGGGTTTCTCGCTTGTATCAGGAATCCTTACAAACCTTCTGCTGTACGGCGAACAAAAGCCGTCAGGTCAGCGCCAGAGAGCATTCCCTGGGTCAATTTTGCCAGATCCAGTAGTTGCTTAGCCAGTGTCTTCTGGGCGTCTTCATCTGCTTTCAGAATACGATCTACCAGCGGGTGGTTGGCATTAACGGCCAGGTTGTAGCTGTCAGGCAACGCGCCAAACATCATTTGATTTCCCCCACCCAGCGCCGACATGTCTTTCATCCGGCGGAAGAACTCAGGTAAGGTAATCGTTACTGGTAACTCATCGGTTGGCATTGCCTCGACCGAAACAGTCACAGCTTTGTCATTGGCTACCGCTTCAAACAAGGTTTTTAATTTATTTTGATCGTCTTCCGACAATACACTTTCGTTGGATACCCCCGAGTCAATCAACTTATCCAGCGTATCCGAGTCAACGCGTTTCAGGCTGATCTTTTCCAGTTTTGATTCCAGTGTGTTGATAAAATGCGGATCAAGAACGTTGTCCATCAACAACACTTCGTAACCCCGCTTCCGGGCAGATTCGATGAAACCGTCCTGTTTCTGACGATCCGTTGTGTATAACCACGTAACCGTTCCGTTTTTGTCAGTCTGGTTAGCCTGCACGGCTTCGCGGAATTCGTTGAACGTGTAGAATTTATTGTCTACTGTTTTTACCAGACTGAAATCTTTGGCTTTTTCATAAAACTTCTCGTCCGAAATTATACCATATTTGATAAACAGGCCTATGTCGTCGAATTTCTGCTCGAAGCTGGCCCGGTCATTCCGAAACATTTCGGCCAGTTTGTCAGCTACTTTCCGGGTGATGTAACCGTTGATTTTCTTAACGTTACTATCTGATTGCAGGAAGCTCCGCGAAACGTTCAGTGGAATATCCGGCGAGTCAATAACCCCGTGCAAGAGCATCAAGAAGTCAGGAACGATGTCTTTAACTTCATCCGTAATAAAAACCTGACGACTGTAGAGTTGAATTTTCTCCCGCCGAATCTGAAAGTCATTTTTGATTTTTGGGAAATACAAAACTCCTGTCAGATTGAACGGATAATCGACGTTGAGATGAATCCAGAAAAGAGGCTCTTCTGAGAATGGATACAGCTCTTTGTAGAAATTCTTGTAATCTTCGTCCTGCAGCTCCGACGGTGATTTGGTCCAGATGGGCGCTGTGTTATTGATTGTTTTTCCGTCAAATTCAATGCTAACCGGCAGGAATTTTCCGTATTTTTCGAGAATGCTTTGCAGCCTGGACGTGTCCAGAAACTCTTCTGAGTCAGGTGCAATGTGCAGAATGACATCTGTTCCATGCTCAGCCCGTTCAGCGGAGGTGATTTCAAACTCCGTTGAGCCATCGCACACCCAACGCGCGGGTTCGCTGCCCTCCCGGAATGACTTCGTAATGATCTCAACTTGTTCGGCTACCATGAACGCCGAGTAGAAACCTAATCCGAAGTGGCCAATGATAGCTCCTTTGTCATCAACCTTGTCTTTGTATTTTTCCAGAAATTCCGAAGCGCCGGAAAAAGCAATCTGGTTGATGTATTTTTTAATCTCTTCCGCCGTCATACCAATACCCTGATCGCTAACGGTAATGGTCTTGGCTTCTTTATCGAGCTTGACGGTCACTTTCAATTCGCCCAGTTCGCCATTAAACTCCCCAAAAGAAGCCAGTTTCTTTAGCTTCTGGGTTGCATCTACAGCATTGGAAACCAGCTCGCGCAGGAAAATCTCGTGGTCAGAGTAGAGAAATTTTTTGATAATTGGGAAGATGTTCTCGGTATGAATCGAAATCTGCCCTTTCTCGTGTTGGATTGCTTCCATATTTCAATGATAGACTAACTGAATACTAGTGATGATTGCCGCATTTTCAAATCTCGTTCCAAAAAACGCTATTCTGACAAACTGACAGACAGCCTTTTTTTGCAGCAACAGGAACCTCCCTTCAGAAAGTATGTTTTTGAAGTATGATGATGAAAACGTACACGGATATTTCAACTCAGGAATTGAACCAGCTCATTGAAAAACCCGCAACGGTATTGGTGGATGTACGCGATGAATGGGAGTTTGATGAGTTTAACATAGGTGGTCTGAATATCCCGTTGGCGGATATTCGCCAGCGTAAAAATGAATTGGTAGACTACCATAATGTAGTTGTCATTTGCACCAATGGGATCCGCAGCCGCGTCGCGGCCAAAGACCTATGCCGCCAGCCTGAGTTTCAGGAAAAGACTATCTACCACCTGCACGGCGGCATTCTGGAAACAGACGTATAATCAGTTAACGACCACGTAGTCAGTATGGGCTGCTTCTTTTTCGGCTACGGGTAGATGAAGCTGCAACAGATCGTGCACATTTATTCGAATCAGTTGAGACAGTTGATTTAAGGGCAGGTTATTACGCTCTAAACCAAATGGTTCTTCAATTTCTTCACCAATTATTTCCAGACCCACCAGCACGTAAGACGTTACCAAAACCGCTACGATGGTTAGATAGCCATAGGCTTCCAGAATAGAAAAAGGCAGTATGATCACATAAACGGTGATCAGAAACTTAATCATGAAGCTGTAAGAAAAAGGAATTGGCGTGCTTTTGATGCGCTCGCAAACGCCTGCCACGTTCAGGAAATCCATCACTGCATCATTCAGGTTGATTGACTGCGCATCGGATATGACGCCAGCGCGGTATAGCTCCTCAAGCCGTATTCGCATTTGCAGCACAATGGCGCCGGGTAAGTGCTCGCTGTGGTGAAGCATGTACTCCTTGCCGTCTTCCAGATCTTCTAGTTCCGTAACGTTAGCCATGTTGCGAAGATGATTGGCAAGTCCAAAAGCAAAATTGGACATAGCCTTAGCAAAAAATTTGCGGTTAGCCCGGTCTTCCTGGGGTAAAATACCCCCTAGCATGGCCGCCATATTTCGGCTGGTATTTACTAAAAGCCCCCAGGAGCTACGGCCTTCGTAGAAGCGGTCATAAGCGGTATTAGTACGAAATACTAGTAAAAGTCCTAGTAAAATTCCCAGAGCTGAAAAATACTCTGTTGTGGTGTTGGCCAGACTTAAATCAACAAATCGTAGTTCAACTATTGTTATAGTAGTCACATAAGCGGCAACAGCGATTAATCGTTTCCATAAAGAACGAGCTGCACCGCCTGTGTGGAAAAACCAGATGGCTTTCCACCAATCGTCTTTTTTGTACAAAATCATACTAACCCAAGCAAAATGTGTTCAGTTTCAGGATACTTATAGCATCCTTCCTAGAAACTGATTTTTGCTTAAACTGTTATGCTTCCTTCAAAAACTCGTTTGGCAGGGCCAATCAAATGAATGTTGTTGAACTGCTTGTCTCCTACTGATTCGAATGAAACCCGAAGATCGCCGCCCAGGGTTTTGATACTTATAGGACTACGCATGCCTAGCTGGCGATGCGCCACCAGAGCGGCGGCTGTCACACCAGTACCGCAGGAATAGGTTTCATCTTCCACGCCTCGCTCGTAGGTCCGCACGAACAAAGCATTTTCACCAATGGGCTGAATAAAATTGACGTTTGTTCCTTCCGGAAATAGATCGGCGTCGTAGCGAATCGGTCGTCCGGCACCCACTACATCCAACGACTCGATATCCTCCACCAACTTAACTACGTGCGGAGAACCTGTATTCAGAAATGCATAGTCGGGGTGTTGCTCCATCCCACTCACATCACTCATTTTCAACGCGACTTCAGTCGGAGAAGCTGTGGCTTCGTGCTCGCCGTCTACGGCCAGAAACCGGGCTTGACTTTCGAATATGCCCAGATCATGCGCAAATTGGACAATGCAGCGGCCACCGTTACCGCACATGCTTCCTTCGGCTCCGTCAGCGTTGAAATAAACCATCTGAAAATCGTATTCCGCGTGATTCCGGAGCAAAATCAACCCGTCGGCACCAATGCCAAAGCGGCGGTGGCAAAGTTGGGCAATGTGGCTCTGCGAAACAGGAAACTGGCCTTCCCGGTCATCAATCATGACAAAATCGTTTCCCGTGCCCTGGTATTTATAAAATGGTGTCATGCGCCTGAAAGCTATAAAAAAAGCCATCCTTGCGGACAGCTTTTCAAGATTTTTCGTAAAGATCCGACCGCGGACTTATGCCTGTGCAGTTGCTTTTGGCTTACGCTCTTTGATACGAGCGGCTTTGCCTTGACGACCACGCAGATAGAACAAGCGTGCCCGACGCACTTTACCTAAGCGGATTACTTCTACTTTCTCGATGTTTGGAGACAATACCGGGAAGATACGCTCTACGCCGATACCGTTTGATACCTTACGCACGGTGAAAGTTTCGCCGTTGGTATTTGGGTTACGACGTTGGATAACGGTTCCCTGGTATACCTGAATACGTTCTTTATTTCCTTCGCGGATTTTTACGTGTACGTTGATCGTGTCGCCTGCTTGAAACTCCGGAAAATTGTTCCGGCGCTGAGCATTATCGGCTTCGACCAGTTTAATGAGCTCGCTCATGACTAGAGTATAATGTCGAGGTGATTTTTGCCAAATGAGCCGCAAATATAGTAATTTGTCTCCGTACTATAAAAAAACGGCCAAAATAAATTGCAGAACTTGCTAATAGTTGGATTCTTAAACGGTTTTTAAGTATTTAGCCTCCCTTACACTAATAGTTTCCTGGCCCTTTTTGCGTTTAGGTATTCTATTGGAAACACCTTCTAGTTGCCAAATTCTGACTATTTCTACTCTTCGCCAATGAAAATCCTGGACGTTGACCAAATCCGTGCGCTCGATCAATATACGATTCAACACGAACCCATTGCTCCTATCAATCTCATGGAACGGGCGGCGCAAGCCTTCGTTGACTGGTATACGGCTCGCTTCGATAAAGGCCGCCAGGTTCGAATTTTCTGTGGTCTGGGAAATAACGGTGGCGACGGTCTGGCCATTGCCCGGCTACTGCTGCAACTGGACTATACGGTTCATACCTACATTGTCCGGTATGCTCCCCGCGAGTCGGAAGATTGCATGATCAATCACAAACGTCTCAAGTTGATTGCAACGGTTAACTACCTGGAAAATGATAATGATATTCCCGTTATCCGCCACAATGATGTAGTTATTGACGCGATTTTAGGTTCTGGTTTGTCCCGCCCTACCGAAGGCATTATCCGCACTGTCATTGAGGCGCTTAACTTTAGTCCGGCCACCGTAATTTCCGTTGATATAGCCAGTGGGTTAAACGCTAATGCTCCTAATGGCGCAGGCACCACCATTGTGGAACCGGATTATACCGTTACGTTTCAGTTGCCGAAACTAGGCTTTATGCTTCCAACCAACAGCCGGTTTGTTGGCGAGTGGCATGTGGTGGATATTGGCTTAAGTCGGCAGTTCATGGACCGGGCTAATACAGTGTATTATTACACAACGACCAAAGAAATTCGTCATCTGCTCCGCCATCGTGACCGCTTTTCCAACAAAGGCACTTTTGGTCACGCACTCATTTTCGCGGGAAGCTACGGAAAAATTGGGGCGGCTGTTCTTGCCTCGCGCGCTTGCCTGAGGTCAGGGGTAGGCTTGTTGACGGTCCATAGTCCTGGCTGCGGTTATTCTATTCTACAGACAACAGTTCCCGAAGCCATGTGCCGCCCCGACGACCATGCTGAACTGTTGACGGGCTATTCAAAAGTAAAAGGCACTGAGCCAGAAAAATACGATGCCGTTGGCATAGGTCCAGGTATTGGTAAAGCCCCCGAAACGCTGTCTATGCTGAAGAATCTACTGGACAAGGTTAAAAAGCCAATGGTTATAGACGCCGACGCCCTCAACCTGCTGGCCGAAAATCGTGACCTTATCCCCAAACTGCCTAAAAACAGCATCCTAACTCCCCATCCCAAAGAATTTGAGCGCCTCACACGCCGCTGGACCAGCGACTATGACAAACTAGGTATTTTGCGGGAATTTACGCAGCGCCACCACGTGATTGTCATTCTGAAAGGAGCTCATACGGCCGTGGCATTGCCTGATGGCAGCGTTCACTTCAACTCAACCGGGAATCCTGGCATGAGCACCGGCGGTACTGGCGATGTGCTGACTGGCGTTTTAACTGCTCTCCTCGCTCAAGGTTATGATCCTGTAGAAGCAGCCGTCTTAGGCGTCTATGAGCACGGCCACGCGGGTGATCGGGCGGCAAGTCGGCGCGGGCAGGTTGGGCTTACTGCTCTGGACCTTGTCGATGGCCTTCGCTGGGAATAGCCTATCATAACTTGCCTATAAATTCATGGCTTGTCTTACAACGCTTTTTCCAAAAAATGAGTCATTATTGGTGTGGAGAAAATGGACAGCCTATTGGGGAAGTATTTCCCCAATTTCCACATTGCAGCTCAGTCAAAGTAGACATTAAAGCTGTCTAACGAAAATCTTATCTATTGTAACAATTTCATCTATAGCCTATTACCACTTCTCCGTCGTGAAGTTGTAGTCTTAAAATAGCTTGGAATAATTTTTGGGTAAAAGTAGTTAGGAGCCGGTTAACTGGCCAACTCCGTAGAATTACCCAAAAAATTTATCGCGTACTACTACGCTTATATTTTTAACCTTTTTTGTGGACTTTTGAGAGACAATCTACACCACACCATTTTACTATGAGAAACGCTATTCACAAAGATTGGAGAGGCAGCCGGAGTCAGCGTCGTTTTCGTTTTGATATCGATCAAATCTCGTTCATGGGTGTTCTGACCGTCATGATTTTCGCTTACATCCTGTTCCATTTTATCTACCCTATGATCTCTAAAGGTCTGCTTTGGTAAGCATTTCCTTTTTCTGCTATTTCATTAGCTGATAAACGATAAAGGCTGATACATAGGCTAGTGCCGACATGTAGAATAACTGAATTGCCGGCCATTTCCAGCTTTTCGTTTCGCGGTAAACAATTGCTATGGTGCTCATGCACATCATCGCGAAAACGTAAAAAATCAGCAATGAATAGGCAAGTGCCGGCGTATACATTGGCTGCCCTGTTTCAGGGTTTATTTCTGTTTTCAGTCTCCCCTTTATGGTTGATTCATCGTCTGCGCTATCGCTTCCAATGCTATAGATCGTAGCGATTGTTCCAACGAACACTTCCCGCGCGGCAAACGAAGCAATCAGCGCAATTCCAATTTTCCAGTCGTAACCCAGCGGTTTAATAACTGGCTCAATCAACTGCCCAAAGCGACCTGCATACGACGCCTCCAGCCGCGCCGATGCCACCTGATTTTCTACAACATCTGCTGAAGCGGTCGAGCTGTTTTGGCGCACTCGTGCTTCCGCCTGATCCAGACTGTTGCCCGGACCATAGGAAGCCATCACCCAAAGAATAATTGAGATAGTAACAATAATTCGACCCGCCTCCCAGACAAACGCCCGTACGCTTTCCCAGATCGTTAGTCCAACGTGGTTCCAACGCGGCAGCTTGTAGGTTGGCAACTCCATAATAAACAGGCTCCGTTCCTTAGCGTTGACGAGTTTTTTGAAAACGTAGGCCGCTAGCAACGCTGCGATCAAACCCAACAGGTATAAAGCCATCAACACAATACCTTGCAGATTAAAAATACCCAGCACCCTTTGTTCGGGCACAACCAGCGCAATCAGAATGGTGTAAATAGGCAACCGGGCGGAGCAACTCATGAGCGGCGTTACCATGATGGTAATCAAACGCTCCCGCCAGGAGCTAATGGCACGCGTTGTCATGATAGCAGGCACCGCGCAGGCTACGCCCGAAATCAGCGGCACGACACTACGTCCGTTCAAACCAAAGTGCCGCATGAGGCGGTCCATGAGTACCATTACCCGCGACATATAACCCGATTCTTCCAGCAACGCAACCAGCAAAAACAGGAAGGCAATCTGGGGAATAAAAATAACAACCCCGCCAATTCCTGCAATGACACCATCAGTGAGCAGGTCAGTTAAGCTGCCCGATGGCAAGTTGTCTTTGAGCCAGGTATTTAAATTGGCAATTCCGGCGTCAATCGCGTCCATCGGCAGCGATGACCACGCAAAAATGGCCTGGAAAATAAGAAAGAGGATTGCCCCGAAAATCAGATAACCCCAAACCGGATGCAGCAGCAAAAGATCTAGTTTCTGACTCCAGGTTGGCTGATCAAGCGGACGGCGATCTACAACGGCTTCCTTCACCACGTCGCCAATGTACTTGTAACGCTCAATGGTTTCGTGAGCCTGGTATTCCTGCTCCACGAACTGGTGCTTGTCAATCAGCCGATCCAGCGCAACGCGCTTGGGCGTATCCAGAAAAGAAAATCCATCGTGCTGAATAACGTATTGCAAAGCCAGGTAATTATTCTGAAGCTGGTATTGGCTTTTTACATCACCTACTAAAGCTTGTTGGTCTGTGGCGGGGTCAAAAAATAGCTGGCCAGTAACGGTTGGTTTTTCCAGTTGCTGCAAAACTGCTTTTTTCAGCAGCCCTAGCCCTTCGCCAACACGGGCGTTGATCCGTACAACCGGCACACCGAGCTTCATCGACAAGCGCACTGCATTAACTTCCTGTTGTTGTTGCTGCGCCACATCAAGCATGTTCAGCGCCAGGATGACAGGTACACCTAAATCGGCAATCTGCGTAAAAAGCAGCAAATTACGACGCAGGTTGGACGCATCGACAACCACGATGGCAACATCCGGGTAGTCTGGGTGAGCCGGATTTGCCAGAATATCCGTGACGATTTGCTCGTCTAATGACTTGGGATAAATGCTGTAAACACCTGGGAGATCAACAATCAGGGCTTCGATGGAATCGCCCAGTGAGCTGGGGCCTGATTTTTTCTCGACCGTAACGCCCGGAAAATTTCCCGTTTTCTGGCGCAAGCCGGTCAATTGATTAAACAACGAAGATTTTCCGGAATTGGGATTTCCGATAAGGGCTATAACAGGTTTCGATTTCAACGGTCAGGTGGCTACTTGGCAGGTACAACAGACACGCTTCACCAGAGACTTCTCAACGCCCTTACTCCACAATGATGACCGCTGCTTCCGATTTCCGCATTGACAGGCAATATCCTGCAACATTTATGCAAATTGGGTCGCCTAGCGGAGCCTTGCAGTGCAAACAAACTTCTGTACCGGGCAAACAACCCATTTCAAGCAATTTCAACGACAGCCATTTGTCACTGAACGCTTTAATAATGGCTTTTTCTCCAATCTTTAAATCAGCTACACTACGCTTACTCATGGGTGGGCTCGATGATTCGCCGGAGCGATTTTTCTTGCTGTACCTTATTTAGACTCAGTACAAACTAACGCAAGTTTACGGCAAACGGTTCGGTTTTGCAATATTTTATGGTAAAAACATCCATCGGTCAACTACTCAATCATCACTTTTGTTAACAAAAATCACAGAAACTTTCGGGGGGAACTGGCGTTTGTGTCGTAATTTTGTAGCTTATTAAACAACCCGAACTCCTGTTGTCTCGGCAACAAGCAACGGGCAAATCTATGTTGCGACAGATTGGTGTATTGATGGAGAAAGAGTTTCGGCTCGAGTGGCGGCAGCGTTACGCGTTGAACGGAATGCTGTTGTATATCGTCAGTACGGTCTTTGTTTGCTATCTGTCTTTCAGCATGCGCCGCAATCAGCTAACCCCCATGGTCTGGAACGCCCTGTTCTGGATTATTTTGCTGTTTACGGCGATTAACGCGATTGCCAAAAGCTTTGTTCAGGAGCGTGCCGGGCGGCTGTTGTATTACTACACGCTGGCCAGCCCACAACTCATTATCATCTCTAAAATCCTTTACAATACCATTTTAATGCTGGTATTGGCAGGTCTAGGATTTGGTTTTTATGCGTTTGTGATGGGCAGCAAAGTGCAGGATCTGCTGCTTTTTATCGTTAATCTGTTTTTAGGGGCCATCGGCTTTGCAGCTTCGCTGACGCTGGTAGCCGGTATTGCGTCGAAAGCCGAGAACAGCGCCACGTTGATGGCCGTTCTCAGCTTTCCTGTTGTGTTGCCGTTGCTGTTGATGCTCATCCGGGTCTCCAAGAACGCCATTGATGGTCTGGATCGCAGCGTTAGTCTTGACGAAATTGTTACGCTTCTGGCTATTGACGCCATTGTGCTGGCGGTTTCGTGGATGTTGTTTCCGTTTTTATGGCGGAGTTAGTGTACTATCCTTAAATTATATACGGGCCAGCGGTTCGTTATTTATTTATGAAGAAAAATTGGTGGAAAGCCCTTACCGTCGTCATCATGACGTACGTTATCCTGGCTGGCTTAATGGGCCCTGTGCCGCGTCAACCCATCCTGAACGAGAGCATTCGGAATGTTTATTTCCACGTGTCGTTCTGGTTTGCCATGACGACCCTTATGCTAACCTCGATGATTTATTCAATTCGCTACCTGCGTCATGGCCGGTTTGGCGATGATTTAATTGCCGTTGAGTTTGCCAATACCGCTATTTTGTTCGGTATTCTGGGTTGCGCAACGGGCTCGCTTTGGGCGTCTGTTACCTGGGGTGATCCCTGGCCAAATGACCCGAAATTAAACGGAGCAGCCATTGGGATGCTGATGTATTTTGCGTACCTGATTCTGCGCGCTTCATTTGACGATGAACAGCGCCGTGCCCGGATCTCGGCCGTCTATAACATCTTTGCGTTTGCCGTATTCATTCCGCTCATTTTTGTGCTACCGCGCATGACTGATTCGCTTCATCCCGGTAACGGCGGAAACCCTGCCTTTGGACAATATGACATGGATAACCAGGTACGCCGGGTTTTTTACCCGGCGGTTATTGGTATGACCTTGCTGGGTGTCTGGATGACGCAGTTGCGTGTACGTCTACGCCGCCTGCAAGAGATTACGGAAGATCATTTTAATCAGCGGGCAAATGCGCGCACCACGGCGGAATGATTGCCCGCTTTTTCTTGTTACACTGATACCGAGCCGCCGAAGTGGCTAATTTTACCTATGTTTCGCACATTTCTTTTCTTTTTTTCACTACTACTAACGTCGTTTAGCGTATTGGCCCAGGAAGCTGCCGCCCCTATAGAGATGGCTGACCGCCTGCGAGCCGATGGCAAAATCTGGGTAGTAGTGGCTGTTATCGCTGTTGCCTTTTTCGGAATCGTTGCCTATTTAATTCGCCTCGATAGTAAAATCAGTAAGTTGGAAAAAGACCTCAAAAAATAAATGAAAAAGCTTCACATAATCGGTCTGCTTGTCATTGCAGCCGCTATCACGATTATCATTTCGACGGCTGGTGATGCCAGCTCTTATGTAAACTTTGTACAGGCTGAATCACTGGCCAAAAACGGTGAATCGGACGCTGTCCACGTTGTTGGTAAGCTCAAGAAAGATCCGCAGGGACAGATTGTCGGCATGAATTACCAACCACAGGTTGATCCTAACCACTTCGAGTTTACGCTGGTTGACAACGACAACCGCATTGAAAAAGTGGTTTACCGGGCACCTAAACCGCAGGATTTCGACCGTTCGGAGCAGATCGTTGTCATCGGCTCTATGCAGGGTGATCACTTCCAGGCGGATAAGATTCTGCTCAAGTGCCCATCGAAATACCAGGATGGCAAGCTGGAAGAAAAAACCTATGAAGCCGCCAAAACGGCCCAATTATAAGTAAGCGGCGGGCGGTTGGTTTGTTCAGCTGCCTGCTGATACCTGTGAATGAATAAATCATGATACATACCACCGTTGGAAACTTAGGTCATTTCTTTGTCATTTTATCCTTTATTACCGCACTTGTTGCGACGGTAGCCTATCTGAAAGTGTCGCTTAGCCAAGCTGATCGCCACCAACTCGATGATCCTGAAATAACCCAATGGCGGCGACTTGCTCGCGGCACATTTTATGTTCACGCGGCGGCTGTCTTAGGTGTTGTTGTTACGCTTTTTACCATCATTTATAGCCATTACTACGAATACCATTACGCATGGAGTCACTCTTCCCGGGCGCTACCAACCTACTACATGATTTCCAGCTTCTGGGAAGGTCAGGAAGGTAGCTTTCTACTGTGGCTTTTCTGGGACGCGGTACTGGCTATAATCCTCATCAATACCAACCGGAAGTGGGAAGCAACCTTGATGACGATTTTTGGTCTGGTACAGGCATTTCTGGCATCCATGATTCTAGGGGTTGTCTTTTTTGATACGTTCAAGCTGGGTAGCTCGCCGTTTCTGCTGTTGCGTGAAGCAATGGCTGACGCACCTATTTTTGCTACCCAACCGAATTTTATTCCAGAAGATGGCAACGGTTTGAATCCACTGCTTCAGAACTACTGGATGGTTATTCACCCGCCGACCCTTTTCCTCGGCTACGCAACGACCCTCATTCCTTTTGCATACGCCATCGCCGGGCTTTGGCGGAACGAACCAATCGCCTGGATGCGGCCAGCGCTGCCGTGGGCGTCGTTTTCAGCAGTAGTGCTGGGCGTCGGTATTCTGATGGGCGGTTACTGGGCTTATGAAACGCTTAATTTTGGTGGTTATTGGAACTGGGACCCCGTAGAAAACTCGGTCTTTGTGCCCTGGTTAACCCTCGTGGCGGCCATCCACATGATGCTGATTGCGAAAAAAAGCTCAACGGGTCTGAAAGGAGCGATTATTCTGAGTGTAGCCACGTTTTTACTTATCCTGTATTCGACTTTCCTAACCCGCAGTGGGATTCTGGGCAATGCTTCGGTTCACTCGTTTACGGATCTAGGCCTATCGGGGCAACTGCTGGTTTATTTGCTGGTTTTTCTGGCGCTTTCCATTGCGCTGATGGTCTGGAAATGGAAAATTCTTCCCAAAGATGAACAGGAAGCTTCGGCTTATTCACGGGAGTTTTGGTTATTTCTAGGAGCAATTATTCTCTGCCTGGCTAGTTTTCAGGTATTGGCAACAACATCTATTCCGGTTTATAACAAAGTAGCGGAGTTGTTTGGCGTTGTCTCCAACTTGGCCCTTCCGGTTGATCAGGTGGCGCACTATAACAAGTTTCAGATTTGGTTCTTTTCCATCATTGCACTCTTTACCGGCGTTGGCCAGTATCTCTGGTGGAAAAAAGTAACGGGTCAGAAAGACATCAATTCACTGACAACGCCGCTTTTGGCGACGCTGGTTTTCAGTGCGGCGTTGATCTTGGCGGGTGGTATTACCAAACCCACTTACATGATTTTGCTAACTGCTTCGGTCTTCGCGATTGTGGCTAATAGCAGCATTTTGTGGGGCGTTTTCCGTGGAAACTACCGCCTTTCGGGAGGTTCTGTGGCGCATATCGGGGTGGCGTTGATGTTGATTGGTATTTTATATTCGTCGGGGTATTCAAAAGTTGTTTCGCTAAACAGCACGGGAATTTTAATTTCCAGCAGCGAAGACTTTACCCGAAACGATAACCGGGAAAATAAGGAAAACGTCATTCTCTGGCTGAATCAGCCGCAACCCATGAGTGGGTATTTGCTCACTTACCGGGGCAAACGAATCGAAGCGCGTGATGTGCCAGGTTACCTGCCCCAGAGCTGGGTTGAGGTCATTGAAGGAGACTATCACGGGGTGGCTTTGCGGGATATTGAACAGGAAGGGAAAGTGTATTACAAGAAGGGGGATACCCTCGCTTTGTATCCTGAAAACACTTACTTTGAAGTTGATTACCGGGAGCCAAACGGCAAAATCTTCACCCTTTATCCTCGGGTTCAGGTTAACAAGAAAATGGGAGCGGCCTTTTCACCGGATATCCGCCGGAATGTGGATCGGGATTTGTACACGTACATTTCGACCGCACCAGACCCAAGCAGCGAGACGACCTGGAGTAAACCTGAAGTTCACTCAGTGGCGCTAAAAGATACTTTCTTTATCAATGATTACGTCGCAATTCTGGACAATGTTGTTAGTACGAAAGAAGTTGAAGGTATGACACTCGGCCAGAATGACGCCGCCGTGAAAGCCATGATTCGGATTCTGGATAAAGAGCGTGAATACATCATGTCGCCCATTTTTATCATCAAAGATCGAATGGTTGGTCGTAAGCATGACACGAGCGAAGAATTAGGCCTACGCATTCAGTTGAACGAAATTGATCCGCGTACGGGTAAATTCACATTCTCTACCAATACCACCCAGCGCGACTATATCGTGATGAAAGCGATGGAAAAGCCCCTCATCAATGTGCTTTGGATTGGAACGTTTGTGCTGGTTATCGGTTTCGTGCTGTCGACTGTTCGCCGCTATCAGGACTTTGCCAAGATGCGTAACAAAGGCATGGCCTAGTCTCTTACCGTTTACCACTTATTGACAAAGCGGGCAAATGACTTTGCCCGCTTTTATGCTAATTACGAATCATTATTGCATGAAAAGTTTAAAAGAAACCCTTTTGATTTCCGCTTCCATCGGTAGCTTTCTGATCTGGTTTCTGGAAACCCGGACAACGGGAAATTTTACGGAAAATTACTGGCTTCTTATGCTGTGTCTGGCTTTTCTGCTGGGTTTTCAATATTTTCGGTATCAACGCAAGCATAAGGCAGGCGACCAGCCCGCCGTTCCGCTTCGCGATAAGCCCGTTCCGGGAAAGGGAAAGCGCCCGAACAAAAAGCGGCGAAAATGAGTCATAGAATCCATGGAATCGTATAGTGTTCTTCTTGGCGCGTTTGTTGCCCTGGTCCTGGCTGGTTTTTTCTCAGCAGTTGAGATGGCCTTTGTGTCGGTTAACCGACTGTATTTTGAGCTGCATAGCAAACAGGGACCACTGAGCGAAAAGCTGGTTTCTAAATTCCTGAAACAGCCTATTTTATTTGTCGGGACAACGCTAACCGGTAACACCTTGTTTCTGGTGCTTTACGGTGTTCTGGGCGTTACGGCGCTCAATCCCTTGCTGGATGCTTATTTTCCGCCGTCAATTAGCAATCCGATTTTTCTGATTGCTGTTGAAACGCTTATCCTGACGCTTCTTTTTTTACCCTTGGCTGACTACCTGCCCAAAAGTCTGGCATTAATCCATCCCGATGCCTTTTTGGAACGTTTGGCGGTTCCAATCTGGATTATTTATCAGGCGATCGCGCCGATTGTGCGGCTGATGGTAGGCATCACTAAAGTATTCAACAAAACAATTCTGGGAAGCCACTATTCGGAAATTCGTCCGGTGTTCGGGTTGACTGATTTAAACCACTACATCGATCAGATCAATCAAAAAACGGATGACAACAACCAGGAAATCGGTATTGATACCGAGATTCTGAACAATGCCATTGAATTTCGTTCGGCTACGGTTCGCGATTGCCTTATTCCCCGCACCGAAATTGCAGCCGTGGAGATTAATGATAGCGTCGAAGAATTAAAGCAGGCCTTTCAGGATAGCGGCCACTCCAAAATTCTGGTTTACCGCGAAACAATCGACGACATCATTGGCTATTGCCACGCCATTTCCCTATTCAAAAAGCCAACGAGTATTGAAAGTTTGGTTACACCCATTCGCGTCGTGCCCGAAAGTATGCCCGCTCGCGACTTACTCGAGAAATTTCAGAAAGAGCGCCGAAACATTGCCCTGGTTGTGGATGAGTTTGGCGGTACTGCCGGGCTGGTTACGGTTGAAGACTTGGTAGAACAGATTTTCGGCGAGATTCAGGACGAATACGATACCAATGAGGATTGGGACGAAAAACAACTGGATGCCAATACCTGGCTGCTGAGCGCCCGCAACGAAATAGAATACCTTAACGAGAAATATAACTGGCAAATTCCGGAGGGCGATTACGATACGTTGGGTGGCCTGCTGCTTTCCATTAATGGCAATTTGCCGGATGTTGACGATGTTATTGAGCTATCCCCTTTTACGTTTATTATCGAGTCGATGAACGAAGCTCGCATTGATTTGGTACGCGTATTGGTTGACGAACGACGCAAGGAAGAAGAATAAACCAGCGATTTCCTGAAAGTCAGTAAAATGCCTTTGCGCAGCCAATACGAAACCTTCCCAAAAAATTAACAAACAATTGCCGTGTGCCCGGGTTTTGTCATTATTATAGATCAAACTCAGCACATACCATGATTAAGAATGATGATCTCGTTGATTCACTCAACGATCTAGTCCGCATCAACAATGATCGGATTCAAGGATTTGAGAAAGCGATCGAGGACAATGAAGATCCACAGTTGGATGATATTTTCCGGCATATGGTTATCCAAAGCCAGGAGTTTCGCAGCCAGCTGGCGGACCACATCGTCCGCATTGATGGCACAGGCGTATCAGATGCTACGACTACGGATGTATCCAGCAAATTACACCGCGCCTGGATCGATATTAAATCCGCGCTTAGTGGCAAAGACCGCGATACCGTACTAAGCTCAGTCGAGTTTGGCGAAAACGCAGCTGTCGAAGCCTACGAAGAAGCTATCGAGAAAGATCCTATTCCAGCTTATATCAAGGAAGACTTACAGCATCAACTGGCCCAACTGAAAGAATCACTCAATCGGGTGACCAGTTTGCGGCAGTAGTATTTTAGCAATAGTACCAAAATCGGACGGGCAGCTCAAATTTGTCCGTCCGATTTTAGTTTATCCCCTCCTATTCTTATGCAAAACGAAGACATTGTTGATATTCTCAATGGTCTTGTTTTAATTAACAACGACCGCATTAATGGCTATGAGAAGGCCGCCGCTGATATTGAAGATCCACATTTGGCAACTATCTTTCTTAATCTAACTTCCCAGAGCCGAACGTTTCGGAGCGAACTAGCCGACTTCGTTGTTCGAATGGGTGGCTTCGTGCCCGATCTAACACAAACCAGCACGTCCAGTAAGTTGCACCGCACCTGGATCGACATTAAATCGACTTTTACGGGCAAAGACCGCACTGCGATTCTGGGCTCCTGCATATTCGGTGAGAATGCCGCCGTCGAAGAATACGAAGAAGTACTGGAAAAAGAGAACTTACCGGCCTATCTGCGTGATACCATCAGCCAGCAACTCACCAGCCTTCGCCAGACTCGCGATCAGGTTGTCACGATGCAGCACAACAGCTAGCCTAACTCTTTTTTCTTCCTGCCATTACTGCCACGCCTTCCAACGCATCTGCCAGGCCTTGCAGTTTTTGGCTTAATGCCTCATTATCCGTTTCACCAGAACCTTTTTTTGCCAACTTCGCAAGGGAATGCAGGGACTCCCCAATGGGGAGCGGCTTGCCCTCAGCCAGGGCGTGTTTAAGTTGTTCCAGCTCGCTGGCCACATTATCTTCCAGCTCATGGCCAGCCCCCAACGCCCTCACCCACTGATCAATAAAACTATTTGCCATTGGCAAGAGATGATGCGGATCGGTACTTATTTCGCGTAGTGTAATGTCCAATAGTTGGTTAGTGTTATGGGCCTGGGTCATATTTTTTGATGAGTTTAGCTGAAAAATAACAAACCTTACCCGCGCAATGTACTAAGAATGTCGAGTAATCCAGGTGTACTTTACTAATTTTTGCCTTTGCTAAATACTATATTTTCTTTTTTAGAGATAAATAAAAGAACCTACTTTCTTAAAACAAAACAAGCCCATCGATGTCGATGGGCTTGTTTTGCGCGGTAATAATCACCAACTAATATTCGTAGCGGATCAATCCTGGTCGCATTGCACAAAGCAACGGATTGACCACTTTTGTTTCTTCACTCACAAGCCGTCCTTGCGCATCATAATTTTTTTCAATCATGGCAACACGCTCCTGGGAGCTAGGAATGTACTCGTTTACTTGACGGGCATGGCCTTTGAACATGTGCTCAAAAAGGCGGATCGACTTATTGTCCGCATCATACCAGGTTTCGGTTGTCAATACGTTTTTCTGATAACTGAACGTTATGCGGTTAATTAACTTCTTCTTCGCATCGTATACCTTCTCTTCGACCTTATTACCATTCTTGAATATATACTCCGTTAAACCAGTTAACACCCTAACATCGGGATTCTTCTGATTAAAATAGCGGTCTTCGGACTTTAAAACGCCTGCTTCGTAGTGATAGTCACTCTCATCGTAGGGGACAAAGCCAGCTCCCGCATATTTTCCATAACGGATCTTACTGACTAACTGACCTTCCTGATCATAATCATATTCTGTGTAGCCATATAACTCCAATTTGTTGGCGGTGGTCAGGCCCAGGTAATTGATGCGCGTTAGCTGACCAGCGGCGTTGTATTCATACTGTTCCTCGTTCGCGGGCTTATCGCACCTGGCAGAATTGCAGTAAAGTCGCTTCTTAATAGCCCCATTGTCGGCATAGGCCAGATCACCGGGAACAGAATCTGGGGCAACGAAAATATCGTTCTGACAACCCAGCCACAGCAGTAACGGAAGTAGAAATACGTATTTTTTCATAGACCAAGGCTTTGCTTTTCGTTCTATCGACTGGATTCTATTTTTTTCGAAAACGTTGGAAATTAAGTTAAATTTCCCTTTTGAAAGGCCAATTAAGAAAAAACTAAAATTCCCTTTTACGCCCTCGGCCGATTGATACCGAAGTACCTATTTTAGCGTTTTTCAATTCCTTCCAGCACACGTCTGATTTCATTAGCCCGGTTCATGTAGTCAAACGAAGCCTGGGTATCCTGCTGGTCAATAAAGGCCTTGAAGCGTTGTAGCAGCTCGATGTAATCGGCCAGCGCCTGGGATACATTGCCACGATTCTGATTGAAAATCGGTGTCCACATATGCGGCGAACTTTTTGCCAACCGTACTGTCGAACTAAACCCAGTACTGGCCATGTCGAAAATAGCCTGCTCGTCCTTTTCCTTTTCCAGTACCGTTAGCCCCAGGGCAAAGGCGCTGATGTGACTCAAATGCGAGACATAAGCCAAATGCAGATCGTGTTCTTCGGGAGTCATGTAGAAAATTTTCATCCCAATATCCCGAAACAAAGCTTCTACGAGTTTCAGGCTATCCGCATTGCTTTTCTCCCGGTCGCAGATAATGAGGTTTTTGCCGGGTAGTAACTCCCGGAACGCCGCTCCCGGACCAGAATTTTCAGTCCCCGCCATGGGGTGAGCTGCCACAAACTGTTTCCGCTTGGGATGCGTACTAACCAAGCCGCAAATTAGTTCTTTGGTGGAGCCTAAATCAACAATCGTTGCGCCTTCCGGTAGCTGATCCAGGATGGCTGGTAGCAGTTCGAGAATGCTATTAACGGGCGTAGCCAATAAAACCAGATCGCTTTTTGCCACTGCCTCGGCCAGCGGTTTGACTTCATCGACAATGCCTTTGGCCAAGGCAAGCTGCCCATGAACGATTGAAGCATCGACCCCGATGAAATGAATTTTCGGGTATTTTTCCCGCACGGCCAGGGCAAATGAACCACCCAATAAGCCTATACCGATAATTGATACAACCATATACGACCTTCCGCCTTTCTAATTTTTCAGCGGCTGCACTGATTTATACGTGGTACTGTTTTAAGCTGCTGCAATCAAGTAGGTAGACAACGAAGCCACCCATTGGTTGTATAATTCCGTTTCAATGGCAACGGCTTTTTCGGCGTGCGGATGCCAATCACTGAAGAACATTTCCATTTGACGAAGCATCTCGGCCAGGTGACCTTCTTCTTCGACGATAATGGATTTCACCTGCACCCGGCTTCCCGTTGCGGTCAACGCATCCTGATAGATTGGATAAAGCTCATCGGCTCGCACTTCAATGGCGTAAGTAACCAGCAAGTAGGCCGCATATTTCAAAGTTGTGCCTTCGTAACCAAATGTTTTCTTTAGGTAACGGCAAATCTGCACATCCAGCCGGTTCAGATAGGCATGGCTTTCAGTTGGAGCGATTAGATAAGCTGGTTCGTACGTTGGGCAGGCAGCAGTATCTATCTTCTGAATTTGTTTCTTGAGGTAATACGCATGACGGGACTCCTCGGCGGCGTGTTTCAGCATCAGCAGATCCACCAAAACCTTGTCTTCGGCTGCGGCGATTTTACGAGCCCCGGTGTTTTCCATCATCGACAACGTATTCAGCCAGCGGGCATGCAGATCGTTATCGGCTATAATTGAATCGATTAATTCGGTTAACTGCATAATTAGAGTGTTCAGTAAAGGCACAAAGATAGTCATCAAATTGCCTAAGGAGGTTGGCTATTCTCGGATAATAATCGAGAGATTTTATAGCTATTTTAATCTGTGCTGGCCTTTTTGACCTTAATTTTATTGGATATTTCTTAGAAACAAAATCGGATTGCGATGAAAGAAGCGAAGAAAAAGGAATTTTATGGATACGTTGCCATTCTAGCCATCCTGACGATTACACAGCTTTATAGCCTTTACCTGTCCTTTTCAGCCGCTTTGCCGCTTACGCTTCAGCATTACCTGGGGTTTGCCGCAACGGTTGTTTCTGGATTTGTTCTGGTGTTTCGCCCCGCCTGGGCCTTTTACTTCCTTGGTGTCACGCTAATGCTTGGCGTTGAAAATATTCTTGGCTTTACACCTACCATTGAATTTGTCAGTACCCGCCAGTTTATTGGTAGCTTTATTCTCCCGATTGGCTACCAGCAATTCTCTATTTATATGCTCTTATTATGGGCTTATTTTTCGCATAATCGCCTCCGACAGCTGGGCCAATCCTTGTTCGTAAAGCCTAATTAAGCTTTTGTCTTTTGTCAGGCAATTTCCTAGTGGGCAAAGTGAGCATAAAAACTCCCCTTTTGGGTATCTTTTTCTACATATGACTTTGAAGAAATAATAGGCAAAAAAAGCAAAAGCTGCTTAAACTGCCTCCAGGGCCACTTTTTAGCGAAAAAAACCGCTATGGCACATATTTTTCTAAAAGGTAAGTAGAATATTATTACTCAACTTTCAACATAAAAACGTCATGGGAAATCTGCTGTATACCATCGCGGTGGTTCTGATCATTATCTGGTTATTAGGTTTTTTAGGATTCAATAGCTTTGGCATGGGCGGCCTTATTCACGTTCTGTTAGTGATTGCCGTAATTGCCGTAATTCTGCGCTTGATTCGGGGACGAGCAGTCTGACGCACCCCCTCTTAGCCACACGTTATACATAAAAAAAGCACCCTTCTGGGTGCTTTTTTTATGTATAATGCTGCAACATTTAGGCTGGCAATTCCCAACCCTGGCGATACTCGCGTTTCACAAACTGATTCGCTTCGTCGAAGTTGGTAATCTTCATGTTCTTGCCATCCCACGCCAGACGCTGACGGCCTGGATAAGTGAATCCTTTTCCGTCGGCTTTCGGCGTCCGGAGCATGTAGCTGCGAATGGCCAGGTTACCCATTAGTACCGATTCAGTAAGCGGACCGGCAAAGTCAAATGAAGATGTTAGACCTTTGTGTTCTTTGCTGTTAAAACCAGCTTTGCAGGCTTCGGTCCATAAAATCTGGTGACCATTTTCCGGCCAGGGTTTTCCATCGACAGGCTTCGGTTTTGCGGGGGCTTCCATTTTCTTACCGTCTTTGGTGTACAGTTTCGGATCATCGCCGTACATACCACAGGCAATCAGGCCCTTATCGCCAACCATAAACATGCCGTTTTCGCCTCCTTCAGGATAGGCTTCGCCAGCAGGTAGAAAATCTGGTCGGAATGGACGGAGGCCGCCATCGGACCAAACCATTTTCACCTCTGATTTATTCTTAGCCGAAGCGGGGAACTTCAATTCAACGTGTGAAGCAGGAGGACAACCTTCGGGATTGTATTCCGGCGTCCAGTCTTTTAGGAACACCTGGCTAATGCTGGACTCCACTTCGGTCGGATAACCCAGGCCCAGAACCCGGAACGGAATATCCATAATATGGCAACCGATATCGCCGAGAGCACCCGCACCGAAGTTCCACCAACCGCGCCATTTGAACGGGTGGTAAGCTGGCGTGTACCCTACCTTCTGGGCAGGTCCTAACCACAAATCCCAATCCAGGTCGGCAGACGGTTCACCGGATGGTTGCGGAACCGGAATTCCTTGTGGCCATACGGGGCGGTTGGTCCAGATCTGAATTTCATGCACTTTGCCAATTAGTCCTTTATCGAACCACTCGACCATCGTTTTTTGCTGCGGATTTGAAGAACCCTGGTTTCCCATCTGGGTCACAACTTTGTATTTACGAGCCGCTTCAGTTAGCATCCGGGCTTCGTAGATATTATGGGTCAGCGGCTTCTGAACATAAACGTGCTTACCCCGCATCATGGCTGCCATCGCAATGACAGCGTGGGTATGATCAGCCGTTGATACGGTAACCGCATCAATTGTTTTGCCTTCTTTGTCGAGCATTTCGCGAAAATCCTTGTACCGCTTGGCTTTTTCGTGCTTCGCAAAGTTCTCTTTAACACGGGGCAAGCCCCAATCTACATCGCACAGGGCAACAACGTTATTCGCACCGTTGTTAAAGGAATTGTTGATATCACCGGAGCCTTTACCTCCAAAGCCTACAGCAGCCAGGTTCAGTTTATCGCTTGGCGCAATGAACCCTTTACCTAAAACATGACGAGGGACGATGAAAAAACTACTGGCCGCAAGTGCACCGGTCTGAAGAAACTGGCGCCTTGATGGCTGCGAAGATTTATCTGAAGATTGCATAAGATAAGGTAAGGACTATGGGTTAGTCACTAGATTTAAAGGCGAAAAATAAACTATTTACCTGAAAAGCGGATTCTTTCACGCCGGATTTTCAAATTTTTAATTTAAAAGGTTGGTTAAATGCCTATTTTGATTCTATGTACGCCTTTTTCTACACAATAGGCTAGTCAAAACGATCCGTTTCTTGGCTAAGTCCAGACTTGTCCAACTATAATCACACGAAAAAAGGGACAGCGAATAAGTCACTGTCCCTTTGTCCTATTGCTTCAAGAATTAACCCCGACGACCGTAGTAACCTCCGCGATCATAGCGACGGGATTGCTGGAAATCCATCAGCCTTTGACGTTGATATGGCGTTAATACCAGCATCATATCCTGATTTTTTTGTCTTACTAACCGATTATAAGCTTGTGGCGAACGGCGTTGCATGACCGCCAGCTCCCGGTAATCATAGCGATCTTCGATTCGTTTCAGTTCACGCTGCTGTTTCCGACTTAAATTCACAATGGCATCCAGGCGATCAATGCGGATATCTTCTTGTATGTCATCGTAGCGTGAATCGGGAGCAGGCTGTCTGTAAGGACCTGAATTATAAGGGCGTTGCGCCATTGCACCAGTCGATAATAAAGCCAGGGTTGCGAGAGCGATGATTGTCTTTTTCATGGTATTTCGTTGTTTATTGTTGTTTTATGATTCTTAGAGGTATACCATAGCCCATGGTTTAATTACTTTGTGTTACCGCTCGACTGATCGTATATTTTAATCGATGAAGGACGCTTTTTTACCGATCAATGGGCCTTTTAATGCTCTGCATAAGCTAGCTTTGAGATCGATTTAGGTGATTTTTTGATCCCTGATTTTATTTCTGAAATTGTACATTACATGCCAACTTGATTGCTATACTGTATGGCTAAACAAAGCTCTCTGGAGCGGCATTTTCGCAGTATTGAGCTAATTTTATCCCAATAAAAGCTGGTAGTTGCGCTACACTGATTACCTTTAAGAACTTTCGACCCCCATCACTTATTCATGAAACTTTTCGCAGGCTGTGAACTGCAATACACGATCCCGGAGCCTACGCCGGTGGTCCTGATGTTACGTCCTCGCTCTGGCTCCGGCCAGTGGATTATTCGAGAAGAATACGAATTGACCCCTCATCAACCTGTAAAGGAATATACCGACGTATACGGTAACCTTTGTCAGCGTATTATTGCACCCGCCGGATCGTTTCAGATTCGGACGGCTGTAACGGTCGATGCCTGCGACACCATTGATGTTGCTCCGGGCGCTCCTTTCGTTCCGGTTGAAAACCTGCCGGATGAAGTGCTGCAATTCCTGCTGCCGAGCCGCTATTGCCAGTCCGACCGCCTTGGCAAACTAGCTGGCGATATTGTAGGCAATGCGCTCCCCGGGTATGATCAGGTAGAAACCATTCGGCATTGGATTCATCGAAATGTTACGTATCAATATGGTACCAGTGATGCCACAACTTCGGCCGTTGAAACCGCCGAGAAGCGCATTGGCGTCTGCCGTGATTTTACGCACCTGGGCATTGCCTTCTGCCGTAGCCTGACTATTCCCGCGCGCATGGTTGTAGGGTATTTGCACCAACTCAAGCCCATGGATTTGCACGCCTGGTTTGAGGCTTTTGTGGGTGATCGCTGGTATACCTTTGACGCGACCCAGAAAGAGCCACTCGGCAATCGGATTATTGTCGCTTATGGCCGAGATGCGGCAGATGTTGCCCTGGCAACCCAGTATGGCCCCATGCAACTGGAGTCAATGAAGGTGTGGGTTAATGAAAGTGTTGATTAAGTTGTTATTCACAAATACATGAAAAAAGTAAACTACTCTTTTCTTCTTATATTCCTGCTGGCTATAGTTCATTATTCAGCGCACAGCCAGGATAGCCAGATTCCGCGTGGCACTGTCGAACGCATTAAGGTACATGGCAAAGGACTGGAAGGTAATTTATCCGGCGATTCACCAGACCGGGATGTATCGATCTATTTGCCACCCAGCTATAAGAAAGACACTAAACGGCGTTATCCCGTTGTCTATTTTTTGCACGGATATACCGACAGCGACGACAAATGGTATGGCTTTACCAAACACTGGATCAACCTGCCCGAAGTACTGAACAAAGCATTTGCCGATCCTAAAAACCGGGAAGTAATCGTAGTAACGCCGAACGCTTATAGCCGTTTTCAAGGAAGCATGTATTCCAATTCGGTTACAACAGGTAACTGGGAGGATTACGTAGCTAAGGAGCTGGTTGGCTACATCGACAGCCATTACCGCACCATCCCAAATGCCGCCAGCCGGGGCCTGACCGGGCATTCGATGGGGGGCTATGGCAGCATGCGTATTGGACAAAAATACCCGGAAATATTCTCCAGCATCTATCTTTTAAGCCCCTGTTGTCTAGCGCCCAATTCCAGAGTACCCAATGCCGAAGCAAGCGGTAAACTGGAAGCCATTCAGACGCAGGCGGATTTTGAAAAGGCAGATTTCGGAACAAAAATCTTCTTCGCTTCGGCAGCAGCCTGGTCGCCTAATCCGAGCAAGCCCCCTTTCTACCTGGACCTCCCAGTCGAAAATGGCCAGTTT
Organism: Tellurirhabdus bombi; assembly: GCF_021484805.1. Lineage (NCBI taxonomy): Bacteria > Pseudomonadati > Bacteroidota > Cytophagia > Cytophagales > Spirosomataceae > Larkinella > Larkinella bombi. Next base: position 2,842,158 of record NZ_CP090557.1, on the reverse strand, counting down.
AAGCCTGAGGTCACGGCAAAATGGACCGCCAACGCTCCCCTGGCCATCATCGACCAATACATCCCTAACTTGAAGAGCCTCAACGCCATCGCCTTTGACGCGGGCTCGAAAGACGCCAGCATTGCGGCCAGCATCAAAGTACTAGACGGCGTATTGACCAATTATAAAATCCAGCATACCTACGCGGAGTATGACGGCGACCACGTTAACCGAATTGGTGAACGAATTGAGAATTATGTACTTCCGTTCTTCTCGAAGAACCTCTCGTTTCAGCCTTCGAAGCGGCAGAAATAGAGACTCCTTTTAACGCAGAAAGCCACCCAATTGGGTGGCTTTCTGCGTTAAAACCAAAATCAAAACGGTTAATTCTGCTTCTTTGTGGAAGACGCACCGCCCATTTTAGCCGGACGGGAGTTTTCTTCTGCAACCGTAGCTTTGGTATTGACTACGTTGCCTTCTTTATCGAGTTCAACCAATTCATAGCCTAGCTTTTCCAGACCCGGTTTAATCGCTTGCTTATCCCCTACCACCGTAATAATCATGTTATTGATTGGTAGCCGTTTTTTGGCGATAGCGTCGATTTCCTTCTTGGTGATGTTGCGTAGAATGGTGCTCTGCTGTTCTGAGAAATTAGCGGGCAGATCGTACTGAATAATCTGGTTCAGGAAGAGCGCTTTCTGGAACGGCGTTTCGTATTTCAATGCATCGCGTTGTCCGACCGAGCTTTTCAGAAAAGTTAGTTCTTCCGCCGTGATACCTGTTTTGCCGTAGGTCGTGATTTCTTTCATAAACTCGACCACCGAACTATCCGTTGCGGCGGCTTTCACGCCGGCCTGAGCCGTAAACGCACCCGGCGTGCGCGTGCTGCTATAGCCAGAACGTGCCCCGTAGGTCCAGCCTTTGTCTTCGCGCAGATTCATGTTGATCCGGCTGTTGAAAGCGCCACCGAGGATGTAGTTTGCTAATCCTGTCCGGTAATATTCACCCGTTGCGTCGAAAGGCATATCGGTCAGGTAGCCAATCCGAATTTCCGACTGAGCGGCTTTCTCTTTGTCTACCACATAAATGCGCGTTTTGTCCGCTTTCTTAGCAACACCCATATCAGGCATTTTTACCGGCTTAGCCTCCCATTTGTTGAGGAAAGCCAGCTTTGGCAGCAGCGCTGCTTTCTCCACATCCCCTACAACAACCAGGTTCGTTACCGATGGCGAAATATACTTCTGATAGAACGCTTTCACGTCGTCCAGCGTGATGCTTTCAACCGTTTTTTCCGTTCCGCTCGTTGGTACCGCCCGGATGCTTCCCGCGCCGTACAGCAACTTGTTGTACGCCTTGTTAGCAATGACAACGGGCTGTGTTCCCTGGTTGGCAATGCCTTCCAGTTGTTGTTTTTTCAGGCGCTCAAAGTCCGCAGTGGCGAATTTTGGCCGGAACAGTTTCTCTTCAACCAGCGCTAGGGTAGCATCCAGATTTTTCGTCAATGATTCGACCGAAATACCGATTTCTTCCGTGCTGGCATAGATAGAAATGCTGCTACCCAGCTTCTCTAGCTTCGCGTTGATTTCCTCCGTTGTAAAGTTCTGCGTTGCTTCGTTCATCAACGCAGCAGTTAGCTGAGCAATACCCGCTTTAGATGGATCATTGGCCGATAGTTTATGACCGCCTTCGATGGAGAATAGCATCGTTACGGTTGGCACCTCATCATTTTTAGCACCAATCATTTTCAGACCATTTGGCATTTTCTCGGTCCAGAAAGGCGGTACTTTCACGGTTGGGCTTGCCCCCGAAGCCGGTTTTTTGCTGCGATCAAATGTATCCTTTGCTTTTGCGTAGGTTAAGCCTTTGTATCCATAATCGGGAGCTTTGTATCCTTCCGTGGCAATGGTGTAGTTGTCGGGACGCGTTACAATTTCCTTTTTATCTTTTGGATAAACGGTCAAAATAACGGCTTTTTTACCCTTAACATACTGGTTATACACCCGCATGATATCCGCTTTCGTCACGTTCTGGTAGCGCTTCAATTCCTGGGGCAGGTAGTTCGGCGTTCCGGCAAACGTCTGGAAAGAAGCCAACTGCGACACTTTGCCCGACACGCTGGACAACGCATGGATCAAATCAGACTCCCGGGTAGCTTTAAACTGCGCCAGATCATCGTCGGTTACGCCCCGTGATTCAAACTCAGCCAATGAGTTACGAATGATGGCTTCAACACTATCCAGGCGGAAATTCGGGAAAGGCAGCACAGTGAAGGTTAATTCGCCAGCCAACTCACTAGCCGGGTGCCCAACATTGGCCTGAACTGCCTTCTCAGCTTTCACAAAATTCTTGTAAAACAGCGAGCTTTTGCCACCGCCCAGAATTTCAGCCAGCGCGTCCAGCGGTGCTTCGTCGGGGTGGTACGTAGCAACCGTTGGGTATACAATCCGCAGCATTGGGAAGCGGACGTTATCTTCGTAAGATACGTAGCGATCCTGGTTCAGAATTGCAGCAGGAACCTGCGTCTTTGTAACCTCGGGGCCTTTCGGAATTGAACCGAAGTATTTTTCCGCCAGTTGCACCACTTGCTTGGCTTCTACATCTCCCCCAACGGTCAGGACAGCATTGTTCGGTCCGTACCAGCGCAGGAAGAAGTTTTTCAGGTCATTGACGTTTACCCGGTTCAGGTCTTCAATGTACCCAATCGTCAGCCAGGAATACGGGTGGCCATACGGGTAAAGATTCTTCGCCGTGTATTCGCTCACCAGCCCATAAGGCCGGTTATCGTAGTTCTGGCCGCGCTCGTTTTTAACGGTAGCCCGCTGAATTTCAAATTTTTTCTGCGTTACGGCGTCCAGCAAAAAGCCCATCCGATCCGCTTCCAGCCAGAGCGCCCGCTCCAATTGGTTGCTTGGAACCGTCTCAAAGTAGTTCGTCCGGTCGCGGTTGGTGGTTCCGTTCAGCGTTCCACCGGCTTCGGTTACCAGCTTAAAATGTTCGTCGTCGGCTACGTGGTCGGAGCCCTGGAACATCATGTGTTCGAAAAAGTGCGCAAATCCTGATTTACCAATTTCTTCACGGGCCGAGCCTACGTGATACGTGACATCAACGTGAACGACCGGATCGGAATGATCTTCGTGCACGATCAGCGTTAAGCCATTTGACAAAACATATTTCTGATAGGGAATTACCAGTTCATTCCCTTTTCGAGTAACGGTTTCCACCAGCTTGGTCTGCGAGTAAGCCATTGAACTGGCCACCAGGCTGAGGAACCCAATAAAGCGTACGGTTTTTTTAATCACGGTGACGTAGATTTTATAGACTAAGCAATTTACAAAATAATCTTCCGACTAATACTTCATAATCCCCAATTCTTTCTCCACGGCAGTCCGTCCATCTTTCATCCAGGCAGGCATTGGCGCATCTTTGAGATAGTGATCGAAGAATTGGTATAATCTAATACTCAAGTCTTTAGAATTATGGCGTTGCGTTAAATTGTGATCCTCGCCGTTATAAACCAGCATCCAGGTCGGTTTATTCAAGCGCCGCATGGCCGAATACATCTCAATGCCCTGATACCAGGGAACAGATCCATCGGCATCGTTGTGCATCATTAGCAGCGGTGTTTCGATGCGGTTGGCGTAAAACAAGGGCGAGTTTTCGATGTAATTCATGGGTTTATCCCAAAGTGTACCTCCAATCCGGCTCTGTGTTTTTTCGTACTGAAACATCCGGCTTAGGCCCGTTCCCCAACGGATTCCTCCGTAGGCACTCGTCATGTTTGCCACGGGAGCACCCGCCATAGCCGCCCGGAACAGATTCGTCCGCGTTATAAGATAAGCCGTTTGGTAACCGCCCCAGCTTTGCCCCTGCAAACCAATCCGGTCGCGATCCACAAAGCCCCGGTTGATGAGATTCAGCACACCCGGCACAATGCAATCGTAGGCGTTGGGTCCCGGCGCACCCGTTGTGTAGACGATATCCGGCACAAAAACCAGATACCCATTGGATACACAATAGGGCATGTTAATCGTTGAACGACTGGGCGTAGGCGCTTTGTAATCGTTCAGGGTTTCGGCATTTCGTTCGTAATAATAAACCAGCATGGGGTATTTCTTCGTCGAGTCGAAATCCTCGGGTTTATACAGCAAGCCTTCCAGACGAACGCCATTGGTTCCCAGCCAATTCACCAGCTCCACACTGCCCCAACGAATGCTGTCCTGCTGCGGATTAACCCGCGTTAGTTGCTCTGGATTGGCAAACGTCGTATCGGTGAGGTAAAGGTTATTAGGCTCCCGGAAATTGCCTTTGGAAAACGCCAGCGTCGGAGCATTTTTTGCCTTCGACAGGGACGAGAACCGGTAGGCTCCTTTGGTTAAAACAGTGGGTTCGGCGGCAGGTTTATCCATAGCTTTTTTCAGAATCCCCGTCGATTTGTCCTTTTCCCAGAACCCTGTAAGCCATAAATCTCCAGCTGTGGGAATGAATTTTTCGTCCACTGAACGGGCACCGAATGAGCCGCCACCACCGCGTCCTTGCTCCTCATCCGACGACAGATCGACATACCGTAGACGAACCCGATTTTTACGGCCATAACCTGCTGTTACATTTACGGGTTTTTCCTGTCCGGTCGGATCGATTCGCCAGATGTCGTACCGGTCGTTGATCAGTACATAGCGATCATCTTTAGTCCAGCCCACCGCGCCGTAGCTACCGGGAAGGTCGGGCGTGTCGTGTTCTTCGTCAAAAAACTTGGCGGCAATGCCCCGCGTAAGGTCAATCCGTTTGCCCGCCGCGATGGACCACGCCCGCCACAGTGAATCCCGTTCGTCATACCACCAGGCGTATTTTCCGCCCGGTGACAACTGCGTCTGTGAGACGCGCGCGTCATTGGCGATCTTGGTTTTCTGCCCTGTTTTAGCATTGATCAGGTACATATCCGACTGGCCCGGATCCCACATGCTTGAAATCTGGTACGGGACGTTGCTGAGGCCCAGCAAGTACGAATGATCGTATTTATAATCGACCTGAACATTTGGTATCTCGCGATTTCCCAGCTGCGTGATGGTTCCGGTTGCCAGGTCACACACGGCCAGAAAGCCGCGCTCTTTTTCCTGCTTCAACTGCTTGGCCTGCATCGGTTGCAGCATCGGATCTTTCCAGCCCCAGACATCCACTTTTACCCGCTCGTCATCCAATACCGTCGAATCCTTAATGGGCTGGGGTGGCAAAATCGAGGTCGCGAAATAAAGCCGTTTGCCATCAGCCGAGAAGGCCGGTGTCCGGTACTCGTTTACGCTCCACCCTTTCGGGTAGGCCTTCGTCAGCGTATCCGCCAAAACCGTAATGGCACCGCTGTTTCCGGCAAAGGTGGCGGTTCCACTCCGCTTCTTTGACTTAGCAACCGGAGCTAAATTTTTATAATATAGCGCGTAGGCCCGAACGTCGGCATTGGCGCTGTCGGCAGAAGAAAGCCAGACCAGTTGCGAACCTGTTTTATCAACGGCCAGGCCCTTGTAGACTTTCCGCTTTGCGTTGGTATCTACTAAAATCTCCGTTTGTTTCTGGGTATCAAACACATAAACGCCCGGTGTTTTCAGGGAATCATTGATGGCTTCTTTGTTGTAGAAAATGACATTTCCTTTATCGGCAATAGCGACCTGAGACACGTAGCGGAAGTTTTGCGTAGTGCCCGTAGCCATATTGATTAGTACCAGATCATCGCCCTTGGCCTTACTATCGCGACCGGCCGCACGGCGGTCTGATCGACCCGCTGTTCTCGGACGCGCTGATTTGCTCTCGGTCGAATCGCTCTTGGCCGTTCCTTTTGGCTCCTGATGTTCCTGTAATATTGCGCCCCACGATCCGCTTTCTTTCGGTAACGAATAGGACTTCACGTTGGCAAATCCCATCCGACCGCCCGTAGCCAGGTTGATCACCAGCAAGCTGTCTTTTGGTAACTGATCGGCTTTCTGCTTTTTCTTTTTGGCTTCCCGCGTCAGCTTGTAAGGCGCTTTCAGACGCATCACCAAAAACCGGCTGTCGGGCGTAAATTGTGCCATATAACCCCGCGCAAATGTCTGTTTACGCGCTCCTGTATTGAGGGCGTTCAATCCCGCCGGGGCGTTGGGACCGCCCGTTCTGGCTTCGGTTCTTCCCGTGGCTTGTGGCGTTGTATTTTTCCCCACCTGCACTAGTTCCAGGATTCCGTCGCCTTCCTGCGGATCAATCTGATAGCAGATCCAGCGCCCATCGTTCGAATGTTTTTCCGACCGGACGCTCTGCCAGCGGTCATAATCAGCGTGGGTAAGTGCCCGCTTTTTTGTCTGGGCAAAAACCGTCGAGGAGAGTAAGAATAAAAGTAGAAATCTCGCTTTAAACATGTACTTTATGGATTAGTTAGTTGATTTATTTTTCGGGTACAGTAACTTTTCCGCTCGAAACGGCCCGTCGGCTGCTTGTAGTAACTTCGCTTTTAGGCGTGGATTGTAAGAAGGGTAATCTTTCAGGAAGGTCCGCACAATGGCCGCCGACTCCGCTGATTGATAGGAACTTAAAATAGACCGCAGCCAGGATTCAGGAAAGAAAATATCGCCAGTGCGCTGAATCTCTTCCAGCAAATCCAGGCTTCCTTGCAGGTATTTTTCGGAAGTAGCCGCCCGCAACGGGTGGTGCAAATAGCCCAAAGCCGCCGTTACCCACGCCTCTCGCTCCCGGTTGGACAAGTTTTTCAAGGAAGCAAAAAAAGCGTCCCGCTCCTGAACCTGAGCCGACAACGCGGGCATCATAAACTGCAAGCGTTTCTTCCGATCCACATTTTTTATACGTCCCAACTGCTGATCAAGAATACCAGCAACCGGATAATCCCGAACGGCCAGGGCCAACGCCAGGGCGGTGTAATCGTCTTCCGTCAGCGTAACTCCCGTTGGTGCTTTTTCGTCTTTCCAGATGGCATACAAACGGTCTTTGGCTTCTATAGACAGGGCGATACTTTGATAACACCGGAAAAGCAGCTTCTTTTTGTTGCTGTTGGGCTCTTTTTGCAGGGCTTGCCAAAGGGCGTTTTCAAGCACGGCAGCCAGAGACGGACGCTCGGCGGGCTTGGTAAACCGCCAGAAAATATCAGCTAACTGGGTGGTTAATAACCGTAATGCCAATTCTTCAGGCTCATTCGCCAGCATCTCTTTGTAAATCGTGGCCAACTGGGTAGGACTTACCTCCCGACCACTCAGCATATTTTCGTAGAGATTGATGTACGCCGCCGCCCGACTTACCGGATTTTTCAGGGTTGCCAGTTTAGGCAGCATCGCCTGGTCCACCGGAAACAGTCCGTAGCCCTGCCCCGACGAATTGAAAACTACAAAAAGGGGCGCTTCTTTACCTACAGCTTCCTGAAGCTGTACCTGCATTTTGTCCATTTGCACAGTGAGTTCCTCCACGCGGTCGGGGTAGACCAGCGCCACTTCGAACGCCTGGGGCCATACGCGCGACGAACCATCTTCCCCCTTCTGCGAAACCGAAAACTGACTAATTTTCTGGTTGGCGATTTTGAGCTGATAGTCAAACTGCGGCCGCCCCGTTTCTGCCACCCAGACATGGTTCCAGCTTTTTAGGTCTGCCGCCGTGTATTTATCCAGAATCGCGATTAAGTCGGGCCAGGAAGCGTTGCTGTAGGCGTATTTTTTCAGGTATTCGCGCAAACCATCCCGCAATGCATCTTTGCCCATGAGTCGCTCTAACTGGCGCATCATGATGGGCGCTTTGTGGTAAATAATACCGCCGTATAACGTTCCGGCTTCTTTCAGATTGGCCAGTGGCTGCCCAATCGGATTTGCTCCCTGCGTACGGTCTACGTCGTAGGCTGCCGGAAAATGAGCGATCAGAAACTCCAGATCGTAGTTGCCGTCGGACATGCTGATCTGGACGATTTTATCCGCAATGAAGTTAGCGAACACCTCTTTGGTCCAGACATCGTCGAACCAGCGCATGGTTACCAGATCGCCAAACCACATGTGAGCCGTTTCGTGGGCCAGCAGCGTAGCCCGGCTCAGCTTCTGGTCGCGCGTGGCTCCGTTGTCCAGAAAAAGGCTGGCGGCTTTGTACTGAATGGCTCCCACGTGTTCCATCCCACCGTATTGAAAATCCGGAATTGCCGCAAAATCAAACTTTTTGAAGGGGTAAGGAATTTGCGTGTAATTTTCCAGAAACCGAAGAGCGTCCGCGTGAACGCTAAATATTGGCTCCATGCTGAGTCGGATTTTGGTCGTATCCGTTTCCCGGTGCAGAAAATGCATGGTCCGTCCGTCTACTTTCTTGCTTACCTGGTCAAATTTCCCGGCAACGAAAGAAAACAGGTAGGTACTAATCGTTTCGGAAGCTCCAAATCGGTAGGTTTTGCGTTCGCCCGACTGGCTCGAGTCCTGCAACGTTGCATTGGTCATGGCTTTCCAACTTTTCGGAACCGTCAGGGCGAGTTGAAACGACGCTTTCAGGTCTGGCTGGTCGAAGCAGGGAAATACCGTACGCGCCCGGTCGGGAACCAGCAACGTATAGAGAAAATCATCATTGCGATTGAGCGAAAGGTTACCCGCTGTAAACTGAATAAAAATCTGGTTTTTGCCCGATCTGAGGTATTGCGGATCAATCAGCAAATGCTCTTTTTCAAAGACAATAGGCACGCTTTTCTGATTTACCGATACTTTTTTCAGGTGATCGCGCTGTTCCTTAAAATCAATTTGGAGCGGAGCGGTAGTTGGCTGCCAGTCAAACGAGATGGTTTCCGAAGCGGCGATTGGCTGGTCTTTTTTGGCGGGAATATCAAATTGCAGGGCGTAGGCCAGTTGACGAATCGTTTGCTTCCGGTGCATTGCTAATTGCTGCGAAACACCTGTTTCTACGGGCGGCTTGCCGGGTTTAGCAGGGCCGGTAGATTGTCCATACGTGGTCATTGCCAGTGAGATGCCAATTAAACTTATCGATAAAAAAGGAAACGACCGGGTACTTTTCCAGATCATGGGTTGCCTGTTGATGAGAAGAATTAGTAATAGAACCCTAAAGTTAATGAATCGCCGCCCGGTCGCCAAACCTTTCCGCTGATGCTGAGCGAAGAAAATAAGCAAAAAACAACTCGCTTACGTGCGCACCTTTTATCGGACTAACCTTTTCTAGATCAGATACTTATTAACTACACAACTTCCTTTTATGCGTCAGGTACTCACTTCTTTTTGGCTGATCCTACTTTTTCACCTCGTCCCATTATCTTCTTTTGCCCAGCTAAACAAACTGCGACTGGCTACGTATACGTACGCGGATAATGATCGTCTGAAAAATATTAAACCTTTGGCGGATGTACTGAGTCAGCAATTGGGCATTCCCGTTGAGACAAAAAGCTATCAGAATGTTTCGGCATTTATCCAGGGCCTCCAAGCTGGTGAAGTTGACATCGCGCTCATCAGTACCTTTGGCTATCTGCTGATGACCAGCTGTGGCCTGAGTTCCTACACACCTGTTGCCGCTCTCAAGACCGCTTCGGGCAGCGGGGATAACTACAAAAGTGCCATCATTGCCCACGCGTCGTTACCGATTAACAACCTTGCTGATTTGAAAGAAAAAGCGAGTAATTACCGCATGACTTTTGTTAGTGAAACATCCACATCCGGTAACTTAATCCCGAGATCTTTCCTGTATTCAGCGGGTATTACGCAGCCGGATGAGCAATTTAAAGAAGTATCCTATAGCAAAACCCACGCTGCGGGGGTTGCCCAGGTGCTGAAACGCGAGGCGGATCTGGCGGCCTTTGGTAGTGAAGAATATTACAAGGCCATCCAGCAAAATCCACAGGTAAAAGACCAGATTAAACTGCTCTGGCTATCCGAAGAAATCCCTTTGGGTCCGGTTTTACTAAAAAATTCATTGCCAACTGATTTACAGCAAAGGATTACAAGCACCTTTTTGGCCCTTCACGAGACGCATAATAACGCACTCGTCGCCTTGCGTTCGGGCTGGTCGGAGGCGCGGCAGGCCGAAAAATTCAAACCCATTGATGATGCCTTTTATCAATCGTACCGGCAACACATTGGTGCCCCTATAGCCTTGATTCAACGTTTTGCCAACTTGATTCGCTAATCTGGCATATAAAAGTCTAAAGACCGCGCTGGGCTACCGGAAATTTCGGTCAATCCCACGCGGTCTTTAGACTTTTTAGTAGTAAATGTGAGTGGCTGTTACTGAGCAAATTGGTTGTTTGCGTGCGCTGCATCATCTGTTAGGGTCGTGAAAATAGATCGCGTCAGGTCGCTTTCGCTTTCCTTACCCTTAACGCGCTGTTCGCCGATGCCGCCCGGAGCGGGGAGCCAATTATTGACAACCGCGCTGAGTTCCGCCGTTAAACCGGGGAATAGGCCGTGGAAAATCGCGGTGGCTTTGGCAGGAAGCGTCAGAATAATCTCGGCTTTCCCATACCGACAGGCATCCACAATGGCTTTGGCGCTGTCTTCAGCACTTTTGGTGAAAAATGGCAGCGAATCGCCAATTTTAAACCAGGCGTATTCTTTCTCATTCTGTCCTTTGAAGATAGCATGCCGGGGACTTCCTGTCCGCATCAAACCGGGGCAGACCGTCGTTACGTGGATATTGTCTTTGGTAAGTTCAGCCCGCAAACCTTCAGAATAGCCAACCAGCGTAAATTTGCTCACCGAATACGGCAATAAGTGCGGAACAGCAACTTTCCCGCCGAACGAAGCAATATTGACGATACGGCCCCCGCCCTGCTCGCGCATGTGTGGCAATACGGCGTTAACCGCGTGAAAGGATGCCCAGAAATTAGTGTCCATCGCTTCCCGAAAATCCTCTTCCGTAGCGTGTTCAAGCGGAGTAACAATGATAGTACCGGCATTATTGACCAACACATCAATCGTCCCTAATTCCTGGCTAACTACTTCAATAAATTGATCAATATCGGCTTTGTTAGTAACATCACAGCGGTAGGTCAAAACGCGGGTTCCGTACTGGCGCAAATCAACTTTTGCTCGCTCCAGTTCCGCTTCGTCACGCGCACAAATGGCGATGTGCGCACCCTCTTTGGCAAACTGACGCGCCATCACCAAACCCAATCCGCGTGAGCCTCCCGTAATAACTACCGTTCTGTCGCGGAAGCGAATTTTACGCCGTTGATTCAGAACGGCTTTGGCCGCTAATACGGCACCAATTCCTGCCAGGCCCAAGCCCCAGGCCAGACCTGGCAGGTTTGAGTGATCTTTTTTGTTGGAAAAATTCATAACTATTCACCAGTTGTTGCCTAATCAACCGGGTGAATAGACAGAATGTTATAGATTCTTCTTGGTGATTTCTTTAACTGCGTAATCCACAGCGCGGGCCGACAGCGCCATATAGGTCAGCGACGGATTTTGCGTCGACGTAGACGTCATACAAGCTCCATCCGTAACGAATACGTTTTTACAGGCGTGCAGCTGGTTCCACTTATTGAGCAGCGATGTTTTCGGATCTTTACCCATCCGAACGCCGCCCATCTCGTGAATATCCAGGCCCGGATTCCGCTTGTCATCGCGCACTTTAATGTTTTTAAACCCGGCCATCGTGAACATTTCGGTCATCTGCTCCTGGTAATCCTTCACCATTTTGTCGTCGTTGTCGTCGTACGCCACCGAAATGCGAAGCTGTGGAATGCCAAACGGATCTTTCTGGTTTGAGTCCAACGCGACGTAATTGCTTTCTTTCGGAATGGTTTCGCCCATCATGTGCGAACCCACGTGCCAACCGCCTAATGAAGGATTAAACAGGTTTTCTTTCAGGTCTGCGCCAATGCCATCCTGGCTGGTCCGTGAGATTCGCCCAGCGGAGAATCCGGCGGCATAGCCCCGTAAAAAGTCGGTTTCCTGCTTGTATACGTTGCGGAAGCGAGGAATATACGGGCTATTCGGACGACGTCCATCCGTGGTTGAATCCAGGAAGCCATCGTATTCGCCCGAAATACCAGCGCGGTAGTTGTGAAACGCTACGTATTTTCCGAGCAGCCCATTGTCATTACCCAATCCGTTCGGAAAGCGGCTTGACGTTGAGTTCAGCAGAACCAAATTGGTGTTCAGAGCAGCGGCATTAACAAAAATGATGCGGGCATAAAACTCCATCATTTGCTTTGTTGTCGCGTCGATTACCCGCACGCCGGTTGCTTTGCCTTTTTTCTCATCGTAAATGATGGAATGGACCACCGAGTTAGGGCGCAATGTCAGTTTACCCGTTTTGGCCGCCCAGGGCAAGGTAGAAGCATTGCTGCTAAAATAACCACCAAACGGACAACCCCGCTCGCAGATCGTCCGGTGCTGGCACTGCGCCCGTCCCTGCTGCAAATGAACCGGTTGCGGCTTCGTGATGTGCGCACAACGGCCCATAATTACGTGCCGGTCTTTGTATTGCTTCGCTACCTGCTGACTAAAATATTTTTCGACGCAGTTCCAATCATGCGGTGGCAAAAATTCACCATCGGGCAAGGTTGGCAGGCCATCTTTATTTCCGGCAATCCCGGCAAATTTCTCAACGTAACTATACCACGGCGCAATGTCGGCATAGCGAATCGGCCAGTCAACGGCAAAACTGTCGCGGGCCGGACCTTCAAAATCAAATTCGCTCCAGCGTTGCGTCTGCCGCGCCCAAAGCAAGGATTTTCCGCCGACCTGATAGCCCCGAATCCAGTCAAACGGTTTTTCCTGGACGTAAGGTTGTTCGGCGTCTTTAACGAAAAAATGTTCGCTGGTTTCGTTAAAAGCGTAGCATTTGCTGATGATTGGGTTTTCTTCCCGCACTTTCAGCGGCAATTGGCCCCGGTGCTCAAACTCCCAGGGATTTTTCATGGTTGTTGGGTAATCAGTTACGTGTTTTACGTCCCGTCCCCGTTCCAGCACCAGCGTCCGAAGACCTTTGCCGGTTAATTCTTTGGCAGACCAGCCCCCACTAATTCCAGACCCAATGACAATGGCATCGTACGTGGTTTCTTTTACTGCATCGATCGCGAAATTTGCCATCTTTTATTTGGTAGGTTTTTGGGAAATGGTTTTGGAAGGAACTGGAACGCAACCGTGAAAGCGTCCAGGAATTAACTCATATTTAGTGATATTGGTCATGACGTACTCCGAGTTCATGTAGCCACGGATGGTCAGGCCTTTCACCAACGAAAAGAAGCCTTTTGCCGAAGCGTCCGCCGATTTGCTCATCTGGTTCAGGAGTTCGGTCCGTTGCTCGGCACTGCAATCAACAAACGGCTTATTGAATGTTTTCTGAGCCATTTCGTCCGTAATAGCCACGCCTTTTGTCAGGTTTTCCTGCGCACTAGGCTCGTAACAATCTGCTACCATTTTCTGGACAAATTCATGCACGCCCAGTTCTTTGGCCCCCGGCGTATTTGTCTTTGGAATAATGGTTTCTACAACCTCAGCCAGAATGGCGTTCGCGTTAAGGGTTAACGGGCTATTAAAGGACTGAACAGTGGCTTTATTCCAACCGTTAGCCCACGTTGGAAGGCTAATTAGGCCGCCAACAGCTACGGCCATACTTTTGAGTGCAGTACGTCTTTCCATGCAATGTCAGATCAAAAAAATCCAAGAAATTTACTAAGATTTCTCCTAAAAGACAAGCGGAAAGTCCTTTTTACTGTAAATTTAGGGTTCTCCCTAAGGATTTCTGCATGAAGACATTATCACTAGCTGGGTAGGGAGCGTACTTCAATCTGACTCTGGTGATAAACCCGCGAATAAGGCTCCACGCTTTCGGTTAGCCAGACGTTTCCACCGATGATGGAATCATGACCAATAACCGTTTTTCCGCCTAGAATAGTGGCATTGGCATAGATTACCACATTGTCCTCAATGGTTGGGTGCCGCTTCTTTTGGGCCATCGATTTCGTGACGTGCGTGGCTCCCAGCGTCACGCCCTGGTAGATTTTCACGTTATTGCCAATAATGGCAGCCTCGCCAATTACAACGCCGGTGCCGTGGTCGATGAAAAACGACTGGCCAATTTCAGCGCGCGGGTGAATGTCAATACCTGTCAGGCCGTGTGCATATTCGGTCAGCATGCGGGGCAACAGCGGCACATTTAAGTCCGAAAGCAGGTGCGCAAGTCGGTAGACAGCGATTGCGTAAAAGCCGGGATAAACTGCTAATACCTCCTCGACGCCCACCGAAGCGGGGTCGTTGGTAGCAATGGCCTGTGCGTCCATCAGCAACAGCTCATAAATTGCGGGAAGCTGATCGAAAAACTGTTCGTTAACCGTATGTCTGTCTGCTAACAAATTCGTTTCCAGAGGCAACAACAGGCATTCGAGTTGCTTTTTAAGATTATGGTACGAATCAGCCGTGCTTAGTTCAAGCAGTCGGCAATCCTGCGTAATCGGAAATAGAAAGCGAATCAGGTTATCAATAAATCGACCGACGTCGGGTTTAGAAGGCAGCCGATAGCGATAACTGGCATTCTGAGTTGCCAGACGTTCAAAAAACAACTGTTGTTCAGTAGTAGTCATTATCCACAACACTCCCCTGGGGAGAGACACATTCTATATCGATTTACTATAGTAGATTGCCCGCCCCATTGTGAGGAATCCGAACAACGATCAGGCCATTTTCTATGCGTACCATCAATAATTTACCTGTCCATAAATCACTGATACACAAACAGAAACACGCATGAAAAGAAATCAGTTCTTCTTTGGCGCATCCCTTGTACCTACGAAGGTAGAAAACTTCGTCCGAACTATGATGATGTACATAAAAAAAACGGCTACGACCCTGCTAGGCTCCTTGGCGGCTACGGCTATCTTCGCTTTTGTGGTGTCGATGGCCTGCCAGTCAAACGATGCGGAAAAGGCAGACGGCCCCGCCGCTGGAGGCGATGCTTCTTTCCAGTTGGAAAACGCTTTTCCAGCCCTGAATTTTGACCGCCCTGTAGAATTTACCCACGCGGGTGATGGCACCAATCGAGTATTTGTTCTGGAGCAACCGGGGCGGATTCGTCTTTTCGAAAATGATCCGGCGGTAAAAACAGCGGGCGTTTACCTGGATATACAAAGCCGCGTTTCTTCGGCGGGTGAAATGGGTTTGTTGGGGCTGGCGTTCCACCCTAATTTCAAGCAGAACGGCTACTTCTTTGTCAATTATACCAAGGATAATCCGCGCGAAACCATCATCAGTCGCTTTAAAGCGTCCACTGCCAATGCAAACCAGGTCGATCCGACCACCGAAACCATTCTCCTGCGCTTTCCTCAACCCTATGCCAACCATAACGGAGGTAAAATTGCGTTTGGACCCGATGGGTTTCTTTACATTGCTACGGGCGATGGCGGTAGCGGAGGCGACCCCCAAAACAACGCGCAGAATCGAACCAACTACCTCGGAAAAATCCTACGCATCGATGTCAATGCAACCACCAAGGGAGCATACGGCATTCCAGCTGATAATCCCTATGTTGGCAATAAAGACGGACACCTTGAAGAAATTTTTGCGTATGGTCTACGCAATCCGTGGCGCTTTAGTTTCGATAGCAATACGGGCCAGATCTGGGCGGGTGACGTGGGGCAAAATACGCTGGAAGAAATCGACATTATCACCAAAGGCGGTAACTACGGCTGGCGCCTGAAAGAAGGAAATAACTGTTTCAATCCAGCCAACAATTGCGACCAGGGCAATCTGGTAATGCCTGTTCACCAATACCCAAGAACGGACGGTTTGTCGATTACGGGCGGTGTTGTTTACCGGGGCACCAAAATACCCGCTTTGCAGGGCAAATATATATACGCGGATTACGTCAGTAAAAAAGTCTGGTCTCTTAATGTATCGGGTAGCACCGCTTCCAATAACCAACTCATTGCTAGCGACGCTGGTTCAGTATCCGCTTTTGGCGAAGATGCCAACAAAGAGTTGTACATTCTGGATCATACGGGTGGATCAATCAAACGATTTGTAGCGAAACCCTAATCATTTCTTAGACACTTCAAAAAAGGCAGGCCGTAGGGTTCTGCCTTTTTTGTGCTTTACCAAAATTTTCCTTAGATCTATTGTCTGTCACCGAGGTTAATGTATCTCATTTGTTCTAATTAATCTCTTTTATTGTGACTGAATTAATTAGAACAATTTTTACGCTAAATCGTTGAAATACAAAAATATTTATTGGAATAAAACCACAAACGTCTATGAAACTCTTTTTATCTGCTCTTTCCCCAAATCGCCTTCTTGCAAAGACAAGAGGTTTGGGCAGACTACCGATGCTGCAAGCAAAAAAAACAGCCTCAGCTCCAAGTTCATTAGCCGTAGCGACGCTTTTTGCCCTACTGGCTCCTCTGGCTTGTCAGTCGCCAAATCTGGACGAAACCAGCAGCGCCAAACCTAACGGGGCCCGCGCCAGTGCCATCCAGCTAGAGAATGCTTTCCCCAATATTACCTTTTCTCAACCCGTTGAAATGACGCACGCGGGCGACCGGTCGAATCGGGTGTATGTGGTTGAGAAAGGCGGTCGGATCCGTGTGCTTGAGAACAGCCCCGCCACCCAGTCTGCCAGTTTATATTTAGACATTCAGAACCGCGTTGCTACGGCGGGCGAAATGGGCTTGCTGGGTCTCGCCTTCCACCCCAACTTCAAGCAGAACGGCTACTTTTTTGTCAATTACGTCAAGGAGAATCCCCGCGAAACCATCATCAGTCGTTTCAAGGCATCCAGTACCACCGCCAACCAGGTGGATCCGGCCACGGAGGTCGTGTTGCTACGAATCCCGCAGCCCGCTTTTGATAATCACAAAGGAGGTAAAATTGCGTTTGGGCGCGACGGATTCCTTTACATCGCCACGGGTGATGGCGGAGGCGGTGGCGATCCACTGAACAATGCACAAAACCGCACGAACTTACTTGGAAAAATCCTACGCATCGATGTTAATGGAAACAATAAAGGTACTTACGGGATTCCAGCTGATAATCCTTATGTCGGAAACAGCAACGGATTTCGGGAGGAGATTTATGCGTATGGCCTGCGCAATCCGTGGCGCTTTAGCTTTGATTTCATTACCGGTCAACTATGGCTTGCCGATGTAGGCCAGGGCAAGTTCGAAGAGATTGATATTATCACCAAAGGCGGTAATTACGGCTGGCGGCTGAAAGAAGGAAACAGCTGCTACAATCCGGAAACCAACTGCGACCAACCGGGTCTGGTAGCTCCCATTTTCCAATACGGACGCACGGAAGGTGTTTCGATCACGGGGGGCACGGTTTACTGGGGCCGCCGTCAGGCTACTTCGCTGAAAGGAAAATACATTTACGGCGATTTCGGCTCTGGAAAAATCTGGGCCTTGACTTTTAGTGGAAACAAGGTAATCAGTAACGAGGTGATTGTCGATGATGCCGGTTCGATTTCTGCCTTCGGCGAAGATGCCAACCGGGAATTATATATTCTTGATTTCGGAACAGGCACGATTAAACGCATGGCTGTTCAGTAAAACGCATCTTTGCTGTCTGTTCTAAAAAAGGAGTAAGACCTAAGGGTTTTGCTCCTTTTTTAACTAGTAACCTTTGTTTCACGAAATTGCGCTTGGAATTTTGTATTTTGAAGGGCTTTTTCGCCTTCTTATTTCAGCCATAAGCACAGACATGACCCGAATTTGTCGGTCCTGTACGCGCTTACTTGATTTATGCCGCTTCAAACTGCTTATTTCACTAGCCCACTCGGGTCCGTCCGAATTGTGGGTGATGAATCTGGGATTCACGCCATTTCTTGTCTGGACGAGCCAACGCCAATTTCCTCCGATCCGGATTTAGCCGCCCCGATTCAGGCTTGCCTACAGCAATTGACGGACTATTTTGCCGGAACGCGTCGCAGCTTTGACTTACCACTTACTCCCGCGGGAACTGCTTTTCAACAGACTGTATGGCAGGCGCTGCTGGAAGTACCCTATGGCAAAACACTTTCTTACCTGACGCTGGCCCGCCGTCTGGGTGACGAAAAAGCCATTCGGGCAGTGGCGGCGGCCAACGGACGTAATCCGCTGTGGATCGTGGTTCCCTGCCACCGCATAATTGGTTCCAACGGCAGCCTGACGGGTTATGCCGGTGGACTGTGGCGTAAAAAATGGTTACTGGAACATGAACGCGGGGAACAACAACTTAGCCTCAATCTGGGTTTTTAAGTATTGACGTACTATTTGAGCCGATTTTTGGTTATTCTAATAAAATAAATTGTTGATCCGCTGGATGTACAGCACAGTCAGAAGCGCATGAAATACCTTCTGTTTTTACTTCTTCCGATTCTTTTTTCGAGTTGTTTCCGGCGTTGGAGCATGAACGAACGGCAGATTCGGGCGCATTATACCGACCGCGCCGTTAAACCCACGTTCTATACCATCGACAACGACAGCATTCATCTTCATTGCGCCAGCATTGGTTACGACACTCTTCCTCCACTATTGCTTGTTCACGGAGCGCCGGGAGCCTGGTACGGTTACCTGCGCATGCTTGATGATACGCTGCTGCAACGCAACTTTCACATTATCTCGGTAGATCGACCGGGTTACGCCAAATCCCGCAAAGGCCGGAAGGCCATCACGTCTATTGACCAGCAGGCCAACGCCATCGTGAAAGCGCTGCGGCTGAACCATTCGGGTCAGCCAGCCCTGGTGCTGGGGCGTTCTTTCGGTGCCCCCATTGCCGCCCGAATCGCAATGCTCTACCCGGAAAAAGTGCAGCATTTATTCATGGTGGCCGCGCCGATCGATCCTGAAAAAGAAAAATTCTGGTGGTTCTCCAAATGGGGGCGCTTTCCGCTGGTTAAGTTGTTTTTGCCCCGCTCCCTTAACACAGCTACCGCCGAAAAGTATTCACACGTGTCTGAATTAAAGCGCCTTGTTCCTTTCTGGCAGTCGTTACAGGTGCCCGTGACGTTCATGCAAGGCGGTAAAGACTGGATTGTTGATCCTTCTAACCTGGATTTTGCGCGACGAAGCCTGGCGGGTAAAGACGCGGAGTTTTTGTTTCTGCCGGATGCGGGTCATTTGATCACCAATTCCCACGCGGCTCTGGTTCGGGAATTGATCATGCGTTGCACATCCTGCTACGCTCCGGCTCCTTCCGACACAACTCGGCCCCCGGCTTTGCAGCTACCCAGTAAAACCTTTCACTGACCCATTGGCTGCTTCCTAAGTCTTGTGTACTTTGCATTTTCTCCGTGAATTTGCGGCAAAAATCATCATGGTAAATTTTAATGACATTCGCGACGCCCACGAGCGCATCCAAAATTACATTCATCGGACCCCGGTTATGACCAACCAGACCATTAATGATCTGGCCGGAGCCCATATTTATTTTAAGTGCGAAAATTTCCAGAAAATTGGTGCGTTCAAAGCGCGTGGCGGCCTGAATGCCGTGCTTCAACTGACGGAGGAGCAATTAGCCAAAGGAGTTACAACGCATTCATCCGGTAACCACGCGCAGGCCATTGCCTACGCGGCCCGGCAAGTAGGCACAAAGGCGTACATTGTGATGCCACGCACAGCCCCGCAGGTCAAAAAAGATGCCGTTCGGGGTTATGGGGCGGAAGTCATCGAGTGCGAACCAACGCTGGAAGCACGCGAAGAAGGCGTGCGGGAAATCATGGAACGTATTGGCGCCGAGCTGGTTCACCCGTTCGACGATAACCGGGTAATTGCGGGCCAGGCGACCGCCGCCAAAGAGTTGATGGAAGAAATGAGCCAACCCTTACAGACCATCATGGCCCCCGTGGGCGGTGGCGGCCTCCTCAGCGGAACGGCTTTGAGTACGCATTTTTTGAGTCCGGAAACCGAAGTGATTGCCGGTGAACCCGAAGGAGCTGCGGATGCCATCTTGTCGTTTCAAAGCGGGCAGATCGAGAAAGCACCTTACATCAACACCATTGCCGACGGCCTGCTGACCAACCTCAGCGAGCGAACCCTGAGCATTATTCAGCGGCATGTGACGGCTATTCTAACCGTTTCGGACCCGGAAATTATTGCCGCCATGCGACTCGTTTGGGAACGCATGAAAATTGTTATTGAACCTTCGGCGGCCGTACCACTCGCTGCTTTGCTGAAAAACAAAGAGCAATTTGCCGGGCAGCGTGTTGGCATCATCATAACCGGTGGCAACGTCGATTTGGGGAAATTACCTTTTTAAGCCAGCCCCGCCTCTTTCAGCATTTTTCGCAAGGTTTCCAGGTCAGTCCGCATGGCCTGGTAAACCTGCTCACGCGGAATGGTCAGCGTGCGGTTACCCTGATCAGCCCCGCCGAGTGGGTACTCAAAATGCAGGGAAATAGGCACCTGGATACCGCCCTGTTTCAATGCCGCGAAAAAGGCTGGGAAGTTAACCATCCCTTGTCCCAACGGCACGTTTACGACCTTCCAACGCCCGTCTTTTTTCTCCCAGACAAAATCTTTAATGGCCAGAAAGCGAACGTGCGGCGCAATGGCCCGCAATCCATTCGCCCAGCTCATCCCACCTTCAATCGTCGCGTGACGAATGTCGTACTGACAACCCATGAACGGACTTTTAACGGCGTGCAATACCTGTGCTAAATCCCAGACAGCCGCCCCAAAGTTCGTTCCCGCGTGGTTTTGGTACCCACCCGCAATGCCATACGATTCGTTGAGCCGGGCAAGTTCAGTCAGTTGCTGCTGGTATTGCCAGAGCGCCACTGGAATGGACTGGTCAGCCGGGTAGGGAAACCAGCCGGTGCGGTAATACCGAATGCCTACTTTGGCAGCTGTTTCTAAAATTGGCTTGGTCGTCGGATGATCGGCCCGACTGATGGCCGTGGTCATCATCAGAGCAGCCACGTTTTTTTTCTGGAGGGCTTCCACCGCGCGTGGTAGTGTTTCTTTAGCCAGCTCCGGTTCCACGTGTCCTCCCGGTCGAACGCTCAAATCCACCCCGTCGAAACCCATGTCAGCCACGGCCGCCGCCATTTCCGGAAAATTCAGGAAATGCAGGTGTTTGGAGAAAACATGAATACTAAATGGCTTATCGTTCGGATTGGGCTGCGCCAACAACGCACCCGGCAGGGCCGCCGTTGCGCCAACGGCTAATAAACCTTTCAATGCATCACGACGAGGAATAGGTATGTCCATAGGGGTTGCTTTTTTGAGAAACGAACAGAGTGGGTTTACTGATAAAGAAATTTCCCTAAAAAGCACGGAGAAAACGGAGTATACTGATTTTCTGCTATTCGGCTTCGCTCTCCCGCTGTATGAACCGGATAATTTCTTACGTTTGTTTCAGAACAGTAAGCCTCTATGAAACTCTTCCGCTACTTCCTTTATACGTTCTTGAGCTTGTTTATTCTGCTGAATATCCTGCTTGCTTTTCATGCCTATCGGTTCACTTATTTCTACGACAATCCAGAGCGCCAGCGCCCCAAAAAACCCGAAGAATACACATCTGCCGAACGACTACAAGGGGCGTTGTTTGGCCTGAAATTCAAGAAGGCCGTGGTCGACTCCTTCCCTACTGTTCCTTTCCAGACGGTTCAACTCAAAACCACCGATGGCGAAACGCTGGAAGGCTGGTATGTGCCCGCCCAGGCGGCTTTAGGAACGGTTATTTTAAGTCATGGTCACGCCAATAGCAAAGCAAGGGTGTTGGCCGAAGCGCAGTATTTTCACGAACTAGGGTTTAACACACTCGCTTACGATTTCCGGGCGCACGGCAACAGCTCAGGCAACATTTGCACCATTGGCTACAACGAAGTACAGGACGTAAAAGCAGCCTACGATTTTGTAGCTCGTAAAGGCGAGAAAAATATTGTTCTCTGGGGCATATCGATGGGCGCTGCCGCCATCACCAAAGCCCTGGTTGACTACAGCGACCTGAAACCCACGCGGGTTATTCTGGAATGTCCCTTTGCCTCACTTTACGAAGCGGTGCAGGGCCGCCTTCGGACGATGCACCTGCCAACTAGTCCGGCCTCAGAGCTTTTGCTTACCTGGGGCAGTTTAGAGCGGGGCATGTGGTCGTTTGGGTATAGCCCCGCCGACTATGCCCACCAGCTTCACATGCCCGTATTGCTTAACTGGGGTGCAAATGACAAGCGGGTAACCCGCCACGAAACCGACGAGATTTTTGCCAACATTGGCTCTACCCGCAAACAGCTGATTGTATTTGAGCAATCGGGCCATCAATCATTCTGCAAAAGCGAAGGACCAAAATGGAAAGCCGCCATCAATCGCTTTCTGGATGCCGAGCCGCGTCCCATTGCCCATTTGGCCCAGTCCAAAGCTCTTACGCCCTGAGTAATACCGCTGGAATGCACGGTTGATCCGGGTCGTTCATCCGTTTACAAACTGGCTTGATTTTTACCGGCATTTGGAAGCTTTCTAAAGATCTACTTGGTTTAAACAAAGGCGCGCATGGGTGGTTATTACACTAAAGTTACTGCATCACCCATTCAAACATTCTTTGTATCATGCAACTCAATATTGGTCTAGAAAAAGATACCCTCAAGCAAGTCTGCGATCTCCTCAATAGTTTTCTCGCTGATCAGCATGTGCTTTATATCAAGACCCGGAAATACCACTGGAATGTCAGCGGACCCAGCTTCCTGGAATACCACGAATTTTTTGAAAAACAGTATAAAGCCATTGAGGCAGCCATTGACGAAGTAGCCGAGCGCATTCGTACGCTAGGTGGCCGTCCACTGGCGACTCTGGAAGATTTTCTGGCTAACACCAGCCTTCAGGAAGACAAGAGCGCTGAAGTTAAAACGGCGGATATGTTCAAGCGGCTGTTGGACGATCACGAACAGTCCATCCGGGAACTCCGGGTTGACATTGCCAAGTGTGAAGAACTCGAAGATGCCGGCACCGCCGACTTCCTGACTCAACTCATGGAGGCACACGAAAAAATGGCCTGGATGCTGCGGAAATACCTTTCGTAGGCATTAATCGATTATCACTAGTAAAACAGCTCATCTTGTTGAAAGATGGGCTGTTTTTGTATTAACAAAGTAGCTGTTAAGCAGTTATTAGTAAAGAGAAAAGTTCAACAACCAACCATGATTAAATCAACGTTAATAAAGTTTGTTACGATGGGGGTTGCGGCGGGAATGATCGCCTGCGGCCAGTCTAACAAATCAGAGAAAGAGGCTGAATCAGCGGATACGTTAGCCAGTCAGGACCCGTCAGGGACCGTAGATCTGCCCGCTCCTTCTGAGTCAAAAAATCATTACAGCAATGTCGTTGGCTGGGAAGCCGGCCAGAAACCAACCGCGCCCGAAGGCTTCGAAGTAACCGAATTTGCCCGCGATCTAAAAAATCCACGCTGGATTTATATTGCACCCAACGGCGATATTCTGGTTGCTGAATCCCAGACGGAACGGAAAGGCGTCAAAAAAGTAACTGCTGAAGTAACAGGACGGGCCAATTCGGAAGCAGACGGCAAGAGCGCCAACCGCATTACGCTATTTCGGGATACCAACAAGGACGGTAAATTCGACGTCCGCGAAACGTTTCTGCAAGGCCTGAACCAGCCTTTTGGGATGTTGATCCTCGACAATTCATTTTACGTAGCCAACACCGATGGGCTGCTAAAATATCCTTACAAAGAGGGACAAACGAAGATCACCGCGCCGGGAACCAAAGTCATGGAACTTCCCGCCGGGGGATATAACAACCACTGGACCCGTAACCTGCTTGCTAACGCGGATGGATCTAAAATTTATGTATCGGTCGGCTCGGGAAGTAACGTGGGCGAAAACGGCATGGAGCACGAGGTAAAACGCGCCAATATTCTGGAAATCAATCCTGATGGCACTGGGGAGCGTGTTTTCGCCAGCGGCTTGCGCAATCCGGTGGGTATGGATTGGAACCCTAAAACAAACGCACTCTGGACCGCTGTGAATGAGCGCGATGAGTTGGGTGATGATCTGGTTCCCGATTATATCACCAGCGTTAAGGAAGGTGCTTTCTACGGATGGCCTTATTCTTATTATGGCCAAACTGAAGATCCACGCCGCAAAGGAGAACAACCCGAAATGGTAAAAAAAGCCATTGCGCCGGATGTTCCTGTAGGTTCGCACACTGCTTCACTGGGGCTAGCCTTTTACGACCAGACTGCCTTTCCGGAAAAATACCGCAATGGTGCTTTCGTTGGTCAACGTGGCTCCTGGAATCGCTCGGCTTTGTCGGGTTACAAAGTTATTTTTGTTCCTTTCCAGGACGGCAAGCCCAGCGGTAAACCCGAAGACTTCCTGACAGGATTCATTATTAATGACAAAGACGTACACGGTCGGCCAGTTGGCGTGATGGTTCATCCGGACGGATCACTGCTAGTTGCCGACGACGCGGGCAACCGAATCTGGCGGGTAAGTGCGAAGCGCTAATCCTGCTCTTTTACTTCTTGAGATATAGCTCATTTTATCTGAACGTATGAAAAATATGCAGATAAAATGAGCTATACTTTTGTTAATCAGGCATCTATTTTTTATATTTACCTGAATCCTAATTCCAATTAATGATCAATTCGCTCCTCATCAGGCTATTTGGCTTGCTCCTTACTACTTCTCTATTCACTCTTTCAGTGGACAAAAGGGAAGCGTATGGGCATGACAATGAGGCACTCTTGGAGCAGATACAGTCGCAGCTGGATGTCCAAACCGACTCGCTGACATCGGGATTTAAAAAGATCAATACTGCGCAGGCAGTTACAACGCATACCTGCCATTTTCAATTTTTCCAGCCGGGCTGGTTTCCAGACCACAGCTTTCGGCTGGTTTTCAGATTGCCTAAATTATTGCGGCTTTCGGAAACTCCTTATTTCTTCTTTTCGTATTTCCGACGGATTTTTGGCCACCACATTGCCATCAATGCTCCGTGAGGCTTGCTCATCTCCTGCTTAATTAACTTCTTTCTTGCCGTAATTCCCGCAGAATTACGCATCCTCTTATTTTACTAGTTTCCTGTCCTACAGTTAACTCAACATTTTATTTTCTCATGCAAGCATCAATCATCGATACTCAACCAACAAAAAGTCAAACACTTATTCGCCAGATTAAAGATGCGGCCTTTCTTATTGCCGGCGTCCTGAGCGCCGGTATGGGTCTGAAAGGATTCTTACTACCCAATGATTTTCTGGACGGAGGCGCCATCGGTATTTCACTACTTCTCCAGATTCAAACGGGTGTTGATCTAGCCATTTTGGTTATTTTAGTCAATATTCCATTTATCTGGCTGGGCTACCGCCAGATTTCAGCGGGTTTTGCCCTTAAAACGCTCATTGCCATTGGGCTGCTCGCCCTGTGTCTGGTAGCGGTACCTTATCCCGTTGTCACAACGGATAAATTACTCATCGCCGTTTTCGGCGGTTTTTTCCTCGGGGCCGGTATTGGGCTAGCCATGCGGGGTGGTGGCGTTCTGGACGGAACGGAGGTGTTAGCCATCTACATCAGCCGTAAGTCGGCCCTGACTGTTGGTGACGTTATCATGGTTATCAATATTCTCATTTTTGGTTCGGCAGCTTGGTTAATCAACATTGAAACAGCGCTTTATGCCATGCTCACCTACCTGGCAGCTTCCAAGACGATTGACTTTATCATTCACGGTATTGAGGAATATACCGCCCTGCTTATTGTTTCCGACCAGCACGAAAAAATCCGGGTTATGCTTACGGAAGAGCTAAAACGTGGGGTTACAATTATGAAGGGCGAAAAAGGCTACGGTAAACGAGGCTTGCGGGATAACGATGTCAACGTTCTGTATATCGTAGTAACCCGTCTGGAAACTACCCGCGTGAAAGACCGAATCGAGCAAATTGACGAAAAAGCCTTTATCATTCAACATGCCATCGATGATGCCAAAGGAGGCATGGTCAAGGGGCGTCCGCTGCATTAATTCGTCTCTTTTACTTCATAAAAAAGCCCGGTGTTACCGGGCTTTTTTTATGATTAATTCACAGATTCCTCGTAAGGCAGTATTTTTTCTTTTGGTTGTGGCTTGGGTTCGTCCTCGTACATGGATGTGTCAACGTCTTTGTACCGCGACATAAACGAATACATAGCCGGAATGACAAACAGCGTCAACACCAACGAGAACATAATTCCACCGACAATAACAATACCCAAGGGAATACGGCTTTTTGCGGCGGCCCCAAGACCCAGAGCGATGGGCAATGCTCCAAAAGCTGTCACCAAACTTGTCATTAGAATCGGACGCAGACGCAGCGCCGACGCTTCAATCGCTGCTTCGATCTTATTCAGACCTTCTTTGCGTTTTTCATTGGCAAATTCTACGATCAAGATACCGTTCTTCGTTACCAGACCGACCAGCATAATCACACCAATCTGGGAAAAAATGTTCAGGGTCTGGTTAAATGCCCAGAGCGACAGCACTGCTCCCGCCACGGCTAGTGGCACGGTAATCATGATGATAAACGGATCCGTAAAGCTCTCAAACTGAGCCGCTAGAATCAGGTAAATCAACACCAGAGCCAGGAAAAACGCGAATAGTGTGTTGGATGAGCTTTCTGCAAAGTCGCGGGAAGAGCCGGAAAGAGCCGTTTGGAACGTATCATCCAGCGTCCGGGCGGCAATGGCTTGCATGGCTTCGACTCCATCCCCAATTGTTTTACCGGGGGCCAGACCTGCCGAAACAGTCGCTGACTTAAAGCGGTTGTAGTGGTACACCTGCGGCGGACTTGACACCTCGGCAAACCTCACCAAATTATCCAACTGAATTAGTTCTCCCAGGTTATTGCGCACGTAGAATGAGGCTAAGTCAACAGGCTCGTCCCGGTTTTCACGCTCTACCTGACCAATCACCTGATACTGTTTCCCGTTCATCAGAAAGTACGCCAGACGCCGGTTACTTAAAGCCAATTGAAGCGTTTGGGCAACATCCTGCACCGAAACGCCCAGACTTGTTGCTTTTTCCCGATCAATGGTAATGTTAAGTTCCGGTTTGTTGAACTTCAAGTCCACATCGAAACCTTGGAAAGTTGGATCTTTCTGGACTTCATCCATGAACTTAGGCAACCGCTCCTGTAACTTCTGGAAGTTCAGGTTCTGAATAACAAACTGAACGGGTAGTCCACCACCGCCCCGGCCAACCTGAATGGTTTGCTCCTGCGTGGCGTTCATCCGAGCGTCGGAAAAGCCTTTTAGTTTCCGGCTAAGGTAGTCGGCAATTTCCTGCTGCGACCGCTCGCGATCTTTGGTTTCAGTTAAGTTTAAGGACACAAAACCTGAATTGACGGCCCCGCCTGAGCTTCCGCCCGCAATGACGCTAAACGTAAAATTGATTTCTGGAATTGAATCCAGTACGAACTGGTTCACGCGGTCCGTAATCCGGCTCATGGCCTCGAAACTGGTTCCTTCCGGTGCCGTAATCGGAATCCGTACCCGTCCCCGGTCTTCCAGCGGTGCCAGCTCTGATTTCAGCGTCGAACCTAATCCAAAGATTAGGGCCAGACAGCCAGCGATCAGCGCAAAAGCCCAATAACGATTCCGCATAAACGATGTCAGGCCCGAGCGGTATGATCGATCAAGCCATTGGTAAAACGGCTCTGTTTTCTGGTAGAACCAGGATCCTTTCCCGTGATCTTTGCTAACCAGCATCACACTTAGAACAGGCGTCAAGGTCAGCGATACAAAGGCCGAAATAAGAACCGACCCAGCAACAACGACCCCAAACTCCCGGAATAACCGACCCGTAAAACCTTCCAGGAAAATAACCGGAAGAAATACGATAGCTAACGTAAGCGAGGTAGCGACAACGGCAAAGAAAATCTCTTCGGAACCCTCCTTAGCAGCCCGCTTCGGGTCCATTCCTTCTTCAATCTTCTTGAAAATATTCTCCGTGACCACAATCCCGTCATCCACCACCAGACCAGTTGCCAGAACAATCCCCAACAAGGTCAAGACGTTGATACTGAAATCAGCCACGTACATAATAAAGAACGCCCCGATCAGCGAAACCGGAATATCAATCAGCGGTCGGATGGAAATTAGCCAGTCGCGGAAGAAAAGGTAAATAACGATGACAACCAGAATAAAGGCGATAAAGATTGTTTCCGTTACTTCCTCGATGGAATTTCGAATGAAAATGGTACGGTCAATCCCTTTTCTGATCTGAATATCCGGCGGTAAGTCGCGCTTGACTTCTTCAAGCCGTTTGTTAAACTCGTTGGCAATATCCACATAATTGGCCCCTGGTTGTGGCACCAATACCAGAATTGCGCCGGCTGCCCCGTTCTGTTTAGCCGCCGTTTCTTCGTTTTCCGGACCTAGAATTGCGTAGCCTATGTCTTTAAAACGGATAATCTGATTGGAGGTCTGCCTCAGGATCAGGTTGTTGAAATCCTCTTCGCTAACCAGACGCCCCGCTGCTTTAACGGTCAACTCGGTATTGTTTCCGTAGATTTTACCACTAGGCAACTCTACGTTTTGCCGATTAAGCGCATCCTGAATATCCTGCGTAGTAAGGCGATAGGCCGATAATTTCAGCGGGTCAATCCAGAGCCGCATGGCATACCGCTTCAAGCCAAAGATCATAACCTGGCTAACGCCCGGAATGGTTTGCAACCGCTCCTGCAACACGTTTTCCGCGTAATCAGACAACTGCATCGGATTACGCGTCGTGCTTTGAATCGGCATGAAAATGATTGGGTCTGCGTTGGCATCCGCCTTGGTCACCACCGGGGGCGCATCAATATCCTGCGGAAGCTGCCGCTGGGCCTGCGCCACTTTATCCCGCACGTCGTTCGCCGCGCGTTCCAAATCGGCACCTAGTTCAAATTCAATGGTGATGTTGCTGCTTCCCAGGGCACTGTTGGACGAGATCGTCCGAATCCCTTCAATGCTGTTCAGCGATTTTTCAATGGGTTCTGTAATCTGTGATTCGATGATATCCGGGTTCGCACCAGTATAGCTGGTCCTGACCGAAATAATCGGCGGATCAATAGCCGGAAACTCCCGAACCCCCAGAAACGTGTAGCCAATCACCCCGAACAAGACGATGACGATTGACATCACGATGGCGAATACAGGTCGCCGGAGACTTAAGGATGGTAAGCTCATAGGATTTATCTCATGGTCACATTTGTCGTATCAGAAGCAGCCTTAACGGGTTGGCTCTTCCCTGATAACTTGTCAATCTTAGCGACTTTCACGGGCGCATCTGGCCGCAAGAAAATCAACCCTGTTGTTGCAACGGTATCGCCCTGCTGCAATCCTGCAGTGATTTGGACAATACTTGCATTCCGAATTCCGATTTTTACGTCCTGGAATGCTGCCTTGCCATTTTTGATCACAACCACCTGACTCCCACGCGTCTGCGGAATAACCGATTGCGTTGGAACCACCAAAGCGCGGTCGTTTCTGATAACCAGATTAACTTTAGCAAAGGCACCGGGTCGGAGCGCCGACGTACTGTTATTTACCCTTGCCCGAATCCGTAAGTTGCGCGTTGCTTCTTCTACCCCCGGTTCAATGGCATAAACAGCACCCTGAAACGTTTTATCAGATCCACCAACCTGAAAATCAACCTTACTACCAACATTAACCGCTAAGCCGTATTTTTCCGGAATCGAAAAGTCCAGCTTCATGGACGAAGTCTGTTGCAAACGGGCAATGAGCGTATTCGGCGTAACAACCGCCCCCATACTCACGTTGCGCAATCCGATTGTCCCTGAAAATGGAGCCCGGATTTCAGTTCGCCGGATGGCTGCTCTGGTTATTTCAATGTCTGCCAGCGCCCCTTTCAGGTTCGTAACAATAATATCGTATTCCTGTTGACTAATTCCGCCCCGTTCGAGCAACCGTTTGTTTCGTTCTTCGATCCGCCGGTTATTCTCTTCTACCACCTGCAACTTTTGCAACTGCGCTTGTAAGTCACCATCGTAGAGCTTGAGCAACAGCGTCCCCTTTGAAACAGGTTGTCCTTCCCGAATGTTTAGCTGTACGATTCGCCCGGAAACTTCCGGATAAATATCAACCTGCTCGGCGGCTACCAGCGAACCGCTGGCGACTACTTCGTCTTTCAGATTTTGGAAAACGACCACAAAAGCATTCACGGCTGTCGGACCACCAGGACCACGTCCACCCGCTGCCGGACCGGCTGCTCCGCCTCGTCCACCTACTCCGCCGGGTTCGCCCGGTTTTGATTTAAAAAATTTATTATAGGCAATGACGCCGCCTAATACAAGAACTATCAGGCTGATAGAAACCCACCTTTTCACAATAATTGACTAATTTTTACCAGCTAACTTACCACCCAAAACGCTCGCTTCCAAAAGTTGGATCCATCGCAGTAGCTACTAATCGACAAACACCCTAAAATCTCCGTCTGTTGTGCCAATTACACCGATCAAACCGACCCTACCGCCCACAGATGCGCCGGTAGTCACACCACTCGCATACTTTCTTGTCTTCTGTTCGCGTAAAGGCTTTGGTCTGATCAAAAATCTCCGCAATGCGCTGCTTCAGGTGCTGTTCCGTTATGGCGACATAATCGGCGGCGTGGCCTAGCTTCAGGGAGTTTTCAATAAAATCTTCTTTCAGGTTTCGGAAGGAATAAAAGCCCGCCACCACTTCCGTATCGATTCCGGTTGCCCAGCCATTGCTAAACTGCAAGCCGTTTTCCTCAAGCATTTTTTTATAAACCAGGTATTGATAGAGCCACAACTGCCGGACTTTCTCGTATTTGGTTTCGGTCAGCCATTCCTCGCCGTTGATTCGGGTTTCGGTCTTTTCTACCTTCCCGGTTTTATAGTCTGCTACGCGCAGTTTTACGCTTCCGTCGGGGCTGGTCAGTTTTTCAACCCGGTCAATTTTCCCGGCAATTCGAACCGGAATGGTGCCAATTGACGTTGGCACTTCCAGCACCGTGCTCCACTCCTCTTCGGTTTGCAACACTTCCAGGCTCCCGCTGTATTTTTCCTGCTGCTGGTTGTTGAATTTAACCATCAAATCTTCGGCAATTCGGTACAGCAAAAAATTCATTCCTGAATCCACGACCCGGTTCCCAAACTGCGTCTGGTACTGTTCCCGCAATACTTCTTTTACCGTCTGCTCTTCCACAACCCGATTCTTCATGCGGTATTCCTGATCGAGACGTTCCAGCGTGTTGTGCACCCACTCGCCGAATTCATCCGCGCCCAGTTGCTCCTCCACTTCATCGTCCTCTTTGATACGAATAACCCGGCTGAAATAATATCGTAATGAACAACTTAGGTAATGGTTCAGGTGCGTTGGATACAGCCCGCCGATCACTTTTCCACCCGGATTGAGCTGGGGAGCAAGCTGCGCCCGAAGGGTATCCAAAATGTTGGCCGTTTTCGGGATAGTCAGTTCTTCCAGGGCAACCGCCTTTTCGACTGTTGAGTTGCCAAAGCGTACAACTGGGTATTCCAACGTGAGGTTATCGCCCGCCGCTTTCTTAAGTTCGTGCTCAATTTGCAGGATGAATCGGCTTTTCTCGCCCTTACTGGTTCCGTAGGCGTCCGGTGAGGTAACGTGCAGCAGCACCACTTCTTTCGCCCGTTGCAACAGGCGGTAAAAGTGATACGCCATGACCGACTCCTGGTCCTGATAGGTGGGCAAACCCACTTCGCGGCAGGCATCGAACGGAATTAAGGAATTTAAACGCCGTGACTGCGGCAACACGCCCTCATTCACAGACAGAATAATCAGCTTATCGAAGTCCAAGGCGCGGGTTTCCAACATACCCATGACCTGCAAAGCGCTTGTGCCTTCGCTCTCGAATGGAATGCTGGTCTGGCGAATCAACTCATACAGAAATTGCTTCAGGCTCCGTAAATCGACTAGTTCTTTCCGCTCCTCGCGCTCAAGCGTAGTTTCGAGCTGGCGCAACAGGTTGTGAAATAAATAAAGGTATTCCGTTTCGATGGCGTCTTGCTTATAGGCATAGACATCCCGCAGCAAATCAATTAGTTCGTAAAAATGCTGAATGACGGCCAGTGGCTTTTCGACGGGCCAGCGCCGGAATAGCACCTTGAACAAACTCGACGATTCGCCCAGTTCGATCAGTTGGTTCTCGCCTAGATAAACCAGATTTTCGGTCGTGATTTTATTGATTACGCGACGCAGCAAAGGCGGCGTTTCGGGCGGTGGCGGCGGCAAACAAACCTGTTCATATTGCCGGATAAACGGGTGACTCAGCACTTTCACCACGTGCCGGTGGTTGAATTTCGGAATGCGCACCGTGCTGCCATCTTTGATTCGAAACTCCGCCATGGTTCGCTGCATTTCGAACAGTCCGTCGATGAGCGTAAACAACAGCGAATTTCGGAGCGAAAGCCCCATGGTTACGTTCAGATCGCTAACGGATTCGCCCAGCGAATACAGCACTGGCAAAAGCAAGGTTTCATCCCCTAACACAAGCGCTGTTCGCTCGTCCTTATTTTCTGTGGTTTCGCCGACCTGCTCACTGGCCCCGTTCTGCGCATAAAGGTGTCCAGCTACTTTGGCCTGCATGCTGGCATTGGGCACACCAATGATTTGTATTTTTTTGGGTGTTCCGGTCAGGTAGTCTTCTTCCCATTTCCACGCGCCACTCCAACCTTCCTGTTTATAACCCCGCAGTAATTTCCCCGCTTCCTGACGCGGCGAATCCATGTAATACGCATCCGTGTCCCAAAGCACCTCTGCTTTTTGCGCCTTCACCAGGATTTTGATGACGGTTTCTTCGGAGCGGCTAAGGGCATTGAAACCAACAAAATACAGCTTCCCGTAAGTCGGGTTATCGCGTACCAATGCTTTTGTTTCTTCGGCCAGAAGTCGGTAAGCCATTCCCCGGTAGGCCAGTCCTTTGGCCCGCAGCCGTTCCCGAAGCGCTTCGTAAGCCGCCTGGAGGTTGTCAAAGAGTTTGAAGTAACGCTGCGTTCCGGCGGTTTCCAGGGTAGCGGCCTTTCCAGTGGGTAGTTCTAGTTGCCAACGCTCAATGGATTTAGCCGCCGTCAGGTAGCTAAACAGTTCGGAAGGATTGATGAGGTATTGGTCAATCCGGTCAAGGTCACTGAGAAGTACGGTGGCCCAGTTGAGAAATTTACCAAATTCCAGCTTCTCGTCCAGTCCCTTGAATACTTCGTATAGTTCAAAAAGAAGGCTTACCGAGTCAATCAACTGCACCCCGGCGGCTTGCGTAATGAAGTCATCAACGGCCAGCACGTGCGGCGAAAGAAACGGCTTATCGGACTGCTTGGCCAGCTCTTGCTGGAAAAAAGACACGGCCCGTCGCGTTGGCAGCACCACCCACACATCGTCCATGTGCGTGCCGTGTTGCCCGAAAATATGCGCTGCCGATCGATTGAGGAAACTTTGCATTGTTTTTAAAACGCTTCATTCCAAGATAAAGGCATCGTGCCCGAAATCAGCGTTGTCTTTCTGCTAAGTTCCCGCTTATATCTGCGTTTTCAAAACATATTAATGAAACCAATCCCCCCACCCGCATGATTTATGCCTTGATCTCGGGCAATTCTTTCCGGTGCTGTTCCAGCCAAGCCTGGTAAGCAACCTGCTTCGATTTACAAATGGATTAATTTCTGCTGTTCGTTATCCCAGCGGTACGGCGAATTGCTGGTTTGTTCGTATCCACCCAGCCAACGGTGCACCGTATGATACTGCTGCCGTCCGGTAGCAATGTCGGTGCCTTCCGGTGTCAGTTCGACCTTGTTATCGATGCGGTGAAGCAGGTTCGGCTGTAGGTCAATGATGTATTGTTCGACGCCCCATTCTGTCAGTCCGTAGACCTGATCCTGGTGCAGAAAGCGCCGGATAAATTCCTCTTCCCGCATCGGGCCTTCTACCAGAATAGTCAGCAGTTGAAGTTCAATCAGATTCAGGTGATTGCCGACAAAGGGGAAACGCTGCAAATGAGCCTGTAACGCATCTTTCAAAAAAGTCAGCCCTCCAAACGGCTCGTTCAACAGCTCCTGAATAGCCATTGGATCAGGCCCGGCGTAAGCCTTCCACACTGCTGCCGCTTTCGCCACGTCATCTGCCGTTATCGGCTGCCGTTGCAAAAACAAGGTGGCCAGTTGCGCACTGCTTAGCTGTCCTAAACCCTTGAAATCTGGCAAATCCGGGTGATGATCGATGGATATTAAGCTCACCGTTTGATTCTGAGCCTTCCCGGCCAGTTGCGCCAGTAGAAATACCAGATTGATCTGACAAAATAAGTCGTGCTCAAACCAGAATACGACCTCATCGTACGCCTGGGTATTTATCGCCAAAGCGAATTTTTCGTATTCCTGAACGACCATTTCCCGGTAACCACCAGGTCCTTTCTGCTTAATATCCTGATCAATCCACGTGCAACGTAAATCCCACAGTTCCGACAGGTTATCCGTATCTTTTACCGGACCTTCCGAGAGCATCTCCCGCCAAACGATGATATCGGCGTTTTCAGCCAGATTAGCCGCAGAAAATGGGTGCAACGTAGCGTCGCCATTCAGAATGTGGAGCGTTTTCATAAGTCTTAATCAAACAGTAACCAGTGTACCCCAAAGGAAAGGGCCCGACGCATACCCAGGTAATAAGGAGCCGTGTAGTAACCATCGTTCGGCCATCCCTGATTGGCGTGCGAAAGCTTGACGAACAAACGCACCCGGTTTAGTCGAGCATTGGCAAATACGTCGGCAACTAGCGCCTCTGGTACTTCAAAACGGTTTTGGAGGAAAAACTGTTGCGTCAGCGGCATGTAACTATCGGCAAAATAAGCAGATTTGTAGTGCAGGTCGATCCCGATTTGTGTATACAACTTCTTGGCATACAGGAACTCATATTCAATCCGAAGGTTGGCAAATAACTTTGGAATTCGCATCACGTCTGAACGGGATACCAACGTCGAATAACCCTGCCCCAGGGCCGTGAACTTACCCGCTTTGAATTGAAAACCAACTCCCGTTCGCAGCACACTAAAGGCGCTACTCAGCTGTTGGGGTCGCGCCAGCGTATCAAAATAGATGTAATTGTTCAGCAGGAAATAATCCATGCTAGGCTGCAACGTAAACCCTTTTAGAGGCAGGTTGATGCGTCCGTAAATGTGCTGGGTTCCCCGAAGGCTAAAATCGTTGTTCCACTTCATGACGTTGCTTTCGAAGCGGTCCTGCACAAAGGTTGGCGATGCAAAAACGCTTTCGTATCCCGCCGTGATGAGCTTGGTTTCAAACTGGCCCTTAAGTCGCACATCCCGCCCAAGAGAATAATCGGCCTCTACCGTCACCCGGCTTAAACTATCCGGAAAGTAATAACCCAGCCAGCCGCTGAGCATGTTCTCTGCCCGGGTCTGGGTGTAGTCCTGCGTTTGGAGGCGGTTCAGGTTGTATTCGCCCGCAAAACGGGAAAGGCGTTGGCGAAACCAGGTGAGGCGATAACTAAAAGCCGATTCCTTGTTCCGGTTCAGCAGGTTGGTATAAAAGATACCTTTCACCCCAATCCGGTTCTCAATCAGTCGGTAGCTCATTCTCTGCTCAATGAACGAACTGTCGGAAATAGCCTGTCCCGGTGCGATGCGGTAAAAGTTGAACTCCCGGTCGCGGAGTGTCTGCCGGAGCGTATCGTCGGTAAACCGGTACCGCATGGTCTTTAGGTCGGCGACATGATACAGCTGAAAGCCTTTACCCAGGGCGTATTCGTGGTACAGGTGAACGTCGTTGCGCTTTTCGCTGGAGTTAACGTCCGGCGGCAAAATTGAAAGTCCATCATAAATATACCGTAGGGTATCCGCCTGTCCGCCCTGTTCCACCACGCGGTGGTTCAGGTTATTGTAATGCCCCAGCAGGGTATAGCGGTCATTTTTGGAGCGATAATTCGTGTGGAAAACAAAACCCCAGTTTTCGGTCAGGCGCTGGTTGCTGCTGCTCCGGGTGGTTGCCCCCCCGAATTGAACATCGGACGTAAACCGCTGAATGTTAAAACCGGCATTCCAACGCGGCGTAATGTTTTGGGTAAAATCGAAACGCAATATGTTCTGTCCTCGCCCCCCTGCCACGTAATACATGCTGGTGTACGGCGATTTAGTATCGTAATAACGAATGTCCTGGGTCTGGTAGCCATAAGGCGTGTAGGCATTCAAACCGGTCTGGGCCCCAATTTCGGGCGTCTGGTAGAAAATCGACCGCAAAGCCGTCCCCTGATTTCCCAAATCAATTAACAGGTTGTCGGTACGTTGCACAAAGCTGAACCGATGGACGCCTTCAATCAAGGTATCGATCAGGTACAGGTTTTTGCGGTTGTTTAAAACGTCGCTTTCCAGAAAATAGCGACTTGTTTTGGGGCCGTAAATCTGCTTCGTTGAATCATCAATAACAGGGCCACCTTTGGCTCCCCCGCCCCCCGTGCGTCCCCCGCCGCCTTGCGGTAGTCGGGGCAATCCTGCCGGAAGCTGTGCCTGTGCGTGTTCGCCAATAAAAACTAGTATCAGTAAAATCCAGACTATTCGATTCATTACGCCAAAAATAACCGAAAAACACGGGATCACCTTACCCAATTAATCGGCGCTTCACGCTTTAAGTTTTGTTAACACATTTCCTTGTCTAACAAGGCTAAAAATTCCGGCTCGCCCGTTAAAAAGGCTACGTCGATGGGCAGGTAATAAAAACGAGAAACATCACCGCCTATTTTGGCCAGTAAGGGCTGGAGCTTGACAAAATCCTTTTCAGTGGTTAGCACCACGCCATCCGGTGGCAATGCCGCCTGAATGGTTTCTAGGTCTTTTGCTACATAGCGATGATGATCCGCGAAACGCAGATGCCTAACCCTGTTGAAATGCTGTTGGACGTAGTGTTCAAGCGGTTCGGGCCGGGCAATTCCAGACACGAGTACCAGCTCATTCGGCAATGCGTCAATGCTTATTCCGGCAAAAGATACGGGCTTTCCGTAGCGCAGCCCCGTGAAAAATACCGGAATGTTACCCCGAACAAAGGGTTTCAGCGACTCACTGATACGGACCATTTCGCTAGTGCTCAAGTTATCTGGACATTTGGTAACAATCAGGGCATCAGCTCGTTTTGCTCCATTCCGCCGCTCCCGAAGCCGCCCCGCCGGAAAGGGATGATCTTTGTAAAAAAGACGGTTGTAATCGGTCAGTAAAATATTCAGGTGCGGCTGAACGGGGCGGTGCTGAAAAGCATCATCCAGAATGATCGTGTGAATTTTCGCGCTCGGTGGGTTAGCCAAAGCCAATAGCTGCGGAATGGCTTCGGCCCGCTTTTCGCCAACAGCTACCACCACCCCAGGCCCATGCTTGCGATACAACAAAAGCGGCTCGTCGCCAATGGTATCCGCCGTGTCGCTGGGCGTTGCGACCCGAAAACCTTTTGTTTGCCGACCGTACCCCCGGCTTAGTGTAGCAACCGGATAGCTCCTTTTTAGACGGCGTAGAAGGTAATCAACGTGGGGTGTTTTTCCGGTTCCGCCAACGGTAAGATTTCCAACACTTATTGTTCGTACCGGAGGAATATAAACCTGCTTAACTCCTTTGTCATACAGTCGGTTACGCACATCCGTAATCCCACCATACAGCCAGCTAAAAGGTCGAAGCAGCCAATTCAACACAAGGGTATTGGTTAATAATTTTAGTAACAAATAATTAATAAACAGGCAAATTTACTATTTTTAGTTCTTTGTTAGACCCCGTGACCGTTTCTGAATCGTATGGGCCTGAAGGCAGATTTTCTTAAACATACCTTGCAATTCAACTTCGAAGCCGGTACATCGCGGGGTGTTCTGACCGAAAAAGATACCTATATAATTCGTATTCGCAATCACGAAAGTCCGCTCGTATACGGCCTCGGCGAGTGCGGACCGCTCAAAGGGCTCAGCATTGACGACCGGCCTGATTTTGAAGATTACCTCCGCAATATCTGCGAAACCTTCAACGAGCTTGACCTGCAACTTTTCAAATGGAACATTCCCATTGTTTTGTCGCAGCTCATCAGCAACCAGTTTCCATCCATTCAGTTCGGCTTTGAAACGGCCATGCTCGACTACATTAACGGGGGCCGCCGCGTTGTTGTCGAGAATGATTTTTCAAAAGGCACACGCAGTATTCCCATTAATGGCCTGGTCTGGATGGGCAATCGTGACTTCATGCTCCGGCAAATCAACGAAAAGCTAAATGCCGGTTATAACACCATCAAACTCAAAATCGGCGCGATTGATTTTGCGCAGGAATGCGAACTTCTGGCTTACCTCCGCACCAACGCACCCGAGCAGTTGGTCATTCGTGTGGATGCCAACGGCGCTTTTCAGCCCGACGAGGCACTGGATAAGCTAACGCAACTGGCGAAATACGGAATTCATTCCATCGAGCAACCCATCCGACAAGGCCAGCACGAGTTGATGGCAGAACTTTGCCGCCAAACGCCCATCCCCATTGCGCTGGATGAAGAACTCATCGGCCATATGGAATACGTGGATAAATTCCGGCTTCTCAAAAAGCTCCAACCGCAGTTTATTATCCTTAAACCCAGCCTGTTGGGTGGCATGCACCACTGCGACGAATGGATTGAAACGGCCAACCGCCTGGGTATTGGCTGGTGGATAACCTCGGCTCTGGAATCGAACATTGGCCTTAACGCCATCGCCCAGTATACTGCCCGCTTTCCGAATCCGCTTCCACAAGGTCTGGGAACAGGCCAGCTTTATCAAAACAACATCAGCAGCCCACTCACCATTGAGCACGGTTTTTTGCGGTATAACACCAGCAGCGACTGGGATTTACAGGTTTTATTAGACGCCAAAGAAACCGTTAAAAATGTCATTCCTTCTCCGGATAAAGCCGGCGGATAACCCGTTCCATGGTTAGTCCCTGGCCAATTACGGAGAATAGCACAACGGCGTAGGTGATGGCTACTATAATGTCTTTGTGCACGACGGAATCATCAATCGACAGAGCCATAGCCACGGAAATACCGCCGCGTAGGCCGCCCCAGGTGAGCATAATCGGCGCTTTGTTGTCAAGACCCAGCCAATTACCGGCTAGCAGATAGGGAATATAAATAGCCAGAAAACGCGACGCCAGCACGATTACAATAGCCGCCAAACACATCAGCCAGTAAGAGTGCTCGAAGTGCACGATCAGCAATTCAATACCGATTAGGACAAAAAGCAGAGCGTTCAGGATAACATCGACCAATTCCCAGAATTTGTCCAGATAGTCTTCCGTAACCGGGCTCATCACTTCCTTCCGCGCCCGATTTCCCACTAATAAACCGGCAATAACCATCGCCAAGGGCCCTGACACGTGCACCCAGCGAGCAATTAGATAGCCCCCCATTACGCCCGCAATGGTCAATAATACTTCGGTCTGATAATGATTTACTTTCATTAGCAGTCGGTACATGGTATAGCCAATGGCCGCACCCAGCAAAATACCACCGCCTGCTTCTTTCAGAAAGAAAACAAAAGTTGGTCCAGGCTCCAGCGTCGAGTGGCCGTCTCCGACCAACTGGTAAATGGTTGCAAAAACGACTACGGCCATCCCATCGTTAAAAAGTGACTCGCCTACAATGTTGGTTTTAATCTGTTCGGGCAGGTCAAAACGCGCCAAAATTCCTAGTACTGCAATTGGGTCCGTTGGAGATATAAGTCCACCAAAAAGCAGACAAACGGTGTAGGGCAGCTTAAATCCGAGCCAATCCGCCACAAGATAAAGCATCGTACCAACCAGCATCGTACACAACACGACCCCAATAAAGGCAAACACAATAATGGGTCGCCGCTCAACCTTTAGTTTGGAAGCATCCGTATGAAAAGCCGCCGCAAACAAGAGGAAGCTAAGCATAAAATTGAACAGAACCTTGTAGAAATCAATCTGAGCCACAGCCGCCCGAACCTGATCGAACCAAACCGGCTGGATGTAGTTCATGGCGATGATCAAGATCGAAAAAATAACCGCTATGATCATAATCCCGATTGCTTCGGGCATTTTCAAAAAGCGGGTATTCAGATAAGCACAGCTGGCAGAAATAACAATCAGGATGGTAAACAGGTCAAATAGATCCATATTGAAGGGCGCGTTTTAACAGGATACTACCCGCAGGCAAAACCCTGTTAAAAACTAACCCGTAGAAATCAGAAAAGTTTGGGAGACTCCCAGGCAGGAGCTACGGACCAAAAGCTGGATTCACTATACCCAACTAATGCTTTTTTGTAAGCTTTGCAGGGTCTTTTCTTCCCGGCTACCGGGTTCAGGTTGAAAATCGTAAACCCAGTTGGCCTGCGGCGGCATACTCATCAGAATTGACTCCGTCCGGCCATTGGACTCCAGACCGAATTTCGTACCCCGGTCCCAAACCAGGTTAAATTCTACGTAGCGTCCCCGGCGCAGCATCTGCCACTTTTTCTCCTGCTCCCCGTAAGCCAAATCGCGGTTTTTGGCCATAAAATGGGTATAAATGGGCGCAAAAGAGTTGCCAACTTCCTGCACGTAGGCGAAAATAGCCTCTTTCGAAAAGGCATCGGATGGCTTTTGGTAATCGAAGAAAATACCTCCGACCCCACGCGTTTCGTGGCGGTGTTTAAGGAAAAAGTAGTCATCCGCCCAGGCTTTATACTTGGGATAAAAATCGGGATGGTGCCGGTCGCAGGCGTTTTTTAGCTGCTGGTGAAACCAACGCGCATCGGCTTCGTCGACGTAGTGCGGCGTCAGGTCAATGCCGCCGCCAAACCAGTTAATGCCGTTGCTTAGCTCAAAATACCGAACGTTCATGTGAATAATCGGCATCATCGGGCTATGCGGGTGCAGGACGATGGAGACGCCGGTTGCGTAGAAATCAACGGGTTCGGTTTGGTTCATTTGCCGGAGGGTAGCTTCCGAAGCCGGACCGTGAACCGCCGAAAACAACACGCCGCCTTTTTCAATCACGGCCCCGTTTTCGATAATTCGCGTGCGACCGCCACCGCCCTCGCTTCGTTCCCAACGGTCTTCCCGAAAGCGGGCTCCGCCATCAGCGTCTTCAAGCGCCGCGCAAATACGGTCTTGTAAATCAGTAAAATAAGTTGTTATAAGTTGTTTATCAGGAGTCATAAGACAAATTCGCGTAATGTCCAAATACAAGCGTAGCAGGTCGGCGTTGGCGCAAAGATACGCGAAACTTTACTCCGATACTTTCAGGGAAAATTGCACGGGCCGCTGACGATCCAGCAGAATTAATAACCCTTGTTGCGCAAGTTGTTGCAGAAGCTTTGAGGCTCTGTACTCCGAAATATTAATTAGCTGCGCGTATTTTTTCACTGTAATAGCCTCATTTTTCCGAAGATACTGCACCAAATTACGAACGTTAGGCGATTGAAGTAACTGACTATCCAGCTTGTCGGCTCCCAGAATCAGCTTATTGGTGGGCACTGATTTATCCTTTGAACGAACATAAATGGTCCGGTGGCCCTGCTCGTCAATGGCGTGATGCGGTTTGTCTTCACTTTCTTCGACGACAATAAAGAGGACCTTTTTTCCCTCAACGATCTGGGTTTCGTAACTAACGGCGATAACAGGATCTACGAAAAAATCAGTGGCTCGTTCCAATTTCTGAATTTCGCGGTATTCCGATTCAACGCCAACAATGCGGCCATCATCCGAAATCCCGACGACCAGCAAGCCTCCCCCGGTATTCGAGAAAGCTGTTAGTGTCCGGGCAATTCGGTTTGGCGAGTGGATTGTTGCTTTGAACTCTAGCTGGACTCCCTCGCCTTGTTTGATTAAGGCCGCTACATCATGTATCATACTCCTTAAACGACCATTTTATTGGGATGTTTTTCTTTTTTAGCTGGAAATAAACAGGCACTCCACGAAAACTCAGGCTACTTTTAGACAATCCAACATACAGCGAGATGTAACTTAAGGCAGACTTTACTAGACTATCCTAAGAATCAATTTACAGACAGGTAAGTTATTGTAATTTTTTGCTTTAGATTCTTGTATCGGATTAAATAAGGGGGTTTTAATTGCAATTAACCGACAAAAATTTCATTCTATTTTGATTCATTTTATTTGTTTTTTTTAATAGCTAAATTTAATTTTACCAAAATTGAAAAATGGTAACATAAGAACTTACCATCCGATACTTACCGTACTCAACGTTATAAAATTGGCTCTCTGAGTCTGACCGCGTAGATTCCGACGCGGTCTTTTTTTGTCTGGCAACTTGGCAGCCAGCCGTTTTAGTTCTCGTTATTTTCGCAGGGCAAGCTGCCGACTTAAGGACAGAAAACCACCTACCGAGTTAGGATACAGTTTCCCCTGATCGACAGCCACCGCCGCTTTGACGCGCACACCACCTAACCAGGCTAAATCTGTATAACCCATTAGCAATAAAGAAACCTGGTTAATGGCCGAAACCGGTGCTTCAAAAGTTCCGAAATGGCGTTGCTGCGTAAAACGGGCTGTCCAGCCGACGGCCCCCGCCACGCCGTTCAGAGCAACCGACACCCCTTGCAGGCGGTTACTGGGGAAAAACTCCCAATTCTGGCGCAAACCGCCGCTCCCGGCTAGTTCAAGCTGCGAAGGAATCAGGGGCGTTCCGATACCACGGCCAAAATAAGCCCAGCCTTCGCGGTATTGCCGGTGATTGAAATAATTGTCTGCTCCTTTAAAACGCGTTCCATCCACATCGAATGACGCGCCGCTTTGGTTCATCGTGCTGATGTATTCCACCACGGCAGCCTGAAGCTGAAACCCCCGGTTTGCCATTGGTGCCTGATTGCGCCAGCTTAGCCCCGACAGTCCGTCTGGCACATTCGCCAGCACCAGACCAGAGGCATCTTCATACGGATGTTGGTGGTAAAGCATAAATTGCTGGCGCGCGCCCTTCCAGGTTAAGGCCAAATCCATGCTGCCGAGGTGATTACCAATTCGGTTATAGCCGTCAAAATTGGTATAGCGATCATTTTCCAGGTCTTTTGGTATCACGCCAACAACCGCGTCTACATAATCTTTAAAAGATGAGGGCAACTTTCCATTAACTGCAAAAGGCGTTCCAACCAGGTAATCGGCATAACCGCCCCATTGAATCTGGTGATTTAGTCCCAAATACAGATTAAAATGACTCGCTGGCTTCCCAAATCGGGCGTACAGGTATTTTTGGTGCAGATAAGCCTTCTCGATGTATGGCGCGTTGAACCAGGCGTGTACATACCCAAAATTAAACGCCAGCCAACCTTTCAGAAAGCCAACAGGCAGGTAGTCGGGCGTTGAAATCTGGACCCGGGGCAAAGGCAGCGCATTTCCCGACCAGATATAAAAACCCGACGAGAGGGTTGTATCACCTAAGCCGATTACTTCCCGCCGCCGACCGGCCAACAGCTCAAGCCCCCAAATTTTACCCTTAAGGTATGCTTCCGGCAAAAGAACCTGATTGACTTTACCTACGTTGCCCACCACGCCGATGCCATAGCCCCAATCAAACCGGTTCCGGCGCAGGCTTGAGTCAGCCGAGGCAGGGCGGTAGTCGGCTCGAATGCCTGCCCGTATGGTCGCCACGGGCACCGACAAAGGCACCGTTCCCTGTTGGTTGGCCCGCAGCCAAAAGGGCGTTCGCGCCGAGTCGGCAGCGATAGCACCCACTTCAAGGCTTAACGACATAGGCTTGCTTACCGATTGCGCTTTCACCAGCGAGACACTAAACAGAGCCAGTGCTACAAACAGGTGCAAAAAAACAGCGTTTCTATGATTAAGGGTAAAGGAATTAGTCATCGATCAGGGTAATAGAAGTAGTCCTGTTGGAACGGAAGTACATAGTTGCAAAAAAAGCCCTTCCGCTTGGTTAAACAGAAGGGCTTTTTTACAAAAAATTAATCGAATTAGCCAATAACGAAAAGCGTTAGGCTTTTCATTTGTCTGACTAGAACCCTAATCCCACAGCAAAGCCACGTACGGCCAGCGGGAATGGAGACATTAAGGTTGCAGCACCGGTGCTTAGGTTGATGCGGTAAATGCCGGTCGAACCATTAGCCGATAGAATGGCATAAGCCGTTCCTGACGTGCCACCAATATCAAAGCCATTGGCTCCGCTTACATCAATTCCGAGCGAACCTACAACGGTCAAAACACCGTCATTTGGTGGCGCCTGGATCAGTAACTGGTCTGTGTTGCTATCAATATCGTACAGCGTTGTCGTTGTTGCCGCCGCAAAGTTATTGGTGTAAGCTGCACCCGAAACCGTTGGCGTTCCTGGTTTTAATGTGCCATCTATGTTTCCTACAGCGCCCGTTTCTGGATTCAAACGCAGGTTTTGGCCCATGCTGCTTACTAAACGGATACGGTCAACTGTTGGGTTAAAGTCGAAGCCATAATCACCGCCGGATAATGCCGGTGTAAAGGGCCCTGAACCAACCTGAGTTGCTGCTCCTGACGACGTGTTGATGGTGTAAAGTCGGCTCGTGCTACCCAAAGCATACAGCTGGCCATTGGCTGGCCGGAAGTCAAGACCAACAATGATTTCACCGGTTTGTAACCCCGTCAGTGTTTTCGCAACTGGCGCCGGATTCATTGGGTTGAAGATGTGCAGGCTATTGCCACCATCAACCGCGTAAGCTACCGGCTCTGTTGGAATGGCTAATCCAATGAGGTTCATTGGCAAATCGCCCAGTTTCTGCAAACGGCCCGTGTTTAAATCGATGGTCTGTAATTCAGACTTACCACCAAACACCACCGAAACCAGTGCGCGGCCATCGGGGGCAATGTCAAAGCCAGCAGAGCCCGTAATATCGAGTCCCAGTGGTCCAACTTCAACCAGTTTTCCGTCGTTTGGCGGGTCCTGGCGATACAATTTGTCCGTTGCGGGATCAATGTCATACAGCGTTGTTGTTGTCGTCCCCGCCCGGTTGTTGGTGTAAGCCGCTCCCGATAAAGCGACGCCTGCCGCCCCGTTAATTGATCCATCTACCATCTGCACCGCACCCGTTTCCGGATTCAGGCGCAGATTCTGGCCTGTATTGGTAACAATACGGATGCGGTCA
Source organism: Tellurirhabdus bombi (assembly GCF_021484805.1). NCBI lineage: Bacteria > Pseudomonadati > Bacteroidota > Cytophagia > Cytophagales > Spirosomataceae > Larkinella > Larkinella bombi. The sequence goes on along the minus strand of NZ_CP090557.1, from coordinate 2,797,218 downwards.
ACTGCCGGGTTGAAATCAAATCCGACAATCGTTCCGTTGATCGCCGGCGTAAAGGGGTTGGTTCCCACTCGGCGCGAAATACCCGTTTTTAAATCAATGACGTAAATGCGACTTGCGCTACTAACCCCATACAACTGCCCGGTAGCAGGCCGGAAGTCAATTCCTAACAGGCGCTCACCAGGCTCCATATCGCGAACGATCAGGGAAGCGTCAACTGTACCGGATGACCGCACATTGAAGCGAACCAGCTGATTAGGCGTCTCGCCGGAAATCCCGTAGACAGTTACATCGGGCAGCGCCTCGGGCGCGGGAGCCTGGCGGTGATCCTGGCAGGAATTTAAGGTTGTCAATAAGCCCAGCGCCGCTGCAAGTACGCCCAGTCTCTGTGTCCTCTTGTTGAAGTTGAACATAGTTTGAAAGTTATAATGTAGGATGAGTAAACACCCGGACCTACGTAACTACGCTCTGTTTGGATTCAATAAAACTGAGAAACTTACAGAGTGGGCTTAAATAGCGCAAATAACATGCATTCATTAAGTTAGCCAACGGCACCTGGGTTAGCCTTCTTTTTCTTCGTTTGTTATGACTACCTCAACGCTCTCCTGCCGTCCGGTCAGCTCGGCCAGCAAGTCTTTCAGATTAACCGTAGCAAAGCTGCTGGCATAATCGGACATCGCGTATGGAATAATCAGATCGTTGTTGTTGATAAGCCCGCCGCAACTATAAACCACGTTTGGCACGTATCCTTCGCGTTCGTTCTCGTCGGGGCTAAGCAATGGTTCTTTCAGGCGGCCAATTACCTTGGACGGATCATTCAAATCGAGCAGGAAAACCCCAATGGCGTACTTCCGCATGGGACCGACGCCGTGGCTTAAAACCAGCCAGCCTGCTTCGGTTTCGAGTGGTGATCCACAGTTCCCCAACTGAACGTATTCCCAATGATAAGTTGGCTTAACGATCAACTCTTTGGTATGCCAGAAGTATAAATCATCCGAATACATGAGGTAAATATTCTCCCCATCCTGCCGGGAAAGCATGGCGTATTTACCGTTAATTTTACGCGGAAACAGCCCCATGCCTTTGTTTTGCACTTCTGCTCCATTCAGGGTGCTGACGCTAAAATGCGTAAAATCTTTGGTTTCCAGCAGCTGTGGGAAGGTCACCCGACCGTTGTAGGCGGTGTAGGTAGCGTAGTAGATGGCTTCGCCGTTATCGTCTGTAAACTGCACAAAACGAGCATCTTCAATGCCGTTGGTCTCGTTGGGTGAGGTTGGGAAAATGCAGCGTTCGTCGAGGCTCTGGTCGTCGTCGAAATCCAGCTCGTAGTTAGACCGGGCCAGGGCCAGAATTCCGCCCGCGATGGTTTCGTATTCGGCGTGGTGACGATATTGCGATAGCATCCGTTTGATCCGTTCTTCGAGTTCCTGCAAGTAAAACTCGTCGCCAATACCAGACAGCAGTTGATCAGCAATCTGATTGGATAGACGAAGTTCGTACAACTTGCGTTCGAACTGCTGCCGGTTAAAAAGGTGCGTTGTAACCACTTCGGGGGAGGTTACGTACCGGGACGGTTTCCGCAGGATGATTTTGCTTTCTTCATCAATATACCCCATTCGGAAGGTTATGGATGAAATATGGCCTTCGCCTGTTGCCCGCAGACTCAAAATAAAGCGTTTGAAACCGGGTGGAACGTTGCTTTGATCGGGGTGCCAAACCATAGAAGGATTGAACAAAGCCGCCGATTCCAGCGAATATTCCATTGTAAAATAAGCACCCAGTAAAAGCTGCCGTTCTTGCGTTATGGGTTCATCCGTAAGCAGATGGGGCTTGATTTGTTCAAACCGTTTGAGCAGGAAGCGCTCCAGTTTATAGTGACGGCTTCCAAACTCCCGAATAACTTCATTCAATTTACGCTCCGCCTCTTCGTCCGTCATGGAACTGACACGGGCGATTATTTTAAGAAGTCGGGACGAATTGCCCATGTCAAAGGGGCGGAATAAAACACGGGTCGGATCAGGTCGCAGGACAATGCCAGTACGGGTGGCTTTGATACTCATAAGTGAAAAGAGTGAAAGAGTAAATGAGTGAAAGAGTGGCGAGGAAATAGATTCCTGATTCGCCCTTTCACTCTTTCGCTCTTTTTAATATTATACCATCATAGAAAACGCCGAATTTGCAGGTTCTGTTTCAGAAATATGTTTTTGCATGAGGTGCAGTTCTGTCAAAGCCAGCAGATAAGACAGCGTCGATTCAGCACCCTGATTTTTGTTGACCCGGTCGATTTGCAATCCATCGCGGCAACCACCCGTCTGTTGATCGTAGATGGAAAGTCCAAAATCATTGTATCCCGTAAACCATTTGAACACCTGCAAGGCTTCGCTGATCCACCGCGTTTCTTTCGTGACGCGGTAGGCGGTCATACAGGCGGCAATGGTGCTTTGTGCTTCCAGCGGTTGCTGGTCGTAATAAGCGCGCTCGGCACCTTTGGTATAAAAACCGTTCGAGCCGATGGGCTGAAAATGTCCGCCTTCGGCAGTCTGTTCTTTCATCAGCCAGTTTAGGGAACGCAGTCCAATCTCAATCAACTCCTCACAGCCCAGAACCTCTCCGCAACGCAGCAAGGCCTGCGGCAATACGGCATTGTCATAAACCAGATAATGTTCAAACCAAGGCCAGTCCTCCGTTGCTGAATCTGCGAAACGCATTTTCATTTTCTCAATCAGTTGCTGCTGAAGGGCTTTTGCTTTGCGGTCATTGCTGAAGCGCTTCTGGTATTCGCAGATGCCCAACAAGGCAAATGCCCAGGAACGCGGCGACTGCATCTCAACCACGGATTGCAAGGTTCTGTGCAGGATGGGAATTGCCCACATCACCAGATTTTTGTTCGACGAGCGGCCAATGCAGGTCCCTAAGGCCCAGATAGCCCGACCCGTGCTGTCGTCGGAGCCAACTTCTTCCAACCACCGGCGGTCGTAGCTCATGAAGTTACGGAACTGCCTCTGGTTATCGGAGCAGGCATAGTTCAGAAAGGCTGCGTAAGTATCTTCCAGCTCACCGATGCGGCGCTCAGTAACTCCTAACTCCGCCAGCATAATCGTCAGAATCAAGGCCCGGGCGTTGTCATCGGTGCAGTACCCTTCTTCGTAATGCGGCAAATGGTAACGTGCGTGCTGAATAATGCCGGTTGAATCCGAAAGGCGGTATAAATGATCCAAACGGATAGGCGGCAACTGGTAGCTGCTTCCTCCATTGCTGTCGGGAGCGGTTCCGTCTAAGTAAGGCACCAAGCTCTCCAATCCAGCGATGGGCTGATAGCGAGCCGCCGTAAATGACTGTCCATATAATTCCATAACCCGCTCCCAGATCATCTCCCGACCCATCATGTAGCCGCGCTTCCGCATGGCATGACGCAGCGGTTCATCGCTGAGCAGATTGATAATTTCGTTCGCAATGGCTTCAGAATCACCAAAAGGCACCAGAACACCCCGTCCGTCGGCCAGCAGTTCTTCGGCGTGCCAGTAAGGCGTTGACACTACCGCTTTGCCGACCCCGAATGCATACGACAGCGTACCCGAGGTGATTTGCGCCGGATTCAGGTAGGGCGTGATGTAAATATCGGCTGCTCCGAGAAACTCCAGCAGACTTTCGTGATCGACAAACTGATTGTAAAACAGCACATTATTACTCACGCCGCATTCAGAGGCCAGTTGCTTCAGGCTATCCCGGTATACTTCCCCATGCTCCCGAACTAGATTGGGGTGGGTAGCCCCGAGAACAATGTAGACGACATTCGAGAACTGATTGACAATTTTCGGCAATGCCTTGATCACGTTTTCAATGCCTTTATTGGGCGATAACAACCCAAATGTCAGGAGAACCTGCTTGCCTTCGATGCCAAACCGATCTTTATGAAAGTGCGGATCAACAAAGGGCATGTCTGGAATGCCGTGCGGAATCAGGTCAATTTTATCTTCTGGAATTTCGTAAATGTCACGCAGAAACTGCTTTCCTTTTTCCGACATAACCACTACCCTTGCCGACACATCCGCGATGCTTTTCAGGGTCATTAGTTGGTCTTTGTCCGGATTTTTAAGCACCGTATGGAAAGTGGTAATAACGGGCATGTTCAGGCTTCTTAGTAGCGTCAGGATGTAGTTGCCTGCCGTACCACCATAAATGCCATATTCGTGCTGAAGACACACCACTTCTACATTCATGGCGTTCAGAAATTCAGCAGCTTTTCGGTAAGAGCTTAGGTCATGCTGATAAAATTCGTAACGTACTTCTTCCGGATAGTCGTAGCCTTCTTCCAGATCATTCACCGCCACTACCATCGCACTGGAGTTAGGATTGAAAGTCGTAAATGACTTGTATAGGTCGGCAGTAAACGTGGCAATACCGCACCGACGGGGTAGGTAATCGCCGATAAATGCTACATTGCTGGGGCCTACAGCAGTCAGAGCATGCGACTGGGAATTAGTCATGACATTATTCATCAGAAATGGAAGCTAGAATAAAGCGGATTCAGTAATTATTTACCAAGAATAATCCGTTTTGAGTGGATCTTTAATATATTATATCTATTTAACTATAGATGGAGTGAATTGTTTATGGAAACGTCAACAAGGGATTCTGGAGCCTTTTGCCGCATTCCGGGCGTGTAGCGACGAATTAAACAACCGCCTGGAGAACTCAAACTTTGGTGGGAGGAAGTTGATAATGGCTATGAATAGCCACAAAAAGATAATTCCGTATAAAATAAATCATATTTTATACGGAATTATCAAAAAAATTGCTAAAGTACGCTGTTGCTTATACTTCTTCCAGTAACGTTCTGAACGCTAACAGTTTGTCACTGTATCGCGCATGTAGCTTGGCATTCAGGGCGGGGGCATGCAGTTTTTCGTAGGTAATAAAATCCTCCATAGCATTGAAGAAATATTGGGCCGTATAGGTCACGCCACCGTTGCCTACTTCTGTCAGCAGCCGTAAGATTTTAGTTTCGGCAGGTAGCCCCGTAGCCATAACTTCCGGTACGTATTCCTGCTTCATCCAGCGGAGCCAGTCTTGCGCAAGCGACGGCTCAATATTGATGGTAACATTGTATAGAATCATAATTTTGGAACAATGATTTTTAGGCAAAAGTTGGGGCTGTCTTATATTTATGTTGTTTCTTTGTCGCCTGGAAAGTGTACTTAATTATTTATAACCTATGCTATATTCTATACTACTTCGTGCCCATTCTGGAGTGCGCTGGCTTGTTCTCGTTCTTCTCGTTGCCGCCGCCGTATCGGCCTTTTTGAAATGGCAACGACGCGACGAATATTCTACCGGCGACAATAAGCTCTATGTCTGGGCGCTGATTGCAACGCACATCCAAGTCACTATTGGCTTAATTCTTTATTTTGTTAGCCCTAAAGTTCCTCTGTTTGGCGATGGTGCATTGCCTTTCGGAGAAATCATGAAAAATCCTTTGTACCGCTTCTACGCCGTGGAGCATATTGCCCTCATGCTGATTGCCGCCGTGCTGATTACCATTGGTCGGTCGCGCTTACGCCGGGCTCCGGGTCCTATCAACAAACACCGGGCTGTATTTATTTTCTATACCCTCGGCCTGATTGCCATTCTGGCGGCAATTCCTTGGCCATTCCGGATTCCGGGTGCGGGCTGGTTCTAAGCAAAGCCAATAAACAAATAACTAAAAAGTCCCTCAACGAGTTGGTTGAGGGACTTTTCATGAAAGCCGGTTATGTTTGACGGGCGCTTATTAGATTTTATCCGGCTGATAGACTTTTACCGTTCCATCGCCTTCACTGCTAACCACCAGCATACTCCGACCGTTCGGACTGTCTTTGGCCGCGACGAATAAAACGCCCTCTGGTGCATCGCCCGTTTTAAACAGTTGCAGGAATTGAGGGGCCGCCGGATTGCTCACATCGTAGATAGCAATGGCATCTGCCCGTTCCATACCGACAAACGCAATGGGCTTGTTATTCATCATGCCTACCGTGACTCCTTCCGGTTCAATGCCTTTGTCATCCGACCGATCATCGTCGTACAGATTGGCCGCAATGACCCGCTCTTCCAGACTCTTCCCGGATTCATAAACCCGCTGCCCGGTTGCGGCATTGTAAATACTGAATCCACGGCCACCGAAGCCATACAATTCTTTATAAACGCCACCGGTATTCCCGGCTGTTCTGGTTACGCGCAGACGCCCCAGGTTGGCCGGTAGTTTTAGTTCCGTTGCGTTCGGAAAAACGGTAGCGTCCAGGTTAAGGCTACTCACACGCACCTGCTCATCGAAGGCCGAATACTCCCGCGCATCACCTTCATCCGCCGTGATGAGGTAGCCCCCACCGTTGGCTGAGAAATACGAAATGGCATCCGGCAGATAGAACGATTTCAGCGGCCAGGTCGCTAAGCTAATTTTGCTATCCCGGTCGCTGGGGTCGATGGCGTTACTGGCCAGGCTGATGTCTTTTGTTCCCAACGGATGAATCCGCAGAATGGCCCCATTGACCAGATCTACTTCGGCAATTCCGTTGTTTTCCTGAAGCGTTACCCAGGCTTTCTTTGAATCGGAGGCAATAGCTACGTATTCAGGCTCAACGTCTTGCGCAAAGCTTGCATTGGGGCCAAAGAGGCGAAAACCGCCCGCCGTTAATTGAGCCTGTGTAGCGGCAAACGCCTCAAAGGTCAATGTCTTGACGCTGTAATTATTGGCAATATTGATGATTGAAATAGAGCCCACCGGATCGTTGGTATAGGCTGCGTTGGGCTCGCCTTCGTTGGCTGTAACGATGTAGTTTCCATCGGGACTAAACGTTACCATATCTGGCAAAGCACCAACTTCCACTTGTCGAATCTGAGCTAGTGTACTGGTATTTAACACAATAACGCTGCCGTTTGCCTGCTTGTTGGTAGCCTCCAGCGCGATGGCCAGCTTGCCGCCACTGACGGCCACGCTATTGGCAACGCCACCCAAGGCCGACACATCAATCGGCTGTAATTTCGTGGTCGTTGGGTAAGCCGACAAGTCCAGTACCTCCACTTTAGCAGCTGACTCGTTATTGACCACAAACAGGCGTTTGCTAGCGGGGTCATAAGCGGAAATTTCCGATGCGGCTTCGCCCCCTAAATCAACGGAAGTCACTTCTTTAAAGGCAGCCGGATTTTCCTGTAGCTGAGTGGGGTCATCGCGGTGATCGGTAATGCAGGCGTTGGAGACAACCGCTAACAGCGCCCATCCTACCAGCCAATTTTTCTGAATCATGTTTTTAGAGAGATTGAACGGAGTAAAAATAGCCGCTAACCTCAACCTAAAATCCTCTGGCTGAAAGCGTAATAATTATTTAACAAGTCCCGGTATAAACAGCGCCTTTGCTTATTTTAGTATTAATTATTGGCCCTTTTCTTTACATTTTCTTAACAAGACAGTTCCTTTTTTCCTATTCCTACCCTTTAAGTTTGTAGCATTTATTTCCCTTACAAACATGCGCCTCCCTAACTTATTACATCCATTTTTATTGAGTTTATTGTTTCCTCTCGCTACGCCCGTTTTGGCTCAGAATCAGGCACAAGGCGTTGTTTTCGAAGATAAAAACAGCAACGGCAAAAAAGATCGGCAGGAAGCCGGACTGGCCCAGGTAGCTGTTTCCAACGGAAAGGACGTCGTATTAACGGACCAGAAAGGCTATTACCAACTCCCGGTTGGGCAGGATAATATCATTTTTGTGATTAAACCCACCGGCTATCGGCTCCCCGTCAATGCGCAGAACCTCCCGCAATTTTTCTACCGCCACAAACCCCAGGGGTCGCCCAAGCAGAAATTTGCGGGTGTAGCTCCGACGGGCCCTTTGCCAAAATCCATCGACTTCGGACTTACCAAACAAACCGAACCCGACGCTTACCAGGTTCTTGTCTTCGGTGACCCTCAAGTATACAACACGGATCAGGTTGGTTACTTCGAGCGGGGTGTTATTGCCGAATTACAAGGTAAAACAAAGGGGTTTAGTTTTGGTATGAGTCTGGGTGATCTCGTTGGCGATAACCCTCCCCTATTTGAGGCTTACAACAGCGCTATTCGCAAGCTGGATTTGCCCTGGTTTCAGGTTATGGGCAACCACGACATGAACCACGATGCCAAGCAAGACAGCCTCTCGGACGAAAGTTTTGAAGCCATGTACGGACCCAATACCTATGCCTTTAATCAGGGTAAAGTCCATTTTATTGTGCTGGATGACATTCTTTCACCCGATCCGCGCGATGGGGCGGGCTACCAGGGCGGCCTGCGTCCCGACCAACTTGCGTTCGTGGAAGCTGATTTAAAGACAGTTCCAAAAGACTATCTGGTGGTTCTTTGTCACCACATTCCGCTCTTTAGTGAAGGTGATAGCGAATCATTCCGCAAGGCCGACCGGCAACGGCTGCTTTCTTTCCTGAAAGATTTTCCTCATACGCTTTCGCTTTCCGCGCACACGCACATTCAGCAGCATTATTTTCACGGCCAGGTCGATGGGCTGGAACGCGCCACGCCGCACCACGAGTATAACGTAGGAACGACTTCGGGCGACTGGTATTCCGGGGAAGACAATGAACAGGGCGTTCCTGCATCGACCATGCGCGACGGCACGCCCAAAGGATACCTGTTTTTGTCGTTCAATGGTAATCAGTATTCGTTTGATTACCGGATTGCCGGACAGCCGGAAACCTATAAAATTGGCTTGTATGCCCCAAAATCGATCAAGCAGGGCCAGGTAGGCCGGAACGATGTTTACGCTAATTTCTTTCAGGGCAGCCACCGCGATTCGGTTAGTTACCGCGTTGACGGCGGCAATTGGAAAAAGATGATTCTAGCTGAGGAAGCCGACCCAACAATGCTGGGTGTTCGCTATCGCTGGGATGCTGCCGACCAGCCTTTGAAAGGCATTAAGCCTTCTGCTCCGATCGTTTCTACCCATTTATGGAAAGCGCGTCTGGGTGGCAATCTGCCGGTTGGCGAGCATAACGTGGAGGTGCAGGTGAAAGATGCATATGGGCGTACGTTCACCAACAAAACCAGCTTCCGGGTGGTAGCTCCTTAGTGGCGCATATCGTTCTCAAGTGTATTTTGTCTTGCCTCACCCTTCCGAAATAACTGACTTTTCGGAAGGGTGAAGCGGTTCATGCGTTTTTCTGAAACCGGTTTTGTACCAGCGCGTCCAAAATTGAGGTAAATTTGGGCGTAGTAGCTATCCTATCTGTTGCATAAACGCATGAATATCCTCATTACTGGCGGTGCTGGCTTTATTGGATCTCACCTTTCCGAACGTTTGCTAGCGCAGGGGCACACCGTGTGTTCGGTTGACAATTTTAATGATAGTTACGACCCACTGCTCAAACGGCGCCACATTGAGGCTTGTCGTCTTCATCCGAACTACTATCTTCTGGAAGCTGATATTCGCAATCAATCTGTTTTAGAAACGCTATTCAAAACCCATGCTTTCGATGCCGTTATTCACCTGGCAGCCTTAGCTGGCGTTCGGGCTTCTCTGGCGAATCCGCAGGCTTATGTAGACACCAATGTCAGCGGCACCCTTACTCTGCTCGAATGCATGCGCCGGGCCGGGGTTCGGAAACTCCTTTTTGCCTCTTCATCTTCCGTCTACGGCAATAGTATGCAGCTTCCTTTCCGTGAAGACGACCCCGTTCGGCAGCCAATTTCCCCTTACGCCATCACGAAACGAACCTGCGAACTTCTTTGCGGAAATTATGCCAGTCTCTACGGCATTGACACGTTTTGTTTGCGCTTTTTCACGGTATATGGCCCCCGGCAGCGGCCCGAAATGGCGATTTCTTCGTTCATGCGGCGAATGCTGGACGGAGACCTAATTGAGGTGTTTGGCGATGGCAGCACATCGCGTGATTATACCTACGTCGGCGATATCGTCGAGGGCATTCTTCAGGCTTTACAGGCAATAAAAGGCTTCGAAATCTTCAATTTGGGCAGTTCCCAACCAATTACGTTGCGGGATTTAATTCACACAATAGAGCAGGTAGTCGGTAAAAAAGCCCTGCTTACCTATTGCCCTGAACAGCCCGGCGATGTGGAACGAACCTACGCAGATAGTAACAAAGCGGCTCAATGGTTTGGCTATAAGCCCAAAACCTCCCTTCTGGAAGGTTTGCAGCAGATGCTCCCTGAAATCAGGTCTAGCCTGCGTTATCGGTAGAGTTGAACTAATAAAAATGCCCCAAAACGAGCTGTTTTGAGGCATTTACCACTGTTTCGTGGCCCCGACGGAATTTCGACGTGCATTGAATTAGAGGTATTTATGCTTTGATTCGGAAAAGTTTGGCGATTACCCTTATAATAAATACTCATCCCAATATCCTTACTTTGGGTTATACTAATGTACCTTGTCTGTGTAGCATGGCGGTTGAATGATTACTTTCTATTTAATGTTGTATAGCCTGACACAACTTTTACGACGATGAAGCATACTCAAGAAAATAAAATGCCTGGAATTCGCTTAACTGTTGCGCGCGATCATGAAATTGCAAACCCAGATGTAGTTACAGATGGACTTGAAACTTATCAAGCCCCTTTAAGGCAATTTAAAGTATCGCTCAAAATCAAAGATCTTGTCGTATCTAACGACAATTCCAAGATTATTAGGAATCCCAGTAATCACACGTAAGTCTACTTGATTGATTGGCACTTGAATAATCTTACCTTGCGCGTTGTGCAAAAAGACTGCAAAGGCAACACCTATTAGCAATAGTCGACTATCCATCATAAAATTACCCTTTGAAGCGTAGCCCATCGGATCGGCTATACAAACAGGAGACCCACTTGAACCTGGAAATACGGCTGTATCAATTAGGAAATACGGGTCATCACAATAGTTGATTTTAGGATTTGTTGCAGTAACACCCCTTCTTAATATAGGCTTGTTGTTTGTTGTATCTGAAAAGCCATTAGGATAACCGACCATTACTATGTTCTCCATAGTATCAAAATCAGCCAATTGCTCTGCTGTGGGTGTAATGTCTTTTGTTAGGGCTCGGTAGTATATATGTACTCCACTTGCCACTGCTTCATTAATTATTGGTGCAAAAGGCATAGCACATAAATCTATTTTTGGCTCAGGGTGCGGAGTCCAATTTTTCTCAAAATCGAGGATAGTTGCTGTATAGTGTTTTTTTGGAATATATTCCCCACTTCCATCATGCGTTGAAAATACCATGGTGCCAACATCAGCATCTTTGACAACATGCTTATTAGTAATGATTAAGGGGATAGAATGTTCGCCTTTATAGTCTATTATGAAAATGAACCCTGTTCCAGAGCTTGTATTTCCATTTTTCAATTGACAAGTGATTTTGACAGTAGTAAACGTAAGCATGTCGAACATGGGTACGTAATTTTGTCCTTCCATATTGATTAAGGGATATAAGTAGTTAGTTTAAAACAAGATTTAGATAATTGACTTTTACGGCCTTAAATGTGCTCTTACCTGTACCGCAAAGACGGCTCTGCCTCGATTTTTCTTTGTTAACTTCATCAGCAGGTCTGCCCTAAGGATATCATAACCCGTGATTACTTGTGATATGTAATAACTGAGCGTCGCGTCTGCTATCTCTCTTTCTTCTTCAGAAGCAAATGTGTTCCCCTTGAACTTGTCAAATAGCTCTTCTACTTGCTCAGTTTCAGGAGTAAGCTCAATACCAAATTGCTTTTGCCTGCCTCCTAGATTTAGCTCGGTTATAATTTTGCCTGGCATATTATTTACTGAGCTGTTAGTTTGAACTTAGGACCAATTTGATCTTCATTGATTAGCTCTATTACTTTCCCCTGAGCAATGAGCGCCTTTACCTTCTCGACCTTACTCCATCCTGGGTCTTTGCCAATAATCATTACATCTAGTTTGCTGGTAACGCTGCTCACTATTCGAGCGCCTTTGTTTTCCAGTAACTTCAAAAGATCGTCCCGATCTGGGAAATTGTCGAATGTTCCGGTAACGATAACCGTTTTGCCCTCAAAGGAATATTCGTTCTGGAGCAGTTCAACAGCAAACGAAATTCCATACATATCGGCTTCACGAGTTGACCGGAATGGGTAGCCACCACGTCCTGAACTTTCTTTGACTGGGGGAAATAGATCAGATGGGAAGAATACGTTAATGGATTTGGTCTGCTCAAACTGGCGAATAGCCACTTTAGCGCAGGCCACGGCATCCGACAGAGCATTGTGGTGTTTGAGCTTGATCTGGAAATCAACGCATAACTCTTTTAACTTGCCTGGCATCTTCAACTCTCTAGCCGCCTGCATCGTGCAGCCATACCTTAGATTTGGTACGGTAACGCCAAACGCTTCCAGCGTCGAACGCAGGACGTTCATATCGAAAGAAGCGGCATTGTGCGCAATGATCAATTTGCCCTCAAAACGTGCCTGCAATTCTTCTCTCCAGAGAACATCAAACGTTCTTTCATTCTTTACCATGTCAAGCGTTATGCCGTGCTTTTTGACGGCCATATAATCAAACTCAAGCTCAAAAGGCTTAATGAGGTGGTAACCCTTGTCATATACGCGACCACTCCGCACATCTACCCATCCCAAAGAACAGGCGCTATTGCGCTTGCTGTTGGCGGTTTCAAAATCGATAGCAATAAAATCTAGTCCTGGCACTTCTAGTAGAACCGGCTCAGCAGCTTCAGCTTCAAGCTGTGCCAGGTATTCAGAAAAGTAAACGAATGGCTTGTGGTGACGAATCAGGGTCAGGAAGTGGCTTTTGTATTCGTACTTTTTAGCAATTCGCTTTTCCTGTTTTTTCATTGCCCTCAATACGACCTCCAACTCATCCCCTTCAATCATTGTGTGGGATGAAGGATATTCGGGCAGTGTTGTCTCGCCAGTTAAACCTAGTCTGAAATTCTTCCGGAGATTTTCAACGCGGTAGGCTTCTAATTCTGCCCAGGTGCGCCCTGTTGGGGTTCGTGGATTCACAGGATCATAATCACACCGTGGCCCTAGAAACAATAATTCAAGGTCGGTATACTGCTTATCGGCCTTCTTTTTAGAAGGCTCCAGTAGTTCAAATTCTTCAGGATTCATAAAGGTTTAGTCAAATAGATCGGAGGTCTTTTCAATTGATATTCGCGAAAAACTTTATATAGGCCCGAATCAGGGCTTCAGGATTTTTGCTCTCTAATGATATCTGCTTGTTTTTTCAGCAATTGACGCTGCATCTCGATTACTTCTTGAGCCGGCATTAGTACATATCCAGCTGGTGGTTCATTTCCGATATTCGGTTGAGCCTCTACCCCATCTACTAAGTAACCAGCGGTAGTCTTAAGTATCTCACAAAGTTTCATCAAGTCAGCCAATGACGGACCAGATGCGCCTCTTTCCCAAGATGATACAACCGATTTCCCGCTTTTCCCCATTAACGAAGCTAATTGGTCTTGGGATAGCCCATTCTGCTCTCTTAGTGCTTTTAACCTCCTACCGAAATCCTGCATTAGTACATTTAAAAAATACTTGTGCTATTTATTGACACAGGTACTTTTTAATTGTACCTTCGTGTTATTAAATAATACTTTGAAAATCTTACTAAGTAAAAGTATGACTAAAGACGACCAATCTCAAGTAGGTTTTGAGCAAACGGTAGACCTAGAAGAAAAAATGTTAACGGTCGAATATTGGCGTGACCGATTTGGCAAGGCAGCAAAACACTTCAGGAACATGTCTGAAGTAGCCGAACTATTGGCGGAAAAGGATATCGATTTCGCTGGGCCGAAAGGCTACATAAGGCTCCAGAGTGTAAGGCAAAATCGGGCGAGTTTGATTGTTACTGCAAAGGCAACTAGGCTTTTGGAGCAAATAATAAGGGATGCCAGCGAGGCAAGCTAGATTCTGCGCAACAAGCAACTATTCAAACCCAACATAAGGATGAATCACCATTTCGTTAATTCCCCGTGCTTTAACGGGCGGAATTGCTACGCCCTTTTTACACTATTTTTTGTAACTATCTACTTACCAGCATGGTCACAAACTGCTGGCAACCTCTTAGACCTCTCCGGTGAAAGTCAAGCGACAAAAGCGTATATAGATTACCGTACCAAGCGAATCACTGTAATGGTAACGGAAAACGCCTATGTCGGTGAGCCCTATTTAGCTGGTAACCGGGCAAAGGCTTATGTAATCCGTCTCTATGTCGATGCCAAACTAACCCGCACAGTCCTGGCGCTACCAGCCTCATTTAAGTCTATCCTATCCAGCTGTCTGGGTGATGCCAAAAAGCAGATTGATGTAGACCTTCAGCACGTGCAAATCAGTGATGTATTCACCAGTCTGGGCCTCAAACCCTACGGCCCAGGCATAAACTCCTATCCGGGCAAATGAAACCAACACCAATAGAACGCAACAAAGCCGCTGGATTTATCCGCGTTGTGACCCGGAAAGGCTCCATGAAAATCTATTTCGACATCATTTTATGGATTGAGGGGGTGGATAATTACACCAAGTTTCACCTGGTAGGTGGCAAGCATATCCTGACCGGGATAACTATTTCCCGCATTATGGATCGGCTGGATGAGCGGTTTTTCCGCATTCACAAAGGCCATGCCGTGAATCTTAACCATGTCAAAGCTGTCTACAAGTTGCACCGGCCACTGGGGGTTGAATTGAAAAACAACACGCGATTGCCCGTCAGCCGCCGCACTACCCCTGAGTTTCGACGTATCTGGAACCAGAAAAACGCACACGGCCATGCCTAACATGAACAGCATTGAGGATGTGCTGAACGCCTTTTACGACTTGCGTTTGCACGACTATCCGCTTCCTGAGCTAGAAGCGGCCCACACAACAGTTGCCCAGCAGTACCAGTTTTTGCACGACAATTTCGCCCTGAAAACGGACGAAATCACTAATATGATGTCGTCACTCCTTACGTGCCTGGAACACCTGAACCGCCTGATTGCTTTACACAAGCCTGACCCGGCCTGATTACTCACCGTAAATTCTCTGACCTATGGCTTACGTAAAAGCCCAGGATATTTTTGACGCAACACAGGGCGGACTTGACGTTATTCAGGCATGGTGCCCGGATGCGATAGACGTTCACACCAGGAATAGGACGCACTTTCGATTCGATCAGGCCGACACCAAACCAGCCTGCACGCTCCGGGAACACGGGGGCGTGTGGTGGGTAAAAAACCACGGGGAAGACTGGCCATCGATGCACGCCATTGGCGTAGTGATGCGGCTAGAAAACGTCGAGTTTGGAGAAGCTTGCAAGCTCATTGCCGACCGCTTCAACCTGACTCCTGAAGACGAAAAAAAGGCTAAGCCCGGCTTTGAATACCGCGCTGAAGAACCCGAAGCCGACCAGCCCGAAGGCTGGCATTACATCGAATATCGTGACCCAACACTGGCGGAACTGAAGACTATTTTTTCGTTAAACGTCTGGCATACGTTGTGCCGGGTGGGCAGCCTCCAAGATGAAGAAAAAGGCATCAAGCGAGCCATTGAGCTGTGTAAGCAGTATAACCTCTATGCTGTCGATTGGTATGCCTGGGTAAGCCGCTCCCGCAAAGAAGATAACAAGCTCGTTAAGCACGTTATCCGCTCCACGGAGAGTTACCCCATTTTCTGTTATGACGAAAAGGAATTTCAGAAAATCTACCAGCCCAAAGCCCGCGACGAAAAAGACCGTTTTCGGTATTTTGGAGACAAGCCCGCTACGTACCTACACGGCCTGGCCTTTCACCGGAAGTTTGTCGAGCAGAATCAGAAGATCAAAGACAACGCCGTGCAGGAAGATTCGGAGGATAAAGCCGAATCGGGTGGGGAAGACTTCCGAATCCCGGAACTCATTCTTTGCTCCGGTGGATCGGATGCCCTGAACGTAGCGGCAATGGGCTTCAAGGTGATCTGGAAAAATTCGGAGACTGATAATTTTTCCGATAAGCAGTATAAAGACCTGCGGTTGATTTGTCGGCATGTCTACATCCTGTACGACAACGACAGCAAGGGCCGGGAGCAAACCCACAAGCTGGCCATGCGCTTTCTGAACATGCGGGCCATCTACCTGCCTGAATTTAAGGAGGATATGGACCGCGATTGGCGGGGCAAAAAGTACAAAGACGTTCGTGATTATTTCCAGAAGTTCAAAGGGGACGATTTCCGCCAATTGATTCGGAATGCCTACCCGCTCCAGTTCTGGGATGAGCAGGTGAAGAAAGATCGTAAGGATGAGCCGGTCATTATCGATGGCGAAGTAATTAAAAAATACACCCCGCTGCCGACGCTGATCCGCAATTTTCTGTACCGAAACGGCTTTGCCAGGCTTGTCATGGGAACCGACGAATCAGGGACGAAACAATGGGAATACGTGCGTGTAACGGGCAATATTGTCCGTCGGATATCGACCGAAGAAATCCGGCAGTTCCTGCACCACTTCCTGGAAGAACGCTGTTTTGAATGGCGGCTCCGGGATGCCTTCAGCCGCTCGACGGATCTCAATGATCAGCAGTTGGCTCTGCTCCCGGAGCTGGAGCTACAGTTTGATGATTTCGATGCCCATACGCAGTACATTTTCTTTACCAACAAGGTTTGGAAGATCACCAAAGACGGCATTGAGGAACAGGACGCCAAGACCGCCACGCGTTACGTTTGGGCCAATGAGGTGATTCCGCACAAGGTCAAAAAGCTGGACGCTCCGTTTGCGATCACAAAAGACGAGTTTAGTTTAAATCGAGTAGCAGTATACCGGAAGGATTGTTTATTCTTCCGGTATCTTATCAACGCCTCCAGAGTCCACTGGCGGAAAGAGCTGGAGGCCGAAATGGACAAGTTCAGCCCATCCGAGCGGGAGTTTTATCTGGAGCAGCACCCCTACGCCATTGATGGGCCGCACCTGGAAGACGAAGAGATTCAGGCGCAGATGCAGCACCTGGCCAACAAGATCACCGCGTTTGGGTATTGCCTGCACCGCTACAAGAATAAAGCCGATGCCTACGCCATTTGGTCAATGGATTACGTCATGGACGATCCTGATGCCTCCAGTGGTGGAACCGGAAAGTCCATGTCCGCCGGTGCGCTGGAGCACTTGATGCCGGTACACAAGCTGAACGGGCGGAATGCCGAAGAAATCAGCGACCGATTCAAGTTTGAGGGAGTTAGTCAGCACACTGACCTGGTGTGGATTGATGATGCCCACAAGCAAACGCCGTTTGATGAGTTCTTTTCGATGATCACCAACTTTATGACGATCAACCGCAAGGGCGTCAAAACCATGCGGCTGGATTTCCGGGACTCGCCAAAGCTTTACATCGCGTCCAACTTTACTCCGACGAAAATCGACTCCAGTACTTGGCGTCGCTTGTGGTTCACAGCCTATTCGGACTATTACCATTACAATCCGAAAAACCAGTACCGGGAAACCAGACGGCCCATCGACGATTTTGGGAAGCAGCTATTCGAGGATTTTACGGAGAATGAGTGGAATGAGTTTTACAACTTCATGGCTCATTGTGTCCAGGCGTGGATGCAGCATGGTCGAATTGATCCGCCAATGGATAACCTGCTCATTAACACCTATCGTCAGAAAGTGGGTAAGGAGTTCATGGACTGGGCCGATATGTACTTCAGCGAGGATTCAGGTCGGCTCAATACCTACTGGCCCCGCTACAAAGCGTTCACGACGTACACCGGCGATATCAAAAACGCGTGCAGTCCAAAGAGCTTCAAAGAAAAGCTGGAGCTGTGGTCATTGTACAACGGCTATACGCTGAACCCAGAAGGTGCCTCTGGCTACCGCAAGGACGACAAACGCCTCACCATCAAAGCCATCAAAGAGGTTTGGAACCGGGGCGCTGGAAGGTGGGAAAAGCCACAACCGGCAGCGAGTGAATCAATAGAATTTCTATACATCCAAACGCCCGGCGTGGAGCTATTGGCCTATGATGATGCCAAAGAGCAGCGTACCGAAAGCCCCAACGGCGATGGTTTAACCTTCTAACGCGATGAAGATCAACTACGACAACGCCGCTTATGTGCTCATCGCTTACGCCCTGGGCTACCTGGTGTACTACGTCAAAATTCGGCCCTGGCTGAACCGCTCCCGTAAGCGAACTCCCGATGATTTTTAACCCTCTAAATACTACTTCAAATGAAAGCCTTTTTTACCCTGGTCCTGTTTGTTGGCCTGCTCTACTGCTTTACTGATTACATCCACTCCCGTCCATTCTGGAGTGGCACTAATGGCCACATTGTAGACATCGTTTCGGTTTGCTTAGCCATTGGTGTGGCTGCGTTAGCCTCGCTGGGCTTCCTTCAGTTGATCGACGTAAAAGAAGAATAATGTTTTGTGCCGGCACGTTGGCCACGGCCTATTTGGATCCAAATCGGCCCCACTGCGTGCCCTATTCCCAAAGGATGTTTTGAATCTCCACTTTATAAATTCTTTCCAAAATGAACCAACAATCAATTGACGAACAAATCAAAGAAGCTCAAAAATTAGCTGACTTCGCCGACTTTATGATGGAAATCTGCCCTCAGAATCCGAAGCATAAAGAGGTGTATAACCGTCAGAAGATTCGGCTCATGGTCTTGAATGTACAGCCTATAAAGTCTAACCAGGGATAGCCGATGTGCCAGGTAAAATGTAACTCCGCTGGCTGTAATGTACTCTGCTCCGGGTGTGGGGGCAGAGTGCCACATTCTGACTACAGTTGTGAGCCGTGTCCAATCAATCCCAACGCGTTTTGTGTCCCGGTTGAGCCTCCCACGTTTTCCAAAGAGGAAGCCCTGGTTTACCTGCACTTGTGCCAAACGTATGAGGACTTTCTGGAACTCCTTACCCTGGTGACTGATCAGCACCACAGGTACGCACTCCAGGAGCTTAGAGACTTAACGTATGCCATCAACCGTTCACGTTGGCTATATATCAGTTTTGGAGTTCAGATAAAGCGCGAACCAACCATTTACATTGATCCAAACGTGATTCCCTGATAAGCTTATGAAACGATGGAAAGGAGATACTGTCTGGTGTTTTTTCCGGCAGCCGATGGGCCTTGTTCTTGTGTCCGTGTACCGCTACCATGAGCCAGATTATGATCAGCCTGGTTATGCCCCCTGGCAGCTGAATTTTATCATTTCATTCAACTAAGCATAAGCCTACCAATGTCGTTCCTCGTTGATAAACCACCCGTACCACCGGGGTTACTTGCCTACTGGTACAAATCGACGCCTGGCTGCTGGTTGATGGGCAAAACCGTACGTAAAAGGCTGATTCACAAAATGCGCATCATTAAGATTTTCAATAACTAAAATTCACTGAAGACTTCACTTTAAATGAAAGCTAAGCTGCAACAAATCCATGATCTGCTATTAGAAGCAGAAGAGATTTGGGACGAAATATCTGAGGAAGTTTTTATTGCTTCTGAGGGCAATGGCGATCTAATACAACAAGTACAATACGTCAACGTCAGTTTGCCTAACACACGTCTGAATTTTGAATCGATTGCGGAAACAATCAATTAAACCTCGGTATGGAAACCAGTTTAGATAATTACTCGCTGAAACAGCTGCACAATGAAAAGCGATTGCTGGATATACAATTGCGGGTCGTAGCCCCATTTAAAGAGGATTGGGCGAAGCTGACGGAAGCCATTAAAAGACTGGCCGCCGCCATTGCCAAGTCAAATAATGCTATTAATCACTTCCGCCAATTTGAGCGTAAACCCGGCGTAAGGGCTAGACCTACAAAGCTGCCCAGGAAGGCCAAAAAGAAGTTCATCCAGCAGCATGGCCGAGAGGCTTACCACCAACGATTTGTAAGCATGTTCGCACCTAAAAACAATCCAGCATGAAAACGTTGTTTTTCCTTATTTTCCTGATCATCCTGAGCGTGATCGCTGCCCTGTTTACCGGAAAGACCACCATTACCGATAACGTACTGGAGGTGAAGCGACCACTTGTTTTTGTTGGCACCCTTTTACTGCTCATGGGCCTGTCCTTTTTAGTGGCTGCTTTTAAACACGAAATTCTAGTGAAATAATAATCAAGCCGATGGAAACGAACCCAAACAAGGCACCCAATGATGCGCCCGGCGTACCCCGTGGCGGGATGCATGTACCGCTCTGGTCGTGGTGGAAGTCTCCCAAAAGCGGACGATTGTTTTGCATTGTCGGTATAAGCTTTACGTCCCGATCCGTTCTGGAGAGTGGAAAAACGGAGCCTGTCGAGCGGCCCCTGGCTGAGCTGAAGAAATCGGTAGAAGACGGCTTACTCATT
This sequence comes from Tellurirhabdus bombi, assembly GCF_021484805.1. Lineage (NCBI taxonomy): Bacteria > Pseudomonadati > Bacteroidota > Cytophagia > Cytophagales > Spirosomataceae > Larkinella > Larkinella bombi. The sequence continues at coordinate 2,776,934 of NZ_CP090557.1, read as the reverse complement.
CCGGTCTGCGAACGCGATACCCGTATACGGGGTAGTAAATCAGAATCAACCAGCGAACGCGATGCCAGTTGATTACAGCCGCTATCATCCGAAATGGCGCCTCATTAGCCGGTTGATTCGTTTCCATCGTGCTAAGGGGCGTTGTGAACATTGTGGTGCGGTTCACCTGGAGCCGCACCCGATCACCAGCAGCAAGGTGGTGCTAACAACGGCCCATCTCGATCAGGACGTAACGAATAACCGCTTTTGGAATTTAAAAGCCCTGTGCCAGCGTTGCCACTTCGCCCACGACCGCCAGGACAACGCCCGGCGGCGGAAATATGGAAAGTATTACCTCGATAACCAGATAACACTATGCTAATCGGCTATGCCCGCGTATCGACCACTGATCAGAACCCCGAACTCCAGCTCGATGCATTGAAGGCGGCAGGCTGTGAAAGGATTTTCATTGATAAGTCCAGCGGCACCAAAGCCGAACGCCCGGAGCTAAGCAAGCTAAAGGAGCAATTACGCCGGGGCGATGTAATGGTGGTTTGGCGGCTCGACCGGCTGGGCCGTTCACTCCAGCACCTAATCAGCTGGATTGATTTTCTGCAAATAGAGGGCGTTGAGTTTCGGAGCCTGACGGAAATGCTCGACACGTCCACGCCGACGGGCAAACTGGTCTTCCACGTCACCGGCGCGTTTGCCGAGTTCGAGCGAAACATTATCGTCGAACGCACCAACGCCGGACTAAAGGCAGCGCGGGCCAGAGGCCGTAAAGGGGGGCGCAGGTACAAGGTCGATGAGAAGAAGCGGGCGATGGCGGTGCAGCTCTACCACGAGGGCAAGTCCGTCAAAGAAATTTGCGATCTGTTGGGCATCCTGAAGCAGACCCTTTACACCTACGTCAACAAGGCTAAGGCCGAAAAGTCAAACAACCCGTTAAGGGCTTCCGAAAATTGACGTAGAATAATTGACGTGATTAATTGACCCGAATCCGGCCCGAAACGCCGGATTTTTTCTTTGTTGAAAAAGGGGTAAATAAACACCCGTTTAATTGATATCCACAATTTCAAAATCATCTACACGTACCCTAATCTTACTAGACTGCCAACTATTTTTTGGTAAGCAATACAAAAGTGCAGACTTTCCAGATTCGCTGGGTTCAACAAGAATTGCAGTCGGCAAAAGAAGGCAGGCATTTATCGATTTTGATGTTATTTTAACAAGATCTCCCGGTTTCATAAGTTTTAACTATTTGCTTGCTTTACAACAGATAAACAAATGAAGGAAGTTCCCACACTCATTCCACGTTTGAGTGACGATTAAGAAAGATCAGGAAAATCAATTTTTATTTTATTTCCTAATGGTCTTTCTTCTATAAACTCGACACAAAATGCTTTGTCAGTAATTTTGTCTACGTGAGTTTTGATCGCCCAATTAAACCCTTTATTATGAAACAGCTTTTCAAAAAGTAAATCGTATAAATATGCCGAAAACTCTTTTCTTTTAGCATCACTGGTAGACTCTATCGCTTTCACAATCCATCGATTTAGTGGCTCTTTCGCTTGTTGATCGCCATTAGTCACAGTAACTATTATTCCACGCTTTGCTAGATCTTCTTTTACAGATACCTCCCAAATTGATCTCTGTAAATCAGTTGCTAGAAAATCTATTACTGATTGCATCTCTATTCAATATTTTAATTATAACAATCCTTATTTATATCAACATAATATCTTACAAATGAGTTGCTTTATACCTATGCTTGTTAAGTAAAGCTGTTTATTGAATACGCGTTCTCTTTAAGTCAAAAGTGCTGTCTTCTATTTGCATTTGCCAACACTCAACATCACCGTAATTATATTGCTTTAAAAGAGCGAGAATACTTTCAATCTCTGTTTGCTTTACCCTGCATCCAAAGTAGATCTCCTTCAGACATCTCTTGTCAAAACCGATTAGTTTGTTCTGATCTTTGCTAAATGCCCTAATTTCTTCTTCATAAGCCCAAACAGATGACTTTGTAAATACCCAGTGGTATAAAGCTTCTGCTCTGCCTTCGACATAGCTTTTAGATTCTATCTTACTTAAATAGGTAATGGGTTGAATCAAAAATAAAGGATCATTGTTAACCGGATCAATATTAAATCCTAAGCAAATTCCCTTGTGGCAATCTGCGTAATGACTCCACATCAGAGTGACATTTGGGTTTCTCGTAAAGCAGCCTATTCCTGCATTTTCCCTATCCTCTCCAAATATCTTTCTTGAATACTCCTCAGTCTCTTTGGACTTTTGAACAATACTTTCCATATAGATCAAGAATCCTTCCCTATCGTTACCATCATAAAACCTTGAGGCTAGTATCTCAGCTCTTTTCGGATTGATTGAATGATCGATTAGTCCAGTGTGTAAATCAAAGGGATCGTTGAAATCCTCGGGTCTAGAAAAGTACAGTTCTTGATTTTCTATCGCTTGCTGTGCCCTAGAAAAACGCATATAACGGTATATTACCCTTGGAACTGGCTGCATTAAATCTGTAGAGTGCTTTGAGTAGTCGCCTTTTGGCCAAGGGTTAAGAAAAAGGGGTTTACTAGCCATTGTGGTAATAAGCTTTTTCTGCAAGTTAACTTAACTATTCAAAAACCTGTGAAGCTATATACTACTACAATACAATTTTTGCCCCGCTATTGGCGGGGCTTTTTTTGTCCCAGCCCGACCGCCCCCCTCCTTTGCATTCCCTTTATATAGGAGACTTAAAAAAATGAGTATTTCTGTAACTCTGTAACTGAGGAAATAGATATTGGCTAAATGCGCTGTGTATCAGCTATATATTAGTTACACTATTTTCTTTTGAGAAATTTTCTTTTGTAACCAAGTTACAGAACTCTGTAACTGTAAATAGATATACCGCTCTATAACAATTGGCGGTTACACAGATACAGATCATTGATAAAGCAGATACAAAATTGTAAATTTCAAATTGCGCTGTTAATCAGCGTCTTATAAACAGTTACAGAGATACAGAAGTTTTCAGTTTTTCGTCAGTTGAAAAACGACCGTAGCAGTGAGCAAAACGAGCGATTGAAACTAATGCCACCCGTAACCGTAACCGAATAGTACAACAATCGCTTAACGTTCATCAATGAAGACAGGCCAGTACCTGACCGTAGAGATACCGGTATACCCGGTTGTGAAGAAGTACTTGTCCAAATATTACCAGACGGAGCCGTACTTCGTTGTTTCAGTAGATGCCAATCCTTTCGCCTGTTTCCTTCATGCCCACCTGGAGCGGCGCACAACAACCCGAGACGAACCCAAAGATTTCGACGACCTGACCGACAGGCTGACACTGGGCATTTCCCATTGGACGGTTCGCCATGGCTTTGGCCAGCACATTGCCCCCGTCAAAATCCGCGCCTTTAATGTCTTCGTAAAAAAAGTGTTCCTCACTGAATTAGTACGGGAAGTTGATATTCGCTCAGCCAGGGGAGAAAAAACAACTGCTATTATTCGGGACATTCTGGAGCGGTTCAGGCTAGAAGAAGATGATTTCCCCTTTCGTACTGCTGAACGATACTACCAGCGAGCCAAAAATGAACCGCATTCGGTCGGTTGATGTCGTTTTTTTGAGCTTTTGAAAGGGGGAGTTTTGCGCTATGAGTTTAGACCGTAGCGGAAAATGGAATCCCGGAGGGGGCAATTATATCGAAGTCGTACCAGCTGCTGGTGTGGCTTCGTATCTGCGTCCTTCCAGTTCATCCACGCCGGTCATCACGCTCCGGGAGGGCTTTGCCTGGACACGCATCTACTGCACCCAGGGCACTCTCCAGTACCGCGAAGTCTACAAAGATGACGATCAGGGCGATCTCCATGAACTGGATATCAAAGGGTTTTCACCCGATGACTCGCCCGCTAAATCCCTGTCCATCCAAAACCTGAAGCAGTACAAACGCGTTTTGGTGCGTTTCCGCGACAACGCCCGGCTGACTCGCTTAGCCGGTACACCCATCGAAAGTCTTCTTTTCACGTATGAGCTGGGCACCGACGCCGAAGTGGGTGGTAGTCGCGGGTACAACCTTTCTTTCTCTGGCCCTCTAACTGAACCCGCCGCTTATGCACAATAAATTCTCCATCGCTGCCTCCGAACTCGCGTCGGGAGCCTGGTTCATTGACAGCCAGGCGGGGCTGATGAACTTCCGCCAACTCCTAGAACACGGCGCTCCAGTTGATAGCGTAGCCCGTCCACCGGAGCGGCAGATGCATTTTGTTTCTCTGGATCGTCAGCACCGGAGCCTGTTGCTTTCCGATGTGCCCGACGATGCGGGCCTGTTGGTCATTCGTCAGCAGGGGATTCTCTACAGCTGGGAAGCAACCTGGATCGAGATGGAATTGCGCTGGGGAGCCAAACGGCCCGAAGTGTTGGGCGCGGTTCTGGCGGTGGATTGTGCCGGTGGGCTGGAACACGCCGCTTACCGCATTTACGATGCGATGCTGGAGTTCGGCAAGCCCATTACGGTCTATTGTGATCACGGCCTGTTGGGATCAGGTGCTTACCTGTTTTCATTGCCAGCCAGCAAGATCATCGCCAGCCGGGAAACCGACGAAATCGGCTCCATTGGCGCGTATACGACCTTTCAAGACCAGACTAAATCCCTCGAAAAGATGGGAATAGTCGTTCAGGAAATCTACGCGGAGCAATCGACCGAAAAGAATTTTGAATACCGCCAGGCCAAAGAAGGCAACTTCAAACCCCTGACTGCTCAGATGACCGCGAAAGCGGCCCGTTTTGTCCAGTTGGTAGAACAGCACCGGCCTGGTGTGAAAGCCGCTCAGGGACACGATCCCAAAAAAGGCGGATTATTTACCGCCGACGTAGCCAAAGAGATGGGCCTGATTGATGAAATCGGCAACCTCGATTTGGCTATTGAGACAACCCTGGCCCTTGTGACCTCGGATTCTTCAGTTTCTTCACCACTCAATAATACCATGTTCGGACACATCAAACTGCCAGCCATGCTGGCCATCAAAGGCGTGACTGCGGAGCAAATCACGTCAGAACAGATTGCCGCTTGTAATGCAGAGCTTACTGCTCAGGGCATTACCGGCGTTGCTGTTGTCAGCCAGGCAGAATTTACCCAAGCTCTGGAATCGGCCAACGGTGCGCAGGCTCTACAGACTCAGCTAACGGGCCTTAACTCGCAATTGACCACCAAAGACACGGAAATCACCAACCTGAAAACGCAGTTGACGGCGGCTCAGGAACTTGCCGCGCAGTACGGCTCGCAACCGGGCGAAAAGCCAACAGCTCCCGTATCAACGGGTGATGCCCAGCCATCGGAAGCGCAGCTCACCGCTAAGCAGGTAATTGATAACCTACCGCACAACAAAGCCCTGGATAGCAACCCGCTATTCAATTACTAATTGATTTACAACATTGTACGCACTTTAACCTGTACATAAAATGAATGTATCAGACATTATTACCGAGTTTGGTAACTACTACCGCCAGCAAGGCCAGGGCGTAGCTAGCCTGTTTCAAGTGGTTAACCAGCCGTTTGAATCCGAAAATGCCTTAACGCCAATGTTTACCGATCAAACAATCTGGCAGGCATCAAAAGCAAGCTTTAATAAGGTGCTCCAGCCGTTTCAGCGGGCTTTTACGCCAACGCAAACATCCAAGTTTACGCCGTTGGAAATTCGCATGTTCCATATGAAAGGGGACGTGCTGGAGTACCCTGATGACCTGGAAAGTAGCTGGTTGGGATTTTTATCATCGGCAAAGCTAAAACGGTCGGAATGGCCCATCATCCGCTGGATGCTGGAAAACCAGTTTTATCCGCAGTTGAAAGAAGACCTGGAACTGGATGCGGTTGGCCGGGGCGTGTTTGTCTCTCCAACCATTAACGTGGCCAGCGAACCGATCAAGGCGATGAACGGGTTGCAAAAAATCATTAATGACCAGATTACGGCGGGTCGGATGACTCCAATTGGTATGGGGGCTATCCCATCATCCGATCAGGATTTTGTGGATTATATCGAAGAGTTTGCCGATATGATGGACAAAAAATACTGGTCACAGCCGATGGATGTGAACTTGTCGCAAACGCTGGCCCGTAAGTACGCCCGTGGGTACCGTGATAAATACGACAAGTCGATTGATTTTGACGTGAACAAGTCGATCAATGTGCAGCTGACCAACCTCACGCTGAAGCCATTGCCGTCAATGAACCTGAAAAACGACGGTGAACCATGCAACCGGATTTTCTGCACACCGAAGAAAAACAAGGTGATTCTGAAAAAGAAAACCCAGAACATGGACATGGTAGACATTCAGGACTTCAACCGGGATGTCAAAATCATGACCGATTTCTGGCTGGGCGTCGGGTTTATCTTACCGGAAATCGTCTTCTGTAACGACCAAGCTTAACACGCTTCTCATTCAACGTTCCACCCATGCCCTGGCCGCTTCGTGTGCCAGGGCATACCTAGTAAGCAATCATGTCAGAAACAAATAGTAACACCCCTGAAGTGACGGTAGAATCCCTACAGGCAGCCCTGGACACGAAAGACCAGGCTTTTCAAACGCTCCAGTCAACGGTAGGCGACAAAGACGCCGAAATTACTGATTTAAAGCAGCAGCTGGCTCAAAAAGCCTCTGTCATCGAAGAGTCCACCGCCCACCTAACCATCGCTAAAGAGATGATTGATGAGCAGGCCGAAACGATTAAGGTTTTGGAGCAAACCCTAGCCAATAAAGAGGCTAATCCATCGCTGTACCCAACCATTACGGTTGACAAAAAAACCTACGAGGTGCGGGCATCGTCCTTTAAGTTCAAGTACGAGGGTATCGTTCGGGACTTTACCATTGATCAGCTGAGAGGCGATAAGGGCTTGCAAAAGGCAGTGGTCAAAAAAGGCTTGGGCTTCCTGGTGGAAGTAAAAGCGTAAGCCAGGCTATTTTTTTATTCACCGTTTCAACGCACTTGACCAATGGGATCAGGCTCTTATAATTCCATCAAAACCCCGGCGCAGGAAACGCGCATGGGTGGGCTTCAGCAAAAGATTTTTGCGATGTCCTACGAAGATTTTCAAACGTTGCAAAAGCCGAATCCGGCAGCAACAACTCCAGAAGGTCGCTATGTGATTGATACCGCTCACGTTCCCAAAACCGGGAAGGGCTTTATTGAGCTGTATTGTACGAAGGACATGAGTGAGGTTAACCTGGAAACGATTGGCGGGGCTGATCGTAACTCCTTCCGGGGTACCGGCAAGTTCTACCATCCGGGCGAAGCCCTGGATGTAAACGCCTTTGCCAACCAGGCTAAAAACGACCGTTTTGTACTGCTGGCTCCACTGCCTGGCAAAACGCAGTTAATCCAGTTGGGTAACGATGAGTTCCAGGTACAGCTCAAACCTTCCTACGCAACAACGACCAACAGTGGTGACGGTCGCGGATGGACGTTTGAGATTGACGTTTTCTGCGCGGATATGATTATGTACACCGCTTCAACGATTCCGATGAAGCCCAGCGCGTAAGCCATGCCAAAAGAAAAAGAAATTTCGGAGCTACCGGCCCAGGAGCCGGTGGCCCCGATCACCGAACGAAAGATCGGTGCCTATACGCTGATCGGCTTGCGGGACGATCAGAAAGAAGTGTACGTCACGCTCACCAACCGCACCTATGTGCTGGACGAAATGACGGAAGACCAGGCCGCGCAATTGCATCAGTTCGGCTGGGAACACATCAAGAAATAATTGTAGAAAGGGTTTATTGAAGCCTTAAAAATAGCGGCCTGGTTCAGTGTCCGCTATTTTTTTTAATCAAATCAGCCATGTTACCACAACGCATACAAGCCTGGCTCGATGATCCCGAGGATTACGAGGCTGGGCTATTACTCCTGAAGGAAACGGGGCCATCGTCGTTTCTAATGGGCATTCTAGCCCGTGGAGCCGATACGTTTACCCGTGCTAAACTACAGGATGCCTTGCAAAAGGCGCTCGACAGCATTCCCGCTCCAGCTTCCGATCCGACTCCCCAGGGAGAAACGAAACCGGTCAATACCCAGGCCGTGACTGATCTGGAGCTGGCCGCTTTCCGGCTCATGGATGAACGCGGTGAGCTGAAGGCGCGGATTCGGGCCAGGCAAGACGACGACACCGCGCAGGAGCTTCGGCGGGACTGGGCGTTCCGCATTCTGGCCATTGGGACCGAGATCGACGACATCTACAGCCGCATCGCTTTTTTCAGGCAGTACGGCTATTTCCCACCGGATAAGACAGCAGGCGTAGAACGGGATGCCCAGGCTACCCTGCGTAATGTGACGACCTACGTCAGTCGGTACAAGGGCAAGCTGGGAAAGCTCAAACCCAATGATCCGCAATACCAGCCCACCCTGGCTCTGCTCCAGCGCTACCAAGATGAAAAACGATTACTGGAACTTCAACTCTCGAATGCTTCATGAGTAAGGAAAACGAACGTTTTGAGGTGGTTTTCGATAAAATTCACCGGGCCTGGGATCGAGGCGAAGACCTGCCCCTGGCCATTGCGGATCGGCTAAAACGCTGGAAAGCCGCCCGCGAATATTTTCTGAGTAAAACGTACATGACCGACTCCCAGATCGTCGAGCGGCTGGCGGACGATTTCAGGATCAGTGAGGGCTTAGCCTGGCGGGACGTGCGCGATGCCAAGCGTTTTTTTGCGTCCACCGAGCAGGTCAATAAGGAATTTGACATCATCATGCTTAACACCCGGATTCGCAAACTCGAAGACTCTGCCGATTCCGATAAGGTCAAAGCCGCCTGCCACGCCAATTTGATCAAGCTCAACGGCTACGACAAGCCCCAGAATGTGGAAGAAGGCTCGAAACAGATTATTCTCAACATCGACTTTAATCCGGCTCTCATTGGCGCCAAGCCCATTCCGAAGCTGGAGCAGACGGTTGAGCGATTTATTGGCGAAAAAGCCAAACGCGAATTGATGATTGAAGACGTAGATTTTGAAGACATTACCGATGAACGAGACACTGCTAAACTACCTGAGTGAGCTGGAGCCGGATCGGGAACAACTCTCCCTGGAAGGCGTTGATATCAAAGACCTGCACTACAATTATATCCAGCTCATTTGCCTCCTGATCGGAGCGCAGCACCTGACTGCCGTGGCCGGTCGTGGTACCGGAAAGAGTGAGGGTATTCTGGCTCCCCGGCTCCATCGCCTGGTGGATGTAATGCCCCGGAGCAGCATTGTGGCCATTGGGACCACTTACATCCAATTGCTCGACCGCACGCTCCCGGCCTTGCTGAAAGGGATGGAGCGGATGGGCTACCAACGCGATAAGGACTACTGGATCAGGCGTTTTCCCGATAAAAAGGACAACCTGATCTTGCCGCACAACTGCCCACTCGATCCCCAGCATGCCATTTTTATCCGCAACCGCAATTCGGTTGCCGCTTTGCGCCTGGTTAGCCAGGACAGACCAGGCACGGCGAACGGTTTGTCGGTCAATGCCATTATTGGGGATGAAGCCAAGTTTCTCAACAAACCCAAGCTCGACACGGAAGTATTGGCCATCAACCGGGGCGATGAAGAGTTATTTGGCCACATCGCGGAGCACCATTCGACGACCTTCACCACGGACATGCCCACGACCCGCGATGGAGACTGGATTCTCAAAGAAGAAGACGAATGCCTGAAGCCCCAACACCAGGAAGCGATCCGGCTCATTCTGGCCGTGCAGCTGGAGATTTACAAGGAAAAAAAGCGCCTGAAGATCGGGCGCAACCACGCCAGTCGGCTCCAGCGCATTGCCAAGTACGAAAGCTACCTCAATGAATTGCGGCGCAGCCTGGTACACTACGCGTCGGCCAGCTCGTTTGCCAACGTGCACGCCCTGGGTCTGGGCTACTTCAAACGGCTATTCCGTACCCTGCCGCCCCTGGTGTGGAACACGGCGGTTTTGAATAAGCGCATGGAAGGGGTCGAGAACGGTTTTTATCCCGACTTTGATCCGAAAAGGCACTATTACGATTCGGTCGATTATGCGTATGTGGATGGGGTGGACTTCCTGACCAAAGGGTTCAACGACTGTAGGAAGGATGCTGACATTGACCATAAAAAGCCTTTAGTCATTGCGATGGATTACGGGGCATCGTTCAACTGTCTATGGGTGGGCCAACGCACGGGTAACGTGGTGCGGTGGCTCAACTGCTTTGGCCTGGCCAGCCCGCACAAGACCCAGGACGTGGTGCGCCTGTTCTGCAAGTACTACAAGTATTTCTATCTGCGGCATGTTGAGTATGTCTTTAACCATACCGCTATCGTTCGGGATGGGAAAAGCGATCTGACGTATTCTCAGGAAGTTATGAAGGTGCTCACCGAAGAAGGCTGGAAGTTCACGAAGAAGTACACTGGACAAACACCCAGCTACCACGGACGATACCTGGCCTGGGGGATTGCCCTAAAAGAAGGGGACGCTCGCTTCCCGGTGCAGCGCTTCAACCGGGAGAACACCATGAAGGGCGTTAGTGCCATGCAGCACGCCCGCACCCGTGAGGGCAGCAAGGGCTTTGAGAAGGATAAACGGGATGAGAAGAACATGGAGGTTGATCAGTCCACCACTACCCACTACACCGATGCGGCGGACGAACTGTTCTGGTACCTAAGCATCACATCCACCAACTCGACCGACCTATTGCCTGCCATCTTTACGAAATAATTATTCATCAACACCAGTCAATGCCCTAGCCCACCCCGTCCGGTTATCCGGTTACAGGGTGGGCTATCATATATCAGAGGGGCGGAAAAGTGCAGTTGCACTCGACCGACTGTGCGTGGCGGGGATAACTGACAGAAAACAAGCCTCTTTTTGCCTCTTTTTCAAAAGCAAAACCTGTAAATCAAGCCATTAAGCCAAAAAGCGTTAAAAAAGAGCGCAAAAAGGCGTGACAGATTTGCAACAGTGTTTAGCTGCAACTGAACTGATGTTCAATTATTTGAGGGGTCGGTTCCAGGTCGTAGGCATTTTGACGGAAAATCCGGCTTTGATTAGTATTTCTTCCTTTTTACCCGTGGAAAGGGTGCCTTTTACGAGTCGATGCAGATAGGTGCGCCGGTGGGCTAAGGTGTAGCCACAGCGGAGCCAGGTGGCCAGGTATTCCTCACTGGTGAGTAGTCGCTTCAGGGCTAGATCGGTGGTAAGTGCTTTTGCCATAAGGAGCAAGATAACGCTTTTCGGTCGGTTGATGTCGTTTTTTGCCCCGCTCCACGGTGCCAATTTGCTGCCCACTTTGAAGCTACTGGCACCAATGTCGAAACCAAACACGCAACGTTATGTAACCCCTTCCACTCCGGCTATGCTTTCCTGGAAGGAAGCCGTAGCTATCATCGAAACCACCGATCACCGGGGCGTACCGAAACCTTTCTCGATCACCTTCTGTACTGCCGACCAAAACCGGGGCACTGGAGGGGAGATCATCCGCTATGCGCGGGCCGTCTGGTACGTCCCCGGAGGTCGTGTAAAAAAACTATCTGACCAGCCAGCCAGCGAACGCGATCCGGTGGATGCACCCCGAAACTTTCACCGCAACATTCAGGCGGTGGACTCCAACCAACCGCGCAAGCTGCACCTGCACCTGATTTTAGCCATTAACGGCCACGACATACGATGAAAGAAGCCGTTCAAGACACCGTAATAAAGTACGACAACACGGGCCGCGTTGGGTACCTGCCCGCCATCCATGCCGTGGTTACTGGGCTACCCGCCATCAACGCCCGGCCTGATTTAGCCCTGATGGGTGCCCGCCCCACTGAGCCGGTGATCGAGCGGATGCACTCCCCCGGCGATGACCAGCTCATTTACTGGGGCGATGGCAACGATTTTCCGCAGCGCATTATCGAATTAGCCAGTAAGAACACTGTGATCCCCCAGGCGCTGAACGACAAAGCGGCGCTTTGGATCGGAGGCGGTGTTTTTGCGGCTGCCGATGAAGATTCGGATGTACCCATCAAAGGGAATAGCCCGGTCGATCTAAAGATTCGGGCGTTCCTGAAGAACATCACCACCAAGCGCTACCTGCTGGAAGCCACGCAGGACATTGCCTGGTGGGTGAATGCCTTCCCGGAATTTATCCTCTCGAAAGACCGCTCCGAGATTGTGCAGCTGCACAACAACGAAACGCCGTATTGCCGCTGGGGCCGCATGAACGAGCGGACAGGTGCCCTCGATACGGTGTATATCAATGCCAACTGGCCCCAGGCACGGGCTACCGATGCCACCACCACCAAACTCCCGGCCATCAACCCCTACCAGTATGACCGGGTGGATGCCGTCCGTAAAGGCAAAGCCTTCAAGTACATCTATCCGATTTCCTTCCCATCACCAGGTAAGTCCTATTACCAGCTCGCGGCCTGGGATTCGGCCCGCTCATCGGGTTGGCTGGAAGGTTTAGCGGCCATTCCTGAGTTCAAGAAGTTTGCGCTGCAAAACCAGATGACCCTGAAGTATCACATTCAGATACCGGAGGAATACTGGGAGCGGGTGTATGGCGAGCGCTGGACAGGCGGCAGCACCGACGAAAAGATGGCCATTCGGGACGGCTTCCTCAGTGCCCTGATGGATCGGCTGACCAACATCAAAAACGCCCATAAGGGTGTGATGACCGATACCTGGTATGATGCCGTGGCCGAGGAACACGTCGGCATCAAGATCGATGTCTTGAAAGACAACCACGTTGAAGGGAAATTCAACGATGACTATTCGGAGGGGATTGCCAACCTGCTCTACGCCCTGGGCGTCGATCCAACCCTGTTTGGGTTTGCCTCGGATAAACTGGGTGCCCGGTCGGGTGGGTCCGACAAGCGGGAAGCCTTCTGGATTTTCGTCAGCAAAGCCAAGCCTTACCGGGATCGCATCCTGGAACCCCTGCAATTCGCGGCGGAATACAATGGCTGGACAAAACACTACCCGGACTTAACGTTCAAATTTCGCGATACCCTGCTCACCACCCTGGACACGGGCCATTCAACCGCCAAACAAGCCTCATGAAGCTCTTAATCCACGATACCGACCTGCTCCGGGAGTACGTCACCATTGGCGATCTGCACTACTCCAGCATCGCCCCTCACTTGCGCCAGGCTCAGCTGTTTGTGGGTCGATTTGTGGGTTGGGGCTTGATTGATACGCTGGCCACGGCGTTCAAACAGGCATCACACACCAAATCCGACCTGAGCGAAGCCAATCAGCAGCTACTGGATTATGTCTGTGTGCCTATCGCCAACATGGCGCTATTGACCTACGCAAAAGCGGTGAACGTGAACATTGGCGATTTTGGCGTGAGTCGCAACACCACCGACACCGCCAAAGATGCGTTTGAGTGGCAGTTTAAAGACGTGACCGCGCAGTACCGACAGCTCGCCTGGGATGGGCTGGAGCAGCTGCTGCAATTCCTGGAGAGTAACATCGCCACCTACAGCGAGTACGGCAACGGAATGCACTTTCGGGAAGCGTCCAAATACCTCATTCATTCGGCCCAGCTGTTTTCGGAATACTTTTTCATTCGGGAATCCCGCCTCATTTTCTGGAGCCTGTGGCCGAGCCTGAAGACTGCCGAAAAGACCATTATCCGGCCCGCTTTGGGCGATAACTGGGCGGCGCTACAGGGCAATGATCTCAGCGTTTCGCAGGAGTTGCAACTGGACATGATCCGCCGTGCTCTGGCGTATGCCACAATGGCCCAGGCGCTGGAAGACCGGATTGTGGATGTCAACGAGCAAGGCGTTCAGGTGCTGGGCTGGGCCGATACGGTCGAATACCGCACGGAAGCCTCGGACGAACGCATCACGCGGGCCATCGCCAGCCATCGCAGCAAAACCAAACAGTTCATCGAGCTGTACAAAAAAGCCGCTACCCCAACGACCCCAGACGCACCCACGGGACACCGCCCAACGGGTGACGCCATCGTATTTTTTTAACCCCCTGATCATGAAAAAAGAAATGACCTTCCAGCGCGTGCTGGTATCGCTCCAGCTGCTGATCATTGTCCTGTTGGGCCTGATGACCACGCTATGCTTTCAGTCCTGCGACCAGAAGCCACGCCCCAAAGCGGTGACCACCATTGTCCTGCCGCCCTCTTTTTCCGACACCCTGCTGCTCCGGGCTGAAGAAGCCCGCAACCGGGTCATTATCCTCCGAAAGCGTAACAACCAAACTGTTGATAACTATGAAAATGCGCGCGTTACTTACGACAGCATTACTGTTGACCTCCCTTAGCCTGGTCTTTGCCCAGGAAGTGCGGCCCCTACGCCAGAAAGACCCGTTCCCGTTCGCTCAGGGCGTGGCCATCAATCAGCCTACTTACGAGCTGATCAAAACCAAAATAGCGGCGGCGGATGAGCTGAGCAAACGTTCCAAAAAGGCGGTTGATAGCCTCAAAGCGGAAATTGCGGGACTGGACACTGCCCTGGCTGCCCAACGGCGTTTTGGCCAGCAGCGGAGCCAGGAATACACCGATCTGGCGGGCCGTTATCACACCGCCCGCGATGCGTTGGAACTCTCCGAGGTCGATCTGAGACTGGCCACCAACAGTCTGGACGCGCTCAAAAACCTGCTGCCGCGCCGGTACCGGAAACGGGTGCTCCAGCCAGAGCAGCTGAGCCTGGTCTACGATGAATACCTGAGCGGCCTGAGAAAACAGCGGTGGCAGTTTGGGGCGGGTGGTGCGTTGCTGGGTGTGGCGGGTTTAATCATGTTGCTATGAAACTGACCCTCAAACGCACCGACCTGACGGGCACCTACACCGGCGGCATTCTGGAGGTGCGGGCCGACGACGACACGCTGCTGATGCGCTGCCACACCCTGGAAGATCCCGTTCGGGAAATCGAGCCGGGCGGCAAAGGGAAAATCCACGGGAAAACCGCCATTCTGGTGGGGGTCTACCGGGTGGTGCTGAGCTTTTCCAACCGCTTTCAGGTGGTCATGCCGGAACTGTTGGAGGTGCTTTATTTTGCCGGAATACGCATTCACGTTGGCAATACCGTTGTCGATACCGACGGTTGCATTCTGGTCGGAGAAAACCGGTCCGGGAGCTTCCTGGGTAATTCCAAAAAAGCCTACAAGCGGCTCATGGTGCACCTGAATGCCGCCCACAAAAAAAAGGAAAAAGTATTTATCACCGTAACGTAAAAAGACATGGAATTTTTCACGCCAGAACTCTTGCTCAAGGTATTTGAAACGTCCATTTTATCGGGCGTCTTATTGATTTTTCTGACCATCGTCTGGAAATACCTCAAGCAAAAAGACGAGCAAATGACGGCCACCATGCTGGGCCACAACGAACAAACCATTAAGCTGGTCCGGGAGCAGAACGACGCTCAGCTGACGATGCAACGCGACATGATCCACGGGCAAAACCGCTCGACAACAGCTATTGAAAAGCTCACCGAATTGACTGAATTGCAGCGTATTGAGGGAAAGCAGATGCATAAGGAGCTGCTAACAAAATTACGTCCCCTGCCTCGAAACGGTAAAGCAAAACTTCAGGATGCACCATTTACAGCTAAGAGCGCCGAAGCGTAGCAAAAGCTTCACCGGCCCCCAATCCTGGGAGGAACTGACCCCAAAGCAGTTCCTTCAATTCATGCGCTGGCAGCTCACCCTCCAGGCGAGTCTGGAAGGGCAGATTGTCCTGCTTCAGCTCTGGTACCGGATTCCGGGGCGCTGGCTCCAGCGGCTGGACGGGGAAAAGCTGACGCGTTTACTCAAACTCCTCGAGTTCCTGCACCAGCTGCCCACGCGCTGGATGATGTCCCGGCTTTGCCTGGGCTTTCGCACGTACGTGGGTCCGGGGGATAACCTGGAGTGCCTGACGTTCGGGGAGTTTATGTTTGCCGAAGCCGCCGTTTCGCGGTACCGCGCCGGTAAAAACCGGGAAGACTTGGCCGAGCTGGCCGCTGTGCTGTACCAGCCCCGTGCCCTTCCCTGGCAAAAGGAAAGTGACGGCAAGCGGGCGGTATTCGACCGGCGCAGGCTGGAAGGGGCCAAGAAGCGGTTTCTGCGGCTTTCGGATGCGGTTTTGCACGGCATTCTGCTCAATTATACCGGCTGTATGGAAGCCTTCCCGGTGCAATTTGAGTACCTGTTCAAGCGAAGCGATGAAAGTGGGGGCGCTTCCGGCACCTGGTTGGATGTGGGGCTGAATCTGGCGCGTAACACGGGTGCCCTGGGCACGTTTCAGCAGCTGGAGCAGACCAACCTGTTTTTAGTCCTGCCCACCCTGGACAAGATGATTCAGGAATCCGAAGAGTTTAAAACCAATCTGGAGAAAAAGTAATGAAGGATTTCAACACGTTCTACCACCAATACGGCGAAAGCCTGGCCACGCGCCTAACGGCCATTGCTCACCGCGACAATGCCCCCGCTTTTGTGCTAGTGGATGATGTGAGTAATCCCCGCCAGGTTCAGGAGGCTTCCCGATCCGAACTGAAAGTGGATAAAAATATACTGATTTGGGAGGACTTTCTGGATCAGGTCACCAACGCCGGACGGGATAATTACCACGCCGAAATCTCCGGCAGTTTTGCCGTGATTCGTAAGGCCCAAAATAATCGGGAGGCCAAACTGGAAGCCAAACAAATCTGCCGGACGGTGGCCATGAAAGTACTGGCTCTGATGCTGAAAGATGCCCTGTGTGGACCGCTTAATGAAAACACCATTCAACTCGACCTGCAAAGCGTTCCCGGTGAGCCGATCACCATGCTGGGCGATGGCTGGGTAGGCCGGGGTTACTCGTTTACCTGGCAGGTACCGATTTCGCTGCTGCTTAGCCCGGACGACCTGTTTTAGGTCGGTTGATGTCGTTTTTTGCCGACCCCTATAGGCCCAATTTTGGAGCATGGGGGTAACGATTTTAGAACAACCGGATCAATTTGCACTGACCAAAGGGGGCCGTACGAGCTACGTCTTTTCCGGTAATGCGCGTACGCTGCTGGTCGGCACCAAAGCGGTATCGAGCGTTGGCTTTGGCGGGCCGGTAGCCGACGGGGACATTGTGCATTTGTTCTGGAAAGGGCGCAGCCTTCAGCTCATTGCCCGCGATACTCCCACCGAACCCCACGAGTTCCCCACGGGCAACGGTGATCCAACCTACATCACCGGCATCCTGCCGTATTTCCGGGATTATTACCCCATCGAAGAAGATTTCATTGTTCATGATGCCGGGTTTCAGCTGATTTTTACGGCGCGTCAGCCCGGACCTACGTACAACCTGGCCCCGCGCACGCAGGGCACCATCGTCGTGGCTAATCCCACGGCGGGCGTTGATCCCGTTAAGCGTGAGCGCTACAGCGTGTACGTGCAAGTGTATTGCCAGAAAATTGGCTCTTCCGACTTTAAACGCATCTGGGACGGCCCCCTCGAATTTGACGACCAAGACCAGACCCGTATTGACCTATCGGGAACCCTGCACAGTGAGCTGGAGGCGGATTTGCCGTACTGGAATGCCGTGCAGCCAAAACTGTGCACGGCCAGCGCACGGGCGTATTACATCCGCTATGGGGAAGCCTGGGGCGAACCGGCCAACATTGGACGCCTGACCCAGCATACTACCAAATACGCCTACTGGGGCGGTCTGCCCTACGAGCTGAAGGGCAAGGTGCAGCTCATTGATCTGATCCGTCCGAGTGCGGATGCCCCGGAGCAGGATCGGGCGTTGCGCCTGGGGCCATCTACCCGCTACGTCCGCGTTGATGAACCGCAATACTTGTCGTTTCTGGCCCTGCGCGGGGAAATCACCTTTTCCTTTCTGGAGGTCACCATGACCTTTGACGACGATTCGACCCGCACGCGTATTGATTTGCTGCCTGGTTTGAGCATTCCGGCCTACGCCAAAGCGGTATTCCCGACCGGTGTCGATGAGCTGGGTCTGCGGCTTAATACGCCCCAGGGACGCCTGCTGAAGGAGTACACTGTCCAGCTGAAAAATGCCTTTGGTTACTGGTCGAAAAAGTACCGGTATATCGTCGATTACCGGCAACAGCCGTACGTGCGCTATCTGGCATACGTCAACAGCTTTGGGGCCATTGATACTGTCAAAACGCACGGAAAAGGCTCGCTGGAGCTGGATGTTTTCCACGATCAGGCGGAGCAGTACCTGCCCGCCAATTACGAGCTATCCGACGGGCAATTCGTCGAGTACAACACAGCGGTGCAGCAGCGTCTGGAAGTGGCCACGGGATGGCAAAATGAGCCAGTACTGCGGCTTTTTCACGACTTCTACCGCTCCCGCCAGCGCTGGCACCTGCTCCCGAATCGACAGTTTCCGATTGGCCTGCTCAGCAAGTCGATCAAGCAGAAAAAGGACGGGGACACCACATTCGCCCACAAATTCGAGATCGTGTACCTGTTCCAGGACGAATTTCTCCACCAGGGCGAACTCACGGACGGGGATGTATTGCCCCCACCAGGTACGCAGGTAGCGGGGAACGTATCGGTGCAACCTGCCGAAACCGTCTTTGCGCGGGATAATACCGTGCCCGAAGTGGCCCGCACACTAACGCCGGGGGATGTCAATAACTGGAACCAGGCGTTTGGCTGGGGCAACCACAGCCTGGCGGGCTACCTCACCCAGCAAACGGCCAGCACCCTATTCGCTACGAAAGGCCATGCTCACTCTTTCAATGACTTGACCCATAAGCCAGGCTTGGACGGTATCGCTGCCCTGGGCGCGGAAACGGGCCGGAAGCTAGGCATGGCAGGACTTATCATTTTTAAACGTAAAACAAATGGCTAACGAACGAGCGGGTGAAATCACCGGCGATGAAGACGGCAATCTGGAGTTTATTGTCGATCTCTTTGGGACGATCATGCGAATGCTCATCAACGGGCGTGTGGAGTTTCGCAAGGAAATCCAAGTACTGGGCAATATGCTCATGCTCTACCAGGGACAGGGCGGCCTACTCGGCCAGACCCGGGACAAAGACGGCAAGCTCCGCAACCGCTGGAGTCTGGGTAACTACGACGAAACCGATACGTCGCGTTTCTGGAATGAAGTAGAAGGCACCGGGGCCGTCATGAAAGAAGGCGGGGCGCTGGAGCTGTTTGGCCGGCCTTATTTTAGTTACCTGCAACAGGTATCGGACGGTATGGTTGGCGGGATTGGGTACCGTGTGAATGGGGGACTCTACGAGCCGCTGGCCCTAACGCCCAAGCAGCTGGCGACGATGATCCTGCCCCAGCTCAATGGGCAGGATTTGTTCGACGTGATCGCGCCGTTTATTCCCGAGGCCGTCAATGAAGTGGCTGGTCGGCCCCCTTTCATCGAGTCGATCCAGGTAAGCCGCGCATCGACCGGCCAGACGAGTCTGTGGGCTGTCTCGAACCTGCCCGCCGAACGGGTAAAAATGAAGCTGGTGCGCGTCGATGGTGCGCCCATGTCCTGGGTGGGTGATGATGAGCCGCTACCACCGGGTGCCGTTGGGCCAGGTTCCAGCGGGGTCTGGATGCCCGTCAGTAACCTGTGGACCGAAAACAAGCCTAACCTGCGGCGTCCGCTTAATCCGTCGGCTACTACCACCGGCATTCCGTCCAATACTCCCATCTGGGTGTATATCCGCGATGAGAATGCCAAAACCACCGTCTATAAATTCAAGGTGGTTATTCCCAGCGCCGTCGATGGGATTCAGGTGCTGCCGGTGGACGGGAACAGCGGTGAGGGGCCGGGGCCATCCAAGCCCTACGCCAACAAGCCCATTGCGGCCATGTCGTTTCAGGTGGGTACGCCTAAATCAACGGTTGTGCCGGCAGATACGGTAATTAGTTCGCTGGCGGTAACCGTCAGCGTTGACGCATCGACGCCTTTGCCCACCGGGGTAACCTTTGATGCATCCGTGGGTACCTACGGAGCCTTTACCGGCAACATCAGTCAGCCTTTCCCCACCACTCCCATAACCCTAAATTTCACCAATTCGGCGGGCACCACGGCGGTAAGCTTCTACATGCAGGGCTTTGGGGGCGATGTGATTGAGTGGATCGATGTTGCCTGGGCCGGAGGCGGCTCAAAAGTGGCCTACCTCTTTACCCGCATCAAAACCACCACGAATCTGAACGCGCCGCACATGCGCTTTCTGTTCCGGGGTCTGGGAGGTGATTCCTACGACTACAATACCGATTATTTCGTAACTGAAGCCGTGGCCAATAATGCATTGCCGCTGAATACCCTCAATCACGCCAATATTCTGGAATATACGGGCTATCCGGCCCAGTACTACGTCCCCCAGGGGGCGGGCTGGTTCATGGGCTTCCGGGATGCGTTGCAGAATCAGACTCACACGCCCCAGCTCCCGGCCACGATCTGGGTAAAACGGGGTGATGAGATCATTCAGTTCGATATCCCCAGCCGGGTGGGCATGAGCAACCAGAAAGACTTTGTGCGCTATTACCCGGTCTACACCGAGTACGTCAACCACTACAACAGCCTGGGTGGTAATGCCGAGGGAAATACGGACCAATCGTCGCCGGTGTTAGTTCCCGAAGTTGGCGGGCCGAACAATGCCCCGGTGCGTCAATCCCAGACGGTTTTTCTGACGGCCTATACCGGGGTGGCTACGCCCTTTGATTTTCCCGCCGACCGTTTTAGCGATTCGGATGGGGACTCGCTCACCTGGGGCGTGGAATTTTCGCCGTTTGGTGACGGCAACTATGGCCCGCTCCCTGCCTGGTCAAGCTTCAATGCTTCGACCCGCCGCTGGATGGTGACCCCACCCAGTGAAGGAACCTACTACTTCCGTCTGAAGGTAGACGACGGGCGCGGTGGCGTGGCCTACGATCCTTTCCCGCTTAGTGTATCCAATCAACTATCATCTTAATACGACTCACCGATGAACCGTAAAATCTGGTTTCTTTCCCTCTTATACGCCCTGCTGGCCACTGGCCTGACTGTCGATGCCCAGTACACGATGCGGCTAACGGACCCCGTGGGGCAAAGTCAGACTCCCCCGCCGGGGTACAACCGAGTCTACGTAATTAACCCCAATCCGCACGATAGCCCCGTGCTAGACCTGTCGGTACCGGCCAACCATAAATTTGTCATTTATAATTTCTGGACCAAATCCCAGGTTAAGACCGGCCCCAACGGCTGGAAGTACGTCGATGACTGGCGCAACTACGGCGGCGACCGCAGCTGGGTCATTCGGCAAAACGCCTACATCCGGGATTCCTACCGCCCGGATGTACCCATTGTGGCCAAGACCCTGACGGGCAACGGCACGACTGGCCTTTTACTGCCCCTGTTTGAAGAGTGGTACCTGCGTTCGGAGGGGCAGCTGGCAGTACACGGGAAAAACGCACCGCCGCTTACGTCCGCCGAAAAAGCCGCGCTGGCCAACAAAGTCTTTGGCGGCTCGATTCTGGATGGTAAAGCGACGAATCAGGAGCTAAAAGACCGGGGCTGGAAATTCTTCGAGCTACGAACGGCGGGCAACCGGATGAGTGGACTGGACTGGGAAACCGAGCTTTACTACATTCCCAATGGCGAGGAGTTTTCGTCGTATATCGGCCACGCGCCTTATACCGGACCGGTGATCTGGCCACCCCACGCGGCTCCGACCTGGGAACAGGGCGTGCAGGCAGCCAATGCCGGGGTGAACAGCATTCCGCACGGCCTGTTTATCGAGCAGACGTCCGAGGCCAAAAATCCCGCCCATGCCAGTCCCGTTCTGGGGCCGGGCAACCTGGCCTATAACTACACCATCCGGCAAAAATACCCCAATAAGATCAATACCTCGGGCTACGGCGAGAACGTGCAGCTGCCGGTACCCAACGAAAACTACCTGCACCCGGACTTTCGGCATTATTACATTGGCAATGCCCGGAAGATGCCCAACGGCGATGACGACCCGTTTTTCAAGATTCGGTGGAACAACCAGAGCTTTCATTCGGCGGGCATTACACCGCTGAACCAGCATTACGCCGATGATCCGGGGGACCCGGATTTTACGGTCAAAACGCTCTTTAAACTCGAAGTCAAAAAGAAGCAGACGCCGGATCGCCCTGCTCTGCTCTTTATGTGGCCCTGGTGCGAAACCCCCGACGATAATTCACGCTGGGGCAGTACGCAGTGGGATTTAAAAACAACCAGCCCCGGGGGCAAGGTCCGGTACGTGGCGGGAATGATTCCCGACATCATCGGCATTGAGCTTTGTTGGGTCGCGCACATGATCGAAGGCGGGGGCGGGCTGCTCTGGAGTGACACCAACAACCACATCGATGACCCCAACAAAATTGGGGCGGCGTGGGAACCCAGTCATACCTGGTGGATGCCCAATTCGTCCCAGAACAGCAGCTTCCCCTACGTTCCCGATGGGCAACCCAGCCGCCCCCGTTTTCCCTACATTGGGTACGATGCCGCTTACGCGGGCGTTCGCAAAGCCGCCAAGATCCTCGCCCACTTAGGCACGGACCAGGTGACGGCCCGGCACGCCACCTGGTCGTCGGGAGGAGTCGTGTACGCGGCTCCGGCAGACGGGACGGGGCTGTTGCAATCGGCCCATTACCGCCGTCCGATTGTGAAAATTTACTCGGGTAACGGCAAGCTGGCCGTGGTAGCCTGCGATTTGTTCTGCTCCGCCGGTGCCCGCAAGACGATCACCGTGGAGCTGGGCAACGACAAGACCATCGACATTCCCCTGGAAGGCAATGCCATTCACGCCGTGCTGGTGGGTGCCAGTGGCAGCGCAGTTACGCCGCCGGTGGTGGTCAATCCGCCGGTGGTGAATCCCCCGGTGAATCCGCCCACGGGTTCGGTTAGTTCGTTTGCGCTGCCTCAGATGGCCCTGACGTACTACCTGAACAACAATAATGTTGGTGAGCATACCAGCGCCCTGACGCAGTTCAAGAACGCGGCTACGGATAACGGAGCGCATCCTGAAATCAAGTGGGGCGCGGCCCTGAGTCAGTTCTGGCATAACTGGGAAACGTCGCCGGGGGTGTGGAACCAGGAACGGGCTACGCAGCTGAAGGGCATTATGGACTGGGCGCAGGCCAACGGCGCCAAAATGGGTTTCCGGCCCGTGTGCCTGCGAAATTACCACGAAAAAGGAAGCTTTCTGACCGATGATCAGTGTCAGCGGGATTGGCGCGGTAACATTTCCGTGGGTCTGCTTCGGTCTGTGGAGCATTACGAGTACAGCGTGCAGGCGCTCACTAATGCGGGCGAACTCTATAACAACAGCAACCCTGCCGTCCGGGCGCGTTACACCTATGTCAAGCACCTGGCGAACCTGCTCAAACCGTACTACTTATCGGGAACGTTAACCTACGCCTTGCTGGGAGCGGGTCAGAACGAAGAAAGCAACCTGGCGGGTGATCTGGGTCAAAGTCCGCCTTTATACTCGGATTTCCACGAAGTAGTCCGGCAAGGCTACGTGTCGTATTACAACCTGCCGGGGGGTACCCAGCTGCCGCAAGTCAATGAGGGCAACGCCTGGAGTGCCCTGACCCAGCAGGCCAACCGCCTGTTTACAAACTACCGGACCTACACCCTGGGCCATGCCCTGCTGCTTCAGGCCGTGGCCATTTACGAGGTCATGCCCGGTCTGCCGATTTTCATCGACGTAGGCCAGAGCGTTGAAGGCGGCGGGGTATTCGTTGGTTCCTGGAACACGCCGGAACTGCTTCAGATTGTGCGTTCGGGGCTGGCTTCCCGCTTCCCTGGTCAGACCGTCCGGGTGTACCTCAAAAAGAACCCGGCGCCGAGCTATAACATGACCTTCGATGGGGCACTGGCGGCGGCGCATTCGCTATCGGCTAACGATCCCGAAGCTCCTTCCGCAACCGAACAGGATTATTACACTGCTTCGTTGCAAGGAAATAACGGGTTGGTTGATGGCAGTGAAGGCGGGTACCAGATGGCCCAGAAAGCCGTGGCCGCCGCCAAAGGAGCCGGGGGGCAACACATTACGTTTTTGGCTCAGTGCCAGGATCAGGATGGCGGTTCATACCCGGGCGCTGCCTGGAACCTGGCGCTGGAGACAGCCCGTCAATACGCCCGGATGGATAAGGTCACGGGTCGAAAATCAGGCCAGCCTACGCACACCTACACCTACGATCCCAACACGCACCTGAACGCCTCCGACTTTAAGGGCGACCTCATAAACTGGTACAACCAGAATGGACAGCCTCGTTTTCGCTTTATCAAATCCACGCAATAATGGCAGTAGTAAGCTCAGAGCCGGAAAAACTGGAATCGAAGATTTACAACCGGCGACCCTACAAACAGCCCTTCCGTTTCGACGGAAGGGTTCCCCCCACCGATTTCGCAGTAAAAATGCTGCTCCCGGACGGCAGCGAAATGCCTACCGACAGACAGCCCGAAGTGACCCAGGAAGGGCCGTACTTCTACGTCGAATTTAACCTAGTTCAGGTGGGGAAACTCTCCGACAAGCACCGGGCCGAAATATTCTGGGATGGCACCGTGCAGGCAGATTGGCGGTTCAGACCTACCGATTCGGGTAGCAATTCCAGCAATGCGACTGCTCCCCTGATTGAAATCAAGCAGATCAACGCCGTTCAAGAAATTGTCATCAAGCCGCTTGACCAAAAGCTCATCGAAGCGGCAAACGAAGCTGTGATAGCTGCACAGCAAGCTCAGGCGGCCATCGGAGCAGTCGTTGTTCTGGTGGAAGAAGATGATACAACCTTCACTCTGGCGACCGGCGCAGGGGTGAGAGTTACTGATGAGCCAGAAGGGCAGTTATATCCATCATTTATAATTGAATTTTAGCATGGCAGACAAAAAAACATTAGTCGGGCTTAAGCCAGAAGCTGTTGGCATCATCCGGCAGGAATTAGAGGATGCCGTCGCCCTGGATCGGGAAGCTGTAGACATGGCTGCCCAGCAGGTGGAACAAAAACGTCAGCAGGTAGCGGCTGATACCCACGCAGTCGATTTGGCTGCGCAACAGGTGGAACTTAAACGCCAGCAAGTGATCCAGGAAGCGGCCCGGGTAGAAGCCTTAGTTGGTCGTTATACCATCGCCATTGATAACAAAAAGAATGGCGATGAAGTGATTACTAACCTGGGGACGATGCTGTTTTTACCCATTCGATTTAAAGAAGCTTCGGGGAAGATCGTTGATGGTTTAGGTTTAACTCCTAAAACAGTTAATACTGCCACCTTTATTGCTCCGCCCGTACGTAATCCAGAAGACCAGACACCCTATTTTTTCACCGGCACCGCCACCGTAATCGCCTACGCGGAAGATTAATCAAATCACCATGAAAAAGAACCTCTTATTCTTCGTTTTCCTACTTTCAACGACGCTAAGCCTTGGCCAGGCTCGCACGGGCGTCCCAATCGCTGAGCCGGGCCAGAAAGCAACTTCGCCGGGTCTATACGATTTTTCCGTACCACGGGGTACGATCCGGCCCAAACTTTCACCCACAACAGGGTCAGATATCTTCCTGGTACCTGACAAGCAATTACAGGATAGCTTAGCGGTAGTCAGGCAACGTTTAGCCGCCAAGGCGGATTCAGCAAGTTTTGTTAAACGCGAAACAGGCAAAAGCCTGTTCCCCTCGGCGACACAAGGACCTTTTCCTTCGTCTGCTTTTACGGCGCTGAACCAGGCAAGCCTTCAGGGGTTCATCAATAGCCAGTTTGGGTTGCCCCGCGTATTAGAAATTGATCGCAGTATTGCTGTTGCATCAAACCTGACAATACCCGCCAACATTTCACTAAAATTTTTGCCTAATCAGCAAATCGTTATCCCTGCGAACGCAACATTGACCGTTGAAGGAGTGATAGAGGCGGGTGACTACCAGATTTTCGGGGGGATGGGTAACGTAAAAATCACGGCCCAGTCGGCCAGGCTTGATTGGTTTGGCGGCCAGTCAAGCGTTCCAACGGAGGTGAATACAGCATTCAACAGAGCTCGGTATGCCGTAAGAACGGAAGGGGTCGAGACCAATGGAAGCGGCGGGGTTTTGTATCTGTCTGCGAGGGTTTACACATTTGCTACTAAAATAGAACGTTTTCCCAATAATTTCAGGCTGATAGGGTCAGGAAAGAATAAAACGATAATTACGTGGTCAGGCACCTCCGAAGCTGCCTTTGATATCGTCAATTCGAATAATATTGGCGACAACCCCCTAACCGATGCGCAGGTATATACTTATGCCAACACCAGTCGGAAAAGCGACAAGTTTATCGATTTAAAGGACGCTGCGTGGGCGGCTGATTTTTCGCCGGGTGATATTGTAATGCTAAGAAATGGGGGGCATTACTATGACCAGGATTTAGGCGAGTTCAACGAGGTTGAAAGGATTTCGGGTAGTCGTCTATTTCTTAAGCACAATCTGGTAAGGAATCTGAGTACCGAGTATACCGAGTATTGGGGCGTATTAACCGCCGATATCGTTCAACCCGCAATTGGTGGGGATGTCGTTATTACCTCGGATTTTCTGCCGTCTGCTCCCACTGGCCGGATATACAGTATTGGTGAGAATATATACCGATTAAAGGCCATAGGATCGGGCAACGTCACTTTCACTAATCTAGGTAAAGGCTCAGCCGCTGAGGGAACGGTCATACCAGCCGGTTCTCGAATTTCCAAGGGTAGACAGGTCATCAAAGTGACCAATACAACCACGCGTAATTTCTACGCGGAAAACCTAACCATACAAAGCCCGTCAACGACGATTCCCACCATTCGCCTGCTACGGACTAACGGGAGTTATGGTACTACGTTCGTAAACTGTAAAATCGAAATCCATCCCAATACCCCAAGTACGGCCAACGCGTCGCTTTGGTTCACGGACAATGCCCACGTAAATACATTTTTAGATTGTGATTTTGTGGCTCCTCACTTGTTCAGTACGCAGATCTCTCGTTCTGCTACCCGGAGCTTGTATGAGCGGTGCAATTTCATCAACACCAAAATCGATATCTCTGAGTTTGCCAACACGGGCCTGTTCGACAAGTGTAAATTCTATTACAATAATACAGGGAGCCTGCCTACGGCCCAATTTATCAATATTGGTTCTACCAGTGGCTCCTTCACCTTCGAGGATTGCGATATCTATGCCTCGTGCGAAAGTAGTAACCCTACGCCGGTTTTTGGAACCGGTGAAATCCAGGGGCAACGAATCGGCGATACCGATTACCAGATCGTTAACAATTGTCGATTTTATGTAAAAAACGTGAATAGTGTTCTGCCTCAATGGGCACAGGGCTATTGGCGATACACCAATAACACGGTTAAAGGAAGTACGGTATTTTTGGGTTATCTGGGAGGTCTCAGCCCGATAAAAACTAAGGGCAATATGTATG
Organism: Tellurirhabdus bombi; assembly: GCF_021484805.1. Lineage (NCBI taxonomy): Bacteria > Pseudomonadati > Bacteroidota > Cytophagia > Cytophagales > Spirosomataceae > Larkinella > Larkinella bombi. Next base: position 2,749,637 of record NZ_CP090557.1, on the reverse strand, counting down.
AAGTGTCCGGTAATAAGTTCTTAGTTAGTATCCTGACAAACTCTAATCCCCTGCTAGGATTTAGCGAGAATGTAAATTTCAGCAACAATTATCTTGAGTTTTCTCCCCCCGAAAACTTTGCGGTATCGTCCTGGAACAAAAGACTGATTCAGCTCCAGGTACTTCTTTCGGAAGGCTCCCGGTTGATCATCAAGGATAATGAGTTTGTGGGCTTCCCGGTGACCGTAGACTTCTTAAATCTGAATGGTAACAAAATTGATTCCAGATTCGATGTTTCGAATAATGTATTTCGGAATAACCTGCCGGTTAACCAACCCATCGCCTCTACCTTCTTATTGACCTTGCGCGACGGCCGGACGGGGCGTTATAGCGACGAGCGCTTAACGAGTTCTTTGCAGAAAAATCCACAGACCGATCTGCAAAACTACCTGGACAATGTCGCTGATGCCGGAGGAGTATTGACCCCGGCGCAAATAAGCGCAGTCCGTCAGGTAATCCAGAAGGTGTATGCCCAGGGACTAAGAGAAAACATTTATTATCTGAGTGTTTGTGCCGGGGATGCCAAAGCCGCAAAAGTTCCTATTTGGGGCTGGGAGTTAGGGGGGAATTTATACGGTGTACGAACACCCAGAATTGGGACCTATCTCAATACGATGTCCGATTCTAATTATGACCCGCTGTATGGATGGACTGGGGGAACAGCGGGCCAAGGACTGTATGCCGTAAACGCAACCGATCTGGATGTGACCCAAGGCATCGGCCTGTTCGTGCAAATCACAAAGCCAGAAACAGTGACGGCCAATCGTAACTATATGGGTGCCTTTGGTTCTCTTTCAATTATATACCTAGCCAGGTTAAGGGGACTGGGTGCCGCAGAGATCGTCAATAATGCCTATCAGCCGGGCGTTGGGTTTATTTTCAGCGAACGGAATCAGTCAACCTTAACGCAGCTTAACTACCTCAATAGCGTCAACCATCAAGTGACGAACAGCACCTATGGCGGGGAGAACATGGCCAATACAACGGATCCTAATTCAAAAATAACCCTCCATACGCTGTCCGGAAACGCGTCTAATAACCCGCACAATAATGCGGCAATTGGAGCTTTTGGTATTACAAAAGGGACGCTGGGGCAAACCAAGGCCGCACAACTTCAAACGATTGTGAAAGAGTGCATGGTTGAACTGGGCAGACCCGTGCAACCATAAAGTGGATTGATGAATTTCAAAAAAGCCTCAATTTTTTCACCCCACCATGCTCGAAATCCGTAACCTGTATTCCCAAACGCTCCAGCTGCTCCCCGGCCCGCGTATCACCATCGAGCAAGCATCCATGCTCATGGCGGATGATACGTTGCCGGGTTCATTCAGCTATCCTATTTCCTTTCCGCTGAATGAGGCGAACAAACGCTTTTTGCAGTACGCCTACCGCCCGGATCGGTTAAAGCCCAGCATGGAGCTGCCCGTGCAGGTAACGCTTCAGGGGCATTTGTACCGCCAGTGTACATTTTCGTACCGGCTGTCCGATGGCAAAGGGGACGGGCATTTAAAGATTGATTCGGGCGAGTTGGGGGAAGCTTTCAGCAAGAAAAGCTTGCTGGAGGTGTTGACCGATGAGATTGACCTGGGCGTTCCCGTTACGGCCAACGGCCAGGCGGCGGTACTGGGTCTGTCCACCCGGATGCGAGAGATTGCGGAGCTGGCCCCTGGCCAGTTTCCGCTTACCTTTTTTCCGGTAAAAAATTTGGGCTTCATGGAGCCTAGCACGGAGTTCAATTCATCGAAATTACCCGGCTACCAACCCCGTCCGTACGTCAATACCTTTCAGAATGGCACCTTCTGGGCCGATACGCAGACTGCACTGGGTTACCACGTCGTTCCGTTCTTTTATCTGTCCTACATCATGGAGCGGCTGCTCGCCGGTGTTGGGTATCGCATGACCGGCGAGCTGGCTACCGATCCCGAATTTCAGCGCCTGTGCATCCTGAACATGACGGCCATGCAGAGCGGGCGGCGGATCGACCGACCGTTCCGGGTTAAAACGGGAATGCATTTGCCCGAAATGTCGGCAGGGGATTTTCTGAAGGCGATCCGATCCCGCTACGGACTGTTGTACAACTTCAACGCCAACACCCGTGAATGCCGGATTCAGACGTTTAAGACGCTCAGCCGTCAGCCGCGCCTGGTTGATGTGTCCCCGTTTCAGCTCCAGGGCTACGGCATCGAGGAACCTTCCCTGAAGGGCTTTAAGGTGCTGGATTACATCGACGACGCTGACACGTTGTTTCAGGATGCAGGCAAGCAAGTCGAGCCAACGCCCCAGCTGGTGGGCCTGGCTAAGCAGGAAATCAAGCTCCAGGCCGGTGCACCAAAAATGCTCCGGGAGCTGAGCCTGGCCGGGAGTCAGTTTGTGGCCGATGCGTTCTGGAACCTGCCCCAGGTGAATCAACCCGGCAACCTGGTTGACCCCATCTACCGCGAATCCGCCCGGTATCTGGATGAACAGGGCAACCGCCGTAACAAGGTAGGCTTGCGGCTGGTCACCTACCAGGGCTTTCAGGCGGACACCAAGAATCAACCCTACCCATTCGCTACGTCCGACTTTTCTCAGCTGGAGGGTTATTACGGCGTTTGGCGGCGCTTCCTGCGTCCGTATTATTTCTTTCGGGATAATACCCAGAAAGTCACTCAGTCCCTTCGTTTGCCGGTTTCGCGCCTGGCTGATCTGGACAACAACAGCCGACTCGGTTTGCGCCTGGAAGATGATATTCTAGCGGGCTACCTGCCGGGCAAGCTCCAGTTTGAAGCCGGGGCGGCGGATCAGCTCCTGGTGCGGTTGGAAGTGCAGACGCTGCCGTCTGATCTGGAAAGTCAGGGGGGCTACAACAAGCCCTACGAAGGGGAAATCTGGGTGCGCCTCGATGTGCTTACCAAAAACATGGAATCGGGTGTTTCGGGCAACGAAACGTACACCCGCCAGAAGGCCGATCTGGCGCTTACGTTCTGGGCGGATCGGGAAGCCACCAGGCCGCTGGAGGCCAGTGCGCTGCCAGTGAACATTGAATTTACCACCCGCGAAGCCCTCACGGGTACGACGGTTTCGGTGGTGCAGGTCACGGCCACGGGGCATGAGTTTATGGCCTTTACGGATTACACCATTTACCAGTACAGTGTGGAAACGGCCACTGGGCAGGTACGGGATGATTACAGCGTGGAATTTAACGTCGTGCCAGGTGATGGCTACTACCCTCTATGGACTACAATAGTTTAGATATCAACGAAAAGATCAACACCAAAGCCGTGCTTTCGGCCTGGGCTAAATATTCGGTTGATCACTTTAAAGAAGAACTTCAGGAGCACGTTTACGGGCGTAGGATGCGGAAAGGCAACCGGCGCAGTGGCCAGCTCAAACGCACCTGGTACCAGGCAGCGAGTGACGACCGCGTGGTAATGAATTTCCTGCTCTATGGCCGCTTTCTGGACATGGGCGTGGGCTTTGTCAAAGCCAAAGGGCGCAAAAAAGTCAAAGGCTTGACCGTGACCCATACCGACCGCATTGTGGCCCGTCAACTCAAAGAAGGCAGAACAGGCCGCACCCGCCGCCCCTGGTATTCTAAGCGCAAAACCTACGAAGTAAAACGGCTCCGGGAAGAGCTGGCCAGGCTCCACGTCACCATTCCCCTGGAAGCCCTCGAAAACACGCTTTCTATCCGCGTCAACGTACCCTTGTAACTCTGTAACGATGTCAACGCAAAATGAAAAGGCGGTCATTGACCTGGTGGTGAATGGCCGTCAATCTGAAACCTCCCTCAAAGAAGTGGCCACCGCCGCCGTGAATGCCCGTAAGGAGCTGAACAAAATGCGGGAGGCCGACGATCCGAAAGCCTACGCCGAAAAGCTGAAGCAGGTACGGCTGCTGAACCAGGCCCAGCGTGAAATGACGGGCCGGATCAATGAAACCGCCAGTGCCTGGGACCGCTTCAAAAAGAATGCGGGCAGCACCCTAACCGGTATTGTAGGGGGCAACCTGATCACCTCGGGACTTCAGCAGCTGGTGGGCATTATCCCCATGATGGTCGATAAAAACATGGCGTTAAAAGATTCCTTTGCTGATATCGAGAAATCCACCGGCATGTCAGGGAAAGAAGTCGATGCGTTCAACGAAAAGCTGAAAAAAATCAATACCCGGACGGCTACCAAAGACCTGCGGGATATTGCCGTGGTGGGTGGTCAGTTGGGTGTGGCCACGGCCCAAATGGAAGGCTTTGTCGAGAATGCTGACAAAGCATCCGTTGCCCTGGGCGATGAGTTCGGCAGTGTGGAAGAAGTAGCCAAAGCCACGGGAACGATGGCCAAGCTGTTTAAAGAAACGCGGGATCTCGAAATCGGTCAATCCATCAACGATATCGGTTCCGCCCTAAATGAGCTGGGCGCTCAGGGATCGGCAACCGCTCCCGTTGTGTCCGACTTTACCATGCGCATGGGTCAGCTCGGTGACCTGGCACCGAAGATTGCCGAAACGATGGGATTAGGGGCAGCTCTTCAGGAGCTGGGGCTATCTGCCGAAATCGGGGCCGGTGGGCTTTCCAACATTCTGTTGACCGCCGCCAAAGACACGGGCATCTTTGCCCAGCAGCTGGGGATCACCGAGAAGGAAATGAAAGACCTGATCAACACCAACCCCAACGAATTTCTGCTTCAGTTGGCGGACAGTTTGAAGGGCGTACCGGCTGATCAGCTGGCTAAACGGCTCGACGACCTGGGCATTAAATCGCAGGAAGCGACGAAGGTGATGAGCCTGCTGGCCAACCAAACCGATTTTGTGCGCCAAAAGCAAGACCTGGCTAATCAAGCCATGATCGACGGTACGAGTTTGACCAACGAGTTTAACAAGAAAAACCACGACTTAGCCGTGAATCTGAAACGGCTTTCGGAGTGGTTTGATGACCTGCTGACTGGCCAGGGAATGCGTAGCTTTACCGCCGCCATTGTGGGCGCGACAACCAGCCTGCTGGGCCTCAATGATGCGTCTCAGGATTCTGTCCGTGAGTTTAAAACCACCCAGGGCGAAGTGAAAAAGCTGGAGTCTACGCTGAATCCGTTGTTGACCCGGTACGATGAGTTGAAGAAAAAAACCAACCTATCGAAGGGCGAACAAACCGAGATGAAAAAGGTATTGGGGCAGATCGTGCAGATCGTGCCGTTGGCCGCCAATGAGTTTGACAAATACGGCAACATCATTGGCGTGAGCACCACCAAAGCCAGGGAGTTCATCGAAACCCAAAAGGCGATGATGAAATACCAGAATCAAAACGCCATCGACGAAACCAGTAAAAAGCTCAATAACCTGCGCAGCCAATACGGGGAAGTTGACCAGGCTATCCGCACCGGCCAAAAAGAGGTTGGCGCTATTTCTGCCGACGATATCGCCACCACGCACAAGTTGACCAATGAGGAAATGAAGCAGGCGCTGGAGCGTCGGAAAGCGATCGGCAAACAGATTGTCGAATCCAAACGGCTTTTGGGTGGTCTTCAGGGAGATTACCTAGACCAGGCAACCACCTCTAAAACAGAAAACGCACCGGCCACCGGCACGGGCAAGCCAGGCGGATCAGCGACCGCTAACCCGGACAAGATCAATACGGGTAAAAAAAACAAATCTAATAAGCTTAGTCAGGAACAGAAAGACCTGAATGAGTTGAATAAGCTTCTGGAGAAAAGCCGTCAGGAGAACTTGGAGGACGCGGGCGATGCCTACCAAAAAGAGCAAATTCAATTCGGTTTCAAGTACAAAAAGATGATTGAACTGGCTCATGGCAATGAGGCGAAGATTGCCGAGATCAGGGAAGTCATGTACAAAGAACTGGAACAGCTTCAGAATAAGCATAACGAAATCGAATGGAAACAGACCGTTGCTCAAACTGAGAAAGAACTGGAATGGGAGAAGAAAAGCCAGTTGGCCGATATCAGTAGTACAGCCTCTAAGGCTGATCAGCTGAAGCAGGAGTATGCCCTGGAACAACAGCATTTGTTTGCGTTGTTAACCCTGCACGCTGATAATGAAGAGAAAGTTAAGGAGCTTCGGGCGCAAATCCTGCTGAACGAAAAGACGTTTAACCAGCAGCGCAGAGATCAGGACATTCAGGATAAGGATGCTCAGCTGCAACGCGAACTCGATTTGAACCTGAATCGGATTGATCGAGCCGATTTCAGGAATGGCGACATTGATGATGTATTCCGGGATGAAGAACGGTATGCAGCCAAAAAAGAAAGCCTGGAAAAGTTGCTGGCTCTGTATCAGAATGATGCCACGAAAAAGCGGGAAATCGCGGATCAGCTGGCAAAGCTGGAACTGGATCACGATGAGCAGGTGCGGGCTAGCCGGTGGAATGCGGTCAATGAGGGACTGGAGGCCGCGAAATTCTTCTTCAAAGGCAACGTCAAAATGATGAAAGCCATTTACGTGGCTCAGCAGGCAATGTCGATTGGGAAGGTGTTGTTCAACCTGTACGAATCCATCTCTGACATCGTTGCCTTTTACAGTGGAATGGGGCCGTTAGGTACTGCGCCAATGGCCGCACAAATTGGGATAACCACAGCAAAAGCAGCAATGAACATTGGCCAGATTCGGGCGCAAAAGTTTGAAGCACCGGCCTTCGCAGATGGGGGTTTTACGGGTATGGTGGAAAGTAATCAAATTCCGTCTGGATATGTTGGCCGACCTACTTTTTTCAACCAGGGCAAACGCAGTTATATCGCTGGAGAGGCGGGGACGGAATTTATTCTCAGTAATGAATCCCTACGGAATCCCGTGGTTGCCGATCTAGCCAGGGCCATGAATGCGTTGCAGCTATCTGGCCAGATCAGGGGTTTGTCCTACAGCTCACAGCCAGCCAGTACCGGAGCTGGAGCCGCCACGGTTCAGCCGGTCATTGTTCCGCAAGGGGGTGTAGAGCAACGTTTGGATGTATTGATCAGTCACATCGATGCGCTGGCTAACCGTCCGATTGAGAACAACTATCGAGTGTTTGAAGAGTACGAAAACAGGGTTCAGGGAATCCGGCAAGAAACCAGCATTTAAGCCACATCCTGCGCATCATCGGGTTTTTGAAACAGTTTATCAAAAACCCGAATCTTTTCTTTCTTCCGTTTCTCCGATAAGTGCACATACTTCATCGTCGTTTCAATCTTGGAGTGACCCATATAATCCTTCAGGGTAACAACGTCCCCTCCTAGCTCAATGAACAACGTGCCAAAGGTGTGCCTGGCCGTGTGGGTCGTTACCTTGAAATCAATACTGGCATATTTGGTAACCTTCTTCAGGAGCCGGTTGGTGTACTGCTCTGAATAAGTATCAAACAGTTTGCCCAGCGACGTTTTCACCAGCGTTAAAGCCATTGGATGCAGCGGAATGCGGACTACCTTATGGTACCGTTTTGTTTTCTTGGGCATCAGAATCAACCACTCCCCTTTTATGTTTTCGTGGGTTACTGTCCGGGCATCTCCAATGCGCAGGCCGGTAAAGCAGGAGAACAGAAAATGCGTTAGTACCATCTTCCAGTTGTCCGGGGTGGATTTATCATTGTAAATAGCCAGCAATCCCATCAGTTGATCATCCGTCAACGCTTCAGGCATGGATTCATCGGACGCAATCTTCACGCGGGGGAATGGATTGGCAAATTTCTTGCCGTCGTCGAGTGCGCGGTAAACGTAGGTACGAATCCGGCGCAGGGCCGAATTAACTGTGGTGGGAATGTTGTCTTTATTGGTCTTCAGCCACGCTTTGTAGTTCTCCAGTAATTTGGGAGTTAAGTCACGAAAGAGCACCGGGTCTTTAAATTCCTTAAACTTAGCCAAGGCGGACTTATGAGTTTTGTAGGTGGCATACTCGATTTTCTTCCGCTTATACCGCTCCTTCAAATCCCGCTCCCACCAGCTCGTAAAACTTTCCCGGTTGTTAAACTCCGCGTACTCCTGCTTCAAAATTGGCAGGGTCAAAATCGACGATGAGAGCCGATACGTTTTAAAGATTTCGTTAATCTTTCCGATTTCGGTATCAATCATCAGCTTATAATCCGAATAGTCGTTGTCATTCTTCATCCGGGGCAGAATGGCTCCAGCTGCTTTATCAAAAAATTGTGCGGGCCAGTTCAGTTTTAGGGGCAATCGCTCCCATTCTCCATCGATGGAGACATAAATATAGAGCGGACAGGTACCATCTTTCTTTACGTACTCGCTTCTGATTATCAGTTTCTTAGAAAAATTCTGTGACTGTCCCATTCGGAAAAATTTGGCTAAATGTGTTCGGAAATACCCGGATAAATTCAATTCGGAAACGGTTCGGAAACGCAAAATGCCCCAAAACGAGCTGTTTTGAGGCATTTACCACTGTTTCGTGGCCCCGACGGGAATCGAACCCATATCAAAAGTTTAGGAAACTTCTATTCTATCCGTTGAACTACGAGACCAAAAGAAACCTATAGCGTTTTGAGGGCTATAGGTCTATGCACTGCAAAAATCTAAAAAATCTGTCACACACCCAAACCGTCGCTGACTTCTACGTCCTGCGCCCAGTCACTCAGGGCAATATCTTTCCAGTTCGGGTAAATCATGTAATGCTTTTCCTTTACCTTCTTGAACAACGTATCACGCAGCTCATCAATGTTATCCCGCTGCTCAGCTGAAATAAAAACGACGTCTTCAGCGTGCTGATTCAAATACGTCTTCTTCAGGTATTGCAAAGCGGTTTGCCTGCGAACAGCTACCGGTACTTCGTCGTCAAATTCATCATCGGCTTCCATCCAAGCATCACGCGGCTCAAACTGATCCATCTTATTGAAAACCAGCATCGTCGGCTTATCCTTCGCGCCAATCTCGGCCAGAATGCTGTTCACCACATCGATGTGTTCTTCAAACGACGGATGCGACACGTCAACGACATGCAACAACACATCGGCCTCGCGAACCTCGTCCAGCGTCGATTTAAACGCCTCGATCAATGTAGTTGGCAGTTTACGAATAAATCCAACCGTATCCGACAACAAAAACGGAATGTTTTCCAGTACCACCTTCCGCACTGTCGAATCCACCGTTGCAAAGAGCTTATTTTCGGCAAAAACATCCGCCTTGGCCAGCGTCCGCATTAGCGTTGATTTACCAACGTTGGTATACCCTACCAGCGACACCCGCACCAGCCGATCGCGTTCTTTCCGGCGCGTCACGTTCTGCTTATCAATCTTGGCCAGCTTTTCTTTGAGGAACGAAATTCGGTCCTGCACAATCCGCCGGTCAGTCTCGAGCTCTTTCTCACCGGGTCCCCGCATCCCGACCCCCCCTTTCTGGCTGGTCAAGTGACTCCACATGCGGGTTAGACGCGGATACATGTACTGATACTGTGCCAATTCGACCTGCACCCGCGCCTGGGCGGTTTGAGCGCGCATCGAGAAAATGTTCAGAATAAGCAAACTCCGGTCCAGCACCTTGATTTCTTCAAATTCCTTCTCCAGATTTCGCACCTGCGAAGGAGTCAAATCATCATCAAAAATGATGGTATCAACCGGATTTTCAATAATATACGTTTTAATCTCTTCAATCTTACCCTTTCCCACATACGTGCGTGTATCGGGTCGGTCCAGCTTTTGCACGAACGACTTCAGGGTCCGAACGCCCGACGTTTCGGCCAGAAAAGCTAACTCTTCCAGGTATTCCTGGGTTTTTTCGGGAGATTGTTTTTGCGTTACCAACGCAACCAAGACAGCGGTTTCGGGTTGTTTATGTGTTTCAATCATATAGACAAAGTTTGATGCGTTGACCCAGCGAACATGCCGAAAATGCACGCACAGACAGGCTCAACATTGTAAGGTACAAATGGGGAATAATAGACGCAACTGTCCGAAAGAATTCGGATTGAGATGTTGCAGGAAAGTGGGGGCTATTAAGCAACTAGAATAATCATTGGCGTAAAAAGGCTTTAAGCGTTACAAAAGTAGTTAAGATTTATTCTCTGAAAACCAGAAATTAAGTAAATGGTTGATTTTTAGCTCTAAAACGAACGAAACGAGAAATGACCTATTACACTTGAATAACGATTAAGTAGCTTGGTATCTAATTAACAGCCGCTATTTGCAAAAAGTTTCGGTTTTTGCACCGCTGGCCGTTTCCTCAATTACTGCTTTAGTTTTGTCATAAATTGCCTAAGTTTGCAGCTCAAAGCATTAGGCCCATGAAGTTCACCTGCTAAAGACCTACGCGGTCTTTCTTTCCCTGATCGTCCACCTACTTACCGGCGATTCTTCCCTTTTTTTCTTTTTCTATTCGGTTGTTTCCGACGAACAACACCACATTTTCTTGCTCTATCATGACAAAAGTCATTCGACTTTTTTTAGCTGCGCTGCACGGCTCTGAAAAAAATTTTACATCCGGCAGCATCAACCGGGCCATCTTCCTGCTTTCCGTACCGATGATTCTGGAAATGCTCATGGAGTCCTTGTTTGCGGTAGTCGATGTTTTCTTTGTGGCCAAGATCGGAACCGAAGCCGTGGCTACGGTCGGCCTTACAGAATCCGTTTTGACGCTGGTTTACTCCGTTGCGATTGGTTTAAGTACTGCCGCCACGGCGCTGGTGGCCCGGCGCGTGGGCGAAGGGGCCCAACGCGAAGCCGGAAATGTAGTTGGCCAGGTTATTCTGGTATCGTTACTCTTAGCGATTATGATTGCCTTACCCGGTGCCATCTGGGGTGATAGCATCCTGCGCCTGATGGGGGGCGACGAACACCTGATTGCCAACGGCGCGGGCTTTACTCGCATGATCTTTGCCAGTGCGCCCGCTATCGTGTTGCTCTATACGTTAAGCGGGGCCTTACGCGGTGTAGGCGAAGCATCGGTGGCCATGCGCTCGCTCTGGGTGGCCAACGGCGTCAATATTGTTTTGTGTCCGCTTTTCATTTTTGGCTGGGGTCCAATTCCCGAAATGGGCGTTCTAGGCTCTGCCGTTGCCACCACCATTGGCCGGTCCAGCGGAGTCTTGTATCAGCTAACGGCGTTCTGGCGCAAGGGCAATGCAGTCACAGTTAGCCGGGCGGATTTAGTCCCTAATTTACCCATTATTCGCAACCTGCTCAGCGTAGCGGTGGGTGGCACGGGTCAATTTCTGATTTCGTCGGCCAGTTGGGTTTTCCTGACGCGGGTGCTGTCTACTTTTGGCAGCGACGTGGTGGCCGGTTATACCATCGCGATCCGCATTATTGTTTTTACACTATTGCCCTCGATGGGGATGGCGAACGCGGCGGCTACGCTGGTTGGTCAGAATCTGGGTGCCGGAAAACCCGACCGCGCAGAACAATCGGCGTGGCGGGCGGCTTTCTGTAACTTCCTGTTTTTGTTAGTGGTTGCTATTGTCTTTTTTGTCGGTGCCTCCACTATTGTAAGCCTGTTTAATCGGGAGACTGCCGTGGTAGCCATCGCGGTTCGGTGTCTGCGAATTATCTGTTTGGGATACATCTTTTTTGCCTTTGGCATGGTGATCAGCCAATCGTTCAACGGCGCAGGTGATACGAAGACTCCCACCATCATCAACATCATCTGCTTCTGGATCATCGAAATCCCACTTGCCTATATTCTGGCTACTCAGCTAAATTGGGGGCCGGATGGCGTTTTCTGGGCGGTAGCCATCAGTGAGTCGTTACTGGCCGTTATTGCCATCCTGGTTTTCAGGCGCGGACGCTGGAAACTGGTACAAGTCTAATTCAAACAATTCGGCAGGCAGTCGGCTTTGGTTATTATAAAGCCGACTGCTATGCTTCCTGCTGACTTTCTCCGGTACCTTGATGAATTATTTAATGTCCAGAACTACCCACCCGATGAGCAAGGTGGCCTCTACCGGGCATCTGATCAGCCTATTCATCGGCTCGGTTTTTTGCTGGAACCTTTTCCGGGCATCAATGACTGGATCAGCGCCCATCAACTGGATGCCCTTTGGATTCACCGGCCCTGGCAACTGGATTTAACATCGCTTCCTCCCCAACTTGGTATTTTTTACCATCATTTACCTTTTGATGAGCACCTGACGCTGGGGTATAATTCCTACCTGGCAGAAGCCATGAACCTGACAAGCTTGGAACCCATTGGCTACAAGCAAGCGCCTGATTTACAAGCCCGGCCCATTGGGATGTTGGGAGCCGTTCCTGTACAGTCGGTCGATTCCTGGCTGGCTTCGATGCTGGATGTGTTCGGAGGCTACGAAGCAGTTACAGGCAATCATCAATTGGTGCCGGAGCGGGTTGCGGTTGTGGGTGCGATGAATGACGCGCTGGTCCGGGAAGCCGCCAATCGCGGAGTTGGTTTGTACATTACGGGGCAGTACCGCCAGCCAGCCAGCAAAGCGGTTCAGGAAACGGGCATTTCCGTTATTTCAATTGGGCATCAGCGTAGCGAAGAATGGGGCTTGCGTGCACTAGTACAATTGGTGGAAAGCAAATGGCCGACCCTTGAGGTACAATTCAAAGCCTGATTTTTTTATCCTGCCTCAATGCTCTATCTTGTTCAGCGATGATTGAGTTTGCTGATTTTGTTTCTGTAATATTCCACGAAAAAGCATTCTTTTCCAACGAACCTTTGGAAAATAGCGTATTTTTCAAACTTTTCAACAAACTTGCCACTCTATTTAACAATTTCGTACCCCCAGCCTGCTTTTTTTGGGAACTATGAAAGAATACATTCGTCCTATTCACCGACTTCTCGTTGCTAACCGAGGTGAGATTGCCATCCGCATCATGCGGGCAGCCACCGAGTTAGGAATCACTACTGTTGCCGTCTACACCTACGAAGACCGCTATTCGCTCCACCGTTATAAAGCCGATGAAGCCTACCAAATTGGCCGGGACGACGATCCGCTTAAACCCTATCTGGACGTAGAAGGCATTATTCTGCTGGCCAAGCACAAAAAGGTAGACGCCATCCACCCGGGTTACGGCTTTTTGTCCGAAAATGTAACGCTAGCTCGTCGGTGCCGGGAAGAAGGCATCATTTTCGTTGGTCCGTCTCCGGAAGCCATGGAAGCGCTGGGAGACAAGGTTCGCGCCAAGAACCTGGCGACTAAGGCGAATGTACCCATGATTCCCGACAGCCGTGAGGAACTGGTCAGCGTTGAGTTTGCCCTGTCGGAAGCCAAGCGAATTGGTTTCCCCGTCATGGTGAAAGCCGCATCGGGTGGCGGCGGACGCGGCATGCGCGTGGTTCGCGCCGAAGAAGAGTTTGAAAAAGCCTTTAACGAAGCCAAAAACGAAGCCAAAAACGCGTTTGGCGACGATACCATCTTCCTCGAAAAATTCATTGTTGACCCCAAACACATTGAAGTTCAGCTCTTGGGCGATACGCACGGCAACATTGTTCACCTGTATGAACGGGATTGCTCCGTTCAGCGCCGGTTTCAGAAAGTCGTCGAAGTGGCGCCTTCGTTTGGCCTGCGGCAGGAAACCAAAAACAAGCTTTACGAATATGCGCTGAAGATTGGAACCCAAGCGGGCTACTCCAACGCCGGTACGGTTGAGTTTCTAGTCGATAAGCACGAAAATATCTACTTTATTGAGGTAAATCCACGGATTCAGGTCGAACACACCATTACGGAAGAAGTAACTGGTATTGACCTGGTTCGCACCCAGATTCTGGTTGCTATGGGGTATAAATTGTCAGACAACGGCATTTATATCAACCATCAGGATGAGATTCCACTCAACGGGTACGCTATCCAGTGCCGCATCACCACGGAAGACCCTGCCAACGGGTTCAAACCTGATTTTGGCACCATTATCGCCTACCGTAACGCTGCCGGTTTTGGCATTCGGCTCGATGAAGGCAGCTCTTACCCGGGCGTCAAAATCTCGCCTTATTTCGACTCGATGATTGTCAAAGTATCATCGCGGGGCCGGACTTTGAAAGGCGCTACCCAGCGGCTCCTGCGGGCTTTGGTCGAATTCCGGATTCGGGGGGTTAAAACCAACATTCCGTTTCTGCTGAACGTGATTGCCCACCCGATTTTCCAACGGGGCGAGGCGCGGGTGTCGTTCATTGAAAATCACCCGGAACTCTTCGATCTGCGCAAACCGCAAGATCGCTCGACCCGGGCGCTGAATTACCTGGCCGACGTGATCGTTAACGGCAATCCCGAAGTAAAAGTCAAACAAAACAAGGTTTTCCGGACACCGGTTGTCCCTCATTTTGACCGCTACGCGCCCTACCCAAAAGGCAGTAAAGATTTACTGAACGAGCTGGGCCGCGACAAATTCATCGATTGGGTACGCGATCAGAAAGGGATTTTATATACGGATACAACGTTCCGCGATGGCCACCAATCGCTGCTTGCCACGCGGGTTCGAACCCAGGACATGCTGAAAGTGGCCGAAGGGTTTGCCAAAAACCACCCGGAACTGTTCTCGATGGAAGTTTGGGGCGGCGCGACGTTCGACGTAGCCATGCGCTTTCTCTACGAAAATCCGTGGGAGCGTTTGCAAGCCTTCCGCGAAGCCATGCCGAACATGCTGTTACAAATGCTGTTCCGTGGTTCAAATGCGGTTGGGTACTCGGCTTATCCAGATAATCTGATTGAGAAATTCGTCGAGAAATCCTGGGAGAGCGGCATCGATGTCTTCCGCATCTTTGATTCTTTGAACTGGGTAGAAGCCATGAAGGTCAGTATCCGGGCCGTTCGTGAGCGCACCAACGGTATTGCCGAAGCGGCAATCTGTTACAGCGGCGATATGCTGGCCCCCGGTCAGGACAAATATACTTTGCAGTATTACCTGGATATGGCCCGCCAACTGGAAGACGAAGGCGCACACATGCTGGCAATCAAAGACATGGCTGGTTTGCTAAAACCACTCGCCGCCGAGGTTCTGGTCCGCGAGTTGAAACAGGCGGTTAGCATTCCCATTCACCTGCATACGCACGACACGGCGGGCATTCAGGCGGCAACGTACCTGAAAGCCGTTGACGCGGGCATTGACGTAATCGATTGTTCGTTGGGTGCTCTGTCTGGTTTAACCTCCCAGCCAAATTTCAACTCGGTGGTGGCCATGCTGCAAGGCCACGAACGCGAAAGCAAAATTAACCTGCCCTCCCTGAACGCCTACTCCAATTATTGGGAAGATGTTCGAGAATGGTATTATCCGTTCGAGTCGGGCATGAAAGCGGGTAGTGCCGAAGTTTACGAGAATGAAATTCCCGGTGGTCAATATTCCAACCTGAGACCGCAGGCCATTGCCCTTGGTTTGGGGGATAAATTCGAGACGCTGAAAAAGAATTACGTTACGGTTAACAAATTATTTGGGGACATTGTAAAAGTCACGCCTTCGTCCAAAGTGGTTGGCGACATGGCGCTTTTCATGACCTCGAATAACCTAACAGCCGACGATATTCTGACAAAAGGCCAATCTTTGTCGTTTCCAGAATCGGTAAAAGGCTTTTTCAAAGGTGAGCTGGGCCAGCCTTACGGTGGCTTCCCCGAGGAGTTACAGGAAGTTGTTCTGAAAGGTGAATCACCCATTGAAGGCCGTCCGAACGAGCACCTGAAACCCATCAATTTTGACGAGGATTTCAAGAAGTTTAGCGAGAAATTTCCGCTTAATTCCGGCTTCAACGATTACCTCTCGTACCAGATGTACCCGAAAGTGTACGAAGAGTACTACCGGGCGATGGAACAACACGGCGACGTCAGCATCATTCCAACTCCCGCGTTTTTCTACGGATTGAAACAGGACGAAGAAATCCTGATTCCCATCGACGAAGGGAAAAATATTCTGGTTCGGCTGCTTTTCGTCTCGGAGCCAAACGACCAGGCGCTGCGTACCGTGACCTTTGAACTGAACGGGCAAAGCCGCCAGGTGCAGGTTCGTGACAAATCGCAAAAAGTAGATCGTCCGCAGAATCAGAAAGTAAGCAAAGACGGCGATGTGGGTGCACCGCTTCAAGGCCGCCTGACCAAGATTCTGGTTAACCCAGAAGATGTAGTCAAGAAAAACCAGCCTTTGTTTGTCATCGAAGCCATGAAAATGGAAAGCATCGTGGCG
Organism: Tellurirhabdus bombi; assembly: GCF_021484805.1. Taxonomy (NCBI): domain Bacteria; kingdom Pseudomonadati; phylum Bacteroidota; class Cytophagia; order Cytophagales; family Spirosomataceae; genus Larkinella; species Larkinella bombi. The sequence goes on along the minus strand of NZ_CP090557.1, from coordinate 2,733,577 downwards.
GCTCCGAAAGCAGGCACGGTCAAGCAGGTTATCTTGAAAGAAGGCGCAGTCGTTGAGCAGGACGACTGGGTGATTGAATTAGCCTAAACGCAAAAACGGCGTGACCGTGCCGTATTGAGCAGCATTGGTCACGCCGTAAACATAGAGTGCAAAAAAGCCAACGATTGCTCGTTGGCTTTTTTGTTAGTCAAGTTCTGGTACTACTTTATCCAGGTTGTAGAAGATGATTTCATCCTGACCGTCTTCGTTTTCGTTCAGCATCATGCCCACAACCGCATTTTTCTGAATCCGGCCCGCCAGAATCTCTTTAGATAAGGCATTCAGGATACGGCGTTGCAGAACGCGCTTCAGCGGACGAGCACCAAACTGCGGATCAAAGCCTTCGGAGGCCAATTTGTCCAGTACTTCATCGTCCGTTTCGAGCATAATCCCCTGTTCTTCCAGACGTTGCTGGATATGTTTGAACTGAATACCAACGATCTTGCGAGTTTCGCGCGGTGTCAGCGGCTGGAACATCACGATTTCGTCAATCCGGTTCAGGAACTCAGGACGCACGGTCTGTTTCAGCATTTCAAATACCTCATCTTTGGTGCTATCGATCACATTTTCCCGGTTCCACTCATCAATGGTCGCAAAACGCTCCCGAATGATGTGGCTACCAATATTCGAGGTCATGATGATAATCGTGTTCTTGAAGTTGGCAACGCGGCCTTTGTTATCGGTCAGGCGTCCGTCGTCCAGGACTTGCAAAAGAATGTTGAATACATCGGGGTGCGCTTTTTCGATCTCGTCCAGCAAAATAACCGAATAAGGCTTCCGGCGCACGGCTTCCGTCAACTGGCCACCTTCGTCGTACCCAACATAACCCGGAGGCGCTCCGATTAGACGGCTTACGGCGTGCCGCTCCTGAAACTCCGACATATCGATCCGCACCAGCGCGTTCTCATCATTGAAGAGGTATTCAGCGAGCGTTTTGGCTAATTCGGTTTTCCCGACGCCGGTGGTACCCAGGAAAATAAACGAACCAATCGGACGCTTCGGATCCTGCATTCCGGCGCGGCTCCGGCGAACGGCGTCGGCCACTACCTGAATGGCTTCCTCCTGCCCAGCTACCCGACGTGCCAGCTCATCTTCCAGGTGCAGTAATTTGTCGCGCTCCGATTGCATCATCCGGCTTACCGGAATGCCTGTCCATTTCGCCACCACTTCGGCAATATCGTCAGCCGTTACTTCTTCTTTCAGTAAGTTCGTGCTATCCTCATCCTTGGCGGTCAGGCTTTCGAGTCGGTTTTGCGCTTCGGGCAGACGGCCATACCGAATTTCGGCAACCTTGCCATAATCGCCCGAACGCTCGGCCTGATCGGCTTCGATGCGCAGTTGATCCAGTTGCTCTTTCAGCGTCCGAATTTCGTTCACCGATTCTTTTTCAGTTTCCCAACGCGCCTTCAGACTGCTCCTTACTTCATTCAATTCGGCGATTTGCCGGTTCAGGGAGCTTTCTTTATCGCGGTCGCTTTCCCGGCGGATGGCTTCGCGTTCGATCTCCAATTGCATAATCCGGCGATTCAGCTCATCCAGTTCTTCCGGCACGGAGTCGATTTCAAGACGCATCTTGGCGGCGGCTTCGTCCATGAGGTCAATGGCTTTATCGGGCAGAAAACGATCGGATATATACCGGTTGGATAACTCGACGGCAGCAATAACGGCATCGTCTTTGATCCGAACACCGTGGTGCAATTCGTATTTGTCTTTGATCCCGCGCAGAATCGAAATGGCATCCGTTACGTTTGGCTCATCGACCAGCACGGTTTGGAACCGCCGTTCGAGCGCCTTATCTTTTTCAATGTATTTCTGGTATTCTTTCAGCGTAGTGGCACCGATGGCGTGTAATTCACCGCGAGCCAGGGCCGGTTTCAACAGGTTAGCGGCATCCATTGCCCCTTCTCCCCCGCCAGCACCAGCGCCAATCAAGGTGTGAATCTCGTCGATAAAGAGAATAATCTCTCCTTCGGCATCCGTCACTTCTTTGATAACCGCTTTCAATCGCTCTTCAAACTCACCTTTGTATTTGGCACCCGCCACCAATAAACCCATGTCCAGCGACACAATGGTTTTCGATTTCAGGTTTTCGGGAACGTCGCCCTGCACAATTCGCTGCGCCAGGCCCTCCACGATGGCGGTTTTACCCACACCGGGCTCACCGATCAACATGGGGTTGTTCTTTGTCCGACGACTTAGAATTTGCAGTACGCGCCGGATTTCCTCATCGCGGCCAATCACGGGATCGATTTTCCCTTTTTGGGCCAGTTCGTTCAGGTTTTTGCTATACCGCTCCAGCGAACGGTATTTAGCTTCAGCATTTTGATCTTTTACCGAATTGTTGTTTCCTCTCAATTCCTTAATTGCTTCTTTAAGTAATTTCTCGTTAAAACCAACGTCTTTCAACAGGCTCGCAATGGAATCTTTTCCACCCGCCAGACCTGCGAGAATCAGCTCTACGCTTATATAGTCATCGCCAAATTCTTTGGACATGGCCGTAGCCCGTTGCAAAGCGGCGTTCAAATCATTGCCTAAATAGATGTTGGGAGTAGCCCCCGTTCCCGCATCAACAGATACTTTGGGATACGTATTTACGATAGCATCCAGCGCGAGGGTTAAACGGCTGGTTGCAACCCCGGTTTTTTTCGTCAGGTAGCCAATTGTATTCGAGTCTTCGTCCAGAATGGCTTTCAAAACGTGACCGGTTTCTACAGTTTGCTGTTGATTTCCCTGCGCAATCTGAGCGGCATGTTGAATTACTTCCTGCGCTTTGATTGTATAATTATTAAAGTTCATGGCTGTGGCTTTCTTTAGTCGTTAAGCACTTTCTTCACTGATGCTACTTATCTAACAAAGGCTAAGCCAAGAACGAATTTCGGCCTTTCTGACAGAAAAAACGGCATTTACAATGATTTTTTAAGACAAAATAGCAGAGTTTTGTCTTGATTTTATATTGAAGGAACGACTTTAACCTCTTCTTATTTGACCGATACGGAGTCTGCTGGGTTCTGGATTGTCATGCCTACTATATTCCAGCAAGTTGACCCTTCGCTGTCTTCGCATTCATACATACCAAACAGTTCTACGCCTTTATCAAGCCGCTCGAAATAAAGCCGAAACACGGTTTGGTCGCCCGCGTCAACCGTTAAGCGATTGGGCGCTACCGGGATTCCCTCCGCTTTGATAAAGTTGTATTTTCGTTGTCCGTCCCGCGTAATCAGATGCACTTCTGGCTGAATCGAAATCTCACTCGAACCCTCGTATCGTTCCTGAGAGCCAAACGTCATGGACAAAACGGTGTAGCTGTTGGTTAACTGAATATCCGTTACCCGAATGCTCGGATCATTGGCTTTTCCAAGGCCATTTGTCGGATCAGGAAACAAACGCTTTCCCGTAATCAAACTAATTCCACCCGGTTGGTAATATTCCGTTGGATCCGACGGCGGGCTCTGCGGCGTGTAGGTGCTGGTCGCACAAGCGCCTGCTATCAGCGCAATCAGGCAGGCGAATAACATCAGTTTCATTGCTTTATCAAGGCTTACATACCCAAGGTAGGATTTATTTCTTTCATGCGCTCACGCTGGATCTCGTTTTCGTGGGCTTCGACAAATGGCTCTATTTCAATAACCTTAGCGGGCGCGTCTGCGGGGGGAGATAGCGGCCGGAAATTTTTCCTGGGGAGCCATTTGGCGAGTATAGCCACATAAGCCAACGCTAGCCCGCCAGCGGCGATAGCAACCGCATCGCGTTTTCCATACTGCCGACTGGCAATTCCCGCAAAACCAGCCACAAAAGGCAGCATGTAGTAAGGATCGTTTAGCTGACGGGCAATAAAGTACCCAGCCCCGCCGGTTGCCCCCAGAATCCCGATGGATAATGGAACATCCCGGCGCGCATCTGGCCGCCAGACGCCCAAGTCCAGGAGCACGTTAGGCGTCCCCACCACTGACGCGGCCGTTAGCCAGCCAGCGTACAAACTAACCGGAATACGCAGGTATTTTTCGGGAGATTCTACCTCGGTCTTGCCAATTTCCAGGCTTTGGTGCAGCGCAAGTCCAATGGGAAGATTCAGCTTGGTGACCAAGTCAGCCCCAAACCGGCTTTCCTTGCGGGGATCAGAGAAGAAATAACCGAAGAGTGTATTAAAAACGTAACTAGCAGCCAGCCAGGGCATGGCCTTCCGGTAGCGTGGATTATCGACCTGATCAGGCAAAGCCTGGTGAATGCTCAGGGCGGCAGTGCCCGTGTAGATGGTTGACCAAACGGCGCCAAATGTCCAGCCAGCCGGAATGATCAAATTTTGCTCGAATACTTCTCCGTATTCGGGCAATGCTTTTTTAAATTCAGCCTCTTCTTTCCGTTTTTTAGCCGACCGCTGGCCCGAGCGGCTGGTATAAACAATGCTGCCAATGACAAAAACTGCCGTAGCGATCCGCCACACTGATGGTTTTTTCATGATGCTTACAGACTGGCCGAATGACACGCGCCATTCTATCTTGAAAAAACCAACAGGAGTCGGGGTTGTTTTAAATTTAGGCTTAAATCACTTACTTACTATTTTCACCATAATCTCGCGGCGAGTCGGCTTTTTGGCGGCCAGGCTATCGCCCGGTTTGATTCGTACACCCGTTCCATAGCCAACGGCATCAATACGAACAAAGTTAATCCCTGCCTGCACCATTTGTTGCTTAACAATATTGGCTCGCTTACCGGATAAAAACTTGTTGGTTGTTGGCAAACGTGCATCGTTCGCGTAACCAATCAACTGAATCTGCATCGTTGGATTTGCCTTCATCAGGTTGACCAACTCATTAACGGTAGGTTGTAATTCTGCGCTCGGAATGGAGGTACCGGGCTCGAACAACAGGGCAGGCTGCTTGAATGTCCGACCCGCAGGAGCCTGTGGATTAGCCAGGTAAGCCGCTAACTCAGCCGTTGCCGTTCCATTGGTTACGGTGGTTGTGGTCGGAGTAGCCAGTGAAGAGCTATTTGGCCGCACGCCTGCTAACGAGTCCCGGAGATTTGTTGGGGCTACTCCGCTGGTTGTGTCGGTAAATTCCGTTGAGATCGCCGTTTCTTCCTGATTGGCATCGGAATAGCTTTGCGTGTTATTCCAGATATAATAGCCTCCTCCTACCAAAGCGGCCAATACCAGAGCACCAACGCCCCACTTAGCCAACGATCCGTTGTTATCTTCTTCTGGCTCAGGCACGAAGCGGGGGCGCTCCTGGCCAACACGTTGGGGACGTTCGAGAGCCGCGTTGCGCTTGGCAGGAACGACGCCAACAGCCAGTAATTGATTAATTCCCAACCCTTCGGCCATTTTTTCCAGCAAGCGTTCGGGTGTATTTTCAATCAGGTGATCCCGTTGATCAGCCAGCAGCAGGGCTAAGCTATCGGCATCTAACTTCTTTTCCTGTACAGTCTGGTGCAAAATGCCCAAAGCCAGCGGCGTCACTAAACCCAGCAGCGTAATAGCCGCCGAATTACGGATGTTGGCATAGCTACTGATCATTGTGCCAATTGAACTTTTCATGGCTGGCAACAGGTGACTGATGCTGTAGTTACCTTCGTCAGCCAGCCGCCTTGTTTGCTCAGGATCGTTCAGAATGGCCGAAAACGAACTCACAAGCGAAGCATCCGCTTTGCCTTTCTGAATGGCATTGAAAAGTTGCCCTACTCCTATTTCGGTTGTTGTTCGCTTCATTAAGCCCGCGACCACCGTATAAACAAGCCCTTCCAGAGCAACCTTTGTCTTCTCTGGTTTCTCGTCTACGTAATAAGCCGCTCTCGAAACAACACTATCAGTTAAGCTCTCTTTCAGTACGGCTATTAAATTCATAAAAATTATAATATTTCAATATAACATCAACCAAAGACCTCATCCGCTCACACCTGAAACTGACGACTGCCATACAGCGGTTAAAATTATACACCTTTTATCTACAAAAAAAGCCGGACGTTTGTCCGGCGGGGAAAATTCAAGGGAATATAACAGAAAAAGAGTGCTTTTATCCGAATAGATCTTTGTTCCGTACGCTCAAGCGCCTTCAAACTGCCGGAGAAAACGCACGTCATTTTCTGTAAACAGCCGCAAGTCGCGAATCTGGTATTTAAGCATGGCGATCCGCTCGATTCCCATTCCGAAGGCGAAGCCCGTATATTCTTCGGCATCGATGCCACAATTCGTTAATACGTTTGGATCAACCATGCCCGATCCGGCAATCTCAACCCATCCGGTGTACTTACAGACATTACAGCCTTTGCCTTTGCAAATCAGGCAAGATATGTCGATTTCGGCACTTGGCTCCGTAAACGGAAAGAACGAAGGACGGAAACGAATCTGCGTGTCTTTGCCAAACAATTCTTTTACGAAATGATACAGCGTGTCTTTTAAGTCCTTGAACCCGACATTGCGATCCACGTAGAGACCTTCCACCTGGTGGAACAGGCAATGGGCGCGGGCAGAAATCGCTTCGTTCCGGTACACTCGCCCCGGCATAATGGCGCGCACGGGCGGTTTCTGCCGTTCCATCAACCGAATCTGCACGTTTGACGTATGCGTTCGGAGTAGCACATCCGCCGCAGAGCCCTCGCTTTTTTTCTCGACAAAGAAAGTATCCTGCATGTCGCGGGCGGGGTGGTTGTCCGCAAAGTTCAACGCCCCGAAATTATACCAGTCGGTTTCGATTTCCGGGCCATCGGCAACGCTAAACCCAATCCGCTCGAAAATATGAATAATCTGCTGCCGAACCAGCGACAAGGGATGAATGGCTCCCGTTTGATTGGGGACAACGGGCAGGCTCAGATCAACCGCTGATGCGGTTTCTTCCTGGCTATTTTCCAGCGTTGCCTTATAATCGGTGAATCGCTGCTGCGCCAAATCCTTGAGGCTATTCAGCTCCTGGCCAACAGCCCGCCGATCTTCCTGCGGTACTTGCTTCAGGCTGTCAAACAGCTCCGCAACCACGCCTTTTTTGGCAACAAACCGAAGCCGAAACTGCTCTAGTTGTTCTTTTGTCTGAACATCGAAATGTTCTATTTCCTGGTAAATTTCCTTAACTCTTTCAAGCATAAGTCAACAAATATTAAACGCGGCTGGAGCGCTTCCACCATTTGAGGATGGCGTTCCCTTTAAAGGCTGCTCGATTATTCTACGCAAAGATAGTAAATCAAAAGTGGTTTGGTGGTTCTTTCCCCAATTCCAAAAAGGAAAGGCAATTTGTCTAAACGATGATTTATCAGATGTGAATGTGTAAACGGTACGGTTATTGGGTAATCCAAACCAGTGGGCCACACCAATTATTTATTGAATGGCTTAGTTTAATCTATTGAGTGTCACCCACAACCGAGCGTTGCCAACTTTCTAACTGCTTACTCGATTTACTATGGAAACAATCCTGCGAGACAATCTTCTTGACCAAGTGTCTACGAATTTCCCCAAAAGTGTGGAAAAAAAGCCCGCAACTTCCTCACTTCAAAAACTGCTCATTCCTTTTTACGATCGGAAGCGGACGGTAACCATTGAAGAAATTGTTCGTCTGGAGGGTTCAGGTAACTACACGAATTTCTTTCTGAAAGACGGCACCCGTATGCTTGTATCACGTACCTTGAAAGAATACGAAGAATTACTGGACGGCCAAGCTTTTGTTCGGGTTCACAAATCTTGCATCGTTAACCTGGGCTACGTCCGTCGGTTTTATGTGAAAAAAGAAGGAGAATTAGAATTAACCGATGGCCAGCAAGTAAAAATTTCTCGCCGTCGTGCTCAGACCTTTATTGATCGCATCCGCAATTTCTTGCCTGCTACAACCCGTTAATTGCTTGTTGCCGGCCCAAAGCTCATTTTTTTGAAGTAATCCCGCCTAGTTGAGAGCACGTATAAATACGTAATCCGTTGCGGAAATTTACGGAAAAAGAATTCGCTTTCTAGACATTATGACCTGATTATCAGCTGATTAATTGTGAAAAACAACTTCTGGTGATCAGGTCTTTTTACGTTCTGTATAGTCATTCCGTGTAAGTTTGTGTTAATCATTTCCGCACATAAAACACAAATACACATGGAATCTCCCGTACTGCCTTCATCGTTATCACCACTTCAACCTATTTTCCCGCAAGCCTACCAGCGCAATGCCCATCGCATTGCATTACCTTACCTAAATCGTACGATTCTACTGTCTGTTGATGACATTGTTAGTTTACAAGGAGAAGGTAACTACACGTACTTATTTACGCGAGACAAAAAACGATACCTGGTATCTAAAACACTAAAAGCATTTGAAACGTCGCTTAATGAATTGATGTTTCTCCGGATTCATAAATCAACCATTGTCAATTTAGGGTACGTACAATTTGAGTCACTTATTCCCGATCGCATGATTCGTTTAACGGATGGCCAGGAAGTAAGCATCTCTCGCCGCCGGGCTAAAGAAATCGGCCAACGGTTACAGTCGTTCCGAATGACACTGGTTAACTAATAAATAGTTAATACTTATCTAGGGTTAGTTGATCTAAACAGCCGTTACGTCGTTTCGCCCGAAACTGGTAACGGCTTGTTTTTTTGTGATATACTAAAACAGCCGCCGCAATGAATTTTGCGGCGGCTGTTTTAGTACTTGCCAATACTTGTTAAAATCCAAATCCAACGGTGAGCTGCCACAGCTTGCTTTTGGTGGTAAAACGCTCATCTGACGTTGAGGTTTTGATTCCCGCCTGTGACAAATCCGACAGGTTTCCTTCGTAGCGCAGATCCAGGTTCAGGCCTAATAAACTGGCCCCTACTCCTGCCTGGTACCCAAAAACAGCCTGCTTGACGGTCTCCTTTAGCGGCTGGTTGGTATACTGATTAACGGCGTCTTTCAATTGCTTGTCTTCAGCTACCGTCAGCGAAGCCATTGGCCCTGCATTTAACCTCAACGGACCTAGCTTCAGCCCAACCAGGACGGGAATATCGATTGTCGTAAATTTAACATTTACCTGTTGCGTGACCAGTCCGGTTTTAACCAAGTCAAACGATCCGCCCTTGGATGATACCAACACTTCAGGCTGCAAATAGAGCGTCCGGCCAAAGCGGAAAAAAGCGCCGCCAACAATTCCGGTTGTCCTTGACTGGTTGTTCTGGAAGAAGTCATAAACCACTTGACCACCCGATAATACAGGCAAGCCGTTTTCCATCAGCCGGGGCGTTTTGACCTCCAGCGTATTGAGTTGCGAAAAGTTGGCTCCAACCTTCAGACCAAAAGTGAAAAACTTTCCACGCGACTGCGCAGAGGCTACCGCGGGTAGCAACAGGATCAAGACTAGCAAACGCTTCATTACCGAACTGGATTTGTTGTTTATTCCAGAAAGTTAATGAACACCTACCTAAGCGCTAATCCCTTTTTGTATGAACAGAAGCTAATTCTTGCTGAACTGAGTAATTGGCCGTATGAAAAAGATAGGGCTAGAAAATTCGGTAGGCCAGTGTGACCTGCCACGATTTCAGCTTCTGGTTGAATTGGGTGCGATTGGCATCGGTACCCAGGTCAATGACAGACACGTTCGTCAGGCTTCCTTCGTGACGTACGTCAATGCCGAACCGAAAAATATCCAGGCCTGCGCCAATCTGGTAACCATAACTAGCCTTAGCAAAAGCGTCATTAATTGATCCAGAGGTGTACTGCCGCAGGGCATCCCGTAGCCGATCGTCATCATTGATGCGAAACGAGATCAGTGGGCCTGCCACCACGCGCAGTGGTCCACCCTTCAAGCCAATCAGGATTGGTACATCGAAATTAGTTACCCGGCTGGTCACTACTTCGGTCGTTTGCTGGCCGTTAACATCCCGAATAATCTCAAAAGAACCTTTTTTGGAGGAGACCAGCAGCTCGGGTTGCAGATACAGGTTGCGGCCAAAGCGCGTATAAATTCCGTAGGCCCAACCGGTTTTACTGTCGAAGCTTTCCCGGATATTATCCCGAAGTTCTTTTCCGTCTACACCTACCTGCGGCGTTCCGTTGGCGTTCAGCCGTGTGGTTACAAAATCGCCTGTTTTAAACTTCGACAGGTTTACCCCACCTTTTATACCGAAACTAAACGAATTCAACTGGGCAAATGCGATCGCAGGACACAAAGCGGCCACGGCGAACGAAAGAAGGATTTTTTTCATGCTGTAATGGTGATGGTTGACGTTGACTGATTAACGGTTTCTAGCGACTTTATGCTATGCAAAGCCAGCTTTTTTTCGTAAATTGTAAAGCTAGACAAGCTGCTGCTTACAGGATAAACGTGCAATTGGCTTATTCATGACTAAGACATTTATTTGCCGGTTTACCCCTACGCGGTTACTCCTTTTTCAAACTTTGCGCTGCTTGGATATTTCTTGTTACTATTGGTTTAATGGCTAAAACAAAAACTTCATACTTCTGCCAGGCTTGCGGCTATCAGGCGGCAAAATGGCTGGGACGCTGCCCCTCCTGCGGCGAATGGAATACCTTCGTTGAGGAACTGATTACCAAAGAGGAACCCGACAAAGGCAACTGGCGCACGACAACAACCGTAAAAACGGCCAATAAGCCCAAGGCCATTCACGCCATCAACTACGAAGAGCAAACCCGCGTTGAAACGCCCGACGGCGAACTCAATCGCGTGCTGGGTGGTGGTATCGTTTCAGGTTCCCTCGTTCTGATTGGCGGAGAACCCGGTATTGGCAAATCCACGCTGCTGCTGCAAATCGCGTTGGGATTAAACGGCTTGCGTGTCCTGTATGTTTCGGGCGAAGAAAGTGAGCAGCAAATTAAGATGCGTGCCGAGCGCCTGCCCACTCCCACCAGCGATTGCTACATCATGTCGGAAACGTCTACCCAGAACATTTTCCGCACGGTCGAGCATTTCGAGCCCGAAGTGCTCATTATTGATTCAATTCAGACGATGCATTCCTCGCTCGTCGAGTCGGGCGCGGGCAGTGTTTCGCAGGTTCGGGAGTGTACCGCCGAACTGATGAAATACGCTAAAGAAAGCGGAGTTCCCGTTTTTATCGTTGGCCACATTACAAAAGAAGGCTCCCTGGCTGGTCCGAAAGTGCTGGAACACATGGTCGATACGGTCCTTACTTTTGAAGGCGACCGTCATACTACGTACCGCATTCTCCGCACGACAAAAAACCGCTTTGGCAGCACCTCCGAACTGGGCATTTACGAGATGCTCAATTCAGGCCTGCGTCAGGTAACGAATCCGTCAGAAATTCTGATCTCACAGCGCGAGGAGGCTCTAAGCGGCATTGCCATTGGGTCGATGATGGAAGGCAACCGGCCTCTGCTGATTGAGATTCAGGCGCTGGTGAGCGTGGCGAATTATGGAACGCCCCAACGAAGCAGCACGGGCTACGACAGCAAGCGCTTACAGATGCTTTTGGCCGTGCTCGAAAAACGGGGTGGCTTCCGGCTGGGCCAGCAGGATGTGTTTCTAAACGTGGCTGGTGGCCTCAAGGTGGAAGACCCGGCTATTGACCTGGCGGTTTGCGCCGCCATTGTTTCCAGCTACGAGGATATTGCCATTCCATCCTCGGTTGCTTTTGCCGCCGAGGTAGGTCTGGGCGGTGAAGTCCGTGCCGTTAACCGCATTGATGCTCGCATTTCGGAGGCAGAAAAGCTCGGTTTTAAGGAAATTTACATCTCGAAATACAACGTCAAAGGCCTTGACCAGAAATCGTTTGGCATCAAAATCCGGCCGGTGTCCAAGCTAGACGAGGTGTTTCAGGGTGTTTTAATGTAATTTTGCTGACCATTTACGCTCATCAGCATCATGACTAACCAAACCGACATCTCGCCTGAAATAGCGGATAAGTTGCGTCAGCTCTCCGAAAAGTTCGCGGTTATGGGTCAGGATATTGGCTCTTACCTGGAAGGACTGCTCCAGGCAGACTACCTGACTTACTGGGATTACATCCATCTGGAAACGTTGCTATCGCTCCAGAACCCGCGCACGGCTTATCCCGATGAGTTAATTTTTATTACGTATCACCAGAGTACCGAGCTGTATTTCAAGCTCATCCTGCACGAAATTCGTCAGATCGCCGCGCATGAATCGCTCACCGCCGATTTTTTTGCGGCCCGCATGGAGCGCGTTAATCGGTACTTCAGCATTCTGGAACAGTCTTTTACCATTATGGTGGAAGGCATGGAGAAAGAACAGTTTCTGAATTTCCGAATGGCGTTGCTGCCTTCAAGTGGTTTTCAATCGGTGCAGTTTCGGGAGATTGAAATCGTCTCCACTGACTTTTCACAGTTGTTGGTTGACGTTCCGGCGGGCATTGATCCAGAGGCGTCTTTTTCCGACCTATACGCTTACATTTATTGGAAACGCGGGGCTACCGAGCTGGCTACCCAGAAAAAAACGCTGACACTTCAGCAATTTGAAGCCCAGTATTCTGAGCGGTTAATTCGCCTTGCCGATGAATACCGCGACCGGAATCTCTGGCAATGCTTTCTTAAGCTTCAGGTCACTGGTGATGTAACGGAGGCCTTAATCGATCAGCTTCGTCAATTCGATCAGATCGTAAATGTGCGCTGGAAACTCCGGCACATTCGCTCCGCCGTACGTTACCTGCATAAAGATCCCGAAGACATCAAAGCAACCGGTGGCACCAACTGGCAACGTTATTTGCCGCCCCGCGAACAACAGCGCATTTTCTTCCCGAATCTCTGGAGCGAGTCTGAGCGCCAGGAATGGGGGAAAATGATTGACCTACACGGGTAATTCAGAAGCCAGGATCGCTTTAGTACTCACATAACCTACTCGAATAATGAACAAAAAAATTCTATTGCTTGGCTGCTTGCTTGTTGGCAGCATCCTACCGCTGGCCGCCCAGAAAGCTCCCGAAGACAAGGCAGGCTGGAAATTAGGCGCCCAAGCCTACTCGTTCCGTTTGTTTCCTTTTGCCGAGGCACTGCGCAAAATCGATAGCTGCGGCCTTAAGTACGTAGAAGCGTTCCCCGGTCAGGAAATCGGCGGAGGCGTGTCGGGCAAAATGGACTTTAAAATGGATGCTCAGACCCGTCAGGCTGTCAAGAAGCTTCTAAAGGACAAAGGAATTACCGTCAGTGCCTACGGCGTTGTTCGTGCCAAAGATGAAGCAGAATGGCGATCGCTTTTCGAATTTGCCAAGGATTTAGGAATTTCAAACATCAACACCGAGCCTGATCCGCAACAATTTACGTACCTTATCCGGTTGGCCAACGAATATAAAATCAACGTTGCCCTCCACAATCACCCCAAACCATCGCGTTACTGGCATCCCGATACTGTATTGAAATACGCTGGCGATAGCAAGTATGTTGGTGCGTGCGCGGATATTGGCCACTGGGTTCGCTCGGGTCTTGATCCGGTTGAATGCCTGAAAAAACTGGAAGGTCGGGTATTGGGTATGCACTTCAAAGATGTGAAGAAAGACACGCCCGATGGGAAATACCATGATGTGATCTGGGGTTCTGGCGAAAGCAAAGTAGATGCTGTCATTGCCGAAATGAAACGCCAGAAATTTAAAGGCCCGATCTCCGCTGAATACGAATATCATTGGGAAAACAACGGCCCGGAAATTGCCGAAAGTGCGAAATACTTTCGAAGTGCCTACGAGCGCATCAAAGCTAAATAGTTGCTTCTTATGCACTAAAAAGAGGCCATCCAATTGGATGGCCTCTTTTTATTCTATCTCTCTATTCGTTAACTACTGCTTATTGTAATGCAATTGTCCGGTAAGTCGAAGGCGTCGGAACAGTTGTGCTCAACGTGATTTCTTTGATTTCTTTCTTTTCGCCATCAGTGATTTCTACTTTGTAGACACCATCTTGTAGGTTAATCAGGTCAAAACGAACGTGAGTGGCTCTTTTGGATTTGACAATCCGTTGAGTCGCCAGCTCATTTCCATCCGTAGTCAGCAGACGAACCAACAAAGAGTTGTTTGATTTGCTATCGACAATTACATTCAATTTCGTACTCTCAGCGGAAGGATACACCACTGATTGGAATGAATTATTAGTTACGATGGGTTCATTTTTAGCAAAGCTCGTCGAAGTACCTAGTGTCAGTGCAATAACAAAGGAAGCAAGTAGCGTTTTCATAATTCCTGGACCGCCGGTGCGGTATGTTTATGGGTGTGAATCGTTGTTGGTAACTATCATAGCCTTTTTGTGGCTGTTTGATGGTTCAAAGATAGAGGGAGGAAGCCTTGTAGCACCAGGTATTGTACAACGGTGGTTGTTTTATGAGGACAAGTGGCAACTATCCTTGATGAAATGATTTTCAGAATTTTATTTGGTCACTAGTTCTAAAAAACCTTAACAATTCGTTAACAATAAGACTTAAACGCTAAAAAAGCGATTACAACCAATTAATATTTGGCTATAATTGAAAATATAAAATAGAACAATTCCTCTTTACCATTTACTCAAACGAATATGCTTTCTCGCTCTGTGTCTTTTCGGGTCCCGTCTATATTTAATTCATTTGCGAATCTTATCAGTGCAGAAAGTACGCGCCACGGTGGACATAGCCAGCTTCCTTTCTCTTCCTTAAATTTAGGGTTAAACACGGCCGACAATCCACAGCATGTGCAAGCCAACCGAAATCTTTTTTTCAGCCAGTTTGGTATTGCGCCTACCCAGGTAGCCTTTTCACACCAGGTCCACGGCGATCAGGTTTTGGTTGCCACCCAGGCGGGTCACTACACGGGTTATGACGCGTTGATTACCAATAGCGCGGGCCTTTTTCTAAGTGTAACGGTTGCCGACTGCACGCCTATTCTTATTTATGATGCCGGGCAACAGGCCGTAGCAGCCATTCATGCGGGTTGGCGGGGTACCGTAGCCCAGATTGCGGTTAAAACCATCCAAGCCATGCAGCAAACCTTTGGCACCAACCCGCGCAATTGTTATGCCTATATCGGAACTTGTATAGATGATTGCTCTTTTGAAGTTGGCTCTGAAGTAGCCGCCGAGTTTGAAGATCAATTTAAACGATATGATAGCGATAAACAGAAGTATTGCATTGATTTAAAAAATGCCAATGCGGCGCAATTGATGACGATGGGTCTTCCAAAATCTCAGATTGAAATCTCTCCTTATTCAACTGTTTTGCACAACCAGGACTATTTTTCGTATCGCCTCGAACATGGTCAGACTGGACGCATGCTTGCTCTGATTGGATTAAAATCTAATTCGCTAAACAAATAAAGCCCTGCACCAGTTATTTATACGTTATTTATACACACTCAACGATTAGAGAGACATGGGAATTTTAGTAACAATCTTGGTAGGGGCTGTAGCCGGCTGGCTAGCCGACCTTTTGTTTAAACGATTTTCATTATCCCTTTTAATGGAAATCATCCTGGGTATTGTAGGGGCGTTAGTTGGTGGCTGGATTTTTGGAAATACATTCTCGACTGGCGCTAGTGGTTTTCTGGACCGTGTCCTGACCGCCTTTGTAGGAGCAGTAATTATTTTAGGTATCGCTGCTCTTTTCTCGCGTCGCCGCACGACGTAGAATTTACAAGTAGTTATATAGTTGTGAACCGTTGAAAAGCTGTCAGGCAAATGCCGACAGCTTTTCTTTTGCCTATCTATTTCCCAATACAAACTCTACTTCCTTAAAACCGAAATAACGAAGCCGTTCGCCACTCTGAATAGCCAAAAGCCCTGTTTCGCTGACTCCAACAATAATTCCCCGAAAACGCTCGTTATCGGCAATAAAGTCGTGCTCTTCCTGGTACCGAAAAAGACGTTGCAGGTAAGCGGCTTTCAGGACATTCCGCTGGGCGCCATTGGTTCGGCTGGCGCGCAGGGCCAGATACCGTTGCTCAAAGCTTGTCAACAGTAAATGAAGTGCTTCTTCAAGAACAAATTCACTATCATTTGGTGTTTCATTAAGTAAGGAGGTTGCGTTCGGATTACTGAATTGCGTCTGGTTGATGTTCAAACCAATACCAACCACTGACCAGGCAATTGAATAGCCTTGTAAGGTATTTTCAATCAGTATTCCACCAATTTTGCGCTCGTCAATGTATAAATCATTGGGCCACTTAATTTTTAGCCGGTCATGAACGTACGTTTCCAGCCAGTCGCTAATACCGAGTGATACCGCAATGTTTAGCCAGAATTGTTCACTAGCCTGAAGGAAAGACGGTTGTAGAATAATAGAGATCGTTAAATTTTGGCCTGCACGGGCTTCCCATTGATTGCCACGCTGCCCCCGCCCGGCAGTCTGGTTATCCGTTATGACAACGAGACCCTCCATGGCTTCGTCTGCCGCAATTAGTTCGGCAGCGACATCATTGGTGGACTGACAACTTGGCAGGTATTTTATTTTTTGGCCAATAATTAGCGTTTTGGGTCGAAAGTTGTACAAGTTTTCTTATATTTAATTAAAGTACGCTGACTGATATGGTACATTTGTCTTAAGAATGTCCCCGCTGCGGCAAGCGATGTGCAATTTAAATGAACAGCATGAGAATTAATAAAGCAAAAGAACTGACATCAGCAGAACTGTGCGATCTGGTTGTAAAAGGAATGCAAGAGAAAAAAGCAACGGATGTAGTCGTCATGGATTTGCGCAGTGTCAAAAATGCAATAGCTGACTTTTTTGTGATTTGCTCCGGGACTTCCGATACACAGATTGATGCCATTTCCACTTCTATTGAAGAAGAAGTCTATAAAGCCAGCCAGGTTAATCCTTGGCATAATGAAGGCAGACTGAATCGGGAATGGATTTTGCTGGATTATGTAGATGTTGTCGCTCACGTATTCAAGAAAGAGCGCCGGACTTTTTATGATCTGGAACAACTCTGGGGCGATGCCGAAATCCGAGTTGTTGAGGAACCCGTAACCGTCTAACCTTCTATTTCCCCACCCATCAAAACCGTTTAGTGTGAGAAACATTCCATTGTAAAATGGTGTTCTCTTTTTTTACATAGCCGTAAGACTGTTACGAGAAATGCCTGAAACGAATAATAGAAACCCCTTATCTGGCCGCGGTCCGCGTCGCCCCAATTTTCAGGGCTGGATTGTTGCCCTGCTGATTGCCGCCATTCTGGGTATCACGTTTTTCAATCGCAATAGTGCTGTTCGCGAAACAACACAGAAGCGATTTGAAAAAATGGTGAAAGACCGGGAGGTTGGCGAAGTCGTAATTGTTAACGACAACGTTGTTGAGGTGACATTGACGCAACAAGCGATACAAAGTCCTAAATACCGTACGATTTTTCAGGAAAAGCCTTATTTTTCCACGTCAGGCGGCCCTCACTACAGCTTTCGGATCACGTCTGCTGAAGCCTTCAAAAAGGATTTGGATAAAATTCAGGAAGGAATACCAGATAGTGAAAAAATAGAATATCGCATTGACCAGCGGAGCGACTGGAGCGGCTTCATCCAAACTTGGGGCTTCTTTATTGTCATGATTCTGGCCATGTATTTCCTGCTCGGACGTATGTCGGGAGGAGCCGGCCCAGGTGGCCAGATTTTCAACATTGGAAAGTCGAAAGCGGCTTTGTTTGATGCTGAGAATAAGGTTAAGATCACATTTAACGATGTGGCTGGCCTGGACGAAGCCAAAGAAGAGATCAAAGAAATTGTTGACTACCTGAAAAGTCCGGGTAAGTTCACGAAACTGGGCGCAAAAATCCCTAAAGGAGCCTTGCTAGTTGGCCCTCCAGGTACGGGTAAAACTTTGTTAGCCAAAGCCGTAGCAGGCGAAGCGGGTGTTCCCTTCTTCTCCCTATCGGGTTCCGACTTCGTAGAAATGTTCGTTGGTGTAGGTGCTGCCCGGGTGCGTGACCTTTTCAAGCAAGCAAAAGAAAAAGCGCCTTGTATCATCTTTATCGATGAGATTGATGCCGTTGGCCGCTCACGTGGACGTGGCTCCATGCCAGGCGCTAACGACGAGCGCGAAAATACGCTGAACTCTCTTTTAGTAGAGATGGATGGTTTTGCAACAGACTCCGGAATTATCATCCTGGCGGCTACTAACCGTCCTGATGTACTTGATTCTGCCTTACTACGCCCAGGTCGTTTCGACCGCCAGATTAGTATTGATAAGCCCGATATCGTTGGTCGCGAAGCCATCTTCAAAGTGCACTTGAAGCCGTTGAAGTTGGGTCAGGATGTTGCGCCGAAAGAGCTGGCCGCCCAGACACCGGGCTTCGCTGGTGCCGAAATCGCTAACGTTTGTAATGAAGCCGCTCTGATTGCTGCGCGTCGTGATCGTGAATTCATTACCATGCAGGATTTTCAGGATGCAATGGACCGCGTAATTGGTGGTCTGGAGAAAAAGAACAAAATCATTTCTCCGGAAGAAAAGCAAATTGTTGCCTATCATGAGGCTGGTCACGCCGTCACAGGCTGGTTCCTCGAACACGCCGATCCGCTGGTAAAAGTAACGATTGTACCCCGTGGTGTGGCAGCGCTTGGATACGCCCAGTACCTGCCTCGTGAGCAGTATCTGTACCGTACCGAACAGCTTATCGACGAAATGTGCATGACGCTGGGCGGACGCGCGGCTGAAGACATTGTGTTTGGTAAGATCTCAACGGGCGCTTTGAGTGATCTAGAGCGAATTACAAAGCTAGCTTACAGCATCGTGACGATCTATGGTATGAATGATAAAATTGGTAACGTTTCGTTCTACGATTCAAAACAAAGCGAATACCAATTTAACAAACCTTATTCCGAAGCAACTGCTGAAGCCATTGACGATGAAGTTCGTAAATTAATCGACATGGCTTACCAGCGTACGAAGTCAATGCTATCGGAGCACCGTGAAGGTCTGGAAATTATTGCCCAGGAGTTGCTGAAAAAGGAAATTCTGTTCCAGGCTGATCTGGAGCGCCTTTTGGGCCGACGTCCTTTCCAAAAGGAAACAACGTATCAGGCTTATAAGAACAAGGGTGAAGAAGTGAAGGAGGAAATCGGCAGCGAAAGCAAGCCCGAAGAAACGAATCCACTGCACACGCCTGATCTGCCAGCCTTGAGCTAGTACATAAAATGGAACATAAAAAAATCCCGCTGGTCTCAGCGGGATTTTTTTATGCCATCAGAACAGCTTAATCAGGCTGCGTGAATGATCTTACTTCTTTGGCAGCTTTGTCTAAAACCACACTCGCAAGCTGTCTCGCCATCTCAAGATCCGAAGCGGCGCTCTTGCCATTATCTACCATTATATGGAAAATATGATTATCGCTGAGGATGTGTAACGTGCGTGTGCTAGCACTCCAAATCGCTTTGTCTCCTATTCCGGTCACAGCCTTTCCCGCGGGGCTATTTTTAGGGGGCTCTACTAACGCAGGACTCACATCTCTAATGTTTCCGGCTCCTATCTTTGTCGTATCACCAGCCGCTGCTGTCGAGTCGGCCCCCCTGCTTGGTCCTTCCTGACTATTTCCTGGAATATTTGATAAAGGTGATCCCATGGCTGGCCCTTCAGAAACGGTTCCTTCCGTACTAGGACCAAACAAGGATGGTCTATGGATTCGACGGTGACGAGTCGCGTATTCTTTGGTCTGGTACAAACTATCAAACATGGCTTCAGCCTGATAAGTCGATGGGAAAGCTTTATAGCCCGTAGTAGATAGGACTACATGCTTTTTGTCACCCCACCAAAATTCGCAACTGTTTTGTCCATCCTTAACAGAAACATCACCGTGTTCTACATCAAATATAGAACCAACATACCCTTCATCCAGAACATTGCAAAGTTTGTCGTATTTGGTATCTTCACTTAAGGTAAAAGATCCTGATACATAACGAGCTAATGGTCCTTCATTGCCCGTATTTCCACCTACGTCTTCTGGACGGCCGGAGTCAGGGCCACCGCAGGCTACGCAGAGCATTGCTAACGGTATCCATTTCAATTTATTATTCATAGCGTTTAGTGGTGTTTTTCCATTAAATACTACGAAAGTCTAGACTTTGTTTTTATAAATTAGACTAATGTTTCCGTCTTAACGCCAACGATAGCCAGTTGCATCAAATGAATAATTCATCGGGCCATAATAAACCAGCTTGAGGGTACTAACGGCTGGACGGCCATTTACCAATTCAGAATAATATACCTTCTTCGACTCAATCAGTAATTCGCCCGAAGTTAGGCGACCAACAAAATTGATACTGTGCGCGTCTGGTAACTTAGCTTCCAGTTCCAGTTCGTTGAACAAATACAACGGATAAGGATTAAAACCAACTTTGGCAACACTGATGTATTCCATGTCCTTTCGGCCTAAACTAGCCTGGTATTGTTTCGCCATGAACCCGTTTACCTGCTGGCTCTGGCCGGTCAGACGATAACGACGGCTAAAGTTCTGCCGACAAGTGCTGGAAAAAGCAGACGCATATGCTTTCCGCCCCGTGGAATAACGCAGGATTACTTTGCCTTCGCCGGGGTCGTTGACGTAAATTCGGTATGATCCATCAGGCTGACCCGTTGCAAAGGTAAATCCGTCACCAAAAGCAGGTAAGCTCATGCTGGCCAGTTTCTTATCAAAGCCCATAACACCCGTTTTGGAGTTAAGGAGAATCTGATAACGAACGATCGAACCATTGTAATCCGACTGTTCATAAACCAGCATTCGGTCAAACGAAAGTGTCTCAGTACGTGTAGGATTCGGCTTATTGACGACTGGCGTAGTAGCTTCGGCAATCATTGGCTGAGCGAGCAGCCTGTCTGATAAAGCGAAGAGGCAAATTGAAAACCAGACAATACGGATTAAGGAAAGATTCTTCATAAGCAATGTAAAAACAACTTGCAATATAACCATAAAATGTTGTTCGTCCGGGAAATTTCCCCCTATGATCTGAGCCAGAAAAGTAATTTTGACGGGACGAGAGCAAACAAAATGTTATTTTTGCAGGCTTGTCTACTTATTCGCATGTTACCCATTGAGAATCTGACCTTACCCGCCAATCGCGCGATTTATTTTGCCTCTGATTTTCACCTGGGTACGCCTACCCCCGAAAAAAGCCGCGAACGCGAACAACGCGTTGTCCAGTGGCTCGATATGGTTCGTCAGGATGCCGAAGTGATTTTTCTGGTTGGCGATGTCTTTGATTTCTGGTTTGAATACAAAAAAACAATTCCCAAAGGCTTTATTCGCTTACAAGGCAAACTCGCTGAGCTAACGGATGCGGGCTTGTCTGTTGTGCTCTTTACGGGCAACCACGATATGTGGATGGAAGATTACTTCACGCAGGAAATGGGCATTCCCGTTTATCGCCAGCCCCGCGTTTACCAAATTGGGGACAAGCGTATTCTAGTCGGGCATGGTGATGGACTCGGCCCAGGCGATCATTTCTACAAACGGCTGAAGGTTGTTTTTGAAAATCGGCTGGCTCGTCGCCTCTTCCGTTGGGTACATCCAGACGTAGGCGTTGCTTTGGCCGATCGCTGGTCACGCCACAGCCGGGCGTCGAATCAACACAAGGGTGAAGAGACTTTTCAGGGCGAAGAAAAAGAGTGGTTGCTGAGTTATTGCCGGGAAATGGAAAAGCACCAACACCACGATTTTTACATATTCGGGCATCGCCACCTGCCCCTGGATTTAGCAGTTACCCCCAATAGCCGCTACATCAATTTGGGCGAATGGCTTTATTCCAATACCTACGCCCGCTTTGACGGCGAAAAAACCGAGCTTCTAACCTTTAATTCTTATACTTGATGATGTCGTCGCGCGTCAGGTTTTCGCGGGGCGTGGCGTTCATTTCCTGCCGGTACTCTTTCTTTTTCAAATCGCCGTTTTTAACGGATTGAATAAAATTAGCCCAAGCAAAAGGGTTCAGGAAGGGAATCGTTGTCATTTGGCTGCGGTTGATCAGGTTATCCCGCCCAAAAAACTGCTGGTTCATGAAATAACGGTAGTTCGCCGCAGCGCTCATGGGTGTCATAGCAGCCAGGCGCTGCATCGCCTCAGCGCTGGTATTTCGTGCCAGATTCTCGCGTTCTTTTTCATCCGGTAACTTCATGTTAACTAGCGCCTGCTTAAATAACTCTTCGGTTGCGTACGGATAAACTTTTACTTCAGCTAGCGTCGTTACGTCCTCCTGCATGGCAATTACCGCCGAGAAAGACGTTTCAGTCAGGCGGCGGGGAATAATTGTGTATTGCTTTTTGAAGCCGACATAGCTAAACACAACGCTATCACCCGGCAATACAGGCAAGGCAAAATAGCCCATCCGGTTCGAGAGAATACCCCGTCCCGCTTTGGGAATATACACGTACGCCTCTGGCAGCGGCTCACTGGTTTTTCCAGAAGTTACAATACCAGTAAACATAACCAGAGATCCCTGGCCCTGCGCGTAAGTAGTAGTCTGATTTATAGTCAATAAGGTAAGCAGCACCATCCCTGGTAGTACCAGTCGGCTCCCCCCCCAACATATCGCTTGTAAAAAGCGTTGGAATCTAGTCAATGCTTTCATACTTATATAAACCTAAAAACGACCGGCATTTCTGGTCTATTGTCCTAATTTCTACGAGAAAACTTTCAAAAACGTAATGATAAAAGGCGCTGCTACCAATAAACCGTCGAAGCGATCCAGAAAACCACCGTGTCCTGGAATACTCGAACCGGAGTCTTTAATGGCAATGCTCCGTTTAAACAACGATTCAACCAAATCGCCGTAGGTACCCGTCACTACGATAATCGCGCCAATGCAGTACCATTCCCAGGCTTGCAAATCAGGCTCAAACTTTCCGACAATCAACCCAAACGCGACAATTCCGGAGGCAATGGCACCTCCCACGCTCCCCTCCCAGGATTTTTTGGGCGACACCCGTTCAAATAATTTCCGTCGACCAAATTTGGTTCCGGCAAAGTAAGCCCCAATGTCGCTGGCCCAAAGCAGCATCAGGCAGCCCAGCACCAAACCGGGTCGGTATACGCCTCGCCAGAGTGCCAGCACATTCAGCAGGGCAAAGGGCACTGCCACGTAAATGATACCCAGAAAAGTAAACCCGATATTCGAAAAAGGCTTTAGATCGTTCTTTTTGTAGAGCTTGATGAGAAAGACCATCGACGCTGCCGGACAGATCAGAAAGTAATTATCATAGGCAATTACCTCTTTTTCAATTAAAAACGTCAGCAACACAATAAAGCAGCCCACCAAGGTGCCATAGTAGGTCAACGGCTGGTTTCCATCAAGACCCAGCAGGCGGTAAAACTCCAGCTGCGTCAGCGCACTAATGGCGCAAAAAAGCAGGGCAAAGCTCCAATCGCCATACCAGATTGCCCCTAAAACAAGTCCTATCCCCACCACGGCTGCAATGACCCGCTGTTGAAGATTCGACATTTTATCTAACCTAGATTTCATTATCCGATGCTAACGTTGGCCCAATTGACCGTTTTGCCAATAACCAACTATGAAACAAACAATTACACCTAATCGAATGCAAGCTACGAGTACTGTTATGCTGAATTTTCGGTGCGATTGTTCATTTTGCGAACCTATCTATTTTACCAGTTTGGGCGAATATACCAAAAAATGAGCGATAAATGCCCATGAGGTATGCTATCCAGCCGGTTTGTCACGAGGCCTAAACGGGCATCTGGCTTGTTCTGCTGCTTATGTTTACGATATTTGTTGACGCAGTTCGTGAAAAAAGCGTTGCGATCACCAAATCTTTTATCTCCATGAAGTTTTTTGTACCGGCCACCAAAGACAATAAAGAAGCAGAGAACGTCTATAGCATCTTGCAGAAAAAAATTCGTCAGGCGAATTATAAACCCACCGACGCCCGGGTTTATTCGATTACGTTTGAAGACAATGGCCAGGAGCTTACTGAAACCGTCGGCAAATCATCGCCCATTGCTCACGAAAACGTAGTAGCTATCTTTGAAACGGAAGACATTTATTTAATCTGTACAACCAACCGAGGTATTTTGCGGGGCTTGCCTATTGCAGCCGGTAAGTGGGCCATTACCCGGGCGGAGTTGTTTGACGCCGAATAAAAGAAAACTGCCGAGTTTGATCGACAAAAAGTTGTTACTACCAGCTCATTCGCCGGTTACGTGCTGCATTTCAGCAGAAATAATCACTTTGGCAAGAATGGCATGTTGTGAAGGAACATAAACCTCACAGTTGCCAAAATGTACGTTACTATCTTTTTTGTTGATGACAACGGCGTCGATTTCGTGTCCGGCCAACACAATCTTGGCCATCTCAGCTCTGATAAGCATGGAAGTCACCAACACCTTTTCCCAATTTTTAGCCATACGGATGTGAACGAGCAGCTTGGTTGCTTTTTCGGAAGTAATACAATAATCCAATTGTTAAAAGTAACGAAAAAAAAGCACCCGTCAGCGGAACCGAGTTTGTATTTTCAATATCGATGGGCACTACTCGCTGCCGGTATAGCCATACCATCAACACGGTGAAGCCATTATTGACGAAATGGGCCAGAATCGGAACCCATAAATTTCCGGACCAGGCGTAGAGATACCCAAATAGCGCGCCGAGTAACATCCGTGGAAAAAATCCGTAAAATTGAAAGTGAATCGCGCTAAAAATGGCCGCAGCAATCCAGATCGCCGCGTGGGTATTTCCAGTCCATTGGCCTAGTTTCCGTTGCAGCAAGCCTCGAAATAAAACCTCTTCTCCAATGCCGGGCAGCGCCCCAACAACCACTAAGGCCAGCATAAGCTGCACCGGCGAATCAAACGAAACCAGAAAGGTGGTCAGCTTTGTGAGCTGGTCTTCCTTTTGCTTCATCCACTCTTCCAGCCCTTCAAAAGCCGGGGGCAAGTTAATGTTCTGATTCCACTCAATAATTAATCCGTTAAACGGCATAAAAGCAATGGTCAGCAAAACCACCAATGCCAGGGAGTTGACTGTCGACAGCGGACGCGGGTTGAAATCTTTCCAGCGGCGACGTTCCATCATTCGCCAGTAAAGCAGACAGGGGACCAGAAAAGTCAGGGCGTGGCTGATTCCCTGAATTAAAATCAGCAGATACCAGCTTCCTGAAAAAGCTTCCGGATTGCTCAGTAATTCGAACGTATTACGGGCCGCTCCCCCATCCTGCATCGTTGACCAGATCACCAGCAATAGGGCTGAAACAATACTTCCCAGCGACATACCAACCAACACGAATCCCAGCAAAAGGATTATACTGCGCAGGGGATGCAGCCCTTCGGCCAACGGATTATTTGAACGTAATTCAGTCATAAGGTTGTAAATTTACGGCTGTATTTTTAAAAGTTGGCATCTGAACCCATCATTCATCGGATGCGTTACAACTTCAAGTTCTGTGAGTTATTGCTTTTGAAGCAGGTATGGCAAAAATTGGTAAGATAGAATTAGGGGATTTTCCGCTGTTGCTGGCACCGATGGAGGACGTAAGCGATCCGCCTTTCCGGGCGGTTTGTAAGGCCAATGGTGCAGATTTAATGTATACGGAGTTTATTTCATCCGAAGGATTGATCCGTGACGCGGCGAAAAGCGTTCAGAAGCTGGATATTTTTGAATACGAGCGGCCCATTGGTATTCAGTTGTTTGGTTCCGATATCGAAACCATGCGGGCTTGCTCCGAGATTGCCACCCGCGCGAATCCGGATCTGATCGATATTAATTACGGTTGTCCGGTGAAAAACGTAGCCTGCCGGGGTGCCGGAGCGGCTTTGTTGCAGGACATTCCCAAAATGGTTCAAATGACCGAAGCCGTTGTCAAGGCGACGCATTTACCCGTGACGGTCAAAACCCGCCTGGGCTGGGACGACAACACCAAAAACATTATGGAAGTTGCCGAGCGGCTTCAGGACATCGGCATTCAGGCGTTGACCGTCCACGGACGCACGCGGGTGCAGATGTACAAGGGAGAGGCCGATTGGACACTTATTGGCCGAATCAAGGAAAACCCGCGCGTCACCATTCCTATTTTCGGTAATGGCGACATTGATAGCCCCGAAAAAGCCCTGGAATACCGCAATCGCTACGGCGTGGATGGCATCATGATTGGCCGGGCCAGCATCGGCTATCCGTGGATCTTTAACGAAATCAAGCACTTCCTGAAAACTGGCGGTCATCTCCCTATTCCAACCATCGCCGACCGCGTGGACGTTTGCCGCCAGCACCTCGATTTTTCCATCCGCTGGAAAGGCGAACGCGTGGGCACCTTTGAGATGCGTCGGCATTACACCAATTATTTTAAAGGGCTGGAAAACTTTAAACCGTATCGGCAACGGCTGGTCACGGCTGATACATACGATGAGTTACAAGGCATTTTGGCAGAAGTAGCTGATTTTTATGCCGTTGAAAGCGTCTAAGGACGCTTTCAACCCTCGCTTGCTTTACCATCCTTACGCCATTTTATGACCACGCCGACGTCTACCGAGCGACCTATTTCGCCGCCTGCCCAACAGACAACGCCCTTGCTGGCCTGGATTCTGCTTTTTATTCTCGCTTTGGTCTGGGGCAGTTCATTTATTCTCATTAAGCGAAGCCTGGCTTCTTTTTCACCAACGCAGGTTGCCACGGGACGGATTACATTCGCCTTTTTGTTCTTTCTGCCTTACGTGATGCTTAAAATTCGGCAGTTTCCACGGCAGCAGAGCTGGGTTTTATTGGCCTCGGGCGTATTGGGCTACCTCATTCCCGCCTTCATGTTTGCCATTGCCGGAGCCCATCTTAGTAGCTCGTTAGCGGGTGCGTTGAATTCGCTAAGTCCGTTGTTTACGTTGGTTTTAGGTGCTATTTTCTTCGGAAACTCGCTCCAGACCAGGCAGGTTATTGGCGTTTTACTGGGCTTCGCCGGCTCTGTATTTTTGGTTTTTCTGAGTGCAACCGGCTCTTTTTCGGTTAATGGCTACGCGCTTTTACTTGTTGTCGCTACTTTGTGTTATGGCCTCAATATCAATCTGGTATCGCGCTATCTTCGACACTTACCCGCGCTAACCTCCACCTCCTGGACGTTTGCACTGACCGGCCCCCTTGCCCTGCTGGGCCTGCTTACCACCGATTTTCCCGTCCGGGCGGTCAATCCGGCGTCTTCATCGTCGTTTGTGATGCTGATTATTCTGGGCGTGCTGGGTTCTGGCTTGATGACTGTTCTGTTTAACCGCATCATCCAATTGTCATCGGCCATTTTTGCGTCTTCTGTTACGTACCTGATTCCGATTGTTGCTTTAGGCTGGGGCCTTCTGGATGGCGAGCCGCTCTACTGGCCGCAAATCATGGGTATGGCAATTTGCTTATTTGGGGTATATTTGATCAATCGAAAATAAACCCGGCTTTTTATGTACCGCGCTACGGTCAACGAAAAAGATACATTTGATATTGATTTCCCGTCTGGTCAACCTACGCTCAATGGCGAGCCTTTCGCCTGGGATTTAGTGCCTTTAAACGACCGTCAGTTTCATATTCTGCATCAGAATCGTTCTTTTGTGGCCGAACTGCTGGAACTCGACCCTGCCGAAAAAAGCGTTACGCTTAGAATCAATCAGGGCATCCATACCATCAAACTGAAAGATCGTTTTGATCTTCTGTTGGCCCAAATGGGCATGGAATCGACTAACAAAGCGCGGATCAACGAAATCAAAGCACCCATGCCGGGCCTGATTCTGAGTATCAACGTACAGGTGGGTGACACCGTGCAGAAAGGCGATACCGTTCTGATTCTGGAAGCCATGAAGATGGAAAACGTCATCAAAGCACCCGGCGAAAGCACCATCAAAAGCATCCGCGTTCAACGAGGTGAGAGTGTTGAGAAAAATCAGGTTCTGATTGACTTCGCTTGACATCACGCCCCATAAATAATTTATTTATAGTCCTAGATACGCCCATAACCCCGCATGAATCCTGAAACGAAGCCTTCCAAAACTGAACAATTAGACCGTAAGAATGCTGAAGCTGAAATTGGCGGTGGACAAAAACGCATTGATGCCCAACATAAAAAAGGCAAGCTAACCGCCCGGGAGCGCGTTGCCTTGCTGGTGGATGAAGGCTCGTTTGAGGAAATCGGCAAGTTTGTCATGCACCGAACCCGGGATTTTGGGCTGGACAAAGAACATTACCTGGGCGACGGCGTTGTGACGGGCTACGGAACGGTGAATGGTCGGCTGGTCTACGTCTTCGCACAGGATTTTACTGTCTTTGGCGGCGCTCTATCGGAAACCCACGCCGAAAAGATTTGCAAAATCATGGATCTGGCCATGAAAAACGGCGCTCCGGTCATTGGCCTGAACGATTCGGGAGGGGCCCGGATTCAGGAAGGCGTTCTTTCGCTGGCGGGTTATGCCGACATTTTTTACCGCAATACGCTGGCCTCGGGTGTGATTCCACAAATTTCGGCGGTGATGGGTCCCTGCGCGGGCGGTGCCGTTTATAGCCCAGCCATCACGGATTTTATTCTGATGGTGGAAAACACTTCATACATGTTCGTGACAGGCCCGAATGTGGTCAAGACAGTCACGCACGAAACCGTTACGTCGGAAGAGTTGGGCGGTGCCAGTACGCATAGCACCAAGTCGGGCGTGACGCATTTTGCCTGCGCAAATGAGGTAGAATGCATCCAATACATCAAACGGCTCCTGAGTTACGTGCCGCAGAATTGCGAAGACGATACGCCCCGCCTGCCGTACGAAGCCACGGACGAAACGCGCCCCGGCCTCAATACCATCATTCCAGAAAACCCGAACCAGCCGTACGACATGCGGGAGGTGATTGAGGAATTGGTTGATGAAGGCAGCTTTTTTGAGGTTCACAAAGCCTTTGCCGAAAACATTGTGGTTGGCTTCGCGCGTCTGGCGGGTCGGAGCATTGGCATCGTGGGGAACCAACCGGCCGTTCTGGCGGGCGTTCTCGATATTCAGGCCAGTACCAAAGCCGCCCGATTTGTTCGCTTTTGCGACTCCTTCAACATTCCGCTGCTGGTGCTGGAAGATGTCCCCGGTTTTCTGCCCGGCACGGACCAGGAATGGAACGGCATCATTACCAACGGGGCCAAATTGCTTTACGCTTTTTGCGAGGCAACCGTTCCGCGTGTGACCGTGATTACCCGCAAGGCCTACGGCGGCGCTTATGACGTGATGAACTCCAAACACATCGGTGCCGATTTGAACTATGCCTGGCCAACGGCCGAAATTGCGGTGATGGGCGCCAGCGGAGCCGCCGAGATCATTTTTAAACGCGAGATTGCCGAAGCTGAGGATCCGCAGACCAAACTTCAGGAGAAAGTATTGGACTATACGGAGAAGTTTGCCAATCCTTACCGCGCGGCGCATCGGGGTTACATCGACGAAGTAATCTACCCGGAACAGACCCGACATAAGCTTATTCGGGCCTTTCAAATGCTGGAAAACAAAGTGGCCACCTTACCCAAGAAAAAGCACGGTAACATTCCGTTGTGATAAAACCAGTCTTAACAGACAGTTCAATTTTACTTGTTAAATTCTTTTTAGCGTACGATGAACGAACAAAGCAAAACATTTCTCTACAAATACCTCAATAATGCCTCTCCCACCGGCTTCGAGTCGTCGGGACAGCAAATCTGGCTGGATTATCTGAAACCTTATATCGATGAGCACATTGTCGATGTCTACGGTACCGCCGTCGGCGTCATCAATCCCGGCAAAGATTACAAGGTTGTTATCGAAGCACATTCCGACGAAATTTCGTGGTTTGTTAATTATATCGACGATAATGGCTACATTTTCGTGCGCCGCAACGGCGGTTCGGATGCCGTCATTGCTCCGTCCATGCGCGTTAACCTACACACCAAAAAAGGCGTTGTAACGGGTGTTTTTGGCTGGCCAGCCATCCACGTCCGCGATTTGGCTAAGGACACGGCGCCCAAAGTTACCGACCTCTTTATTGATGTGGGTGCTCATACGAAGCAGGAAGTTATCGACATGGGTATTCACGTGGGCACTGTCTGCACGTTTGTCGATGGTCTGTTCGAGATGAACAACCGCTATTACGTGGGGCGGGCGCTCGACAACCGCATGGGAGGCTTTATGATTGCGGAAGTAGCCCGGCAACTGAAAGAAAATAACGTTGAACTGCCGTTTACGCTATACGTCGTCAATGCGGTACAGGAAGAAATTGGTTTGCGGGGTGCCGAGATGATTGCCCGCCGCCTGAAACCAGATCTGGCGATTTGTACGGACGTTACGCACGATACGCAATCCCCAAAATACGACAAAAAAGAACAAGGCGACCTAAAAGCGGGCGGTGGTCCCGTGCTGTGCTACGGTCCGGCGGTGCAGAACAATGTGCTCGATTTCATCATTGACGTGGCGGAGCAAAAGGACATTCCGTTCCAGCGGCAAGCTGTTAGTCGTTCGACCGGAACCGATACGGACGCCTTTGCCTACGCAACAGAAGGCATCGCTTCGGCCCTGATTTCGCTACCGCTCAAGTACATGCATACGACTGTGGAAACGGTTCATATCGATGACGTGCAATCGGTGATTCACCTCATGTACGAAACATTGCTTACGCTGAAAGGCAACGAAGATTTCCGGTACATCAAATAAATGATTTATCCAGACTGGCGCTGTTGCAGTGCCAGTCTGGATAAGTTTACTTCGTTTCTTTAACGGCTTCCCAAAGTTCCAATGGTCGGTCGGTTGACATAATATCCGCGCCGTTTTTAGCGTATTGCCGGTATAGCTGGTCGCCTTTGGCTGCGGCCTGTTTGTCCAGGTTGCCGAGTGTTCCCAGAATGCACGAAATGCCTTTTTCGTGCAAAAAACGATACAGGTCCGGGTTCGCTTCTTTTGTGCCAACAAAGGCAATCATCCGATTATCAGGAATTCCTAATTCACGCAGACGCTCATAATCCGCTTGTTTCATAATGCCTACGGATAGCATCAACGCCGGATCGAGGCGATGCAGTTTCGCGGCATCGGTAGCATTATACGTAATTACCGCCGCGTAATCGGTGGCACCCGTTTTGTGAATCATATCGACCACTTTTTCGAAAGGAACCGTGCGTTTCACGTCCAGCGTAAACACTACTTTGCCTTTCCCCCACCGCAATACCTCTTCCAGCGTTGGAATTTTGAACTTGGTTAAGTTGCCCTGATTATCTTCCAGATTCAACGTTTTGCAGTATTCCCACCTCACCTCATTTAGCTTCCCTTTGCCCGTGGTCGTCCGCTCCAGGCTGTTGTCGTGCATCATCATCAGCACACTGTCTTTCGTCAGCGAAATATCGCACTCGATGATGGTGGGCATCCGGTCGGCCAGGTACTGAAACGATTCGATGCAATTTTCGGGATAACCTTTAATATCCCCTCCGCCCCGGTGGGCGCTAATCATCGGCGTTTTCCCCGGCTCATACCGAAAGAACTGCGATAGCCCATTTTTCGGGACGCGGTAGGCCGTCCGCACCGTTTTGGGGCTGCAACCCGCCAAAAGAATGATAACGGCCCAAACAATACTAAACTTTTTCATAAACTGATTAATTAATCCCACAAAGGTAAATCGCACGCGGGTTTGCAATTGGGTTCTTTTGGTATATTTAAGAATACTTAATTCAATTCACGACTCGAATGAAAGCAACCTTTGCCTTATTGTCTCTCTTCGCCTCATCGTCGGGCGTTTTACTGGCTCAGGCTATTCCTACCTTAAAAACTACTGACAAAAAGGTTCAGGTATCCTCGACTTTCTACGGTTTTGACGAACGGGTGCAGTTCAGCGATCTAGCCAAAGAAGAAGGTAAACGGCTCAACGTCAGAATGAACGCGACTACATCCAGTGAATTGTCAGGCTGGAAAAATCCAATTTTGATCAAGGTCCAGACGGATTCAATACAGGTATCTTACCGGGGGGCTGAGTATGAGCGGGTACGTATTACCGACGGGAAAGATACGGTCACGGTTCAGGTGCATTATATCAACCTGGTACCTACTTTTTCAGAAGCTTACAAGGCCGCCCATCGGAAGAAAGCACTGGTTGCCATTCCACCCGTCCAGGAACTGATGCATTTGAGCATTGCCCTGACGCCTACCGGGCAGAAAGACCGCGACATGATTCACAAAAGTGGGCCGTACTACCAGAAAGTAATGACTCGCTTCGCGCCTTACCAAAACCACGCGTTCATTAAAAAACTGGATTCCATGTTAGCGAAAAGCTCCGACCTTTATTTCAATTTGGTTCAGGATGCGAATGCGTACGATATACAGCAGGGGCGTATCGTTGACGGAACGATTTACAAAACCTCGGGGGCCATCGCGCCGCTTCTTCCTTTGATGCAGGATTTTGCCAATACCAGTAAATTCCCCGCTTTTTTTGCCGAAAACGAAGCTTACTACCAACAATCCATCGCCCGGACGAAGCAGCTTATGCCAATGGAAAAGATGTGGCAATGGATTGAAAAAGAGTACCCTAACCGGTACGACTGTTACAAAACGGTTTACTCGCCTCTGACCGGAAACAACCATAGCACACGCTATTATTTAACCGACGATTATCAGGAGTGCATCATGTTTGTATGTGGTTCTGAAGTAATGGATAAAAATAAAGCTGACGAATTGACCCAGCAGGCGTCCTTATCGGGCGTGGTTTTTACCGAAATTGACCATAATTACGTCAATCCGATGTCGGACAAACACCAGAAAGACATCAATCGGGTGTTCGGTGACCGGGCCAAATGGGCGGCCAAAGGTGGCCCGGCGGACCATTACAACGGAGCGTATGATGTCTTCAACGAATACATGACCCACGCGCTTTACTGCCTGTATGTCCGAGAAAACTACCCCAAAAACGTCTCCGAAACGATAAATAAAGACCGCGAAAACCTCATGGTGGACCATCGGAAATTTATTCGATTCCGGGAATTTAATCAAAAGCTACAGGAGTTATACAGCCAGCGTAAACAAGGTCAAACGGCGGCTGATTTGTATCCGGCCATGCTGCAATGGAGTGAATCCCTGCAATAGCCCTTATTTGTCTAACGCATTTGCATGAAACTCCTTCAATCAATCAGTCGGCTGGATTCACACCATCGGCTCTTTATCGCGCTGGCAGTGGCGGTGGGCGTTTTTGGCTTTCTGCCGAATTCGTTCGCTATGCCAACGCGGCTGGTGATCACCTGGCTGGGCTTTTCGCTGACCTCGCTGCTTTTAACCTGGACAGCTCTGTTTCTGGCTCATCCGCTCCACATTCGCTCGTTCTACCAGATGCAGGACTCCAGCCGAACCCTGATTTTCCTGTTTGTGCTAGTGGCGGCCTTCAGCAGTTTGTTTGCGGTCATTGGGCTGCTGAGTAAAAGCCAGAATATGAGTGAGCTATCCCGGCACAGTTTTCTTTGCATACTCGCCATTATTTCGTCCTGGAGTCTGGTGCATACGATTTTCACCATTCGGTACGCCCATCTTTACTACGACCGTGAAGCTGGTCAATTGGCTAAAGGACTGGAATTTCCCGGCGATGAAGAACCCGACTACCTCGATTTTGCCTATTTTTCCTTTATTATTGGCATGACCAGTCAGGTCTCCGACGTAGCGATTAGTTCCAAGCCCATTCGGCGGCTGGCGCTTTTGCACGGAATTTTAGCCTTTGTTTTCAATGCGGTTATCATTGCG